>CAVYQO010000008.1:0-340456 GCA_963770655.1 uncultured Chloroflexia bacterium | reverse complement strand
CCTTGGACTGGCTGGTCTCGACGAGCTGGCCGAGGGACATAACACAAATGTCATCCGAGCTGTGGCGCACGACGGATAGATCATGCGTAACGAACATATAAGTCAGGCCATTTTGGTCCTGAAGATCCTGAAGCAGGTTGAGAATCTGCGCCTGAATCGAGACATCCAAGGCAGATACGGGTTCGTCGCAGACAATAAACTTTGGATTTAATGCCAGGGCGCGGCCAATCCCCACACGCTGTCTTCTGCCGCCGTCCAACTCGTGCGGATAAGATAGTTTGAGACGTTCATCGATGCCCACCAAAGACATCAATCGGTCGGTTTCCTGCTGCATTTCTTCCTTGTCATAGCGACCTGAAACAATCAGCGGCTCCATAATCGTTTGTTCAACCGTCATCCGGGGGATTGATGGATGAAAACGGATCCTGGAAGATGATTTTCATATTTTCTCGAAGCTGGCGCAGCTTCTTTGACTTGACGTTGGTAATATTTTCCCCTTCGAAATAGATCGATCCGCCACTGCTATCCAGCAGATGAAGAATAACGCGACCCAGGGTCGACTTCCCGCAGCCAGATTTGCCCACATATCCCCATCGTTTTTCCTTTATCGATCGAGAATGAGACATCATCGACGGCATGAAGCATTCCCCCCGGCGTTTCAAAATATTTCTTCAAGTTTTGTACTTCAACTAATACTGCCATGTTAACTTTCCTGGTTGGCAAATCGGGTGCAGCGTGAGAAATGTCCTGGCTCGATCTCCACCAACAATTTCTCGCCATTCCTGCAGCGCTCTTGCCCGTGTCGGCAGCGGGGATTAAACGGACAACCCACCGGCAGGTTGGAAGGATCGGGGGGCAGGCCAAAAATCGGGCTGAGTCGTTCCACGTCGTCATAAAGATGGCGACCGCACCGAATAACCCCAGGGTATACGGATGTACAGGATGGTCAAAAATTGATTCCTTGCTGCCATATTCGATGATTTCACCTGCATAAATCACTGCAACATCATCGCATACTTCAGCCACAACACCCAGGTTGTGCGTAATCATAACCATGGCGGTGTGATAATCATTCTTCAATCTGTCAATCATATCCAGCACCTGCGCCTGGATGGTCACATCCAAAGCGGTCGTTGGTTCATCTGCAATTAATAGCTCTGGGCTGCACGCCAGGGCGATGGCGATGACCACGCGTCGCTTCATCCCACCGGAAAACTGATGGGGGTATTCATCGTACCTTTCCCTGGGGATACCCACCATTTCCAGCATGTCCGAAGCCCTTTCTCGGCTTCGCGGTTAGTGACTTTATTATGGATTCTTAATCACTTCAGATATTTGCTCACCAATCTTCATAATTGGATTCAACGCAGTCATCGGGTCCTGGAAAATCATCGAAACTTTTCGGCCACGGACTTTGCGCATAGCCGGCTCGCTTATTTTTAGAAGATCTTCGCCATCCAGATAGATTTCCCCGTTCCTAATTTTTGCTGGTGGGTCTGGAAGAATTCGCAGGATCGCTTTAGAATCGAGGTCTTGCCTGCGCCAGTTTCGCCAACCAGCCCCAAAGTCCTGCCGCGTCAGGTCAAATGAGACCCGATTAACGGCATGAATTACTTTTCCTTCAGTTGTGTATTCGATCACCAAATCCCTTACCGATAAAACACGCCGTTTGTGCTGGTCATTAGGCTTGTCTTAATCCTTATTTCTTGAGCTTTGGATCTAAAGCATCTCGCAATCCGTCGCCAAGCAAATTGAGCGCTAAAACAGTAATCATGATAAATATTCTGGGAAGGTAACCATCCAGGGGCTGGTGCGAATCAGGTTGCGGCCTCCAGCGACCATCGATCCCCATTCAGGGGTAGGTGGCTGGACGCCAAGACCGATAAAACTGAGCATAGCCGCGGCCATGATGACGTTACCGATGCTCATCGTTGCTGAAACCAACAATGGAGAAAAACTGTTGGGTAGGACGTGTCTGAAAATTATTCGAGGTGTACTGGCGTTCACAGAAGTAGCGGCTTCCAAATATTCCTGGGAGCGAATGTTCAGGATCGCAGCTCGGGTGAGACGAACTCCCATTGCAATTCCGCCGATGCTAAGCGCCATGCACGCTGTTGAAAAAAGCCCGGTCCTAAAACGACAGAAATCGTGATGGCGAGAAGTATGCCTGGGATCGATTGAAGGATATCCATCAGGCGCATAATAAGATCATCTGCCAATCCCCCAAAATATCCGGCAATTGAACCTAAAAACAAACCAATCGACGTCCCCACGAGAACCGCGAGGATCCCGATGCTCAGGGAAAATCGGCTCCCGTAGATGACCCGGCTAAAAACATCGCGCCCCAGTTCATCCGTACCAAAAAGATGCTGCGCAGATGGGGCAGCGGGACGCAGCAAATCTTGTTTATCATAGGGATAGGGGGCGATCAGCGGGGCAAATATCGCCATCAGTACGAGTAATACGGCTACAACAAAACTGATGACGGCCATTGGATTTTTAGACAACCGCCGCGCAACGATAACAAATTCGGTCTGCTTTTTGATCTTGGGTGCTTTTCTTTCCAAAGCTACATCGCTAAGCATACTTCTTTCTCCTCTTTTTGCCCGCGAACTGCGCCTCAATGCGTGGATCGATAAATGCATATACAAGGTCTACCAGCAGCATCACCAGGGTAAAAGCAAACGCCAGAAATATCACCGAGCCTGCCACTACGTTCTATTCGCGGGCGTTGATCCCACCTACCAGGTACATACCGACACCGGGAATCAAAAAATCGATTCATGACACCGCGCCGCCGAGCAGCATACCAATCCCGTTCCCGATGACAGTGACAACGGGCAGCAGAGCATTTGGCAGGGCATGCCTTAGGATGACTTTGTTTTCAGACAGACCTTTTGCCCGGGCGGTGACGATGTAATCTGAGCGAATGACTTCCAGCATGCTAGAACGCTGTCTGCCGGGCTTGCGTGGCAATCCCCGGAAATGATAGTGCGATACAGGGAAGGATATAGTATTGGATTCCACCAATTCCATAGGGTGGCAGCCAGCCCAACCGCACCGAGAAAAATAGCACCAGCATGAGAGCCACCCAGAAATTGGGCAGGGAAACTCCGAAGCAGGGCGATGAAGGTCGAGATGCGATCACCCCAGCCGTTCTGGTTCACCGCGGCGATGATCCCCAAAGGGGTGCCGACCAGGATCTGCAGCATGATGCAAATCGCGGCGATGGTCAACGTTCGCGGCAAACGGTGCAGCAGTTCAGTAGTAACCGGCTTGTGATAAACCCAGGAGTCGCCGAAATCGAAATGGAGGACGATTCCTCCTACAAATTTACCGAGACGGATGAGATAGCTATCATTCAAACCCAGCTCCTGGCGTTTGGCAGCGACTTGCGCGGGCGTTGAATCTTGACCCAGCATCATTTTTACTGGATCGCCTGGAATAAAGTACATGATCGTAAAGATCAGGATCGTCACCCCCAAGATCACCGGGATCATCCAAATTAGTCTTCTGAGGTATATCTACCCATTGTTGAAGACCTTTCTTATTAATATTATAACTGCTCAATAGCCATGCGGCGCTGCAATCCCGTACGGTGATTTGTACTTGAAGCAGCGCCGCATTTTATTTAGCGATGTCTGTTATCGGCAAACCGATTCTGACATCTCATTTTTATTTAAAGTCAGGCGAGAATTCAAAGGCGGCTGGGAAAATCTGCCCTCTGCCGTCCACCACGACTTTCGTGATGCCCTTGACAGCCACGACAATATTGTGGAAGGAGAGCAGCCCATAATCATAGACCTGTTCCTTCTGATATTGCTGGAAGGCATCAATCGTTTCCGAGGTGAATTCCGTTACGGCTGTGTCCAGAAGGGTTTGAAGCTGGTCGTCTTTGACAAAGCCGCCGGTCGCGCCGTTGTTCCGATTCTGATCATAGACAAGCTGCCAGGGGTTGACGATAAAGTCCCCACCTGCGGCCGCATCAATCATGATGTCCCACGCAGTCGGGTCAGTCTTAAGCTGATTGAAAACGCTCGCCTCCACCTGGTTGATTTCCACGGTGATCCCGATTTCTTTAAGTTGGCTTTGAATGATCTGGGCCATCAGACCCGAGCGGGGATCATTTTGAGCCAACAACCTGGCAGACAGGCCTGCCGTTTGGCCGGAAGCAGCGAATAATTCTTGTGCCTTAGCTAGATCGAAGGCGTAATAATTCTCGCCTTCCCATTTGTCCTGGTAACCGCCGAAATTGCTGTTGCCAATGGTGCTTGCTGCGGTGCAAGCGCCTGGAGAAATGGCTTCACACATTGCCTTGGTATCAACTGCAAAGGCGACAGCCTGCCTCAACTCCTTACTGGTGAAAGGATTTCCTTCAGAACCATTGAAAACGATGAGTTGGGTCAGGTTATCCTGGAAAGTAAATATGGAGAAATCTGGGTTGTCTTTGAAACCAGCAGCATCTGCTGGGGCAATAGATCCAGAAACATGAGCTGAACCGGTCTCCAGGGCAATCGCATGTTGAGAAGGCTCTGTGATAATCTGGAAGACAATTTTCTGAACATTGGCCTGGTTGTACTTGGGTCCCATCGACTTATCCGTCTGCCAGTAATCATCGCGCTTTTCAAACGTGAGACTGGAGCCGGGGACGTATTCGGTAAGTTTGTAAGGACTGGTGGTAACCGGCATGGTCGCAAACTGGTCTGCGCGCTGGCTTCGTAAGCTTTCTGGCTTACGATCGGGGCTTCACACAGCACTTTTTCGAGGTCGCCCATCCCAGGTTCTTTTTTGAGTACAAATTCGACGGTGTAGTCGCCTGTAGCAGTAACCGACTCGATATCTCCCAATGGTCGAAGATTGCCCATTTGCATTGCGGTGTTATACGACCAGGCTGCATCTGCGGCTGTGATTTGATTGCCGGCACTGTCGAAGACGTTGTCGAAGAGAGTTACAACAAAGGTCTTATCAGCGGTCTTTTCAACGCTCTTGGCGATGTAGGGAGTTAAAGGTTCGCCCGCCTTTGCCAGGTCGAATAGGTACTCATATAAGGTATGGAGTACCTGAATCCGCCCATAGCTCATGCCGACGAACGGAGCAAGGTCTCCGGGGTCGGCGCCGATAGCCGCATTGACCAAGGCTGGTATCGCCGGGGCTGCGGGTTCAGCCGGCGCTGCTGTGGGCTCGGCTGGCGCTGCTGCGGGCTCAGCCGGCGCTGTCGTAGGTTCAACAGGTGCCGCAGCAGGTGCAGCAGGGGCAGTTGTAGGCGCTACCGTGGCTTGTTGTGCGCAACCTGCCAGCAAGGAAGCAATCATGAGTATCGAAATAACGAACAGTACACTTTTTTTCATTTCCATTCTCCTCTTATAGCTTTATCCAGATGACTAGATGGCATTTGATTTCAGCAGTCCTGAAACTGAATTCGTAGCTCGCATGATCTGTGCTATACACATTTTTTCAACTGTTCATTTATATTTTCCTCTCCTGGCAAATTAAAAATACCTGATTGGCATTCGATATTAGACATGGTTATCTTGACTCTAAGCCCATGCTATTTGTTGTAAACATAGCGCAGGTCGTAACCTAGGCTTGTACCTTTGTACACGGATCTGCGCTTGAACTCGAGCTGAAACATGCGGAAATCCACTGGACCGTTGGGGTTCATCTGCATTTGTTCCCCTTCGATCATCCCCGACATAATTCGCCGGTCGTGTTCGAGATAATCCTCCACCAGAGAGGCGTCTCCCATCACAATCCCATGGCCATCGCATATAAAATCGAAAGCATCTTGATACTTTAGGAGTTTTTCCATATTGTGGGCGTGCTGCTCGATCGTCGGCTGCGGCTCGTCCTGCATCCAATACAACATGACCTGTCTGGCCACCTCATCGCCGGAAAACAAGATTCGCTCTTTCCGGTCCAAAAAGGCGATACTGCTTGGGGCATGAGCTGGTATTTCAATGACTTCGAGCACCCGCTTGCCCAGATCGATGGTGTCGCCATCTCCGACAATCGTTACGAGATAATCCAAGGGATAATTCAGTGAAGCCTTGCTTGGATACGGAATCTTGGCAATCTCAAGTGCTTTCGCGCTCATGAAGGAGCGCTCAAACCAACCGTTGCCGCCGGTATGATCGAAGTGGCCATGTGTATTTGCCGCCCACCTGACCGGTTTGTTGGTTAAGGATTGGGTATACTCCTGAATATTTTCTGTAGCGAAACCCGAGTTGATGATTACACCGCAATTGTCCCCCACGACCAGGTACGAATTGCAGCCATCTCCCTGGATAAGCCAGGTGTTCGTACAAATTGGTTTGGAAAGGAAAATCGTTTCAGTCATTTGGAGCTGCCTTTCTGTGATTTAATCCCAAAAGAGTTCTAGGTGCGAAGTCATACAGGCTTTTCCGCCAGGTCTGCCACTCGTGCGCTGTTCCGGGGAATTCGACAAAAACCGATTTAATCCCGGCTTCAGCCAGCATGGCCAGATCTGCTTTCGTTGCGTTATAAATTCCTTCCTCGGCGGTGCCCGCGCCCCACCAGAAGAGTTTTACTTTTCGGTTGAAGGCTTCGGCATCGGTGAAAACACCGCCAAAGGATGTCTGCAGATTGAACTCATCCGCAGACATGGGCCGGCGGCTGAAGATGCCAAGGTAGGCAAAATATTCCAGGTTGTTTAAACCAATGTATAGGGTCTGCACACTGCCCATGGACAATCCTGCCATAGCGCGGTGTTCGCGATCGGGAATAGTACGGAAGGTGTCATCGACCATCGGAATCAATTCTTGGATGGTCACCTCCGTGATCTCCGGTGGAGGCGGTGTGGAAGGGATGTGTATAGGTTGGTAAGGGGTTGGCGCCTGGCCCCAGTCCATGACAACGATCATCGGTTTCGCCTTGCCTGTGGCGAACAAATTGTCGAGAATGAAATTGGCCCGACCTTGTTCCACCCAGCCTGTCTCGTCTTCTCCGCCGCCATGGCGCAGGATGAATACCGGGTAACGCTGCGTGAAATTGGTGTCATACCCTGGGGGTGTATAAACGTATGCCCGCCGCCATGCGTTGGTAACCTTTGAGTAATACCACTGCATGCGTACCTGGCCATGCGCTACATCCTTAATCTCATAGAAATCGACCCCCGGTTCCGGCACATCCACCCCGCAGGCTTGCATTTTCCCGCCATAGGCTTTGGTAGCGGTATCATTCACGTGGACGCCATCCACCACCAACCAGTAGCTATGCAGCCCAGGTACTGCCGGCGGCGTTGTCACGCTCCACAGGCCGTCCTCGTCTTGGGTCATCTCGTACGACGCTTTCCCCAGGCCGTTGTAGCCGTTGTTTTCAGGCTGGCCATTCAGGGGGGCAATCTGCACTTTTTGCGCCAGGGGAGCTTTTAGCCGAAATGTGACTTGTCCGTCCGGGTGCACTTGCGGCGGATACTTCTCGTCTTGCATGTGGGCTTGTATATGAGCGACAGAGGTTTCTGTTATTCCTGGAATGAGCATTTCACTCTCCGTTCTGAGGGATTAACTCGATCATCTCCTCGTACCAACCATCGCTATAATGAAGCACCGCATGGTTTACTTCGAGGTTAATCCTTGCAAACATTAAGTTCATTGACCTGGCGTAGACTTTGTTATTGACTTCAACGACATCGAGACCTAATCTATTACATGCATGGAAGATCGCATCGACAAAATCCATACGCTTGAAGATCACCTTTCCAGCGTCCTTTTCGATGATCTGAATGTCTTCTGCTTTCATTTTGAAATATTTGAGATACAGGCTGAGTCCTTTTTCAACTTCTGTCCCGCTGAGATCTAATTCATTCATTACCTGGTCCAGCCAGCGCAATCTTTTTTCACTCACCGTTTCACTCATAATTTGATAAGCTGTTTCCATCCCATAATGCTTACCAATTGAAAGGACTAACCGATACATATCAACTTCGTAGTCATGCATAACAGCTCTAACATCCTGCACAACCGAAGCACTGTATGCGTTGGCGCGCATTTCGATATCTCTGAGAACTTCATCCCTGCCAAATACTTTTTGTGCTTGCCATTTTGAGGGTTCCATTCACCATTCTCCTGATCGCGCCAACGCATTTTCAATTCTTTCTTTTCTGCTAGATGACTTTCTGGGTAAAGTAATCGGTTAGCCCAGCTTCCGCAACGCGTTGCTTGCATTTCTCCGGGTTGTCCGGGAAGAAACCAACATCTTTCAATCGGCGCAGGTAGTGACCGGCGTGGGCGCTGACAAATGTCGTGGGTCCTCCATAATCAGATTTGGCTTCTTGTTTAAGATAATCCTGGGTATAAGCGATGATATCCCCGGTAACCGTACTCGTCGGAAATTCCACCGGCTCCTGGCCCACGGCGACTCTGACCGCATTAAATCCAGCCAGGTAGCCCGAGTTAATCCCAGGCTGAATGTCCACCATATGCGCCTTGCTGCCAGCAGTGAACAGATTATCGAGCGGCGGGACGCGCAAAGAATTCTCGCAAAAGACCAAATCGTAACCCAGCGACCAGAGATTTTGACCGCCAACGGGTGCGGCGATGACGACATTCTCAAAGCCGGGGATTTGTCTGAGGATTTCGAGTGGAATTGGGCTCGGTCCTGCTCCCCCGGCGAAGATGCCCCGATCCAACAGGCGAAAGCGGCCCACATCCGGCGCTACTCTCCAGCTTGTTTCAGGATCTGCAGGATGGCCCTTGCCGTCATTCCCGTCTTGCCCACGGGTTCCCCAACTCCATTCAGGATCAACATCCCAATCCGTGAGCCCGCGGAAGGGGACGAAGATCTGGTGGTTCTCGTCCAATTGGCGCTGCATTTCTGGCGATAGTGATGCCTTGTACAAATAAAGCCCATTGTATTTGATCCCTGGGGTGCCATCCTTCTGGTGCATGCTCACTGTGGTGCCGCCGGCTTTACCCGAGATATCCACCCGGTTGCCGAATGTGCTGCACTGCATCCACGGGCACATGACGCAGCCGCCGACATCCTTAACTGCAGTGATTCTGTCCCCCGGCTGAACCTGCGGTATCGATGAAGGAATCTCCCTCGATCAATTCGCCATCCGCAAGTCTGACCCCGGTGACATGGTTTCCCTCTCTCACCACATCCACTGCGCGGCTTCTCCAACGTATCTCAACGCCCATTGCTGCCATTAGTCTGCGCAGCGCAGGCTCGGCGGTCAGGACGTTATAGACCCAGGAATGCTTGGTCATGTCTTCCGAGCCAGGCAGGCTGTGGTGTGGATAATGAGACTTTCGGTAGTTCTCGACATTGGGTAGACAGACCGAATCAAGCGCCTCGTTTACCTCGCCAGCTCCCATTTCCACAATTTCCAGGTGGAGTGGATACCTTCCGCCAACATCCATGCTCCCCGCGATCCGTCCGATGCCTAATAGCTGATCCTGCCTTTCTAACATAGTGACTTCAGCGCCAGCTTTGCGCGCGCCTGCCGCAGCGGATATACCAGCAATTCCTGCTCCGATAATGATAACTTTGGTCATCTTACGAGTCTCCTTCGAATTTAATTTTAAAAATGAAACCTTGTTTCGTTATTTTTAAATTATATAGAGTAAATTATTGACAAGCAATTCGATTTCAATTATGATTTATTCTAAGTTGGAATAAATGAAAGGCTGGCGAGACAAATGGAAATCAATTACTTAAAAGAATTTGTTGTTCTGGCGAGGACTGCCAATTTTATGGAAGCTGCAGACTTGCTGTATATCTCCCAGTCTACGCTGTCGAAGCATATTAAGCATATTGAAACCGAACTGGGCGTCCCGCTCTTTGACCGTACAACCCGTAAGGTGGGGATCAGCAAATATGGACAATTATTACTGCCGTATGCACTGCAGATCGTTGAGCTTCAGGAAAAGTATAATTTCCTTTTGCAGGGCAGTCTTGAAACCGATCGGAATATGCTCACCGTAGGTTCCATTCCCGCCTTAGCTCAGTACAAAATCATCGATATTTTTGTGAATTTCAAGAAAAGCCGGCCTGGATCGACGCTCAATGTGATCCAGGCTGGTTCGGAGGAATTGAAGGAATTGCTTCGCCAGAAAAAATGCGACTTAGCTTTTATTCGGGATGTTGACGAAGTCGACGACGACCTCATTAAAAAACCTTACGCTGTCGATACGCTCGTCGCAGTGCTGCCTACCACCCATCCTTTAGCCAGCCAGCAAACGATACCCTTACCGATCCTGGCAGATGAGGATTATTTGTTGATCGCAAAGGATACCTATCTCTACAAGCTTTGCATCAATGCTTGTTTACAGAGTGGATTTGAACCGAAAATCGCTTTCACAGATCACAAGGTGGGTATTCTAATCGATTTGGTGATGAAGGGCATGGGCGTCGCACTGCTGATGAAACAGCTTGCCCTGTATGCCGCCAATCCGAATGTCTCCATTGTCGATATCACCCCGAGCATAACGACACGGATTAATCTGTGCTACCTGAAAGAAAGGGATTTGTCAGATGCGGCTCGGCACTTTGTAGATTGTGCAGGTTCGCCGTAATCGAAGAGCATATCTCACAAGAAATCTTTTTTGATGTACCAGTCGCCTACCAGGTTATCGGGTAGGGGAAGCCCGACCAGCCCTGGCTGGGGTGCTCCATTCGCTGTGTGAGCTGCACCTGACCGTGTTTTGGGTATCGCATAGATTTTTGATATATAATATATATATATTAGCTACATCTCTCAGCGTTGCTCGATCGCTGAGACAGGGGTGTTACATTCAATAATAGGCATCATCACTATTGAGAGGAGCACAAACACGATGGCTACTGCAGAGCATGCGCCGGTTCCCAAGGCAAATAAGAAGAAATTTACATTTCCAAGCGCGTTCACAATATTGTTTCTCTTGCTGATTCTGATCGCCCTCGCCACCTGGCTCGTCCCGGCCGGCTCGTATGACTATAACCCAGAAGGCGAGCCCATCCCTGGTACCTATCATACGGTAGAACAAAACCCACAAAGGCTGCTGGCCAGCGCTCTCAAGGGGCCGATCAACGGTATGTACGGTATCGAGGATGAGACTGGCAATGTGGATGTCTGGAACTATGGTGAGCTGTTCGGCGCCATCGACGTTGCCATGTTCGTGTTAATCATTGGCGGTTTCCTCGGGGTGACCATGAAAACCGGCGCCATCAATGCCGGCATCGCCTGGGTGGTGTCCAAGCTCAAAGGCAAAGAGAAATGGATGTTTCCCATCCTGATGACCATTTTTGCCATCGGTGGAACGACTTACGGCATGGCTGAAGAGACGCTGGCGTTTTATGCCCTGATCATCACCGTCATGCTGGCTGCCGGTTACGACGGGCTCACCGCCGGGGCTTTGATCTTACTCGGTGCTGGCATCGGTGTGATCGGATCGACGGTCAATCCCTTTGCGACGGGAATCGCCTCAGGCTTTGCCGGCACGACCATCGACGAGGGGTTGATTGGGCGGGTGGTCATCCTGGTGATCGGCACGATCATCGGCATCATCTTTGTGATGCGCTATGGCGAGAAGGTACGGAAGGATCCAACCAAGTCGCTGATCTACGACATGAAAGCCGAAAATGAAAAACAGTTTAAGTCCGGCAGCGCTGAAGGCACTGACTTCGGCAAATTCACCGGACGGCATAAGTTTATCCTGATGCTTTTCTTCCTGGCATTCGTGGTGATGATCTTCGGCGTTATTCCGTGGGT
Source organism: uncultured Chloroflexia bacterium (assembly GCA_963770655.1). GTDB lineage: Bacteria > Chloroflexota > Anaerolineae > Anaerolineales > UBA4823 > CAZAGA01. Next base: position 328,746 of record CAVYQO010000008.1, on the reverse strand, counting down.
AGACCTGGGGATCCCCATCCCCACCTGGTGGTGGTGGTTCCCGGAGATGACAGCAAACTTCTTGTTCTTTGGTATCCTGATCGGCATCGTCGGGCGCTTATCAGAAAAGACCCTGGTAGACACCTTTATCGATGGCGCCCGTGACATGCTCGGCGTTGCGCTAATCATCGGCGTGGCGCGCGGCATTACGGTGATCATGAACAACGGCCTGATCACCGACACCGTTTTGTACTGGACCGAGCAGGCGGTTGCCGGGTTAAGCAGCGTGGCATTTATCATCGTGACCTACCTTCTCTACCTGCCGCTATCCTTTCTGATCCCTTCCAGCTCCGGCCTGGCGACCGTCTCCATGCCAATCATGGCGCCACTGGCCACGTTTGCAGGCGTGCCCAGCTACCTGGTCGTCACAGCTTACCAGACAGCCAATGGGCTGGTGAACTTGGTCACGCCGACCTCGGCAGTGGTCATGGGCGGCCTGGCGATTGCCCGGGTTGGATATGGCGTGTGGTGGAAGTTCGTGTGGCCGGTGCTTGTTCTGCTGCTCGTTCTCAGCATCTTGGTCCTGGTTCTAGGCACACTTGTCTAATTCACAGATAATCAACGATCAACGAAAGGAAAAATGGAAATGGCATTCAATTTACGCAACCGCAACTTTCTCAAGGAATTAGATTTCACCCCCGAAGAGCTCAAATTCCTGCTCAAGCTATCTGCTGATCTTAAAGCAGCTAAGTACGGCGGCTACGAGCAGCAGCGACTGAAGGGTAAGAATATCGCTCTGATCTTCGAAAAAACCTCCACACGCACTCGCTGCGCATTCGAAGTGGCGGCATACGACCAGGGCGCCAGGGTCACATACCTCGGCCCATCGGGCTCGCAGATTGGTCACAAGGAGTCGATGAAAGATACCGCCCGCGTCCTGGGACGGATGTACGATGGCATTGAGTACCGCGGCTTCGGACAGGAGCTGGTGGAGATCCTTGGGCAATACGCTGGCGTCCCGGTGTGGAATGGCCTGACCGACCAGTTCCATCCCACCCAGATGATCTGCGACATCTTGACTATGATGGAGCACAGCGACAAGCACCTGAACGAGATTGCCTACTGCTACCTGGGGGATGCCCGCAACAATATGGGCAATTCACTGATGGTCACCGGCTGCAAGCTGGGTATGGATGTGCGCCTGTGCGCTCCCAAGGCGCTGTGGCCTGAGGAGAGCCTGGTGCAGACCTGCCGCGCAATCGCGGCCGAGACCGGCGCTCGCCTGACCCTGACCGAGAGTGTGGATGAGGGCGTTAGTGGCGTGGACTATTTGTACACCGACGTTTGGGTCTCGATGGGCGAGGCCAAGGAAGTCTGGGACGAGCGCATCAAGCTGCTCAAGCCTTACCAGATTAATATGGATGTGGTCAAGAAGACCGGCAATCCCAAGGTCAAATTCATGCACTGCCTGCCGGCCTTCCACAACCGAGAGACTAAGGTGGGCGAGGAGCTCTACGAAAAGACCGGCCTGGAGAGCCTGGAAGTGACCGAAGAAGTGTTCGAATCGGAGTATTCGATCGTCTTCGCCCAGGCAGAAAACCGCATGCACACCATCAAAGCTATTATGGTAGCGACGCTAGGCGACTGAGACTGGCTTTCTCATCATGGGTACGCTGTGGGCATCACCCACAGTGTACCCATGAGCGATAAAAAACGTTATATGTCCAAGTAGGAAAATAAATCCAAGAATTTACCTATGCTGACTACCATCCTATACATCATCCTTGCCATACTGCTCCTCACCACAATTTATGTTGTTGTGAAAACGGTCATATTCCAATGGTCTCAAGGCGCTGTCGAGAAAATCGAAGGCGTAGCAGTAGTCGATGACCAGCAGGTTGCCGAGCACCTGGCTGCGGCGGTGCACTGCCAAACTGTACCGCTGGACGATCAGGGCACGCCTGATCCAGAAGCCTTCACCCAGCTTCACAAGTTCCTGGAGGAGACCTACCCGTTGGTGCACCAGAAACTTAGGCGCGAGGTGATCAATGGCTACAGTCTGCTGTATATCTGGCAGGGAAGCCGCGCAGATCTTGAACCCGTGATGCTCATGGCGCACCAGGATGTGGTATCCGCTGACCCGACCGAGTGGACTCACCCCCCATTTGAAGGGAAAATTGTCGATGGCTTTATCTGGGGACGCGGCACGCTGGACATCAAAAACCAATTGATCGGCATTATGGAAGCCGCTGAAACCCTTCTCAAGCAAGGCTACCGCCCGGAGCGCACAATTCTCTTCGGATTGGGCCATGACGAAGAAACCGGCGGCATCAATGGCTGCAAGATCCTTGGACAGGAGCTGAAGAAGCGTGGCATCCACCTGGCCGGGATTGTGGATGAGGGCGGCGGAATCATGGCCGGTCTGGCAGCAGGGGTGCGCGGCCCGGTAGCGCTGGTTGGCGTGAGTGAGAAAGGCTATCTGACTGTTGAGTTCACCGTGACCGGTCAACCGGGGCATTCTTCCACGCCTCCGCCGCAGACTTCCATCGGCACCCTGGCCCGTGCCCTGGCTCGCCTGGAGGCCCACCCCATGCCGACCCATCTGCGAAGGTTGCGCCCTTTGTATCATGGGATCGGTAAAGCAGCCCCCCTGTACATCCAGATCCCCTTCGCCAATGTCTGGCTCTTTGGACCTTTTTTGAAGCGCTGGCTGGTACCCAAGCCGGAGATGAATGCCAGTATACGCACCACCACTGCCTTGACCATCATTAACGGTGGTGTGGAAGATAATACGATCCCGGCTGAGGCCAAAGCTATTGTCAATTTTCGCCTGCTGCCAGGCGATACAATCGCCGAGGTGCTGTGGCATATCAAGAAGGTTATCAAAGATGAGCGGGTAAAGTTCAAACCGGTTGAAGGTAAGTATAACGAAGCCCTGCCCGTCTCGCCGCAGAACTGCCCAGAGTATAAAAGCCTTTGCACAGTAATCCGCCAGGTATTCGATAACCCTCCCGTCGCCCCTTATGTGATGCTGGGGGGCACAGACTGCCAGCACTTTGTGCCAGTCTGCGATCACATCTACCGCTTCACCTCACTGGTGATGGATGAAAGCTTCATGGGGCTGGAGCACGGCATTGACGAGCGTATCCCGGTGGAGGGCATGGCCAGGATGGTTTTATTCTACGCCCAATTAATGCAAGTGTGGGGCGCCAAAGAGATGGAATCACATCTAAATTAAGAAGGAGATCATTCAGATGAGCAACAATTTTGGTGTCAATTCGGAAGTTGGCAAGCTGCGTAAAGTAATCGTCCATCGTCCGGAGCTTAGCCTCAAGCGGTTAACCCCTAGCAACCACGACGACCTGCTGTTCGACGACGTGTTGTGGGTAGAGCGCGCGCAGTGGGAGCATGACCAGTTTGTGAATGCCATGCGCAATCGGGGAGTTGAGGTGTTTTATCACGTGGATCTTCTAGGCGAAGCCCTGGCAGCGTCCGAGGAAGCGCGGAAAAATGTGATCCAACTTGTGGCCTCGGAGTACACCGTGGGCTGGTCTCTGTTGGATGAGGTGCGTGAATTTCTGTCGAAGATGCAGCCAGACATCCTCGCCAAACACCTGGTGGGTGGTTTGACTGTCAGCGAGATGGTGCAAATGGGCTTCGATCTGGCAAAATTCAAGAAGATATCCCTCGGCGCCGCTGCTGCAATCAACGAACCAGATTATTTTGTGCTGCCCCCGGTGCCTAATTCGCTCTTTCAGCGCGTATCCTTCCTGCTGGATTTACAATGGCGTTACGGTCAACCCTATGTACTGGCCTGCCCGCCGCAGGGAATTGCTCAATATGCTGACGATCTATCGCTACCACCCAATGTTCGTGGATGCCGGTTTCGAGTTCTGGTATCCGGAACAGAGCTTTGATGGCAGCTTCAATATCCAGGATTTTGGGCGGGCCTCCATGGAAGGCGGCGATGTGCAGCCGATTGGTAATGGCACGGTAGCCATTGGTATGAGCGAGCGAACACAGGGGCGCATGATCGAGATGGTCGCCCGCAAGCTTTTTGAAGGCGGAGGTGCGGAGCGAGTGATCGTGGCCATGATGACCAAGGATCGCGCCCACATGCACCTGGATACAGTTTTTACCCTGCTCGATCGAGATATCGCCACTGCCTTCCCCAGGGTAGTCAATAATATCCGCGCCATCAGCCTGCGCCCCGGCAAGAAAGCTGGTGATTTTCACATCACCGAGGAGAAAAGCTTCCCGGACGCGGTTGCGGATGCGCTCAATATCAAGAAGCTGACCATCGTCGAGACGGGCGGCGACGAGTACCAGGCGCAGCGCGAGCAGTGGGACGACGCCAACAATACCGTTGCGTTGGAACCAGGTGTGGTCGTCTCCTACGAGCGCAACACATTTACCATCGCCAAGATGCGCCAGGCGGGTGTAGAAGTCATCGCCATCGCCGGGTTTGAGCTTGGCAAAGGCCGCGGAGGCGGGCACTGTATGACCTGCCCGATCATGCGAGATGGGATATAGGAGGTGTTTTTATGAACAAGGCATGGCCGTGGATTTTTGGCATAGCGCTTAGCCTGATCATTATCGCCTTTATGTTGGCCGGCAGCTCCAACCGGCAGGATTATTGGGTCGCCAGAGGCGTTGTTGCCCGAGCGATACAGGTGACTCGAGCTGAAGATGTCACCTTGGTGCGATTCCCATGCGGCATGCGCGGGGGATCCATTGCTGAGGCGAATCAGTGCGGTTTCTACGTTTGGAAGAAGTGATCAATCACCCCGGGCCTGGTACATGGTACCTTCCGATGACCAGCGCCGGGCGCGCGTGAACTGCATCTCGAATTTGCTGAGCTTGATCCCAGATGAGGTAGTTCCGCGCCGAAAGATCAAGCTCCCAATACGGCAGACGAAAGGCGCCTACTCGGAGCCAAATGATTCGTATCGCTAAATATCCGAGAAGAATTGATAACGAGGAGATAGAACGTGACAGACACAAATGAAAGTCGACCAAAATGGTATACCCTAACCCCCGAAGCGATCGGTAAAGAGCTTGGGGTCGACCCGACCAAAGGCTTAAGTGCCGCCGAGGCGCAGCAGCGGCTGCAGAAAAACGGACCCAATCGCTTAGCTGAGAAGAAGAAAAAGTCTGCTTTACAAGCATTCCTGGAGCAGTATCAGGATCTGATGCAGTTTGTCCTGCTCGGCGCGGCGCTCATCAACCAGATCTTCACCGGAGAATGGAGTACCACGCTGGTGCTGGTCGGGTTGACGGTCTTCAATGCCGTCCTGGGTATGCGCGGGGAGGCCAAGGCGGAAGCCAGCCTGGCAGCGCTGGCAAGTGCGATGAAGAGCATCGCTCGTGTCCGCCGGGATGGCGAGGCGATCGAGATTGATGCCGAAGAGCTGGTGGTGGGTGACATTGTGCTGATGGAAGCGGGCAACCGCGTCCCAGCGGATGGACGCCTGTTCGTCACCGCAAACGTCGAGATCGAGGAAGCCGCTCTGACTGGCGAAAGTGTGGCTTCGCCAAAAGATACCGAGACCATTTCCAAAGCCGATGCGCCCCTGGGTGACCGGCATTGTATGGCCTACATGAACACTTCAGTCACGCGTGGGCGCGCCGAAATGATCGTCACCACCACCGGCATGGCTACCGAGATGGGCCATATCGCCGACCTGTTGAACAAAACAGAAGCCGATAAGACGCCTCTGCAGAAGCAGCTTGACCGGTTGACCGTGATTATTGCCTCCCTGGCCGGCCTGGCATTTATTATCATGCTCATTCTTGGCAGACGGAATGGGCAACCAATGGAGACGGTATTCATCGCCGGTGTAGCCCTGGCGATCTCGGCTATCCCCACCGGTCTACCAGCCGTGGTCACCACCATGTATTCGATGGGTACCCGACAACTGGCCGCCCTCGGTGCGATCGTCAAGCGCCTGCCATCGGTGGAGACGCTGGGTTCGGTTTCGGCGATCTGCTCGGACAAAACCGGAACGCTCACGCTTAACAAGATGACCGCCCGCGAGTTCACCATCCCAGGGCATAACCACTATAAAGTGACCGGCGAAGGCTACAGCACTCAGGGGCAACTGCAGCATTCCGGTGGTACGAAAATCGATTTAGATGAAATCTTGCTGCCCATGGCGCTGTGCGCCGATGCTCGCCTGGATGGCGAAAACCTGATCGGCGATCCGACCGAAGGCGCGCTGATCGTTCTGGCTGCCAAAGGCGGGATCGATCTGGAAGGCGCTCGAAAGATGTATCCGCGTGTGGCGGAGGTTCCGTTTGATTCAGATTATAAATTCATGGCCACCTTCCACAGTATGACAGACTTGAAGGGAAAACCAGTGATCCGCTGCTTTGTCAAAGGCGCCCCCGACGTCTTGATCTCCCGCGGCGGCTCGTATTGGATGCCTGGCGGCGAGGTCATGCCCATCACCGAAGATAATCGCCGCGTGGCGCTGGCTGAGAATGAGCGCATCGCGCAGGCCGGTGAACGGGTGATGGTAGTGGCACGGCGTGACTTTGACCCACAAACCTTCGATCCGAAGAGCAATCTGATCGATCTGGTAAACGACCTGACCATCCTGGCGATGATTGGCATTGTTGACCCACCGCGGACAGAAGCCAGGGATGCGATTGCCAAATGCCACAGTGCTGGGCATCCAGGTGCGCATGATCACCGGCGATCATGCCGTGACTGCAGCAGCGATCGGGCATGAATTGGGTATCGAAGGCCTGGCGCTCACCGGCGCTGAATTCGCGGCGATGAGCGATGAGGAGCTGAAGAAGAAGCTGCCCGAGATTGGCGTGGTAGCCCGCGTGTCGCCAGAGGATAAGATCCGCCTGGTGACAATGCTCCAGCAACTGGATAACATCGTCGCCATGACGGGTGACGGCGTTAACGATGCGCCGGCCCTTAAGAAGGCCGACATCGGTGTGGCGATGGGCATCACCGGAACCGAAGTCTCGAAAGGCGCGGCGGTGATGATCCTGACCGATGATAACTTCGCCACCATCGTCAAAGCAGTCGAGTTTGGACGGGCTATATACAACAACCTGTTCAACTTCGTCCGTTTCCAGATGGAATCGCTGGTGGCGTTTATCGTTTCGTACCTGTTGGCCGCGTACTTTATTGTCCTCGGCGGCACACCTTTTACGGCGTTTGTGGTTCTATGGATTAACTTCCTGGTGCAGATCCCGGTTGCGATCGCGCTGGGGTTCGACGATCCAGCGTCAGACCTGATGAAGCACAAGCCTCGCCCGCTGAAACAACCCATCCTGACACGACCACAGTGGGTGCGCATCGCCGCCATTGGGCTGCTCATGTCCATCGGGACGGTTTATCTCGAAGCATTCTATCAGTCGACCTCAACCGCAGTGGCTGCAACGATGGGATTTGTCTTCTTCTCCTTGGCCGTGGTTGTGCTCGCCCTGAGCGTGCGCAGCGAGACTGCCAGCGCGTTCAACCGCGATGTTATCAAGAACCGGCAGCAGCTAATGCTCTACGGTCTCTCGCTGTTGATGATCATTATCCCCGTCCGGTTTGGCTTGTTAGGTTTGAGCCAGATCACCCCCAACCAGTGGCTGGTCTGCATCCTTCTTGCCATCGCATTGCTTCTCGTCGATGAATTGATCAAGGTTTTGATGCGCAGAAGCCGCAAGAATGAGCAGCAGCCGGCCGATACGATCAAGCCCACACCCGTGGCTCTCTCGGGAGATTAAACCGCTTGGAGGGTGATTGGGAATGAGATCGTATAACCGCCCCAACAGCTTGTGATATACCTTTAGATTGGTGTGGCTCAAACAAGGAGCCACACCATTTTTTTAACCTTATGCTGCCCTAAGTTGAACCCCCGCGCCTGCCGAAAGACCTGGGCATGCGCCCGCGGCTGGAAGAGCTGTTAACCAGGATATGGACCGCGTCCGTCTTTATGAATTGTGAAATTACGGCAAGGTCGTCACTCAGACCGGGCCGTCCAACAGCCTGGATTGCGGCAGCATCCAAGCGACATCCGCTGCAACCAGTTCTTCAGCTATCGAATAGTCAATCCAGGACATTCTTGTAGATCTTCCCGTCCTTCATGATCACTTTGATGTTATCCGGGTCAGCGATCCGTTGGATGTTCTGCAGCTCGGCTGATCAACTCAGAAAGAAAAATGGATCGATGAAAGAATGCCCTCTTCCAATCCATAGCTTTCTAACCTTCCAGGTATCAAAATATTAATGTAAAATATCCCTATAGGTCTTCCCATTCGTATGCCTGACCAGGATCAAACCCTCGTTCAAACTAAGCTGCACCGGCCGCGCCCGCCGCACAATCTGGTCCTTCGCTCTCGATTGGTGGAGTTGCTCAACCAGGTTATTAACTATCGGCTAACCCTGGTCTGTGCACCAGCTGGCTTTGGTAAAACCACCCTGCTAAGCAGCTGGCTAGAGCATTTAGCTGCCAATCAGTCAGCAGCGGCAGCCACCTTCCCTGCCGCGTGGCTCTCGCTGGATGAAAATGACAGCGATCTCAACCGCTTTCTCCGCTACTTCATCGCCGCACTGCGCACGATTTTCAACGAAGCCTGCGCGGAAACCCTGGCTTTACTACAGGCGCAAGGTCAACCACCTGAAGCCGTCCTCTATGCTACATTCGTTAATGAGCTCGAAGAGCTTCCCGGAGAAGTTATTCTCGTCCTGGATGATTACTACTCCATTCGCGGCACGGAGGTGCACAATCTGCTCATTAACCTGGCGAGCCACTGGCCAAGACCGCTGCATCTGGTGCTGATCTCACGCACTGAACCGACCATACCGATAACCAGTTTACGAGCGAAGGGAAAGATCAGCGAGATTCGCAGCCAGGACCTGCGCTTTACACCTGAGGAGACGGCTGCCTATTTGAGCCAGGCAAAAGTTGCCCACCTTAGCCAACCTGCCCTGCACCTCCTGGATGAGCGCTTCGAAGGCTGGCCTGCCGGTCTGCATCTGGCTGTCCTCTCTTTGCGGTCCACAGGGAGCCAGGAGTCCGTTCTTTCGGCACTATCTAGCAAGAATGCCAACATCACCGGATACCTGGTGGATGAGGTGCTGACCCATCAAGCCCCGGCGGTCCACTCATTTTTGTTAAAGACATCCATCCTGGATCGCTTCTGCGGTGCGCTGTGCGAAGCTGTCATTGGGGAGATCGACGCTGCATGGAATGCACGCGCCTGTCTGGATTGGATTGAACGCTCTGAGCTGTTCCTCATACCCCTGGACGACCGCCGTGAATGGTACCGCTATCATCACTTATTCCAGGAATCGCTGCAGCAGAGATTATCCGCCGAAATGACCCCTGACCAGGCGAGTGAGCTGCATTGCCGGGCTTCGACCTGGCTCGAAGAGCAAGGACTGCTGGATGAAGCCCTGCACCACGCCGTGGCAGCCGGCGACGTGGATCTGGCCGCACGCCAGATGAGCGCCGGACTGTGTGATGTGCTCAATCGCGGAGACCGGCCGACCCTGGAGCGCTGGCTGCACCTGCTGCCGCAAGATGCGATCCAACGACATCCGGAGCTGTTGATGATCAGAGCCTGGGTTCTACAGTTCTTATGGCGATTGGACCAACAAACCAAACTAGTTCGGGAGATGGAAGAGCTTTTGGATTCGGGTAGGGGAGCATCGTTACCTGAGAATGACCTGCAAATCCTACGTGGGCAAATTGTCGCCTTAAAAGGTCAGGCGGCGTATATCAATAACCAGACGGCGCGGGCAATCGAACTGTGCCGGGAGACTTTGGCGCTCCTGCCTCCTTCATGGACATACGTGCGCGGTGGAATGAATATTTACCTTGGCTTGTCAATGCTTGCTAGTGGGCAGGGGCCAACAGCCGAACGATTGCTGCTTGATGAATATGAGTCTTATAGCGATAAAACCGATACCTATGCTCTGTACTTGCTGGTAACGCTGGGTTTCATTTACCTCAATACCGGCCGGCTTGACCAGACCAGGCAAATTGCCCAGGTAGTGCTCCAAGGGGCAACCCGTCGCAGGTTGCCCATCCTGCAGAGCTGGGCTTACCATTTTCTCGGTTCGGTGTGTTATCATCGCAATGAGCTGGAGGCTGCCGCGCAGTACTTTACCCAGACCTTCGAAAATCGCTATACATCGCAGACAGCTGCTTTTCGCGATGCGGTGGCAGGCCTGGCGTTAATCCATCAGGTTATAGGGGAGAGCTCTGAAGCCTGGCAGATTGTGGAGTCGACCAGCCAAATAGACCTGGAGCTGGGTGGGAGAGAAGATGAACGGACACGCTCCCTGCGCGCCAGGCTGATGCTCATGCGAGGGGACCTGGAAGGCGCCCACCGTTGGGTCGACACTTTCATCGATCCACCGCCGGACAGGGCTCTTATCTGGCTAGAAGAACCGCAAGTGACCCGGGCGCGTGTCCTGATGAGCAGCGGTGCCGATAGCGACAGGCGCTCGGCGCTGCAAATATTGGACGTCCTGGATGAAATTGCCGACCGGACCCATAACGTGCGCTACAAGATCGAGATCCTGGTACTGCGCGCCCTGGCGCTGGATGCTCAGGGGGAAACCTGCCAGGCCGACGCCGTGCTGGAGCAGGCGGTAGACCTGGCACGCTTAGGGAGCTTCATCCGGGTATTCGTTGAGCTGGGCAGACCTATGCAGGCGATGCTGCGCCGGCTTCCGAAGCAAGATGATTTAGCAGAGACGATTCGTCGCATCCTGGCGGCATTTTCAGAGGACGATAAAAATCTGGCTGCCAGCGCGCCTTATCCACCGCTTGGAAATTCGACTTTGGTTGAGCCCCTGACCCCTCGGGAGCTCGAGGTCCTGACCTTGTTGCGAGGTCCATTGAGCATCAAAGAAATCGCCCACAAACTCCATGTATCCTACCAGACCGTTAGACGCCATATAGCCAACCTCTACGGTAAGCTGGGCGTCAATGGGCGCTGGGATGCTGTGGCCAAAGCAGAAGAATTGAGCCTTATTTCCCCACGCTGAGCCGCCCACGAAGGGGACAACCCATGCAGTGGGCGGCTTTTCCCTCCTATTACCACGATCGTTCTACATCATAAATACATCTTAAAGGGGTGTTTTTATCTGGGAAAAACACCTATGATCTATTCATTATGAGTATTCCGTCCAGGAAGCCAATCCATTTCGATCTCCCCGCCACCTACCAGGTATGTGTGGAAGGCCGGCTCGACCAGACCATTTCTGATCTTCTAGGAGTTATGACGATCTGCCCGGCAACAGTGGAGGCGGATCCCCCTGTCACAATCCTGCAAGGTGTGTTAAGTGATCAGGCTGCCCTGGCTGGTATGCTCAACGCGCTTTATGAGATGCATTTGACCGTGATTTCTGTAAAGCGTATGGAAATTTGATCGCTAAAAACCAATGACGTCTCAAAGGCAACATCCCGATCCGGGTCAGGCTGCCAGGAGCCAAGCGGGCTTTCGATGTAATTTAAGTTTAGGTCAATAGTAAGAGAAAGGAGTTATCCCATGCGACGACGAGGAATAGGTGGACCAGGAAGGGGTCCAGCAAGAAGGAGTGTCATGCGGCGACACCGCCGGATGCGCAGGCGAATGCGCAGACGAATGCTCATTGGCGGTGCAGTGATACTGGCCATCGGGTCAAGCGCGACTAAGATGACCCAGACCGAGGTGCAACAGGTCGAGCAACACACTGGCATGAAGGCCGAGGATCTGTCAGAAGAACAACTGGATGCCGCCATGAGCGATCTCGGCATCGAAGGCCAGGAGCCTACTGACCAGGAGATTGCTGCTCTCGAGGCGGAAGAGGATAAGAACCCGTCCGTCTGAACGATTTTCGAGGATAGCAGTCCTCTTGTGACTACCATCCTCGAATATTACCCAATTCTATTTCATTTTTGAGGAGGATTATAAAATGCCTTGCTTATTTGCACTGTTTGCTGGAATGTTCCCACGTATTGCAGATATTTTCATTTGGATTGCAAGACCAACCATGTTCATGAATGCCTTTAACGACAAATGGTGGTGGCCAGTCCTGGGGATCATCTTTTTGCCGTTCACTACACTGATGTGGGCGATTATGTCCTGGGGTGGAGCACGTGTAACTGGTTTTGATTGGTTATGGATCGTCCTGGCAGTGTTCCTTGATCTTTCGCATTATGCTCATACTGCCTATAACAACCGGAATGCCATCCCCGGGTACAAGGCTGCCCCCACCACTCCGAGTACTCCCGCCGCCTAAAGCGACGCTAAATTGCAGTGATATCTTGGGTATATTTGTGCAGGCGAATCCTGCCAAAATATCCCACGGCCAAACTAAAAGAGATTAAGAACAAGTAAGGAGAATTACAATGACATACGGTCCAATTGATTTTCTCGCTCTTGAATTCAAGGGCAACAAGTTCAGTGGTGAGATCCTTCCAGCTCTGCGAGAGCTGGTGGAAAACAAGATCATACGTGTGATCGACCTGGTCATCGTCATGGTCCAGGATGGTAAATATCAGACACTCGAGCTGCAACAGATGGATTCCGCAACGATCGCCATCTTCGACCCACTCGAGATCGAAATTAGTGGAATGATCCAGGTCGAAGATATCGAGATGATCAGCCAGGAATTGGATGACAACACAACCGCTGCCTTGATGATGGTCGAAAACCTGTGGGCGATCAAGTTCGGTGAAGCTGTGCTCAAGGCAAACGGCCGGATGGTGAGGCACGAACGTATCCCCATGGAGGTTGTGAATGAAGTCATGGAGATGTTTGCCCAGGCTGAATCATCCCCAGAATAAATTAGACAACAATCAAAAATAGTTCAGGAGATCAAAATGCGAAGAAGAATGAGAAGAAGAGCTGTTGTTGGGGCTGTCGCCACGACGGCGGTGGTCGTTGGTACCGCAGGTGCGGTCCGCCATGGTCAGGAGCAGAAATATGCGCAGCAAGACGCGGCTGCACAGCAACAGGATGATCAGGCTTACCAACAGGGTGCAGCCGATGCACAGGCCCAGCAGCAAGCATATTCGCCGCCACCCGAGCCGGCGCCTGGCTCCGATTTGACAGCCCAGCTTCAACAGCTCGGACAACTTCACGAGTTGGGAGTTCTGACGGATGAAGAATTTACGGCTGCCAAACAGAAACTGCTGGCAGGCTGATGGTTCACCTCCTAATGACAGAAGGACTCAGTTCGGGTGAAGAAAGGTGGTTGAGATGATCGAATCTGGATATCTCCTCGTCGGGGTAGGCATTCTGGTCATGGTGCTCGTGGCAGGCCTGCTGGCCAGACAACCGGCTCATGTGCCAGTTACCCTTCGAATACGAAATAAGAAGTAAAACCCAACCCTGGAACGGCTGAGAGATGTGTGATCGATTTCAATATAGAAGACCCATACCGTCCCGAGAGTCTGCGTGCAGACATTTCCGTCAACGGTGGCTATGGCTGAACGCTCCATCATACCAGGAAAGAATGTTAATCAAGATGAAGATGGAGACATGCTAAGTTCTGACAGAATTCCGATCTACATTGGTACCTACACCCGGCGAGAGTCATTTGTTGATGGAAAAGCCGAAGGTATCTATATCTATCACCTGGACCCGGCTACAGGTGAGCTGATCTACTTTGCCACCGTGAGCGGTGCCGGCACGCTCAACCCTTCGTTTGTGACCCTGGCGCCAGATAAAAGCTGTCTGTACGCAGTTAACGAGATCACCGGTGGTAAAGGCCCGCACGGGACTGTAAGCGCCTTTGCCATCGATCCGGTGACCAGGAATCTGAGTTATCTAAACCAGCAATCGACCCATGGTCTGGCGCCTTGCTATGCCAGCATTGAGCCTCAAGGTCGGTATTGCCTGGTGGCCAACTATGAGACCGGCAGCGTGTGCGTTCTACCCGTCCGGGAAGACGGGCGCCTGGGAGAGGCAACCGATACAGTTCGGTTTTCTGGATCTGGCCTCAATCCCGAGCGTCAGGAAGGCCCGCATGCCCACATGATCCTACCGAGCCCTGATTGCAGCCTAATTCTTGCAATTGACCTGGGTACGGACAGGCTGATGGCATTCCGTTTTGATTCGGAACGGGGCAGGCTGATCGCTGCCGACCCCCCATGGACACAGATGCCGCCCGGCACCGGCCCGCGACACATGGCATTTCATCCACACATGCCCTTCACCTATGTGATTAGCGAGCTCCAATCCACGGTCACCGTTTTCCACTCCGTGGATGGGGGGGGCGCGTTTGAGGCAGTGCAAACTATTTCAACCTTACCTGACGATTTCAAGGGACCGAATTTGGGTGCAGAAATTAAGATTGCGCCCTCCGGTCGCTTTGTGTACGCCTCGAACCGGGGAGCCGATAATCTGGCAATTTATGCTGTCGATCAGGAGACCGGTAAGTTGTCGGTTGTTGGGCATGAATTGTCACAGGGCATTGGTCCCCGCGATTTCACCATCGATCCATCCGGTGCGCTGCTTCTGGTGGCAAACCAGGATACGGACACGGTGGTCTCGTTCTGGATCAATCCAGATTCCGGGATGCTGAAGGCAACCGGAAACGTGGCCAAAGTGCCAACGCCGGTTTGCCTCCAACTGTATGGTGATTGGGATAACCTCGAGAAGAGCTAACAGCATCTATCAGAGGATAGGTGTAATCAGATGACAACTGCCAAAATATTGCATGAAAACCAGAATATAAATGGAGATTAATAATGGTACCCGAAAGTAAAACTAAGAAAATAAAAGTCATTATCGTCGGTGGTGTGGCTGGCGGCGCATCGTGTGCGGCGCGCCTGCGCAGGTTGGACGAAAATGCAGAAATCCTCATGGTGGAACGCGGGCCGTATGTATCGTACGCCAACTGCGGACTGCCTTACCATGTCGGAGGTGTAATTGAAAAAGAGTTCGAGCCTCCTGGTGGCAACGGAACAGACCTTTCGCGAACAATTCGCCATTGATGTGCGCACGCGCTGTGAGGTGGTAGGGATCTCGGCGGCAAACAAAACCGTGGAACTAAAGAATCACGCAACCGGGGAGGTAACCACCGAACACTACGACAAACTCGTGCTGTCGCCCGGGGCTGCGCCGATTCGTCCGCCGCTGCCTGGCATTGATCTTCCGGGAATATTCTCAGTGAGAACCGTGCCGGACGCCAGGAACATACGCGAGTGGCTTGACCGGGATACGGACGAACGATCTGGAATGCACTCGTACACAGGATTCCAGACGGTGATGCCTGCAAAGCGTGCCGTGGTGATCGGCGGCGGTTTCATTGGCCTAGAGATGGTGGAAAACCTGGTTCACCGTGGGCTCGAGGTGACACTGGTGGAGAAGCTCAACCAGGTTATGCCCCCGCTCGATCCGGAAATGGCGCTCCTTGTCCAACGCTACATGATAAAGCACGGCGTCCACCTGGAGCTTAATGACGGCGTGGCCGGATTCCAACAGGTCGCAGATGGTTCCTTGGAAGTCCTGACCAATTCAGGCAAGATACATCCAGCGGACATTGTGATCCTGGCGATTGGTGTGCGTCCAGAGACTGCGCTGGCGAAGATGGCTGGAATCGAGATCGGTCAGCGCGGCGGGATCCGCGTCGATGAGCACATGCGCACGAGCGACCCGGATATCTTCGCCGTCGGCGACGCGGTCGAGGTCAAAGACTACGTCACTGGGCAATGGTCTCTGGTGGCGCTGGCCGGGCCAGCCAACCGGCAGGGACGCATCGCAGCCGAAGTAATTACCGGGCGCGATTCCCATTTCCGTGGCACCCAGGGAACCTCGATCTGTCAGATTTTCGAAGGTGTGATTGCCCAGACCGGCGCCACTGAGAAGCTCCTGACTCAGCTTGGGGATATGGATTTCGAGAAGATCTATCTCTTCCCGAATTCGCACGCAGGGTATTATCCAGGCGCAAAATACCTGGCGATGAAAGTCATCTTCCGGAAATCCGACGGTCGCCTACTCGGCGCGCAAATACTTGGTGAGGATGGTGTTCCCAAGCGGGTCGATTCCTTTGCCATGGCGATCCAGATGAACTGTACCGTTTACGATCTTGAAGAAGTTGAGCTTAGCTACGCGCCCCCGTTCGGAAGCGCAAAGGATCCCGTCAACTTCGCCGGGATGGTTGCGGCTGATATCCTGCGCGACGACATGCCGTTGAGCCATTGGAATGCCTTAGGCGATGGATTCCTGCTTGATGTGCGCAATCCTCAGGAACTAACCCTGGAGTCTGTTCCAGGCGCAATCAACATCCCGCTGCCGCAGCTCCGCGCCCGCCTCGGGGAACTCCCCCGTAACCGCGAGATTCTCGTCATCTGCCGCTCGGGCCAGCGCGCCTATTACGCAACGCGCATCCTGTTGCAGAACGGGTTCAAAGCGAGTACTGTTGCCGGAGGCATGCTGTCACGCTCGATGGTGGTAGGAGAGTGACAGAGATGAATGCCGAAAAATCCCGTCTAGAAGAAGCCCGAACAAAGAAGGCTCCATGGAAGATGTGGGGACCTTACCTGAGCGAACGCCAGTGGGGCACGGTCCGTGAGGACTACAGCGAAAGCGGCGACGCCTGGAACTACTTTCCTCACGATCAAGCCCGTTCGCGGGCCTACCGCTGGGGCGAAGATGGGCTGGCTGGCATTTCTGATGACCACCAAAGTCTGTGCTTCGCGCTGGCGCTGTGGAACGGAAAGGATCCGATTCTTAAAGAACGTCCGTTTGGGCTGAGCAATAGCGAAGGGAATCACGGTGAAGATGTAAAGGAGTACTATTTCTACCTTGATTCCACGCCAACCCACTCGTACATGAAGTATCTCTACAAATACCCTCAGACGGCCTATCCGTATAGCGATCTGATCGCCACGAACCGTAACCGGGGCAAAGGCCAACCGGAATACGAGCTGCTCGATACGGGTGTGTTTGACCAGGACCGCTACTTTGATGTCTTTGTGGAGTACGCCAAGGCGTCGCCGGAGGACCTGCTCATACAGATCACCGTTCACAACCGCGGGCCGGAATCGGTGACGCTTCAGCTACTGCCCACCCTCTGGTTTCGGAATGACTGGGCCTGGGGAGATGAGGTGGCTCGCCCCACCCTGCGCCAGCTGGCTCAGGATAAAGCCGGCGGGATCGTCGCGCTGTCGCATCGGGAGCTTGGCGAGCGCTTCTTTTACGCAGCAGAAACGTCAGAACTCCTCTTCACGGAGAACGAAACCAATGCGCAGCGGCTGTGGGGCGCGCCTAATCCCTCCCCTTACGTGAAAGGACGGCATCGACAACTTTATCGTTCACGGTGACCAGGGCGCGGTCAATCCTGAGAAGACGGGAACAAAAGTATCGGCCCATTACTCGCTTACGCTGGGATCCGGAGAATCGCAGACGGTTCGATTGCGGCTCAGCAGTCAGCCGGTGAAGGACACCGAAAAAGCGTTTGGCGATTTGTTCGGCAAAGAGTTTGAATCCATCTTCAAGACCCGCATCGAAGAAGCCGACGAATTCTATGCGAGCGTCATTCCCGCCGCGTTCAACCGCGACCAGGCCAGCGTCATGCGCCAGGCTCTGGCCGGGATGCTGTGGTCCAAGCAGTTCTATTACTATGACGTCGGCCGGTGGCTCAAAGACCACGGCATTCAGCCGTACAAAACGAATCAGCGTTCCATCCGCAATGACCGTTGGGGACATATGCTCAACGCGGACGTGATCTCGATGCCGGACAAGTGGGAATATCCCTGGTACGCTGCCTGGGATCTCGCCTTCCATGTCACGGCGCTGACGCTGGTCGATGCGGACTTTGGCAAAGAACAGTTAGAACTCTTACTGAAGTCCCGTTACCAACACCCCAGCGGCCAGATCCCCGCTTATGAGTGGAACTTCGGAGATGTAAATCCACCGGTCCACGCCTGGTCAACGATTTTCACCTACCTGCTGGAGAAGGCTCAGCGTGGGGAGGGAGATCTCGCCTGGCTTGAGCGTTCTTTCCATAAACTGCTGCTTAACTTTAATTGGTGGGTCAACCGGAAAGACCGTTCTGGAAACAATGCCTTCGAAGGGGGATTCCTGGGACTGGACAATATCGGGGTCTTCGACCGGTCCTCGCCTTTGCCAACCGGCGGATATCTGGAACAGGCCGATGGCACCGCCTGGATGGCGCTCTTCTGTCAGAACATGATTGAGATCAGTGCAGAGCTGGCGATGGCCAATCCGGTCTATATCGATCTCACGACGAAATTACTCGGACACTTCTTCTTGATCGCTTCGGGGATGATTCGACCGGGAGAAGAATTCGGGATGTGGGATGAGCAGGATGGCTTCTTTTACGACGTGCTGCGCTTGCCGGACGGGCATGGCGAACGCCTGAAGGTGCGCTCGATGGTCGGACTGCTGCCCTTCTGTGCGGTGACCATTTTCGAAGGGGAGCTAGCAAAGAAATACCCCCAGGTCGGCCAGACCGCGCGTGCGTATCTCCAGGCACACCCGGAACTGACCGCTTTCATACATGACCCGCTGAAGCCTGGCTCTCAAGGTAGACGCCTGGGATCGATTTTGAATGAAGCCAATCTGCGCCGGGTGCTGACGATCATGCTGGACGAGAAGGAATTTTTGAGCCCCTTCGGAATTCGAGCCCTCTCCCGCATTTACCAGGAAGCTCCCTACATCTATCGATTTGGCGATCAGGAGTATCGGGTACCGTATCTTCCTGCGGATTCGAGCGACGGTATGTTCGGCGGCAATTCCAACTGGCGCGGCCCGGTCTGGATGCCCGTCAACATGCTGATTCTCCGGGCGCTGCTGCAGTACTACCTATACTACGGGAAAAGCTTCACCATCGAATGCCCGACGGGTTCAGGGCAGCAGATGAACCTCTACGAAGTGGCGGAGGAGATCGGAAAGCGGCTGACCAAGATCTTCCTGAAGGATGAGCAGGGGAAACGGCCAGTGCACGGAGCTTCAGTGATATTTCAAGAAGATCCCCACTGGAGGGATTATCCCTTATTCTACGAATACTTCCACGGCGACACCGGCGCCGGGATCGGCGCGAGCCACCAGACGGGATGGACTGGTGCGATTGCACGGATCATGCGCCTGTTTGAGTATTCTGAAGCACAAGGGATTCTCGAGCAGGGCAAAGGAGTATCGGGGGGTGGGCCCATTCAACCGGTGAGCAAGTGATAACGCTGCAACCCGGTTCCTATCAAATCTTTATCTTGGAGGTTTAACCATGAAAGCAATTACAGTAGAACCTAAGAAGCCCGGAACAGCACGATACGAGGATATGCCGGAACCTGAGGAGCGTGAAGGCTCGGTCCTGGTTGAAGCGATAGCGGTCGGTGTCTGCGGGACAGATGTCGAGATTGTCGAGGGGAAATATGGCTGGGCGCCTCCCGGAAAAACGCGCCTGGTGCTGGGGCATGAATCCCTCGGCCGCGTCATCGACCCAGGGCCACGCAGTTCCTTCAAGGAGGGCGACCTGGTTGTCGGGATCGTCCGCCGTCCAGATCCGGTTCCCTGTCCCAGTTGTGCTGTTGGCGAGTGGGACATGTGCAGTAATGGCCAGTACACCGAGCGAGGGATTAAAGAAATCCATGGCTTTATGTCGGAGCGCTGGCGTACCGAACCCGAATACGCCATCAAAGTCGACCCTTCGTTGGGTATCCTCGGCGTGCTGCTCGAGCCGATGACGGTGATTACAAAAGCGTTGGAACAGGTTCTCATGGTAGGCCAGCGCGCTTACTGGGAACCCAAGACTGCGCTGGTGACCGGCGCCGGACCGATTGGACTGCTGGCGGCGCTCCGCTTGAAGTGCAAGAAACCTTGAGGTCCATGTCCTGGATCGCGCCGAAACCGGCCCCAAGCCAGCGCTGGTGCGCGACCTTGGTGCGACCTATCATACGGGAAGTGCGCTGGACCTTGATTTCGATCCTGACATCATCGTCGAGTGCACGGGTGTGGGATCGGTGATCGGGGACTCGATCCAGAAGGTGAAATCGGGCGGGATCGTCTGCCTCACCGGCGTTGGAGCCGGCGGCGCAACCGGCAGGACGACAGCCGATGTCGCAGCGGCAGCGGTTCTGAAGAACAACGTAATTGTCGGCAGTGTCAATGCGAACAAGCGCCACTGGTACAGAGCGGGAGAAAATCTGGCTCGCTCTGACCGGGAGTGGCTGAGCCGGCTGGTCACACGCCGGGAAAAACCGGAGAATTTCAAACAGGCACTCGAGAGAAAACCCGACGATGTCAAAGTGATCATTCAGTTTAGTGAGGTCTGATAGTATGTGGCCCTCTTGAGGCACAGTAACTTTCGAAAGGAGAAATAAGATGGCTAAGGATAAGAAAAAGAAAAAGAGCAAGGCACTTGAAACAGGAGACAGTAATGTGGCTGAGGTCGCACCGCAAGCGCCTGGTGAACCCAAACCCAACCTGAGCCGCAAAGACTTTGAGAAGGAGATGGAAGAGCTCCAGGTCGAGCTGGTCAAAATGCAGCAGTGGGTCATCGCTACGGGCGCCAAGGTGTGCGTGCTGTTCGAAGGACGCGACACAGCCGGCAAGGGAGGCGTGATCAAGCGCATCACTGAACGCACCAGCCCACGCGTTTTCCGTCACGTGGCATTACCGGCTCCGACGGAGCGTGAGAAATCGCAGATGTACTTCCAGCGCTACATGCCTTACTTACCGGCGGCTGGCGAAGTGGTGTTGTTTGACCGCAGCTGGTACAATCGGGCCGGCGTCGAGCGGGTGATGGGCTTTGCCACCCCTGAACAGGTGGAATACTTTTTGAAGTATGCCCCTGGAGTGGAAAGGGCGATCATCAATTCCGGCATTCACCTGATAAAATACTGGCTGGAAGTGGATATGGACGTTCAGGATGAGCGGCTGCAAGCACGCGACAAAGACCCGCGCAAGATCTGGAAGCTCACGCCCATGGATATGCGGAGTTACAGCCACTGGTACGATTACTCGCGGCGCGCGGATGCCATGTTCGCTGCCTCCGATACCCCCGAAAGCCCGTGGTACGTGGTGAAAGCCAACAATAAGCGCCAGGCGCGGCTGAATCTAATCACCCACTTCCTGAGTCTGATGCCCTACGAAGAAGTGCCGCGCGAGCCGATCAGGTTCCCCAAGCGCCAGGCCAAGGGCAATTACAAAGAACCAGATTATCCCTATCATTATGTACCGGCGAAGTATTGAGATAAAGGAGAAAAAGTATGGCAGAGACACCTGGAAGTCAACCAAAATGGTATACCCTAACCCCCGAAGCGATCGGTAAAGAGCTTGGGGTCGACCCGGCCAAAGGCTTAAGTGCCGCCGAGGCGCAGCAGCGGCTGCAGAAAAACGGACCTAATCGCTTAGCTGAGAAGAAGAAAAAGTCTGCTTTACAAGCATTCCTGGAGCAGTATCAGGATCTGATGCAGTTTGTCCTGCTCGGCGCGGCGCTCATCAACCAGATCTTCACCGGAGAATGGAGTACCACGCTGGTGCTGGTCGGGTTGACGGTCTTCAACGCGGTCCTGGGTATGCGCGGGGAGGCCAAAGCGGAAGCCAGCCTGGCAGCGCTGGCAAGTGCGATGAAGAGCATCGCTCGTGTACGCCGGGATGGTGAGGCGATCGAGATTGATGCCGAAGAGCTGGTGGTGGGTGACATTGTGCTGATGGAAGCGGGCAACCGCGTCCCAGCGGATGGACGCCTGTTCGTCACCGCAAACGTCGAGATCGAGGAAGCCGCACTGACTGGCGAAAGCGTGGCTTCGCCGAAAGACACAGAAACCATCACCAAAGCCGATGCGCCCCTCGGCGACCGGCACTGTATGGCCTACATGAACACTTCAGTCACGCGTGGGCGTGCCGAAATGATCGTCACCACCACCGGGATGGGCACCGAGATGGGGCATATCGCCGACCTGTTGAACAAAACAGAAGCCGATAAGACGCCTCTGCAGAAGCAGCTCGACCGGCTGACCGTGATCATCGCCTCCATGGCCGGTCTGGCGTTCATCCTCATGGTGATCATGGGTCTGCGTAACGGGCAATCCATGGACACGATCTTCATCGCCGGTGTGGCCCTGGCGATCTCGGCTATCCCCACCGGTCTACCAGCCGTGGTCACCACGATGTATTCGATGGGTACCCGACAACTGGCCGCCCTCGGCGCGATCGTCAAGCGCTTGCCATCGGTGGAGACGCTGGGTTCGGTTTCGGCGATCTGCTCGGACAAAACCGGAACGCTCACGCTTAATAAGATGACCGCCCGTGAGTTCACCATCCCGGGGCATAATCACTACAAAGTGACCGGTGAAGGCTACAGCACCCAGGGGCAACTGCAGCATTCCGGTGGTACGAAGATCGATTTAGATGAAATCTTGCTGCCCATGGCGCTTTGCGCCGATGCTCGCCTGGATGGTGAAAGCCTGATCGGCGATCCAACCGAAGGCGCGCTGATCGTTCTGGCTGCCAAAGGCGGGATCGATCTGGAAGGCGCTCGAAAGATGTATCCGCGTGTGGCGGAGGTTCCATTCGATTCAGATTATAAATTCATGGCCACCTTCCACAGTATGACAGACTTGAAGGGGAAACCAGTGATCCGCTGCTTTGTCAAAGGCGCCCCAGATGTGCTGATCGCCCGCAGCGGCTCGTATTGGATGCCGGGAGGCGAGGTAATGCCGGTCACGGAGGAAAATCGACACCTGGCGCTACAAGAAAATGAGCGCATAGCGCAGGCCGGTGAACGGGTGATGGTCGTGGCACGGCGTGACTTTGACCCACAAACCTTCAATCCGAAGAGCAATCTGATCGAACTGGTAAACGACCTGACCCTGCTGGCCATGGTGGGGATTGTTGACCCACCGCGGACAGAGGCCAAGGATGCGATTGCCAAATGCCACAGTGCTGGCATCCAGGTGCGCATGATTACCGGCGATCATGCGGTGACGGCTGCAGCGATTGGACACGAGTTGGGCATCGAAGGTCTTGCGCTCACCGGCGCTCAATTCGCGGCGATGAGCGATGAGGAGCTGAAGAAAAAGCTGCCCGAGATCGGCGTGGTAGCCCGCGTGTCGCCAGAGGATAAGATCCGCCTGGTGACAATGCTCCAACAGCTTGATAACATCGTCGCCATGACGGGTGACGGCGTTAACGATGCGCCGGCCCTTAAGAAGGCCGACATCGGTGTGGCGATGGGCATCACCGGAACCGAAGTCTCGAAAGGCGCTGCGGTGATGATCCTGACCGATGATAACTTCGCCACCATCGTCAAAGCAGTCGAGTTTGGACGGGCGATTTACAACAACCTGTTCAACTTCGTCCGTTTCCAGATGGAATCGCTGGTAGCGTTTATCGTTTCGTACCTGCTGGCGGCGTTCTTTGTCGTTCTCGGGGGGACGCCATTTACGGCGTTTGTGGTTCTATGGATTAACTTCCTGGTGCAGATCCCGGTTGCGATCGCACTGGGGTTCGACGATCCAGCGTCAGACCTGATGAAGCACAAGCCTCGCCCGCTGAAACAACCCATCCTGACACGACCACAGTGGGTGCGCATCACCGCCATTGGGCTGCTCATGTCCATCGGGACGATTTATCTCGAAGCATTCTATCAGTCGACCTCAACCGCAGTTGCCGCAACGATGGGATATGTTTTCTTCTCCTTTGCCGTGGTTATACTCGCCCTGAGCGCACGCAGCGAGACCGCCAGCGCGTTCAACCGCGATGTTATCAAGAACCGGCAGCAGCTCATGCTCTACGGTCTCTCGCTGTTGATGATCATTATCCCCGTCCGGTTTGGCTGGTTAGGTTTGAGCCAGATCACCCCCAACCAGTGGCTGCTCTGCATCCTTCTTGCCATCGCATTGCTTCTCGTCGATGAAATGATCAAGGTTTTCATGCGCAGAAGCCGCAAGAATGAGCAGCAGCCGGCCGATACGATCAAGCCCACACCCGTGGCTCTCTCGGGAGATTAAACCGCTTGTGGGTGATTGGGAACGAAGTTGATTTATAGGGTATAATCCGGACTTCAAATTTGATCTGAATTGGAGTATTAGCAATAGAAAATGACATTTTGACAAAACAAAGCGCAATTGACAAGCTCTATCTTAAACGGTCCCTGGATAAAGAAAATCCAGGTAATTTAACTGGTACAACTAAATGACAAGGAGAAATTGACGTGGCTAAGAAACAATTTATACTGGCTTTCTATGAAAACGAAGCTGCAGCCGATGAAGCAGTGAATCAAGCTCAAGCAGTGGGATAAAGCCAGCAAGGAAATCAAGCTCGGCGCTATCGGCGTGCTGGTCCAGGACGAAAAAGGCAAGATCAAGACCCACAAACTGGGCAAGCGCAAGACAGGAGCAGGTGCAGTTCTCGGCGTCCTGGCTGCAGTCCTCACCGGTGGTATTTCTGTTTTGGGCGGCGCGGTGGTTGGCGGCATACTAGGCGCTTTCTTCCACAAGGGGCTGGGACTGTCTAAGGACGACCTGGCTAGAATCAATGGTGAGCTAAATGGCGGAAAAGCGGCTGTTGGCATCCTGGCGCAACCTGACGAAGCGGCCAGCGTGTCTGCAAAACTGGCCGAATTGGGCGGAACGCCGGAATCTCATGAGGTTTCAGATGAGGCGGTCGAACAAGCCGAGGCAGCGGCCGAAAGCACTCCGGACGAAACCGCTTCTTAGTTAGGATCTGGCGGGCTTGGTTTGCAAGAGACAAGGGGTTTGAGTTTCTGAACGATCCCGAAACCGCCCCAACAGCTTGTGACATTCCTTTTAAATGGTGTGGCTCAAACAAGGAGCCACACCTTTTTTTAACCTTGTGAAATTTCGGTAAGGTCGTCACTCAGACCGGGCCATCCAACGCCCTGGTTCCGCGGCGGCGTCCAAGCGATGTCCGCTGTAACCTGTTCTTAAGCGATCGAATAGTCAATCCAGGACATTCTTGTAGATCTTCCCGTCCTTCATAATCACTTTGATGTTATCCGGGTCAACGATCAGTTGGATATTCTGCAGCGGATTGCCGTCCACCAGAGTGTACTCTCAGGCTAACGGTTAACGATTCTACCCGGGATGTGTATCACAAATGTGCGATGATCCTCTGTCTGCTAAATCACGAGCATATCCCAATATTTTCATGCTGGGATGTAAAAATCCTTTCTTCATGCACCCAATTGCCCCTGAAAAACAAAAGCTTGCTCACTGAGCAGGCTCAAGTACCGGGCATAGTGCCCCCGGCGCGATTCGAACGCGCAACCGTCTGATCCGAAGTCAGGCGCTCTGTCCATTGAGCTACGGGGGCAACGGCACCATTATACCAAATCTTATTATAGATCTACTATTGTATGGATTTTCGATTAATGTATAATTAATCAGTGGATTTTGGATAAAGTCTGAAGGTTTTGTCAACAGTCTCTTCAGGCAATCTCTTCACCACAGAAAGGAGATGGCGTGGATCACGATTCAAATTGAATTTTATGGGATAAGCACGTTGTAAAAATCATCATCAATTCTATTTCTATCATTTACAAATAAGGAGAATTATCATGGGTTTCATTGATTTAATTGTTGGGATCGTGCTCGGAGCATTGGCCTTCGGCCTGGTCATCTGGATTGTCGGCAAGCTTGGCCTTGGCATCGAGGTCAGCGGTTTTGGTCCGGCTTTTATCGCTGCCATCGTCATCGCAATTGTGACCTGGGTCGTCATGTGGCTATTGGGTCTGCTGGGGATCACCATCGGGACTGGTTTTTGGGGTGCCATCGTCGCCCTGGTTGTTTCTGCTGTCATCCTGATGCTCTCTGGTAGATTGTTTAAAGGCCTGACGGTCAAAGGCTTCATGGGCGCCATCGTTGCCGCAATCGCCATCGCTGTGGTGACCTGGTTGATCAATTGGGTGCTTGGCCTCTTCTTCTAAGTTTAAAATAAATAGAGAGTGGGTCGTCAAACCCACTCTCTATTTATTTAACAGGCTACTCTGAGCCAGGTTCTACGGCTTCGGCGATGGCGCCTGCCTCGATCGCGATGGATTTCGGGTTTAAAGCTTTCCAACGCTGGCTGAACAACAAGATCATTTCCACCTGGCTGTAGATCAGGTAGGCGAACAGCAGCGTGAAGACGATTGCTGCCGTGAATAAGATCGTGGGTAAGGTTTTCTGCATCTGAGTAGCAAACGCCTGTAAATTTGCCAGGTCGCTATCCAGCGTTGCCAGGCGGGTGCTGAGCTGATCCAACCTATCGGTGACCCGATCCGCTGCGGCGGTGACTAATCCAATTTTATCGGCAGCGCCGGCGCGAAATTCCTGGACGCTCGCCCGCAGTTCCTGGATGGTGGTTTGGATGGACGTAACCCCTTCTTCGATACTGGTTATTGTTTCCATCCCCGGTTTGGGCAGGCTGACGAATCGGGAGTCGATCGATCGACTGGTACAAGGTCATCCCCGCGGCGAGGGCTTCTCGAATCGTGGTGAACGTATCCTGAATATCCTGCACCAGTCCGGTTAATTTTTGTTCTTGCTCCGGCGGTAATAAGAGCACCAACAGCCCTTGGTCGGCGACATTTTGACTGATCTTCTGGCTGACTGAAGACACATTGCTTGAAATCTGGCGCACTTCGCCTGCGCCTTGATCGATTTTCTGCCCAGCGACGCGCAAACTCCCGGCGGTATCATAGACGACGCCCAGGATGTTGACTGCCGCATCGCTGACCGATTTCTCGACCACCCAGGTTCCGATGACCCCAACCATACTGAGCAGCAGCACAAAGCCGCTGAGGAAAATAATGAATCCATACCAGATCTTTTTTCCAATATGCCGGTTTGTTTTTTGTTGTACTTCCATCAATTCCTCCTCGATGTCTTACTCGGATTGGCTAGGATCGGTATCGTCTCTGAAGTGCGCCTCGATCCGCGCCAAAGATTGGTGAAGCTGCGCCAGTTCATCCTGGTGAGCCGTGTCTTTTTGGATGAGTAATAATTCCAAACGATCGATTTTTGCGTGTAGTTGACTAACTTCAAGCGCGCCCTCGTTTGTTTTGCCTTGATTATTTACGCCAGGCTGACTTTCTTCCCGCGGTTTTACGAACCACTGCGCCAGGTAGCTGGTGAGAACGCTGAAAATTCCCACGCCGACGCTCATAACGAATAACCCGATGATCCGTCCGGGGGTGGTCACCGGATATTTATCCCCATAACCAACCGTTGCCATCGTCACAAATGCCCACCAGAGCGCATCGTTCGCATCATGGATGTTTGCTTGCGGCGAAGGCAGCTCAGCCCGTAAAATTGTAATTCCCGATATTTCGAGGACGACAATACCGATAAACACCACGCTGAGTAGCGTACTTTGTGCCTTTTTACGGATAATTACCTGGCTGATATTTACGTAATCTGAGCGCCTGAAGCGCCGGATGATCAAACCGTACCACAGAAATCGAAGCAGACAGATAAAAGGAATCGGCAGGCTGCCCAATCCGAGCAACCAGCCTTGTAAATTGAATACAAAAAACTTCACGCTGTGATTACGCCGGATTCGTACAAGCACATCCACCGTCAAAACTGCTGTCAATCCGACGGAGATGATAATCACCACCTGGAGGGTAAAGACATCTTCGATGAATAGCCATAGGAACGAGTTAACCAGGACTAAGATTGTTAGTGCGAAGATGAACAGCTCATAGTTTGAATTGACTATGAACTGCTTCCCGGCAGTTGCCTGATCCTTGGGGTCTGCTGATTTTAAAAGCATATTCCCTCGCATAATTCGCCATTCTATGATTACAAATTAAATCGCCAACAGACCGGAATAAACCCTTTTCTAGAAACGTTTTCTTATTATACTTCGCCGCGCCATGAGATCGTGCACTGAGTCCCTACGAATTTCCCCGTGTTGAAGTGCTAGCCGCGAACCGCTAAACAAGGAGAACGGATCGTAAAAAGCTAACCTTTTGTTGCTGTCTGCTGTCTTCTGACCGCTAACTGCTGACCACTAGCCGCTCCCAGCCGGTGGATTGTAGTAATTGTAAATTGCCTGTGAAAGTATTGCAATCTGTTCGGAGGCTGAATCCCAGATCAACTGTTCGGGATGGTGGAAGAAAATCACCGCAACGTAATTGCCCCCCAAGGAATAGACGATCCCTGCATCGCCGACGGTGTTGATAATTCCATCGGTCGAGACCCAGCCGTGTTTGTGGGCTACTTGCGTTCCTTCAGGCAGCCCAGCGGTGATCAGCACCGGCAGCCTGTTATTGATCAGGTAAGCGTTCATTGCCTGGCATTTTGCCTGGGTAATTTCTTCAGGGAAAACAGCGGTTAGGGCGCCTCCCCCGGTCTGGGCGCACTGGTAGATATCTTCTAAAAGCATACCCATATCGCTCGGTGTTGTCTGGCTGTATGGATCGGGATCGGTATTGATGTCGGTGCGTGTGTTGGCGGGTGTATCGAAGCGCTGCAGGAGCGGCGAGCCAAAGGTGAACTCCCCTCCCAGGAAGGTATTTACCAGGCCAAGTTTCTCCATATCCTCGCTGATAGCTAACGGGGCTAAATTTGGATCGATCGTTCGTTCCATTAACCAGTCCGCGGCTTCATTACCGGATAGCTCGATCATATCCGACATTAATTTCAGCGTTTCCGAGTCGGGATCGTCGCCCATGTGGCGGAACGCCGATACCATAATCGGAACCTTAATGATACTGGAGGCCGTAAAGGCAATATCCGGGTTGACCGAAATGTCCTCACCATCTTGGCGGGCGAAATGTATTTCCTGGCCGGTTTGCAGGTCTTGGACGTAAACCCCAGCCAGCCCGTCAAAACCGGAGGTGTCCAGGGTTTGTTTGAGCAAAATTTCCAGGTTGCGAAATTCAGGGCGGGGGGGTTGGGTGCGTTCGAGGGGTAAGTCGACTTCGCGTCGGGTCAGCGATTTCAGGGCGTTATCGACGAGTAAAACCGATCCGTCGCTGTTTAACTGTTTTCCAGGTTGCCCCGCAGAGAAACTTACCGAACCAGGAATAGGCGCCGGTGGCTGGGGAAGCTCATCGTAGCGCTTGGCCAGTTCTTCGAGATAACTGCGTAAACGTTTCTCGGAAAAAGATGAACTTAATGGCACCGGGTTGGGGGTCGTTGTCCGTCCCCAAAGGAAATCCCAAAACTCTTGCCAAAAGAGCCGTTCTGTGCGGGTAATATCAGCAGCCGCTAACATACTTTCTACGTCGAGCTGGAAATCAACGACCGCCGGGTCGAGCAAAATTGGGGCGGAATTGTAGCGCAGCACGACCGGCGATGAGTAAGATTCCAAAAGCCGTTGGGCTGCTTCCTGGCGAGTCAAACCGCCAACTGGAATATCGGCGATTTTCAGACCCGAAGGAAGATTGGCTCGCACCCGGCTGAAACGCGCCAATTGTACGGTGGTTAAGATCACCGCGGCGAGCAGCAAAATAATCGAGAGGATCCGTAAAGCAGAAAATGGGCTGCGGTTTCTCATCTTGAGCTTAAACCAGAATGTGGTAGCAAGGCGCTGTACATATCAGCGCCAATGTTACCACGCTCAGGTTAAAGATTTCTTATTAAAACAGCCGTTTATCTTGAGACGACAAATTTGACCAATTTACCGCTGGCGTCCAGGGTCAGACGGGCGAACTGGTGATGCGTATATCCGCCTTTCTGCAGCGATTTGTTCAGCACCACCACGTGCCGGGGCTGGTTTTTTTGTTTGCTGGCGTCGGCGGCGTTGGCGCTTCGGCCCGATTTTCGCTTAGCGCCGCCTTTTTTTCCACCAGGCGGGATTTCATGCCTGTTCGTTGAATCCGAGGAGCCCGTTTGCGCTTGCCCAAACCGCTCCGGTCGTTCTTCGCTGTAGGTGGCTTGTGCGTCCACCATCCCCGGTAGATAGGAGGCGACGATTTGTTTTACATAGCTCATCACTTCATCCGGCACTTGTCCTCCAGATCCGGGGTCGCTTTTCTCTTTTCCTTGAATGTTGACCGCAGCGGATGGATTGCTATTGGCTGTTCTAAGGATGGGAGGCCGCCCAACCAGCCGTCGCAGCGTGCCATTTCCATGGGTTTTTGCCTGGCGAATTTCCTCCGGCAAGCGCGTTAGCGGATCTCCGTACAGTACAAAGGAGATCAACGTCTTCTGATCCTCGCCGTCAAGATATCCCTGGCGCTGGTGCATTTCGCTGGCCAGGTGGATCTTGGCGCGCTGTAGAGCCTCGCCAGCGGTAAGCCCTTCGAGTAAACCTTTCCAAAAATTGTACCCCAGGAGATCTGCGGCGATGAGTGGGGTATTCATCGCCCCGTAGGACATTGTCGTTGATCCGGCGACAATCTGTGCACCGGATTCCATGAATTTCAGAGATAATGCCTGGTCGCGAGTTTTACCCTGAATGTTTGCACCATAGCAGGCTTCGCTAAAAATGACCTGAGGTATTTTTTCTCCCAGGCTGCTTAAATCCTCAGGCCGCAGCGCCACGGGATAGTCCGGACCCTCGCTGGTGGTTTGTGGGTCGCGTTGGCCGTACCATTCTGGCGCATCAGCCAGCCCGTGTAGATTAAAATACCCCAATCGCGCCGCGGGGAGGGGGTTTTGGTTCCCATTGCCTGAATGCCCATTGCTGGATCCAGGCGGCGAGATCATGACAGCCTTTGATTCCCCAACCGGGCGATACACCTGGAACGAAGCATTGCGCCATACCTCGGCGGTGTAACCAAAACCTTTGCGATATTGTCTTTGATTAGGTTTCCACCAGCGCGTGATCCATCCGAACCAGCGCTTTGGGCTCCCGGCTTTCGGGTCGGCGGCATGTTTTTCTTGGATCCGGCGCAGGCTGCTGCTGAGCAGAGAATAATCTCGGCCAGTTTCTCCAGGAACCCGCCCGACCGGCCATTCGGGTATGAAATAATTCTCATCCAAGGTGGAATAGGGGTTGTCGGAAGGTACTTCGCTATCCGGATCTTCGATTGGATTCGGTAAATTGTGGAATGGTACGATTTCCGGACCGCCAACAATCAGCAGCGCACCGATCATTTCGCCGTGTTTGGCCAAAGCGCGATCTAAGTCTACCAGGGAGAGCTTCAGGCTCCAAGGATCGATGGCTTGCAAGGGAGCAAGCCCATGCGCCGCGCTGCTTTCCGGCTGGTCTGGCAAGAAAACGGTCGCTCCCCAGCGGCCGCTCTTGCTGGCGGTCTGGCGCTGCGAAATCGTCTGCGCAAGCTGTTTCATTTCTGTTTCTAAATCAGCCGCTCCCTGTGCACCATACTGGGCCGCCAGGCGGCTGTGAACCGAGAAAATGACGTACACCGGGAATCTGCCATCATATTGGCTCGCGGGCTGTTCGTCCAGGGCAGCGGCCATGCGATCCAACTCGGCACTGAAGCGGACGATATCTTCGTCTGGCGTCTTGTCCTCAGCCTGGGTGTCATTGTCTCGCATTGCCGAGGCAGCCGCAATACCGACGACTGCTGCGGGCGTGTCGCCTACGGGCGTGACGCCTATGGGCGTGACGCCATTTTCATCCTGCCGTTGCTGGGCAGCGACGATCGCCTCGCCCTCTGGGCTGCTAATCGTGGTCCCAGGCGAGAGTTGGTTCCATCCCAGGGCAGCGGCAACCCTGGCTGGAATCATCAGCTCAGCCGTAATCGCCAGGTTATCTGACCATAATGAACGGTAGGGGTGATTTTCGCCCAGAACCCGCCGTGCGATTTGTCCACTCAGATCACGCCCAGCAGTTTGGTGAAGCAAGGCCACGCCGCGTTCGGTGGATCCCTCCTGGATCCACCAACTACCTAAGAGCAAACTGCACGCCAGGCAATCAGGCCAGCGGCGGTGATAAAATTCGCCAAGGCTGCGCCGGGCTGGAAGAGGCGCTGCCGGGTCGGCAGCCATCATTTGTAAATGGGTCAATGCCACCAGCGGGGACTCGGTGGCGATCCCAAGCAAACTCGGCAGTTCCTGTTGGGCAGCATCGAGATTGCTGGCTTGCAGACTTTTACGAATTGCGTATAGACGTTCACCCCAGGCCGGACTGCCCTTAGAATCGGACGCTGCTGCAGGCACGCTGCGCCCATCCAGCGCGGCTGCCCAATTGGTCAAGTCGGGCAGGTTGTTCAGCGTGCCCTTACTGCCTCGCTCCAGGGCAATCCAAAGCTGCAGGCTCTCTTTATTCTCAGGATCTGCCATCGAGAGCCCTTTGAGTACTGAACGCGCTTCAGCCAGGCGCTGTTCGCCTATTAATGCCTTTGCGTAGCTTAAGCTCACCTGGAGGTCGCCTGGGTAAACCGCAAGCCATTGTAAGGCGCTTTGGCGGGCAAAACGAAATTCATTTACTTCTTTGGATAAAGCGGCATTCAAGATGGCCAGGAAAACAGGCCGGACGATGGGTTGTCCCTGAGTCGGTGGAGCGGATGTGTTGAGGTTGATGGTCATAGGGATGTCACTTTTCAATCGGAGGCAGGAATACGGCGGTTGTGGATAAGATTAAGCGCCACCACAGCGGCGAGCTGGCGGTGGATGCTTACCTCGCTGGGGGCGAGATGGGCGGCGCGGCGGAACATGGTTTCGGCGCCAAGATAATCCTTGCCCTCCTTCATCGCCAGGCCAGCCAGGTAATATGGGCGGTAGTCGTTTGGCATTCTGCGGGCAGCCAACTGATAACTTTCTAAGGCCAGTGCGCTCTGGCGGCGGTCCTGGTGGGCGCGTCCCAACTCCAGATAGGCGTCAATAAAATCTGGCGACTTTTGAATTGACTGGTTCAGGTGATAGAGGGCCTGGTCGAGCTGCCCGGCCTGGCGAGAATGGACGCCTATCAAATAATGCAAGTGAGCCTGTTTTTCAGCGTCCAGCTCGAATGCGCCGGCCTGCAACGCGGCTCGGGCTGCCTGGCTGGCTTTTTCGGGCTCGTTCACTTCCCAAAGAGTATCGGCTAACAGGGCGCTGATGATCGGATCTTCTACATAGCGTTTTCCGAGGTGCGAAACGAATTCGATCGCTGCATTTGGCCCATTCAATTGGTAGATTAAGCGAACGTGTAGCCGTTGCATGGCCACTAATTTTGGATCGCACCTGTCCTCATCTGGCTCGTTTGGATCGCTGGTCTCTGCCGCCTGGCAGCGCAGGTCGTTCATTCCTGCATCGAGACAGGCAATTCCCTTTTCGATGGCAATCAGCGCTTCACCCGGCTCGTTTAATGCTTCCTGAGCCTGGGCTAAAACATAGAGTGCATCCGGTTGATCTGGGATGATATTTAAGATGATTTGGGCGCGGCTCAATGCGCCGCGTGGATTGTTCGTTTGTAAGGCCAACTCGCAGCGCAGCAAGAGCGCTTCGATGGATTGATTAGCAAAAGCCAGGGCGCGCTCAACGCTTTGGATTGCATCGTTCAGTAACCCAATTTCCTTCTGAATAGTCGCAAGCTCGAGCCAGGCTTCAGCCGAATCAGGGGCTGCCTCAACGGCCTGGATAAATGCTTCCAGGGCAGCCTCCGTCTCTCCTTGAAGGGCGAGATACCGGCCAAATTTCTGATGATGCTCGGCCAAGTCCGGTTCCAGGCGTGCAGCTTGTTCAAGATGATAAAAAATTGGATCTTCCTGTTCCATCGAATTTTCCTCACTGAACAAGTTATCCTGCGCGCTTTCTAACAAAATCAGGGCCGCAAGATCATGCCAGCGGGCTTCATCCGGCCAGATTTCCAAAGCAGCCAGGATTTTCTTCAGCGCATCCTGATAATCTTCCCCACGGATTGCTCCGTGAAATCCAATAATTGCCGCCAAGGCGATCAGCATGGCATGCGCGTCCGGCATACTTAGGTTCGGATTGGTCTGGCGTTCGATGGCAGTTTGCACGATGACCCTGGCGCGTTCATTTTCTTTTGCGTTCAGGACAATCGCCATCACTGCGCTCACCAGTGAATGATTGGGCAGATGCGAGCCCCATTTTTGCGCTGCTTCCAGATCGCCGATTGTGCCAGCACACCAGATCAATGCCGCGATATCCTCAGGACCAAGCGGGGAATTTTCGGCGTAGGCTTCCATCGCCGCGCTGCTATCGGAGTCGGGTGCAAACACAGCATTGCCGCGGGCTCGCCAGTGGCTGACCTGGGAGACAGCAAATGCCTGGTGAAGATCGATAACCTCTGCAGCTAAGAGCAGTTCTCTTTCAAATGTGATTCTGGAATTCTCGCTGAGCGCCTGGGGTCCCGGAGCATGGCGGACAATGAGCAGCATTTCACATAATCGCTGCATTTCAGCACGGCGGGTCAGGGCGCGGGCATTCAGTAAATGGGCTGCTGGTGATTCTGGATTTAAGACCAGGATCCGCCGGATCGTCTGATCTACGAGCATCCATCTACCCAGCTCCAGGGCTGCTTCGGCAAGGCCATTTAAGATAGCAATTTGGGTGAAGCGGCTGATTTGCCCCAGGTAGTATGGCTCAGAAAGCTCCACAAGCTGACAGACTGTGTCGGGTAAAGCGCCATGATGACTTGCCGGCTCGGCCTCGCTTGTGCCTATCCAGTCAGCGGCGGTTTCGAGCAATTGTAAACTGGCATTCGTGACGCCTTCCTGGCGGCTGATCAGGCGCGCCTGGAGCGCAAGCACATGCGGGTGGCGGGGGGCTATCTCAAGGATGCTCACCAGCGCCGCGCTGGCGCATTCTGACCCGAGTTGTTCGTCTAGGTGATTGCAGTTCAAGCTCTGCCTGTAGGCAAGCATTTTCCACAGCGGTGCACTGGTTTTGAGAAAATTCGAGAAATTGTTTGGCGCGTTCGTCCTGGATTAAGCTATGCGCGATCTCTGCAGCAATCCAACGTGTCAGCGCCAACTTGCTCGACGCCGCACCATTTTGGGCAAGGTAGTGGATGGCAGCTTGAGCTTCCTCAAGCGCCTCGGTTAAGAGCGCCGAACCCGGCGTGCAGCAGGGCGATTTGGAGGTGGACTTCCCACACCTCTGGTTTCAGGATGCTGGCGTTCAGCAGGGTGGTTTGGGCTTCTGAGAAGTTTTGAAGCGCTAGCAAAATCGAAGCTTTATGCTGTAGATAGCTCAATTTCAACTCGATTTCATCGTCGCTAGTCGTCTCGAGCGCCTGGTTTACCGCGACCAGGCTCGATTGCAGGTCGTTGGCCTCTCGGTAAGTTTGAGCCAGGAGATTAAACAACTCAGCTCTAGCATTCTGCGCTGATCCGGAGCGTTCTAGTTCTGCAAGGTTTAGGGCGCGCTGGATGAAGATGGCAGCAGCCGCAGGTTGGCCTGTGCGCCGTAACAGGTCGGAAGCTTTGCGCAGGTCAGCTAAGGTAATTACCATTTCGATCCCGTGATTCTCCAAAACCTCCTCTTCGGACCCATTCATTGGGCTCTCCACCAGCCGGTTGAGGGTATAGAGTGCAGATTCCGAATCGCCACGCAGGACATGAATTTCGGCTAGACGGACGAGAAGGTCGGCTCTTTCTGGCGCCAGCCTACAGGCTTGGACGAGGGCGTCCAGGGCTGCGGCGAATGCCGGCAGCGCTTTGCCCGTTGGATGTTCGTACAATTGCAAGCATTGATCGGCATACCAGACGTATGTATCCGGGTTTTCTGGGTCGAGATGGATAGCCTGCTTGGCAGTCTGGAAAGCATCGCCGGGTAAATCGACTGCTGCATAGGCTTCCGATAAGCAGCGGTATAAAAATGGGTTAGTCGAATTGCCCTGGACAGCCTCCAGAAAAGCGGCGATCGCTGTTTCGTATTGCCCCAGGGCCATCGCGACTTGTCCGAGTCCCAAAGGCAGCCGCAATTGCCAATTGGATTTCTGATCGGTCATACGGTTATTCTGGACAGCCGCAGAACCAGCGTTTGCAACGATTTGGATCGCCTGCCGGTAGGCATTCAAGGCTCTGGGCAGATCCCCACTTCTTTGTAGGGCTTCGGCGAGCAGGGCAAAAGCCTCGGCATCTTCCAAGGGCGACGATGTTTTTGGAT
Source organism: uncultured Chloroflexia bacterium (assembly GCA_963770655.1). Lineage (GTDB taxonomy): Bacteria > Chloroflexota > Anaerolineae > Anaerolineales > UBA4823 > CAZAGA01. The sequence goes on along the minus strand of CAVYQO010000008.1, from coordinate 292,870 downwards.
CTCCACATTGCCGCGTTTCGGATTGAATATCAAGGATTTGTTCTAGCAAGCTGATCGCCTGCTGCAATTCGTTTGCGGCGCGGTCTGTCTCGGTTTGCAGAGCGGCATCAGCCAGCAGTGTTCGCGCGAGATCCAGCCGGGCGCAGCGATTAGTTGGATCTTGGGTAGCAATTTCCAACCAGGGGATCGCGCCAGAAGTATCCCCGCAGGCCAACAGAGTTTGCGCATAGTCGTAAGAAAACTCAGGACTTGCTGAGGGATACCCGGATGCGCTGCTTTCCCCAACAGGCAGCGGTGAGCAGCTCTCGAATACCTGGCGAGATTCATCCACGAAACCAAGCCTGCACAACGTTCGCCCTAGGCGCCAGTCAATGGCAAAACTCAAGGCGGCATTCTGTTTTGGGCTTCTCCGCTTTTCTGCGGATTCATCATCGCTAGAACCTGAATAGCTTGGCGCCGATTTAATCAACTTGGCGGCTTGGCGCAGTGGTGAAAGTGCTGCAGAGAGCGCTCCTTCTCTGATCAGCGCCTCGCCTAAGCGAAGCGAGATCTCAATCGATCCTGGCGCAGCCTGGCTGGCCTGGCGCAGGGTCTCCAGCGAATTTTGAGTCTGACCCAGCTCATGATATAACGCGGCCAGGCTTAACCAGGCGCTGGTCGAATGCGGGGATTGCAGCACCGCCTGCTGGTAATATTCCAAAGCGGTTTGTAAATCGCCTTCGGACTGGGCAACTTCTCCGAGCAATTTAAGGGTCAGCCCATCCGCTGGATTGATTTCCAAAGCCTTTTCGCAGGCATCAAGACAGATCTCTGGCTGGCCGGATTGCAGGGCAAAGGCGCCTAAGCGGCGGTAATCTTCGGGTTGAATGATTTCTAATCGTTCATTCAACCGCTGCTGTTCCAGGAGGCAGGTTGACCAATCTCCACACGCTTCCAGGGCGCGAATCAGTAGACGCTGCTGGCCCGCCGTTGGCGCGATTCCAAAGGCAAGGCCGGCCAGGGCTAGACCCTTCTCGGGACTATCGACCAAGAGCTGTGCTTCTGCGGCCAGACTCAAAACCTGAGGATCCGCCGGGCTTTCATTCAACAAGTACTGCGCTAATTTTTCTATTTCTTCGCCAAACCCAAAACTTAGGGCGATATTGGTCAGGAAAAGGATTCGTTTCCGGGCAAAAACATCCTCCTGGAGAGCCATTCTTGTTGAGTTGATTGATTCCCTGGCGGAGGTAGATTTGGCAGATGTACGGGTGATCCTCCAGGGCAGCCATCCTCGCCGCCGCGGCCCATAACGAGAAGGGGATTTCCTTTAGAACATTTCCCTCAGTGGATTTTTCACCAGAACATTGTGACCGAGCATAGAATGCTAACTCGGCTTCAGGTTCGATTAGATTTTTTGCTTCAGCGACTTTTCCTTGCCCGAGCAGAGCCCAGGCATACTGAGCACGATACTCAAGGGAGGTCGGATCGCCGCGAAACGCCTCTTCCCAGGCCTGGATCGACGCGCTGGCATAATCTTTGTCCTCATCCTCTGAGGCTTCATTCAGGGTTTCATAGGCCTGCGCCATCAAGCTGTTCAGGTATGCTTGAATTTGCTGCTGCCACCGGCTGGTTAAATCTTGGGCTTGCTGAGCCAGCCAAATTGCTGCAACCGGTCTTTCGCAGGCAGAAAGCGCCTTGGCTTCGCCAATTGCCCGCTGGGTTTCATCCAGGACGAGTTGGGCATCCAACCACGATAGCTCGTTGGTTAAGGCCGGGGAGTGTAGATTGGGCTCGCTGACATCTATAAAGTCTATTTCCTTGGTCAGGTCAAGCCTTTGGCTGGCTAAGGATTTGAAAACCTCGCGGCGTGCGGTGGCTGGCAGGAGCTCAGTAAGTTCGATTAAATCGGATCGCTTTTGGTTATCCGGAGCAGGAAGGCACAAGAAAGCATGCACGCCGCTAATTGGATCAAGTTCGAAGAGCGCCTTGATCAGCTCGAATGGCTCGGGCGTCATCCCCACCAGGCAAGCAGCGATCGGTCGCAGGCTGGGCAAGTGGAGGCGCCTCACTTGTTCTCAGCGGGCTTTCCGCTAAATTTGTCTCCATATTCGCTAAAAACTGCCAATTGCTGTGGAACTCGAGTTTTTCGCGTAAGGCTAATGCTGCCAGGCAAACATCAGCAAGCGACAGTAGCGGTGGGCGCTTCGATGTTGACCGCTGTCTGCGTGCATGCGTTCAACGCCGCCTTCGCCCGTTGGTGAAGTTCCGGCTCGAGCGCAGAAAAGTCTGGATCGCACAGGTTGCCGATGGCGATTGGATCGCCGAGGGCCAGAAGGCCTAAGCGAGCAGCATTCCAATCGCTTGGGGAATTGCAGAGCGCCTCTAGCGCTCCATTTGCAGCGGTTGGATCCCCGAGATAGTCGTTTACGAGCGGTTCCTGGTACAGCGCTTTCAGAATCCAAGAGCTCGCTTCGCTTCCGAATAGTTTGCGCAGTTCGAGTGCGAAGGGTTTTGCGCTCATGGCCAGACGGGGTATAACTGGATCGCCAACCAGCCAGCAGCTGCGACCATTAGCAAGCCCAGAAAACAAAGAAATACGCCGATGCCGGCTGTTGTTTTAATGAGCTGATTGAGTGAATCTAACAGGTTCGAGGCATTGCCAACCAGGCCGGCGACATCGTCCGTTATTCCTTTTTGAGCCAGGCGTGTTGTCTGCGTTGCCAGGGTGCGCATTTGTCTGCCGGCTACTCGATACACCAGGACGACAATACCGGCAATAAATGTTACCAGGCCGAGGGAAAAAACCGATACCGCGGTCAGGAATAATAGAGAAAGAGGGGTTAGATCAGACAATGCTGCCTCCACTGTGTCACTAGCGTAAGATGAGGAAAATACTGCCGCCCAGGAGGAATCCCAGGATCAGGGTAAGGTTGAAGAAAATGAAACTTCGTCGAATTTCCACTTGAAACCTCCCTAAAAAAGAAAAACGATCCAGGTGGTCAGAAAACCGGCGGTGATCCCGAAGAGCAAACCCAACCCAGCATAGCGCAGATCTTGTTTTAAATCCGACTGGCGGGTGGATGGCTGTGATCCCATATCGATTTGTTTTAGCGACGGATCTGTTCCCTGGACCTTTTTTGCTGTTTTTACAAACCAAGACCAGAGAAAAATTTCGAGCTGATTGGCGGCGTCGTTTGTTGTCATCGGTTCATCATCCGGCTATCGTTGAATAAATATTCTCAATTATTTAGGGAAGGTGATCAGCGCGAGCTGCTGATTTTGATGATCTCACCGCGCTCGCTGACGACCACCCGAACGCTGCGATTAATAGTGCGCTCATCGGGAAGTGCAAATTTGGCTTGATAAGTTAGCAGCGTGTTCTTTTCCTGTTTTTGAATGCGTGGCTTGATCCCGCGCAGCTCAGGGAAGCGTTGGTAGACTACCTGGTTGATCGAATTAAGACTTGGATTATCCATTGGTTTTGCTCTCAATCAGGTCTCAACAACCTTATCCTTCGTAATGCGTCCTTCTCCGCAAAAAAGCTGGCAAATCAAGGCTTTGGGCAGCAAAGGAGGATTCCAACGGCTGGTAATTCGTCCGCTCGCTGTCTGTCTGTTGAGGAGCTGCCTGGTTTGGAGATTGTGAAGCCGGAGCGGCTGCTTGGGAGAGGAAGTCGTCGACTGGTAAGGTTCTTCGGGGAGTATCAGGGGCTGCCTTCTTTAAACTGGACATGGTGTCTTCCAGGGTCGGCGCACCCAGGCCGGTGATTACCAGGATGATCTGAACCCGATCGCCCATGCGCTCGTCGTTGATCACCCCCATCACAATTTCTGTATCTCCGCCGGACTGCGTTTGGAGCAAATCTAATGCCTCTTGCACCTCCCCAAGGGAAAGATTTGAACCGCCGGTAAAATTAGCAATGATTCCCTGGGCACTCTCGAACGGGATGCAGTCGAGCAGAGGATGGTGCAGGGCTTGCTGTAAGGCCTGGGCGGTCTTATTCTCACCGCTGCCCTGCCCTATGGACATTAATGCCCCGCCTCCCATCTGGATTAAGCGCCGGATGTGAGCAAAATCCACGTTGATCAACCCCGGTTCCGTGATCAGCTCGGTTATACCCTGGACAGCCTGGCGGAGCACGTCGTCGGCCAGTCGAAAGGCTGTTTCCATGGGTAAGTTGCGTGGCGCAACCAAGAGCAGCCGGTCATTCGGGATAGAGATTAATGTATTCGTCTTGCCGCGTAATCGCGAAAGGCCGTCGGATGCGTTGCGCTGGCGGCGTCCCATCTCGAAGGAGAAAGGTGTCGTAACAATCGCGATCGACACAGCGCCGACTTGCTTCGCAATTTCTGCGGCAACTGAAATCGATCCTGTTCCGGTTCCGCCGCCCATTCCTGCGGTCAGGAAGACCATATCGGCGCCGGTCAGCGCCGCAGCCAGCTCGTGAGCGCTTTCTTCTGCCGCGAGTTGACCGATGCGCGGGTCACCGCCAGCGCCCAGGCCGCGGGTGATATTCGGTCCAAGGCGGATTTTTGTAAGCGCGGAGTAGGTTTCCAACGCCTGTTTGTCAGTGTTAGCCTGGATGAAATCGATGCCAGTAAGCCCTAGCTCGATCATCCGTTCGACAGCATTACAGCCGCCACCGCCAAGGCCGATGACTTTCAATACGGGTCGTTTAATTTGTCTGCGCATATCTGCGACCTGGTCTGTGGTTTCGCTGATTTGGCCAACAGCATCGCTTCTATCGCGATGGCGATCGTAGGGTGGGAGAGTAGACGGGGGTAAAAACGATGAGGTAAACATGTTTTTTCCTTTCCTGGTCTATATTGCAAGAAGCATGCCGTCCTGGCCGATGCAGTCGACAGCACAGCCAGCCATGCGCAGGATGGACAAGGTGTCCTGGGAGATATTGGCAGCATCGCTAAATACGGTTACCCTGTTTGCCAGGCGAGCCTCGTAAACTGAAAAACCGACCGTAGGATGATATTGGTGCAAAAATGGCCGGATCGCTTCTAGATCCCAATCGGCGACTCCCCAGGCGTACAGTGGAAGGAGCAGATAATGTTCAATAGGATGCGCTGCCGGGGCATATGGCATGTGCCCTTCTCCTGGCATCTCTCCGGTTTCACTAGATGGACCTTCTTTGTCGAGGGCGCCATTCCCTCCATGCGGGCGGGCTGACCATAGTTTCAAAGCATTTACCACGGGCAGATAGCTGCCATCGGCTTGATACCAGGCGCTGGGAGCGTCTTCGCTGCCTTTGGTTGCAGATAACAGCCAGAAATTAGCACAGAGTATATTGTCTATTGGTTCAGCATCAACAACCTTCTGGCGAGAGAGCAGGTGGTTTCGATCTAAGGCAGGTGGTTGGCTTTTTGACTCTAAATTCTTGGCGAGCATTTGGATAATCGCCATAGTGGTCTCGGCATGGCTCCGCTGGGCCGCGTCCGGCGGGCTGCCCGCGCCTTGCGCCGCCATCTGGCTGGGCGCCTGTAAACGGCTGCCAGCTTTTAGCAAGATCATCGGAATGGTTTGACCCGTTTCCATTTGGGCAATTGCCTGGTACCAATCAAAGATGCGGAAGCCAATCTGGTCTTCGCTTCCGGTTGGTGTGTAATAGGGCTGGCTGCTTGGCCAACATTCTGGTCCGCCCTTGCCCCAGTCCAGTGGTCGGTCAAAGGTCCACGCGTTCACGCCCAGGATCATGGTCTGCACCAACTCTTTTTGCCCGCGACGGAGCAGTGCGCGCAGCGCTGATTGCAGAAACGCAGTGTCCCAATAATCGCCTCCAGGTTCCAATGGAGGAAAAACTGGTTTCATCCCGGTCGCCAGGATGGCATCTGCGGTCGGGATGAATTGATCTAGGAACTGTTCCACCAGGTCTGCTTGCGCCCAGGTGGATGAAACCCAGGATCTTCGGATATTTGGGCGATCATAAATGACCAGGTAGTGCACGCCCCAGCGGGCATAGTTTTCAAACAGCACATTCAACTGCTGATCTTTGTTCGCTTTATCCACGAGCAGGGGCAGATGGATCACAGGTTCGATGCCAGCCTGGAGCAGACCCTGGATGAAGGCTTCAGGAATTGCTCGCTCCAAGGGCGATAAAACAGTCAGCCAACCCACCCCCAGGGCTTGAAGCTCTGGCAGCCATGTTTTTAAATCTTGCTCTCGATAATGGATCGTATCTGGGAAATAATGTAAGCCGATGCGGTTAGAAGGTTTTGTGGTTTCGGTCATGGTAATTTGGCCTAAAAAAATATAAGTTATGGGTTTGGCGCAAATCTTGAGCCCCGACGATCTTATTTGTTGGGGTGGATGGCATACGCCCATTCCATCCATTCGAAATTCGTTCCGGCATTGTTCACGCCTATTCCTTGCGTAAAATATTCGTTGCAAGAGTCAGGCCAAAAAGACGGTTGCCGCCATGCCTGCTCGCCTTTGTCCAGGCAAACAAAAAATGCCCATCATTTCTATTATTTCAGAAATGATGGGCATAAACCGATTTATTAGAGTTTAGCTGGTGGTTGAGAGAATTTCTGAGGGCAGATGGGAAAGGTCGATGGTTTCTTCATCGCAGAACAGCATCGCTCGCTCGATGACGTTGCGCAGCTCACGGATATTTCCTGGCCACTTGTGCCCCATCAGCGCTTGCATCGCGCGTGGGGTGATGTCGGTGATATTCACACCCATCCGCTGATTGTTCTTCCTGATAAATAAACCGACAAGCTCGGGGATATCCTGGCGGCGCTCTCGCAGGGGCGGGAGATGCAGGTCGACGACCTTCAAGCGATAATATAAGTCCTCGCGAAAGCGGTTTTCTTCGATCAAGCCTGGCAGGTTGCGATTGGAGGCTGCGAGTATTTGCACGTCGACATGGATCAGGTTAGTGCCGCCCACCCGCCGAAAGGCGTGTTCTTCCAAGGCGCGTAAAAGTTTAGCTTGCATATCAACAGGCATCGAAGAAATTTCATCGAGGAATAAAATACCCTCATCCGCAACTTCCATAAGCCCGTGTTTGCGTTTCTCGGCGCCAGTGAACGCGCCGGCTTCATATCCAAACAGCTCTGATTCGAGGACAGTGCTTTGGATTGCTGCACAATTAATGGCGATAAAAGGTTTGTTCGCCCTGGGTCCTAACTTGTGAATCGCATTTGCCAGAATTTCTTTACCTGTGCCGGTTTCACCGGTGATCAGCACGGAGACATCCGCCTCCGCTGCCCGCTGCGAATGCTTCATAAGCGTTTTCATCTTCGTCCCACTGCCGATAATGAAATCAATATTCTCCTGGCGGGCGTTGCGCAAATGGTTCAGCTCACGGCGCATCGCTACGATTTCTTCAGCGCGTTGAATTGATTTCTCGAGCTGGTTCAAGCGGATTGGTTTTTGCAGAAAATCATGTGCGCCGCTCTTCATCGCATCGACAGCCATTTCAATGTCGCCGTAGGCAGTAATCAAAATAATCGGCGGGCGGACTGCCATCTGCGCGGTCTCATCTAAAAGCTGCGGCCCATAGCCATCTGGCAATTGGACGTCCAACAGGATAATATCAGCATTTTCCCGGCGGATACATTCCCTGGCTTCAGCCAACGAGGCCGCGCTAGATATTTCGTAGCCGTGCCCGGATAAGAATGTCCCGATATTTAGGCGTGCGTTTTCTTCATCGTCCACGATTAAGATTGTAGCGCTCATTGATTTCCTTTGGGTGCAACGATTGCGCCTCTGCGGTACGGACCTTGCGCCACCGCTGCGTGGGCTACATGTCCCTACGGCGTGATCCTTAAGGCCTGACTTAGCCTGCCTTAGGAAGGAGAATATGAAAGACAGTCCCACCGGGGAAGCTATTCACGGTGATGCTGCCGCGGTGGGCGGTAATAATTCGCTTGGCGATGGCCAATCCGAGACCCGTACCGCTGGTGTGAGTGGTAAAAAAGGGTTGAAAAAGGCGGTCCAGGTACTCAGCAGGTATCCCTGGGCCGGTATCGATGACGCAGATTTCCATAAAATGGCTTTTTTCAGTACCAGTAGGAGATTCAACGGGCTGCGGATTTTGAATTTTCAAAATCACCTGTCCACCTGCTTCACCCATGGCCTGGACTGCATTGTTTATCAGGTTGGAAATCACTTGTTCCAATGCCCGTGGGCTGCCGATGATTGGGGCAAGGTCAGGTTCAGCCTGTACGCTGCCATGGATGTTCATGCGTTCCAGACGCGGACGCATTCGTTCCACGATATTCTGCAGGAACGGTTCTAGGTTTAGAATGCTCATCGTGTATTCAGCGGGTCGGGAAAACGAGAGCACCGATTTCATCAAATCTGCAAGCCGGTCACAATCCTGAAGCAGGCGAGTGATTGTGACCTGGTTGGGATCGTCCTCGGGAAGTGTCAATTCAATTAATTCTAGTCCGGTGCTGATGTTATTAATCGGATTGCGAACCTCGTGGGCAAAGACGGCGGTTACCTCTCCCAACATTGCGCGTTGTTCGAGCTGGTGGGTTTGTTCGCGCGCAGCCTCCTGTTGGGTAAGATCGCTGAATAAGATCAGCGCTCCCTGGAATGGTAAAGGCGAGGCGCTTCCTTCCTTCGTTGCCGATCCGGTCTGGAGTGGAAATGCCTGGATTTGGGCTAAGAAGGCTTCGCCAGAACGCCTATATAAGCGCAGCTCGGTCATTTTCAGGCGTCCGGTTTGCTGGATTTCCTCCAGCGCCGCGCTTAATGTTTCTGTTCCAATTAAGACTCTTTCCACGAGCTGACCGATTACCTGACTGCGCCGGTACCCAAGGGTCTGTTCAGCGGCTGCATTTATTCCGATGATCTGCATATTTGCAGATACTACCAGGCAGCCCTCGATGATATTCTCTTTCAGCGTGTTTTCGATCTGCAAAGATGAAGACAGGCGATCTTCGAGTTGTCTGATTTTTCCGAGCAGATCGATTTTTTGGATTTCGATGGCAAGTATGTTCGCAAGTACAAGGCCATAACTGGCCAGGTCTTCCGCAGGCGATCTCAGTGCATCGCTGATGATCAAGATTCCCCTAAGGTCGCTGCCTACAATAATCGGGAAAGCAGCTACAAACGCTCGCTTTACTTCATGACCTGCTCGGTGTAATGGGTGGGTGGGCCGCCGATTTGATTTCCATATTTGTGGAGAATGAATAGCCGCGGCATCATGCCCGGCTAATTCAAGCGGCAGCCAGTCGTTGAGCCCAAGCCATGATTTAATCGTGTACCCCCGGTGATCTGGCTCAAGCATGTAGATGGCCAGGCAATCAAGATTGAGCAGCGATTTGGCCGCTTTAAGTGTCAAGTCGAACGCCTGGGTGAGTTCGCTTTCCTGAATACCGTTGAATAATTCTTTGATTGCTGTCCCCGGTAGATCTCCTGAGACCGTGCCTGAAGGGTTTAAAGCAAAAGCTAGCGCGCTGAAAACGATAATAACATTTTTTTGATCTGTGCTCGTATCCCAATTTTCGATCTGAATTGGAACCAGCGCGCCATCCTTACGCTGCAGCGTGCGCTGGCGATATGGGTCGGGAGTCTTTTCGAGCGGATGCTTATTCCAATCTGGAAAAAGGGTTTCGATGCTCAACCGGTTAAATTCGATGATTGAATAACCGCTCAACTCTGCTGCGGGCGAATTGCCTTGACGAACACTGCCGTCGGCAGCCGCGATAATGATGACTGCTGATGGACAAAGATTTAGCAGGTAGTCAAATTCGGAGGATTGGGATTTCCGGGTTCGGCCAAACCTGGGAAAGGAAAACTGGGGGCTTTCGCTCATCGGATTGTCAATAATTATTCGCTGTTAACAAGAATGAAGGACTGGTAGTGGATTTTGGTGGTGGTTATCAGGAGCGGACTGTATGGATGAATGCCGAAAGCGAGCTGGCAAAATTCCTTCCATCGAACGGTATTTGGCCACGGTGCGCCGGGCAACCGGGTAGCCGAGCTGGATAAGCTTGTGCGCAATTTCTGTATCGCTCAATGGACGAGACTCCTGCTCGATGATTTGCTTTAACGCAGTGCGAATCTGCAAACTCCGGTCGAAAAACTTATCCAGTAGAATAATCCGTTTATTGGGTAATTGTACCGCTTTACCCGAGACAGCGCGAGATATAGTGGATTCATGCAGATCGAGATCGAGAGCGAGTTGGGCGCGGGTAATTGGCGCCAGGTAAGCATCTCCATTCAAAATAAAATTTCGTTGAACGCGGACGATGATTTGCATCAAACGCACCATCGTGTGATTGCGTTGTTGGAGGCATTTTACCAACAGATTTGCTTGATCGAGGTGCGCTTGCCAGGTTTCGACCTTCTCGCCTGGTGCCTGGGAAAGGGCTTCGCGGAATAATGGATTGACCCGCAGCGAGCCCGCATACGGCGCTAAGATTTCGACGACAAGCTGCGAATCTTCAACGTCAGTCAGGCGGGAAATAATGATATCCGGAGTAATGTAATTGTGCCGCGCTTCTAAGCTCTCATGAATATCGCCCCAATGCGCCCTAGCTGGATAGGGATTTAAGTTATCGCTGATAAAGTTCGCCAGTGCCTGGGCTTCTTGCGTAGAAATCCCCAACATCCGCCCGAGCTCATTATAGGCGCGCCGGCTGAGCAGCTCCATGCCATCTTGAATTGCCCGCTTTGCCATCGGAGGTGTCGGATGTGACTCGGCCAGGACATCAAGCTGCACAGCGAGGGCTTGTTGCGGCGAGGTCGAACCGACGCCAATCGGTTCAGCTCGTTGGATGAGCTGAAGGACATTTTCGATTCGGGACAGAGGGACATGTTGATAGCGGGCAATTTCGATCAGCGGAATTCGCAGCAGCCCGTCTTCATCCAGGCTGGTCAAGATGTGCGCAGCCAGGGGGCGATCCTCAGCGGCAAGGTCCGGTGCAATTTGGCGTAAGACGAAGGTGGGCAGGTCTTCTGGGTTTGTGCGCCAATCCTGATCCTGGATGTCTTCTATGGAAGTGCTTGTCGACACACGATTATCGAACGGCGTGGCATCCGCGTAGGGTGAAACAAAGATAATGGGCGTTTCGCTATTGTTGAAACGTGTCTGGCTGCAGATCGGGCAGATTCCCGCAGCTACCACTCTACGACCGCAGCCCGGGCAGCGTGGCTCGTCAATTTGCTCTAGCGCAGGATTGGAAGCCAGTTCAGACTCAATTTTTTGGCGGAGCTCGTTGCCATTCAGCTCCAACAGGGTCATGGTTTGAGCTAAATGAGCAGTTGTCAGGTGTCGCAGCGAAGGAGATTGGGTTTGTAGGATCATCGGGTTTAATTATACCTTGTTGCAAGAAGCATGCCAGAAATTATGACTTTTGAGTCTCCCGCTTCTTCGTGGTTAGATGCTTTCATAGGCTAATTGTGCTAAAATGGGAAATAAACCCCACAAGTACAAAGGAACATACATGCTACGGTCAAGTTTCATCTATCTTTCTAAAGCAGATTGGGCGCGCAGCATGGTAACGCAATGGGCTTTTGCGCGACGTGCCTCCGCTCGTTTTGTCGCTGGTGAAACCCTTCAACAGGCCATTCAGGTTGTGAGTTCCCTTAATCAAAAAGGAATTAATGCCACCTTAGATCATTTAGGCGAGCATACAGACACCCCACAAGCAGCAGATCGAGCTACTCAATCCATCCTTGAAATGGTTGGGGCAATTCAAATGGCAAATGTTCGTGCAAATATATCGATAAAATTAACCCAAATCGGGTTATCGCTGGATCAAGCGCTCTGCGAGGAAAATCTGCGCAGAATTCTAAGCTGCGCCGGCCAGGCGGGGATCTTTGTTCGCATCGATATGGAGGATTCAAGCGTCGTCGATACCACGCTAACCATTTTTAGAAAAATGTCGCAGGAAGCGGGTTACACCAATTGCGGGGTTGTGATCCAAGCCTACCTTTATCGCAGCGAAGAGGACATCCGCGCCTTCGCCCAAGGTGGCGTTCGGGTGCGGTTATGCAAAGGAGCTTACAAAGAACCCCCCGAAGTTGCATTTCCAAAGAAAAGCGACGTAGATTCCAATTATGACCGCCTGGCGCAGCTTTTAATCGATTCTTCCTTCGCCAATGGGTTGCCGCTGCTCAGCGAAGATGGGCGGATCCCTCCGATCCCGGCGATTGCCTCGCATGACCCGGCGCGTTTGAAAGTTGCTGTGGAGCTGGTTGAAAAATCTGGCTTGCCGAAGACCGCCCTGGAATTTCAGATGCTTTACGGGATCCGCCGCGACTTGCAAGAACAAATGGTTGCCCAGGGGTTTCCGGTGCGGGTCTATGTACCTTATGGCACGGAGTGGTATCCCTATTATGTCCGCCGCCTTGCCGAACGACCTGCGAACCTGTGGTTCTTTGTATCGAATTTCTTTCGGAATTAACTGGAGATTTAGTGATGGTAGATCAAGTAAAAACCCATAAAGGCCCAATCTTATTGGTGATCATCGGTCTGCTGCTCATAGGGGCCGCGGCCGGATATCTCATCTGGAACGCAATCCAGAATGATCAAACGAATTCTGCCGCTCAGGTGGATAGTCCGGTCGGTGTGCCTTTTTCAAATGTGCAGCGCATCAGCGTCTCTGAAGCCTTATCTGCATCTGAGACCGGTGGTGCGGTATTTGTTGATGTGCGCGGCGCGCAGTATTTTGAGCAGGCTCATATTGCCAACGCTCTATCGATCCCTGAAGAAGAGCTGCCTCAACGGCTCGGTGAGCTCCAGAAATCACAATGGATCATCACCTACTGCACCTGACCGTCCGAAGAATTGAGCGCCCGTGCGGCGGATTACTTACAGACGCAGGGATTTGGGAATGTAATGGCGCTGCAAGGTGGTTTGATTGCCTGGCAGGAAGCTGGCAACCCTATCGAACCCTGATTAATGCGAAATGACTGATTCTCCGAGTCGAATTGCGGAACGTCTTGCCCAAGATGGGCAGCGCTCAATTGATTTATTTCGAGGGCTTACTCCAGCACACTGGAGTGTACCGATCTATGCCTCGACGCCTGGCGCCGATGAGGCTGGCTGGACGCCGCATGAAATTCTTGCTCACTTTGTCAGCGCTGAAGCCGCCAATGCACAGGTCGTTCGCGATATTCTGGCAGGCGGCCAAGGCGCGCCAGAAGATTTCGATATCGATGCCTTTAATCTGGCTGAAGTAATCCCCGAGGCGATAACTTCGCCACAGGTACTTCTCGAACGCTTTCATGAACTGCGCCTGGCGACGATCGATCTGGTCAATTTGATGCACCCTGAAGATCTGGAGCGCACCGGTCGCCACCCCTACTTTGGCAGCGTTGCCCTTGAGGAGATTCTCAAGCTGATCTACCGTCATAATCAGATCCATATTCGGGATATTCGCCGCACTTTGAATTTATGAGATCCCTACCGGTTATCCTCCGTTTCTTCAAACCATTCAATCTCCTCGCTAGCAGCCTTGTTTTTATTCTTGGAACGGGTCTGGCTCGCTATCTGGGGGATGGACCGAACGGGTCGATGTTCTGGTTAGGTTTAGCCTGGGTAGTGCTTGTCCAGCTCGGTGGGCAGTTTTTGTACGAATTTCAGCATTACCCAGAGCACGTTCGACTGGCGCCAAGAAACGAACCTGGAATTCCGTTCCAAAATAAAATCCTGTTCGCGGCGTTCGCCTGCCTGGCAACCGCAGCCTCCCTGGCGATCCTCATCGCCATCGAGAACAGCCGTAGCGCGCCGTCGCAACTCTTTCCAGTGAGTTACCTCCTGATGCTGGCTTTGTTTTTAGGTGCTGTTTTTTATTCAATGCCGCCGCTGCGCCTGGAAGTATCCGGCTATGGAGAGCTTCTCCTGGCGATCTTGCTCGGTTTTGTGGTGCCCGCATTCGCCTTTACACTGCAAGCCCAGACTTTGCATCGCCTTGTTCCCATGGTTACCTTTCCATTGGTTCTGATGGCGCTGGCGATGCTGATTGCCTTTGAAATGCGCCCTTATTCCCAGGATCTTAAACAGGGTCGTTTAACTTTAATGATCCGCATGGGTTGGAACGCGGCTATCAACCTCCACAACCTGTTAATCTTAAGCGCTTACCTTCTCCTTAGCCTGGCAGCCGTGTTTGGCCTGCCTCGCTTCGCCGCTCTGGCGGCTTTTTTAGCGCTGCCAATCGGCTTGCTGCAGATCTGGCAGATGCGTCAGATTGTGCAGGGCAAACCACCCAATTGGCGGGCGCTAGAAATTAACAGTGCAGCCTGTTTTGCTGCCCTGGCTTACTTGTTTACTTACGCTTTTTGGACTCATTAACAATGCCTGAGTTCCTCAGTCTTGTCACCCCTCAAGCGGCCCGAGAGCGCTGGTTAAGTCATCTTAGCCCTATCAAGCAACTCGAAATAATTTCTGTTAGCCAGGCGCTCGGACGCGTCTTAGCAGAGGAGATCTATTCCCCGCATCCGCTGCCGGAGTTCCGCCGCGCTACTGTCGATGGGTATGCTTTATCCGCCCAGGCTAGTTTTGGCGCCAGCGATGCACTTCCCGCATATCTCAATCTGATCGGCGAAGTCAATATGGGCGCCGCTCCCGATTTTTCGCTTCCGCCTCAGGGTTGCGCTTTAATCCACACCGGTGGGATGCTACCCGAGGGCGCTGACACAGTGGTGATGGTAGAACTCACCCAGTCGGTAGGAAATGGGGTAATCGAAGTTTTTCGTCCGGCAGCTATGGGGGAGAATACCATCCAGGTTGGCGAAGACATCGCTGCCGGCGAGCACGTAATTTCATCAGGCAGTATTCTTCGCCCCGCTGAAATTGGCGGTCTGTTAGCCCTGGGGATAACTTCTGTCAAGGTAGTCAGGCAGCCGAGGGTTGCAATTTGTTCCAGCGGCGATGAGGTCATCCCACCGGCAGAGCAGACGAAACCCGGTCAGGTGAGAGATATCAATGCATATACGCTCAGTGCCCTGGTTGAACACGCTGGCGGGATCCCCGTTCTGTTTGGCATCGTACCAGATGATGAGAATGTGCTCCTCGCTCGCTGTATGGAAGCGCTTGCTGCCGGCGATATGCTCGTCGTTACCGCTGGCTCTTCTGCCAGCAGCCGTGATCTGACCGCCAAAGTATTTTCGGCCCTTGGCGAACCTGGCGTCTTGGTTCATGGGGTGCAGCTTCACCCCGGCAAACCCACCATCCTGGGGATCGCTGACGGAAAACCCACGGTCGGGCTGCCCGGCAATCCGGTAAGCGCCCTGATTGCTGCCAGGCTTTTTGTCCTTCCGGCTCTTGAACGCATGTCTGGTGTAAAGCCATTCCCGCAGCCAACCCTGAAGGCGAAACTCACCATGAATGTAGCGTCCCAGGCGGGCCGTGAAGACTGGTTGCCGGTGCGTTTGATCGCTGATCCAGATGGCATGGGAATGCTCGCCGAGCCAGTGTTTGGAAGAAGCAACCTGATCTTTACCTTAGTCCGGGCGGATGGTTTAATCTGTATTCCGCTGGCTGCCAATGGATTGGAGCCAGGTCAAATTGTCGATGTTTTCATGTTTTAATAAACTATGTCCAACGATCCGAAGGTTTACTTACAAGATCTTCCCTTAGCCGAAGCCAGATCCCGTTTCGAAGAAGCATTGAAATTGAATGGGTTGTGGAAGGTTCATGCGGTTGAAGAAATACCGCTCGATGAACATGCTCTCGGTCGGGTCTTAGCAGAGCCATTATGGGCGAAGACTTCCACACCGCATTATCACGCCGCGGCGATGGACGGTTATGCAGTCCAGGCAGCGGATACGATTGGCGCTTCGCCAGCCGTCCCGGTGATGTTGGCATGTTATGAAACCGATGAGCCGCTACAGGCGATTTATCTCGATACGGGTGAAGCATTGCCCGCTTGGGCGGACGCCGTAATCCCCATCGAGAATATAGAAGTCGCCAGGCCAGCCTCAACCGGGCCGCTTGACCCGCGCCGCGCAAAAATGATCCGCCTGCGAGCACCAGCCGTTCCCTGGCAGCACATCCGGCCTTATGGCGAAGATATGGTCGTCACCCAATTGCTCCTACCCGCAGGTCACATTTTGCGGCCTGTCGATCTGGGTGCAGCGGCCGCCAGCGGACATGCGCACTTGCGCGTTACAAGACAGCCTCGAGTAGCGATTATTCCAACCGGCGATGAATTGGTCGCTCCTGGAACCCAGGCCAAGCCTGGTGAAATTATCGAATTCAATTCGATTGTCATAGCGGCTCAAATTCAATCCTGGGGTGGCCTGGCGGAGCGTCATCCGATCGTCCCCGATGATTTTGATTCGATTTGCGCGGTCGTTCTCCAGGCAGCCGAGGAGAATGACCTGGTCTTGCTTAACGCAGGTTCCTCGGCTGGATCAGCAGATTATTCTGCCCAGGTTGTGAAAAAAAACGGCGAACTGCTTGTGCATGGCGTCGCCGTTCGCCCAGGCCATCCGGTGATCTTGGGTATGCTTTCGCTGAAAACGGGACGCGCTGTTCCGATCATAGGCGTCCCGGGCTACCCGGTTTCCGCAGCCCTTACTTGTGAAATCTTCGTGGAACCACTCCTCGCCTCCTGGTTAGGGCGCAAGGCCTGGGAACCCGATATCGTCCCGGCAGTGATAACCCGCAAGGTGACCTCGCCTGCCGGGGATGATGATTATCTCAGGGTCGTTTTAGGCCAGGTAGGCGACAGGCTGCTTGCCGCGCCTCTATCTCGTGGTTCGGGGGTGATCAGCTCCTTAGTTCGGGCAGATGGGATTGTCATAATCCCGTCGGGGGTGCAGGGGTTGGCGGCTGGGGAGACGATACCTGTGCGTTTATATCGCAGCCGGGCGGAAATTGAACGAACAATCCTAGCCACCGGCTCGCACGATATGACCCTAGATTTATTGACCCAATTTCTCGCTCCCAGCCAAAAGCGTTTAGTTTCAGCGAATGTAGGCAGTCTAGGTGGTTTACTGGCCCTGCAGCGCGGTGAGGCCCACCTGGCTGGCTCTCATCTATTGGATCCATTGAGCGGCGAGTATAATGTTTCCTATATTCGTCAATATTTGAATTCAGTTCCTGTCAAATTGGTATCCCTGGTTTGGCGCACCCAGGGATTGCTGGTGCGAAGAGGGAATCCAAAGGAAATTTACACGCTGCAGGACTTAATCCGCCCGGATATCTCCTACGTGAACCGCCAGCGGGGCGCCGGGACACGGGTTTTGCTAGATTATCTCCTTGAAAATTCAGGGATTTCTTCTGCGCTGATAAAGGGATACAATCAAGAAGAATATACTCATTTGACCGTCGCAGTCGCGATCGCCTCTGGGCGTGCAGACGCTGGCCTGGGTATTGCTGCTGCAGCTCAGGCCTTGGATCTAGATTTTATTCCGCTTTACCAGGAGCCTTACCATTTCGTAATTCCAAGCCAATATTATCAAAGTGATTTACTTTCCCCACTTTTGGATATCCTCCATCAAGATGCTTTCCGTACTGCCGTTGCCGGGCTTCCAGGGTACGATATAACCGGGATGGGCGACGTCATTGCCGAAATAACCTAATCACATTTAGCCGAATCGATACGATTAACAGGAGGTTTTTATGCCTATACAAGCTGGAATCAGCGCCCCAGATTTCACTCTTGCGGATGAAAATGGAGATCCACATACCCTTTCATCTTATCGAGGGAACCCGGTCATTCTATACTTTTATCCTAAAGACGATACCCCTGGCTGTACACAAGAGGCCTGCAATTTCCGCGACGATTACAGCGCCTATCAGCAAGCTGGAGCCACGATCCTGGGAGTAAGCCCGGACGATCCGAAATCCCATGCAAAATTCAAGAAGAAATTTGATCTGCCATATACCCTGCTTGCGGATGAAGGCCATCATATTGCCGATCTCTACAAGGTCTGGGGTCCAAAGAAAATGATGGGGAAAGAATATGATGGGATCTATCGGACTACATTCATCATTGATTCTACCGGCTCGATCATAAAGGTTTTCGAAAACGTTAAACCCGCAGAGCACAGCAAGGAAATCCTTGCTGCTTTCAACCAGGGATTTTGATCTCGCTGCTCAAGGGCTGTTTTGAATATTCGAGAGATTATTAATGGCAGGTTGGGAATCACCCTCGGCTTTGCCCTTGGCAGGACTCTGCCGCCAGGGGCTGCTGAGAGGATTGCCCGCTGGGTTAGCCGTGGGATTGCCTCCCAAAAAAATCTAGAGTTGGCGCGTGCTGCACGGGTTAACCAGTGGGTCGTTCACGGCGAATCCCTCAACGCGGTGGAGCTTGACCAGGCTGTGGCAGCCTCATTTTATAACACGATCCTGTCGATCTATCGTTTTTATCGCTATTTCCGAGATCCACTGGCCTTGGAAAGAATGGTCGAGTTCCCAAAGAAATTTTCGCTCGTTTTGAATGAATGCATGGAAAGGAAAAGCGGCATCATTGTCACCGGAGTTCACCTTGGTAATTTTGACCTGGTGATGCAAGCCATGGCTCGCAGCTTGCCAGACTTGCCTGGTGGGCTTCCTCTGGCTTTGAGCGCTCCCAACCCCGGCAAAGGTTACGAGTGGCAGAACGAATTTCGCCGGAAGAGCGGCCTGGAAGTGATCCCCGCCTCAATGAACGCCTATAAATTGGCAGTGCGCCGCCTTGAGGAAGGCGGTATCGTCATCTCGGGCCTCGACAGGCCAGTCGCCGAGGGCGCGGCACAAGCCAAAATTTTTTGGCCATGAAGCTGCCGTACCCGTACTGCATGTTCCGCTTGGATTGCGAACCAAATCTCCGGTTGTAATTACGGGTTCGATTACTCGGCCCGATGGCACGGCGCAGGTCTTCATCTCAGATCTGATCAGCATGAAATCGTATTCTGACCGCGATCAAGAAATCCTTTCCAATGCAGAGGCAGCCCTGGAAATTGCTGAAGGTTATATCGCCCAAAACCCACAGCATTGGGCTATGTATTATCCAGTATGGCCCCAAATTACTCCGGAGATGTGCCCCTAGGATAAGTTACAACCTTTCCTGGTTTGTTAGCAAAGGTTAATCAACCTACCTTGCTAAGCCCTGTCAATTGGTTTATGATTAGCTTTTGCTGATGAAAAACTCAAATTTTCTAACTCTCATCGTTCTACTGCTGGTAATCTCCCTGGTAGGCTGTACGGCCGGCCCGGCTGGCCAAACGGCGCTGCCTTCGGAAACAACGCCAGCGCCAGTTCTACCTGATCCACAGGTAAGCACGACCCAAACTCCACCGGCTTTGCCTGCTGCACAGAAGTACCTGGATGCATGGAAATCGGGCGATTTTGAGGCGATGTATGCCGGCTTGACCTCGGCTAGCCAACAAAATATCGCCAAGGATGTCTTTTCCGCCAAGTTGGAAAACGTTTCCCAAGAAACTGCGCTAAAAGAAATGAGTTATGAAATCCTTGGCGCGGGAACTCCTGGATGAAAATAGCGCCCAGGTAAAATATCGGATAACCCTGTCTAGCAATATTGTCGGCGATCTGGTCCGCGAAACCCAGCTCAATTTAAAGCTTGAAGATGGTCGCTGGCAGGTGGATTATCAAGATGCTTCCATCTTGCCCGAACTGGCCGGAGATAACACCTTAAGAATGGATCTGGATCCCCCAACACGGGCTCCAATTTTTGATCGGAATGGCGCGTTGCTAGCCGGGCTGGCGGAGGCGACCTCCATTGGCTTGATCCCTGATTATATTGATCCTGAAAATTCGGATGGTCTGTTCGGTTTACTATCGTGGGCCAGCGGCTTGACTTCAGCGGAAATCCGTAGCCGGGTCGAAAATTCAAATCCCGGCGATTACATCGCCCTTGGACAGGTCGACACTCAGGCATCTAGCAACTTACTTTCTGCCCTCTCCAGGTACGGCGCGGTCGTGCTGACCAATTACACCTCGCGTTTTTACCCAAATAATGGTGTTGCCCCGCATTTGGTCGGGTATGTCCGTTCCCTGGATCAGGAAGAACTTGCCAATTATCGTCGCCTTGGCTATCGCACCGATGAAAAAGTTGGCCGCAAGGGTATTGAGCGCTGGGGCGAGGACATCTTAATCGGGGAACATGGTGGGACGCTTTACCAGCTTGATCCACAGGGGATACCGGTGGCTGAGCTTGGTTCAACGCCTGCGGACCCCGGCAGTGCAATTTATACCACCATTGATCGGGAGTTCCAGAGTGGAGTGCAGGAAGCGCTGCGCGGTTTTAATGGCGCGGCTGTAGTTTTGGAGCGGGACACAGGTCGAGTTCTTGCCCTGGCTTCTTCCCCTGGATTTGATCAAAATTCATTTCAGACCGAAAATTATAATTGGTGGGTGACCTTACCTGGCGTGGTGAATAACCAGAATATCCCCGAGTTCAACCGCGCCTCTCAAGGTTTATACCCGCTTGGCTCCGTCTTTAAGATTATTACCATGGCGGCCGCTCTGGAAAGTGGCCTATATCCGCTTGATTATCAATACGACTGCCAATATGTTTTTGACGAGCTGCCAGGGCTGCCTTTGTATGATTGGACATATTCTCATTTCCTGGAGGACGGCGAGACGCCGCCAACTGGAAAACTGAATTCGATCGCCGAAGGCTTGATCCGCTCGTGCAATCCGCTTTTTTGGCACTTGGGAAAAGGCTTGTTTGACGCAGGGAAAACGACAGCCATCTCTGATATGGCGCGTAAATTCGGCCTAGGTGCGGCCACTGGCATTGAGACTGTCGAAGAACAACCTGGCAACATTCTAGATCCTCAGAACGTGATTGAAGCGGTGAATAACGCCATTGGCCAGGGGGATGTCCAGGTCACCCCGCTCCAGGTCGCTCGGTTTGTCGCTGCCCTGGGCAATGGCGGCACATTGTTCCGTCCCCAGGCGATCGAAAAAATCGTTAAACCCGATGGAACGACAACATTCGAGTTTAAACCCGACCCCGCTGGCGCCTTGGATCTAAAACCCGAGACCCTTCAGGCAATTCAGGACGCGATGCTGGGTGTGGTTAAAAGCAAAAAACCGCGCGGCACAGCCTACCTTGTGTTCAATGGCTTTAACACCCCCGTCTACGGGAAGACAGGTACTGCCACTTCGCAAACTCAGGACCCGCATGCCTGGTTCGCAGGTTATACCGATGCAGGGCGCACAGACAAGCCCGATATCGCCATTGCGGTTTTAGCGGAAAACGCTGGCGAAGGCTCCGAAATCGCCGCACCGATTTTTCGAAGGATCGTCGAGCTCTATTTCCAGGGACACGCCGCAAGATTATATCCTTGGGAAGCAGCATTTGGCGTGACAAAGACGCCGACCTCCTTATACACCGAAACTCCAACTCCCGAAGAAGTCACCGAATCGCCCTGAGCGAAGTTTTCCCTTTCCGCGCCTCGCTTAAGTCTTTCAGGGGTTAAATATTTAGGTTAAAATAAGCCCTATGAAAAAAATAAACCGGATTCTCATTGCTAACCGGGGTGAAATTGCAGTCCGGATTCAACGCACTTGTCGCGCCTTGGGGATTGAGACGGTTGCGTTGTACACCGGGACGGACAAAAATTCTCTTCATGTCCGCCTTGCCGACACATCTATTCAAATTCCTACACCTGGTGGTTTTTCAGACCAAGGTTTTCTGCTGGAAGTCGCCAAAAGAACCAAGGCTGATGCAATTCATCCTGGTTATGGCTTCTTGGCGGAGCGGGCTGATTTTATCCGAGCTTGTGATGCAGAAGGACTAATTTTCATTGGCCCCTCGGCCAGGATGGTCGAAGATCTCACCGATAAAATTGCTGTGCTAGGGCAGGCCGAAGCTGCTGGGTTTCCAGTGGTTGCGCATTCACGCTTGTGCTTTGAAGAGGCTGACGTCGACGAATTGGCTGGGGAAGCCGAGAAATTAGGCTACCCGGTTGTTATCAAATCATGCCGCGGCGGGCGCGGCAGAGGTGAGCGGATCGTTTTCAGGCCAGACCAACTGAGCCAGGCAGCCTTCCGCGCCCAATCAGAGTCGCAGGCTGTTTATGGCCAGCGGAGTGTGTATCTGGAAAAAGCGCTCTTGCCAGCCCACCAAATTAATGTCCAGATTCTTGGCGACCAAGATGGAAATCGTGTTCATCTAGGCGAACGAGAAGGTTCAATTCTCCTAGGTAACCAGAAATTAATCGAAGAATCGCCCGCGCCTGGTCTAAACCAGGAACAGCGGAGTAATTTGTGGCAAATGGCTATGGATATTGCCAGCCGGTTCGAACTTCATCACGCCGCAGCGATCGAGTTTTTGATAGGTTCGGACGGCGCCGTCTATTTCACCGAAATAAAAGCACGCATTCAGGTAGAACACCCGCTTTCTGAAAGCTTGAGCCGCCTTGACTTAATTGCTGAACAGATCCGGCTGGCTGCGGGTGAACCGTTAAACCTTACCCAGGATCAGGTTGATCTCTCAGGCTGGGGAATACAGTGCCGCTTAACCGCGCAAAACCCTTGGGGCAACGATCTGCCCAACCCCGGTACGCTGCGCAGCGTCCGTTTTCCTGGTGGACCGGATGTTCGGGTGGACAGCTTTATAAGCGCTGGCGTCGATATATCTACAGAATATGATCCGCTTCTGGCCAAAGTCTCAGCCTGGGCCCCTTCCCGCGCCGTCTGTTTACGGCGCCTGCAGCTCGCCCTGGCTGAATTCCAAATTATTGGCGTGTCCACCAACCAGCCCCTCCTGCAGGCAATTTTGTCCGATCCACACGTCATCGCGGGAAAATACGATACGGATATTTCAGTTGACCTGGGCGTGATCGGATCAGCGAAGAACCAGGCGGAGACTTCTTCTGTGGTCTTTGACCAGGGTGATCCAGATGATCAAGGGGATAATTTGCTGCGAGATCTTGCTGTCGCCGTGGCAATCGGCTATTTCTTGCGCAACCAGGCAATCCATCCAGAAATCCCTGAGCGGATCAATACCGGCTGGCATCGCCAAAGCCGGCGTCTGCAGCCCTGATCGTGTCCGCATATCCATATGTACAGCGCCGGATGAATTCTTAAATCATAGGTTAGATTATGGTTCTCGTAACAGTTTCTGGAGTTGAATACGAAATTGAGCTAAATGGCTTCTCCCTTAACGCAGATGATTTTAACCTGAGCGTCAATCAGCAAGCCGTAAATGTCAAGCTGCCCGGTTTGGATTACAGGAATTTGGATTTGGATGTGTCTGGGTTCCATCTGTATCTGCTCGTCGATGGAAAACCGTATGAAGTCAGCCTCGATCGAGATTTTCACTGGGTTGAGGCTGGTGCAGGTGTTTTCGCCGTGGATTTGCGCGATAAAGAATCAGGTCAAACCGCTCCTGCGCAGCGGCGACGGGCACTTGAAAGCCCCAATTCCAGGACTCGTAGCGAAGGTGCTGGTTGCGGTGGGGGAACAGGTAGAGGCTGGTCAGCCGCTGCTCATCCTGGAAGCAATGAAAATGGAAAACGAGATCCGTGCGCCGCTTTCGGGGTGGATAAAAACGTTAAACGTCGCGCCTGGTCAGAGCGTCAGTCATAACGAGCTGCTGGCCGAAATCGTCGAATGACCTTCGAAATTGCCCTGTTATTAGGTATTATAGCCGTCGCCCTGGTTCTATTTTCGTTCGAAAAAATTCCCGCTGAAGTTGTCGCAATGGGAATGCTGCTGGTTCTGGTGCTCACCGGGATCTTACCCGCCGATCAGGCTTTCCGCGGGTTTGGCAACGATGCGGTTGTAATGATCTTTGGTTTATTGATCCTGACCGCAGCCCTGGAAAAGACTGGTATTGTAGATTTGGTTGGCCGCACAATCGTGAGGCGAACCGGTAAAAATCCAAAAAGCATCCTGGCACTCATTTTGATCTCCGCGGCAGTGATGAGCTCCTTCATCAGCAACACCGCTGCAACTGCTTTTTTTATTCCAGTTATCTTTGGCGTAACCAGCCGGGCACGGATGAGCGCCTCAAAGCTGCTCATGCCCCTGGCTTTTGCCACAATTCTGAGCAGCTCAGTCACGCTCGTGGCGACGTCGACAAATATTGTTGTCAGCGGTCTGATGACTCAATACGGACTAAGCCCATTGGGAATGTTCGAACTCAGTCCTGTCGGAATCCCAATTGTGATCATTGGCATTGTTTATATGTTCTTTATCGGTTCTAAAATGGTCCCCGATCGAACACCCCCTTCGGAACCGGTGAAAGAGATGGTCAAGCAGATCTTTATGACCGAAGCGCTGGTTCTGCCTGGCTCTCCGCTGATTGGGAAATCGTTAGCCGAGACTGGCCTGGGTCGAGATCTGGATCTGACGGTGATGCGCGTTATCCGTAACAAATCCGAATATCTGATCCCCTCGCCAGAATTGCGACTGGAATCGAATGATTTATTGATGGTGGAAGGCGAACGGGACGAGATCCTGAAAATTCGCAGTGTGGTGGGAATTGATTTAAAAGCGGATGTGGAGCTTGACGATCCCCGCTTGCAAAATGAGAACTTCGGACTGGCAGAGGTGATTGTGATGAACCGCTCCCCGATGATTGGCCGGTCATTGAATGGAATCCAATTTCGAGAACGGTTTGGTTTGTTGGTACTGGCGATCAATCGCCATGGTGAAACCATCAGCCATCGCATCAGCCAGGTTGTCATCCAGCTTGGAGATATTTTACTGGTACAAGGCCAACGCGCAAACATCCAGGCAATGCAATCGAACACAGGCTTTCGGATAGTCGGACAAATTAATGAACCCCCTCCCAATTCACGCCGTGCCCCCATCGCTGCACTTGCATTCGGCGGCGCACTCATTTTAGGGGCTACTGAATTAGTCCCGCTTCCAATCGCAATTTTACTTGGCGTTCTCGTAGTGTTCCTGACCAGGACGATCACCCCGGTCGAAGCCTATCGCGAAGTCGAATGGAAGGCGATTATTCTGATTGGCTGCATGCTTGGCTTCGGCGCAGCCCTGGAGGTGAGTGGGACGGCCGCATTCTTGGCAAATGAGATTATTAAGATTTTTGGACAATACAACCCGCTGTGGATCTTGGCCGGCTTTTTCCTGCTGACCATGTTCTTAACCCAACCAATGTCGAACCAGGCTGCTGCCGTAGTCGTGGTTCCAATTGCTATCCAGGCTGCGACCCAGCTAAGTTTGAACCCCCGCACTTTCGCGGTAATGATTGCCGTGGCGGCAAGCTGTTCCTTCTTGACCCCGCTCGAACCGGCGTGTTTAATGGTATATGGTCCCGGCGACTATCATTTTAAGGACTTCCTAAAAGTTGGATCACTGCTAACAATTGTGATATTTATTTTGGCGATGATGATTATCCCGGTGATCTGGCCACTCTAGGCTGTGATTTCAGAATGACCCATAAAATTAGCCGTTTTTGTGATGGCTTAATCGAAGCCGCCTGGATTGCGGCGGCGATCATTACACCCCTTTTTTTTAACATATTTTCCTTCCGGATCTTCGAACCCGATAAAATCACAATTTTACGCTGCCTGGCTATCCTGATCCTGGCTGCCTGGGTAATCAAGGTCGTCGTTTTAGCAGTTCAGCCGCCGAACCCAAAGCGCACAATAGAACCTTCCCCTAGCCTCCAGACCGGCGATCTGTCGAAGAAACTGATCGAGTTCTTGAAGCTACCCCTCATCGCTCCGCTGCTGTTTCCTGGGGATCGCAACATTCCTGGCAACAATATTTTCGGTTACCCCAGCCGTCAGCCTATGGGGATCTTACCAGCGCTTACAAGGAAGCATAACTTTCCTTTCGTATGTTGTAATTTTCGCGGCCTTGCTAGGAAACCTGCGTCAGCGAGTTCAGGTCGAGCGGTTATTTACCGTGATCATCCTGACGAGCTTGCCGGTCAGCCTGTATGGGATTTTGCAGCATTATGGATTGGATCCGATTCCATGGGGAATGGATGTCTCACTCCGTGTCTCCGCCAACCTGGGAAACGCGATCTTCCTGGCTGCTTATCTGGTCATGGTTTTTCCGCTTACCGCAGCGCGATTGCTGGATTCCATCCAAATAATTCGCAGGTCAAGAGCTGACCTTTTTCGACATATCTGCCTTGCAGCGCTCTATTGCTTAATCCTGTGTGCTCAACTGATCGCGATCTATCTCAGTGGAAGCCGAGGCCCGTTCTTGGGTTTGCTTGCAGCCGGTTTCTTCATGATCTTAATCTTGGCCATCTGGCGGCGCAAGCGATGGTTGGTGTATAGCCTGGTCGCTGCAGTCATCTTCCTGGCGATATTCATGGCGGTTTTTAGCCTGGAAGAAGGACCGCTCGAAACGCTGCGCGCCTCTCCCAATCTTGGCAGAATTGGCATTTTACTGGATCCCGAGAGCAGCACTGCCTTGGGTAGAAAATATATTTGGACCGGCGCGGCGCAAATGGTTCTGTCCCATACTGCTTTGCAATTCCCGAATGGGGTTGTAGACCGCTGGAATTTCCTCCGCCCTCTGCTTGGCTATGGCCCTGAGAGCATGTTCGTAGTCTATAACCAATTTTATAACCCTGCCCTCGCTTCCGTGGAAGAGCGGAATGCCACGCCAGATCGCTCCCACAACGAAACCTGGGATTCCCTGGTTACCGCAGGTTTCCTTGGCCTGGCCGCCTACCTGGTTCTATTTTCTTCCCTGTTCTATTATGCCTTTAAGTGGATGGGATTGCTGCGCCTGCGTTCTGCTGAGCCGCTCGCTTCAAGAAAATTTCACTTTTGGTCAATCTATATTCTTGGCGGGTTATCCGGCGGACTATTCCTATCACTCTGGCGCGGGATCGAATACCTGGGGATTGGCCTCCCGTTTGGGATCGTCCTCGGGTTGTCGGGATATTTGATCCTGACTGGTATACAGATTTCTCGGCGTGAACAGGAACCCGAAAAACCCTCGGCCGTTGCGACAGTCCGTTTTATGGCGTTGTTAGTATTATTCGCGGCGATCCTGGCCCATTTCATCGAGATTAATTTCGGGATCGCCATCGCGGTGACACGCAGCTATTTTTGGATTTACGCTGCACTCCTCGTATTGGTGGGCGAGATCCTGCCGAGGACCGGAGCATACCAGGATTTCACCCCTGAATACCCGAACCTGCCCGAAGTGCACCAGCCATGGTATCTAGAAGCTGCCTTTAGCAGCATTATCCTGGGGATTATCTTAATCACCCTCGGTTTTGATTTCCTGACCAATCAGCAAGGTGCCCAGGCCGTCCTGCCGATTATCTGGCTGGCGCTGACCACGCTGCCAACAGGTACTGCTTCTTGGGGGGTGTTCGGGATGGTTGTCCTTACCTGGTTAGCAGCCTCGGCGCTGCTAACCCTCGAAACTGGGAAAGATGAAGAATTTCAATATTCCGATCCAAGGAACCGTTTTAGTCAACGATATGGTTCGTGGCCACGTTTTCTATTCGTTGCGGCCGCCTCGCTTACCCTTGCGGCTGGATTTTGGTTTTGGCAGACCTGGCAGTTGGCCGCGATTGCCCGCCAGACGCCTGCAGCCTATACAGATTTACTCTCCCAGGCGACAAAATTAGCCGGCTTGTATCGCGGCTACTTGATTTTCCTTAGCGGACTGTTAATTGGCATTGCCTTGCTTCACTTACAATCGAAACCTGGCTCTCTTTATCATGATCACCTGAAGCCCAAGGCGATCTTCGCTGTCTTGTCCAGCAGCATTGCGCTGCTCATCCTCGGATCGCTGGTGATTCCCGCGAGTTTGCGCTCCATCCAGGCGGATGTTACCTTTAAGTTCGCCCAGGCTTTTGACAAGCCTGGGACCTATCCTGTGGCCATCCGTTTATATCAGCAGGCAAACCAGCTTGCGCCTGATGAAGATAATTACTATCTGTACCTGGCAAAGGCCTATTTCGACGATGCTGGCTCACTCCCAAATAAATCTGAGCAGGATGCACTCTTAACGAATGCTGTCAAAGATCTCGAGACTGCCCAGGGTTTGAACCCACTGAACCCCGACCATACCGCCAACCTGGCGCGCTTGTACACCCTATGGGCGGTTAATAGCCTCGATCGGGCCAGCTTCGAGCAGAAAATTAAGCTTTCTGAGCGCTATTATGCGACCGCGTTGAAACTCAGCCCCAATAATGTGCGCTTATGGAATGAATCAGCCTATCTTGCCTACCGCTTACAAAAGCAGCCAGAGAAAGCCCTGGAGTTCCTGAACCGGGCCCTCGAGGTGGATCCATCGTACGATTGGACGTATGGGCAGTTGGGTGATATCCGCGCCTGGCAGGCAGAACAGAACTCGGTTCCGAACGAAAGACAACTCTTGTTTGAACAGGCCATAACCTATTACCGGCAATCGCAATCATTGAGTGGCGAGCCACAGCAGAAATACAACGTGAACCTCTCGCTCGGGGAGGCGTTGGCGCGGCTTGGCAGGAACGCCGAGGCAATCGATGAATACGAAAATGCTTTAAAATCTCCATTCTCAGCGCGGAGTTCTTGGAGAATCCAGGAAACCCTTGCTCGACTTTACAGCCTGGACGGCGACCAAACCCGCGCCCTCGAGTATGCCGCCGCCGCCTATTCGACTGCCGCCCAAACTGCTGCTGCCGAGGATCAAGCCAGGCTGAAAGCGTTGATCGACCAAATTCAAAGCCATATCTCCTTAACCTTTTTCTGGTTGCTCCACGATATTCATTGATTCTTACCAACCTGTACGCATTATAATTTGGGGAATAAAAACGAGGAGCGACAGCAATGGATGATCGCGAGTACGGCCCAAAACCACCCAAGAAGGAAACCCCGGCCAATTCTGCCCCCTATACGAATCAAATAACCCGCCAATTCTCGCAGTCTCAAGGGTTTCCGAAATCCAATGACCCCGCCGTCCTGGCCAGGGCGAACACGCCGGTTCCACTCGTTCGTGTCGCTGGAACGCACCGCGAAATCGGCCAGCAAATTGGGCAGGCGTGTTTCGTTCAGGTCCGCCACAGCATTCAAAATGCACGCGCCCTGATCACCAATGCTTATCATAATTTGCAATTGACCTGGGAGGGCGCCCAGACGCAATCCAGAAAATACTTACCCTTTTGTCAGGAACGTTATCCGCAGTATGTCGATGAGCTGCTAGGAATTGCCGAAGGTGCAGATGTATCCTTTGACGATCTGATGGTGGTCAATGCTATGGAGGCAGTGACCATGGACGCCCTGCACCTGACCAAATGTACCAGCATGGCCGCTAACGAAGAGCGCACTGCGGATGGACATGTTCTCCTCGCCCACAACGAAGACTGGCTGCCCGAAGACGAGCAGGACGTTTACCTGGTCCATGCCACGCCCGATGATGAGCCTGCCTTCCTGGGGATGACGTATGGTGGTTTGCTCCCCAATATTGGCTTTAATGCAGCCGGTATCGCTCAACTATGCGACTTTGTCTATCCAACGGATTCACGGATTGGGATCCCGAGAGTAATAGTTTCGCGGGCAATTCTGTCCGCCAAGGATCCTGACGAGGCCATCCGCCGCGCTTTGCTTCCACAGCGCGCCGCCGGCTACAATCATTTACTGGCCCATGAAAGCGGAGAATTGTACTCTGTCGAAGTCTCGGCCCGCCGTTTTGCGGTTCTATACGGCGAGGATGGCTATTTGGTGCACACCAATCACTACCTGGATTACACTATGCAGCAGGTGGAAGACGAGCCGGACGAGCTGATCGGCACCCGAATCCGTTATTTTCGAGCGCTGAGGATGATGAAACGCACCCAACTGCACACATTGAAAACGCTGCAGGCGATCCAGCGCGACCATGTCAATTTCCCTAATTCGATCTGCAACCATTCGATGGATGACATCGATCCGTTGGAACGCGAAAAAACAGTAAATGGTTTGATTATCGATTTAACGGCGCGGGCGATGCATATCGCCTGGGGCAATCCATGCCAAAGCCAATATCACACCTATTATTTATAGGTGTGATATCTCGACGAATTGCGCATAGTCGTTCGATAAATTGCTGTACTGATTATTCTGTTGCTTTCCCCCACAAACCATAACCGCTGTTTCGCCGCGCCTCGCGCCGGGCGTGCTGCTCATTAATTTCAGCCAGGTGGCTGAGTTTTTCATCTATGGCAGCTTTCAGCCAAATCTGGCCTTTCTCGGCTGTTCCCAGGCTTCCAGCCCCATACGCGCCAGTGCGCGAATCATCGTCCCAGGGTGGGTTGGCGACCAGTGCGCCGCCTTCGACCCAATCCATATAATACGCCGGCGTGGCGACGAAGTCGGTTTCGTCCACAACCCGTTCCATGTGTACCAAATCTGGCCTCAGGTGGAGGATCAACGATGTTTCCAGCTCGCAAGCATGTCCCATTCCCCCGATAGGCGATCGGCGATATTTCTCGAGCGCTTCGATCCCCTGTGGGCCAGAGAGGTACAGGAAAGCGGTGGCGCAGAAAATTCGCCGGTGTCTTTCGCCAGCGTATTTCACAACGTTGACCAGAAACGAGCTGTTCCCGCCGTGTCCGCTCAGCAGGTACATCCGCTCGAAGCCGCGATTTGCAAGTTGGTCGATGATTGCCAACCAGAAATCTTCGAAGGCCCGCCCGCCGCAATTCAGTGTCCCGGCAAACGAAGCGCGGTGGGTGCTCACCCCATAAGGCATGACCGGCAGGCACACTGCTGGTGCTGCTCCGCCCTGGCTGGCCTCCGCTGTGCCACTGCCAACTGCCTCGATAATGAGCGTGTCGGTAGAGAGTGGCAGGTGAAAACCGTGCTGTTCGGTATGTCCGATAGGGATGATCACCACCCTCTGGCGTTGGTCATCATCCGGCAAGTTGAATGCGCCGGCGATATTGGCTGGGATGCGCGCAGATCAATCTCCTGATACTCGGATCCAGGGCCATTCCCTGAGGTGTCAGGGCATATACCTGCGAGAAACCATCGTCGGCCAGGCTGTTCACCAGGTTACCCAGGAGCGTTGAGAAGATCTCCTCGGGGACAGCCAAACCGCTTCCAGGCCAGCCATACGGAATCGGCGGGAGCATGCCGATCGCCGCGGGATTTCCCAACGCGTTGTTAATAAACATGGGATCGTACCCGCTGCCGCAAGGGATTAACAATGGAGTGTCCCTCGGCAGCTCAGCGACTTCAGGCCAGGTTAAATTATCAAATACAAAAAAATTGTTCATCATTCTGCTCCAGACTCTTCCAGGTGCACTTTCAAATCTAACTTTCGAATGCGACCAGGATCTTTAACAAACCAGGTCAAGACGACCGCAGTCAAACAACCAAATACTGCCGATGCAAAAAAGGTCGCCGGATAACCACGTTGCATTGCTAACCAGCCGCCGATAAACGGGGCAAGAATAGTGAATGGGGCGATAAAGGTGTTGGACATGCCGATATACACAGGTCGCTGCTCTTCTTTGCCAAATTCCTGTATCATCGCCATCCCAATGGTCCACAAAGCGACGTTGGCAATCCCAGCCAGGATCATCACCGGAAAAAACCAATTGCTGTTCGGCGCTTGCCAGGCCAGGGCAGCGCTGAAGATCGACGCCACGATCCCGATCAGCATCACCCAGCGGTAGCTCCAATGATCGCCAAGCCAGCCCATGGTCGGATTAGCCACAATTTGGGTTGCTAATAAAACGCTGGTCAACACCCCGACTGCCAATTCGCTCATTCCCAGATTCTTGACGGCATAAACTGTATAGAATGCCTGGCCGATGATTGCAAGCTGCGAAAGCATGCGCACAAGCAGAAACCAGCAAAAGTTGCGATCTTTGCGCAGAATCGAAACCAATTCCTTGGTAAAACTTATGTGGTGGATCTCTACTAGCGGCGCTGTCACGGGTTCGCGGGTAGACAACAAAAAAAGCCAGGAAATAAACATCGCCAGGCAGCCGAGCAGTAGGGTTAACGTAAAATCGAGCGGGCTAACCAGGCGCTGGAGGATTAGACCGGCCAGGATGGCGCTGATGCTCGCCAATAAATTCGCCGCAGAAGACTGCGCTCCAAAAAAAGTCCCCCGCATTTCAGCAGGAATGATTTTCCCTACCATGCTTTGCCAGGCATTGGCGGTAAAGCCGCCGCCTAATCCCTGCCAGATCAGCATTAGGAAAGTCAGAATAAGGGTTAACTGCACGCCAAGCACTGGCGAAAACCAGGCCACCATGGCGAGTCCCAAAAATGGCAGCCTCTCGTTAATCGTCATCAGCACAACCATCGACTTATAGCGTGACTGCCGCGAGACCTTCCGTGCAGTGAACAATTGCGGAAGCTGCCAACCGACGCTGTGAATTGCAGGGATCAAGCCAATTAACAGCGGCGAGTCGGTCAAACTGCTGACAAACAGTGGAATTACAGTGATGAAGGAGGCAAATCCAAGAGCGAATCCAAAGAATCCACCATCGAGCAGATTCACAACCAGGTTGTGTTTGAGATTCTTGGCGATCTCAGCCTCGATAGGCTTCGGTGGGACTTCTATTTTCTCGATAACGAGTCATGTTTATAGTCGTCGATTCCCCACCGGTTTGGTTAAGTTTGCGCTGTAAGCGGGCCAGGCGGGTTTCTAACTCCTGCGACCATAATATGCGTTCAGCGGCTGCAACTTGGGTAGAATGGATGATCACCTGGGCAGACTGGACCCAGTATAACGCTGCCGGATAATTGCGTTCGTGGTGTTCGTAATATTTCGATAGCTCGATGTGGGCGTGAATATGCTGATGGCTGGCGGCTTTCTCCCACAAGGTGACAGCGGTGGGGTAATCTTGATTGCGTTTGTGGATCAAAGCGAGCCGGTCGAGAGCATCCAGGAAAATTGCCCTCGGCAATGGCTGGCGATTTTGTGGAGGGAGATAGGATTCGGACAGGCTTTGCGCATAGATAAACGAATTCTTCGGGCGTTTCATCGATGTGGCGGTCTGTGCTGCGGTCTTCGAATTCTAAACCTTGTAGGTACAGCCCGATCGCGGTCTGCGTCTCGCCCAAATCCTCATATAACCGCGCCAGGGCAATCAGATCCACACCATGTTCAATGCTCGCCTCGAATGGGTGAGCCAATAAACCCGCCATATGGTTGAAAAGGGCAGCCAGTGAAACGACGTCCATGGCATTATGGTAGAGCACGTTTTTCAATGGGGTGGGATCGCCGCTGCGGATGTAATCGAAATACATCTGGGGAATCGCCCAGCCAGGAATATCCTCCTCAGTGCGTTCGGTGCCCAGGATTTGGACTTCCAGGTTCATCAGGGTGCGGCTGGGAAGCCGGTCGCGCCACAAGCGTCGCGCCAGGTGGAGCAGATCAAAGTGGCCTAAATCAAATAGGGGTGAGCGCCAACCTTGGAGCATATAGCGGGTATTCAACAGGGGGGCGTCGAAGGTTTTTCCATTAAAAGTCACAATTGCCTGGCATGGCGCCAGGAATTCTTCGAGAGCGACCAATTCGGCCGGCTCATCGGCGGGATCGCGCATAAAGAACTGGGTCAGGT
Source organism: uncultured Chloroflexia bacterium (assembly GCA_963770655.1). Taxonomy (GTDB): domain Bacteria; phylum Chloroflexota; class Anaerolineae; order Anaerolineales; family UBA4823; genus CAZAGA01. Next base: position 259,523 of record CAVYQO010000008.1, on the reverse strand, counting down.
GAAATTCGGATTCTTCAAATCGAGCTGCCCCGATCAGAAAAGCGTATGTGCCTGTGCCCCCTGAAAGGCCGGTGGTTTCGGTGTCCAAAAAAGCAAACAATTCCGGCTTTAAATCACCCAGATCCGGGTTGCCTGCCCAGTTTGCGAGCATGCGCAGCGATGAAGCAGCGAATAAGCCAACCCTACCCTGTTGGTAATCGAGAGGGTAATGGCTCTCGACAATGTAAGTCTCCCCTTGCGAATTTTTCAGGGTGTGGCCACCAAGCACATCGTCTAGTTTTGGATGTGCTGCGGAAACTGCCGATACTTGCTGCCCAATTTCTTGCTGATGGGGGCTGACTACAGTCTCGCCAGTGGGTTTAAAACCGACTGAGACGCCAAGGGATTTTAATTTGTCGCTGAGCGAAGGCATGCAGCTATTTTAGCATGGCCGCCAGTCTAGCGGTAGCCTGTCAGGCGTTCCAAGATCGCCAGGGTTTCTGGTTTACTGCCCTGACCAGTCTCGCCGCCTGGGCCGACGCAAGATGGGCAGCCATCCTGGCAAGGACATTCCGCGGCCAATGCGTAGGCGCGGCTGATCAGGTCGCTGTGGACTTCGAAAATCCGTTTGCTTAAGCCGATCCCGCCAAGCGCCTGGTCGTAGATCACGATCGTTGGCTGGCCGCCGCTTAGGGGGCTTTGTGGATCGCTGTGCACGCCTAAATCGCGGCTGTCGCACATCACGAATAGCGGCGCCAGTTGACGCAGCACAAATCCCAACCCGGCCAGCCCGCTCTTTACTCTCACCACTGTTTCTCCGCGGCGGTGACAGCTCGGGCACAGCGTAATCAAGTTCTCCAATTGGTTGGCAGCCTGGGGGGAGGCGAAATTGCGGAAAGGGATTTTATGATGCACATGGTGGGAGCGATCCGTCTCTGGCGCGCCGCAAACCTGGCACCGGTAGCTGTCGCGTTCGCGGGCGCGGTCTCGCTGATTGGGCCAACCAGGGCCATATTGGTTTGGAGCATTGCTCCATAACCCCGATTCTTGCAGCGCGCTGACGGTGTCTTCGTCCAAAGCCAGCCAATAAGCCGTCGTCTGCAGTTCGGTTGCCGGCAGATCGAGCGTGCCAATCCCAATCTGCTGGCGGGTCTGCCAATCGATTTGACGATAACCGACCACCTGGTTGGTAACCAATATTTCACCGAAAGTCTTTTTACCGCCGTGGATGGTCAATTCTTGCAAGACAGACAGGGATTGAACCGTAGTTTCTGCCCGCGGTTCTGTATAGTAATCCGTCTCGATCCGGCTCAGGCTCGCAGTATTATGCTCAAGATCCAGATCGTTTACCAGGTAAGTCTGCCCCTCGTGCATATAAATCGCATTAGGATGCACCATCCATAGCGCACTCAAACGGTCGACGGCTCCGATTACGAACGATTGCTCGGATTGATGAACAGCCCCGCTGTCTTGCAGCAGGATATTATCCGCTGGAAGCCGTCCGCAGCGAAACTGCCTGGGCAGGATATTGGTCTGACATCCAATAATAACGCTCGTTGGAAAAATGGAGCAGGCGCTCTTCCACCATAAATTCCAGGAATTCGCTTAATCGTTCTGAGTCCAGGCTGCCAAAGCGCTCGCCGCGCCAAAAGGGCAACTCGAAACTCGCACAGCGAATGTGTGCAAGAAGTATTAGCAGATTGTCTGGATTCACCAGGGCTTGTTCTGGGTTACGCCCAAAAAAGTATTCCGGATGGGTTGCGAAAAACTGATCCAGGGGGTCGGCTGTGGCGACCAGGATGGCCAGGGAAGGTTCTTCGCCGCGTCCCGCGCGGCCGGCTTGCTGCCATGCAGCGGCGATGCTGCCTGGGTAGCCAACCATCAGCGCTGCTCCCAGCGCCCCGATATCGATCCCAAGCTCGAGGGCGGTTGTCGCTGCTACGGCGTGGACCTGTCCATTGCGCAAACCTTGCTCGATTGCCCGCCGCTGCTGTGCCAGGTAGCCGCTGCGGTAACCGCGGATCGAAACGCGTGGGTTGGCTTCTCCACCGGCTTGATCTCTCAATAAGGTCAAAAGGATCTCGACCGTCCGCCGTGTGCGCCCAAAGAGAATTGTTTGGATCTGATAAGCCAGTAATTCCGCTGCCAGGTGGACGCTCTCTTGCACCGCGCTGCGCCGGATCCCGAGATCAGCGTTAATCACCGGCGGATTGTAGATCAAGAAGTGCTTTTGCCCATGCGGGGCGCCATCTTGATCGATCAAACGCAGCTCTTCTTGCCCCTCTTCCGGCTCGATTAATCCAGCCGCCAGCTCCAACGGATTGGCGATGGTCGCCGAGGTCAGGATAAATTGCGGTTTTGCCCCATAGAATCGAGCGATACGACGCAAGCGCCGTAAAACATTGGCGACGTGTGAGCCAAAAACGCCGCGGTAAATATGCATTTCATCCAGAATTACAAAGCGCAGATCGTGAAAAAAGGCTGCCCAGGCCGTGTGATGTGGCAGAATGGCGGTGTGGAGCATATCTGGATTGCTCAATACAATCCTGGCATTCTTACGGATTGCTGGGCGCTGGTTAGCCGGAGTGTCCCCATCATAGATCGCTGGTACTATGGAGTGATGATCAGAATCGGATAGCAGATCAAGCAGTCCGCTGTGCTGATCCTGGGTTAACGCCTTGGTCGGAAAGAGATAAATGGCGCGCGCTCCCGGATCGCGGAATAAATGATCCAAAACAGGAAGGTTGTAGCACAAGGTTTTTCCGCTAGCCGTGCTGGTAATAATTACCGGGCAGCGACCTTCCCAGATGGCGCGCAGCGATTCGGCCTGGTGGCTGTAAATCGTCTCAATCCCCTTGCCTTTCAAAGCCTGGCGCAGGTCTGGGTGGATATCTGCTGGGATTGGCTCAAGCTGCGCTTTTGTTTCGCCCAGGATTTCCCATGCGCTGACATTCCCGCCAATCTGCGGATCGGCCCGCCAGCGACTTAACAAGGCCTGGATCGGGGGCGGGCGGGTCATGGATGGGTCCTCGAAGCAACCACAGGTGCCCGCCTACACCTGTGTGGCTTGTGTGCAACAGGCACGCCTATACACATTTTTCCACTAAAGCAACTGCACCCCACAAAGGCGCGTCATCGCCCAATGCCGCGGGGAGGATTTCTATCCGCACTTGCGGCAGCGCGGTCTCACGAGCTGCTCGGCGGACCTCGTGCCAGAAAGCCTCCCCCGATTTGGTTACCCCGCCGCCCAGGATGAAGCGTTCGGGGTTGATCATGTTGGCTGCATTGCCAATCCCAACGCCGATGGCTCGCGCGCCGCGCAGTAGAATATCCCTGGCCAGCGCATCTCCGCCTGCAGCGGCTTGGGCAATCAGCTCGCTGGTGATGTTATTCAGGTTCCCCTCGGCTAAACTGCGCAGCGAGGAATCCAGATTTGGATTTTTTGTCAATCGTTCATAAGCGTCTTGGGCCAGGTAAGGGCCAGAGGCCAGCCGTTCGACGCAGCCGCGCTTCCCACACAGGCAAGTTGGCCCAAGAGGGTCGACGATCGTATGGCCAATTTCTCCGGCCATGCTGTCTGCGCCGTGCCAAATTTCATGGTTCAAAACCCAACCCCCTCCGACGCCAGTGCTCACCGTAATGTACAGCATACACGAGCAGCCTTGCCCAGCGCCGTAGTGATGCTCGCCAAGCGCGGCAGCGTTGGCGTCGTTATCGATTCTGATAACACACTCGTACCGCTCTTGGAGAAACTTTCCAAGTGGGAATCTTTCCCAACCGGGGATATGATGCGATAGTAAGACCAGGTCAGCGCTTGCATCTACGGGACCACCGAAACTCACCCCAATCGCATCCGGCTTCTGCCCTTCCAGGGCTGCCTCAGCAAGGCTCAAAACAATTTCAAGATCAACCAGGGCATTGGCATAAGGCGGTGATTTTTGACGGCGGTGCGCTGTCCAGGTCGGAGAGTGCTTGCCATCGATGACCTCGACCACTCCGACTGTATGTTTGCTTCCGCCAAAATCTAATGCCAGGATCGTCGTCATTTTCGGGTCAGCTAGCCAGCCGCTTCATATAGGCCAGGATTGCAGAAATGCCATTTAGCCGTCTCTGGGTTAACACCTGGTCTAGTCCCATTTGCACGTAAAAATCAGACGGGATAGCGAGCACTTCGGCGGGAGAGCTGCCGTTTATCCCCGCCCCCATTACTGCGGCAAAACCGCGCACAGTTGGCGCCTCGGCGGGGACATCGAAATAATACGTGATCTGCCCCTGGTCCCTCTTTGCCTGGATGAACACCGGCGTCATGCACTCGTGAACCTGGTTCATTCGTTCCGGATGATTTTGATATTCTACCGGGAGCGGAGGCAAGCTATCCGCATACTGCAGCAGCAGTTCGAGTTTTTCGCGCCCCTCGCACAGGGAAAAATCCTCGATGATTTCAGCTAGTTTGGGTGGAATTGTTTCCATTCTGAAAATTAACCGTTAATTTTATTCAGCTCATCGTACAGTGGTTTCAGATGATCGTACATTTTTAGGTAAACATTCGTAAAAAGATCATTATAAACCTGATGTGTCGCTGGATCGGGTTCAAATTTTGCGCCTGGACGGGCCATAGCCCCAATTGCCGCAGCGAAATCTGGGTGCAGCCCCAAACCAACCGCGGCGTCGATCGCTGCGCCCAATCCAGACGCCTCGTAAACGTGAGGGCGTGAGGTGGGCAATCCAAAAATATCTGCGGTTAGCTGCATTGCCGCGTTGCTTTGGCTGCCGCCGCCGGCCACGCGCAGTTCGGTGATCTTGACGCCGCTGCGTTTTTCAGTGCGCAGTGCCCCTTCCCGCAGTGCAAATGCCAGCCCCTCCAGGATAGCGCGATATAAATGGGCGCGGGTGTGATCTCCACCAAATCCAATAATCGCGCCACGCGCTTCGGGGCCAGGTAATTTTAGCCCTGGCGACCAATAAGGTTGGAGCAGCAAACCGTTTGAGCCTGGGGGAACAGCATTTACAAGTTCATCGAAGATGACTTCCGGCTCCACCCCACGCAGCTCGGCCAACCCCTGTTCGACATGCCCGAACTCGGTTTTAAACCAGCTCACCATCCAATAGCCGCGGAAGATTTGCATCTCGAGGCTGTAATGGCCCGGGATCGCAGATGGATAAGGTGGGATGAGCGGGATCAGCTCAATATAGCGTTGGTGGGTGGTGTTAATCGTCGCCGCAGTTCCATAGCTCAGGCAGGCGATATTTGCTGCCAGCCCACCAGCCCCGATGACCTCACAGGCTTTATCCGCTGCTGCGGCAACGATGGGTAGCCCGACAGGAATCCCAGTTGCTTCTGCAGCCGCTGGGGTAACTTCGCCAAGGATTTGTGCCGCGGGGATCAGCTCGGGTAGGATCTCAGGGTTCATCGGAACGGCCTGCCATTTCCAATCATATTTCCCCGACCATGTTTGCCGCTTGTAATCGAAAGGCAGGTAGCCGACCTGGCAACTGACCGAATCCACGAACTTACCGGTCATTTTCCAGCTCAGGTAACCTGAAAGGAACAGATACTTATGTGTGCGAGCCCAAATTTCGGGTTGGTTGGTGCGGATCCAATTTGCCTCCGCCTCGGCTTGTAAATAACTGACGGTAGCGGTCATCCTTGACAGGCGAAAAGCAAGACCCCATAATCCACCTAAGGGTTTGAGATTTTCGGTCCTGCGCTGGTCCAGCCAGACGATTGCTGGGCGGAGCGGTTTGCCTTCGCGGTCCAAATTGATCACGGTTGAGCGCTGGGTGGTGAGCGCCACACCTGCAATTCGTCCCCGATCGACGCCTTCTTGCTGCCATAGTCCCTGGCAGGCCTGGCACAACCCCTCCCAGAATGCCTCGGGGTGCTGCTCAGCGAGTCCAGGCGCGCTTGAAAAATAAGGCTCGATCGGAATCCGCTCCTTCGCCACCAATTCGCCTTGAAGATTAAACAAGAGCGCTCGAACGCTCTGGGTGCCATGATCGATTGCCAGGATTAAGTCTTTGTCCATTGTTCATCCTCACGCGTGATAACAGGTTTCCCAAAGCTGGCTGTAGCGTTTCTGCTCGGTTTCCCATGTCTCGTCGTCCCAACCCATTTCGGGCTGGACGATTGCCCGGATTTGCGGTAAAAATTCCAGTCCTCCCTCGGGTAACAGCAAACCGAGACGTACCCGGCGTAAGAGCAAATCATCCAAATGTTCGGCTGCTTCATACTTCGCTGCCCAACGCAACTCTGCCCAGCAAGCCTGCGTTCCAGCAATCAGTTTTAATTCTCCTGGCCTTGCCGTTTGAACCATAGAATTGACCAGGCGCCCGTAACGGCCGGCCAACTTCAATCGTTGTTTGGCAGGGAGATCGCCCCCGGCGTTTTCATCGATCAGGACGGGGTCAAGAATTCGCTGGTGGGCGGGGTTGGTCTTGCCCGCAAGCTGGTGTGCTTTTTCGGGCAATATTTTAAAGACAGCTTTGAGAACCTCGAGCGCCATCAGTCGAAATGTGGTGAGCTTGCCGCCTGTAATCGTCAGCAACCCGGCCTCATTCCACAGCACGTGTTCACGCGATTCCTTCGATGGGTCTGTTTTTCCGGTATTGACAACGGCTCGAATCCCCGAAAATGTCGCCTGGATGTCATCCCAACCCAAATCCTGAGCAGGAAAAGCACTCTGCACAAATTTCAGGAGATACTCGATCTCACCGGGGCTGATCTGTGGATCGCTCATTGGTGCGGACCGGTGATCCACGTCGGTTGTTCCCACAAGGGTGACGCCTTCCCAGGTGTAGGCAAATACCGGGCGTCCGTCCTGTGGATGGAGCACATTGACCACGCGGGTCAAAGGCAGACGCTGGCTCGGAAAGAGGAGATGACTACCGCGCAAACGCCTGAGTTGGGGCGCTCCAGCGCCTATCGATTCAGTGGGAAATCCTTGGCCTGGAATGGTAGTGATCATCTGGCGCAGATCATCTGCCCAGGCACCCGTAGCATTGACAATCACCGGGGCAAACACTTCTTTCGTTCTTCGCTCTCCACCTGGCGCTTGATCACAAACCACCACCCCGCACACCCTGCCAGAACTCCCCATCGATCCGGGTACAAGCTTCGAAGGAGAGCCCTGCATGCGCTTACCAAAAGGCATACTCCCAAATAGTGCTTTCTGGCGCAGCAATCCTGTCACTGCCATGTAATTCAGAGCAAGGCCACCTTCCTGGACTGCCTCCTGGATCACCCTGAGCACTAATCTGGCGTCGTCAGTTTGTGCATCGAAAAAGCGAAATCCACCGCGTAAATCTTGCTCGCACAAAGCCGGACATAGAGCTTGCATGTCATCCCGATCATAGCGACGATGCCCCCAGCGTAAAGCTAAAATATCATAGAAAATCAGTCCTGCCCAGAAGACCCACGAAGGAATACTATCGCCCGCATAAGATGCCAGCAGACAGCCCAGGGGGGTCACCAGCCCACGGGCTTCATTAAGCAAGCGTTCCCGTTCGTGAACAGCCTGGTAGGTAAGCTTAATCTGCGCATTGCGCAGATAACGAAATCCACCATGTACCAGTTTTGAGGAACGACTGGAGGTGCCAGAGGCGAAGTCCCGCGCTTCCAGCAGTAGCGTTTGCAGCCCGCAGCGCACAGCCTCGCGCAAAATCCCTGCACCGGTTATCCCGCCGCCGATGATTATTAAATCCCACGGTCGATCAAGATCGGCCCATGCCGCATCTCGCCAACCAGCATTCCAAATCCGATTTTCCGAGTGCTCAATGAAGGTTGTCATACCCTGTTCTTACCAGGCAAAGAGTATTCTTCTGGTACAAGTTTGCCTGGGTTCATCATTTGGCTCGGATCCAGGCATGTCATCATTGCCTGCAGCATGGCCATCCCCGCTGTTCCTTTCTCCGCTTTTAGATAAGCGGCATGATCAATCCCAACTCCGTGCTGATGGGAAATCGTGCCACCATGCCTGACGATGATCTCGCATGCACTTTCTTTTAGCGTCTGCCAGTTCTGCAGGGTGATTTGTGGATCCGGATCTCTTCTGAAAAGAAAGGTGACGTACAGGCTAGCGCCATCTCGATACACGTGGGAAAGATGCGCAAAAACCAGCACCCTTTCTTCCACGGGTTCCAATCCGCAGTGGATTTGTTGTTTGATTTCCCTCGCGGCGTCGATCACTTCCGACCAGCTCATTGCAGTCTCGAGGGTATCCAGGGCATAGCCGTAATCCCATAATGTATTCCTCAAGTAGGGGGTCAGGAAGCGAGATTTTTGCCACATCTCACCGATCATACCCCCAGCCTTGGTGAACACCCGGGTGAGCAGCCCGCCGTGGGAACGGGCGATCTCAAAGGCTCGTTGGCGGGCATAGTGCACGCCGCCGCGATCGCCCGTAAAACCGATCACCAGCAGACTGCGCTGGTTATCGTAACTCAGGATTTCTAAACCGCGTTCCGCGTATCCAACCAGGCGATCTTTACCAGAAAGGACCAATGTGGTCTTGGTCTCATCGGCGTCGCTTAAGCGCAGCATCGATACATTCGTTTTTTCCTGGGCAATCTCCCGAATAGCGGCGGCGCCGTCTGCCCAATGATGAAAAAATATTCCATTGAAGAATTCAACGTCTGGCCGTTTGCGGATGCGCACGGTGGCTGTGGTAATGATTCCGAGCCTGCCTTCGCTGCCGAGAAACACCTGACGCAGATCGGGACCGGCGGCGCTGGCGGGAAAACAGGGCAGCTCAAACGCACCACCTGGCGTCTCAACATGCCCCCCGGCGAAGAGATCCTCGATCCGCCCATAATAAAAGGACTGTTGGCCGGTGGATCGAGTCGCAATCCATCCACCGAGCGTTGATTGTTCAAAGGATTGCGGAAAGTGTCCGAGGGTATAACCGCGCAGATTAAGCGCTGCTTCGAGTGCAGGCCCATTAATACCGGTTCCAACAGTCGCTAACAGGTTTGTTTCATCCAGGCTGACCAGTTTATTGAGCTGCGAAAGATCGACGGATAAGACTGGTAAGCTTCCTGTTAGCGGATTGATATGGCCAACGACGCTTGTGCCGCCCCCATAAGGGATTAACCGTATCCCGTTTAGCCTGGCAAACGTCAATATCTGACGCACCTCCTCTTCCGTGTCTGGATAGGCAATCCCATCGGGGAAGCACCGAATTTGTCCTGAGCGAAGCGCCAGCCAATCGGGTAAGCTCTGCCCACACGCATGGGCTAGTCGATCTGCTGGTTGAATGGAAAGCCGTCCACACCGGCTGGGCCACTGGACAACTACCAGGCGCGACGAAGGGACACTCTGCACCACATCGTCATAGGCCGCATCGGGTATGCTCTGCGCCTGGCCTATCGTGTGTGCTAAAAATTTCTCAGCACCTGGAGGCAAAGGATAGGCAACCTCGGTATTACCCCAGCCATTCCAACGTTTCATGGTTTATCAAGCCACAAAAAAGCTGGCTGCCAATATACCCGGCCCGCCATGAACGACAATGGCCGGCGGCACATCATATAACGGGATGCTGCTTTGTCCGACGAGCTCTCCAAGCTCCCTTGCCAACGCTTCTCCTTCCTCGGGAACACCGGCGTGCATGATGCTTAAAAACCCTGCCCCATTCGCCGGACATTGCTCCTGAACGATTGCCTTCAAGCGAGCCAGGGCGCGCTTATGGGTTCGCTCGCTTTCGTAGCGGTCCACCTTACCATCATTCAGGCATAAGATCGGTTTGATTTGCAAGACGCTGCCTAAGAGCGCTTGCGCGCCGCCGATTCGCCCGCCTTTCTGGAGATACTCTAACGTCGCCACCAAAAAGTAGACCCTGGCGCGCGGGATCATCTGGTTGAGCCGGCGCTCAATTTCATCGGCAGTCACCCCCGCCTCGGACCACCCATTGGCGAGTAAGACCATGGTGCACAGCGGACTGCCCACAACACGGCTGTCGATGATTCGAATATCGGCTGTGGGGAATTCCTGGCGGGCAATCTGCGCTGAGCGAACCGTCCCGCTGACCTCGGCCGATGGATGGATGCATAAGATTGGCTCACCTGCGGGTAGAAGCTTTTCAAATTCTTGAATAAATAATTCCGGCGGTGGGGCGGCGGTTTTTGGCAGCGCGGCTGACTTTTTCAACTTTGTCATAAATTCAGAATTACTCAGGTTGAGACCCTCATAATAACTTTCATCCGCAAAATGGATAACTTGCGGGATCACAGGAATATGATGGGCTTGGGCAAGGGCGGGCGGCAGACAAGATGTCGTATCCGTGATGATCTTTACCATGCGGAGTGCTCCTTCCTCTTAGATCATAAGTTGAAATTTGAAGTTTGAAGATTTATAGGTGAATTCGGCAAATATCTTCAGGGTTGGCAGAGAATTCGGATGGGCGGACGCATAGATCTAACCCTACGGGGATTTCTCTGCGTTGGCTACTGCCTGGTACGCGTCCAGGATGCCCATACCGACTGCGGTGCTGGGCTTCGCCTTTGCGCCGGGGCAATCAGGCAGGACTGCAGTGTATGGTTTGGCGCTCGCCCGCAAAATCGCTTTGGTCGCCTCGATGTCGCCGATTAACTGCGGGTTAGCCGACCAGAGCAAGGCGACAACGCCAGCGACGTGCGGTCCGGCCATCGAAGTCCCGCTCAATACAGCATAACTATCCCCAGGAAACGCCGATAGCACACCTTCGCCCGGTGCGATAATATCCGGTTTGCTGACCTCGGGGGCTGGGCCAATGCTGCTAAAATTGGCGAGCGCGCCGCTGGAATCTACAGCCCCAACCGAGAATACTTCTGGGTAGATTGCGATAGGATCCCTTACTGATCCACAGGCTGGCCCATCGTTGCCCGCGGAAGCGACCACAAAGATCCCCGCTTCTTTGAGTGCCTGGACTGCGGGGTGCAACGCCTCCTGGTCGCAGCCCTCCATGGTTGGACAGCCCCACGAATTATTCAACACCATTGCCCCAAGCTCAGGTTTGCCATCTCGAAAAGCATCGCCGTCCAGCGGAAATGGCGCCAGCATAAACTGCATGCAGTCGAGATAATATGCCGGGTTGCCCAAATTGCGGTCCAGATTGGCGCAGGCGATCCAGGTCGCGCCCGGTGCAACGCCGGTATTCTTCCCTAAAATGCTCCCCAAGGTGTGGGTGCCATGGCCGCCGTGGTCAATTGGCGCAGCGCTGTGATTCCAGGGATCGTACCAGTTGTAATTGTGATCCGTCTTGCCGCGATAGCCATCGATAAGCTCAGGATGATCCCATTGGACGCCGCTGTCAGATTGCCCGATCACAATTCCTTGGCCGGTGGCGTTGAAGTCTGCCCAAACTCGATCGGCGCCGATCATGGTTAGATTCCATTCTGGTTCTTGCGGTGCAGGTTCGTCTCCGCTGGATACCGGTATCGCGCCGGCCAGGGGTCGCAAACGTGGGCTGACCAATACCCGGGAAATTGCAGGTTGGCGTTCTAGCCAAAACCGCAATAGCGGGTTACCAGGGACTTCGATGGCGTTTACCAGGTAGTAAGGCTGGTAGGGAATATTCCAACCATCCAGGGTTTGGCGCAGCGTTCCTTGACTGAGATTTGCCTGATCGACGAGTTGCGCATAGACCCATTCTCGACGTTGGTCATAATCCAGGATTTGATCGACCCCGCTCAAATCCGCCTGGAGATCGAAGATTACCAACATTTTTTCGCCATAAAAACCTGGTTGGCCTGAAAATCCATAAATTGCCATACCAATGAACCAGACAAGCGCTGCGCCAAGATAGATCAGCCAGGTGCGGGATTTTTTGCCGGCGATATCAGGTGCGGCCAAGGATGAGCGGTGGCGGGCATGATTCTGTATAGTGAGCACGATGAAAATTGTGATCGCTGAAGTAAATCCTACCAAACCAGCCGCCAGGCTGGCTTTAAGCCCCCATTGAGCAATTTCACCCTGGCTGCTGCTAATAATCAAAGCCAGCTCGTTCGCATCTAAAAACAACATCGGGAAAGCGGTGCTGAGGCCGATTAAGAGCGTGGGGAAAACCAGGTTGGCGGTCTGCACGCTCCCTTGGCGTACACGGTGATCTGCCCGCTCAGGCGAGAGGCGCAAACCCATCCATGCCCAGCCAAGCGGTGCGAGTGTCATCAAGATCAATAATTGCAGCAATCCAAAGGCAAAACCGAGCCCGCTGCTCATAATCGCCAAAGTGGAAGCGATGACAAACCCCCCTCCAAAAAAGGCGCCAGTTGTCGATCGGGATTGTTTTATATATGCCTGGATAAAAACTGTCTCGAGCAGAATCCCTGCGGCGGCGCCGAAGATCACTCCATTAAGCAGAGCAAGCACGCTATCGAGGGGCGAGCCTAGCGCCCCCCAGGCAAACCACGAATAACCGACGCAGCCAGCGATAAGCAGCGCAGCTCCACTGCGCCAATCTGCGAAAGGTCCTTGATTACCGCGGTCATCCGTCAAACCATCGCCTATCGTTTTCTTATTTTTTCTCCAGCGATTCAAATAGAGTAGCAGACCTATAAAGACCAGCGAACAAAAAATCTGCAGGAGGTTGGTTTTTTGCAGGGAGATACTCCCACCTAAGCGGGCAGGCATACTCAGCAGAATGAAAATCGCCGCCCAAGCCCAGGTTTTCATAATCAATTCAAATGTGGACGAAGGGGGTGGCTCCGTTGAAGTGGATTCAGGTGTCCGCCCACCGCCGTGCGCCGATTGGGCGTGCGCCATTCTCGCGGATGTTATATTTTTAGCAACGAACATCCCTAATAAACAGGGTATCAATATCGCCAGCCCTGAAATGAGCGATATTGAAATATACCCACTTTCGGCGGCACTAGGATTTAACCCGGAGGCTACGATCTCAACGATGAACCGGATTAAAAGCACAAACCCAATCCACACCCAAACCAAACCAACCGCCAGCCAGCTCGCGCAGCCGTTTCTGACCTGAACCGATTCAGAAGTTCGAGAAGGATCGGATTGCACCTGCCCGTCTGCTTGTAATTTAGGCGTTTCGCTCATGCCAGGATGATCCTCTCAGATATAGACGTCCCTTCGTGGATACGATGAATCACGTCTGCCAGCAGCGGGGCGATTGAAATCACCTCGAGCTTCGGATGGCGCTTTTCAGGTGGGATAGGCAGTGTATTTGTAACCAATAATTTTTCGATGCGCTTTTCCTGATTTAGGATTTGAAGCGCTTTCGGCAGCAGCACCGGATGTGTGACTGAAAAATAGGCGTTGCCGCTTGCACCGCGCTCGTATAGTGCATCGAGCTGTTTTAAGACGCTCCCACTTGCCATCATGTCATCGATAATAATCGGGCGGCGGTCTTTGATATCCCCGACGACATGGGTGGTCTCCACACCTCGGTCTGTGCGGCGTTTATGCATCACGACGAGGGGTAAATTTAGCTTTTCGGCGTAGCGACCGGCCATTCCCGCTCGACCCACATCCGGGCTGACGATTGCTGCATTCTTAAACATCGGTTTCTTAAAGTAATCGGCCAGGATTGGCAGTGCGCTGAGCGGGTCGACTGGGATATTAAAAAAGCCTTGGGTCGCGCGATTGTGAATATCCACATAGACAACTCGACTAACTCCCATTGTCTCGAGCAAATTAGCCACAACCCGGGCGCTGATAGCCTCGCGCCCATGCGCCATGCGATCCTGGCGCGCATACGGATAATACGGGATCACCGCGCTGACTCGATGCACGCTTGCCCGCCGAAACGCGTCTAAATATAGCAGTAGCTCTATCAGGTTATCATTGACAGGGACCGAACAAGGTTGGATGAAGAAAATATCCTGATCGCGAACGACTTCGTCGATGGTGACGTGAATTTCACTGTCCGGCATCCGCCGCGTTGTGCAATTTCCAATCGGCGTCTTGAGGATATCTGCAACCTCCTTGGCTAGGGCTGGATGCGCTGAACCGGAGAAAATCCGCAATGGGTGACTTGTCATACCAGGCTTGCTTTTCCTTCCTCCCACGTGAGCTCAACGCTTGAATCTGGTGTCGCCATCCGCGCCAATTCTTTCACCGGTCCGGCTATGCGTTGATCGAATAAACGTATGAAACCACGTGCCCCTTCTTTTTGCGCCGAAAACGAATCGCAAATTGCCGTTTGGGTTGATTCTTCGATGGTTAATTCCACCAGGTATTCGATTGCCAATTTGTTTTTCAATTCGTTAAATTCCTGATCGAAGATTTCAAGGTAATCATCAGGTCTCAGTATACCAAATTGAATCACACAATCCATGCGAGCTAAAAACTCGGAGCGGAAATGCTGGCGAAGAGCGTTAGCGAATTCTTGTTCTTCCTTGTGGCTGCGCTGTTCTTCGGGCACACCTGGTAAGAAGCCAAATCCCGTTGTCCGCTCCGCCGCGGTGACATTCGCAGTTAGCACGAAAATGTACTGGCGTAAATCAACAACCCGCCCGTGATTATCCGTGGTTTCGGCGCGGTCAAAGATTTGTAAGAAGTAATCCTGTACCTCGGGATGCGCTTTTTCAATTTCATCCAGCAGGATCACGCCCTGCGGATGGTTTTCGGTGAAGCGAAACAGAACGCCTTGGCGTTCGTGACCGATAAAACCTGGGGCTGCGCCAGTAATCTTTGAAATATCCGAGGGGTGCTTGAATTCGTTCATATTCAGGCGCAGGAAATCCTTATTTTCTAACGGAAATACGATATGGCTCAAGCATTCCGCCATATAGGTTTTCCCAACCCCGGTTGGGCCGGTAAACAGGAAGACGGCTAATGGCTTTGCTTCGCCCAGGCGAGTATTTTTGAGCGCGGCCAGACTGCGTAGCACGGCCTGGATGGCAGCTTGCTTGCCCAAAGATTCGCGATTCAAGAGAGGTCTGGATTCGCTCCAGGTCGAGGAGATCCTCTCCTTCCACCGAAATCCCATACTGCTCTTCCAGGATAGCCCTGATCAGGCGGCGAGTGATGAGTTCGCCTTCTTTCGATGGCGCGGCGGCATGGAAGGTAAGCGAGGAGACCTTCACATGCGTGGCGGAATTCTCCAACAAATCGATCGCTTTATCTGGCAGCGACCGATTATGGATAAACCTGGCTGATAGCTCAACCGCCTCGCGGATAGCGCCTTCTTCAAACCTGACCTGTTGGATTTGTTCGATTCGGTTGGCCCACGATTGGCAGATCAAAACAGCTTCATCGACAGAAGGTT
The DNA here is from genome assembly GCA_963770655.1 of uncultured Chloroflexia bacterium. Classification (GTDB taxonomy): domain Bacteria; phylum Chloroflexota; class Anaerolineae; order Anaerolineales; family UBA4823; genus CAZAGA01. Next base: position 244,344 of record CAVYQO010000008.1, on the reverse strand, counting down.
CGCGTAAGCGTAAGATCTGGAATCTACGCAAAAATGCCGAAATCAGCCTTGATAAACCGGTCGAACTCCTCATCCGTCGTCGCTCCGATGCAGCGGAAGCTATCCTGGGCCAGGGCTGGCTTCAGGATGTTGGCGATATCCATGGGCGAATCGCCTCCGGATTTCATCACCATGTGAATTTCATCCATGAAAATAACCAGGTTTGGATTGCTTGCTGCCGCTTCGATGAGTTTCTGTAAACGTTCTTCCATCTCGCCGCGATATTTTGTACCAGCCACCAGGTCTGCCAGGTTGATCTGTACAATTCGCAGCGATTTCAAAAAGTCTGGGGCATTGTCCTGGGAGAATCGTTGGGCCAGGCCTTCGACAATTGCAGTTTTTCCGACCCCAGCCGGCCCAACCAGGATCACATTGCGTTTCGATGTGCGCATTAAGAACCGGGCAACCTGTACCATTTCAGTTTGGCGCCCGACAACTTTCGGGAGCTGGCCTTCCTGAGCGAGTTTGGTCAGATCCCTGCCCATCTCCTCCACCAACCCGGCTTCGCCTGCCTGGCGGAATTTATAATTTTGCTGGCCGTCTTGCGTAGAGGCTTTGGCTGTTACCGGCGTGGCAATGTGGAAACCTGCCTGGCTGGGGAACAGATGCGCGGCTTCGCTGGGCAAATTGTTCTTCAGCGCCATTAAGAAATGGACCAGGCGCAGCTCGCTTTCAGCCGCTTCGTTCACCATATCGGCAGCTTGCTGAAACAGGCTGCGCGCCTCTGCTGAGCGATGCAGCATCTGTACCAGGGGTGCTGAGACGGGCATCGGCAGTAAATTGCGCACCCCGCGCCGGGTTCGGGTAATTTCCTCGTCGGTTAATCCAACCTGGTCGCGGCATTCACGGATTTCCCCCATGATCTGGCGGATGACATCTTGTTCGATGCCCATTTGCTGTGCTTGATCAACAAAAGCATCGTCCAGCATCTTCAGCACGGCTAGCAAAAAATGCAGCGGTTCGATATTTTTACTGCCAACCATGCAGGCTTCCTGGTTGGCCATCGACCAAACTAATAGTACGGACGGTCGTACATTGATTTCTTTCATGAATGCCATCCTGTCTTTTATCTAGAAAATCAATACGAATGGGATACAATCATTTCTACAGTCAAATTCCGGCTGCGATCCGCAGCGGTGTCCAGCGGAAATGGCAGCCCGCGTGAGCCCTGAGGCTCGAGGCTAAAAACGTCCCCAGAGAGCTGGGTATTCTTAACCAGGAAATCATACACCACAACCGCCCGGAGCAGTCCGAGATCGAAATACTTATCTGATTCTTCATCCGTTTGGTAGCCGATCAGCTTGATGTGTAAATCTTCTCCATAAGCGGCTAATTTTGCGCCAACTTCGATTAACTGTTGGCGGGCAGCAGGCTTGAGCGTCCAGCCATAGGCGAATAAGCCTTCATCGAATAGAATTTGTGTCCCACCGGCGCCCTGGCTGAATTTTACCCCAGGCATCTCGAGCAGGAATTCCTGCTGCGGTACCACGCTAGGCTGCAGCCCGGCCAGGATCTCGTCCTGGCTGCTCTGCAATTGGGCGACCTGTCCCGCCAGGGAGGTTTGATTCACCTTGGACTGCGCCTAGTAGATCCTGACGTAATTTTTCCAGATCAGCGATCCCGATCCCCGGCAGAGCGCCTGGCGCCTGTGTGCTAAACACCTGTTCACCAGGCGCCTGGTCACTTATTGCATTTTCACCAATCGCCTGTGCGTTTAGATCATGCGCGTCTTGAGCCAACTGGCTTACTTCCGCCAGCGCCTTATTCATCGACTGGTTCCAACGATTGAGCCAAATCAGACCCAAGATAATACCCAGAATCAAGGCCAACCCAAGCCAAAAACCGACCGAGAAGATCCGGCGTGTGCGCACGGGCTTGGCCGCATTTTGGACATATTCTAGCCCGGCCAGGTAATCAGGATTGCCCGGTTCTAAGGCTAAGGCGCGCTCCCAAAGCGATTGCGCTTCGACCAGGTGCCCTTGTTGGGCACGGATTCGCGCCTTCAAATCCAATACTTCGGGCGTCTCATCGCTCTGCAAGCTGTCCAGGAGCGCTACTGCCTGGGAATATTGTCCGACGCGGGCCAGATCAGCCGCTTGTGAAAGGGCAATTTGCCGCGTGATAGCCGCCAGGCTTGGCGCTCCAGCCTCTAAGGATTCTAACGGATCCACTAAAGGCGGCGTTGCGATTTCTGGTTCTAACTCGGACGTTGCAGGTTGAACTGCGCCATCTTCAATGATTGCCTCCCCCTGCTCGGGTGAGGTTCCTGCCAATTCATCGGGTATTTCCATTAAGACTCCAATTTAGGTTATGGGTACCTTGGGTTATCAGAAATTGGTTCTTTTAGATTAGCAGAGGTGTCTAGGCGTTGCGTGCCAGCGAAGATCGCCGCGCCCCTGACCACCACCGTGTTCGGGTCTTGGCTGAAATCAAGAGGTATTCCTAATCCCTGGATTGAATCGGCCAAATGTTCGCGCAGATAAGGTGCCATGGTGGTTTCACCCACAAAAATGACTTTCTCAATATCACCATCCCCCAGGCGTTTTTCGAGCAGCGCCTGGCGGGTGATATTGATCGTGCGTTGGATGTAGGGTTCGGCCACCCTGGCAACGTCCTCTCGTCTCAATTCGAATTCGAAGGCGACTTGCTCGCCGCGGTCGTCATTGCATAAGTTATCGATCACGATTGGGTAGAATTGTTCGAAAATCAGGTGTTTTTTTGCCTCTTCAGCAGCATATTTTAATTTGGCAAATGCCTTACGCCATTTCGGGTTCTGGCGAGTGAAATCGGTCAGTTTGAAATCACGCGCCGCTGCCGGAGCCAGGATCGTATCAACGATCTCCCAGTCGATCAAATTGCCGCCGAGATGGTTATCGCCGGCATGGTTGACGATGCGGAAGCTCCCATCCTGGATCTGGATCACGGATGCGACAAATGCGCCCCCGCTAAAATCGTACACTAACCAGAGGGCTTCATCGACCTGACTCTGGAAGGCATAGGCCATTGCTGCCGCGATGGGTTCGATGATCAATGGGCTGATCGTTATCCCCGCCAACTGGGCAGCTTGCTTCGTCGCCTGGCAAGCGGGGAGCTCGAATGCAGCTGGGATAGTGATTACCGCAGCCTGCACATCTTCGTCCAGTGTGCGTTTTACATCTCTGCGAAGTGACTTCAGCACCTCGGCTGTCAGCTCCTCTGGTCGCATGATCTTTCCACTGCGGGCAAAGCGGTATTCGGTGTTGCTGCCCATCCGCAGTTTGAATTCCGCTGCGGTATCCTCCGGTTCGTATTCGATCCGGTTTTTCGCATAGCGGCCGACACGTGGATTGTTTTTAGGATCGATGTAAACAACGGATGGGGTGTAAAACATCCCATCCTCATTTTCAATGACCCTCGCCCGAGTTCCCTCGAAAACCGCAATAGAACTGTTGGTGGTACCCAGGTCAATCCCAAAGTCGATCGTTAATCGGTTCGCCATCATCCTCCACTGGATCGGTAGATTGATCATATATTTCCAGATAAACTCCAACGCAGCCTTTTTCTGCTAGCTCAGATTACCGCCATATCCTTTGGGTCCCTTCGTTTGTTCATCAGCAGGTAAGAGCGAAATAAGCTGGCGGACGGTTGCCTGGAGCTGGTCGACATTCCCCGCGTCGATTGCCCGGCGCCCCTGGTTGAAGAGTTGGTCGGCCTGGAACTGGTCGCGCATCAAATCCTTTCGCTCTTCGAGATACTGGAAATAACCAACCCAAAAGCCTGGGTCCTTGCTCAAGGCCTGGACGGTGAGGCGGAAGAGCTCATCGACCAGCCTGCGCAGTTGGTCGGAGTCTTTGTTTTGAATAGCCTGGTTGATTTCTCGCTCCAATTGTTCAAGCTGGCGTTTATCTTCCGGCTTGCCGATATCGTTCATAATTGCGTGCGTGTTTTCCAGGTTCTGGCGCGCTTCGCCGACCAACGTCGGCCAGGCCAGCTTATCTTCAATATTGTCGAGAACAACCTTCAGGTCGATCAATCGATTCTGGGCCTTATCGGCGGCATCGCGATCGCCGCGGGCAGCAGCAAATGAGCTATCGACATTGTCTACCATATTCTCGCCATCGACTTTTGTCAAAAGCAAGCTGCGCGCCTCCTGGGTTTCTGGAGTATTATTCTGCTCTGCTTTTGTACGCAGCTCCTTGAGCCGTTTCTTTTCATAATTGATTTCATCGCCGAGCAATTCGAGATTGGGCTCGGGACGCTCTAGGTTCAGTACGCTTTCGAATTCTTCATCGCCCAGGATTGGGATATAAGCCTTGGTCTTTACGATCCGGCTCGCGTCAATCTCAATCGTTACTTCAACGTCGCTGTTGACCGGCAGATCACGGCGCAGGTTTTGCGCAGGGATTTCCAACAATCCAATCAGCTTATTTCGATCGGCGCGGGCGTTTTCACCTTCAATGACCGGGACGCGGATCAGGTCGCCCGAATCACCTTTGCGGATTGCGATTGAAGTATGCAAGTCGCGGCGCTGGCGAGCCGGCAGTGACGCACCTTTGTCGATGAAGCGTTTCACTTCGTTATTCGCCAGGGCAATCCCGATCGAATGGATCAAAGGTGGGGCGGAATCGGTGATCCCGATGGTATACGTCAAGTGATCGGGGGAAGCCACTGCTAAGCTTCCACTGCCGTCATATAAATTGATTTGGAAAGTATGCTGCTTTCCACGCTCGGCCCAGAGATTGGTCATAAAGGATCCATTGGGCGCCAGGCCCACTTTTCCACTGCGCCAGGTAGGGCGAGCATCTGGGTTGACAAATTCAATCGTAAATTTCGATAAGTCTTCGTCTCCTTGGGGAATTACCCGGCCTGCAACCATCGGCTCCGGGTCAAAGTCGACAGGCTTATACTGCAGCTCGATTTGGTAAACCCCCTTCTTTGCCTCGGTTTCTGGCGTAACGACCGTGCCTTCTTGGCGCTGGGTGCCAGCGAAGATCGCTGCACCTTCGGCAACGACCGTCAGGGGGTTCATGCTGAAATCTAAAGTGATTCCCAAACCTTGCCGTTGATCGGCGAGATGTTCGCGCACATACGGCGCCAGGGTCGGCCCACCGACCAGGATGATTTTCTGAATATCTCCGACGCCCAGGCGTTTTTCAGTCAGCGCCTGGCGGGTAATATTGATCGTGCGTTGGATGTAAGGCTCAGCGACGCGAGCGATATCCTCCCTTTTGAGATCGAATTCGAAGGTGACCTGTTCACCGCGCTCGTCGTTGCACAAGTAATCGATCACAATCGGGCAGGAGCGATCGATCGAAAGGCGAATTTTCGCTTCTTCGGCGGCGTATTTCATCTTGGCAAAGGCCTTACGCCATTTCAAATTTTGGCGGGTGAAATCGACCAATTTGTAATCGTGGGCGGCTGCGGGGGCCAAGATCTTTTCGACGATTTCCCAATCGATGAGCTTGCCACCCAGGTGATTGTCGCCGGCGTGGTTGACGATGCGAAAGTTGCCATCTCGAATCTGGATCACCGCCGCATCGAAGGTACCGCCGCCGAAGTCATAAACTAACCAAAATACCTTATCCACTTCGCTCTGAAAAGCATGCGCCATCGCCGCCGCAGTGGGCTCCATGATCAACGGGCTGTTGGTCAGCCCGGCCATCTGGGCCGCTTGCTTGGTGGCCTGGCAGGAAGGGAGCTCGAAAGCAGCCGGGACGGTGATCACCGCCGCCTGCAGGTCTTCGCCCAGGCGCTGCTGGATGTCGGCGCGCAGGGCCTTGAGCACTTCTGCCGACAGCTCCTCAGGCCGCATCGTTCGTCCGCTGCGCGCAAATTTATATTCGGTATTGGTGCCCATCTGGATCTTGAATTCGGCCAGGGCATCCTCCGGTTCGTATTCGATCCGATTTTTGGCATAGCGACCTACGCGCAAATTGTTTTTTGGGTCGATATACACAACCGAAGGCGTGTAGTTCATGCCGTCGTTATTTTCAATCACCCTGGCCCGCGTGCCTTCAAATACCGCAATTGCGCTGTTGGTCGTGCCCAGGTCAATTCCAAAGTCGATCGTCTGTCTTGCCATGATATGCTCCTCAATCTATGCTGGATAATTGCTGTAATTCACTGTTGTGCCAGGGATTCGTTTTGTTCTTTGAATCGTTATCAACCCAGATGTTCCATTGATCATGGTTTTAGCAATTCCTCATTTTCCGGGGTAGCCACAATCACTTCGCCCATCTGCAGCAACAGGGTCTTCCCCTCCCGCTGGTAGTAGATGGAGGGCTTGATTGTTTCAGATATGATTTCCCGCTGAAGCCCTGCTTTTTGTTCATAGGTGATCACTTTCAAATCCATGCCAATATCAAACGGTTGGCCGGTGTGATCCTGGATGGAATAGCCGGCCTCCTGTAGGACATCCCAGACAGATTGCAAATGCCGGTAGGTCTTGCGAAATTCCTCCAGGGGTTGGTCTGTCCCCGGTTGTACCATCTTGAGGCGCAGCCTCCACAATCCCGTTCCGATATCCGCCATGCGCCGGGTTTGTTCTTTGAAGAAGGGTGTCTCTTCCAGCGGCAGAGAGACGGCTGAGCTGGGACGAACACCGAGATCCGCGCGGACGGCCAGATCCGCCTGTACAGCCTGTGGGACGCCTTCGTCTTCTGCTGTGCGCTGGTTCCACAGCGGCGGTTGGACTGGGGTAACTTCGCTTGGCATGCTTTCTATGCGCTGCTTTTGATCGAGATATTCCTTGACGGTCAAGTTGAGCGCAAAGACGCTTTTTTCTAATTCTTCGTGTTTCATCACCCGCCGGATCCGGATTGAATGATGGTATAAAGCCTGGGTAACCATCCCCAATAATTGATTAACCGAAGTGTTTTGAACCGGAGAGCTTGATCGTTGCGGAGTAGTGATTGAATTGCTCATTTTATATTTATTCCTGATTCTGCCTGGTCTGGTGGATCAGGGCATGGGTAGCGGGATTATCCCCGGTGCGCCGGTCAATAGCATGGCCCACTTGAATTTGCCAGGAGCGTTGGTTGTTTTGGTAATAAATCGCTGGTTTGATCGTCTCAAATATTTGCTCTTCACTCAACTCGTCTGGCTCTTGAGGAATCAGAAAGAAGCTGCTGTCCGCTTCTTCACGCTGGCCAGTATAATCGCGGATCGATAAGCCGCCCTCGATTAGTCGATCCCAAACGCCTGTTAAAAAGCGGTTCGCCAGACGGAATGACTCCCGGGTTTCACCTATGGTGGAGTGATTGATTTCTTGGCGCATGCGCCAAACCCCCGTGCCGAGGTCAGCCATCAGGCGCATCTGTTCCCAGAAATAGGCTCTTTCGGCGGGACTATCCCCGAGCGGAGTGCTGGCTCCTCTTGAAGGGTTCGAAAATCCAGGAGTGCGTGGGTTTCCGCTTTTAACGGCAGCCTGGCGATTATTCGTCTCTAACCACGAGACGAAATAATCGCTCGTATAAGCGATTTCTTCATCCAGCTCTTCGAGACTCATCGCCCGGCGCAGTTTGGGTGTGCGTTGGTAAAGCGCCTGGCTGAAAAAAGCCATCAGATCCTGAGCATTTTTCTCAGTTTTTTTATGCTGGTAGCGTTTTTTTGTGCGGCTCATGCTATCAGATCCGTTTGATCATCCTGCCGAGTAGATAAGCCAGGGAGACGCCTAAAAAGACGCCAATCGTTCCTTGAAGCAGGAAAAACATAAAGTTGGAATGGAAGAAAACTGCAAAGATCGCTTTGCTGACTAAAAAGACACCCCAGGTGCACAAGAACATTGATAAAAAGGTAAGCGACTTTTGTTCAATGAATTTGAAAAGCAGCCAGCCTGACAACGGCAGTTCCAAAATATGCCAGTAAATAAGCCGATGTTACTAATCCCTGCATAGAGGAAATTGAACATCAAGTTTGCTAACAGGATGGTCCAAAAAACCGCTGACGGCCGGTAGGTGATCAAATACGCGGCTGCGATGGGGAAGTAAGAAAAAATTGCACCGCGCAAGATCCAGGCGAGGCTGCTCGTTCCCAGGAAGGAAGAGGTCTCGGAAGTGCTGAAGTAGCCAAAGCCTAGCCCGAATAATAGTGCTACTACCAGAATTCCCCAGAAGTTAGCCTGGCCGGTGTTGATAGTGCGTGGTTCGCGGGTCTTCGCCGGAGTGCTCGCTGTTCGAGATGGAGGATTTCTATCAACAGCCGCGGCTGGCTTTGGAGAGCTTGCCGCTGCGGTGACCGGTTTGTCGCGCGCCGAGGGTGTTGATCTCAGGGAGATATCAAGATCCTTGGCAATTTGCTGCAGCGCCTCGAGGTTATTTTGGATGCTCTGGTTGCTTGGGTCGAGCTCGCGAGCCCGGTTCAACTCGCTGTAACCTGTTTGCAGGGCGGAGGCAAACGTCTCTTTTCGACGGGCTAACTCCTGGTCATCCCTGCTGCTGCAATCCGGGCAAGCGAGCATCTTTACCTCTTGGAAGGTAAACGTCACCCAGCGGTTAACTTTTCTGCGGCAGCACATACATACCAGCGAGCCAGATTGGGCGGCGTATTGTTCGCTGCCCTGCTGCACGGCGATAGCGGTCATCAAAACATCGGTATGGCCAGCGGCGACATTTGAGCGAATTTGTTCGATCATCCAGCGCGGTTTGTTCAATTGATCGGCGGCCTGGGCGAAGCGTGAATTCGAGCGCAGGTTCAAGCAAGTGGCCAGGGGTTTGCGCACAAAATGCTTGTGACTATCGTCAACCTGGCGGAGAAGACGTTCCAATTTATCAACCGCTTCGTCATAACGATCCGTCTTCATCAGGTCGCGGGCTAGCTCGAGCTGAGAAAGAATCGATTCGGGTAGATCATAATAGCCCTCCGCGCACCAATCGTTCCCCGAATCCAGGTTGCCTTTCAATGCGCGCAGGTTATCTTCGATCCGATTCTTTGCCACCTGGCCCATGGCCAGAGGCTCGTATAGCCGCAGCAGGCGTAATGCCTCGCTCCAATTCTCCGTTTTATTCCCATATGGGACGATCAGCCCCAGCCCGCATAAGGCCACCTCGTCGTGGACTGCCTGGCGCGCGGATGAATTTGCGGGCAGCAGCCGGTCGATGGTCTGTAATAGGGGGCGACATTGTTCAAGCAGCGCTTCCGCCGCCTGGTCGGCGTGGACCGGGTCCTTGTCTGCCTGGCTTTGAGCGCTTTTGCAGCTTGTGCTCACCTGTTTTCGAACTGGTTCGATGCAATGCTGAAACGCTTCGTTGATCTGTGTTTCGTTAAATCCTGAAGCGCTCATCACGCTGAGCTGGCGGGCGATGCCCGGATCGTCATTGCGTTCGCTGGCAGCGATAGCCAGCTTGGCGTTGATCGTCAGCAGCCCGAGCGGCAGCATATCGCGCATGAGGTGGACAGTGTCGCCGTTCAAGCGTGGGTCGCCAAACTCGCGTACCCGTGCTTCGAGCCGGTTCCAGAACCCATCGTGGTTTTTTAATGTGCACCAGCGTTTGAATGTCTGCCGCCAGTAGATATCTAACTTTTTCAGGTCGCTGGAATCCAGGGGGCGAGACGCGGCTCGGGCTTCTAAATCAAGGGCTGAAGCGTGCGCCAGGACAGCCAGGTTGTGCATCGAGACATTATCGGCGCTGTAATTGTTGACGTAATTCGCCCAGACCTCAACCGCGCCTTCCAAATCGTTCTCGTGCAGCGCTTGCAGAGCCTCATCCTTTCCGCTGTTGCCAAGCTCGTGTGGCCAGAACCAAAAGAATTCATCGATAAAGCGCGGCTCCGGATCTCTCAGGCGCTGGACGGCTGCTCCAAAGGTATATTCATCTGCGGGAGGCTCAAGGGGTAACGCTCGTCCGGGTCCAGGCTGGGCTGGTTGGCCGATTTTTTGAGAAACCTCGACCAGTTGGGTCCTTTTGCGGATATCGCGATCGCTGCACTCCACCGGCAGCTCTAAAACGCGAAAAGCGTTAATTCGGTAGATATTGGGGTTGGCCGCCTCCAATAAAAGTTGCCCCAGGCCGCTCTGACCAATTCCATTTATCTCTACTGCCATATCGTCCCTCCCAGGTAGTGGTTGAGGACAACCATGCAGGCAACCTATACCTGCCCACGAACCACTCCACGCTCTCTATTTGTTAACTGATAATTCCATTCCGCCATAATTTGACTTGATTTTCGTATTCATCCCGAAGCTCAGGCCATTTGTTAAAAGCTTCCTCCATAATATCGGCTGCTTCGCTCAACTTCCCTGGTTGGCGAGACAGCTTGTACGCTTTATCGATCATTTCCTGAGCCTTCTTCTGATTCAGACTGGTGCCATAGCCCAAGGCGCTTTTGGAAGAACCCGGCGGCGACACTTTTCCAGGTGAGGTTTTGGGTTCCGGCCGGGGCTGCCACTTTTCTAGATCAGCCAGGAGCTCCCTGGCTGAGGCATAGCGATCTTCAGGTTTTAGCGCCAGGCAGCGGGAGGCAATCTGATCCAACCCAGGATCGACAAGGATATTTAGCTGGCTCGGGGTGATAAATGGTCTGTCGAAATTCATCTCCTCAAAAACCAGGTCTTCATCCGGTCCGATATACGGATGGCGATCGGTCAGCAGAAGGTAAAGCGTGCAGCCTAAAGCCCACACATCACCCCGGCATGAATCTCCCTTGTAGTCCCGAAAAGTTTCCGGCGATTTATAGATCCGTGTGCCCTTGGCCGAGACGAGCAGGGTAAGTGGGTTGGCGCGTTTGGAAAGCCCAAAATCGCTCACCCTAACCCGCAACCCGGTTGCATCGTAACCCACCAGGATATTCTGAGGCTTGATATCGCGATGGATAATCGGTGGTTTTTCAGAATGCGCCACAGCGATTCCACGGCTGGCCTGGCAGAGGACCTCGACTGCAGTCTCCACCGGCATGAATTTCCCCCCGAAAGATCGCCAAAAATTTTCCAGGCTCCCCCCGGCTACGTATTCCATCGTAAAGTAGCCCGTCAAGCCGTGGTCTGTCTGCGCTGCGTCGGCGTTGAATACCCGGATGATATTTGGGTGGCCGATCTGCGAGAGAATCACCGCTTCCTGAAGCATCTGTTCGATCTCGCCCTGGCTCAAACCGATCGTTTTGAACACTTTCATCGCCTGGCGACCAAGATAGCGATGACGAACGCGGTAGACTTCGGCAAATGCGCCCTCACCCAGGAAGCGTTCGATAACGTAACTGTTGCCAATTTCCTGGCCTTCTTTGAATAATGTCGTTTTATTTTGGGTCATAGTCGGGTTCTTTCTTTGATATTAAAGCATACAACTATAACAAGCCTCATAAAATTTGCGTGAATGCCTTTGGGGAGGCCAGTTAGATTAATTATATATGAGATTATGGTTTTAAAACCGAAATTAATCTATGTTAAAATTTGAGTACGATGCTGCCATTATTTGATCAGGAGTTATTTTACGAAGCCTGGCGTGCTTTTATTCAGCGCCAGGTGATCCTTCCAGAAGTTAATCCTTGTGTTGCGAACTCCTGGATGCGCTGCTGGGCGAGATTGAACCCCCATCGTCCGCTGCAGCTGCGGAAACTAAGCCCAGAGCATTTACTCACTGCCCAGGTGGCCAGTTTTGAATTGATTTCGCTTGCCAGGCCAATCATGGAAGATATCTATCAGTTTGTGGCAAGCTCAGATACTGCCATCGTTTTGACGAACAACGCTGGATATGTCATGGACATCGTTGGCGATGCGGAAATCGTTGAGGTTGTTGATACTCTTGGGATTTGCCAGGGGGCTTCGCTTTCAGAAATGGAGATGGGAACGAATGCTTTTGCGCTATCGATCCTCGATCGCACCCCGGTCAGGGTTGCCGGAGCAGAGCACTTTTTCGAAGCGTATCATGGATTGGCAGAAACTGCGGCGCCGATCTTCGATCTGACCGGTCGGCTGCTTGGGTCGCTGGGGGTAATCAATCTATCTATAAATCATCACCCGCATTCGCTGGGATTGGTGGTTGCCGGGGCGAAGGCCATCGAAGGCCAGCGCCAGGCTGATCTGCTGCTGGCTGAACAGAACAGCCAGATGGCGCAGTTGAATGCAATTATCGAAGCGAGCAGCGAAGGATTATTGGTCGTGGATCAGCACGGCGTATTAATGCAGATCAATCAGGCTGCAACGCAGATTCTTGGTCTCACCCGCCAGGCTGTCGTAGGCCGGCCATTGACGGAATGGGTGGACTATCCCGGTTTTCTAAATGAGGCCGTCACTCAACGCGACGCTCTCACAGACGTCGAAATCCACATTCGTATCGGTGAACGCATAGTCGTATGCCTGGTTAGTTTAAATTATGTCCTTCGGGATGGAGCAATCCATTGGGTGATTATTCTCCTCAGGCAGCCCAGTGTCGTTCGCGAGCTGGTCCACCAGCAAGTAGGGGCCGCAGGCTCCGCTGACCCTGGATGATATCCCTGGGGAATCGGCAGCGATCCGGAGGGTGCAGCGATTTGTGCGTGTAGCCGCTCCTGCCCAGGCAAGCATTTTGATTCGCGGCGAGAGCGGCACTGGTAAAAATGTACTGGCTTCGGCAATCCATAATGCCAGCCCGCGCCGCGCCGGCGCATTTCTGATCTTTGGCTGCACCTCGATCCCGCATGAATGGGTGGTCAGTGAACTGTTGGGTTATGACGAAGGGCTGGAAAGCAGGAAGGTAGGCGGGCGGCCCAGTAAATTCGAGCTAGCCGAAGGGGGCACCATGTTTTTTCAAAACATCGATGACCTGCCTCTCGATGCCCAATCCATTCTATTAAATGTCCTCGATCTTGGGATTATGCAGCGCTTGGGGAGCGAACGCCCAATTAAAGTCGATGTCCGCATCATCGCCTCCACATCTGCAAATATCGAGAAGAATATTGCTCAAGGTAATTTCCGCGCTGATCTGTACTACCGCTTGAGCGCTTTCGAGATAACTTTACCTCCACTGCGCGAGCGCCTGGAGGATATCCCTGTCCTGGTCGAGAGGATATTGAACCGGGTAGCCAGGCAGCTTTCGTATGAGCTGATCCTTGAGCCAGGGGTGATGGAGCTGCTCATGGCCTATGATTGGCCAGGGAATGTGCGCGAGCTCGAAGCTGTCCTGGGCCGCGCAGCTATCCAATCCGGACCTTCTGGCAGTGTGCCAGCTTATCTCCTGCCGACCCCCATTCAAGAGGGCGGCGCCGCCCAAGTCATCGACGCAAAAACACAGGTTAGGACCTTTTATACCCTCGAGCGTGAATCACTCCTATTAGCTGCCCAGGCATGTGAGGGAAATATCAGCGAGATGGCAAAGCTGCTGGGGATCGGGCGTACCACGGTCTGGCGCCGCCTGAAGGAAATGGATTTAGACATGCGTGAATATCGCTACGGCAAGGGGAGATAAAAATTAAGAACTGTATCATAATGAAACATAATCGGTAAAATAATGGTTCATTGTGAAATGGTTGGCCGAAATTGTTTGACAAATTTAGGATTGGATGTAAAATAAAAACGTATTTTGTAATTATCCTTGATTGAGGTATAGTGAATGTCGCAATTTCTTGTACTTAACAAGTACGTTATGCTGACAGGTTCATGGAACCCCCATATTCGGTGAGAGACCGTCTGTAGATTAGTACTAATCTGCTGGCGGTTTTTTATTTTTGCCCTTTCCGACCAATCTGCCAAAAAAAGTTGGGATCACAGGCAAAAACCATAAATTCAGGAGGTGATTATCGCAAAATAGTATCTTGATAGCCTAGGATTGTAGTTTCGTCTGTAACTTTGATTTGTCAATTTCTATCCAACAAAAATATTTATTTTCAGTAAGGAGAATGCACAATGCTTGGACCACTAATTGGAGAAATTTTTGGGACCTTCATCCTGATCCTGTTGGGTGATGGCGTCGTGGCGAACGTCGGCCTGGCTCCCCGCCTGGCTTCCGGCGCCTACAACTGGAATACGATAACCTTTGGCTGGGCCTTCGCGGTCATCGTGGCTGTTTACGTTTCAGCCGGCGTTTCTGGCGCCCACCTGAATCCCGCTGTAACCCTCGCCCTGGCTGTCAAGCGCGGCTTCCCCTGGGGCAAGGTTGCTCCTTATATGCTAGCCCAGATCGTTGGCGCTTTCTTAGGCGCTGCTGGCGTGTACCTGGTCTACATGGATGGCCTGGTTGCTGCTGGCGTTCCCAATGTTTGGTGCACTGGCCCCGGCTCTGTCTTTGCTCAAGCATTCTGGGGTGGTATCGGTTCTGGTGTGGCTGCCAGTGGGTCCTATTCAATGCTGAATGCCACAATCGCAGAAATCTTTGGCACCGCAGTCCTGCTTTGGGGTGTTTTGGCCAGCGGCGATTCCAAGAATACCGGCCTGATGCACAATATGGGCCCATTCTTGGTCGGTGGTACAGTCCTGGCTGTTGGTTTGTCCCTCGGCGGCCCCAGCGGCTATGCGATCAATCCTGCTCGTGACTTTGGCCCGCGGCTCTTCGGCACCCTGGTCGGAACGACTGGCTTGTGGGACGCTAATTACTGGCTCGTGCCTCTGATCGCTCCGCTAATCGGTGGTGTGATCGGCGTCTTTACTTACGATTGGTTTGTTACCAATCTTCTGCCGAAGAAAGCAGCATAATTTTTTTGGAACGGTGGTTGAGTACAACCGAGGGTAACCGATGAAGAAGTTAATCAATAATCCTGAAGATGTTGTCCGTGAAGAACTGGAAGGTATCGTTGTAGCGCACCCCGGTCAGGTGAGAGTGAATTTTGATCCTGCCTATGTTGTGCGCGCCGATGCGCCGATCAAAGGAAAAGTAGGCTTGATTTCCGGCGGCGGCTCTGGGCACGAACCAATGCACGGTGGCTTTGTCGGCTACGGTATGCTCGATGCGGCTTGTCCTGGCGCGGTGTTTACCTCACCCACTCCAGATCAGATGCTCGAGGCCACCAAGGCTGTCAATGGCGGCGCTGGCGTCGTTCACATTGTCAAAAACTACACCGGCGATATCATGAACTTCGAAATGGCGGCCGACCTGGCTCGCGCCGAAGGAATTGAGGTCGAAAGTGTGGTCATCGACGATGACGTCGCCGTCAAGGATAGCTTGTGGACGGCTGGCCGGCGCGGCGTCGGCAGCACTGTCCTGGCGGAAAAACTGGCTGGCGCAGCTGCAGAACAAATGCGCTCGTTGAGTGAAGTCGCTGGGGTTGTCGTAAAGGTCAAAAATTATGGCCGCAGCATGGGTATGGCGCTCACTTCCTGCACAGTTCCTCATGTTGGCAAGCCTACTTTTGATCTTCCTGAAGACGAAATGGAAATCGGCGTCGGCATTCACGGCGAACCGGGTCGCAGCCGCATGAAGCTTAAATCAGCCGATGAAATCGTCGAAATGATGATGGAACCGATTATCAGCGATATCCCCTACAAAGCCGGCGACGAAGTGCTGATGTTTGTCAATGGCATGGGTGGGACGCCTCTGGTGGAGCTCTACATCGTCTATCGCAAAGCCTACGAGATTGCCACCAAGAGCGGCCTGAAGGTTGTTCGCAACCTGATCGGCCCATACATCACCAGCCTGGAAATGGCCGGCATGTCGATCACCATGCTCAAAATGGATGACGACCTGGTCAAACTGTGGGACTTCCCGGTCAAGACACCCGGTCTGCGCTGGGGCATGTAGCTCGAACCGTAAGTTTTAAATGTGAAGTGTGATTCGGGACCTCCTGATTACAACCTGCAAGTCCCGAATCACCCCTCACTCATCGCTAATCACGGGTGACAAATCACCGCTTGGTGGAGAATTTAATGTCCGTCAGTCGAGATCAAACACTAGAGTGGATCACCGCGGTTGCTGCGGTCCTCAATCAGAACCGCGATTACTTGATCCAGTTGGATGCGGCAATTGGGGATGCCGATCATGGCGCGAATATGGACCGCGGCTTCAAGAAGGTAATGGAGAAAATGCCGGAATTTGCTGACAAGGATATCGGCACGATATTTAAGTCGGTAGGTATGAATTTACTTTCGACAGTGGGCGGCGCCGGCGGACCTCTTTATGGTACCTTTTTCCTACAGATGGGTATGAAATCCGCAGGGAAGATGGAACTCAGCCTGGAAGATTGGACAGTTGCGCTAGAGGCCGGCATTGCCGGGGTCATCATGCGTGGAAAAGCCGAGCCCGGCGATAAAACCATGGTGGATGCCCTCAACCCGGCCCTCAACGCCCTGATGGAATCGGTCCAGGAAAATGTAGCAATGGGGCTGGCGCTTCAGCGCTCAGCCGATGCAGCCAAAGACGGCATGCTTGCCACCATCCCATGGGTCGCGCGTAAGGGTCGAGCCAGCTATCTGGGAGAACGCAGCGCTGGTCATCAGGATCCAGGCGCCACATCGACGTACCTGATCCTGCAAGCCGCGGCGGATACCTGGAAGTGATGGTACGCCCATCGTTAAAAAGCTGACAGCAAACTGCTAGCAGCTAATAATCAACAGCTAACATTAGATTTGGAGGAACAAACATGGCTAAATTTTCAGCAGCAGTAGATCAAGGTACTACCAGCACCCGATTCATGATTTTTGACCATGAAGGCAAGGTGGTTGGCATCGATCAAATGGAACACGAACAGATTTACCCCAAGCCAGGCTGGGTTGAGCACGATCCGATGGAGATCTGGGCTCGAACGCAGGACGTGATTGCTGGCGCGCTGAAGAAAAACAATATCAGCGCCGCTGACCTCGTTGCGGTAGGCGTCACCAACCAGCGCGAAACCACCGTTGTGTGGGAGAAGGCGACTGGTAAGCCGGTATACAACGCGATCGTGTGGCAGGATACCCGCACCGACAAAATCTGCAACGAACTGGCTGCAGATGGTGGTCAGGATCGCTTCCGCCCGAAAGTTGGCCTGCCTCTGGCTACCTATTTCTCTGGCCCGAAGATTAAATGGATCCTCGACAATGTCGACGGCGTCCGCGCCAAAGCCGAGAAGGGCGAAGTCCTCTTCGGCAACATGGACACCTGGGTCATTTGGAACCTGACCGGCGGCCCCAATGGCGGCGTGCATGTCACTGATGTTTCCAATGCTTCCCGCACCATGCTGATGAACCTCGAGACGCTCGACTGGGATGCTGAAATCCTGAAGATCATGGGCGTTCCCCGCGCCATGCTTCCGGCGATCAAGGCCTCCAGCGAAGTCTACGGCAAAGCTGTCGGCGCTCTGGCTGGCATCCCTGTCGCAGGCGATTTGGGCGACCAGCAAGCCGCACTGTTTGGCCAGGCAGCTTACGATCCAGGCAATGCCAAGAACACCTATGGCACTGGCTGCTTCATGCTGCTCAACACGGGCACCAAGCCAGTACAATCCAAGAATGGCCTGCTGACCACCCTTGGTTACAAGATTGGCAGCCAACCAGCAGTATACTGCCTGGAAGGCTCAATCGCCATCACCGGCGCTCTGGTTCAGTGGCTGCGCGACAACCTGAAGATCATCGAGAAATCTGGGGACATCGAAGCGCTGGCCAACACCGTTGACGACAATGGCGGCATTTACTTCGTCCCGGCTTTCTCTGGGTTGTTCGCACCCTACTGGAAGAGCGATGCTCGTGGTGTGATCGTTGGTATGACCCGCTACGTCACCCGCGGCCACTTTGCCCGCGCCGCCCTGGAAGCCACCGCTTTCCAGACTCGCGAGGTCTTGGATGCAATGGAGAAGGACTCCGGCGTCAAACTGACCGCCCTGAAGGTCGATGGCGGTATGGTGTATAACAACACCTTGATGCAGTTCCAGGCTGACATCCTGGGCGTTCCCGTGATTCGCCCGAAAGTTGCCGAAACGACCGCCTTAGGCGCTGCTTACGCGGCTGGCCTGGCAGTTGGTTTCTGGTCGAGCGTGGATGATCTGCGCGCCAACTGGGGCAAGGATGCTGAGTGGACGCCGAAGATGGCTGAAGCTGACCGGGCCAAGCTATACAAGGAATGGCTCAAGGCTGTCACCCGCACCTTCGCCTGGATCGAAATGTAGTTAGGCAGACCTGTTTGTCCGCGCTGGACAACATGTCCGCAAATTCTATCTTGAATAGATAGGCGCGAAATTGACCTGACAGGTTGGCAACAGCCTGTCAGGTCTATCCGAAAGTCATTGCGAGGCGTTCTTTGCCGAAGCAATCTCTGGAATATCTTGTTTGAGGCTAACGGGCGACGCACCCGCTTGGTGGACGTCATTGCGAGGCGATTTTTGCCGAAGCAATCTTTTTCCAACGATCAAGCAGGTGCATCGCTTGTTGTTTAATCTGCGTAGGATTTATTTTTATTCTTGAACATGGGAGCGTAAACGTTGGCTAAGAAATCGAAGACTTTATCGAAAGAAGAAGAAGCCGCGCAGGATGCAGAAATACGCGCGGCGATGAACCAGCCGTGGATCCAAATGCGCAGCGGGCTGAAGATCATGGCCGTTGCCAGCCTTTTTATCACCGTTTTTATTGCCTGGCAGTTGGTGCCATCCGAGGGGTTTTTAAAGGGAGTTGGTTGGGGAATCGTTTTCGGCCTTTCGATGTGGCTGATCTTTTTTGCTGGCGTTTGGTTTAATCACTGGTTGCGGCGAGGCAAAAAGTGACAATCTTTCCCATAGCCGACCAGCAGGTCGATTGGGAAACTCTCTGGGCGCCGTACGACCAGGCAACCTACCAGTTGGCGCTTCGAGAAATTTCCCCAGCCGACACAGTTCTGGATATCGGTGCGGGCGATCTGCGCTTTTCATTGCAAATTGCTGCGATTGCTCGCCAGGTCATCGCTGTGGAAATCCAGGAGGATATCGTTCGTCTTGGGCCGCCTCCATCCGCCTATCCCTTTAATTTCCAGGTGGAAATTGCAGACGCCTTGGTTTGGCCTTTCCCTGAAGGTATAACCACCGCGGTTCTACTCATGCGCCATTGTTCCCATTTTAATGTGTACGCTGAAAAGCTCCGGGGGGTTGGCTGCCGGCGCTTGATCACGAACGCTCGCTGGCGGATGGGCGTTGAGGTCATCGATCTTCATCAAACGCGCCTCGTATTCCAAGACTCACTGCCGGGTTGGTATGCATGTTGGTGCGGCGCAGTCGGATTTATCCCCGGCGATTTCAATCCTGACGACCTCGACCACATCTCCGAAGTCAGTGCCTGCCCCGCCTGCATCAGCAGACCAGCGCCCACCTCGCATTTACCCAATCTCTATCCACAAATAACGACTTACTGATTACGAATCACTAATCTCTTGTCACTTATCCCTTATCAAGGAGTACACGTATGAGTAAACCAAGCGCAATCATCATCGGAGCAGGCTTCACCGGAGTAGCCACGGCCTATGATTTAGCCATGCGCGGCTTCGCAGTGACTGTTGTGGAGCGCGGCCCAATCGCCAATGGCACCTCAGGGCGCACCCATGGGCTGCTGCACTGTGGGGGGCGATATGCCGTGAAAGATCAGGAATCTGCCATCGAATGCATCGACGAGAACACGATTTTACGCAAAATTGTGCCTGAAGTGATCGAGCCAAACGGGGGTCTGTTCATCGCCTTAGATGACGGCGACCTGGCATACGCCGAATCATTTATCGAAGGCGCTGAGGCCTGCCATATACCCATCACTGAGTTGACCGGTCAGGAAGTATTGGCGTTGGAGCCAGCCTTGAACCCGAAACTCATCATGGGTTTTTTGTGTCCGGATGGCACATTCGATCCGCTCCGTCTTGCCCTGGCGTTTGCCGCCAGCGCAAAAACTCACGGCGCACATTTCCGCCTGTACACAGACGTTGAAGGATTTGTGATGGATGGACAGGGCAATGTCGTCGGTGTCAAAATCTGGGATCGCAGCGCTGATCAGCGCGCAGAACTTCGCGCCGATATCGTCGTCAACTGCACCGGCGCCTGGGCTGGGGAGGTAGCCGAGATGGCCGGCGCCGGGGTTCCGGTCAAGCCTACCCCAGGGATTATGGTGGCCTACGATAAGCGTTTATGTGAACGCGCGATCAACCGCCTATGCCCTCCGGCGGATGGCGATATCGTCCTTCCTCAGCGGAGGATGATGGTGGTCGGAACCACGTCTTTTGAAGTCACCGACGTGGATTATATTCCAGTGGTTGAAGAGCAAATTCAACAAATGTTCGACCATGCCACGGCCTTAATCCCGGCAATTGCCCAAACGAAACAACGCGGCGTATACATGGCCACAAGTCCACTGATCGGCGCTGGCACTACGGGTCGCAGCCTGGCGCGCACCTTTAAGTGCTACGATCACAAGGAATCGCATAATATCGAAGGCTTGGTGACGATTACCGGCGGAAAAGCAACAACGCTGCGCTTGATGGCTGAAAAGACAGTCGATTTGGTCTGTCAAAAGCTCGGCATCAGCGAACCGTGTATGACGGCCGTCACCCCCCTGGTATCTTACCGGCAGTATTACGCGTTGGAGAACTAAGCTCACTAAAAGGATTAACCTATGAGTGAAAAAACCTGGAAAATAACGCTGCAAATTTCACGTCAAAAAAGCAACCAATCGCCTCATTTTCAGGAATTTGTCCTGGACGTTAACCCTGACGAATATGTTTTAGATGCCGTTGAACGGGTTTGGGCTTTCCACGACCGCAGCCTATGCTTTGCGCATGCCTGCCATCATTCGACCTGCGGCGCATGCGGAATGCGCGTGAACGGGGTGGAAAAGCTGACCTGCATCACCCCAGTGCGAAGTGTCACCAGGGATGGCGGCACGCTGCGCATCGAACCTCTGCGAAACTTCCCGGTTGTCAGCGACCTGGCAGTGGATATGGGCAGCCTGTATCAAAAAATGGAGCTGGTCGGTCACCATCCGGTGGTCTTGGTTGAAATCGAACCTGGAGAAGCAGGCCTTGCCTCAACAAAACAACGGGCGATGGAAGGGTTTACCAGGCTTTCGGATTGCATCGAGTGTGGGTTGTGCATCAGCGCTTGCCCGGCTGCAGCCACGAGTAGTGATTACCTGGGCCCAGCGCCGCTTGCGGGGGCGCACCAACACCGCCGGCAGCCGGACAAAACCAGTAACGGCGCCCTGACCGCCTTGATCGACAGCGAAAATGGCCTGTGGCGCTGCCACAGCGCCTTCGAATGCACCGCGGTCTGTCCCTCGAATGTGAACCCGGCTGAAAAAATTATGGATTTGCGCCGCCAGGTCTTGGGCTCGCGCCTGAAATCCTGGTTCAAAATAAAATAAAGCGTCCAGCTAAGAGCAGACAACAAACAGCATTATGCTGCATGCTGATAGCTGACCCGTGATAGCGGATTGGAGACACAACCATGACTGTTGATAAGAATAAACCAGCCTCGGGCAATTTGTGGAAATGGTTTGATCCACGTGGACGAGATGTGGGCACCTGGGCTTTCATCCTGAACCGGATCACCGGATTGGGCCTGACCTTTTATCTGTTCTTGCACTTAATTGTATTAAGCCAGCTTGCGAAAGGGGCCGAAGGCTATGATAAATTTCTCGAGCTGCTCCATAACCCTATTGTTATTGCCATGGAGCTACTGGTGATTATCGCCGGTATCTATCACGGTTTGAACGGGCTGCGTATTGGGTTCACCAGCTTTGGGATTGCCGTACCAAACCAGAAGGCTATCTTTTGGTCCATTATCGCCGTCACGATCTTAGTCAGCATAATGTTCGCCATCAAGATGTTTGGCGGCTAGGAAGGAATATTATATGATCTCAACTCCCTCTGCTCCCAAGTCTGGCGAAGGATCAGGATTATGGTTCCTGAAAATCCTCTCCGGTTTGCTCGTTATTGTCATCCTGGTAATTCATTTCACAGTCAATCATATGCTTGGCTCGAAAGGTGGGTTGATGACCTATGAGGATGTCGTAACATATTACGCGTCTCACCTGATCATCCCCATCATGGAAATCTTGTTCGTCTCCATAGTCGTGCCGCATGCCCTGCTTGGGCTGCGCAGCATTATCCTGGACTTGAAGCCAAGCCGCAAAGCCCTCAAGGTGATTAACTGGCTGTTCGTAGTATTTGGCGCAGGTTTCATCATTTATGGAATCTGGTTAATCCTCGTGATCGTCGGCCATGGTATGGCGTGAAAAAATTCGTGGCGTGAAAACAGCGCTGGCGTGAAACATACGCCAGCGTAAAAATATTCCTGAAAAACCTATCACGGCGGAGATATAGGAATAGCAGAAGCAAAGGTTTGTTTTTCCTCACCGCTCACCGCTGACTGAGTATTTTGAATGATTTGGTGGTGCATATGGTCGGAATAGTTTTGGTCTCGCATAGTAGGGCGCTGGCAGAGGCGCTCCAGAACCTGGTTCGCCAGGTGAGTTCGCCTGACGTGCCCTTGGCGATTTCCGCCGGCGTCGGGGATGACCGCTCGGAATTTGGCACAGATGCACTTGAGCTGATGGATGCCATCCAGGCTGTTTACTCGCCAGAAGGGGTCCTGGTTCTGATGGATCTCGGCAGCGCAGTTTTAAGCGCTGAAGTGGCCTTGGAGCTTCTGCCTCCAGAAATCAGCTCGGTCGTCCGGTTGTGCCCTGCTCCGATTGTTGAAGGCGCCATTGCTGCTGCAGTGCAGGCTGGCTTGGGCAGCGATCTTGAGACAATTTACCAGGAAGCCCGCTCTGCCTTAGCCCCAAAACTCGATCACCTCGGAATACCCACAGCAGAAGGTCAGACTGTACCACCACTTCCCGCTGAACCCGTATCCGGACAGACCGGCGCGTCCGCTGAAGTGACCCTGACGATTGTCAATCGCTATGGATTGCACGCTCGACCGGCGGCTCGTTTTGTCAAAACTGCCGCTGCTTTCGATGCCGCAGTCAGCGTAAGGAACCTTACGAATGGCAAAGGTCCAGTATCCGCCCGAAGCCTAAATGCAGTCGCCACGTTAGGGGCGGTAAGAGACCATGTAATTGTCATCACTGCCCAAGGAAAAGAGGCCAGCCTGGCCTTGGATACGTTAGCTGAGATGGTCAAAATGGGTTTTGGCGAAATTGACACAGACGGAGTTGCTCTGCCTCCAGATGCAGTTAGCAGCCAATCTCTATCATTGGTCAAGCCGCTCGAAGCCGGTGAACTGCACGTGATCCCGATATCGGATGGCGCCGCGGTCGGTCCATTTCGCCGTTACCAACCGCCGATGCCGCCTATCTCTGAAATTCCCACAGGCGCACCCCAAACCGAATGGGATACACTTCAGGTTGCGATTGAAAAAACAACTTCGGCGATCCGCCAACGCCAGAAACAGCTTGGCTCGAGCCTCGGCGAGGCCCAGGCGGCGATATTTGAAGCGCATGAATTAATTTTACAGGATCCCGACCTGCTCGAAGCTGCCCGCGCCGGTACCTTTTCAGAAAAAAAGAGCGCTGCAGCGGCTTGGAACCAGGCTGTCAGCGAGGCGGAAGCGAGCTACCGGGACCTTGAGGATCCTTACCTACGCCAGCGCGCTACCGATGTGCGCGACGTCGGCAACCAGGTTTTATTTGCTTTGAGTGGAACTGCCGATGGTCTGCGCATCGAATTCGACCAGCCTGTGATTCTTTTCGCTGAAGAGCTGACCCCGACCCAGACAGCGCAGCTCGATATGAGCAAGGTTCTCGGCTTGATGACCGCTACCGGCGGCCCTACCTCACATAGCGCAATCTTAGCCCGCGCCTTGGGAATTCCGGCAGTTACCGGTGTCCAAATTTCCCCCGAATTGATCCCGCAGGATGTGACCATCGGGTTGGATGGTTTTGTCGGCGCTATCTGGATCGATCCGTCTCCGGCGCAACGTACGCTGCTAGAACAAAAGCGCCTTACCTGGATGATGGAACGCGACCGCTTACTGCAGACCAGCCAGGCGCTGGCTGCGACAGCAGATGGCCAGCGGGTGGAAGTAGTCGCCAATGTCGGCAGCGCGGAGGATGCTCGCAGCGCTGCGAAAAATGGCGCCGAAGGTATTGGCTTACTGCGCACTGAATTTCTCTTTCTCACCCGCAGCACGCCCCCGAGCGAAGCAGAACAATACGAAACGCTCTGCCAGGTCGGCGCAGCATTGCAGCATCCCGCCGGGCAAAATTGGCCGATGGTTGTGCGTACTCTGGATGTTGGCGGCGATAAGGAATTGCCTTATGTGCAGTTAGCTCCCGAAGCAAACCCTTTCCTCGGGGTGCGCGCCTTACGTCTTTCGCTGCGCAAACCTGAGCTTTTCTTTCCTCAATTGCGCGCAATCCTGCGCGCCGGCGAGCTTTATCCCTTCCGCGTGATGTTCCCCATGGTCGCCAATTTAGACGAAATTGAACAGGCTCGCGCTTCCCTCGAAATTGCCCACGCCGATTTGCTTGCCCAGGGAGTTCCCCATGGCTGGCCGATCGAGATGGGGATCATGGTCGAGATTCCTTCTGCGGCTTTGCTCAGTCCCTTATTCGCTGCCCACGTCGATTTCTTCAGCATCGGTACGAACGACTTAACTCAATATACCCTGGCTGCCGAACGCGGCAACCCGCTTTTGGCCGGTTTTGCCGACGGCTTACACCCGGCCGTCCTGCAGCTCATCGACCAGGTCGTGCGCGCCTCGCACCAGCATGGAAAGTGGACCGGCGTCTGCGGAGAATTAGCGGGCGATCCACTTGCTACCGCAGTTTTGGTGGGTCTTGGCGTCGATGAACTGAGCATGAGCCCGGGCAGCATTCCCCGTGTTAAAGCCATTATCCACGCCCTTGATACGCCAACAAGCCCGCACACTCGCCCAAAACACACTTCGCGCCGAAAGCGCCAGCGCGGTGCGCCAGCTCGCCAAATTATTCTATGAGGAGACCATCCAACCTATATTCACCCCGTTATCACCCGCCCCATAAACTCCAAGGTTATTTTCTCTACATCCTGGCACTGTTCTTCGAGTAGCACACAGTGCCCTGAGTTTTCGATCCAGTGTACCTCTTTTACCTTCGATGACACGTTCTTCATAATCAGTTCGGGGCCATTGGGATGAACAGAACGGTCATTTCTCCCCTGAACGAGCAGTAAGGGCTGCGTTATCTCCGGTAGGCGTCTGCGGACCATTTTTTGAAGTTCTAAAAGCTGGCGCAGCGCTTTCAGCGGATAGACTGTATAGCCTTGCCAGCGCGTATCCGCGACGCTAGGTACTGCGCGCGGCTTGGTTTTTTGAGCCATGAGTGGCGCTAATACCCTGGTCAACGGTTTCACGAGCCGCGATCGAAATAAAATCGCCGGCGCGTACACCAGCACCCCGACCACTCCCTCAGCGCTCGGTACAGGGTTGAGGGGAATATCTTGCATCGCTGCAGCCTGGTACAATGCCAGAAGCCCACCCAGCGACTCGCCCCCAATAAAAATCTGGCGGCAGTTTTTGCGTAATTGCTGGGCTGCCGCATCTACAGCATTTACCCAATCTTGCCAGGTGTACCGGTTAGCGTCTTGTGGGCGGAGGCCATGTCCAGGCAGCAGTGGCCCGCACACCGTGTAGCCAGCGTGGTGTAAGGTAAGCGCCATCGGGCGCACCTCGGCGGTCGTCGCAGTGAACCCATGAACCAGGAGCACCCCCGTATCGTCTCCCTCCCAATAAAAGGATTCACCCTCTAAATGTGGATTTTGGATCATCCAATCTTGTGTCATTACCCAATCCCCTCTCCTAATCCACCGTCAGCGTCTTACTCAAATTCCGTGGAAAATCTGGATGATAGCCTCTCTCCAAACTGAGCTGGTAGGATAAAAGCTGCAGTGGGATCACGGTTAGCAGAGCGCTGATCTCCGGACTGGCATCTGGAATAACAATCAGATAGTCTGCGTTGGCGCGCAGACGGGGATCTTCAGGGCCAACGACGATGGCTACCCCACCTCGGCAGGTAACTTCATTGATCCCACTCACTAAGAGTGGGATGGCCTCCTTAACTGCGCTGAAGAGCACCGGATAGCCTTCCTGCACGGCTGATAATGGCCCATGTTTGAATTCGGTGGATAACATCCCCTCGCAATGCGCGTAGGTAATCTCCTTCAATTTCAATGCCCCTTCGAGAGCGATCGGATAGGTAAGCCCAAAACCCAGGCAGTACATATCATTCCAATCTTTCAGCACGGGGATTATATTCGTGATTTGAGGCATGCTTTTTGCCAGTGTCTCTTCCATTAATTCAGGCAGCCTATCCAATTCTCCAATTGACGCCAGGTTTTGCACTGTCCGCCCGGTCCTTACCGCCAGGCGGAGGGCCAGGTAAAGAAAACTGATACACTGATTGGTAAATGTTTTCGTTGCTGGCACGCTGATTTCGTAACCGCAAGTCATCGGGAGCGAGGCCAGGCTGGCCAGGATTAACGAAGAACCGATCACATTGACCAACCCCAACACGCACACCCCTTTGGTCTTGGCATATTCCACGGCATCCAGGACATCTTTCGTTTCGCCGCTTTGGCTGACAAAGATCCCGACGTCATCTTTGGTCAAGGTTGCACCAAATTGAGCGGTGAATTGCGGGGCAAGGATCGGGATAGCTGTCCGGCCGGCCAGGCGGGCCAGGTAGACCGAGCCGAGCATGCAGGCATGATAACTCGTCCCGCAGCCGACAAGATACAGGTTGCGCGCCTGGCTGATCTTTTCCATAAAGAGATCCACAGCCTGGCTGCGTGAGAGCAGGTGGATCAGCTCGCCGGCGACCTGGGGTTGTTCGTGAATTTCCTTGAGCATAAAATGCGCATAGCCGCCTTTTTGGGCAGCGTCCATGCTGGCTTCGATTTGCTCGGGTTCCCGCTCAATCAGGCATCCGTCCGAGACACGGTGCAGCTCGATCCGCTCCGCCCACAGGGTGATAATTTCGCCGTCCTGGACGCGCACGATTGTGCGGGTGAGGGGCAAGATCGAGGGCAGATCGGAAGACACACAGGTGAAACCTTCGCCGATCCCAATTACCAGCCCGGATCCTTTCTTGACCGCATACAGGCAATTTTCATCATTCTTGCCGATCACAAACGCGTAATCGCCATCCAGGATGGTATATGCGCTGCGAATTGCTTCTATAAAATCTTGCCCTTGATCCAGGTGGCGTTCAACCGCATGGACACAGCTTTCGCCATCGTTGCTCGAGCGCACGACCATTCCTTCGGCCTGAAATTGCTGGCGGAGCTCGAGATTATTTACCACATTTCCGTTATGAGCTCCAACCAGGTCGCCATCTGAATCCAGGTGCGGCTGGGCGTTCACCTGCGATGGATTACCGAAAGTCGCCCACCGCAGTTGGAGGATGCCTCGTTGACCGGTCATCTCTGCAAAATTCAAGCGATTGGCTACATCGACGACCTTTCCAACATCTTTACGTAAGTCAATCGTGTGATCGCCCTTAAGTGTGGCGCAGCCTACCGAATCATAGCCCCGATAAGATAGCCGGTGACCGGCTTCAATCATCATCGGGCCGAGAATTTCTTCCTGAGCAGTAACAATTCCAAAAATACCGCACATTTAACCACCCCACGGCATTTGTGCATAGTGTTCAAATGCCCGGTCATGAAGATATTTAAAGAGCCGTTCATGCCCTCGCTCCCAATTCGCCAGCATCAGCAGCGCCTGGTGGGGCTCGCCATCGAATCTTTGCGCCGCCATTTCGTAGAATTCTGCGAAATCTCGTTCGATCAGGTAAGCCATGCGTAGTACTGGCAGGTCTGGCACCATTGCCTCCGCCACCGTCTGGTCCAACAGCTCAGAAGTAGCCCGGTCGACGAAGAAACCAGCCTGGGCAAGTTCCTCGCCGTATTCAAGACCTGGCAGCCCGCCGCGCTCGAGGGCGTCGAGCTGGTTCTGGATAAACTCGATATGTTTTTGTTCTTCTCCAGCCAGGGTTTTGAAAGCCTGCACAGCTGTCGCATGACTCAACCGGTCTGCATTCTGTTCAAAGAAACGCTTGCCTTCATATTCTCGCTGGAGGGCGTAGATATAAATATGCTGAATATTCATGCCAGTTCAACCTTTACTGCGCAGATTTTGTATTCGGGGATTTTTGCGATTGGATCCAGGGCTGCAATCGTTAACTCATTCGCCGACGCTTCAGGAAAATGAAAATTCGCAAAGATCATACCGGGTGGGACGCGATCAGTAACCCAGGCTTCAGCCTCGATCTGTCCCCGGCGCGAAGTGACCCGAACGCGCCTTGCTTGAGATGGCTTTCGCCCGAACCCATCCATTTCGATCCCCAGGTGTTTTGCATCTTCCGGGTTTACCTCGATTAACGCCTGTCCGTACACTTCCATCAGCCCCTGCGCCCGGCGGGTCATTTCACCGCCATGCCAGTGATATAGCACTCTACCCGTGCTTAGCAAAACCGGGTATTCATCATCCGGCATTTCCGCAGGAGGGACATGTTCGATGGGCATGAATTTTCCCAGGCCTCGCGCAAACTGCCCGATATGTAAAATCGGCGTTCCAGAGTGTTCTGCACTACGTACGGGCCACTGCAATCGTTCGCCGTTTTCCAGGCGTTCGTGGCTGACCCCTGCGTAGCTCGGCGTCAGCGCTGCGGCTTCCATCAAAATATCGGCCGGTTGCGCATAGTCCCATTCTGAATATGGCGCTGGACTGATCTGCTGGTCTGCAGGGCGATTCCTCAGCTCCATCCCCACCGGCTGGTCGGCTGCAATGATCCGCTTGGCCAGCTCAGCAGTGATCCACCAGTCCTGGCGGGAATCCCCGAGAGGTTCGATCGCCTGGCGAACCAGTTGCACTCGCCGTTCGGTATTGGTGAAAGTCCCGGATTTCTCGGCAAAGCTGACCCCCGGCAGGAGGATGTCAGCATAGCGGGAGGTTTCGGTAGGAAAGATCTCCTGGAGCACGATCAGTTCACACTTCTCCAGGCAATGACGGATATGGGCGCTATCCGGGTCGCTGACCACCGGGTCTTCTCCGAGAATATATAAGGCTTTGATCTGCCCTTCTCCAGCGGCTGGGACCATCTCGGTGACTGTCATTCCGATTCTAGGCGAGAGCTCAGCGCCCCAGGCGGTTTCAAATCGTTTCCGCGCTTCTTCATAGGTCACAGCCTGGTAACCTGGATAGACGTTTGGCAGCCCACCCATATCGCATGCACCCTGGACATTGTTCTGCCCACGCAGAGGATTCACCCCGCCGCCGGGGATGCCGATATTACCCAGCAGCATTTGCAAATTAGCCAGGTCCATCACATTGCGTACGCCGACGATGTGCTGGGTAATCCCCATCGCCCACATGACGGCCATTGGCTTGTTCGTCCCCAAGATTTCAGCAGCTTCGTAGAGCTTTTCGAGCGGCACGCGGGTAATTTCGGCGACTTCTTCGGGTGGATATTGCTCAATGGTCGCTCGGAATTCGTCGAAACCCTCGGTTCGCTTCGTTATAAATTCTTGATCTTCCCACCCCTTTTCCAGGATGATATTCATTAAACCGTTTAACAAAGCGACGTCTGTGCCGGGACGGTGGCGGAGATGTAGGCAGGCAAACTCGGTAACATCGATCCGCCGTGGATCGGCAACCACCAGCTTGACTCCGCGTTGGATGACCGCCTGCCGAATCATCGATCCGAAAACAGGGTGCTGTTCGGTGGTATTGGAACCGATGATCAGCATTGCCTTGGCGAATTGGGCGATATCATCCATTGAATTGGTCATTGCGCCTGAACCGTAGGAAGTGGCCAGACCGGCCACGGTGCTGGAGTGTCAGAGACGGGCGCAGTGATCGATGTTATTTGTGCCCAACACTTGCCTGGCGAACTTGTTCATCAGGTAGTTTTCTTCGTTGGTGCATTTTGCCGAAGTCAGCACGCCAATTCGATCGCCGCCATCTTCATCGCGAATTTTTGCAAGCTTGCTTGCCGCCAGGTTCAAGGCAGTCTCCCAATCGACTGCCACCCATTCTCCACGGTCAACCGGTCGTTCAGTCCCTTCCAATAAATATCGCCGGACTTGCGGTCGCTTCAGGCGGTCGGTATGGTGAATGAAATCGTAGCCGTAGCGGCCTTTCACACACAAATGCATTCCATTCACCGGCGCATCTGGGGCGGAAGTGACCCGGATGATGCGGTTGTTTTTTACGTTCAAATCAAACTGGCAGCCCACCCCGCAGTAGGTGCAAGTCGTGCGCACCAGCCGCTCTGGGTAGCCAGCGCTTATGCTCAACTTATGATCAATCGCCCCGGTCGGACAGTAAGCCGCACAAGCCCCGCAGCTTTCGCAGCGCGCGCTCAGCACATCGACGCCGGCGCCGGCGATGACCCGTGTATCCATGCCGCGTTCCGCCAGGCTCCACACAAACCTGCCCTGGATTTCTTCACAGGCGCGAATGCAGCGCGTGCAAATGATGCACTTGTTCATATCCAGCCATAAAAATGGGTTGGGATCTTCGTCCACCGGATATCGCTGCTTTTTTGCCATCAGCTCTTTTGGTTTCAAGCGATAATGTTTCACCCAATGCATAAATTGGGTTTCTTTTTGGGTGCTGCGGTATCCATCATCATAATACGTCGATAGGATCATGGATAAGATGAACCTTCTCGCTTTGGTTAAAGCCCGGCTTTCAGTGGTTATCTCCATTCCTTGGGTAGCCAGGAGCTGGCAGGAGGCCATAGGGTAACGCGCTCCTTTTACCTCGACCACGCACAACCTGCAGCCGCCATACGGATGCAAATCCGGGTGATCGCACAGAGTGGGGATGGTAATGCCAAGCTGCTCAGCGGCGCGTAAGATGATCGTCCCTTCATCCACCTCGATTGGCAAGTCGTTGATCCGGATCGATATTTTGTGAGTTGTCGTGGGTTGGATGCCGTCTACCTTTACTGGATTATTCATCCTGCCTTCCTTCCTGTAACCAGTCCCAAATGGTTTGGATTGCCTGCACCGGCCAGCTGTTCGGCGCCTGGCGAGAGGCAGCGGCTGAAACCGAACTCGAAACCACGCACCGAGACCAGGATAGCCTCTGGACTGTGGCCATACAGCGTGTGACAAAACGAAAGCAGCGTTTCCGGTGTCATATGATGCGTGAACGGCGAATTTTGAAATTCAGCCTGTAAGGGGATCACCTGCAGGTCTGCTGCAATATTGGCGGTGTGGGCATCAACGAAACAAACTGTCTCAAACTCAGCGACAGTTTCAGCCATCTCCGGGGTTAATTGGAGCGCATACATAAATTCGGGGTTGCTCCCGATAAATTCAAAGCCGTCTTCTGGTTCTGCGGGAGCTTGCCGGCCAAGCTCCCGGTGCAGCCCGGCCAATACGTGCCAGGCAATGCCGTCGTCCTGCCTGTCAACATTTCCATATCCAACAATAAGCGTTTTATTCATCATGATCAGCTTTAGGCGGCTCTCGTCCGATGCGAACCGATTGGTGCGCTCCTAATGTTCCACCTCAACAAAGAATGGGTGGTCATTAAATAACCACCCATTGAAACGAAACCCTCTTTGCTTTTGCCTTCCTGCTTTCCTAGAAATTGCCAAATCACCTTTCACTCTTCACCAATCACAAATCACGATTCACCGTTAACCCAAAATCCATCATTATTCAGTCTTCAGCGCGTATACCCCTGCCCCATAATATATTTTTCCAGATCCAGAATGGTTTCTTCCTGTTTGACAAGAATTGCCTGGACGACATCGCGCATGGATACGATCCCACTCAGACGGCCCTCAGCCATAATCGGAAGATGGCGGATATGCCATTTTGTCATTAAGGCCATGCACTCTTCCAGGGTAGTTTCCGGATTGATGGTCAGCAACTCACGGGTCATGATTTCGCCAATTTTGGTTTCAGGAGAACAACGACCCATCAAAACCACTTTGCGGGCATAATCACGTTCTGTGAAAATGCCAACCATTTGTTCGTCATCGTCGACTACCATCACCGCCCCAATATTATGGTTTGCCATCAACATCAAGGCATGGTAAACAGTTTCTTCGGGTCGAACCGTGACAGCAGACGCTTCAGCTTTGCCCTGCATCAGTTGGTGAACGGTTATCATCGCGGAATCTCCTTCTCTACTTAATTTTTCAGGGCGCCAACTGCCCGCAGCATATCGTCAAATGTTTATATCCGCATATTTTTGCGCAAAACTGCTTTCAGATGCGCTGCACATGGATCTGCGATTTATTTTAACCTCGCTTGATCGTTTTTACCAGATTATCACCTGCATCCATTATTTCGAGATAGATCGGCATCTGGCCAACAGCATGTGTGGAGCACGAAAGGCAGGGATCATAAGCGCGGATCGCAGCTTCAACGCGATTGAGCATGCCTTCTTGCACCTGCGGCCCGTGAACATAGGTTTTCGCGACGCTATCGACAGCGGTGCTCATCGCCCAGTTATTGTGGCCCGTGGCAACGATTAAGTTGACCCGCTCCAACTGGCCATTTTCATCAGCCCAATAGTGGTGAAAGAGGGTCCCACGCGGCGCTTCCAGGATACCCACGCCGACGCCTTTGTAATCGTGGTGGGTATTGAGGATTTCCGTGCTCAGTATATCAGGGTCCTCGAGCAGCATAGCCACGCGTTCGATGCAGAACAATACCTCAATCAGGCGGGCATAGTGGTAAAACAGGGTGTTTTCCACCGGTTTGCCATGATTCAAGCGCTTGAAGATCTGCAGCTCGGTATTTGCCAGGGGAGTATCGATCTTATCGCAGGTGTTCAAACGACCCAAGGGTCCAACACGGTAGACGCCCTGTGGCCAACCCATTTTCTTATAATACGGGAATTTTAAGTAAGACCAATTTTCAACATGCTCTGAAATATAGTCCAGGTAATCCTGGCCGTTAAATTTTTCAAGCTGGACGCCATCGGCACCTTTCAACCGGATTTGGCCATCATACAGCTCCAGGGCATTCTCGGAAGTAACCAGCCCCATGTAGCCGGTAGGAAAAACTGCAAATTTCCAGATATCTTCGTGATTTTTCTCTGCCCAATCTTTAAAGATTTGGATCCCAATCTGGGTTGCTTCGATGGCTTCCTGGATGCCAGCCAGGATAGTCTCGCGTTCGGCTGGCTGGAGGGCTTTGTTTACTCCGCCTGGAACAGCAAAGTTAGGGTGGATCCGCCGTCCGCCCAAGATCCGGATGATTTCCTGGCCAAAGCGGCGCAGATTGACGGCTTTCAAAGCTAATTCTGGGTTCGCGCCGATCAACCCGACCACATTGCGGGTTGCCGGATCGCTATCGAAACCCAATAAAAGGTCTGGCCCGGCGAGCTCGAAAAAGTGCATCCCGTTGCTCTGGATGACCTGGCCCATGTGCATCAACTCGCGCAGCAGCGAGGCAGGCCGCGGTGGCGGGCAGCCATAGACTTCGTCGCCCGCTTTGGCGGCTGCCAGGTGATGGCTGACCGGGCAAATCCCGCAGATTCTGGGGGTAATGCTTGGCATTTCAAAGACCATCCGGCCTTCACAGAATTTCTCGAAGCCGCGAAACTCATTGATATGTAGATACGCGCGCTCAACGGAGCCGGCGTCGTTCATGTGGATTGTGACCTTGGCATGGCCCTCAATCCGTGTAACTGGTTCAATGGTGATTTTTTGGTTTGCCATTTTGGGTATCCTTAATTCCACTGCAGGTGTTCGTCTTTAACCTCAGGAATACGTCCCTGGGCTAGCTCGCTCAGTACATAATAAATGACGTCAGCGTCAGGCGGGCAGCCTGGCACGAACACATCGACCTTAACGACATCGTTTAAGGAGCGTACCAGCGTCGGGCGGCAAAGCTCCGGATCGCTGGGAATCATTCCTTCAGCATCAGTGCTTTCGGTTTCGATATAGGCCCGGCGCAGTGATTCCTCCAGGGGGAAGAAATTCCGCAGCGCTGGCACACCGCCAAACACAGCGCAATCGCCCAGGGCGACCAAAATCTTGCACCTGCTGCGCATTTTTATCGCTACTTCCTCATTCGCAGTGTTGTTAATCCCGCCTTCTAACACCCCGACATCCACACCGCTTTCGTCCGGCTCTTTTAAATCGGTGATAGGCGTCGAGCGAATATCCGCCAGCTCTGCGATCTTGATGATCCGTTCATCCATATCCAATAATGACATATGGCAGCCAGCACAACCGGCCATCCAATCTGATGATATTTTTGGTTTCGACATGCTCATTAACTCCTATAAACTAACATTCGGCCAGACCTGAGCGTCTGCTCTATGCGACCACCATACGAACGGCGTCCGCCCAATGATCGTCCAGGGTGATCTCTAACTCGCTGGCTATGGCCTCGAGCACAACCGAGGTTGAGCGCACCAATGGCGCCGGCGTGAGCGCTGGCTGGGCTTCCTGCAGACGGCCATCCAGGTTGAGATAATGGCCGTTCAGCTCTGCCCACATTTCCACGGGGAGGACGACGTCGGCAATTTCGGTGATTTCGGAGGCATGACTGGCCAGAACGATCACAAACGGCGCTGGTTTGCCAGACGCGCTTTGGGTGAGGCCTCTGAGCAGCCGCGGCGCTGGGTAATCGTCGCCAAGGGCTAAGAAGACCACAGAGTGACCGGCGGGGTTGAAACGCTGATCTAATCCGTAAGCGTGGGCTGCGGCGCTGTTAGCTTTTCCCATCGGGTTGAGCAGCACTGCGCCAGTGATTTTCGCCAGATCTTCTAATTCTGTCAGGGCGCTTTCTTCCGGATTGCCTGCCGAACGGGTGATGCCCTTGCCGAATACGATCACCGGTTTTTGGGCTGCGCCAAGCTCACGGCTGACCGCCACCAGGGTTTCGGCGGGGATCCCGCTGGCTGCCGCAGCATTTGCTATCATTTGGGGATCGTTGCTGCCTGCTATGGCCGATGCCCCGTTCTTGCTGAACCCAAGATTGATCACCCCAGCGATCAATCCCTGCAGCACTGCCTTATCGGTTCCTGGCGTCGGCTTCAGGGCATAGTGGGCAACGCTTTCGGTTTGGTTGTCGCTTGGATCGATTAGGATGATCGTGACTCCATTCGGTCGATTGCGTTTGACAAAGAAACCAGCCACCTGGTGGCTTTTGACCAGGTCTGCGCCGATCACCAGAACGCAATCAGCTTCCTTTAGATCCTCCAGGTTGCCAGTTGGAGCGGATAGCGCCCGCTCAGTCGAGGTCAGGTTTTCCTCAATACTTGCTACAGTAGTGCAGCCTAAGCCGTTCTGGAAAAGCTGTTTGAAGTTGTAAAGCTGCTCGGCCGGCAGGCGAGAAGACGCCAACGCCGCGATCCCGCTTCCATTCTGTCCACGCGCCGCAGTGAGCTTCGTGTTGACCTGAACCAGGGCTTCGTCCCAACTCACCGGCGCCATCCCGCCGTCTTTGCGCACCAGGGGAACGCTGATCCGCTTGCGATTATCTTCAAGCGTTTCATAGCGCCCGGCGCCGCACATCACCCCGGTATTCAGCGGCGCATCGTAGTCGCCCTGGATGCGGATGATCCGGTTATCGCGGATCAGCATGCGGATCCCGCAGCCAACGCTGCACGCCAGGCAGACGCTCTTGACTTCTTCGGCGTCCTTTTCCAGCCCCTGGTAGGCTGTGTTTCGCTCGATCAGCGCGCCGGTGGGGCAAACCTGGACACAAGTGCCACAGCGGATGCAGCTGCTTTCGCCCATCGGCAGGCCATAATCCGCCACGACCAGGGTCCGTGCGCCGCGATTCTCCATATCCAGGGTGAAATTTCCAACCATGTTGGCGCAGGCGCGCACACACCGGCGGCATAAGATGCAGCGGTTATGATCAAAGATAAAGTAAGGATGCGATGCATCCACCGGGAATGACGACCAGTTGGGTTGGATCGGCCAGTGGGTCATCTCCTCGCCATAGGCTGCATTCTGCAGCTCACAATCGCCGTGGTTATCGCCGCCGCCGGTTTTCTGGCAGAATGGGCAAAAATGGTTGCGCTCGCTAAACAGCATCGTGAGCACAAACTTGCGGATCGAGCGCAGCTTGAGGGTATCAGTGTTTACCACCATCCCGGCGCCGGCTGGCAAGGTGCAGGAGGCAATTGGGGTGCGAAAACCCTGCACTTCGACGACGCACAGGCGGCAGCCGCCATAAGGGGGGAGCGCTGGGTGGTCGCACAGGGTTGGAATCGTAATCCCAGCCTGCTCTGCGGCGCGCAGTACAGTTGTCCCTTCTTTCACTTCTACGGTTTTTCCATCAATGGTTAAGCTTATCATGGGTCGTCCTTCGGTTTCGGTATGCTGATTTACGTTTTATGTCTTTATTTTGTAAGTGCGGACCACTATCGGTACACATCCGCGGACCTGTCTCCGTCCAGGTTTTTTAGGCTGGCACATTGGCGCGAACCTGCGCCTCTGCCCAACCTTTTTCAAATTCCTCTTCTTCAGCCGTAGTCATCGGGCAGACTCCGCTGGGGCAAACTCCCAGACGGATGTGAGCCTCGATCTCAGCCCGGAAATGACGGATAATATCGCTCACCGGTCCCGAAGCTGTCTGACCCAACCCGCAGTTGGAGAGCGCCACCATATTTTCGCCCAGGTATTCCAGCTCATCCAGATCAGAGAGTTTGCCCTGGCCATTTGCAATCCGGGTCACAATTTCGTACGAACGCTGTGTGCCGACCCGGCACGGGGTGCATTTCCCACAACTTTCGAACCGGAAGAATTGGAGTAATACTTTTACCAGGTCTACCACGCACGTATTTTCATCGCAGATCAACAGCGCTCCAGACCCGAGTGATACTCCTGCCTTGCGGTACGATTCGAAATCCATCGGGGTATCTTGCAGGCTGGCTGGGATGATCGATCCGCTCGAACCGCCAGTTTGGGCAAGCTTGAAGGGCGCGTTGCCTTTCATCCCTTTAGCGTAAATCGTAATCACCTCGCGCAAGGTAATTCCCATCGGTACCTCGATCACCCCGGTTTGGTTGACATTGCCAAGGATCGTATAGACCTTCGTCCCCGTGCTTTTGGGAGTTCCAAATTTGCGATACCATTCCGCACCGTTGCGCAAAATCGGGGGGACATTTGCCAGCGTTTCGACATTGTTTACCAATGTGGGTTTACCCCATAATCCATTCGTGGGTGGGTAGGGCGGGCGGGCGCGCGGCTCACCGCGTTTTCCTTCAATCGATTCGATCAAAGCCGTTTCTTCGCCGCAAATATACGCGCCCAGCGCCGGCATGAATGTGGAGATCGAAGTGAAATACTGTATCGAAAATATTTCTGCCCAGCAAGCCATATTGGCGTGCCTGTTGGATTGCCCTTTCCAGGCGCTGGTAAGCCAGCTTGTATTCGCCGCGAATGTAGATGTATCCTTCACTTGCACCCACTGCATAAGCCGCAATGGTCATCGCTTCGATAATGCTGTGCGGATCGCCTTCCAGGATTACACGATCTTTGAAAGTGCCGGGTTCGCTTTCGTCAGCATTGCAAATCACGTATTTGGGCTCGCCATTTGCCGCTGAGACAAAGCTCCATTTCCGCCCAACCGAAAAGCCTGCGCCGCCGCGCCCCTGCAAGCCCGATGCTTCGAGCAGGCTGATCACATCCTTCGGCTTCATCGTCGTGACCGCTTTGGTCAATCCCTGGTAGCCGTCATGAATGATATAGTCATCGATACTTTCTGGGTCGATCAGTCCCGCGCGCTCTAGAACAATTCGCCGTTCAGCCGGAAGCGATCCTCTCCGGGCTCGCAGCCAGGCAATCTGCCCGCTTAATTCGCGTACTGGAGCTAACAGATCCTCGACTACCCGACCTTTATACAGGTGTTCCTCGACCAGGCGATGAACCTGTTCCGCTAAGATTGGACCGTAAACCACTGCTTCAGGATAGACAATCACCATCGGAATGGCATCGTGCCGGCCAATATCCGTCACCGTGCTGACTGAAACCTCATCGCTCAACCCAAAGGCTGCCAACTCAGTTCGCAAACTTGTTAGGATTTGGTCGGCTCCATTTTGCACGCTGATTGGATCGTATGAAACCAACACCATAGATCGTACTGTTTTCATTATTTGTGACTCCTGATTCGTATACCAAACATACCCGGCAGCCAGTACCTAGGCATACCTGGCGAGAATTCCATCAAGTTGCTCAGGATGAAGATTGCCGTAAATATCGTCATCGATCAAAATGACCGGCCCTACACCGCAAACACCCAGGCAGCTCGTGGTCAGCAGCGTCCAGCGCCCATCGGAGCTGGTCTCGCCTGGGCGGAGATCCAAGGCTTCTTTAAGCGAACGAAAAAGCTCGCGCCCACCCATTACGTGGCAAGGAGCGCTTTCGCAAAAGCGCACAACATGCCTGCCGACCGGCTGAGTAGAAAGCATTTGATAAAATGTCGCCAGGCCAAAGAGCTGGCTTTCGGAGACGAAGATTTGGTCGCCGGGACTGTTTACTTGATTTTTGATCTCGCTGAAAGCTTCGCCTGGTATATAACCAAATGCATCGTTAACCTCGCTCAGGATTGGAATCAATGACTCCCGAGATTTTCCGTGCTTTTCGACAGCGAGTTTGATGGCATGTTTTAGTTCACTTGGATCGATCTTTTGTTCAATCACGCTTTCGCCTGCCTTTATTCGCAAATTTTCCATCGAAACTTTCTCCTCACGCTTACGATAACACTTCGATCGCGTTAAAATTGCACACCTGCATACAAATCCCACAGCGGATGCAGGTATCAGGGTCTATCGTGTGCAGGTGTCGCCGTTCGCCGCTGATGGCTTCAACCGGACAGTTTCGGGCGCAGACAGTGCAGCCGGTGCAGTTATCCTCGATTTCATAGCGGATCAGCGCGCGGCAAACTCTGGCCGGGCAGCGCTTTTCATAGATATGGGCTTCATATTCGTCGCGGAAATGTTTCAGGGTGCTGATTACCGGGGTCGGTGCGCCTTGGCCCAGGCCGCACAAGCTTGCCGTCTGGATCTGAACGCTCAACTCTTCCAACAAGTCGATGTCATCCTCGCGACCTTTGCCACCGCAGATTCGTTCCAGGATTTCCAACAATCGCCGCGTGCCAACCCGGCAGGGGGTGCACTTGCCGCAGCTTTCATCCTGGGTAAATTCCATAAAGAAGCGGGCGATGTCTACCATGCAGGTGTCTTCATCCATGATAATCATCCCGCCTGAACCCATCATCGATCCGGCTTTGTTCAGCGATTCGTAATCTACTGGCATATCCAGGTATTCGGCTGGGAGACAGCCGCCCATCGGGCCGCCGGTTTGGACTGCTTTGAACGCTTTTCCGTCTTTAATTCCACCGCCAACTTCATAAACTATTTCGCGCAAGGTTATCCCGAGCGGAACTTCGATTAACCCGGTGTGGATTACGTCTCCGGCAATCGCAAAAGTCTTGGTGCCTTTGCTTTTTTCGGTACCCATGGAGGCGAACCATTCGGGTCCGTTAAGAATAATCTGAGGCACATTGGCGTAGGTTTCGACATTGTTAATATTCGACGGGCTATTCCACAGACCGCTCTGTGCTGGAAACGGAGGGCGGGGGCGCGGTTCGCCGCGCCGGCCTTCGATCGAGCCCATCAACGCCGTCTCTTCTCCGCACACGAACGCTCCAGCGCCCATGCGAACTTCCAGGTCGAAGCTAAATTCGCTCCCCAGGATGTTCTGTCCGAGCAAGCCCAGGTTGCGCGCCTGTTCGATGGCGATATTGAGCGTCTGCACGGCAATCGGATACTCTGCCCTACAGTAGATGTAACCCTGGCTTGAGCCAATCGCATACGCAGCAATCGCCATTCCCTCAACAACTGAATGCGGGTCGCTCTCGAGCACCCGCCGGTTCATAAACGCTCCCGGATCGCCTTCATCTGCGTTGCAGATCACAAATTTCTTCGCCCCAGGGTTACCCTGGCAAAGCTGCCACTTTTTTGCGGTCAAGAAGCCAGCTCCGCCGCGCCCACGCAGCCCGGAAGCCATCACACTGTCAATTACCTGCTCTGGACTCATCGAACCAACAACGATGCCGAGGGCCTGGTAGCCATCTTCAGCGAGGTAGTCTTCGATATTCGTCGGGTCGATCTTTCCGCAATTGCGTAAAACGACGCGGACTTCCTTAGCCTTTGGTGGGCCAAGCTCTTCGTCGGCTTTGACAGTTTCCTGGGCGCGAAACTTTTCGACAACGCGTCCTTTGAGCAGGTGTTCTTCAACAAGAAAGGGAATGTCATCTTCGCTTAGATTTGCGTAATGAATCCCTTCGGGATATACCACCATATCCGGCCCGAAGACATTCGGGTCGCCAATCCGCGAGGTTTCCAGGACCTGGATTTCATCAATCAAGCCCTGAGCAACCAATTCGTCGTTTAAAGCGTCGATGACTTGGTGCGCCCCTCGTTTCAGACATTCCGGGTCGACGGATACCAATATATGCGTTCGGTAAAAAGCCATACTTTACTCCATACTTCCGGTTCAATCCAACTTAGTCAACGCCCTTAGGCCTCGATGACGTAGTCCTTAACGACATTTCCATCCTGGACATGCTCTTTCATTATTCGGCGGGCAGCGTCCGGATTCACCCGGCCATAGGTCACTTTCGGGTTCTCGCCGATAATGACCTGGACAATTGGTTCCCACGAGTCCAGGCCGATATTGCCTGTTTGGCGCACAACAATCTGATTAAGTTGATATTCCTGGATGAAATCCAGGATCGCTTTCATCGTATCCCGGGCTCCTGCGGCAATGCCTGGCGTCCCCA
The DNA here is from genome assembly GCA_963770655.1 of uncultured Chloroflexia bacterium. Taxonomy (GTDB): domain Bacteria; phylum Chloroflexota; class Anaerolineae; order Anaerolineales; family UBA4823; genus CAZAGA01. The sequence goes on along the minus strand of CAVYQO010000008.1, from coordinate 203,749 downwards.
TTCCAACAATAATTTGAACGGAGCCTGGTTCGGTTTTTAGTTGGCGTTTTTGTAAGGCCTCTTCCCGTATTCTTTTGAGGTCGTCTAGAGATTTAATAGCTGCCATTTTCGTTCTCCTTATAATACTTAGAAGATAATTCCTTGTTCTGGTTGAAGTTCGGCGATGCCTTCTTCAAATATGCCGCGCAAGTAGGCAAGAACCGCCGGGTCGCACAGCGGCAGGTCTTCGAGGGTTTCTTTGACCGGTTGATCATCAAAATCGAAAACATCGCAATTGCTTCCGGAAGTCGCTCCGGCCTCAACACGGATTACTTGATACAGGAAATGCCAATGAACTTCGGGATGGGCAATCAACAAATTCAGGTAGGTATCTGCCAGGTTGCCCAGAGGCATCCGGTCGATATGGTTTCGTTGAAAATCGACGTTGATCAAGGTGCCCACACCTGGAGTGGATTTGATACCCAGGGTTCCGTTGCACAGCTCGGCGGCTTCTTTTAAGAGCGGAATTCCAAGTCCTACCTTGCGCGTCGTCCGGCTGGTTACAAAAGGATCGATCACGCTCGCTACAGTCTGCGCATCCATGCCTTTGCCGTCGTCCTGGATCGAAATCAGCAAACGATCCGTGCCGAGATCCTCAGTCACGCTGATCGTGATGTTTTTCGCCTGCGCTGAAACGCTGTTTTCAGCAATATCCAGGATGTGTAACGCCAGTTCTCGCATCGTTCTGCTCGCTCTAGCTGTTCTGATCCTGTACTTTGCGCAGGATCTGGGGGAATTTATTGGGTTTTACTCTGCCTTGGACGTCCTCGTCCACGACAACAACCGGCGCCTGGCTGCACGCACCGACGCACCTGCAGATCTCGAGCGTGACCTGGCCATCTGGAGTCGTGTCGCCAATTTCGATCCCCAAGGCTTGCTTGGCTTTTTCAATAAGCTGGGGAGTGCCGCCTACGTAGCATGCAGTGCCGTTGCAGAATTTAATCGTATGCCGCCCGCGGGGTTTTGTGGTGAAAAAGGAGTAGAAGGTGACTACCCCATGGATTGCTCCCACAGGCACCTCGAGCTGATCGGCAAGGTAAGCCTGCATCCCTGGGGTGATGAATCCAATCCGATTTTGCAGCTCGTTGAGCACCACCATGGTGGCGCCAGGACGGCTGCGGTTTTCTGATACGATTTGATCGATCAATTCTTTCTTTTCTGGATCTGCCAGAGGATCGTTCTCTTCAATTTTGGTCAAATACTTCGTCATAGATACTCCGGTTGGCGTGAATTGTGAAAAAACGCACAATTTTTACTATAATCGATAGGGTTTCATCTGTCAATGTATAAATGTCACTTTGCAAAGTGATGGTTGTCAGCTTTTGATCTGGATTTCGATTTTTCGATCCGCCTCGGCGAGCAATGCCAGGCGAATCTCTGCGAGAGTGGGGGATTCGATCCAATAGTGGCTGCTGCCCAAAAATCCATCCAAATGATGCACGTCGCCATTTTGGATTAATGGGTAATCCCTGGTTTGCGGGTACAAGAGATAGGTGGAAGCGGGATCAATATGCCGGGATATTTCGAGGGCGTCGATTGGAGTTCCGCTGGGCACCATACCCAGGTTGGCGAACAGCCCATTCGCTTTTCGATTAACGTGGGCTGGGATTGCCAACCCGCCCAGATCGTGAATCATTCTGACGCATTCCTCCAGGCTGAGCTCCACCGAGGTGAGCAGCATACGCGTCTCGGAGCCGATGTAATCCCCGGTCGAATCGACAATGAACTGCTCCCCAAAAAATTCCGGATTATTTTCTAAATTGGGTAGATGCCTATCGACAATGCTTTGCCAGGCAATTAATTGTCCAAGTTCTTGAAACAAACCTAGAAGGTGCACTTCTTCTTGCGTTTGCACCTCCATTCCAGGCAAAACAGTAAGACCACTGTCGCGGGCGGCTTCCTGCACCGCAGCGACGTTAGCGCTGGAATTGTGATCAGTAATGGCGATTAAACGGATGCCTTTATCAAGGGCGGTTTGGACGATCAACGGGGGTATCATTTCGACTGCTGCACACGGCGAAAGAACGGTATGGACGTGCAGATCTACCCGAAATTCTTAAATCATCCTTCGGGATCGCTCCGCAAGCCCAATTCCCATAGCTGGCCAATCAATTCAAAGGATGTTTTGGGGGTAGAAAGCAGCACAATCGCTTGAGTGTTTGCTTTATTGATCGTGGCTGGATCGGGCTGGGCGTCTTCGGTAATGATCACTGCGCTCATGTCCAACAGCGCCGCCACAGCGACGATATTGACATGCGCCTGCAGCGTGACCCATAAGCATCTTGGTTTTGCGCCAGCCATGACACAGCTCAGCAAGTCGGAGGCATACCCGCTGCTCGGAATGATCGCGTCGAAGTTCTCAGGCTGTGTAAGCGGCTTCAAATTTAATTTTTCGATGATTTGTTGAAGATTCATGCTTTATTCGCTCCGTATGGATAGCCGGTTTCACCGACGTATTCTTCACCCTTCAGGTAGATTTTCATTTCAAGGCGGGTGCCTTTACCAACCTCTGATTCCAAAGTCATTTTATCGACGCAGCGGTTGATATTGAACAGCCCCATCCCTGCTCCGAAACCCATTTCTCGGATTTCGTCAGTGGCAGTGGAATAACCGGCTTGCCGGGCTTGTTTGACGTCTGCAATCCCCGGGCCATCATCGGTTGCCCGCATTGTGATTTTATGGGGTTCGATCTCGATCCGAATAATCCCACCATTGGAGGTATGGATAATCAAATTCATCTCGGCTTCGTAAATTGCGATCCCACACCGGCGCGCTATTTGCGGGCTGGCTCCCAGCCGGATCAGAGCCCGTTTGATATTGCTGGAGGCGTTCCCACCTTTGGTGAAATCCCCTTTTTGTATGTGATAGCGCAGGATCAAACTCGAACGATCTGAAATAATATCCTCAAAGAGATGGCTTGCACGGTAACGGCGGACTTCCTCAAGTTGGAAATCTTTTTGTAGGGCGCTCAGGAAGCCGCGGGTGATATCGCCCTTGGTAATCATCCCCACCAGGGAGCCTTTTTCATCAACCACCGGCAGTCGCCCGACGTAATATTTCGAAAAGGTTTTCAGCGCTTCGACGACAGGTTCTTCGGCCTTTGTGGTGATAATCGTCGTCGTCATGTAATGGCTGACCGTCGCTTTAAGATCATTAGCCATCAGTGCCCGGATCAGGTCTTCCAGGCTCAGGATGCCGAGCAGTTCGTTCCCCAACACCACCGGCGCACCAGATATGCGCTGTTGGCGAAAGAGCTCCAGAGCCTCCTCGATACGCATCGACGGGCTGAGCAGCTTAATTTCAGTCGACATGACTTCCTTGACCCGCAAGACATAAGCCAGCTCTTCAACCCGGGTAATGTCTTGGGCGTTTAGTTCGCTTTCTTGGGTTTGGTCGCTCATGATCCGAATATCTATCCGTTTGTGGTGGTGTATAAGTCGTTTTCGAGGCTGGGCAGCCCGGCGCAGTACAGTCGACCGGCTACTTCGAACATGCCCAACGGTGTAGAGATGATCGGAATGCCTTCCAGGTTGGCAAGCTCGATCGTTTCGGGGTGAGGGCATTTCCCGCGCACGAAAATGATGGCGCTGACATCTGCCATCTGTGCAGTGCGCACTACTTGCGGATTTACAAGTCCGGTAAGCAGCACCGCGTGTGGCTGGATCGAGGCCAGGACATCGCTCATCAAGTCAGCGCCGCACGCCCCGCGGATTTCGATATCCAGGGGCACGTTCTCCGTGCAGGCTGCGCCATCAATTTTTTCGATAATCGTAAGAAGATTTATAGGTTTTAACCATTCACGAAATTATTTCAACTGTTTTGACCATTCACGAAATTATTTCAACTGTTTTGACAATTCACAAATTGTTTTCGACCGATACATCGGTTCTTTCTGTTTCGAAAAGAACGCGTTCGGGATGCGTATAGATATTAAATCGGTTGCGCCGAGTGTAGCCAATTAAGGTGATGCCGTACTGCTCGGCTAGCTCAATCGATAGGCTGCTAGGGCTGGTGCGCGAGATCACAAAACTTGCCCTTAACCGATATGCTTTTTGGAGCATTTCGGAGCTGATCCTGCCGGTAGTCAGGATAATATGCCGCTCGAATTCTTCCTTCCCCATCAGGTACAATCCGGCGAGCTTGTCGAGGGTGTTATGCCGCCCGATATCTTCTGCGGCGATACGTTTTGCAGCCCCGTCCGTCAAACATGAAGTATGCACACCGCCAGTTTGGCGATACAGATCCTGTGCATTGAACAGGTCGTCAAGCAGCCCGGTTACCTGGTGTGGGTTTAGTACGCCTCCATTCTGCAGGATCAGGGTAGGCCGCTCAATGACCGTGCTCTCGACGCTGGTGACGCCGCCGGTGCAGCCCGAAGTCCGCCGCCATTGGGTTGGTTTCTCTAATGGGACATTGCTCCATACATCGATATTATCGCCGCTGGCGCATAACCGCACCTGGGCAATTTCGTCAATGGTCTGAATCAATCCTTCATTAAATAAGAATCCCACAGCCATGGCTTCGAGATCAACCGGGGTGCACATGAACGTCAGCCAAACTTCGCTGTTTACTGTCAAAGACACCGGCGTCTCGGTGATCACCGCACCATCGATTGCTCGCCAATCGCCGTTTTCAAATTGTTGGTAATGTACCTGCTTGCTCATACCGTTCATCTCTTCACCCATGATTGTACATCTATCGATAAATAGTAAAGTATCTTGATTGTAGCAGATTATTTGTCACAAGAAAATTGTATAATGTCATAAAATACGATTGACAATCGAACAAGAAAAGCAACTAAAAATTGGAGGATGCGGATGGAAAGTTATCGGGTTAAACCAGACAAACCGATCGACCTGGATAATTTCGATCCTGACGATCATTCAGGATTTTCGGGTGATAAACAAGATGCTGTGACTCACCTGGCAAGCTTAAACCAGGAGCTCGAAGAGCTGCAAGAGCTTCTCTACGCTCAGCGTAAAAATAAGCTCTTAATTATCCTGCAGGGAATGGATACATCCGGGAAGGATGGCGTCATTCGCAATGTTTTCGATGGAGTGAACCCGCAGGGGGTGAAAATTGCCAGTTTTAAAGTCCCGACTGCCGAGGAGCTCGATCATGATTATCTCTGGCGGGTCCACAAGGTAGTTCCAGGACAGGGTGAGATGGTGATCTTTAACCGCAGTCACTACGAAGACGTTCTGGTCGTGCGCGTTCACAATCTTGTCCCAGAAGAGGTGTGGTCCAAACGGTATGAGCAGATCAACCATTTCGAGCGGCTTCTTGTCGCTGAAGGCACACGGATCATAAAGTTTTTCCTGCATATTAGCAAAGACGAACAAAAACAGCGATTGGAAGCTCGCCTGGCTGACCCAACCAAACAATGGAAATTCAGCCTTGGAGATCTTAAAGAACGCGCCTTATGGAATGATTATAAATTAGCCTACGAAGCTGTCCTGGCGAAGACAAGCACAGAATGGGCGCCCTGGTATATCGTTCCGGCCAATCGAAAATGGTATCGTGACCTGGTGATCTCCAAGGTCATTGTCGATGCGTTGAAAAATCTTAAAATGAGCTACCCAACTCCCACGCAAGATCTTTCTTCGGTGGTGATCGTCTAAAATATAATAAAAACTCCTGACGTAACTTGTCAGGAGTTTTTATCGCTACGATCCTGCCGGTAGGGTAACCCCTGTAAGCCGGTTGAGATCGTAATCTTGCTCGAGCTGCTGTCTGAACTGTTTGGTGTATAAGCGGTAGTAATGTCCGTGCTGGCGCAGCAGCTCGGCGTGGCTGCCCATTTCGCTGATCTGCCCATTTTCGACGACAAGTATGCGGTCCGCCTTGCGAATGGTCGATAAGCGATGGGCGATGACAAAGCTGGTACGGCCTTTCATCAAGTTTTCCATGCCGCGTTGGATCAAGGCTTCGGTCAAAGTATCTACCGAGCTGGTAGCCTCGTCCATGACGAAGATTTCAGGCTTTGCCAGGACTGCGCGAGCCAGGCTGATGAGCTGTTTCTGGCCGGTGGAGAGCATATTTCCGCCTTCACCGACCTGTTCGGCATAGCCTTTTTCAAAAGTGATAATGAAGTCATGCGCCCCAGCCAGGTGGGCAGCTTCTTCTACTTCAGCATCACTGGCATCCAACCGTCCGTAACGAATGTTATCGCGAATCGTACCTGAGAACAAATGCGGCGTTTGCAGCACGACCCCAATCCGCGATTGGATGGCATGCAGTGAGAATTCTGCATAGTCCTTCCCGCCAATCCGGATCACACCGTTTTTCGGTTCGTAGAAGCGGCAAATCAGGTTGACAATTGTCGATTTCCCGCCGCCCGTAGGCCCTACCAGGGCAATCGTCTCGCCTCGGCGCACGCGCAAATTGAAATCCCCGAGCACCGGCTTATCTTGCTCGTAATAGAATTCGACGTGTTCGAATTCTACGTCCCCAAGGATCGTTCCAGGGTCATACGCCTCTGCTCGGTTCTTGACCTCTGGGATCGCATCGATTAACGAAAACATTCGCTCAGCCGAAGCAACCGAATTCTGCATTTCCGCATATACGCGGGCCATGTCTTGAATCGGCCACATCATGAAGGTGATATAAGCGATGAATGCCTGGATCCCACCGATGGTCATCACCCCGACCTCGGCTTGCAAGCCTCCTGCCAGGACGACTGCGCCGATTGCCATGGCGCTGATGATCTGCACCGTTGGCAGAAAGAGCGCTGAAAGCCAGGCAGCCTTGTAGCTGGAGCGATACATTTGCCCGGTCAACCCGCCAAACTCCCCTTGATTTGCCTGCTCACGTCCCAGGGCTTTTACCACCCGCACACCGGTTATGTTCTCATTGTAAGCGCCGGTGATCTTAGAGTTGAATTTGCGCGATTGGCGATATTCAGCCAGGATCAGCTTCTGAAACTTCCCAGCGACGATCACCAGGATGGGGATCATCACCAGCACGATCGATGCCAACCGCCAGTTGATTTTGAACATGAAATAAGCCGCGGTGGCGATATTCAACACCGCCCAGGTAACATCCAGCAGTCCCCAGGTGACGAGGTCGGCGACCTTTTCCGTGTCCGAAGTGACTCTGGACATGATCCAGCCAACTGGCGTCCGGCTGTAATAGGACAGCGACAATTCTTGTAGATTGTTGAACAGTTTCTTGCGCAGATCATAGCGTACCCGCTCGCCTAGGATCCCGGCCAGGTAAATGAATGCGAAGACCGTCGCCGCCTGGACAAAGATCAGGCTGCCATAACGGATCATCAGTTCGGTTAGCGCCTGCTTGTTTCCGGCGATAATCCCTTGATCGATGATCTGTTTGCTCAGGTAAGTGAAGTAGCCGTCCAAAATCGACGTGGCGCCTACAGCAATCAGGAACCCAACTACCCATAGCCAGTGCGGCCTGGTTTGCGCCAGGATCCTCAGTACAGTCTTGCCATTGAATTGGCTGGTATATTCTTCTTCTTCGTAAAAGTTATCGTCGCTCATCAGTTTCTCTCACTATGCATCGAAAGCGATTTCTGCGGACAGGGTGTCTGTAGTTAGCTCAAAGGCTGATTCTACTGGTGTGCCGATTTCTTTTTCAAGCTCGACTTCGATCCGGGTCTGGATTTCATAGATCTGGCGATAGATGCCTTCTTGCTCGACGAGCTGATCATGCGTTCCCATCTGCACGATGCGACCATGGTCGAGCACAAGTATTTGATCTGCGTCCATCACGCTTTGGATGCGATGGGCAATGATGAAAGTGGTGCGGTTTTGCATTAGTTTCTCAAGCGCTGAACGGATTTCAGCTTCGGTTTCAGTATCAACGGCTGAGGTTGAGTCGTCCAGGATTAAGATGCGTGGGTTTTTCAATATCGTCCGCGCGATTGCCACGCGCTGCTTCTGCCCACCAGAGAGCGTCACACCCTTTTCGCCAACCAGGGTTGCGTAACCCTCCGGAAAAGATACGATGACGTCATGGATTGCCGCTGCCCGAGCGGCAGCTTCGATTTCTTCCTGGCTGACGCTCCGCCCAACCCCGTAAGTGATGTTTTCGCGAATTGAGCGTGAAAACAGAAATGGTTCTTGTTCCACGATCCCAATATGCTGGCGCAAATATCTACGCGTATAATCCTTTAATTCGACCCCGTCCAGGGTCAGGTTCCCCTGAGTGTACTCATAAAATCTCGGCAGAAGGTTCACTAGGGAGGTCTTGCCGGACCCTGTCGGCCCCATTAGGGCAATCACCGCTCCAGAAGGGCAGGTAAAGGAGATTTCGTGCAGCACCTGGGCTTCGTCGTTGTATTCGAAGCTGACTTCCTGGAATTGAATTTCACCAGCGGGTTCGTTGGTTGGAAAGTAGACACCCTCATCCAACGGTTCCTTCGGTTGCTTAATAATGTCCATCACGCGTCCAAATGAAACCAAACCCGTGGAGGTCTGCACAATCAAGCGCCCCAGGTTGCGCATCGGCCAGATCAACCACACAACCAGTCCGGCGTAGGCAATATACGTCCCGACCGAAATCGTGCCATTAATCGCCATCGTCGCCCCTAAAAAGAAGCCCAACACGAGCTGTAATCCGCAGATGATGTCCGAAATTGGCCAAAACAGCGAATGCATGATCAGCAATCGCCGCCCGCGCAAGAATTTCTCCCAATTATCCTTTTCGAACTTCTGTCGTTCGTAATCCTGGCGGGCAAAAGCCTTGACCACCCGCACCCCGCTCAAGTTCTCCTGCAGGGTCGTCGAGAGCACTGCTTCCTGTTCCTGGTAGGCTTCGTAAGCCTTGGTGACCCGTTTGAAGAAGAAAATTGAGATCACCACGATAAATGGGACGACGATGATTGAAACGAGCGCCAGGGTCAGGTTGAGCTGCGAAATGGCGATGAAATTGATCAGGAACAGCATCATAATTCTGCCAATTCCAATTGCCTGCTCGGCGTAAAACCTGCGCAGCGCGTCGACGTCCGAAGTCGTCCGCTCGATCAGCTCGCCGGTCTGGGTCTTATCGTGGTACGCAAAAGGTAGATTTTGAATATGATTGTAGAGATAGTTGCGCAGGCGGCGGGTGATATTTTCGGCTGAATATGCCGCCAGCCGGCCGCTGTTAAATGTAAACAAACCTTCTATAGCTGCCAGGGCAATGAAACCCGCAGCCATCAAAACCAATTGGCGAACGTTGAATTGCTTGCCAAGAACATTATCGATGAAGTAGGCCAAGAACAGGTAGGTAATCGTCTTTGCGGTCGCGCCAACAGCCAGGCTGGCGATCGCGCCTAGATATACCTTGTGATAACCAGTCAGCATTCGCCACAAACCAGTCAAGCGATTTGGGCTGATCACCTTTTGTAAATCATAATCTTGGGGATCGGTTTTGTACATTCTCTTCATTTCTCCAGCTACGAATTACGTGGTTGTCTGACAATTCTTCCTGGCATAAAAAAAGCCACGGGTTTGGTGTGCACCCGTGGCTTTGATCGTCCACAAAAAGAGCTAACTTCAAGCAGGCGCACTTCGACAAGGCATGTAGATAGCACCGAACCGCACTTCATATCGGTCGGCGATATCAATTTGTGAATAGTCGCCATCTTCGTAGCTCATTTTATGCCCTGGGTCCTCTCTGCGATAATCGTCTACAACAAAAGAATAATAACATACGCCTGAAGAGGTTGTCAATCATCCAAATTATTGATTTTCGACCTATTGATCTCTTGCGAATTGTTCAAAACAATGTATCATTAGAACCATTCTTCGATGCTACGACCAGAGATTGATTGGGAACTTTGTCAGGCTTGCCACCCCTGCCAGGCGCGCGGGGTGTGTAAAACTCGCGCGATACTCAAGCTGGATGTCGACGAACCAGCCTTTATTGAGCTTTCGCGCTGCAATAGCTGTGGTCTCTGCGTCCTGGCCTGCCCCTGTAATGCAATCGTCATGCGCAGCACCAGTGTCGCCAATACTAGCCCCGATGGTTGTCTTCCATTTCGTTAATTTGCCCTGCTGAGATTTCCCAACAGCGTTATTCTTTCCGGATAAGGATTGCCAATGAAAAAATTCCGTGTCGCCTTACTTGCCAATTTGAAAGCTAATGCCCCCAAATACCCAGGTATGCCCGAAGATCAATGGGACGATTTAGATTCCGAAAAGACGGTGAACGCTTTGGTAGAGGCGATCCGGGCGGGAGGTCATGAATGTGAATTCCTGGAGGGCGATACCTCCTTGTTTTTTACGGTGCAGAAATATTCCCCCGATATTTGTTTTAATATCTGCGAAGGGCATTTCGGAGATGCCCGCGAGGCACAGGCGCCAGCCATCCTTGAAATGCTGCGCATCCCGTACACCGGATCGAAAGTTTTGGCCCTGGCTTTGGCATTGGATAAACCAATGACCAAACGCGTATTGACCTATCACGATCTTCCCACCCCTCAATTTCAAGTCTTCGAGCGCGTCGATGAGCCGCTGAGTCTCGATATGGTCTTTCCGATGTTTGTTAAACCCAGCCGAGAAGGCACAGGGATGGGTGTGAGCGCTGACTTAATCGTACGCAATGATGGCGAGCTGCGCGCCCAGGTGGAAATGGTCCTAAACCGTTACAAGCAGCCTGCCTTGGTCGAACATTATATTGACGGTCGGGAGGTAACTGTAGGGGTGGTGGGCAATCTGGACTTACCAGCAGCCCGGCGCTTGCCCGAAGACGATGACGCCCCGCGAATCCAGGCTGGGCTTCATTTCTTGCCGCCGCTTGAAGTCAACTTGACTCCTTTTACGGATGCAGACGTTGTCTACAGTAATCGTTTGAAGGTCGAGCTGGCTGCCGAATTGGATTATCTCTGCCCCGCACCGCTTGACCCCCAATTAATTGACGACTTGCATTGGTACACGGCCGCGGTTTTCCGGGTCACCGGCGCTTTGGATGTCTCTCGCGTCGATTTTCGCCTGGACGCCAACGATCAGTTGAAACCCTATATCCTGGAGATTAATCCGCTGCCAGGTTTGTCTGAAGGCGTTTCAGACCTGGTCATCGAGGCGGCAGCCGAGGGAATCAGCCATACCGAACTGGTCAATCAAATCCTGGACGCAGCCCTCAAGCGTTATGGGATGGTCTAGCAGCGATATTTCATTCTCCTCGGGTTAAGTCATCTTTGGCAATACAGAATATATTGTCGCCGCAATGGCTTTATTGCCATCCGTGTTGGGATGCACGCCATCAGCGAAATACTCAGGGTGGTTCTTGGTTGAATCAAAGACGTCGATGAGTGTCGTATCCGTCTGCAGGGCGACCCATTTCACGATCGGTGCGACCTCATTTGCGATAATATCTTTGTTGATCGCGCCGATAACTTCCTGCGCTCCGATTGCCACAAATGCTGCTGGCGGCGACAGCAGGTAAACCGCTGGGCGGCACGCTAAAATCTTATAAGACTGGACGAAATCGATAAGTTGTCGTTCGAACGCCGCGGCATCCCAGTTTTGCGGCTTGGTGTCATTTGTCCCCAGCATAATCAGCACGATGGCGGGTTTGATTTTGTGGGATGCACGAAAATAGCTCGTATCCCAATAGGGGAAATCGCCCGATTTAAGCAGCGTACGCCCACCGAGCCCATAATTGAGTGTTTGATAATTCTCCCCCAGTAATTCCTGTAATTGCACCGGATACGTATCGCCATCAGGGTAGTCAGGCGAAGGATCCGATCCTTGAGTGATGCTGTCGCCAACACACGCAACCCGAATTCCATCCGCCTTGACTTTCGGTAGGGACGGGTAGATGAACATATCCATCAAATCCATCGATTAATCCTTTTTATGGGTTTTAAGCACTTGTGGTTATCCCGACCGGTTGGTCAGCGCGCAGGGCGATGCACACCACCCCCTGGACAGCCCCGTCTTTTTCAGGAACCTCATCCGCACTGAAGCGGATGATCTTGCTTAATTGGGTAATGATGAAAAGATCATCCCCTTTTTGAGTCACTCGGGCCGTGACGACTCGGTTGGCGTGTATCGCTTGCTTACCGCCCGCGCCGGGCGCTTTGTTTGCATTGAAATTTTCCATCGAGCGGATCGTTCCTTTGCCGTCATCCCCCAGTAAAAATACTTTGCTTTCATCGTCCACCGCGCAAATCGCCACGCAGCGATCCGTAGCATCCAGGCGGATTCCCTGAACGCCGCCGGGCGGGGTTAGCTTTTCGGCAAAACGAATCGCCTTACCTTGCTGCGTCGCCAGGAATAGATCGCCGTTCCCCGGACTCCAGCACGCGCCGGCTAACGCGCCGTGCACGCGCTCATCGTACAGAGCCATGCCGGCTTTCATGTAATCACCGAAGACGTGATGGCGCAGCATCCGCACGTAGCCTTTCTGGCTTACAGTGGCAAGATAGCCCTCAGCCTGCTCGGGCAAGATTGCACACAGTTTTTCGTCCTCTTCCAGGTTAAATTTCGGGCCCAGGTTTACGCCTCTTGCGCGTACCCCCGATTCGCCTAGGCGCCGCCGCCAGGCGAAATACCCGGCCTCGATCGGTCAGGAAAAGCAGTACCTGACTTTCGTCTGCAGTGGCTAACAGTGCAACCGGGTCATCCGTTGGGGTATCCAGGTCGAAAATCCCCATCCCGCCGCGCCGCTGGCGCGAATACAAATGGCGCGGGGTCCGTTTAACAACCCAGTTCGCCGTGGCGCTCAGGATGCTGATCGTTGTCGGTGGTTCGATGAATTCGAGCGGGGGAAGCGTAGTACCCTCGTCTACCTCGACTGGAATTTCTTTTCTTTTCGTTGGGCGATCTTGTTTCAGGTGTTCGATTTCCTCTTCGAGTCGAAAAATATACTCTCGAACTTTTGGGTCCACCTGGCTGAGATCTGGGCGAGTATTTTCCATAACATCCTTTGTTTTTATAGGTTTGAAATTGTCATCCATCGATTAATCGGCCGACAATCTTGACGCACGGTCGTTGAAATACCTCTGCCTTGTGCGGCGCTTCTCCCATCTCCCCCGATAAATCCAGCCCAGGAAAATGCAGATTTTCGTGCATTCCTAGCCGCCATTTGGGACATTCACTGACATCATACACAATCCCCTCAAAGGCGATATACATTGGACGATCCTCGCCATCGTAGCGATGTAATTGCATTTCTGTGAATTCTTGTTCGAAATCGGGCATCATAAAGCCTCTACAGTGGTTTTCTATTGGGCTAAGATCAGATAAAGCAGGATTATTTTAATACTGTTATTGAAGATATGCACGACGATTGCCGCCCAAAGCGAGTGACTTTTTTCGTATAAAAATGCCATGACCAATCCCATGAAAAAGGCGGCAATCGCCAGGGAAATCTCACCGTGCAGCACACCAAAAATTGACGCTGCTGACGAAGGCGGCGGGCCAGAAATTCCAACCCTGGCGCAGCCAATGAAAAAGAACACCGCGGAAGAATACTTCTTCGGCAATCGGGACGATGATCCCCGCAGTAAGTAGGATGGCCAGAAAGCTTATCCACGAAAACCCGCCTGGAGCGAGAAAGGTAAGCATTGCGTCATTCGCTGGAGTACCTCGCAGCATGGTAACAAACGCGGCAATGACGCCAGAGACGATGGTCGCTCCAAGGGCGCTGACGGACGTAATCCAGGCCCAATGGCGATTCAAGGCTGGGCCAAACAGCATTGACCAGGAGATTTGACGCCGGCGCAGGCCGAAGAAGTATACTCCACTGAGCAGCGCGCCCGCTTCCATTCCTCCAGCCAGGAGGCTCAAAAGCAAGGCTGGCTGGCGATCCAGCAGGGTGCGGTTGCCGGTCAGCGCCGCGATGCTGCCGATGAGCAGGATGCCAATTAAGAAGCTAGCCCCGATGCCAAAGACGATCAAAAAGACATCCCGGCTGCTCCAGGTAACCGCAGGCATCGTGATCGGCTCTGGCTGGACCGGCTAGATCATCCACTGTTCCCGGCGGCACGTCGATCATGGCGATTTCTCCCCACGCTGCAAAATCGAATCACCATAACGGTGGCGGATTTGGTCAATTGCGAGCTGAAGCCGCTGCTCTTTTTCCTTATTCGCTCCATGATCTGGATCACCGCCGCCTTCCCAAAAACTCAATTGGCGAACGGGGGGCTTTAATCCGCTAACTCCTACGCCGATCAATCGCACCGCCTGGGGGGCTTTCCACACTTTTTCGAATAAGCTAACCGCTGCCTGGTAGATTTGTTGATCTTGCTCGATGGCGATTTCGAACGACACCTGGCGGGTGAGGGTGGTGAAATCAGGCCAGCGAATTTTCAATTTTACCGTCGCGCCGCACAATCGATCCTGGCGCAATCGACGTCCAACCATTTCACTTTGTTCGAAGATCGTGCGCTTGAGAATTTTTTCGTCCCGGACGTCTTTCGAGAAGGTGGTTTCCTGGCTGATCGATTTTGCTTCGTGGGTAGTGATAATCGGGTTATCGTCAATTCCACGCGCATGCCGCCCCAGGTCCGCTCCGTTCTTGCCAAAGTGATGCACCAGCTCGGCATCCGAGCGCTGGGCGAGCTGGCCAATCGTTGTAATCCCCAATTCCAACAGCCGCGCTGCAGTCTTTGGTCCGACGCCCCACAGTGCTTCGACCGGCAGTGGGGCGAGAAAGGCTGCTTCCTCACCAGCAGGGACGACGGTGATCGCAATCGGCGGCTGCCCGCTTTTCCTGGCAGCCTTGCCCACGTCGTTGGCGATTTTCGCAACGAGTTTATTGCTCGCCGCGCCGAGCGAGCAGGGCAACTCGAGCTCGTTTCGCACTGTTTTCTGCAGCTCGCCAGCGATTGAAATTGCAGGTTGGGCTAAATCGGATACATCCAAGAAGGCTTCGTCGATCGAGATTTGTTCTACGAGCGGCGACAGGTTGCGCACTCGCTGCATAACGGCTTCAGAATATTCGGAATAGAGCTTATGCCGCCCGGAAACGATGATTAAATCCGGGCATAAGCGCAGTGCGCGGCCCATGGGCATTGCCGAACGCACCCCGCACATCCGTGCTGGGTAGGAACACGACGCCACTACGCCGCGATCTTCCGGTCGTCCACCCACTGCAAACGCCTTGCCGCGCAGCGCGGGATTGCGCAGTTCTTCGACTGAACAAAAGAAGGCATCCAAATCAAGATGGAGAATTTTTCGATAGATGGGCATTGCACTTCTTTCCCTATAAAAATTGTACCAAGAAAAAACGCTCATGCAGGAAAGGTTATAATAATTAGTGTGAACGATCGGCTGAAATACAGTGACCAGCGAATGCGTTATTTGATATTCAACAAACCTTACGGGGTGCTTTCCCAGTTTACGGATGAAGGCGCCGGTCATCCCACTTTAAAGGAATATATTCCGGTACCGGGTGTTTATGCCGCGGGTCGTCTTGATCGCGATTCGGAAGGCATGCTCTTTTTGACGGATGATGGCAGGTATATTCAGCGTCTGACTGCCGCTGGAAACCATGTTTCCAAACTTTACCTGGTCCAGGTCGAAGGAGAATATTCCGAGGCGATACTTACTCACTTCCAGAGTGGGCTTGACTTGAAAGGGTATCGCACATTGCCATGCCAGGCAGCGCTGATCGCTGCGCCGGATCTTCCACAGCGCGAAAAGCCTGTGACCCCGCACGGCCCAACTTTCTGGTTGAGCATCGAACTGAGCGAAGGAAAAAAGCGCCAAATCCGGCATATGACTGCGGCGGTGGGATGGTTTACCTTGCGTTTGGTACGCTGGGCGATCGGAGGAATTGCACTGGACGGCTTGCAGCCTGGCGCCTGGCGGGAGCTGAACAGGGCAGAGGTCAGCCGGGTCTTGAATGAGAAGGCAAAGTATGTGTCAAGGGAAGCAAGAAGTGAACGCCCTAATAGATAGAACACATGTTCTACTTTAATTGCACCGAACAGTTTTGCTGCAATTTAAAATGCGCATAGCCATAATAATATACATCACTATATTTATCTAATCACAAAATGAACAATCCCTTCGCCAAACTTTCAATCACCAACTGGATCACCATTGTACTGCTCGGTTTACTCCTGGAGACCTGCATCCTGGGAACCTTAGCAGGGATATTTCTGCTCCAGCGGGGGAGTTTGAATTCGTTCAGCGGTGCTATCCCTGGGGAAACCCTTGCAGCCATCATTTCAACGGTTGCCACGCCAGCGATTGACTCGAGCGGAAATGTCGCCGGACCAAACTCTGATGAAAAACCGGCTGAAAACCTTCCAACCCCGACCGATTCTCTGCAGGAAGAGCCGACGCCTTGGGCTTCTCCACCCGGCGGGCAAATCGTCTTTGTCTGCTTCGATGGTAAATTCGATCAGATCTGTTTGATGAACGCCGACGGCGCAAATCGCAGGCAGCTCACCGACATCGCCGCCACAAATTTCTATCCCTCACTATCGCCAGCAGGGGATCAGGTCGTTTTCTCCTCCAACCGAGACGGCAATTTCGAAATCTACCAGCTCGATCTCGCCTCGGGTGAAACAGCCCAGCTAACCGAGAATATAGGCAATTGCTACGCACCACAGATTGCCCCAAACGGTAATCGGGTCGTGTTCACGCAAGAAAGCGCTGGACTGCAGAATATCTGGGTGATGCGCGGCGATGGTGGCAATGCCCGGCCTCTGACCGACGCTGGCAGCGATATCGACCCGACCTGGTCGCCGAACGGCGAGCAGATTGCATTCACTTCGGCCCGCAATGGGCCTAAACAGATCTTTCTGATGAACGCCAACGGCAATAACCCTCGGGCTGTCGAGATCGAAGATTCGCCCAAAATTGGCGGACGGGTATCCTGGTCACCGGACGGTAATTGGCTGGCGTTCTATGGCGGGGTGAGCGGCAGTCACGAAATCTACCTGACCAGCGTAGATGGTCGCTTGCTCTACACGTTAACCGACGGCGGCGACAATCTGGGCCCGAGCTTTTCGCCGGACGGAGAGTGGCTGGCTTTTACCTCATTTCGAGATGGAAATAACGAAATCTATATCATGCGCACAGACGGCGCCGAACAGACACGCCTGACCCGCACTAAGGACTCGGACTGGCAGCCGCGCTGGGGTGCTTTGCCCTAACGGGTATACAATTTCGCCCGACCGCGTTTCCCGGCAGGCTGGAAAACCCCCATTTCACTTAAGCAATAAGCCATCTTATAGGCCAGCCTCGGATTGACCTTGGCTTTGTCGGCCAACTCACGGACTGTAAACGGTTCATCTAAGCCATCTGGCAAGTGCTGTTCAAGATCCTGCGGCCCAGTAATCACGAAATGCTCGCCCAGGCCGAGCAGCCGCCGTTCGACGATGCTCCAACCGCGCCGCCGCCAGCTCCCCCGACCGTCGTTCTGCCAGATTTCTTCCACCTGAACAAATACGATTTCAAAGGTTAAATTCGGATGCTGCCAGCAGGTGAGGAATCCCGATTAGCTCATAGTAAATATCTTCAAAGCGACCCCGTCGCGGCGAACGACGGCGGCTGCGGACACCTTCCTCGTCGACGCGGCAAATCCATTTCTCCTGGGCAATCGGGTGGACCAACACCACCGGGTAGCGGGGGAGCAAGACGTTAAGTTTGGCTTTAATCTGATAAAAATGGCCCGTCTGGATTTCGATAATCTGCTCCCCACACTGCACATCCACCTCGAATCCTTCTACCCTGGCCTCCTGCACACAGCCGGTCACACTATAAAGTTCTTTCAATGAGCGATGGAGAGCGCTTTCCTGCATCTCGTCCTGCTTTAATGACCCCGGCCAGGGGATGCAGACGTGGGCTTGATTAGCTGAACCCGGTCAGCGCGTATGAACGGTTCTCCGGTGTTTGGGTTCAAGTTGATCATCCCTTCGATAAGATACGGACCCGAACCACTGAACTCACCCCGATATTTTTGATAGACATCGCCAGGGATGACAATATCCAGCATTCCCTCCAGGTCTTCGAGTGACATAAAATAGATCGCTTGATCGCCTGGCGTGCGGCTGCGCCGCCAGGACTGACGCATTCCCGCTACGTGCACATATTGACCGAGGCGTGCGGCTGCGTCCACGGTCGTCAGCGCGCGGCTGACAGCAATTTCTTCCTTTGCTAGCTCCAGGGGATGAGCCGCCAGGCTTGCCCCTAGAACTTCTTCTTGAGCGCTGACTTTTTCTGCCAGGGTCCAATCGTGCGCCTGCTCTTTCCCCACCTGGTTCGTCAAATCTGAAAGTTCAAAGAGAGAAAGCTGTCCAACCTGCCAACGCCCTCGCTCCAACCATTCCAGCAGCCCCGGCTGGCTTCCGAAACCTTCTAATGCACCTGCCCGTACCAGGTTTTGCGCTTCAACTTTGCGGGGATCCACCCTTGTCAAGAAATCGTTAAACGAGCTAAATGGCCTCAGGCGCATCATCCGCTGCATCGTGCGCTGGGTCAGATCCCGCACCTGACCAAACCCCATAAACAGCACTGCCTCGCCATTGATGTAGCAAACTTTGAATTCTTGCCCTGAAAAATTCACGTGTGGTGGTTTTACCTGCAGTCCCATTCGCCTCGCCTCGGTCAAGTAAACCCGCTGGCTGTAATAACCGCCCCAATTGGCTAAAACGGCAGCCATAAACAGCGCCGGATGGTGGGTCTTGCACCATGCGCCGCGCCAGGCGACAACCGCATACGAGGCTGCATGTGCTTTGGGAAAACCATAACCAGCAAAGGCAGCCATCAGCTCCCATATCTGCAGGGCTATCGGCTCTGGAACCTGGCTGCGCTGCCAGACGCCTTCGACAAATTTCTCGCGCAGAACGAGCATTTGTTTATCCAGGTCAAAGTGGCTCATTGCCCGGCGTAATAGATCGGCGTCGGAGAGTGAGAAACCCGCTAATTCATTGGCGATGCGCAGCACTTGCTCCTGGTATAAGATCACCCCATAAGTCTCGCCCAGCAGAGCTTGCAGCCCTGGATGCAAAAAGAATTCGGCTGGCATCGCCTCGGTATCCTTCTTTTTGGACGGCGGCTGGTTGGAGTAGGCTTTAAAACGCTCGACAAACGCCTCTTTTAAGCCGCCGCTTAACGGTCCCGGCCGGTAAAGCGCCAGGGCTACCATTAAATCGTCGATGCTGCGCGCTTGAATTTCACGCAAGGTTGCCCGCATCCCTGGACTCTCAATTTGAAAACAGCCTATCGTCCTTCCAGCCTGGATCATTGCGCTGGTGAGAGGGTCGCTCTGTGGAATCGCTTCCAGGATGTGTAAGTTGTTTGCTTCTCTTTCCAGAACCAAATGGTTATTTTCTGCGCCAGCATCCTGCCAAACGCCAGGAGTGGAGGCGCTTATTCCTTCGGCGACATCGCCAAGCACTGTCAGGCCGCGGATCCCCAAAAGATCGATTTTCAACATCCCCAGGCGTTCAACAGATACCAGGTCGAATTGCGTAATTACGATTCCTTTTGGCGCGAGCTGCACGGCTACAAGATCGGTCATCGGTCCCGGAGCAATGACAACGCCCCCTGGGTGGATCGACAAATGGTCGGGAATGCCCAATAAGGCGGTCGCATCCGCAAAAATCCTGGAAAATTTTTCGCCCGGGTACTGCCTCGTCAGCTCGGCGTAGACTTCGTCTGAACTTCCTTCCTGGTATCCTGGCCCATACCAGCGATATGGCAGCTTTTGGAGCAGCTTGCTGATTTCCGCGGCAGCGAGCCCATGGGCTTTAGCGGCGGCGCGGCAGGGCAGAACGGCCGCGCAAGCGGTTGATCGTTGAGACCATTGCCACCCGATCCTGGCCGAAACGTTCATAGACAAAATGGATCACCCGGTCGCGCCGCCGTGAACACAAATCGGTGTCGATATCGGGCGGCGTAGCGCGCATTGGATTCAAAAACCGCTCAAAATAAAGATTCAGTTTTATCGGGTCAGGGGTGGTAATCCCCAGGCAGTGCGCCGCCAACGAGGAAGCTGCTGAACCGCGGGAGGCAAATGGGACGCCGTTTTGCCGCGCAAAATCTAGGATCTCCTGCATAATCAAAAACAAGGGCGCATAACCGGTGGCAGTGATGATCTCAAGCTCATGCTCAAGGCGGGGGAGAATCTCGGGAAGCTGCTCGCCATAAAGCTCAACCGCTGCCTGCCTGGCTCTGGAGTGCAGGACCTGCACCGGATCTGCGCCGTCTGGCAAATCGATGGACGGATAATGCCGAATACCCAGCGGAAGATCGACCTGGCAGCGAGAGGCAACCTCGCCGGTTTTCTCCAGCAACCGTTCGGGTTGGTCGATGGGGAAGGCGTTTAGCGCTTCGATGAGCGCTTCGTCCTGCATCAAATAGGAACCAGGGTAAGCGCAGGCTTCGTCAGGTAATTTTTCCAGGGTCGTATTCAAGCGAATCGCACTGACAGTGCGCTGGAGACTGGCCGCCTCAGGGGTCAGATAATGAACGTTAACCGTTGGCAAAATGGGCAGATTCAATCGCGCAGCCAGACGGAGCACACTCATGCACCAGCGTCGGTCGCTGGCTGAGGATTGGACCTTGCCAGGCCTGAATTTCGGCGTACAAGCGATCTGGGAAGATATCGCTAAGGCGTTCAAACGCATTGAAGAGAGTATCATCCAGACCATCCTCAAGGAGATTTGCTCCAAAACCTCGCCGCCCGCCGGTCAGGCACATCAAACCGTCAGCATGTTCCGCCAGCCGTTCTAATAAAAGCGTTGCTTCGTCGCCAGTTTGGATCGCACTGCTCAATCGGCAAAGATTGGACCAACCGCTGAGATCGCTTGCCAGTAGAACCAGGTTGCCCGAGACAACCCTGCCGTTTAGAACCGCTCCACCACCTGCCAGGAGGGTATGCTTCGCATTTTCTCGATTGGCCGTTACCGGAATTTCAAGCCCGAGGATCGGTTTCACCCCAACGCCGCGACAGGCATCGTAGAATTCGATCGCGCCGCTGAGCAGGCCGTGATCGGTCAGCGCCAGGGCTGGCATTTGCTGCGCGGCGGCTGCCTGCGCTAGCGCTAGCGGCGAAGCCAGCCCGCGCAAGAAAGAAAAATAAGAATAATTGTGAAGGTTAATCCACATAATATAAGCTGGTTGACGGTTTGGTGAACCTATTGTAAACTGAAAACTCGTATGAAAACGGCCACTTTTGTGTTTTACGGTTCGTTGAACGATTTCTTACCACGGAACCTTCGTGGAAAACCCGTTACTTTGTCTTTCCAGGGATCGCAATCGAGCAAGCACCTGATTGAATCACTGCGTATTCCTCATCCCGAGGTGAGAACGGTTCATTCCAATGGGATGCCCGTCGGGTTGGAATATCTGGTGAGGGATGGCGATCAGCTTGACGGTGGTTCCATTCGGTCCTCAGGATTTCCCCTGGCTCGCCAGCCCTTGCTTTTTGTTGGACAATCATTTAGGAAAACTGGCCACTTTCCTTAGGATCCTGGGTTTTGACAGCGCTTACCGCAGCGAGACACAGGATGCCGACCTGGCCAGGATAGCAAGCCGCGAAGATCGGATCTTATTAACCCGTGATCGTGGGCTGCTCATGCGTAAGCTTGTCACCCAAGGATACTGCATACGCAGTCTTGACCCACACGAACAGCTTGCTGAAGTGATGGAAAGGTACAGCCTGACAGGACATATCCAACCATTCCGCCGCTGCTTGCGCTGCAATACAATCCTTGAGCCGGTTGAAAAGGAAATGATCTTGAACCGCCTTGAGCCATTGACTCGCCAGTATTATGATGACTTCCACCGCTGCCCGGCGTGTGATCAGGTATACTGGAAGGGTTCGCATTATGTACACATGTCGGAATTCTTAAAATCACTTACTGGAGCGAAGCAGCAATGAGTCAAGATCCTTTCTACCTACCGAAGAGTGCCATGGCAATCGTGGCTCACCCGGATGACATTGAGTTTAGCTGCGCTGGAACCCTGGCGCGCTGGGCTAAGGCTGGGGCGCGCATCTCTTATGTACTCTGCACCAGTGGCGACGTTGGCATCGATACCCCTGGGATGACCCGCAAGGAGGCGACTGTGATCCGTGAGGCAGAGCAGCGCGCCGCGGCCCAAATTGCTGGCGCTGAAGAGGTAGTCTTCCTCGGCGAGCCAGATGGGATGCTCGTGGCCACCTTGGAGCTGCGCAAACGCCTGGTGCGTGAAATCCGCCGCTTTCGACCGGAAGTGGTACTCACTGGCGATCCGACCATCGTCTGGGCTGGCAGTGATTATATCAACCATCCTGATCATCGCGCCGCTGCCACCGCCGCCCTCGATGCAACTTTCCCGGCTGCCGGTCAGCCGAATTTATTTGAAGAAATTGCCTTGGAAGGCTTCACAGCCCATAAACCGCGCAAAGTATATGTCAATACCTGGGGAAATGACGCCGATATTTACGTCAACATTACCGAGACGATCGAAATTAAGATCGAAGCGCTGCGCGCCCACAAAAGCCAAATGAAGGAATGGGACCCCGAGTCATCTATCCGCGAATGGGCCGCTGGACAGGCGAAAGGGAAGGAAATGGGCTACGCCGAAGGCTACCGGGTGATCACCCTGGTCGATGATGATACCTGGGAAAAATTAAATTCACCCGCCGATTTATAAGATTTTTGCCATCATCTGGGCCACCGCCTGGTAGACCGGCGAGGCATCTCCGAGCTCGATCAGCGGGCGCCCGCTGAATTCCATCTCCGCTAGCTCCTGATCGGCTGGAATCACGCCGAGCAGGGGAATATCCATGGATTCCACGCGTTCATTCAACACAGGTGGTACCCCGCCATTCACGCGGTTCAAGATCAAGTAAGCTTTTTCGACGCGGATATCCAATTCGTTCCGCAGCGCCGCAATTCGCTCAGCGGCAACGATCCCGCGTTGGGTCGGGTCACTCACCACCAGCATATGCTGCACATCTCGGGTGGTGCGGCGGCTCAAATGCTCCAAACCTGCTTCATTGTCAATCACAATATAGCTGTAATTCTTGCTGATCGCATCGATCACTTCGCGCAAGTTGTGATTAACTGCACAGTAGCAGCCCGGCCCTTCCGAGCGCCCCATAGCGATTAAGTCCACTGACTCGCCTTCCGAAAGCGAGGAGCGGATTTGATAATCAAGATATTCCCGTTTGCTGACCCCGCCGTTCAATGCCCCCATCGCCGCGCCGCCAGCCAGGAGGGAGGTCTTTACCTGAGCGAGCAGATCCTCGCGAATGTCACCCACCGTCCATTCCAGGTCAAGCCCCAACACCATATTCAAATTGCTGCTCGGATCGGCGTCGATAGCCAATACCGAGCCTTGCCTTTGCTCAACCAGATATTTAATCACCATCCCGGCGATCGTCGTTTTTCCAACGCCGCCTTTACCGGCTAATGCAATCGTGATGCTCATGGTGTGGTTTCCTTCTCGATCGCGAGCGAGAGCTTTGCCGCCATTTCCACGGCAGACTGCCGCAGAGCAGGGACATAATCATAGACTGCCACGCCAGTGCGATCAGCTTCTTGAACCGACATATCTGCCGTCAGTAGTCCGAGCACTGGTAAGCCAGGCGTTTCTGCTTCCAGAAATGCCGCCTCCTCCGCAGTGCGAACCTTATTGCCCACCAGCCATAAGCGGTTCAAGCCGATGTCATTCGCCAGTTTTTTTATTTGGGCTGCGGTGCCCAGGCTGCGCCGTGTTGGCTCGACGACTACCAACATCGCATCGACAAAATCTACGGTCGCTCGACCCAGGTGTTCCACTCCTGCATACATATCCAGGATCAAGACATCGTCCTTACGAAAAAGCAGGTGGGTGAACAGCGTTTTCAGCATTGCGCCTTCAGGACAGATACAGCCCGAGCCGCCGATGTCTACAGAGCCCATCTCCAATAGACGCACATTGCGATGGGTAATCGCAAATCGCTCGGGGATATCATCCACACGGGGGTTGATCGTAAAAAAGCCGCCAAGCTGACCCGGTCGAGCGCCGGTACGCTCGTAAATCAATTCATCCATCTCGGCAATAGGCTTCAAGCGAGCGCGCAGCTCATCCGGAAATCCGAGAGCGCCTGCCAGGCAGGGGGAAGGATCGGCGTCAGCCGCTAATACATTTCTGCCCTGATCCGCATAGACCTGTGCTAATAATGCGGCCAGGGTTGTTTTTCCGACGCCGCCTTTTCCAGTAATGGCCAGTTTCATAAAGTTATTGCCTTTTTAAACGCCAACGGTTGAGCCACAAGCTAACGATGACCACCAGCACAATAATGACGGCGAGTAAGATCATCACATCGAGTTGGAATGGATCAGACGGTGGTGGAATTGGGCGTGGGGTTGGGGTGGGTTTTTGAGCAAACACCTGGGCGACCGCCACGCTAAGGAGTAAAGGAATTTCAGACATTCTTTTCCTGGGATTATATGATATGGACTCAGCTTACACAATCATATGCGCGAACCCCCTCTGCGTCAACCGTTGCAAGCAATCTCACTGTGGTTAATTTGCCTGTAGGATATGGGTCAGGATCGTCGCCCCACTGCCGCCGATATTCTGTGCCATCCCCAGCCGCGCTCCTTGAATCTGGGTTTCTCCAGCCTCGCCGCGCAACTGCTGCACCACCTCAACAACCTGGTAGATCCCTGTCGCTCCCACCGGATGGCCGCGTGCCTTCAACCCACCCCGAGTTGTGATCGGGATCCGCCCTTCGATCTGGATCTCACCGTCCAAGCCCAGGCGGGGTCCCTGGCCGCGTTCTGCAAAGCCGCATGCTTCCAAGGAGAGCACCGAAATAATCGAAAACGCATCATGCAGCTCGAAGACATCGATGTCCTGGGGAGAGACGCCTGCTTGCGAGTAAGCCTCTTGTGCAGAGCGGTTTGCCGCCGAAAGCCACAAGGGGTCTTTGCGATCATGAACAGCCAAAGTATCTGTTGCTGCTGCGCTGCCAGTGATTGTGATCACCGGCCGGCCAGCCCCAGCTCGAACCAGGCGCTCAGCCGGGACGATAACCACCGCCGCTGAGCCATCCCCTGTCGGGGAGGCGTCCAACAAGTTGATCGGTGAGGCAATCATCCTTGCCCGCCGGTAATCGTCAAGATCGATCGCTTCACGCAGACGCGCAAAGGGGTTGCCCAGGGCATTTTGATGGGCATTTATTGAAAAAGGCGCAAAATCGGTGTGCTTCCAGCCGTAGACATGCAGATAACGCTGCATCACCAGGGCGTTGATCCCCACAAAAGAGAGACCCATTGCCCCTTCGTAATCTGCATCGGCCGCGGTGGCCAGCGCCGAGGTGGTCTCGCCGCCCTTCGTTTCGGACATTTTTTCGACACCCAAGGCAATCGCCGATTCTAATTCGCCTGACGCCACGGCCATAAGCGCTGTGCGCAGGGCAGCCGCCCCGGAACCGCATGCAGCCTCGATCTTGAACGCCTCTCGATTGCGAAGACCCACCCAATCAGCAACGAGCGCACCCAGGCTTTCCTGGCGGCTGAGCATCCCCGACAGCATATTGCCGACAAAGATGCCATCGACCTGTTCCATACCGGCGTCATTCATCGCCGCAAAAACAGCTTCGCCAGCAATTTCTCGCAGCGATTTATCCCACTGTTCATCCACCACGGTCTGGCCAATTCCAATAATGGCTATTTTTCGCATAGGTTAATTCCTTGAGACCTGTTTAATCATTTCCAAGACGATTATATTTTTAGCCGCTATCAGAAGCTATCAAGATCGCTGCAGCCTATCGCGGCGCTACTGAGAGGGTGGATAAACATCAAACAAACTGATCTCTGCCGGACAGTCATAGCGGAACTCGATTTCAGCCGTCCCCAGGCCGCGATTGGTATAGAGATACATTCCATCGACCTGATACATTCCACACGGATACTTCCGCCCAAGCCGGGGCAGGATGAGCGGTCCAAAACGCGGAAAATGCACCTGGCCGCCATGCGTATGTCCTGAAAGCTGCAGATCAAATCGCTTGCTGGCCGCGCTAATATCTCCAAAATCAGGCTCGTGCGCCAGCAAGATGGCTGCACCTTCCGCAGGCAGTTCGCTTAACACAGCCGGGAGATCGTCCAGGCTTTCCATCATATCGTCTACACCGGCGATATGCAGGCAGGCATTTCCCCGTTCGATCGTGCGAAACTCATTGCGCAGTTCGGTCACCCCGCTCTGGCGAAGTATCTTGCGGATTTCGATTGGATCTGACCAATAATCATGATTGCCGAAGACTGCTAAAACGCCATCCGGAGCGCGGATCATGCGCAAAATATGCACCAGGTCCTGGGCGTGACTGGCTGGATCGCGGGTCACAAAATCGCCGGTGATCACCACCAGGTCGGCATGCTGCTCATTGAGCGATTGGATGGCATATTCCAGGCGGTCTCGGTCTGCCCAGGTTCCGATGTGAAAATCGCTGATTTGGGCGATGCGATACCCCGAAAATTCCGCCGGAAGGCGCGCAAGCTCCAGTCGATGTTGAGTAACTTCGAGCCAGGCGCCATCGGGCGGAGAAAGGTACTTACGTCCAAGACCCATCAGCCCGGCGCCGATAGGCGATCTGAGAACCAATCTCAGGGAAAAGAATGCCAGGCGCAGCGGCAGGTCTGGTTTGCGAATATCGAAACTCATTCCAGGCTGCTTACCAGGCGTAAGCCTCCGGAGCATGGCCGCCCGGTCCGGGCCAAATTTCATCCAATTTCGAAAGGGTCTCCGTGGTTAGGGTGATCTGCAGCGCCCGCAGGCTGCCGTCAAGCTGCTCGGTGGTTCGCGGCCCGATGATCGGCGCAGTCACAACCGGGTTGTTCAATAACCAGGCCAGGGCAAGGTCCGCTGGCGCTTCGCCAAGTTCTTTACAAAAAGCCTCGTATTTTTCAAGTTGTGGTTTTTGTTTTTGGATCCTTTCCTGAATTTGTTCAGCCGAGCGCCTGCCGGCAGCAATCTCGCCCAAAACGCCGCCAAGCAGACCACCGGCCAGGGGACTCCAGGGGATCAACCCCAGGCCAAACGTCTCGCAGGCTGGGATAACTTCCAATTCAACCATACGCGCGTTCAGATTATAAAGGCTTTGTTCGCATACCAACCCCATAAAGGCACGGGGTTGAGCCGCGCCTTGCGCCTGGGCGATCTGGTATCCGGCAAAATTACTGCTGCCGACATAGATCACTTTTCCTTGCTGTACCAATAATTCCATCGCTTGCCAGATTTCTTCCCATGGCGTCGACCGGTCGATATGGTGCATCTGGTAAAGATCGATGTGATCGGTCTGCAGGCGCCGCAGGCTTTCTTCACACGCACGGCGGATATGGTAGGCTGAAAGGCGCCAATCATTCTGGCCTTCGCCCATTTTTCCGTACACCTTGGTAGCAAGAACTACGCGTTCACGCCGTCCGCCGCCCTGGGCAAACCAACGCCCGATAATATTTTCCGTTACCCCTTCGCCGATCTTCCACCCGTATACATTGGCGGTGTCGAAAAAATCGATCCCAAGTTCCAAGGCTCGATCCATGATTGCAAAACTGTCGCTCTCATTGGTCCGCGGTCCAAAATTCATCGTCCCCAGGCACAGCGCGCTCACCCGTAAACCGGTTCGTCCAAGCTTTCGATATTCCATGATAAACTCCTTTCATGCCATCCTTCAAAATAACCACGTGGAATGTTAACGGCTTGCGAGCCCTGCTTTCCAGAAATGGTCTGGCGCCAGTTTTGGCCCAAAAGCCGGATGTCATCATGCTCCAGGAAATCAAATCCCGGCCGGATCAAATTGTACCCGAGCTTGCCCAGACCTGGCAGGGGTACAGTGATTATTGGAACCCTGCCGAGCGCCCCGGATACAGCGGTGTGGCTGCCTATGCCGGTACACCCGCACTCGAGGTCCACAGAGGGCTTGGGGAGGAGCGTTTCGACGTGGAAGGGCGGGTAATCCGCCTGCGTTTCCCTGAATTCACCTTGATCAATGCCTATTTCCCCAGCGGTCAGCGCGATTATGGCCGGGTCACCTATAAACTCGATTTCTACGCCGCCCTGCTCGATCGCTGCGACGAGTGGCATCGCCAGGGAGAAAAGCTTGTCATTGGCGGCGACTTCAACACCGCTCATAACGAGATCGATTTGCGCCACGCCCGCCAGAACCGTAATACTTCTGGATTTTTACCCGAGGAGCGCGCTTGGGTCGATCTTTACCTGGAACATGGCTTTGTCGACGCTTACCGCGAGCTCTATCCAGAACGGGTCCAGTATACCTGGTGGACCTACCGCCTGAATGCCCGCCAAAACCAGGTGGGTTGGCGGTTGGATTATTTCATGATATCCGAGGGCTTAATGCCACTCGTGCAGGATGTGCTGATTCATGAAGACATCCCTGGTTCCGATCATTGCCCGGTGACATTGTCGTTGAACTTGCCAGGTTGACCATCCCTACGGTGAACCACCCCGGTGCTATTCACGATTACATCATCCCTACACTGCACCCAATTGTTGCTGTAGAGCATCAGGAGTATTCACCGGCGTGAGACACACGAAACCCTGGCAAACATAGGCGCTGGTCTGACCATTCAGCAGGGGGCGCCGCGCTAATAATTCTGGCGCTTCACTGGATGGGGGGTATTCCGAGATCGCCGCCAGCACGTCCGGACGAAAAGTTGACCAGAGTTTAGCAACCATTTCCTGGCGCACCGGCGAATCGCCGGGGCCAAGGATAGCCACCTCCAGTACCTGCGCCAGGCTGAAATCCATGGCGCACAGCCATTGTGCAAAGGCTGTCGGATAGCGCCCAGCAGCGGCGCTGATCCCGGCCAACATGCCTTCTGCTAGCTCGCGCCAGTCGCCGCGGCCAGTAAACCTGCTGAGCTGGAGGAATGCCAGCGCAGCCAGTGCGTTTCCACTTGGCGTAGCATTGTCCTGCACATCTTTGGGGCGCACGATCAGGTTCTCCTGATCTGCATGCGTGTCGAAAAAACCGCCGTTCGGATCCGTATAGTGCTCCTGCAGCGCTGCCGCGAGCTGTTCGGCAGCCGAAAACCACGCCGGATCCGGGTCAGATTGATACAGCGCCAATAACCCAAGAATCAGGCTGGCATAATCTTCCAAATAGGCGCGGTGTCTGGCTATGCCATTTCGCCAGGAACGCAGTAACTCCCCATCTTGTAGCAATTCGCGCAATATAAAGCTGGCATTCGCCCGGGCAGTTTCCAGATAATCTGCTCGCTTGAGATACCGGGCTGCTTCAGCAAACGTGATGAGCGCCAGGGCATTCCAGCCCGTTAATACCTTGTCATCCACACCTGGTGGAATTCTCCGGTCACGCGCTGCCAACAAAGTGTTATGCAGCCGCTCAAGCCGCTGCCGCACTTCGGTGTCGCTCAACCTGTATTTTTCGCCTAATTCCGCGTTAGAGACAGCCTGCTGCAGGACATTTGAACCCTCAAAATTCCCTTCTGTGCTGATCCCATAAGCCAGCTCGAAGAAAGCCGTGTCGTCCGCCTGTGAATACAGGCCATCCGCCAGCACAGACCGGATCTCGGCCTGGCTCCACACGTAGTAAGCCCCCTCGCCATCAGCGGTATCCGCATCCAGGCTGCTGAAGAAACCCCCTTGAACCCGTCCATTCTCTTTTGGCGCCATCAACTCGCGCTGCATAAAATCAAGCGTTTTCGTGCATACGTGCAGATAACGTTCGTCGTGGGTCATTAAATACCCATACAAATACACACGCCCAAGTTGCGCATTATCATATAGCATTTTCTCGAAATGTGGGACGAGCCAGTGGTTATCGGTGCTGTAGCGGGCAAAACCGCCGCCGACCACATCGTACATTCCGCCCTTGGACATGGCATCGAGGGCATGCCGGGCGATTTGCAGCGCCATCACATCCCCGCGGCTGGCCCGGCGCAGTAGAAAATCGAGCGCCATCGGCTGCGGGAACTTTGGCGCCTTGCCCCAACCGCCATACTGCCAATCATAAGCCTGGCCGAGCTTCACCGAGACATCATCCAGGTCGGCAGGTTGAAGTGGCTGTCCCTTACCGGCAGCATTGCTCTCAGCCTGGATGTGTCCAATCAATTCCTTTCCGGCCTCGAGCAAACGGCCGCGCTCTGTGTTCCAGGCGCGCAAGATGGCGCGCAGCACATCCTGGAAGGACGGCATCCCGTAGCGCGGCAGGGGTGGGAAGTACGTGCCGCCATAGAATGGCGTACCATCCGGCGCCAGAAAGACACTCATCGGCCAGCCGCCCTGCCCGGTGATGGCGACCACCGCCCTCATGTAAATGCTGTCCAGGTCGGGACGCTCTTCGCGGTCTACCTTTATACACACAAATCCCTCATTCATCAGCCGCGCCGTTGCTGGATCTTCGAAGGACTCGTGCGCCATGACATGACACCAGTGGCAGGCTGCGTAGCCAATACTCAGGAAGATTGGCTTGTCTTCAGCTCGAGCCCTTTCGAGTGCTTCTGGTCCCCACGGATACCAATCCACGGGATTGTCCGCATGCTGAAGCAGGTATGGTGAATTCTCCGAGACAAGGTGATTGGGCATAGAATTACCTCGATAGGTTAATCAAAATAAACTTGCGAAGGATTATAGCCTATCACGCTCGGTTTTTTTTCGTCTGCAACATGGATTCATGAGCTAGCTTATTTCACCACTTCAAGCGTTCCCACCATGCCAGCCTGTACATGTCCCGGCATAGCGCACACTACCTGATAGGTTCCCGGTTGCTCCGGAACCGTGAAGGATTGCGATTTTGTTTCTCCCGATTGAACCACGCTTTCCAATAATACATTGGCCCTATCTTCGTCATCAAATTGGTCGCCAATATCCGCGCCATATTTCATGATGCTGAAGTCGTGTTCAACCGTCCCCGTATTGGTAACCTTGATCGTTACTTCCGAGTTGGCTCGGACGTTAGATTGACTGAGACTGATTGTAAAATCGCTCAACGTCACTTGTAGTTTTTTAGACGCGCCACCCGACTGACAGGATGCCAGCATCAAGGATAATAGTAGAACCAGAGCAGGAATCTTTTTCAACACAATTACCTCTACTTGGTGTTTTCAATGAATATTTTGCTGGTTACATCGAGACCGAGAACATTTATTTTTGTTCCAGCGATCACGGTCAAATTATGATCAAAAGGAGAATAAGCCAGGATATCTATTTCGGCGCCGGGAACAAGTCCCTGATTTTTCAGATAACGTAACAGGTCAGCATCTGCATTCCTTACGCTCTGAATTCGCGCTTTTTGCCTGGGACGCAGGGCCGAGAGGGGAGTGGATTCCTCCACGGGCATCTTCAGGTCGGCGGTTGGTATTAATTCTCCATGCGGATCGCGCAGCGGATGCCCCATTGCAGCCGCGATCCTGCGTTCAAAGTCCTCCGAGATGACATGTTCCATACGTTCCGCCTCCTCATGCACCTCATCCCAGGAATAACCGAGGGTTTGCACCAACCATGCTTCCAGCAACCGGTGATGACGGATCACCTCCAGTGCCGCTTTCTTCCCCTCTTTTGTCAAGGAGACTCCTTGATGCTTTTGGTACTCAACCAATGCGGGTTTGGTCGAAGCTAGTTTTTGAATCATGTTGGTAACCGAGGCTGGTTTGACATTGAGCGCTTCGGAAAGCGCGTTTGTACTTGCGCTCTCGCCGCTCCGGGTTAGCTCGTAGATATGCTTGAGGTAGTCCTGAATGGATATGGTTAAGGTTTGTTCCATTCTTTATTACCCATTCCAATCAAGGCAAGGTTGCCGGTGATTCGAAGAGATGCAATGAGTTGGTGCATTGTGTGATCTTTGTCCTTCAGGATGAGATAGATCTATTTGATGAGCAGACCTGTTACCCAAAGTAATAACATGCCGCTCAGCACGCCGCTGAACACGGTCATTCCCATCGACTCGCGGGCGGTATCTTTTCGAATTAGCTTAGCAATTTCGTAAGTGACTTCAAAGATGGCGCCGGCTCCAATTGCCAGGAATAACACGGCAAGAATTGGCGAGGCGGTGTAGCCGCCGATCCATGCGCCAACAATAGCAGGAGCACCGCCGATCACCCCCAACCAGGCAAGAGTCCGAACGGTCGGATTGTCCCGCAAAACGGGTGCAATGATTCCCAGTCCTTCCGTAATATTTTGAATAATGAAACCAACCACCAGGAATGTACCCAGCGCAATTTCACCAACGGCGTATGCCGTCCCAATCGCGAGCCCTTCTCCCAGGTTATGGAAACCAATGCCAATTGCAATCATGAATGCAATGGAA
This sequence comes from uncultured Chloroflexia bacterium, assembly GCA_963770655.1. Classification (GTDB taxonomy): domain Bacteria; phylum Chloroflexota; class Anaerolineae; order Anaerolineales; family UBA4823; genus CAZAGA01. The sequence goes on along the minus strand of CAVYQO010000008.1, from coordinate 171,544 downwards.
AGCCGGCGTTCTGATTCGCTTCCAGTTATGTTTGTCTGCCGTTTGGAAATGGCATCCAGCAGCAGAAAGGTTGCAACCGCCCCAATTCCGATCAAGCCAACGCCTTGAAAGGCAGGTGGTATTTTGGCGGCGACTTCGAAGGCTTCCACTATCGTGTCTAATCCCAAGAAGATCAACAAGCCGGCTGTGGCCGCCATCAGAAACGTCATCGCGCGGCGACCCAGTTTCCTCAAAGCAGGAAACCAGATGATTCCCAAAAATATGGGGATGACACCCACAAACAAACCAATGAGGGTGAAGCCTATGAAGGTGCCGCTCGAAGGCTGCGGCGTTTCGAAGGCAACCGGAATTTCAGTAGTGAATGGAATCGAGTTGCTGGTGAGGATGGTGAGGCTGTATGCCTCGCCCTGTGTCCAGGCATAATTGACAAGGATTTTTGCCCTGCCTAGGCGCGGAAGTAGCGGGATCTGGCAGCACCTCAAAAGGCATAACAGCGCTGTTGACAATGACGGAAGCAACCTTGAGCTCCCCGGGACCGGTGTTGCGTACTTGCAGTTCTATGCTGCCGTGTTTCAGGATATATCGTTCGATATCGAAATTCTCCACCGGCGCGGGTGAGCTAAGTTTGAGCCCGCCCCCTGTGGAAAGGAAGAGCACAATCACCCCTGCCAACAAAAGGATGGGGAGCAACAGCAGCAAAAGCATCTGCCATGTGAAGCGTTTGGTTGTTGATGGTTCAGTTGATCGGGTCACGGCTTACCTCTACCTTGTCACTTCGAACATGCCGTTCCAGCCAAGTTCAGCGAACTCGGTCACGTGCGCATGGAACATATACATACCGGGATATTTATAGCTGAATTCCAGGATGCCGCGCTGCGCTTGTCCCTGGATGATGGTATCCGTGAACTCGGCGGGGGTGAGGCTGGTGCCAGTCGGGTAATAATGGAAAAAGTTGGCGTGCAGATGGAAGGAATTGAGCAAATCGTATTCGAGAATGTTCACGAGATAGATGCGGATGGTTTCACCGACCTTGATCTGGATGGGGTGGTTCTGGTAATAAAATGGGATCGCATTCACTGCATAAAAATCATTGGCATCGTCGAAGTCCACATCGAAGCCGCTCATCACCATGACCATCTCACGATCCACTGGTGGACGTCCCCCTTTTGGATCAATAATGAAGGCGCCATATAAGCCCTTAGCGATGTGCCGCGCTAGTGGAAAGACGTGGCAGTGATAGAGATGAAGCCCAAAGGGTTCAGCATCGAACTCATATATGAAACTGTCCCCTGGCTCCACATAACCGCCTGGCCCTGATCCTGGTACGCCATCCATGCTGCCAGGATGGAACCCATGAAAGTGCATGCTATGCGGGTGGTTGCTGCCATTGATCAGTGTAATGCGAATTGAATCCCCATCTGTGCAGCGCAAGGTCGGACCTGGAATGCGCCCGTTGTATGTCCAGGCAGCATATTCGATGCCCGGAACAATCTCAACATTCTTGTTGATGACCGTGATTTCATATTCACGCAGGGTTTTGCCGTCTGGTAAAGTGGAAATCTTGCCGTAGTCAAAATCGGTCAGAATACTACCCGGGTTGAAACCGTTATTCTCATAGTTGACATCCCCGGTTCCTGGTAGGGAACCGTCGCCATGATCCATACCCTGCATGTGAGGCGTGCTTTGACGAGGCTTGTTCTTATTCGTTTGGGCGATAGCGGTCGCACCCCCGGCCCCAACGACACCCAACGCTCCCAGTTTCAGAAAATCCCGTCTGCTAAGTGGATTCGCCACAGTATCTCCTATTTAGATAAATAAGATAAATTTAGTCATATCTAAATAATATTTTAGCTGGGAAATAAAAATAAGTCAAGTTAATGATTAGACAAGGGAGGTCGTAAACAAGAAAACCTCTTTCTGCTCATTCTCCAAATTCGAGCTCGAAGACTTCGTTTTCGGCGGAGAGCCCCGCATTTTCGATGAGAATTTCGGCAAAAAGTGTTTCCTGGTGCACAAAGACCAGGCGGCGCTTGATTAATTCCAGCATCGCCAGGAAAGTGACGATCACTTCGATAACGCTCGGACTGCTGCTCAACAGCTCAAAGAAGCGGATTTGTTGTTGGCTGCGGAGCTGAAAGGCGATGTGATGGATCTTTTCACGGATCGTAATTTGTGGCGGAGAGACGACATCTCCCAGCGGGATGCGCTCATCGACCTTGAACAAGATCGCTTGAGCGGAGCTGATCAAATCTGCCAGGGTGAACCCGCCCAGGTCTACCGTGGTTTCGATGTGCGCCGCTGGGGCAAGCCTCACGTAGGCGCGATTTCCATCCGCTTCCCGCTGCGCCAGGTGGGCAGCAACCTCCTTGAAGCGCTTGTAGATGATCAGCTGGCGCACAAGGGCGTCGCCTGGATCTTCCTCGCCAGCTTCGCGGCGAGGCGGGCGAGGAAGCAGCGCTTCCGATTTAATCTGCAGCAGCCGGCTGGCAATGACCAAGAAAGCAGAGACTTCATCAGCCATCCGCTCTTGCATCAGGCGCAGATGCTCTAAGTATTGGTCAGTGACTTGGGAGAGAGCCAAACGGGTGATATCCAGCTCGGCGCGTTCGATCAGGTGCAGCAGCAAATCCAGCGGCCCTTCGAAGATTGTGGTAGTCACCACGTAGCCTTTGCTCTGGTGGTAAACGGCGCTGAAATCCATGCGCCCGATTATACCTGACAACCCGTGAAACTCTTGATATACTTGATCCGAAATCGTTTGGAATCAAGCAGGTGTGGAGCTTCGGTGTAAAAGCATTGAGGAGAACTTATGAGTGACAATTGGAGAGAAGTAAGCGCTGAATGGCAGGGCGAGCTTGGGTTTATCGGCGCTAACCAGACTGGCGGGACAGTTCAGATGGGATCCGTAGCTGGCAAACCCGGGGCTAGCCCGATGGAGCTGCTCTTACTGAGCCTGGCTGGTTGCACCGGGATGGACGTGGCTTCCATCCTGGTCAAAATGCGTCAAAATCTGGTGGAGATGAAGATCAGCGTGCGAGGTAAGCGCGCCGATGATCACCCTAAGATCTATACAGAAATCGAGGTTCTTTTTGATCTGTGGGGGGACCTTGATCCAAAGGCAGTCGAAAACGCCATTGAGCTGTCCGAGTACAAATATTGTTCGGTCAGCGCCATGCTGAACTCAGTCGCCCAAATCCATACCCGCTTTACCATCCACCCGGTGGTTCAGGATATAATATAACTCCCTAAGGAGAAGCAGATGTCCAATCAACCTGTTAATGTCAGCGATGCAGAATTTGAGGTTATGGTTCTTGGGGCTTCAATCCCAACTGTCGTCGATTTTTGGGCGCCTTGGTGCAATCCCTGCCGCGCAGTCGCCCCGGTTCTTGAGAAGCTGGCCAATGAATATTCCGGTAAGTTGTTAATCGCCAAGGTAAACACCGATGAAAACCCAGTGTGGGCGCAGAAATATAACGTCCAAGGAATTCCAACCATGCTTTTCGTCGCCCGGGGAAAAATCATCCATCGCCAGGTAGGCGCCCTACCCGAAGGGATGCTGCGAGAGGTTGTCGCCCAATTCGTCGAGACCTTGAGCGACGAATAACTTTAGAAAATAAAAAATCCGGTTTTAGCCGGATTTTTTATCACTTTTATTGTTCACGAACTCGTTCGATGCGCGCTCCCAGAGCGCGCAATTTTTCATCCACTTTTTCATAGCCGCGATCGATCTGACCAACATTGCGTATCGTGGATGGCCCTCTGGCCGCCAGGGCTGCCAATACCAATGACATCCCGGCTCGGATATCCGGGCTCTCCATTTTTTCGCCGACCAGCGCTGTTGGTCCTTGAACAATACAGCGATGCGGATCGCAGAGCACAATCTGCGCGCCCATATTGACCAATTTATCGATAAAAAACATCCGGCTCGGGTACATCCAATCATGAAACAGCACACTGCCTCGCGATTGGGTGGCGATGACGATGGCAATACTCATCAGATCGGTTGGGAACGCTGGCCACGGCATTACGCTGATCGTCGGGATGGCATCCCCAAGATCGGGCTCGATTGCCAGGCGCTGTTCGCCTGAAACAATCAGATCGCTTCCTTCGATTGTCCATTCGACGCCCAGGCGTCCCAGCACCATGGCGATCATATCCAGGTACTGCGGACCGGCGTTGCGGATCCGGATGCTTCCGCGGGTGACGACAGCCGCCCCGATAAAGCTGACCACTTCGAGGTAATCCGGCCCGATGCTGAATTCACCACCATGCAGCCGGTCAACGCCTTCGATATGCAGCGTGTTCGATCCAATATTTTCGATCTGCGCGCCCAGGGTGTTTAGCATTTGGCACAATTCCTGGATATGCGGCTCGGAGGCCGCGTTGCGCAAGATTGTGCTGCCCTTTGCCAGCACAGCCGCCATAATTGCATTTTCTGTAGCAGTGACACTGGCTTCATCCAGTAAGATATTTGCCCCATGCAGCCGGTCGGCTTTAAATTTAAACAAATGCTCTTCGCGGCTGTATTCTGCGCTAGAACCCATCGCTCGCAGGGCAAGGATATGAGTATCGACCCGCCGCCGGCCAATCACATCGCCGCCGGGCGGCGGCAGGAGCAGTTGTCCACTGCGGGCCACTACCGGACCAGCCAGCAAGATCGAAGCGCGAATCTGGCGGCAGCGATCAGGGTCCAGGTCCGCGGGGCGCAGCTCCTTTGCTTGGATCCTCCAGGTATGATTGCCGACGGTCTCGATGCTCGCTCCCAGGCTCTCAATCAGCGCGCGCATTGCCTGCACATCGCGAATCTCCGGGACATTGTGCAGGGTGACCGTTTCCTCAGTCATCAAACAGGCTGCCAGCAATGGCAAGGCGGCGTTCTTATTGCCTGCCGGGGTAACTTCGCCGTTGAGCGGAGCGCCACCCTGGATGAGAAACTTATCCATCTTTCAGTCGAGGCTCTTAAGCGGTTAGCTGGGTATCGCTCGGTTTATTGCTGCGATTGAACCACCAACGCCACTCCTTATTTTCCCAAACCACCAGGATCTGAGCTGCGTTGAAGATCGATGAGTAAGTGCCGCTGAACACACCCACCAACAAGATGATCACAAAATGGCGGATCGTAATCCCGCCAAACAGCGCCAGGGCAAACAGGGTGAACATTACCGTTAGCTGGGTGTTAATCGAACGCGCCAGGGTTTGCACCACCGAGTTATTCACCACCGATTCGTACGGCATGCGCTTGTACAAACCAGAGTTTTCTCGGATGCGGTCGAACACCACAATCGTATCGTGCACCGAGAAACCGATCACCGTCAGCAGGGCGGTTAAGAACAGCGCATCGACCTCCCAGCCCAAGAAATAGCCCAGGATAGCCTCGACACCGATCACCACCAGTACATCGTGGAGCATAGCGATAATCGCCGCTACGCCATAGCGGAAGGCGTGCTGCACCCCCCGAAATGAATAGGTAATGTAGAGCATAATCCCGAGCGCCGCCAGGGCGACTGCTCCGGCGGCACGACTGGCGACTTCTTGTCCAACGGATGGGCCAACACTGTCAGAACGCAGCACAACGATTGCAGTGCCAAACTGCTCGCCCATTTTTGTAACCGCCTGGTTGACGAGCCCCTCGTCCATTGTTTTCGAGCGAATAATGAGGGTGTCTGTACCAGAAGTCGTTACCTGGGTATCCGGAAAACCGAGCCCTGCATACAGGGCGATTACTTCGGCCGGCGGGGGCAATTTTCCACTCTCAAGACGAACTTCCAGTAAATTACCGCCGGTGAAGTCGATTGCCAGTGGAAAACCCCAAGCTAATAGCGCAAGTATTCCAGGGATAATCACCAATAAGGAAATCCCGAAAAATAAGTAGCGACGCTTGACGATATTAATCATTGGAAGCTCCCTGTGCCTTAACCCCGAACATTTTCAAGTGCTCGGCGAAATTAACATTATCTAAAATTAAGTGTAAGAATGTGCGTGAAACAACAATCGCAGTAAACATGCTGACCGTGACGCCTATCGCCAGGGTCAACGAAAACCCTTTCACGATGCTGGCGCCGAAAGTATTCCCAAACCAGAACAAAATCACGCAGGTGATCAAAGTCGAAATGTTCGAAGTCACGGATAGATGGCCAGGCCCGAGACCATCCGGCGTCAATCGCCTGGCGGAGCGGCTTTCCTCCGCGCAGCTCTTCCTTCAGACGCTCAAAAATCAAGATGTTGGCGTCGACTGCCACACCGATACTTAATACAAAACCCGCAATACCCGGTAAGGTGAGGGTGATTGGGATAAATTTAAAGATTGCCAGAGTAATGAGGGCGTAGACCAGCAGCGCGGCGTCTGCCACGAGTCCAGGTAGACGGTAATACAAGGCCATATACAGGACCACAACCGTAACGCCAATAATCCCGGCGATTAAGCTTTTCTGAAGCGAGTCCTGACCCAGGGTTGGGCCAATCGTCTGGCTGGTTGCGACCCGCAGTGGGATCGGCAGCGAGCCGTAGCGAAGCTGGACTGCCAGGTCATTTGCGGTCTCAATCGTAAAGTTGCCCGAAATGACCCCCTTGCCATCCGTGATTGCCTGGTTGATGCGCGGTACAGAAACCACCTTCTTATCCAGTACAATTGCCAAAACCTTGCCGACATTTGCTGAAGTGAAAGTACCGAAAACACCTGAGCCATTATCGGACAGCTCGAAGGATACTTCGGGTTCGCCAGTTTGCGTGGTCACCACATTTACTGTTTTCAGTTCTGCACCCGTCATCACTGTCGGGAATATCGGGTTATCAGCGCTGGTCGCAGGCTGTTCTCCAGTCTGGCCGAAGTTCGTCTGGATGGCCTGCCCAACCATGGTAATCGCCTGATCCTGGGAAATCGATGAAAAATCGACAAACTCAAGCAAACCGGTCTGTTTGATCGTGCCAAGTGCTTTTTCTGGGTCCGTCTCGCCGGGGAGTTCAACTACGAGCCTCCGGTCGCCAGCCTTCTGGACCACGGCCTCGGTGACGCCCAAACCATTGACACGATTTTCAACAATTGTCCGTGCAGTGGTCATCGATTCAGCGCTTACCGCGGTTTCGGCGGGGAGATCAGCCTCTAAAAGAGCCTGGACGCCTCCAACCAGGTCAAGACCCAGCCGAAGTTGGATCGGTTTGCCGAACAACCCTGGGTTATTCGGCAGCAGGATCCAGACTGCGCTTACGATGAGTACCAGGATCACAATTAAAAATATAGCTTGACGATTACGCATTCAGGATTCGCCTCCAAATTTATATCGATACAAAACAATCGGGCATTATACCCCGTTTAGCTGGATTGTCCAAGGACATTTTCCAGGTAAGTCAGTACCAATGCTGAAACCTCCGCAATGCTCAATGCATCGGTGCTCAAGTAGAAATCGGTGTGAGCGCGAGCATGCTTTAAGCGGCGGAGCTGTTCATCGTACTCGGCCTCGCTCCAATTCATCTTGCGCCGGACAATCGAATTTGCATAGGACACATCTAAATAGATCAAAAGATCAGGATTGGTCAGGCGCTGCCACATATCCTGGACGTAAGAGTGCTCCTGGGCAATATGTTTCACCTGATAACCGCGTTGGCGCAGATCGGCAATCAGAGTCGATTTACCGGAGGCGCAAGGTCCAACCACACCAATCCGCAGCGATTGTTTTTCCATTTATAAAAAACAATACTCTCCCCTGACCGCTGCCGCACCGCCGCGCCCAGGGGAGAGTATTGTTCAGTCTCCACCGGCTAATAATAAGGATCGAGGGGCAGGCGCACACTCATCCGGCGCACTTCATCTCCATGGCGCCTGAGGATGCACATGACCACCACGCTGATATCGTCCACCGGACGATGCTGGTCGAGGCGCAGGGCGTGTTCAAGGAGAGTGTCCGCGATGAGCTGTGGGGAGGGGGCTTCTTCTTCGAGAAGTCCCTGCAAGCAGGTGGCAATGTCTAACGATTGGCCGTAGCGTTCGCCGGCATGCACAATTCCATCGCTAAAGGCAATTGCAGTCAACCCGGCTTCCAGCGGAATTTCGCTGATCACCGGGCGCGTATCACGGTACAAACCGATCGGCAGGCTGGTTTCGTTTAGCCATTTGATATGGTCGGCGTGAACCAGGAGCGCCGGCGCGGGGTTGTTGCGGGTGATCACCATCGTCCGGGTCTGGTAATCGACAGACAGGATATTCAAGGTCGCTGAAACTTTGCCATTTCGTTCGGTGAACAGGCTATCCGAAGCCGCTCGCGCCGCAGCGCCATCCCGAACACCTTCGGCAAGCAGGGTGATGACTTTGCGCACCACCAGGGTGGAAATCGATTTTGCGCCTTTTCCCGAGCTTTGCCCGTCGGCTAAAACTGCGGAAACGCCGCCTTGGGGGCGTTCGACCACCTCGACGGTGTCGCCGCTGCTAGACGTTGCATATTTGCGAATTTTTGCTACAGCCACTTGTACTTCCATGGCTTGATTTTACAACCCAACCAGTGAAATTACAATAGGAGATCTCGAGCAGATAGCTTCACTGCCAGGATTACCCAGATTTTGCTCGCTGCCTGGTTGATAATCTGTGCATCGACGGCAAATCCAGCCTGCTGAATGGGTTTGAGCCAGGGAGCCATCCACTCCACCTGGGTGAATCGAGCAGGCTGGGCGAGCCAGCGCGTCAGCCGTTGACCAGGTCGGCTGCCGCCCGCCCAGGCCGCGGCGATAATGACAAGCCTCCCGCCTGGTTTCAGGGTTCTGTATATTTCAGCGAGCGTTAAAGGATCGAAGAGGGCGTCGGAAGGAAAAGTAGCGACGACCTGGTCGAAGCAAGCACTCTGAAAGCTAAGTTTTTGCGCATAGCCGAGTATCAAATTAGAATATGTGTGGTTTTTTCGAAGATTTTTCTGCGCCAGGCGGCACATCTGCCGGCTAGCGTCAACCCCAACGCTCCATAGTCCATTTTTCGCTAAAGCTGACTGCAAATGACCTGGGCCGTAGCCTAATTCGAGTATCTTCGGACCACTTAAATAGGGTAGGCTGGCCAGCACCCAATCCCGCCATTTCCCCGCCGATACCAGTGCGGCAACCCAATCATAGCTCCAGGCCAGCGGATTGTATAAAAGTTCGTAAGCGAAACGTAGGACGCGCTTCACGCCGAATAAAAAATCCTACCCGGCTTGGGTGGCCAACTGCCCACACCCGGCCTGGATATCGATGCCGCGGCGGATGCGGATCGTACAGGGAATGCCGTTCTTCTCCAGCTCGGCCTGGAAGAGCAGCGCTTGCCCACGCGTGGTCGCCTGGCCGGCGTACTGGCGAGTCGGGTTGAGCGGGATGATATTCACGTGACACAAAACCGAATTCCCGTAGCGAAACACCTGGAGCAAGCCTGCCAATTTCCTAGCCTGCTCCAGTGTATCGCTGACGCCCTGGATCAACGCCCATTCGAATGTAATCCGGCGGTGAGTCGTTTCGACATATTCCTGGCAAGCCGCCAGCAGCTCGGCCAGCGGGTATTTGCGATTGACCGGAAGCAGCGAGCTGCGCAGTTCATCGTCTGCAGCATGCAGGGAGATCGCCAGGTTCACTTGCCGTCCCTCGCTGGCAAAGCGGCGGATAGCGGGAACCAACCCGACAGTCGAAATCGTAAACCGCCGCGCCCCAAAATTAAACCCGGTCGGATCGTTCAGGCGATCGATGGCCTGCATGGTGGCTTCATAATTGTGAAAGGGCTCTCCCATACCCATAATCACCACGTTGGTGACTTGCTCGCCCATTTCTTTTAGCTGGCGCGCGTAAAACAATACCTGTTCCACAATTTCACCGCTGCTCAAGTTGCGCCGAAAGCCCATTTGGCCTGTGGCGCAGAACACACAGCCCATTGCGCAACCGGCTTGTGTGGAAATGCATAACGAGCGGCGCTGAGAATAGCGCATTAAAACAGCTTCGATCGATTTTTGGTCGGGGAGTAAAAAGAGCGTTTTCCGTGTTTCGCCGTCGTGCGAATTCAAGACCAGGCTTGGCTCCAGACTGCTGAACCGGAAAGTGTCGTTAAGCTTCTGACGCAAGCTGTTCGGCAGGTTGCTGAATTCTTCAGGCCGGTTCCACAGATTTTGGTAGAGCCCCTCCCAAACCTGCCGCGCCCGGAACTTCGGCTCCCCCCATGCTGCCAGGGTTGCCAGGAGCTCAGCGTAATCTAAATCGAAAATCGTACTTCGATCTCCTGCCGGAGGACCTGGCTGTACCGGAATTTCTTGGTCGTTAGCAGCCATCAAACGCCTAACAAACTTCCGAGATCGGCGGCGATAAAATCCGGGGCGGGCTGCCAGACGGCTGCCTGGGCTCGGGTGGACACGCCGCTCAAGACCAGGGCGCAGCGACATCCAAGCTGCTGCGCTCCTATGATATCCGTTTCCAGACGGTCGCCAACCACGAGAACCTGGCCGGCAAGCAAACCCATCCGTCCCAGGGCAATCCGGTACATTTCCGGCTCCGGCTTGCCGATAATCACCGGCTGGCCATCGCTGGCCGCCATCACTGCCGCGACAAACGTTCCCGAGCCTGGCGCCTGGCCTTCTGGGGTCGGGTATGTCTTATCTGGGTTGGTGGCGACAAAAGGGGTTCCGCCGCGCACAAATTGGCTGGCTATTCTTAATTTTTCGTAGGTAATTGTTCGATCCAAACCCACCACCACAGCCAGCGGTTCTTCTTCGCCTGGATAGAAACCCTTCATCGCTAATTCGCTCACCAGGCCCTGCTCGCCAATCACATAGACCGGCCCTCCCTGGGGATGACGGGCTTGCAAGTATTCAGCAGTAGCCTGGGCTGAGTTGACGATCTGCCGGCTGTCCAATTGGACGCCAAACCTGCCAAGTTTCTCAGCAAATTGGGCGGCAGTCAGCGTGGCGTTATTTGTAGCCAGGATGACTTGCCAGTCTTTTTCCTTAATCGTATTGAAAATCGCCGGCAAATCTCCGATGGGTTCCTGGTCGCGCCACAGCACCCCATCCATATCCAGGATAAGGCCTTTTATTTCATGGAAAGTGCGTTCTTGCATGGTGTGTTACCCGATTGAGCAAAACCCCCCCTTCCAGTTCGAAAGGGGGGATCTAGCTTACTTATCTCGTTTGGCTGGCGCCAGTAATTTCATATTCGGGATTTCCATCACTTGATCAACCAGGCCATACTCGACAGCCGCCTTTGCGCCTAGATAATAGTCACGGTTGGTATCGCGCTCGATCGTTTCGATCGACTGGCCGGTGTGCCGCGCTAAAACGTCATTGAGCTGGTCTTTCAAACGCAGAATCTCACGCGCCTGGATTTCGATGTCCGAGGCTTGACCCTGAGCGCCGCCAAGCGGCTGGTGCATATGGATCGTTGCGTTCGGGAGAGCATAGCGATGACCTTTTGTTCCAGCAGTCAGGAGCACTGTGCCAAAGGACGCTGTCATACCGACAGCCAGGGTGCTGATCGGGTTGGTGATCATCTGCATCGTGTCGTAAATTGCCAGGCCGGCATACACCTGCCCACCCGGTGAGTTAATATACATCTGGATAGGCGCTTCGGGATCCTCACTGCTCAAGAACAGCAGTTGGGCGACGATGACGTTCGCCACCTGATCGTTAATCGGTGTGCCTAAAAAGACAATCCGGTTGCGCAGCAGCAGTGAATAGATATCATACGCTCGCTCGCCGCGTGCGGTGGTCTCGATGACCATCGGGATAAGCGATTCGGGATAGTTCATTCGTTACTCCTTGGTTATTTCTTCAGTGTTCTCTTGGACGACAGCCGTTGTAAGCGGCTCGTCGTTCGTTTCGATTTCTGCGCCCGTGTCCGCCTGGCTCTCAGCCAGTGCAGTTTCCTCGGGTTCAGCCTCGGTTGTTTCAGCCTCCGCTTCGAGCTCTGCTTCAGGAGGATAGACGCCCCGCGCAATATCGTGCAGACGCTCTTGAGCCTTCTCTACCAGCATTTCGAGCATAATATTCCCAACCAGGTTGTTCATCACCCGGTCATCGGTCAGGTTGCGGGCATCTTCTGGGCTGAGCGATTCGTTCAGGGAGCGAAGCGTGCGCATCGTTTCGGTTTGAAGTTCGGCTTCATTTACCTGGATATTTTCGGCCTTCGAAACCTCTAACAGCACCAACGACCGCTTTAAATGCTGTTGCGCCACCGGCTTGGCTTCTTCTTTTAATGCCTCCAAATCCATATTTCGGGATTTAAGATAGACATCCATGTCATTGCCTTGTTGGGTAAGCCGCCGTTTGAAGTTATCGACAACGGTATTTTGTTCGCTCTCCAGCATTTGAGGTGGATACAAAACGGTAGATTGCTCGATCAGTTCAGCAAGAATCGCATCGTCATAAAGGCGGTCATAGTTCTCAAGGTTTTGCTGTTCCAAACCCTGGTGAATTTCAGTGCGTATGCTTTCTAAATCTGAGTATTCGCCCAGGGTTTTGGCAAATTCGTCATCCAGCGCTGGGAGCTGGCAACTCTTAACGTCCTCAACTTCGAATGTGTAAGCTGCCTCAGCGCCGCGCAAACTCTCGTATACATACTCAGCATCGAATGTGTAGTTCAGATTGCGCGAGTCGCCAGCGTTCAACCCGATTAATTGCCGCGAAAATCCAGGATAGGGCCATTCGTCTGCTTCAGGCTCAGCTTCTGGACGAATTAAGAACTGGTAGGAGCTCTCGGGAATTAATACGCTCTCCTGGTCATCAGTCGGATTGAGGCGCTCCCCATGCAGGCGGAGCGATACCACATCACCTTCCGCTGCAGCCCGATTGGCTGAACTCGAGGACAGCGTGCTGATCGCGCAGATTTTCGAGGATGCCATCGACATCCGCATCCGTGACCTCTTGAAGCTCATAAGGGCGCCGGATCGCGGCATAATCTCCCAGGGTGACCACTGGCTCGAGCGGAACCACAAATTCCAAGACGAGCGGCTCCATGCTGGAAACTTTCTCCAATTGGCCCGACCCGTAGGGTTGGATTCCAGAATTCTTCGATCACCGCAGGATATTTTTCATCGACCAAATGCTCCAGGGCATGTTCGGTCAATTCGGCTTCGCCAACCTGGCGAACGATGACTTGATACGGCGCCTTGCCGGGACGAAAACCCGGGATCTTCATCTTCCGGGAAAATTCGCGGGCTGCTTGCTGTTTATAGCGTTCCAGAACGCCGGCTTCAAATTCTACAATGAGGGTTACCTGATGGTCATCGCGAGCTTGGTTTTCGATTTTCAACTTAAACATTCCCTTCGTTTGATTAATAATTCGGGCGGATTATAACATGCGATTGTAAGATATTTATATAAAAAATAGCGGTCTGGTCGCTACCAGGCCGCCAGTTCTGCCAGTGGGGAAGGAGGGACTTGAACCCTCACGCCTTTCGGCACATGATCCTAAGTCATGCCTGTCTGCCAATTCCAGCACTTCCCCGAGTTCGTTCTTCGGCGCGGCAAAATTATAAGCCAGACCTGTCCTGGCGTCAATAAAATCCACTGCAAAGGAGCTGCAGGATTTGATGTATAATCTAGCGCCATGAACATGTGGAGGCAGCATTGGGCAGGGTAATTAATCCAGAATCAGCAGGAAAAGAGCGCACTCAACTCACCCGGGCGATTGTTCTGGCTGTGAGGGAATTAATTCAGAAAAGCGAGGTCGACCAGGGCACTCGTGATTTGGCGGCGTTTATCGCCCTGGCCCTGGCGGCGGTTTCAGCCACGATCGATGTCTCGGTGGCCGCCTGGGAAAAGCGTGATTATTGGCTCAAGGCGGATCGCTTTCGCATGGAATGGGCCTGGAGTGAGCGCCTGGGAGGAGAGATGCGCAAAGCCTTGCTCAGCGAAGACTGGCCCGGTGTGGCAATGACCACGGCGCAGGTGATGCAGAAGTTAAAAGATGTCCAGATCCCTAAACGCCATAATCTTGGAACCCCCTGGGTTGGCGCCTGGGAACGTCTCCAAACCCAGCAGAGCACAGTGCCGCTCTCAAAACAGCGCTAATTGCCGGATCGGGCGCTGTCCGTCCATCAAAATAAACGGCGCACTGCGTTGTGGGCTGATCCCCAGGCGTTTCAAATCATCCAACTGTCGTATTTTTTGGCCACGGCGATATTTCAAAATCGCAGCAGATCCTTTTGGGCCAATCCCGGGTATGCGCAGTAACTGACGTAGATCTGCTTGATTGATCTCCAGCGGGTTATCGGTCAGATTTTGCTGCGCCCAGGCTGTCTTCGGATCGACCTGGCGGGGTAAGCCGCCATGGCTGTCGAACGGCAGCTCTTCCAGATTAAATCCATAGTCGCGAATTAAATACGAAGCCTGGTACAGGCGCTGTTCCCGTTGAGGCGACTCGGCGGGCAGGTTCTCGAAAGGCGTATCGGCAATCGGGTGGAACGTCGAAAAATAAGTCGCGCGAGATGCAAACCCTGGTACAGGTAAGCCGCAGTCGTTAGCAGCTCAAGATCGTTTTCGCCAACCGCGCCGACCACGAATTGGGTGGCGCTCGATGGCCAGCGTCCTTTCCAACCTGCCGTACTTGCCTGGCTGCGCCGGATTTCTTCCACCCAACGCAGCGGTTGGAGCAGTTCTTCCATGAAGACCTTGCGCGGCGCCAGGAGTTCGAGCCGTTGGCTGTTCGGCGCCTCTAAATTGACCGAGACCCGATCCGCCAGGCGCATTGCTTGCTCGACCTGGGCATACTCTACCCCGGGCATGAGCTTTAGGTGAATATACCCCTGGTAGTTGAATTTTCTGCGCAGAATCTCGGCGCTTGCCAATAATTGATCCTGGGTGCGAATGCTCCCGCCGGCTATCCCGGAGCTTAAAAATATTCCCTGGGCCACACCCCCACGCTGCAGCGCCATAAAAGTGCTGGCCATTTCGTCGGGCTTGAACGTCTCCCGCCGAAAATCACGCCCAGCCCGGAAAGGGCAATAATAACAATTTCGCTCACAAGCGGAGGTTTGCAAAGTCTTGAGCAGGCGCATCCGCTGTCCATTCGGCAGCACAGCCTGGCTGATCACCGGATCTTTCTTGTTTTTGGAGAGCTGGGGCTGCGCCTGGAGGGTATCCAGTTTGACACATCCGGTTTCCTCAGCAGGCTCCAGGTGAATATATTCAGACATTTGGGTAAGCTTATCCAGGGAAATCATAGGCCAATCCTGATTATAGAACATAATTTCTATATTGTCAATTTTTTTACTCTCATTTCCAAAGATTGGCATCCTTAATGCGGAGTATTCCTTGCTGCCGAAACAATCTCCCCGGACACGCATAGTAGGGGACTACCTGGCGTTGGGCGAGAATAGAAAAGACATACCAAAAACGCATCATCCGAAAAATCATCTCCTGATAACTGATCGCTGGATCGCCTTTGCATCTTATAGGGAGTGTTCTCTGGTTTACCTGGTGGGGGGCTTGACAGGCTGGCAAATCCTTGTATAATCTAATTATGCTTTCGATAACTATCATTAACACAAGCATAAATGTACAGCGATATATACCCCTTCTCACTGCCAATAAGGGAACCTCGACCATGACCATTACGATCCAGCAAGCCATGCAGAATTATCTCGATACAGTAACCTTAGCTCGCAGTGAGAATACAGCGCGCACCTATTCCAATGCCCTGGCTGTTTTCAGCCAGGTGCTCGAAGATCACAACCTGCCCCCTGTCAAAACTCCGGTGGAGGTCTTAAGCGAAGACGCCATCGCCTGGCTGGCTGTCGGCATGAAACCCTATGCGCCGGCCACCGAACGCCTGTATCTGACCGCTGCGGCAGGTTTCTACGAATACCTGGCAGCCGAACGCCTGGCCAACCCAAATTTGCCCCGCTTGCGCATGCTCATCCGCCAGCGCAGCCGCAAACAAGGTCAACGCCTGCCGCAGTTTCCCCGAACTGATATTGAATTAATTATAGAATATGCTATTAATCTTGCATCCGCAGCCTATGAAGATGAATTCGATCACCTGCGCAACCTGCGGGACCGCGCCTTCTTAGTCACCCTTGCCGACACCGGATTGCGCGTCCACGAAGCCTGCGCCCTGCGCCGCGGCGATATCGATTGGAATGAAGCCCGAGCCGTGATCATCGGCAAAGGCGACAAACAGGCCGTTGTGCGTTTTTCAGCGCGCAGTTTACAACTGCTAAAAGATTACCTGGCTGCTCGAGCTGCCTTCGATGGCGCCTCCGGTCGCCCACTCTCCGCCTTGCCCCTCTTTGCCCGCCATGATCGCGGGGCTGGCAATCACGTCAAAACCATCACCCCCACCACCGGTCGCAATATCGTCGCCCAACGCGTCCGCGAAGCCATCGGTGAGAGCGCCGAAGGTACGATCACCCCGCATTCTTTTCGCCATTTCTTCGTAACCACCGTGCTTCGCGCCTCCGGCGGCAATCTCAAGCTCGCCCAGGAGTTGGCCCGCCATCAGAGCATATCCGTCACCCAGCGCTACGCTCACCTGTCCGACGATGAGCTCGACGAAGGTTACTGGAATATCTTCGACGCCGACTAGCTTTCCCCTACCCTGGATTTCTTACCTGTCTATAACAGGATGATTGTCACTAGTCTTTACACTCCAAAACGATTATCATCACGAATAGTGAAAAATTCCACGAATTGCTGAGGAGAGTGTATGGATTTCGACCCAGAGGAATACGAGGATCCCAAAATCCTGGAACTGCGCACGATGCGCCATAAGGCGCGCCTCGGCGGTGGGTCTGACCGCATCTCCATCCAACATTCCAAGGGCAAGCTGACCGCCCGTGAGCGTCTGGATCTGCTCTTGGATCACGGTACATTTCATGAGCTTGAACCGTTCATTGCCCAACAAGGCGACGAATGGGGCGCGGCAAGCGAAAACTTCTTAGGCGATGGCGTCATCACCGGTTATGGTCAGATCGATGGCCGCACGGTTTACGTCTACGCCCAGGATTTCACAGTCTATGGCGGCACCCTGAGCGAAATGCAGAGCCATAAAATCTGCCGGGTGATGGATCTCGCTGTGCGCAACGGCGTGCCGATTATCGGCCTGATTGACTCGGGCGGGGCGCGCATCCAGGAAGGCGTGCGCGCCTTGGGGGGCTATGCGGAAATATTTCGGCGCAATGCCCAATACTCCGGGGTTATTCCGCAAATCAGCTTGATGCTTGGACCCTGCGCTGGAGGGGCAGCCTACTCCCCTGCCCTGACCGACCTCATTATCATGGTTGAAAAGCAATCTTTCATGTTTATCACCGGCCCAGAAGTGATTAAGACGGTCACCGGCGAGGTGATCGATGCCGAATCCTTGGGCGGCGCCCGCACCCATATGGAGCTGACCGGAACAGCCCACCTGGCTGCCCCGGACGAAGCAGGAGCGATATCACTTACCCGGCGTATGCTAGGCTATTTTCCCTCGAATAACGTCGAAAACCCGCCCTATCTCGCTTCAAGCGACGACCTGCTGCGCATGGATGAAGAGCTGAACAGGCTGATCCCGATCGATCCGCTGATTCCATACAATATGCACGAAGTGATCGAACGCGTGGTCGACAGCACGACTTTTATCGAGCTCCAGTCTGCCTGGGCGCGCAATTCCATTGTCGGCCTGGCGCGCATCGGCGGGCACAGTGTCGGGATTGTCGCCCAAGAGCCGAGCGTCATGGCCGGGGTTATCGATATCGATGCCGCCGATAAAATGGCCCGCTTTGTGCGCATGTGCGATTGCTTCAATATCCCCATCGTCACCTTCGTCGATTCTCCTGGTTTCTTGCCTGGGGTCGTACAGGAACACAGCGGCATTATTCGCCACGGCGCCAAGGTCCTGTACGCCTTTTCTGAAGCCACCGTTCCTAAAATCACCGTCATCACCCGCAAAGCATACGGCGGCGCCTACGTGGTGATGAGCAGCAAGTACTTGGGCACCGACGTCACCTACGCCTGGCCGAGCGCCGAGATTGCTGTCATGGGCGCCGAAGGCGCGGTCAATATCCTCTTTCGGAAGCAAATTCAATCCGCGAGCGATCCAAACCTGGAACGCCAGCGCCTCGTGGAAGAATACCGCAGCCAGTTTAACAATCCGTATTACGCGGCCCGTGCCGGCTATGTCGATGATGTGATCGAGCCAAAAGAAACCCGCCCGAAAATCGCTGCCTCGCTGTCTGCCCTGCGCGATAAATATTCCACTGCGCCATCGCGCAAGCACGGCAATATCCCGGTCTAGAGGCGGATCGATGAACGCTGTAACCTTAGCATTATGGATAACCTTGGTAGGGATGAGCCTTGTGTTTGGCGTGATCATTCTCCTGTGGGGCTTGATCACCTTGATCATGCGCCTGGGTGAACGCCTGGATCGGCGCCGTTCTTCCGGAGGGGTGAACGGTATCCGACCTGACCTGCAGCGCCAGGCCGAACGCCAGCTTGCCGCAGCCCTGGCGGTTTCCGTAGCCCTGGCTCGTGCCCAGCAGCCCGCGCCGCAAGACGAACTCCACATCTTCCCGCTCCCGCCAACTGCTGTCGTCAGCCCCTGGCAGGCGGTCATGCGCGCGAAGATCCTGAATAGAAGAGGTAGAGCCCGATGATCCTGCGTGTCAAAGTAGGCGACCACGAATACGAAGTCGAAATCGAAGATCTCACCGCCAGTCCAGTGATTGCCGTTGTCGATGGCGAGCGCTACGAAGTCTATCCTGGCGGCTCAGCCGTCCCTGAATCCGCACCTGTGTCCGCTCAGGTCCGAGGCCTCCGCCGAAACCGCCGATCCCCTTGTGCGTGCCCCGATGCCCGGGGTGATCACTGCGATCGCCGTCAAGCCCGGTCAGCAAGTGGCCCGCGGCGCTGACCTGTGCATCCTCGAAGCCATGAAAATGAAGAACAATATCCGCGCCTCCCGCTCGGGAACAATCAGCGCAGTTCACGTAAGCCTCGGTCAGCAGGTTCAATACCGGGATATTCTGATCGAATTCCAGGTCTGAACCGGATGGATCCAAACGCCTTGATTACCGAATTGACCCGAGGACTGGCCGGTTTCACCCTCGGTAACGCCTTGATGATTAGCGTTGGCCTGGTCTTAATCGGCCTGGCAATCTTCAAGGAGTACGAACCCGTATTATTGCTGCCGATTGGCTTTGGCTGTATCCTGGCGAATATCCCCGCCGCGGGGATGGCTGACGGCGATGGATTGTTTGGCGTGCTATACCGGGCCGGGATCAGCACCGAAATCTTCCCGCTCTTAATTTTTATCGGCGTCGGGGCAATGATCGATTTTTCGCCCCTGCTCTCCCAGCCGAAGATGGTCCTGCTCGGCGCGGCCGGCCAATTTGGCATCTTTGGCACCTTAATCCTGGCCACCCTGCTCGGCTTTCCGATTAACGAAGCCGCTTCCATCGGCGTGATCGGCGCCATCGACGGGCCGACATCGATCTTTGTCGCTTCAAAGTTAGCTCCAAACCTGCTCGCTCCCATCGCCGTCGCTGCCTATTCATATATGAGCCTGGTTCCGATCATCCAGCCGCCATTGATGAAGCTGCTCACCACCAAATCCGAGCGCATGATCCGCATGGAATACACCCCGCGCCCGGTATCGACCCAGGCCAGGATCATTTTTCCCATCGCAGTCACAGTCGTGGTGGGAACCCTGGTGCCGGCCTCGCTGCCATTGATCAGCATGCTGATGCTTGGCAACCTGCTGCGCGAAAGCGGCGTCGTTGAGCGTTTGAATAAATCTGCTCAAAACGAAATCGCCAACGTTGCCACCCTTTTCCTGGGCGTAACCATCGGCTCGACAATGAGCGCGGCCAGTTTTCTGAACTGGCAGACGATCAGTATTCTCGGGCTTGGTTTGCTCGCCTTCATCCTGGACACCGTGGCCGGGCTGCTTTTTGGCAAGCTCATGGCGGCGCTTTCACGGGGAAAGATCAACCCCCTGATCGGGGCGGCGGGGATCAGCGCCTTTCCGATGGCTGGCCGCCTGGCTGCCCGCGTGGCGCAGGATGAAGATTTCGAAAACTTTATCTTAATGCACGCCATGGGCGCTAACACCGCCGGGCAGTTAGGCAGCGTCGTCGCCGGCGGCGTGCTTTTAGCCATTCTCCTCGGAATAACCTGATCTTATCTCCAATGAACAATAAAAGAAGGCTGTCCCATACCGCTTGGACAGCCTTCTTTTGGATCAGGATTTATTCATTGCTACGGCGTCGGTTCGACAACTTTCAGAGTGACGTTATCGAGATAGACATAGGTATTAAACCAGCCATCCGGCCGGTTCCACAGGCGGAACGATATTCCCAGCAGCTTGCTTGTGGTGGTTGAGCCAAACGTCGATAAGTCCAGAGTTTTAGTCGCCCAACCGCTGGTCACCGCCGGATCGCCAGGCTGGTCGGTGCGCGGGTTATCACTGCTCGGCACCCGGTACCAGCGGCAGCGATTGGCGTACGTATAAGCAGTATTGCCGTCGTTGAACACCATCGTCGGCGTCGTACCGGACACTGGCGTGCCATCCGGATTGATCGGCTGCACCCAGACTTCGAAGCGATCTATCGTACCGCCGGTGCTGTCTTGTGAATAAAGGATATAGTTGAACTTCAGCTCGGCCGTGTTGCCACTCACCAAAGGCGGGATATACAACCCCCGGCTTACGTTCACATAACCTACAGGTACATTAGGGTAAGAACAAGAGCCTGTGGTTTGGCCAAACGCCAGGCTGGAATTTCCCAAGCAGCGCCGATTTAGTCAGGTTCGGTACAAAGGTATCCAGGGTTGCCCCGCTTGGATCGACTGGGTTCTTTGGCGTGGTCGACTGCAGGCTGGCCGGCAGGCTTGGAGAGGTTGGCCCGCTTGAAATTACCCAATTTGTGAACCCATTTTCAAAGTTGCCATTATTTACCGTACGGTTGACGAGCGGCATCCGGCTGCGCCCGACAACCGGATACATAATGATATAGTAGGGCTGGAGGGTGATATTAGAGTCTTAAGGAGTATCTGGAGGATCTGGTATCAATGCCGTTGCCCTTTACATCGTAAACCGCCGGCGATGAGCCGGCAGGGTGATCTGGTGGATCGCCCCATCCTTCGACCATAACAGCCAGATATGATACGGATTGAGTCCGTGAGAGCGTAGCGAGTCGGGATTACCCCAAATTCGTGACCGACCACCCCTGGAAAGCTGAGCGAATTTAAATAGCGAAATTCCGAGAGATACAGCGGTACTCCAGTATTTCCAGACATTCACGGCCATAAAGGTATAGGATTGAAAGGCTTCCAGGGAATTGCTCGTATCCAGCTTGACCAGGCCGTTGTTGCGCAGCCAGGTGCCGGTCAGGTCGTACCAGATATTGGCTTTCAACCCCACCGAATAAGCCGCGGCGTTCGCCTGAGCCACGTAATACGATTTCGTGGTCTCCAGGATCGACGGATAAGGCCGGGTATTGGTGGCAAACGGATCATCGAGCAAGGCATTTTCGGTATTCATTAGGAACTTGGCGTCTGGACCGATGTTTGCCTTGTACTTCTCCAACAGCGACTTGATGTATTTTGCCTTCTGCACCAGGGCTGGTCCATTCTGGTTCCAGGCGCTGCCCGGCCAGTTGGTGTTGTTATACTGGCCGAGCAGGTAATTGTTGCTGATATCTTTCAGAATGTAATCGAAGGCGTGAAAAGCCACGCCATCGAAGTAATTCTGACCAGCGCCAGCTTTCAGGATTCCCTCCAGGAAAAGCGATGATTTGCAGTCTTTTTTCTGGCTGGGGTTCAAAGGATCCGGCGGCGGGTTGTTGGGATTGCAGTCCAAATTCAGACCGCCGATAATCACCGAAGAGTTGCCGGGTCCTTGGTCTTGATCGTGCTGTAAATGGCTTTGAGCATCTCCCCATACTTTTGACCGCCATAATAGGGGTCAGCCGGGTCGCCCCAACACCCACCCCAGGGCTGGTCAGGATCGCTGATGCTGCCGGGCGGGATATCCGGCTCGTTCCAGATCTCCCAATGCTTGACATAATTGATGCCCCAGTTGTTTTCCAAACGTTCAATCAGGTTGAACATAAACGTGCCCAAGGCGCTGTAATTCGCCGGTTTGATTGGGCCGCAGGAAAATGGCGGGTTGGCCTGGTAGAAGCTCGGCGTGCCGCGCACGATGACGATAATCGAAACACCATTTGAAACAGTTTTGGCGTTTTTGATCTCGGTAACCGCATTTTGATCTTGGTCCAATCGTAAACGCCAGCAGAGGTCTCGACATCCTTCCAGATAATTTCGGGGCCGCGCACCCAGCGTACGTAGCCAGTCTGCTGCGCCCAGTATAAACCGCCTGAGTTGGCTGCCGGGGTCATTTCCACCCCGATGATCGATGTCGACAGGACCGGATTGGCGGTCGGGCTTTCCGGGCTGGCTGGCGCAGCCGGGCTAAGCGGTGCAATCGGGGGGTGGGCTCGTCCTGGGCGAGCGCGGTCCCGGGGTTCAAAAGCGAGGTAGAAAAAGCTGTGCTGAAAAGGAACAAAATTAATATTAATACCCGGCCAACTCGCGGCCAATTGCCAGAAGCCTTTTGGGCTGAGGTTTGTTGATTCGTTCGTATCCGTCTAAGCATTTTGCATCACCTTATTTGATCCGATTATGATCTATATATTCCACATGCCGTCGCACAGTCGTGTTAGCGAGGGGTGCTGCGGGTGCAGATCCTATGCGTGCTGTGACCGCCCGAAGCAGTGAAATTGTGTTCCCCAATAGCTTACTATTTCATTTTACTATATATTCTTTGCTTAAATTTAAAGTTTCTGCAAAGCATTTCTCAATTTATCGACATTCTGCCATCAGAAAGTGTACATATGTCACATTGACGCAGGTTTCAATTCAAGATAGACTAAGGAGAGTGAAGGGTTTATTACCAATCACCCATAACTCATCCCGAATACCTATCACCAAATAACACCCCGTCCATTTCTACCCCCTAGGAGCCCCATGACCCTCAGCCAACTAGCCAGATCCATCGCACCTTCGCCAACCCTGGCGCTCAACGAAGAGGCCAGGATTCTGCGCGAGCGTGGTGAGCCAGTGATCAATATGAGCATTGGCGAGCCCAAAAATAAGGCGCCGATCGCCGCCATCCTCAGTTCAGCCGCCCGGCTGAACCTTGGCGAGGTGAAATATACCCCTGCTGACGGCACGCCTTCCCTAAAAAAAGCCATTATCCGCTACACCGAAGATAACTACAACCGCCTGGTTGCCCCAGAAAACGTGATTATCTCCGCCGGCGCCAAGCAATCCCTCTTCAATATCCTGTACAGCATCCTCAACCCCCAGGATGAAGTCATCATCCTGGCCCCCTACTGGGTGAGTTATCCCGAAATGGTCAAGATGTGTTATGCCATTCCGGTCATTGTCGCCCCGCAGGATGGTACCTTCCACCCACGCCTGGCGGATATCGAGCAAGCGGTCAGCTCTTACACCAAAGCGATTATCATCAACAGCCCGAATAATCCCTCAGGCGCCGTTTTTCCGGATGAATTCATCGCCCAGATTGTCGAATATTGCGAACGCAAGAAGATCTATCTCATCATGGACGATATCTATCATAAGCTGATCTTCGACAACCGGGTCTGGACGCCAGCCTGGAAGTACACAGCCAGTGATATCGAATCAACCTACGTGATCGTCGTCAACGGGGTCGCCAAGTTGTATGGCATGACTGGATTTCGGATCGGCTGGGCAGTGACAAACCGTAAGCTGGTTGAAGTCATGACCAACGTTCAAGCCCAAACGACCTCATGTACCTCGATCGTCCTGCAGGCAGCCGCCGAAGGCGCCCTCACCGGGATGCAGAGCGTCGTCGAGGGCCTGCGCCTGACCTTCCAAAACCAGCGCGATGTCGTCATGCAGGAGTTAAAATCCTTCAGCGGTGTGCGCATTAACAAGCCTGAAGGCACCTTTTATGCGCTGCCTGACTTTCGCGCCTATTCGAACGACTCGGTCGACCTGGCGAAGTTCCTGCTGCGCAAAACCCTGGTGGTGACCGTACCGGGCAAAGAATTCGGCATGGAAGGTCATCTGCGCCTGAGTTATGCCGGCTCGATTAAGGATATCACCACCGCCATCGAGCGGATTAAATGGGCATTGGATCCAAATTCGCCAAACGAGCTATACTTGGGCGATCGCAAACTGGTGAGGGATTGGCTATGAACAACCTTTTGAATATCAAAACCCCGGGTGAAGCTCAGGCAGAGGCGCGGCGAAGCGATTACGGCCTGGAGAACCATGGTCTGACCAATCTGAACAAGGTTTACTGGAATTTACCCACCGAAGCGCTGTACGAAGAAGCCATCTTTCGTGATGAAGGCAAGCTGACTTTGTATGGGCCCCTGGTCGTTAACACCGGCAAGCACACCGCCCGGGCTGCCAGTGACAAGTTCGTCGTCAGCGAACCCAGCTCAGCCGAGCATATCTGGTGGGGTCAGTATAACCGCCCGTACAGCTCGGAAAAATTCGAAGAACTATTCAGCCGTGTCCAGGGGTATCTGCAGGCCCGCGATGTTTTCGTCCAGGATTGTTTCGCCGGAGCGGATCCGGATTACCGCCTGGCTGTGCGCGTGGTCACTGAGCACGCCTGGCACAGCATGTTTGCGCGCAATATGTTCATCCCCCCGCCGACGAACGAAGATTACCGCCGGCACATTCCTGATTTCACCGTGATTTGCGTCCCTGGTTTCAAAGCGCTGCCGCAGATTGATTCCACCCCGTCGAACACCTTTATCGTCTTGAATTTCGAGCAGCGCTTGTGCATTATCGGCAATACCGGTTACGCCGGCGAGATTAAGAAATCCGTTTTCACCATCATGAACTATTTTCTGCCGCTGCAGGGCGTGCTCTCGATGCACTGCTCGGCAAACGTAGGTAAAAACGGTCAATCGGCCTTATTCTTCGGGCTTTCCGGCACCGGCAAGACAACCCTTTCTGCCGATCCACAGCGCCGCCTGATCGGCGACGACGAGCACGGCTGGAGCGATGAAGGCGTCTTCAATTTCGAAGGCGGCTGTTACGCCAAGGTCATTGGCCTCTCCCCCAGCGCCGAGCCTGAAATCTTTGCCACCACCCGCCGCTTTGGCACAATCCTGGAAAATGTAATCTTCGATCCTGTCACGCGCTTGATCGATCTCGACGACGACACCCGCACCGAAAATACGCGCGCCTCCTATCCGTTGGAATACATCGAAAATGCGATCCCTGAGAAGATGGCCGGGCATCCCAAGAATATCATCCTGCTGACCTGCGATGCATCCGGAGTGATGCCGCCGATTGCCCGCCTCACCCCTGAGCAGGCACTCTACCATTTTATCTCCGGCTACACCTCGAAAATTGCCGGCACTGAAATCGGCCTGGGCAAAGAACCTGAGATCACCTTCAGCGCCTGTTTCGGCGGTCCCTTTATGGTTCACCACCCTTCCTATTATGCCACCCTTCTTGGGAATAAAATCAAACGCTATAACGTTAACTGCTGGCTGCTCAACACAGGTTGGGTTGGCGGTCCTTACGGCATCGGCAAACGCATCAGCATCCGCTACACTCGCGCTTTATTAAATGCCGCATTGGATGGCGTTCTGGATGGCGTGGAATATACCACCGATCCGATCTTCGGCTTCCAGGTGCCGCAAACCTGTCCGGATGTACCCGATAGCGTTCTCGATCCTGCCTCATCCTGGCTCAACCGCGAGGCCTATATGCAGCGCTACCGCGGCCTGGCCTCACGCTTTATCGATAACTTCAAGAAATTCGAGGAAGGCACTCCGTTCGAAATCATTGCCGCCGGTCCAAAGAATTAACGCCTGATGGAAGTGTAAATCGCCCCTGGCGGCTCGCAGCCTCTTATCGATGAATGGCAGCGATTAACTCGTTGCCATTCATCGATCACTATTCCACCGGCAGAGCGTCCCCTGGCTGATGAATGCCAAATCGCTCAAGCGCCTGGATAATCATCACCACCCCAACATTCAATACCACAATTGAGAGGAAATCAAAGAAAAGGTTTGCGGTCAGCAGATGTTTGAGCAGGTCGCGGGGACCATCGCCAAGCATCTGCACCAGGATATCAAGCCACATACACACCAGGCAAATCACCCCAACCGCGACCAGGTCACTGGCCAGATCGCCGGATGATGTCCTTTCGTTTCCAGGCGAGCGCCAGGAGGGCTGCGGCGAGGATCGATACCACCGCCAGCCACCAACCTCTTGGAAATATCCTTGACTTCATTTCGCTCCAAAGATTAAGGCGCGTGCTTCGCCGCTCCGCCGGGTCATTTTTGGCATATAAACCCAGTTCGTTGGTGTAGTCCTGCATCCTATCGGCTGCAGACTTGACCTGCCGGAACAGAATTCCCGGTTCGTTTAGGATCGATTTCAAAGTCGTGAGATAACTCATCCGCGGTGCGAGCTGGCCCATGCACGCCGCGCCTGCTTCGGAATACAGATCCACGCCAATACAATCCCGCGCCTCGGTCAATCCCAAGGCGGCTAATTGGTAGTCAACATCGCGGCTGAATAACAATGTCCCGTTGACCAGGCTGTTATATGCCCGGTCTGGGGTAGGCGTTTTAAACTCGGTCAGGTACAGGCTGGCAGCCATCGGGATCAGGACCAACCCTGCGCCAAGCAGGAGATAGGCAAATGGCTTGCGGTGCACCTGCTGCAGGGAGATGACCCCGAATACCGTGACCAATGGAAGATAGACCAACGACGATTTGGACGTGGCAGCCAGGAAGATCGCCGCAAAATAAGCCAAATAAAACCGCCAATCGCGGGCCAAGCTCTGCCCAAGGACGACAATTCCCAAAACGTAGGGTATAAAAACGATCGTACCCGTCTCCTGGTAAAAGGTATTGAAATATGCCGCGATATCGGTTGTACTAAACAACAATGCCAGGGGCAAACCCAGGGTTAAATAGTGGATTTCGGGAATTTTTGCCCTTCGGTCGATCCATTTCAAACACAACCACAGAAAAATAAACAGCGCCAGGCGAGGGCCGAGCGATAGCAGCGGCATATATAGCGTCTGCGCAGAAAAGAAGAACCGGTTGAGCAGCACTCCCGGGGTCCACAGCAGGAGTGCAGAGATGAACATTTCCGATTCTTTGGGAAAATCGAGCTTCCAGTAAGGAATCCAGTAGGTGAAGAAGCGCTCGTCATACGCTTCTGTGCCGTAGGTTGGCCAATCGACGTCCTGGTTCACCGGCCCGGAAGTGAACCAGGTCATGATCCGGTAATAATCCCCATTATCTGCCCAACCAGCCTGCAAATTCAATAGAATTCCCCAGGATGTAAATTGCCAAAATGGAGAATTTCAAAGTTGTGCGCAGGCTTCGCCGCCGCCTCGAAAGATCGGGTGAGTTCATCGGATCCCCCCGCTGCCCATCAGCATTTACTTATTCTTCCTCGCCATCGAACGGATACTCAAGCAGATTCCCTTCCTCTTCCTCTAATTCCGTTTCATCATAGGTGAATGATTGGAAGCGCGCCAACAAGCGGATCGGCAAGCGCCCGGTAATGATCACCCAGCCGCGCTCGTGTACGATTTTCTCCACCTGTCCTTCATCGTGGAATACCGAAATAAGCTGCCCTTGTTGGTACGGCAAGCGCATTTCCACTTCGACAAAGGTTTCATAAAGCAGATTATTCATCGCCCCGAGTAATTCGCCAATTCCCTCGCCGGTCAGCGCCGAGATCGCAGTCGATTGCGGAAATTGCTCCAGGCTCTGCTGCGCTCTTTCAGGATCGCGCAGCCTGTCAATTTTATTCAACACAGTCAGCACTGGAATATGGTCAGCGTCGATCTCCACCAGGGTCTGGTATACCGCTTCGGCTTGGGCAGAAGCATTGGCGTGGGTGATATCGACCACGTGCAGCAGCAGGTCAGCTTCAGCAATCTCCTCCAGGGTGGCTCGAAACGCTGCCACCAGAGCAGTAGGCAGCTTCTGGATAAACCCAACTGTGTCGGTCATCAGGGCTGCATGGCCTCCCGCCAGTTCGACGCGGCGTGTGGTCGGATCCAGGGTGGCGAACAATTGGTTGGCCACGTAAACATCCGCCGCAGAAAGCCGGTTGAGCAAGGTGGATTTGCCCGCGTTGGTATAACCGACCAGAGCGATCAGGGGGATTTGTGAACGCTTTCGCCGTGCCCGGTACTGTTGGCGGTGGGTGCGCACCTTTTCCAGCTCGGCTTTGAGGTGATCGATCCGCCGGCGAATCTCCCGCCGGTCGACTTCGAGCTGGGTCTCACCAGGGCCGCGCAGCCCCACTCCGCCCACGCTGCCCGAGCGACCCGCCCCTCCGCCGGCCTGGCGTGCCAGGTGCGTCCAGGCGCGAGTCGAAGCGCGGCAGCCGGTATTCATACTGCGCCAGCTCGACCTGCAGCGCCCCCTCCCGGGTGCTGGCGTGTTGGGCGAAGATATCCAGGATTAAGGCCGTCCGGTCGATAATGCGGATCTCGCCGCGGAAGATTGCCTCGAGCTCACGCAAATGCCTTGGACTGAGCTCCTCATCGAATACAATCACCTCAGCTTGGGTTTCTTCAACCAGGGCTTTGATCTCTTCCACCTTGCCCGCACCGACGAAGGTATTGGGATTGGGATGGTTAAGTTTTTGGGTAGCCTGCCCGACCACATCCAGCCCGGCAGTATTTGCCAGCAGCTCCAGCTCGATGAGCGAATCTTCCAGAGACATAAGATGATCGGAGCCGAACAGATCGACCCCAACCAAAAAAGCCCGTTCGCGCGGGCGTTGAGTTGGTTCAGGATTTTTTTTACTCATCAATAAACCTCACTTACGAAATACACTTGAGCCGTTGAGCAGCCAGGCGATTAAGGTGTCGCCAACCGCTTGCAAGCTGGCTGCAGATATTTTATCAAGGGTATCTTCCGTCGTGTGCCAATACGGGTAGGTAAAATCGATCAGGTCAACCGCGGGAATGCCCACTTCTAAAAATGGGGTGTGGTCATCGAGTATGCTTGGACCCGCTACGGCAGGAAATTGGCCTGCGTAGCCTTTGGCTGCAGCTTGCGCCCAGATTTCCTGGTTCAAACGCGTGTCCGAGGACTGCTCGAAGGGTATCTGCAAATCCTTATCGCCGATCATATCGATTATCACTGCGGCATCCGGAGCTGACGCGCCGCTTTCGGACTGCAGCATCTCGACAAAAGCGCGTGACCCTAGCAGCCAATCCCAACCGGGCAGCCGTCCATTATCTTCTGCATCGAAAAACACGAGCCAAACCTGTTCGGCGCGGGGCATATCGGTTGATTGGTTCTGGGCTGTCGCCTGCATTTGTCCCGGTAAAGTGCGCGCCAATTCGAGCAGCACAGCTACGCCAGACGCGCCGTCATTTGCCCCTGGAACCGCCTGACTTTGTTTCAACGGATCTTGGTCTCGATCTGCGGCCAGTCGCGAGTCATAATGCGCTCCCAGGACCACCCATGGCCTCCCCTCGCCCCATTTTGCGATGATATTCCGCACCGGCTGTCCCTGGTAAGTAGTCTCTTGGATTTCCACCTGCCAGCCAGCGTTAGCCGCTTCAGCAGCAATCCAATCGCCAATTTCAGAGTGGGCTGGGCTGCCCACGGTGCGCGGACCAGCCTCCATTTGATGTGCGGCGTCCTGCAGCGCACGTTCGCCGTCGAAACGCCGCGCCTCGGGCGTCGGTGTTGGCTGTGGGGAAGGCGTTTGACTGGGTTGGATCGTCGCCGTTGGATTGATCGTTGCCACCCGGCCAGGATTTTGGCTCAACGGACTGCTCGAAGCCCCGTTAGGCAAGCCAGGCAGACCGCTGCAGCCGCTCACCCCCGCTGCGATCAGCAGTAGGAGTATCCATAATAAATCAGGAAGATGTTGTTTCTTCAATGTCAACTTAGATTTCGAAAAAGATATGGATTTCAATAAGCGTAATAATGGCTATGCGCAATTTTAATAACTGCGCTTATTTCACTTTTCATGATGTGCCGTTTTGCTCAGCCTTCGCCCTTCGTTTTCGACATATATTCTTCCAGATCGACCAGTGCCCGCTGGCTGTGCAGCACGCCGCGCTCTCGTCTTCCTTCTCTTCGCTGCTTGGCCTCCGGTCTTTCCTTTAACTCCGGTAATAGCCCAAAGTTCGCTTTCATCGGCTGGAACTGCTCCGCCTCGGCATGGCTTATATAATAACACAAGGCGCCAAGCATCGTCGTTCGCGGCAGGCTCAGCGGCGCTTCCCCCTTCAAGCCGCGCCCTGCGTTTATCCCGGCCAGCAGTCCCGTGGCGACATTGCCCATATACCCCTCTACCCCACAGATCTGCCCAGCAAAATAAATCCTCTCGTCTCCACGCAGTTGCAGGGTTTCTTGCAAGTGCTGCGGCGAATTTATAAACGTATTGCGATGCATCTGCCCATAGCGCACAAACTCCGCCCCCTCCATGCCCGGGATCATCCGGAATACCCTTTTTTGCTCAGCAAAGGTCAGGTTTGTTTGAAACCCCACCAAATTATACAGCGTCCCGGCCAGGTTATCCTGGCGAAGCTGCACCACCGCATAGGGCCGCTGAGTCGCCCGCGGATCGAACAGCCCCACCGGGCGCAGCGGTCCGAAGATTAATGCCTTTACATCCCGCCTCGCCTGGATTTCAAGCGGCAGGCAGCCTTCGAAAAATTGCTGCGCCCCGGCTCGAACGCCTTCCTCCACCTCCACTTCGAATTCCTGCAAGGCGATTCGCTCAGCGCTTAGCAGCGCCGCCACAAAGGGCTCGTACTCTTCGCGAGTCAGTGGACAATTCAGATAATCGCCAACGGATGGATCGTCACGTACATAACGTGACCCTCGAAATATTTTCTCCATATCCAATGTGTCAGCCTCGACAATCGGGGCGATGGCGTCATAAAAATACAGGTGCTCCTGACCCAGGTGTTTCGCCAGGGCTTCGGCCAGCCTTGCCGATGTCAGCGGGCCCGAAGCGATGACCACCGTTCCATCAGGAATTTCGCCCAATTCCTCGCGTACGACCCTGATCCTCGGATGCCCTTCGACGCGTGCGGTCACCAAAGCCGAAAAAGCAGCCCGATCCACAGCCAGTGCGCTTCCGGCTGGTACTGCTGTAGCTTCGGCGCAGCTTAGCACGAGTGAACCCAGGCTGCGCAGTTCTGCCTTGAGCAATCCCGAGGCGCGGTGGATTAAGTTAGAGCCCAATGAGTTGGAACACACCAGCTCAGCCAGGTTGCCGCCGAGATGTGCGCCGGTGGATTGCTTCGGGCGCATCTCATATAGCTTTACCTGCACCCCGGCTTCAGCCGCTTGCCAGGCTGCTTCGCTGCCGGCCAGCCCTCCGCCGATTACAGTTAAACTTTCGATCACTTTTGTCCACTTTTCATAGATTATTTTTTACCTATCATCTCGCGCTAATTTTACCGTAGTATAATTTTTATTTGTCCATCGCATTCGCGTGCCCTGGGCTTATTGTGCAATTTATGGCTATAGGAGTAAGACTATGAACCTCGGACCTACCGAACTTATTATTATCTTGCTGATTGTTGTTTTGCTCTTCGGTGTAGGCCGACTAAGCAAAATCGGCAAAGAAATGGGCAGTGGTATTCGCGAATTCAAAAAAGGGTTGAGCGGTGACGAAGATCCAAACAAACCGGATGACGCTGCCAAGACCCAGGATAGCAACAATAACGTTCCCCCCACATCCTAAATTCATCCACCCCACCCCATCATCATTCTTATGCAAAAGAACCTAATACATTCGCGCCTCGTTGCTGCCCTCGTCCTTCTGCTCGTTTTCACCATATTCCCAGCGCAAAAGGGGCTCGCCGCGCCGGCTGTCGTCCGCGCCGTTCTCTTCTTTTCGCCAACCTGCAGTCACTGCGAAAAAGTAATTAACGAGGATCTGCCGCCGATCATGGCGAAGTTCCCAGATAATCTGCTGATTGCCAGGGTGGATGTTACTCAGCCTTATGGCCAGGATCTTTACCAAAAAGCGATAGCAACCTATAAAGTCCCCGACGATCGACTAGGGGTGCCCGCCCTGATTGTCGGCGAGCATTTCCTGGTCGGCGATCAAGAAATCCCGCAGCAATTCCCGGCGCTGATTGCCGCAGGGCTAGCTTCCGGCGGCGTCGAGTGGCCGGATCTACCAGGACTGGATACCTTTACCGGGGAAACCGGTGGTTCGGTCCCGGCGCAACCCCAACCAGTGGACGACTCTACCCTGGGACGTATGCTGGCCAAGTTTCAGCGGGATATCCCTGGAAACACCCTGGCGGTCGTCGTATTGCTCGGAATGGTTTTCAGTCTGGTCTACGTTGCCTACCAATATGTCATGGGCAATCCTGGACGCTCCTGGCCAGGATGGGTGATCCCTACCCTGGCTGTGATCGGCATGCTCGTGGCTTTCTATCTCACTTTCGTAGAAACGACCAACGCCGAAGCGATTTGCGGTCCGATTGGGGACTGCAATTCGGTTCAAAAAAGTACTTATGCAATGCTGTTCGGTGTTTTGCCCATCGGCGTGTTGGGTCTACTGGGCTATTTGGCCATTCTAATCCTATGGCTTGTACAGCGTTTTTCATATGAAAAATGGCGCCGTCTGGCCTGGCAGGGAATTTGGGCTTTTTCTATCTTTGGCGTGATGTTCTCGATATATCTTACCTTCCTTGAGCCATTTGTGATCGGCGCAACCTGCATCTGGTGTATCTCATCAGCGATCATCATGACCTTGATTATGTGGGCAGCGCGTCCCCAGGCGATCCCTGGTTCTGGGATGAGTGATGCGCCCCAAACTGCCTGATCTTAGCAATGCATGAACTTTCAGTCACAGAAAGCGTCCTAGAAATCGTTCTCCGTCATGCCAACCAGGCAAACGCAGTACGCGTCAATAATATTTACCTGGTTATAGGCGACCTGGCCAGTATTGTCGACGACTCCGTTCAATTCTATTGGGAGATCATCGCCAAGGACAGCCTGGCGGGCGCCGCCCAACTCCATTTTCGGCGCATCCCGACCGAGATGCTCTGCCTGGATTGCGGCGAACAGTTCCAACCTGACCCCGATGCTCTGGATTGTCCGGCCTGCCACAGCAATCGCCTGCAGATTGTTGCCGGACGCGAATTTTTTGTCGAGTTGATTGACATCGAAACCTGAACATCAGGAGACCGTTTCATGCAAGAACGCATTGCAGTTGTTGAAAACATCCTCAGCGCCAACGACCGCCTGGCCGATCAAAATCGCCAGCGTCTGGATCAGGCGCGCGTTCTGGCGATCAATATTATGGCCTCCCCAGGCGCGGGGAAGACCTCGCTGGTCGAAGCCACGGTGCGCGCCCTCTCGCCTAAGCTCCGCCTGGCTGCGGTAGACGGCGACATCGCCACCAGCCTGGACGCCGACCGCGCTGCTGCCGCCGGGGCTGTGGCTGTACAGATTAACACCGGCGGCGAATGCCACCTGGATGCGATTATGCTCCACGGCGCCCTCAACCAGCTCGATCTGGACACCCTGGACATGCTGATTGTTGAAAATGTCGGCAACCTGGTCTGCCCGATCAGTTTCAAGCTGGGCGTCCACCGCAGCATCCTGGTTGCCTCGATCCCCGAGGGCGATGACAAACCTTATAAATACCCAGGCGCCTATCAGGGAGTCGATGTGCTTGTCTTGAATAAATTGGACCTGCTTCCTTACGTACCCTTCCGCATGGATTATTTCTTAGCCGGGGTAGAAGCACTGAACCCGGGAGTGAAAATATTCCCGATGTCCTGCCGCACCGGTGAAGGGTTGCAGGAGTGGAATGACTGGCTCCTGGCCCAGGCAATGGAGTTCAGCGCCGGCTAGAACTGGCGCTCTTTTGTGATATGACCGACCTCTCAGGCGCTCAAATCCACATCAGCGGGATCGTTCAGGGGGTCGGCTTCCGTCCATTTGTTTACAATCTTGCGCGGAGTCACAGTCTGGCAGGTTGGGTCAAGAACACCTCGGCCGGCGTCGACATCCACATTCAAGGCGATCCAGCCGCGCTCCAAACCTTCATCCACGCTCTAAAGACAGGCGC
Organism: uncultured Chloroflexia bacterium; assembly: GCA_963770655.1. Lineage (GTDB taxonomy): Bacteria > Chloroflexota > Anaerolineae > Anaerolineales > UBA4823 > CAZAGA01. The sequence continues at coordinate 137,522 of CAVYQO010000008.1, read as the reverse complement.
CCCACCCCTGGCGCGGATTGATTCCTTTGAAAGCTGGGAAGTCCAGCCGGGTCGCTACACCGATTTCGAGATTATCCCCTCCGAGCCTGTCCCGAATGCGTTTCAACCGATCTCGCCCGATGTATGCCTATGCGCAGATTGTCGCAGCGAGTTGTTCGACCCCTCTGACCGGCGCTTCCATTATCCCTTCATTAACTGCACCAACTGCGGGCCGCGCTTTACCATTATCCGCGACATTCCCTATGATCGTCCCCTCACTACCATGGCAGACTTCCCGCTCTGCCCCGAGTGCGCTGCCGAGTATCGCGATCCGGCTAATCGCCGTTTCCATGCCCAGCCTGTGGCGTGCCCGGTGTGCGGCCCTCAAGTCTGGCTGGAACGCAACCAAAGTCTTCTACACCTGAAGAAAACGATCGGTCAGGATCTCAATTCCCGGTCATCGCCCGCACGGAGGAAGCAATCCGTACTGCCCAGGTGTGGTTGAAGCAAGGAAAAATCCTGGCGATTAAAGGGCTGGGAGGCTTTCATCTTGCCTGCAACCCGCTGGACCCACAATCGCTGGCAACCCTGCGCCAGCGCAAGCTGCGCGTCGAAAAGCCTTTTGCGCTGATGATGGCAAACCTGGAGGTTGTGCGCCAGCACTGCGAACTTACACCAGCCGAAGCGGATCTGCTTGAGTCACTGGCTCGACCGATCGTGCTGCTCCGCCGCCGGTCTGATTCGACCCTATCCTCCTTGGTTGCCCCCGGTCAGGACACCCTGGGGGTGATGCTGCCTTACACGCCGCTCCACGAACTGCTGATGGCCGACCTGGGCGCTGGTGAGCCCCTGCGAGTTCTGGTAATGACCAGCGCAAACCTCAGCGAAGAGCCGATTGTCACTGACAATGAAGAAGCTCACACGCGGCTCGCCAGGTTGGCTGATGGCTTTCTGATGCACGACCGCCCAATCCAGACCCGCTGCGATGATTCCGTGCTGCGCCTGGAACCTTTCTCGGGAATGGCTTACCCAATTCGCCGGGCGCGTGGCTATGCGCCATTTCCGGTGCGCATGCCCTGGCAGCTCCCGCCTCTGCTGGCAACAGGCGCTGAATTGAAAAACACCTTTTGTCTGACACACGGCGAATATGTATTTTTGAGCCAGCACATTGGCGATATGGAAAATTATGAGACCCTGCGCTCTTTCGAAGAAGGCATCGCCCATTACGAGCGCTTGTTCCGCGTGCAGCCGAAATTCATCGCCTACGACCAGCATCCAAACTACCTGGCCAGTCGCTATGCGCAAGAGCGCGCCGTGCGCCAGGATCTCCCTGCCCTGGGCGTCCAGCATCACCATGCCCATATCGCGGCGCTGATGGCCGAGTGCGGTTTATCGAAGGAGCAGCGCGTCCTCGGGCTGGCTTTCGATGGCACTGGCTACGGCAGCGATGGCGCCATCTGGGGCGGCGAATTTCTGGTAGCCAGCTACTCGGGTTTTCAGCGCCTGGCGCATTTTGCTTATACCCCGCTTCCCGGCGGCGATGTGGCTACACGCAAACCGGCGCGGATCGCCCTGGCCTTCCTCTCCCAGGCCGCCCTCGATTGGGATCCTCTCCTGCCCCCGGTCAGCGCCCTCTGCCCCGAAGAACGCCTCGCCTTGCGCAGCCAGCTCGATCACCGGGTAAATACCCCGCTGACCTCCAGCTTAGGTCGCCTGTTCGATGCCGTCTCCGCCCTGGCCGGTGTCCGCCAGCAAGTCAATTACGAAGCCCAGGCTGCTATCGAGCTTGAAGCCTGCCGAGACCTGGCGGAGACCGGCGTCTATCCTTTCGATGTTCTCCGCTCTCCGCCTTCATCTAGCTTACAAGTCGATCCAAGCCCATTGATCCGCGCCGTCGTCCAGGATGTCTACACCGCCACCCCCGCCTCCATCATTTCGGCCCGTTTTCACAATTCGCTTGCTCAGCTCGTCCTGGATCTGTGCATCCGCCTGCGCCAGGAGACCGGCCTCACTACAGTTGCGCTCTCCGGCGGAGTGTGGCAAAATATGACCCTGCTTACTCAATCACTGCGCATGCTGCGCCAGGCAGGTTTCAATGTCTTAACCCACCGCCTCGTCCCCGCCAATGATGGTGGGTTAGCGCTTGGCCAGGCGGTTATCGCAGCTGCTTATTTCACTTCCTGAATAGGAGTTACTGATCATGTGTCTTGGCATCCCCGGTAAAATTATAGAAATATACACAGTCAATGGTCTGCAAATGGGCAAAATTGATTTCGACGGCGTCCATCGCGAAGCCTGCCTGGCTTACGTTCCCGAAGCTCAGGTTGGCGATTACACCCTGATCCACGTCGGTTTTGCCCTGAATCTGATCAGCGAAGAAGATGCGCTTGAAACCCTGGCCCTGCTCCGCGAGATCGCCGAGTTCAACGCCGAGCTTGGGCTTGAGGACGAGCCCAACCTCGCCCAAAACTGAAGCGCCGATGAAGCATCAAAACGAGTATCGCAACCCAGAACTGGTCGCTGGCCTGGTTGCCGAAATCCGGCGCACGGTCAGCCAACCCTGGGTAATTATGGAAATTTGCGGCGGGCAGACCCATGCCATTATGCGCTCGGGTCTCGATCAGCTCCTCCCTGCAGAGATCGAGCTGGTTCACGGCCCCGGCTGTCCGGTGTGCGTCACCTCCCTCGAGCTGATCGATAAAGCCCTGGCAATTGCCTCCCAGCCCGGATGTAATATTCACCTCCTATGGCGATATGCTCCGTGTACCCGGCTCCGGTCAGGATTTGTTCTCGATCCGCGCCGCCGGCGGAGACGTGCGCGTGGTTTACAGCCCCTTGGATGCCTTGAAAATCGCTGCTCAAAATCCGCAGAAACAGGTCGTCTTTTTCGCCATTGGTTTCGAGACCACCGCCCCCGCCAACGTGATGAGCGTTCTGCAGGCCAGCGCCCAGGGTCTGAAAAATTTTTCAGTTTTGGTATCCCACGTACGCGTCCCTCCCGCCATGCACGCTATCCTTGGCTCCAGCGAAAACCGCGTCCAGGGTTTCCTGGCCGCTGGTCACGTCTGTGCCGTGATGGGCTACTGGGAGTACCCGTCCCTCGCCGAACGTTACCAGATCCCGATCGTCGTCACCGGTTTCGAGCCGGTGGATATCCTCCAGGGGATTCTCATGACCGTGCGCCAGCTCGAAGCAGGCCGGTACGAAGTAGAAAATGCTTATCCCCGCACCGTAACTTTTGCTGGCAACGAGCCAGCCCAAAAAGTCATCAACCAGGTCTTCGAACCTTGCGACCGAAAATGGCGCGGGATCGGGATGATCCCCGCCAGCGGCTGGACGCTCCGCCCCGAGTATGCCGCCTTCGATGCCGAGCAGCGTTTTCACGTTGCTCACATTCAGCCGGCTGAATCGCCGCTGTGCATCGCTGGCCAGATCCTCCAGGGCCTCAAAAAACCCCACGAGTGCGCCGCTTTCGGCAGCCTGTGCACCCCGGAGCACCCGCTTGGGGCGACCATGGTATCCTCCGAGGGGGCCTGTGCGGCTTATTATAAATATGGAAAATAATCCAGAAACAAACTACCCCGAAATGCAAGGGGCAATCTGCCCGCTGCCATTAAGCCATTCCGAAGTGATCGTCCTCGGCCACGGCAGCGGCGGCAAGCTGATGCACGACTTGATTGCCAGGCATTTTCTACCCCATTTCGACAATCCAATCCTGCGCGCTGGCGATGACGCCGGCGTCATCGAATTTCCTGCCAACGGCGAAGCGTCCCTGCGCCTGGCCTTCTCCACCGATTCACACGTCGTTTGGCCTTTGTTCTTTCCCGGCGGCGATATTGGGCGGCTGGCGATCTGCGGCACTGTCAACGATATTGCCATGCTCGGCGCCCAACCCCTTTATCTCACTGCCGGATTCATCCTGGAAGAAGGCCTGCCTGTGGTCACTTTGGAAGCAGTCCTGGCTTCGATGCACGCCGCCGCCGAAGAGGCTGGTGTCCAGATCGTAGCTGGCGATACGAAAGTCGTCCAACGCGGCAAAGCCGATGGCATTTATATCAACACTTCTGGGGTGGGGTTGGTTTATCCCGGCTGCCGGGTGGGCGGCGCGTTGGCCCGTCCCGGGGATATTGTCCTGATTTCAGGAACGCTGGGCGATCATGGCATTGCAGTGCTTGAAGCCCGCGGTGAGCTTGGATTTGCGTCGGGCATATCCAGCGACACTGCGCCTTTGAATGGTCTGGTGCGTGATTTAATCCTGGCGGGGGTTGAGCTGCATGTCCTGCGCGATCCAACCCGCGGCGGTCTGGCCACAACCCTGAACGAAATTGCCGCCCAATCCGGCCAGGCGATCCTGCTCGACGAAACCAGCCTACCGGTGCAGCCCGCAGTAGCCGCGGCCTGCGAAATGCTCGGTTTCGACCCGCTGTACATTGCCAATGAAGGCAAGCTCCTGGCGATCGTCGCCCCGTCCAGCGCTGAAAAGGCTCTCCAGATTATGCGCAGCCATCCATATGGCCGCCAGGCTGCCCGGATTGGTCATGTGCTCGCCGAGCCCGCCGGGCGGGTGCTGATGCGCACCGTGATCGGTGCCACCCGCGTTGTCGATGTGCTCTCCGGTGAGCTACTCCCCCGAATTTGCTAGCCTTCCTGCCGGTAGATATTCCTAGCCGGGCTTTTCGATTACGACCCAGGCGTTAAATCCATCAACCACGATCCGGCTTTTTACCCCCTGCGCCTGGAATAATGCTAAGATCCTTGGGGGGGTCAGGAAATGGCTGCGCATTAAGGCTAATTTTTCAAATAAAGCGACGAATTTGACACTGATCCGGCGCACATCCGGCTCTTCGATGATGATCATTCCCCCCGGTTTGACCACTCGCCATAACTCATTTGCGGTTTGCTGCTGATCGGCGACGTGATGCAGCGCATCGATCATAATCACCCGCTCGAAGGATTCAGCCGCTACCGGCAGGCTTTCAGTATGGCAATTGACGACCTCCAATCCATCTCCCACTGGGACCTGCTGGAGCATCCCCCTTGAAATATCGGCTACCACAACCTGCCCGCAGGAGCCTCTTAACGCCTTAGCCACCCTGCCAGTACCCCCGCCAGCATCGAGAATGCTTCCGGGCACCGGCAAGGCTGCCAGTTCGAATAGATTTTGGGCATTTCTTAAGGGAATGACCCGTTCATAAAAAGGGGCTAAGAAACCAAAATGATCAAACAGGTTAGTATTCCTCTTCGTCTAACCAGGTTTCCTCATCATCTTCTTCTTCGTCAATTTCTTCCCACTCGTCTAACTCTTCTTCCTCGTCGTCCCATTCTTCCTTCTCTTCGGCGTCTTCCGCGTGTGCAAATGTCATACAGCCGACATCTGGGTCAACTTCAATCGCGGCTGCGCTGCAGTAACCGTCATCAAGAAAGATGCAATCCACATAATGGCAGCGAATACGTGGCATATTACAGATCCTCCGAAAGTGTTAGAGTTCTCCCCAGGGGGGACCCTGGGTCCTGCAAAAGCCGGCTAACAGAACAGGCATTATTCATCGAACAACCAGGCTTCTACACGAGCGCCGGCTGGCAGTGATTTTACCCCATAAGGCACAATCAGCAAAGCATTTCCTTGGACAAGCGAGCGGAGATTTCCCGATCCTTGATGCCCAGTCAATTGGGCTTGCCAGCCGTCTGTATAAGTCAGGATGGCGCGCAGATAGCTCTCACGCCCATCCGAGGTCAGCGCTTCGTTGAGCGTCGCCTGAACCTGCAGGCGTTTCAAAATTATCCCGCTCAAGCGGTACAGCGCCGGGCGCACAAAAAGCTCGTAGCTTACAAACGCCGAGACAGGGTTCCCAGGCAGTCCGAAGAATGGAATTCCCCGGTAGCTGCCAAAGGCAAAAGGTTTACCCGGGCGCACGTTCACCCGCCAGAAATCGAGTACGCCAGCCTGCTCGACCACTTTGCGCACGAAATCAAACGCGCCAACGCTGACGCCCGCCGTCGCCAGGATCAGATCGACGCCCGCATCCACCGCCCGGTCTAAATGCTCCCTCACGGAAGCTTCGGTATCCCTGGCAATCCCCAGGCGTTGCGCCGCAGCGCCATCGCGCCGGCACAGGCTGGCGAGCATAGCAGCATTCGAATCATAGATCTTCCCGTCCACCAGCGGCTGGCCAACCGGCAGCAGCTCGTCTCCGCTGGACAGCACCCCGACGGTCGCCTGGCGATAAACTTTCACTTCTTCAAATCCGAGCATATTCAACAGGCCAATTTCCTGGGGGCGCAGTCGCCTTCCACCCTCCAAAACAACCTCCCCCTGACGTAGGTCCTCGCCGGCAGGGCGGATATTTGCCCCCGGCGCAGCCTGCTGATATATTTCAACCTGTTCCGGCTTGGGCAGGTCAACCTGGCGGTAATTAAAGTTTGTAACTTCGACGGGGATCACCAGCTCTGCGCCGGAGGGAATCGGCGCACCGGTCATGATCCTGGCAGCTTCGCCTTTCTTGAGCACCCGTTCGGGTTTAGCGCCGGCCGGGATGTCCATCACCACTGGCAAACAAGCTGGGGCAGCCGGGCTGGCGCCTTGGATATCCTCCGCCAGCACTGCAAAACCATCCACCCCCGAATTCGAAAACCTGGGCAGATCAAATTGAGCCCTGATTTCTTGCGCCAGGACCCGCCCTGCAGCATCCTGTGTAAGAATTGTTTCCGCCTTCGTCGGGGTAAATGCCTCTAACAAGCGGTTTTGCGCCTGCGCAACACTCAACATAGTGGTAGCCCTGTCCCTTTTGGCGCAAGATTATACCATGAGGCAGCGATATGCACTTAACTTTTAGCAGTCAGCTTTCGAAATGATTTCTCTGGGTTCTCGGCAGCTCGGTGGAATTCATTTGCGCCTACCCCGGTCTCACCCTAAGCACTTCGGTCACATTCGGCAGGTTCTCCAGGCGATCCAAAATCCGGCTGAGTTGGACAAGATCGCGCACTTCCATCACCAATTCCACCCAGGCCAGGTTTTTATTCGTACCCGATGACATGCTGAGCATATTAATTCCCTCATCGGCAATCAGGGTGGACACATCTCGCACCAGCCCATCGCGATCATACGCTTTAATAATGACCGGCACCGGATAAGTCTTCTTCGGCTCGCCCCAAGAAACCCGCACCAGCCGTTCACGATCTGCCATGCGCAGCATATTTGGGCAGTCCTGGCGATGGATGGTCACCCCGCGCCCGCGTGTGATATAACCGATAATCGGATCGCCGGGCGCCGGGTTGCAGCACTTGGCCATAATCGTCAGCATTCCCTTCAAACCGACCACACGCACACTTTTACCCGTGTCGTCGATCTGCCCTGCCGCGCTCTTACCACCCACCGCGACTTCAGGCTCTGGCTCTTCCTCTTTTGGAACAAAGGTCAGGCGCTTGACCAGGCGAGTCAAGGGAAAGCTCTCCAGTCCCCAGAGCCACATACAGCTCTTCCACATTCTTGAACTCGAACTCCTTTGCCAGGCGCTCGAGATTGACGTCGGTCATTCCCAGCCGGCGCAGCTCCTTTTCCAGCAGCGTCCGGCCTTGGTTCAGGTTCTGCTCCCGCGCCTGGTCGATAAACCAGTGTTTAATCTTTGAGCGTGCCCGCTGGGTTTTCACCAACCCCAGGTTTTGGTTAAGCCAATCTCGGCTCGGGCCGCCCGATTTCGCAGTCAGGATTTGCACCTGCTCGCCAGTCTTGAGCTGATAATCCAGGGATACAAGCTTTCCATTAATCTTTGCCCCCCGGCAGCGGTGACCGACCTCGGTATGGACGTGGTAAGCAAAATCGATAGGCGTCGAGCCAGCCGGCAGGTCGATAATATCGCCTTTCGGGGTGAGGATATACACCCGATCGACAAACACATCCGACTTCATGCTGTCCACAAACTCACGGGCATCCTCGACATCTTGGCGCCATTCCATTAATGAGCGCAGCCAGAGAATCCGCTTTTCGTATTCCAAATCGCGCCCGGATCCTTCTTTGTATACCCAGTGAGCGGCGATGCCTAACTCGGCGTTTTTATGCATTTCCAGGGTGCGGATCTGGATCTCCAGGGTTTTCCCGTCTTCGTAAACCACCGCTGTATGCAGGGATTGGTAGAAATTGTCTTTGGGGTTGGCAATGTAATCATCGAATTCACCTGGGATGGGCCGCCAGGTGGCATGGATAAAACCGAGCGCTGCATAACAAGACGGGATATCCTTTACCAAAACGCGCACCCCGCGTACATCATAAACCATATCGAATGGAACTCCCTTGCGCTCCATCTTTTTATAAATCGAATAGATATGCTTGGGACGGGCACTTACCTCCGCATGGATGCCATGATGCGTCAGCATATCCTCCATGCGCGTTTTCACCCCTTTCATCTCGCCCTCCCGCACCGAGCGCCGTTCAGCCAGGAATTGAGCAATCTCCTTGTATTTTTCAGGATTCGTATAGCGAAAACCAAGATCTTCTAGTTCCCACTTCATTTGCCAGATACCCAGGCGATTCGCTAAAGGGGCAAAGATATCCAGAGTTTGCTGGGCAATTCGGCGGCGTTTCTGTTCGGGCAGACTACCCAAAGTTTTCATATTGTGCAGCCGGTCAGCCAGTTTAATAGCAACCACGCGCACGTCATCGCTCATTGCCAGGAAAGTCTTGCGCAGGGTCTCGGACTGCATATCAAAATTTCGGCTGCGGCGAAGCTGTTCGACTTCTTCTTCAGGATCGATCACCTGCCGGCGTTCAGCAACCAGGCGTTCCTCTTTTGTGAGCGCCGGCTCGACCAACTCCCCACGCGATACTCGCGGTAGTTGGGTCAGCTTGGTTACCCCATCCACCAGCATGGCAATCACGTCCCCAAAATCGCGGCGGATATCCTCGAGGGTGATCTCCGTGTCTTCAACCGTGTCGTGCAGCAAACCCGCGGCGATCACCTCAGGGGGGACGAACATTTCCGCCAGGTATTTCGCCACCGCCAGGCAGTGAGTAATATAGGGTTCGCCTGAAGCGCGCTTCTGCGACTCGTGGGCTTTTTCAGCGACCTTGTAAGCGCGCACGACCAACCCCCGATCCGCATCGGTGTAATTGGCGGGCAGCGCTTCCATTAAATTTTCAATCCGCATGGGTACCTTCCTAACGTTGAGTAGTATAACTTTGGCGTGGTTTTGGGGCAAGAGGGAAACGGGGTATAATCGCCTTGAAATTCCGATGAGCGATGCACAGTGGAAGGTCCCGCTTTCTGATATCGACCTGGGCGAGCCTGAAATCCAGGCTGTCGAGGCAGTTCTCCGCTCGCGTTGGTTGAGCATGGGTGGAATCACAGCGAACTTCGAGCTGACCTGCGCGGAGTATCTGCATTCGCCGTACACTTTTGCAGTCGCCAATGGCACGGCTGCCTTACACCTGGCTTGCCTGGCCCTCGAGCTCGGTCCCGGCGACGAAGTGATTCTGCCTTCACTGACCTTCGTAGCCAGCGCCAATGCGGTGCTTTACACCGGCGCGACGCCGGTCTTTGCCGATATTCACAGTCTGTCCGACCTGACGATTTCTCCCGCGCAAGTGGAAAGCCTGGTTACCCCCCGGACGCGGGCCATTATGGTGATGCATTATGGCGGCTATCTGTGCGCGATGAGCGCCATCCAGGAGATTGCTACCCGCCATCGCCTGGCGATCATCGAAGATGCCGCCCACGCCCCTGGGGCAGCCCTGGATGGACGCAAAGCCGGTACGCTATCCGATATCGGCTGCTTCAGCTTCTTTGCAAATAAAAACCTGGTGACCGGCGAGGGCGGCCTGGTGGTTACTGCACGACCCGAGCTGGCCGAAAAGATCCGCCGGCTGCGCTCGCATGGCATGACCAGCTTGACCTGGGATCGCCATCGTGGGCATGCCAGCTCGTACGATGTCACCGCCCTGGGTTACAACTACCGCATGGACGAAATCCATTCCGCCCTCGGCGCCGTCCAGCTCGAGAAACTTGACGCCAACAACCAGCGCCGCGCCCTGGTCAGCCAACGCTATCGCCAGTCCTGGTCGAAGCTCCCCTACCTGTGCCTGCCCTTTGGCGAAGCGCGGGGTAACCCTGCCTATCATCTTTTTGTCGTCCTGCTCAACCAGCAAGAACAGCGTGGAGACTTCATCGCCCATTTACGCGCCGCCGGCGTGCAAACCAGCCTGCACTACCCACCAATCCATCGATTTAGTTATTATCAGAATCGCTTTGGAAATTCAGCAGCGCTGCCCCTCACCGAAGATGCCGCTTCCCGCCTGGTCACCTTGCCGCTTTACCCCACGCTGAGCGACGAGCAAATCGAAACCGTAATCACCGCAGTCCAGAGCTTTCAGCCCTGAGCTAGTGGCTGCAGCCGGCGCACGAACCGCCTGCGCACCCCGCACAACCTCCCCCACTCCCCGCCACAGCCTTTCCCCCGCTGTGCGCATAAAAGACAGTCAGGCAGCGTGAAGTATGCGCGCTAGCACAGGAAGCGCACGCGATCGGTTGATCGGCGTCCTTCATCCGGCGCAGTGTCTCAAATCGCTTATTACAATCCAGGCAAACATATTCGTAGAGTGGCATCAGGCGCCTCGTGGTCGAACAGGGTAGATACGCTATTTTAATTCTTTACCCACTGCCAGTCAACCATCTCGTCAATCCTAAAACCCACCGCGCAGCTCCACCGGAAGCAGCACCGCGATCCGTTCCATCACCTGGTTGGAGATCTGCCTGTCCCGGTCTGCGCGGCTGGCGGTCTCCGCGCTCTCAGGTTGGTATGCCGGACCGAAGTTCACGCACAGACCTCGCCTATCGATAAACACCCCAACGGGATGGATCATCAGCCCGTACTGTATCATTTGCTCAATAAAGCGCCCACTGCCAGGCGGAGGAAGGCTCAAAAGCCCATCCCGCGCATCGCCGCCTTCTGGCGCCAGACCAATGATCGCTGACGTTTTCCCCGCTTCATCCCGGCAATTTCGAATAGTTCGCAGCACCTGGCGGACGGATTGCGCTCGCCAGGCGGCCTGGTCCGGATCTGGCGGCATCGGCGGCATAGTCGTAAAATCAAATACGTGTGCAATCTCTTTGAACACAAAATGAGTCGCCGGTGTCCACCAAAAAGACTTCCACCAGCGCTGCTCGGTCCAGGCAGCCGCCATAATCCAATGAATCTCCCCCGGGACAGCCGCGCTGATTGCCAATGCCAACCAGTATGACCGAAAACCAGGCCGGGCATAGTGATTCATGGTAATCACCGCTGGTCCGGCCTGGGGTATATTTTCCCGCCCCAGGAGCACCAGGGCGGGATCTAATCGGGCGGCGATTTCCTGAGCTTCACCCCGGAAGCTGAGCCGGCGGCGCAGCAGGATTGCTCTCGCCGTGTGCCAGGCCAGGCGGGTAAGCGCTGGGAAATGCATCCAATTTCAGTTGGTCAGCCCGACCAATTCCTCAAAAATTCGACAAGCAGGCGCACGCCAAAACCTGTGCCGCCGGCCGGGATATAACCGTTATCCTTGCTGCTCAACGCCATCGGAGCAATGTCCAGGTGGGCCCAAGGATAGCTGGTAAATTCCTTCAGGAATACCGCCGAAGTGGCCACTCCGCCGGCTCGCCCACCTGTGTTCTTCATATCGGCGACCTCGGATTTGATTGCTTTCTTATAATCATCCCACAGCGGCAGCGGCCACAGCCGTTCGTGGGTAGCCGTTCCACTCGCTGCCAGCTTCGTACTCAATCCGTCATCGTTGCAGAACAACCCCGCGGCCATATCCTCGCCAAGGGCAATCACGCACGCCCCGGTTAGAGTAGCCAGGTCGATCACGGCTTTGGGTTGGTAGCGCGCCGCATACACCAGGGCGTCCGCCAGGATCATCCGCCCTTCGGCGTCGGTGCTGATAATCTCGATGGTCTTGCCATTGCTGGCCGTAATCACATCAGCCGGACGGTAGGCGTTGGCATCGGGCATATTCTCGGTAGCCGGAGCAATTCCAACCACGTGCAGGGGCAGGTTCAGCAAACCCACCACCTTCATTGCACCCAGGACAGCGGCTGCCCCTCCCATATCCGATTTCATGTCGCCCATATGATCGGAGGGTTTGATCGAAATCCCACCTGTGTCAAAGGTGATCCCTTTGCCAACCAGGACAATCGTATCCAAATCGCTGCGTCCGGCGTTATGTTCGAGCACAATAAACTTCGGCGGCTCTCCGGCGCCCTTGGCTACCGCCAGGAAAGCGCCCATATTGTGCTGCGCGGCCCATTCGCGATCGCCAATCGTCACAGCCATGCTGTAGGTCCGTGCGATTTCCTCGGCAGCCTGCGCCAGTCGAGTGGGCGTGGCCACGTTCGGCGGCATATTCACCAGGTCACGCGTCAGGTAAACCCCCTGGCTGATTGCCAAGGCAATATTCGCCCCGGTCTGGATGGCATCGATTTTTCCCGAATCCTGTTCGATTAAGCTGATCGTTCCCAGTTCGTGGGCTGGTTCGTCGCTTTGCTTTGGCGCCGCGTAGCGATACAAACCAAGCAGCGCGCCTTCCAGCGTCGCCTGGGCTGCATCCTGCACATCGAGCCCGCCGATCCCCGCCCCGTGGACAATAGTAGCCATCTCGTGGGTGTTCAGCTCGCGCGCCTTTTTCGCCGCGGCAGCCGCCGCCCGGCGCACAGCCTCCAGGTTGAAATCTGCCGCTTTCCCTAAGCCAACGACGATCACCCGCCGGGCCAGGATCACGCCGCGCGGGTAGAACACGCAGCATTCGCCGCTCTTCCCCTTGAAATCCCCACCAGCGATCAAATCGCTGATCGCCCCGCCCAGGACATGGTCCAGCGCGCCCGTCGCTCCGCCAGGGGTCGTGACCCCTTCAAATAGATTCACCACTAGCGTGTCAGCCTGCGTTGACTCGATCCTGGTTTCAACAACTCGAATTTCCATTTCTATTCCTCCAAAAAATGATTTAATTTCGGCTACAAACCCACCCACTTCAAACCGATTCGCCCACGTTCGATTTCCAATTTTTGCACTTCCACGTCGAGGACATCGCCCACCTTCAAGCTCAGATCGCGCGGCATCTGGCTGCGGTGCAGCAGACCATCTTGTTTGACCCCGATATCGACAAACGCCCCAAAGTCAACTACGTTGCGCACCGTTCCCTTAAGCTGCATCCCCACAACCAGGTCATCCATCGATAAAACATCGGCGCGCAGCACAGGCTTAGGCAGCTCTTCGCGGGGATCACGTCCAGGGCGCAGGAGCTGCTCGAGGATGTCGCGCAGCGTTGGCACGCCCACCCCCACTTCTTCAGCCAGCACAGCAATGTCCTGCCTGGCCAGCAGTGTATCCAGGGCTTCTTTTCGAGCGCGCGGCGGTGTTTCTGGCGACAATCCTGCTTTTTTAAGCACCTTCAGCGCCGCCGGATAGCTCTCCGGGTGGATGGCGCTGGCATCCAAGGCATTCTCGCCATCGCGAATACGCAAGAAACCGGCTGCCTGCTCGAAGGCTTTTGGACCCAGCTTTGGCACCTGGCGGAGCGCTTTACGGCTAGGAAATGCTCCATTGCTTTCGCGGTAAAGAACAATTTGCTCGGCAAGTTTTGGTCCAATTCCGGATACGTAGGTCAGCAGGGCCGGCGACGCCGTGTTGGCGTCCACGCCCACCTGGTTCACCACGCTTTCCACCACCCCGCCCAGCGCCGCTTCCAGGTGTTTTTGATCGACGTCGTGCTGGTATAACCCGACCCCGATCGCCTTCGGTTCGATCTTCACCAGCTCGGCCAGCGGATCCTGCAGCCGCCTGGCGATCGATACCGCCCCGCGCAGGCTGACGTCCAGCTCGGGCAGCTCGGCGCGCGCCAGCGGGCTGGCCGAATACACGCTGGCTCCGGCTTCGTTAACCATCACGTAGCGAAGCTGTATGCCGCTCTCGTTCAATCTGCGGATCAGTTCGGCGACCAGTTGTTCGGTCTCGCGCGACGCGGTCCCGTTTCCGATCGCTGCCAGGCTGGCGCCCCAGCGCCTGACCAGCCCGTCGAGGGTCGCCAGGGCTTCGCTGCGGTGACGTTCGTTATCATGTAAATAAATCGTAGACGTGGCCAGGAGTTTGCCCGTCGGATCGACGACTGCAATTTTGCATCCCGTCCTGTAACCCGGATCAATCCCCAAAATCGTGTTACCGGCCAGGGGCGGCTGGCTGAGTAAGGCGCGCAGGTTGGCTGCAAAGACCTGGATGGCGTGCAGGTCAGCCTTTTCGCCCAGCTCGCGGCGCACATCGCGTTCGATTGCCGGCAGAAGTAAGCGCTCGGCGGCATCGTCGCTGGCTTCCTGCAGCTTACTCGCCAACGCCGAGCGAGGATCGGGCCGGTAAACCGCCAGGATGGCCCCGCGCCAATCCCGCTCGACCACAAGCACCTTCACCCGCAGCACTTTCTCGGCCTCGCCGCGGTTAATCGCCAACGCCTGGTATGGTTTCAGCCGCTCCACCCGGCTTTCGAAGTCGTAATACAGCTCGTATACGTTCTTAGGATCCTGGCTATCTTCGATCTTCGCGCAGTGCAGCACGCCAAAAGCCAGCGCCTTCTCGCGTGTCACCCGGCGCACCTCCGGATCATCGCTGATCGTCTCGGCGACGATGTCGACAGCTCCAGCCCAGGCTTCCACTACCGTAGGGACTAACTCACCGAGGTAAGCGCCTGCCAGTTCATCCAGGCTTTCCGTTTCACGGGCCTGCTTGAGGATCAGATCTGCCAGCGGCTGCAGTCCTTTTTCGCGGGCGATCATCGCTCGCGTGCGCCGCTTTGGCTTATACGGTTGGTAGATATCTTCCAGAGCCGTCATCGTCGCTGCCGCCAGGATTTGGGCTTGCAGCTCAGGGGTTAGCTTGCCCTGTTCCTCGATCGACCTCAACACTGTCTCGCGGCGCTCGTCGAGGGCGCGCAGCTTTTCCAGGCGCTCGCTAATCGCCCGAAGCTGTTCTTCGTCCAGTGTCCCGGTAGCCTCTTTGCGATAGCGGGCGATGAATGGAATGGTATTGTCGGCATCGAGCAGCTCAACGGCTGCGGCGACCCGGCTGTGTTGGATATTCAGTTCTTGAGCAATGATCTGGGTGTGTTCCATGTCCTGGATTATATCCGACCTGAGCTTCGCCGCATAACCAAACTTTACCCGCCGAGAGCCACGCTCAGTTCAATCAGAGGACTTTTTTCTCGGCTCATACCGCATTGCTATCGCCCCCGAGCCGAACTCCAGCCGGCTGACGAGCCTCAAGTCGAGAGGTTTCGATAGCCCGGCGAACAACGTCGGTCCGTGCCCGGCCAGCCTGGGATGCACCACGATTTCGTACTCATCGATCAATCCCAGCTCCGCCAACGCCAGAGGGAGCGTCACGCCTCCCACGAACAGCCCCTGGCCTGGCTCCCGCTTCAACTGCTGAACGGCCTTTCCGAGGTCCCCGCGCACGAGCTCCGCGTTCCAATCGACCCGGTCCAGGGTGCTCGACACGACATACTTCTTTGCGGCGTCGATCGTCCGGGCGAAGGGTTCCATCCAAGGTTCCATCCAATCGGGCCTCACTCCCTTACCCACCGGCCGCCACGCCGCCTCCATCATCTCGTAAGTCACCCGGCCAAAGAGCAGGGCATCGGCTTGGGCGATGTTTTCCGCCGCGTGACGATGCAAGTCTTCGTCCACTATTCCTTCACGATGATCGCAGCACCCGTCCAATGTGACGTTTATGGAATACCGAAGGGGTCGCATTTCATCCTCCTGAATTTGTAGTAGCGACTTACGTCGCTTCTTGTTTGCTAAAGTCCTAAGCCCTGGTTTCTTTGGGGCTATTTTCTTGGCGGTAGCGAACCGGTTTCAGCAGCGAAAGATCGAATGACCCAATCTTTTCCTTACCCAAGCCCACCAGGGCGGCGCATACATCCTGTGCATCCTGGCGCAGGCGGGCGATGTCCACCCCGCGGCACTCGTCTGGCAGCGGATCGATCCACTGCCTGGTGCGCCAGAACATCTTAACCGCCCCATTGTAATTTCGGCGCTCGATCTGCAGATAGGCGACAGCTACCTGCAGGATTGCCCGGTAAAGCTCTTTCCCTGGGGCCTGCTCCTGGTTCCAGGCGGCTTCGAGCAGCTCGTGCGCCTCGAAATATTCGCCGTGATTGAACAACTCCAGACCGCGCCGCGCCGTGGGGCTGAGCTCCTCTGCGCAGGCAGCCTCAATCGCCGGGTTATCGCTCACCCGTGCATACTCCTGGATCAATGCCTCCAGTTCGGCGCTGAATCGCGAGCGCGGCAGGGCCGCCTGGGCGCCAGCTTCCATTGCCGCGGTCAGCGCCTCCGCATGGACATGCGAACCGAAACAAATCAGCGGGATCCGCCGCGTGGCGGGGGAGGTCTTGAGCAGGGCAATCCACGCTTTCCAGGGAACATCGGCGCTGTTGAGATCAAAGATGATCAATGCCGGGCGTAAGCGGCTGATCTGATCGAGCAGCACAGCCCCGGGACCCTCGACCTCCTCGCCCAGCCTGGCGGGATTGGCGCGGATCGCCTCGCTGCCCGGAAGTTCCGGCGCGCTCAGCCACTGCACACCAAAGTTCAGCCGTTCAGCGGCTGTCTCGATCTTCACCTGAAAGATCAGGTCGGGTACAAAGCCAATAATCAAATTCCGATTTTCATCCGTCATAGGCATAATTATATGCAATTGCCCTTCCTTCCGCGGTAAAATGAGATTGACTTAATCTATCGAGGAGAGCCATGTATGCGCGTCGATGGTCGTAAGGCCGATCAGCTCAGGCCGAT
Organism: uncultured Chloroflexia bacterium; assembly: GCA_963770655.1. GTDB lineage: Bacteria > Chloroflexota > Anaerolineae > Anaerolineales > UBA4823 > CAZAGA01. Next base: position 120,735 of record CAVYQO010000008.1, on the reverse strand, counting down.
CCAGATTACCCCTAACTTCTCAACCTATCCAGAAGGTTCTATCCTCATCACCGTTGGCGCGACCCAGGTGCTGTGCAACCTGACCATCGAAGAAACTGTGCCGCGCTGGATGCAGGTCCAGGGCAAGCCCGGCGGTTGGATCAGCGCAGAATACGCCATGCTGCCGCGATCCACCGCCCAGCGCACCCCGCGCGAGACCAACGGCCTGAGCGGGCGCACCCAGGAAATCCGGCGCCTGATCGGGCGCAGCCTGCGCGCCGCGGTAGACCTGGAGCGGCTTGGCGCTCGCACCTGCCTGCTGGATTGCGATGTGCTCCAGGCGGATGGCGGCACGCGCACCGCGGCGATCACCGGCGGCTACCTGGCCCTGGCCCTCGGCCTGGGAAAACGGATCCAGGCTGGTCAGCTTCCACCCGAGGTGTTGAAATCTGCCGTGGCAGCGGTTAGCGTTGGCCTGGTCGACGGCGTTCCCATGCTCGATTTATGCTATCACGAAGACAGCCGCGCCGAAGTGGATGCCAATATCGTCATGAACAGTCACGGTGAATTTATCGAAATTCAATCCAGCGCCGAAGGAAAAACCTTCAACCGCTTGCAATTCGAGCAAATGCTGGAGCTGGCCTACCAGGGGATTGGCGAGCTCTTATCCTTACAGCAGCAAACTTTGCAAGGAGAAAACAGACATGCCTCAGCTTGATCCAGGAGATGTACGCTTCTTTAGCGGCCAATCCCATCCGAAACTGGCCGGTGAGATCGCCAGGTATTTGAAGGTGCCCCTCGATCCCACTTACTTCGATCGCTTCAGCAACGACAATCTCCACGTCCAGCTCGGCGCCAGCGTCCGCGGCCGGGCGGTCTATATTATTCAATCTTTGGTCACACCGGTCAGCGATAACCTCCTCGAAATGTTAATGATGCTGGATATTGCCCAAAGCGCTGGGGCGCGGGAAATCCACGCCGTTATCCCCTATTTCTCCTATGCCCGTTCCGATAAAAAAGACGCCCCGCGCATTTCCATCGCCGCCCGCCTGATTGCCGATCTGCTCCAAACCGCCGGAGCTACCCACGTCATGACCATGACCCTGCACTCTCCCCAGGTTCACGGTTTCTTCAGTATGCCGACCGATCCACTGACTGCCCGCCCACTTTTTGTGCGCCATTTCCTTGAACAGCATCTCGACCCGACCGATACCATTGTCATCGCCCCCGATATGGGCCGCGCCACCGCTGCCACGCGCTTTGCTGCCCGCCTGGGGCTGCCGGTCGCCGCTGCCGAAAAACGCCGTATCGCCGACGACCAGGTAAAGATGAGCGATTCGATCTTGCTCCAAACCGAGAAGAAGCGCCGCGCCTTGATTTACGATGATGAAATCGCCACCGGTTCCACCGTGTTTGAGCTGCTCAATATCCTGAGCAGCAGCACCATCCGCGAAGTCGCCCTGATCTGCACGCATGGCGTCTTCACCAAGGACGCCCTGTGTCGCCTGTCGGCTCTGCCGGTGGTGGGCGAGATCGTCGCCACGGATACCGTTCCCATCCCCCCTGAAGCGCGGCCAACCGATCCGGCTGAGAACCGAAAGTTAACCATCCTATCTGTGGCGCCGATTTTTGGCGAGGCGATTCTGCGCAACGCTTCCCGCCAATCGATCGGCGATCTGTATTCGTTCAGCGAAGAAGCGCCCAGCGAGCCCTGAGCCGCGATGCCCTCCCTCAGCTCAGTCATCATGCTCGTCCGCGGGATCGGCCTGGGCTGCCTGGCCCAAATCGCGGCAAATTCGCGGTCAAAAATCCGCCTGGACGCTGCCTACCTGGACCACACCGTTTCCGAACCGCAAGGTCCTGGTAAATATAATGGCTATGCGCAGAATAACAACGAGCTTTCCGTCCATTTCGCCAACGCCGTCCTTCACTTTGCTTTCCTCGCTCCCGATCTGCTCCGCTTCTCCTGGCTCCACCCTGATTTTCAATCGAACCCATCCCCCCGCTACGCTTTCGCTGGCGATGCCTGGCCTCCTATACCATTTCAGTGCGAGGAACTCGCCGGCTGCCTGCGCCTTTCCACCTCCGATCTGAGTGTCACCCTCGCTCACGACGGTGCGGCTCAGATATTCGACCCTCAAGGCCATTTGCTGCGCGCTGAGCTGCCGCCGAGCTTCCAAATCACCGCTGCCAACGCTCTCCATCCCGCCCAAATCCAGTGGACCAGCCGCGCGGTACTCGATCCAGGCGAATACCTGGCCGGCCTGGGCGAGCACAGCGGGTCGCTGGGTCTGCGCGGACGTGCTTTCTCGCTGTGGAACACCGACCCGGGCGGAGCGCATGGCCCTACCAGCGATCCACTCTACATGCCTCTGCCTGTCTATCTCTCTCTGCAGCGCTCTGGGAGCTGCCTGGTCTTTTTTGACAACAGCGCTCGTGCCGTTTTCGAGTTCGACACGCCCTCATCCCCAGGTCAGGCCAAAGCCGCCTTCGAAACAGGCGAGCTAACCTGGTATCTTTGCGTTGGCTCGCCATCTCAGGCCATTGCCCGCTTCAGCCAGCTCACCGGTCTCCCGCCGCTGCCGCCGCGCTGGAGTCTGGGTTACCACCAATCGCGCTGGGGTTATAAAACCGCCGCTGATATCCGCCAGGTGGCAGCCGGGTTCGCCGAGCACAACCTGCCCCTGGATGCCATCCACCTCGATATCGATTATATGGACGGCTTCCGCGTCTTCACCGTGGATCGCAAGGCTTTTCCCGACCTCCCCGAGCTCGCCGCCGAGCTCCATTCCCAGGGGACACGCCTGGTGGCGATTATCGACCCTGGGGTCAAGCGCGATCCAGAGTACCCCGTCTACCAGCAAGGCTCAACCCTCGGCTATTTTTCCAACTTACCCGATGACAAACCGCTCACCGGCATCGTCTGGCCGGGGCGCTGCGCCTTCCCGGATTTCACCAACCCCGCGACCCGCCAGTGGTGGGGAGATCAATACCAGTTCCTGCTCGAGGCAGGCGTGGTCGGAATCTGGCACGACATGAACGAACCTGCCGCATTTGCAGCCTCCGGCGCCTCCACCCTGCCGCTCGCCGCCCGCCACGATCTCGACGGCCATCCAGGCGACCACCTCCAGGCGCACAACCTGTACGGGATGCAGATGAACCGCGCCGCCTGGGAAGGCTTGCGCCGTCTGCAGCCCGAGCGCCGCCCGTGGATCGTCTCGCGCTCCGGCTGGATCGGCAACCAGCGCTATGCCTGGAACTGGACTGCCGACGTTGCCACTGCCTGGGAAAACCTTTCGCAAACCATCGCCACCCTGCTCGGCATGGGTCTCAGCGCACTGCCCTTCACCGGTTCGGATATCGGTGGTTTCACCGGCGATCCCTCTCCCGAGCTGTATCTGCGCTGGTTTCAAATGGCCACTTTCAATGCGTTTATGCGCACTCACAGCGTCGTCGGCGCTTCCGCCCGCCACCCCTGGACGTTTGGCGAGCCTTACACCACCCATCTGAGCGCTGCGCTGCTCCTGCGCCAACGCCTGCTTCCTTATATTTATACACAGGCCTGGATTGCCAGCCAGAGCGGAGCGCCGCTTGTCCGCCCGCTCTTCTGGCTTGAGCCCCAAAATCCCGAGCTGTGGATGGTGGATGACGCTTTCCTGTTTGGTGAGTGCTTCCTGGTCGCTCCGGTATGCACCGCAGGCGCGATTAACCGCAATGTCCCTCTACCCGCTGGATCCTGGTTCGACTTTTGGAACGATGAGCTGCTCATCGGCCCCGGTCTAGCTCGGACGACCGGTCACGCTCGACAAGATACCGCTGTTGGTGCGTGATCTATCGATGCTTCCGATGCTCTGCGAAGGTAAATTGAGCCTCCATTTTTACCTCGATCACCTTTCTACGCTCAAATCTCGAAAGCGAATCGGTCAGCTCTACAGCGACGCTGGGGATGGCTACGGTCCCTCTCGCCTGGACGAGTTCTATCTCTCGCCGCATAAGCGCGGACTGGCACTCACCTGGGAGTGCCAGGGCGATTATCCGTTCCCTTATTCCGCTTACGAGCTGGTCTTTCATGGCCGCCAGCCCTCGCCTGCTTCTTTCCAGACCAACTCGCCTCCTCCCCCTTCGGCCGCTGCGCCGGATAACTCAACCCTTTTGTGTTCGTTTGAGGTGTGACTATGAACTTCAATCACTATTTTACGAATGAGGAAATCGAAGAACTCACTGACGATTGGCTGCTCACCTATCCAGGTCTGCTCACCCGCCGCTCGCTCGGCAGCAGCTACGAAAATCGCCCAATCTGGCTGCTGACGATCACCAACCAGAACAGCGGCGCCGATGTCGACAAGCCTGCGGTGTGGATCGATGCCAACATCCACGCCACCGAGCTCACCGGCGCAACCGCCGCCCTTCGCCTGGCCTATGCACTGCTCAGTGGGTATGGGTTGGATGCCCAGGCTACCCGCTTGCTGGATGGGGCTGTGTATTACATCGTCCCGCGCATCAATCCGGATGGCGCCGCCCTGGCTATGGCCGCGATCCCGAAATACGTCCGCTCCGGCGTGCGCCTCTATCCATATCCGGATCTGGATGACGGCCTGCACGAGCAGGATATCGATGGCGACGGGCGGATTCTGCAAATGCGCATTCCAGATCCTAACGGCGACTGGAAGATCAGCTGCCTCGATCCGCGCCTGATGGAAAAGCGCAGCCCCGCCGAACACGGCGGCGAGTACTACCGCCTGCTCCCCGAAGGCCGCCTGCAGGATTACGATGGCTACCAGATCAAATCCGCCCGCCCGCCCGAAGGACTGGACTTCAACCGCAACTTCCCCTTTGAATGGCGGCCCGAAGCCGAGCAATTCGGCGCTGGCCCCTACCCTGGATCCGAGCCTGAAATCAAAGCTGTATTAGATTTCATCAGCGGGCATCCGAACATCAACCTGGCGATCACCTACCACACCTACAGCCGGGTTATCCTGCGCCCGTACAGCACCAAGGCCGATGAAAATTTCGAGGCGGCCGACCTGTGGATTTACGAGCAGATTGGGGGGTTGGGCACGGCCAGCTCGGGCTACCCCTGCGTCTCTACTTTTCACGATTTCAAATATCATCCCAAGGAAATTACCACCGGTGGGTTCGATGACTGGATTTTCGATCATCTCGGCGCCTTCAGCTACACCATCGAGGTCTGGGATCTGCCCTTTTATGCCGGGATCACCGAGCGCAAATATATCGAGTGGTACCGGATCCACCCTCACGAGCACGACCTGCAAATCCTGAACTGGCTCGACCAAAACGTCGGTCCGTCCGGGTATATCCCCTGGTATCCGTACCAACACCCCCAGCTTGGAGCTGTCGAGCTCGGCGGCTGGAACACAATGTACACCTGGAGCAACCCACCCCTGCACCTGCTCGGCGCTGAGGTTGAAAAGCTGCTCCCCTTCACCTTGGCCCTCGGCGACATGCTCCCCAGCCTGAGCGTGCACACCCTGGAAGCCACCCGCCTTGGGGACGGCCAGGTTCATCTCAACCTGGTGGTCGAGAACCGCGGCTACCTGCCAACCTACACCAGCCAGCAGGGTAAGAAGCGCCAGGCTGCCCGCCCGGTGCGCGTCGAGCTCGAGCTGCCTGAAGGCGCGGTGCTCACCAGCGGAAAAGCACGAGTTGAACTGGGCCATCTGAACGGCCGCAGCAGCCACATCGACGTCAGCAGCGTCTGGGGCGAAAGCTACACCGATAACCGCGTCCGTGCCGAATGGGTGCTGCACGCCCCGGAAGGTGCTCGCCTGGTCGTCCATATCCTCAGCGACCGCGCCGGCTCGATCCACCGCCCAATCATTCTATAAAGCCAGCTTCGCCTGACCGATCATTGGAGCCTGCATGCCTGAACTCGAAGTTTACCAATACATTTTAATTGTCCTGGCAGCGATGGCCGCCGGCGCGGTCAACGCCCTGGCTGGCGGGGGCACGTTGATCACCTTTCCAACCCTGATTGCCTTCGGCATCCCACCCGTGGTTTCGAACGTCACCAACACCGTCGCCCTGTGTCCAGGATATTTTGGAGCGACCATGGCCCAGAAAAAGGATCTGCAGGGGCAGCGCAAACGCTTGCTGATGCTGCTGCCCGCTGGCGTCGTCGGTGGGTTGGTTGGGGCGCTGCTGCTGCTGAACACCGGCGAAAAGCTGTTTAGCCAGTTGGTGCCTTTTCTAATCCTGCTCGCCTCGGCTCTATTAGCTGTGCAAGACCCTCTGCGGAAGTTCTTGACCCGCCGCGCCGGCCATGCCTCCGGAGGGTCGCCATCCGAAAACTGGGCAGTCTTGCCCGTGGGCTTAGCCGCAGTTTATGGCGGTTATTTTGGCGCAGGGCTGAGCGTGATCATCCTGGCCGTGCTCGGCTTAGTATTGAACGATAACCTGACCCGCTTAAACGCCCTAAAACAATCGATAGCCTTCGCCACCAACATCGCCGCCGCGGTCGTGTTCATATTCTCCGGGTTGGTGCTTGTGGCCCGTGGCGCTGATGATGATGGCCGGTGCATTGCTGGGCGGTTGGTTGGGCGGCAAGCTGGCCGGGCGCGTCAAACCCGCCACCCTGCGCTGGCTGGTCGTTAGCGTGGGTGTAACCGTCGGCTTGATTATGCTCTATCGGACCTATTTTTAACCCGGGAGGCGCGATGAAAACTCTGGTTCAAGAAAAAACTGCCCAGGCGATCGCGGTATTGAACGAGCTGGGTATCGACCTGTGGATGACTTTGGTCAGTGAAACCCCGGCAGCCGGTGACCCGTGCCTGCCGCTGATCTACGGCGCCGACCTGACCTGGCTGAGCGCCCTCATCTTCACCCGCAGTGGGGAGCGAATTGCCATCCTGGGTTCGCTGGAGGCCGAAACCGCCCGGCGCACCGGCGCTTACGACACGATCCTGCCCTACGATAAGGCTTTCAAACCCGTCCTGCTCGAGACCTTAGAGCGCCTGCAGCCCGCCCAGATTGCCCTCAACTACTCGCTCAATGACATCCTGGCGGATGGGTTAAGCCACGGGCATTTCCTGCTGCTGCAGCGCTATCTGGAAGGCACACCCTGGTGCGAGCGTCTGGTCTCCGCCGAGGGGGTCATCCGGGCGCTGCGCGGGCGCAAGACGACTGCCGAAATCGCCCTCATCCGCAGGGCGGTCGATACGACCCGTCAGATATTCGAAAACACTTTTGCCTATGCGAAAATCGGCATGACCGAAGGCCAGATCAGCGATTTCATGCATGCTCAGCTCATCCAGCACAAGGTCGAACCGGCCTGGGAATGGGATCACTGCCCGACTGTCAATTCTGGCCCCGCCTCGCCAGTTGGCCACGTCGGCCCGAGCGAGATTTCAATCCTGCCTGGCCACATCCTGCACATCGACTACGGCGTGCGCCAGGAGGGCTACTGCTCGGATATCCAGCGCGTTGCCTATTTCCTGAAACCCGGCGAGCAGGCCGCCCCACCCGAGGTCCAGCGTGGTTTTACGACGGTGGTCAATGCCATCCAGGCCGCGGTGCAGTTGATGCGCCCTGGAGTTCCCCGGTCATGAGATCGATGCCTGTGCCCGCAGCTTCATAACTTCTGCAGGCTATCCGGAATACCCATACGGAACCGGGCACCAGCTTGGCCGCCTGGCGCATGACGGCGCCGGGATGCTCGGTCCGTTGTGGGAAAAATACGGCGCCACCCCTATCTATCCGCTCGAAGCCGGCCAGGTTTTCACCGTCGAGCCCGGGCTGGCCGTCCCCGGGTATGGGTATATCGGTCTGGAAGAAGACGTCCTGGTCACCGAGACCGGCGCAGTTTTCCTGGGTGAGCCGCAGAGTGAAATCATCCTGATCGGGGTATAATTACCGTCTATTCAAAGGAAATCAAAAAATAAATTTTGGCGATGAACGCTGATGCGTTCGTTTAACATCCATCAACAGCTTTATGAAAAAAAGAACTATTTATCGGCTTTACAGTTTCATCGCCCTTGTAGCCCTCTTCGTCCTCATCCAGCTCGTGCCATTTGGGCGAAACCACACCAACCCGCCTGTGCTGCAGGAACCGAATTGGGACAGCCCGCAGACCCGGGCGCTGGCCAAGCGCGCCTGTTTCGACTGCCACAGCAACGAAACGGTCTGGCCGTGGTACAGCAACATCGCCCCGATCTCCTGGTTGGTGGCTAACGATACCTATGAAGGCCGCTCCAGGTTGAACTTTTCAGAATGGGGCAGCCAGCGCGGCGAGGGCGCCCGTGAGGCTGGCGAAGCCGTCATGGAAGGTCAAATGCCTCCCCTGAAGTACTTCCCGACGCACCCAGACGCCCGCTTGACCGATGCCGAGAAACTGGCCCTCGCCCAGGGCTTGGACGCATCCTTAAGATGAACATACGCATTCTTTAGAAATGATCTACTGACGGCTGAAAGCCGTCAGCTAAACCTGTAACTGTAAACCTGAACCTGTAACCGATTATGAAACCTACCATCCAATCCCTCAAAGGCACACGTGACTTCTACCCGGAAGAGATGGCTGTGCGCGCCTGGATCTACGACACCGTGCGCCGCGTCTCCAAATCTTTCGGCTACCAGGAATACGACGCCCCCTTCCTGGAACCGATCGACCTGTACGCCGCCAAATCCGGTCAAGAGCTGGTCAAGGAGCAATCCTTCGTCTTTCCCGATCGCGGCGGCGACCTGATCACCCTGCGCCCCGAACTCACCCCCAGCCTGGCGCGCATGGTCGCCCAGCGCCAGCGCCAGTTGGTCTTTCCCTTGCGCTGGTGGTCGTGGGGACCGTTTTGGCGTTACGAACGCCCGCAAAAGGGCCGCTACCGTGAGTTCTTCCAATGGAACGTCGATTTGATCGGCGTCGATACCCCTCAGGCCGATGCAGAGATGGTCGCCGTGTGCGCTGCCTTCCTGCAAGCCTGCGGGTTGGACCCCACCCAGGTCAGCATCCTGGTCAACAACCGCGGCCTGATCGACAGCCAGCTTTTAGCCCTGGACATCCAGGCTGAGCAGAAGAAGGAAGTGATTCGCCTGATCGACCGTCGCGATAAGATGTCGCCAGCAGAATGGGAAAGCTATGCCCTCGAGCTGGGTTTGAGCCAGGCGCAGCTCAGTGGACTCAAAGTGATCCTGGCAGACCAAAACTTGTGGAAGCTTTCGGGTAACATGGAAGAATTTTTCGAAAGCGTCCAAGCCCTGGGGGCTGGCGAATACGTCCGCTACGCCCCACAGATCATCCGCGGCCTGGATTACTACACCGGCACGGTCTTTGAAACTTGGGACAAAGATGGCGAATTCCGCGCCATCCTGGGCGGCGGGCGCTACGACAACCTGGTCGCAGACGTGGGCGGCGAGCCGCTGCCCGCCACCGGCTTTGCCATGGGCGACGCGGTGATCGGCCTCGTGCTCAAGAAATTTGGGCGCATCCCGGCCGGGTTAGACGCCTCCCCGGCGGGCGTGTTGGTAACTGTCTTCGACGAAACCTTGCTCCCCGCCTCGCTCACCCTGGCCGCCGAACTGCGTCAAACCGGATTAAAGGTAGCCTGCTACCCCGAAGCCGCCAAGCTCGGCAAACAGTTCAAATACGGCGACCGCATGGGCATGCGCCTGGCTGTCGTCCTCGGCCCCGACGAACTGGCAAACGGCATGGTCGCCTTGAAGAATCTACGCAGCAGTGAACAAATCACAGTCGCCCGTGAGCGCCTGGCGGACGAAATCAGGAGAATGATCGGGGAGGCTTAGGCGAATTGCCTCGTTTCGACGGCGCCCGATTGACGAATTTCCCCCCTCCGTGATAGAATATCGCTCGCACCATGGTGGGCGTAGCTCAATGGCAGAGCACCTGACTGTGGATCAGGCGGTTGTGGGTTCGACCCCCATCGCCCACCCCATGGATGTAGGGCCAGCTGAAAGGCTGGCCCTTATATTTGGGGGTAGAGGGCTAAAATTTGGGGGGGTTGAAGAATTCGTGTGCAGTTGTGTGCAGTTTCGTTCGATACTATTACGAACAATTGATTTTTTGGACAAAATACCGCTTTCCTACTTCATGCCTGGTACAGGTCTGCACAGTATTGCAGATCATGATAAGACGCTTCAGCTAGCGGTGCCGGTGGCGCTGGCGTGTCCAGGGAAAGATTATATAACTTTTGGAATTCCTAAGGCTTGACAATTGTTATAGACAGGATATGACATGTGTCTGTCACAAATCTGGTTGGGAGTAAGGAAAAAAGGCAAGCTCTTTGGTAAGATAGGAGGTGACTAAACCACTATCCCAAAGAGCTTGCCATGCCGATTATTGTCCTAAAACTCCCCGATGTCAAGACTGAAGCCGAAGGTCGCCCCGAAAAATGTCCATGTTGTGGATATGACATTCTGCAACGCTGGGGAGGACAGGGAAAACAGCTACGAGACCCACACGTAAAGCAGGTGGTGGTATACCGTTATCGGTGTTGTCGTTGTCGGCATACTTTTCGGCAATATCCAGAAGGTGTAGATCAAGCCCAGCAGAGCCAACGGCTGCGCAAATTGGCGGCGGTGTGCTGGGCACTAGGATTGAGCTATCGGGGGGTTGAAGTGGTGTTCGGCGTATTAGGGATTGGGATTGACCATATGACTGCCTGGCGGGATGTGCAGGAGCAAGCCGAGCAGTTGCGCCAGCAGCGGAAGCATCAGCCGGTACGCGTGTTGGGGCTCGATGGCGCCTATGTGCGCGGCTGGGGAGCGACGCAGCCGGTGCTGGTGGCAGTTGATTTAGGGAAAGGGGAGCCCGTTGCAGTGGGATATGTGGATGAATATAATCCACAGGCAGTGCGGCGGTGGTTAGAGCCTCTGGTCAAACAACTCGGGGTGAGTGTAATTGTGACCGATGACCTGGTCCATTACAAAACCGGCCTTCGAGAAACTGGATGTAGAGCACCAAATCTGCCAATTTCATGTTCGACGCTGGGTCGGGCGTGTTTTGAAAGAACTGCATGAGACTGTGCCGGAACCGTATCGCAAGGTGGTCGATGAAGTCAAACAGATCATCTCCGAGTTACCCCCAGAAGGCAGCAAACGCCTGCTTGAACTTTGGAAGCAAATCCCCGAGCGCCGAGTGGGACGAGACCAGCCTTTGTCCCCCGTGGATCAATTACGCTATCTGCTGGTCCGCCTGAGCGAACATTGGCCCAATTACCGTATCTTTACCTGGCAGAACGATGTGCCTTGGACCAATAATCGCACCGAGCAAGTCATTGGTCGCATGAAAGTGCGTAGCCAAACGGTTCGAGGCTACAAATTTCGTCAACGGCTTGCTGGCTGGTTTGTTGGTCGCTGCCTGTCGCTACCGCCTAGACCAAGCCTGATCCGATTGGGTAAGCCTCGCCCTTTTCGTCGTCTCACATCAACTCGCCAACCAATTTTGTGACAGATACTATGACATTAGCCGGTTGACGTCGTTGAAAAGATTGTATAAACTCAGAGTGATAACGAAATCGAAAAATTATTGTAGAGTTAAAAAACTAACTTACGTTACGGGATGGGCAGGATGAAAAAAAAGTACAAAAATCTCGCTTTGTCAGGTGGGGGGGTATGGGGGATTTCCTATGCCGGTGCTTTCGAAGAGTTGGAGACGCTTGGTATTCTCCAAAAAATCCGATGCGTGGCGGGCACCTCGGCTGGGTCAATGGTTGGCCTGCTGCTTGCGCTAGGCTACAACAGCACAGAAATCAGCCAGCGTATCAGAGGTACGGATTACGCCAGGTTTCAGGATAACGGGAAAGTCAATCAAATTGCAACAAACTATGGCTATTACAATGCCGATTATGTTACTGAGATATTTCATAATTGGATCCAGGAAAAACTTGGCTCAGCAGATGCCACCTTCGACGATTTGATCGAGGCAGACGGATTGGATCTGCGCATATTTGCGACAAACCTGAATACCAGGCAAGTCTTTGAGTTTTCATACCAAAAAACGAAAGATGTATCCTTAGCTGACGCTGTTCGTGCTTCCATGTCTGTGCCATTGATTTTCACAGCAACCGAAATCAACGGTCAGATCTTTGTAGATGGCGGGGCAGTCCTTGATTTCCCGTTGTTGGGGTTCGACGAAGGCGAGATCGATGACACGCTCGGCTTGGCGTTTGCCCAATCTCCCGTAGTGGCGACGGAAGACCAGGAAGACGTAAAATTCGGCTTTAACCAACCATTGGAATATTTCAATCGCCTGGTGGCCGTACTTATAAGGATGCAGTCGCCGGTCTTTGCTTTGCACGATGAACTACAGCAGAATACGATCCTGATCGACACAGCGGGAGTGAACTCGTTTAATTTCAAGCTGACACAGGAAGAGCTGGAGCTGTTGATCGCCAACGGACGCCAAGCCGTGCGGGAACATTTCCATAGGTAGATCACATTTAGGCAGGCAGCACGGTAGCCTGAGTCCGCTCCTCGCGTGACTAGGGCGGCGACCGTCGGTGCCAGCAGAGTGGGTCACCGGCACCGATGGGAATGAAAGGATCTGGCCGCTGCCGGTGGTCCAGGTTTGCACTGTGGTGCAATTATGGTGGGATGATGGTGCGTGGGTTTAACTTAACTCGTGACAATGCGCTTGCTATACTAACAGTGAGATTAGTGGACGCGGATAATCTTCACATACTCTCTGTATTGTTGGATTGTGCGCTAAGCTGAAAATAGATAACACGCCCAAGTCTTTCGAGTGATAGATCGAGATTACGATGAAGGTCAGTTGGCAGGTCAGGATATTTGGATCTGTACCGGCATTAAACCTTTTGCACATCCATCCCAGCGAACAATGCAGAGGTTTCTAAGAAATACCGGAGGCGCCCCTGGCCAAGGCCAGCGGGCTGACCTCCGGCTGTTGTTTTGAGAGGAGGTGGACACGTATTTAAGGTAGTGGCAGTTCTGTCAACAGGCCGGGAAAGGGCTCACTTGTTTGCTTTCGGCCTTGGTCTAAGCAAATTACCTTAAGGAGATCAAAAATGAAAAAAGCTGTATTGCTTGTGTTTCTGGTCATGCTGATTGCGGTTACACCCGCGTTGGCAGCCCCGGGCGGCGGGTCGGCGAGGCCGGGCGCCAAGAACATCATCATCATGATCAGCGACGGCTGGGGCTACAATCAACTTCAATCCCTCAGCTACTACGAGTATGGTAGAGACGCCGAACAGATCCTCAACCCGTTCCCGATGCGGTTTGCGATGAGCACTTACTCGGTCCCGGATAAAACAAATCCGGAAAAATGCCGCTATGACCCGGCACTGGCCTGGAGCGACTTTGAGTATGTGAAATCCTGTTACACCGACTCGGCAGCCGCGGCGACGGCGATGGCAACCGGCGTAAAAACGTACGATGCAGCCATCGGCGTCGATGTAGACGGGGTACCTTTGAAGAACTCGCTCGAGCTGGCGGAGGAGAAGGGCAAGGCGACAGGTGTGATTACTACCGTCGAATGGACGCATGCCACACCGGCCGGGTTTGTTGCCCATAACGTGAGCCGTAACGACTATGCAGGCATCGGCGTAGAGATGATCAACGTCAGCGCTGCTGATGTGGTGATGGGCGGCGGACATCCCTGGTATGATGCCAACGGCAATCTGAAAGCCACCCCGAACACCTACAAGTACGTAGGCGGCCAAGCGACCTGGGATGCCCTAAAGGCTGGGACAGCCGGAGGCGATGCCGACGACGATGGCATAGCTGACCCCTGGACCCTCGTCGAGACGCGGGCTCAATTCCAGTCCCTGATGAGCGGACCCACTCCCAAACGGGTACTCGGGACAGCGCAGGTCTACGAGACCATGCAACAAGGACGGAGCGGGGATGCTTTTGCGGATCCGTTTGTAATTCCGCTAAACGAAACGGTGCCAACGCTCGCCGAAATGACAAAGGCTGCGCTCAATGTCCTGGATGACGATCCGGATGGGCTGTACCTCATGATCGAGGGAGGCGCCGTCGACTGGGCCAATCACAGCAACCAACCCGGGCGGATGATCGAGGAGTTCGATGGATTTCGAGGGCGCGGTAGAAGCGGTGCGTGACTGGGTGAACAAGAACAGCAACTGGACCGAGACGCTACTGATCATTACCGGCGACCATGAGACCGGTTACCTGTGGGGCCCCGGTTCGAATCCAACCTGGGAGCCGATCGTGAATAATGGCAAGGGAAATTTGCCAGGCATGCAATATAATTCGCCAAACCATACCAATAGCTTGATGATATTTACTGCTAAAGGTTATGGCGCCCAGAATATCAGGATGTACGCCGATCAGTGGGACCCGGTGCGTGGGTGGTATCTGGATAACACGGAGCTTGCTAGGTTTGTCTTTTGGGCGTTAGATCATCAAACTTCTACTAGCGGTGGTCCATATGGACCAATCGACATTGCAACACAGCAATTGGTGTTTGTACCTGTCATTCACCGTTAGCCGAACTCAACATTAAAGAAGGCGCCTAAACTGCCTGGTTTTACCAACATAGCAGATTTGAGATAGGGCTACAAAAAAAATGTTGGTGCTGTCGTTACCAACAGCACCAACATTTTTTGTTGTCTCTAGGAGATCGTCCCGTTCTAAATGTGTCTTTGGCGGCAATGTTTTTGCGTTATCAGGAGCGCCTCGGCATCGGCATCGGCCTGCATTTTGTATCCTGGAATGCACTAATTTATACCATACCAACTATGGACAGTGATTTAGGTTCCCGTATCTTCATCAGCCCATTTGCAGCGCCAGAAAAGTCACCCCCTTTATCGTCGTCCGAAGCCAATCGCGTACTATGATACAATGAGCAGGGCTAATTCCTAAGTTGGTCGAGGGTGCGCGGCGAGCAGCAAAAAACAGGAAAAATGGATACTCTCCAGCAGCGCTCGTCATCTCCACCCAGGCGATCGCTGTTTTGTTTAACCCACTGCCGCGGCGGGACAGCTCTTCTAGCAGTGAAAATGTGAAACCGAGCAAAACGTACAAGCCAATGAACGCTATCCTCCCCACCAACCGTTCCCAGCGCTGGTTCGTTGTGGCCTGTGCCATTCTATTGGCGATCACGGCTATCTTAATCGTGCTCGGTTTGGCTTCTATCCCCGGATATTATGTACGGGTGGTTAACCGGACTGTGCCAACGGTTTCTTCCATCTTCCAGACGGAGATCAGCAACGCCACGATTGCCGGGCAGGCTGCCGCTCGCGGAATGGATCTGAATACATTCGCGGTGTATAACATCCTGCGCAACTTGATTCTCACCCTCGGCTTCGAGATCGTCGCGGTATTGGTGATTTGGAAGGCGCGGGGAGAATGGTTCCGTTGGTATACGGCCTTTGTGCTGATCTTCGTGCCCACTGTGGGTCTAGCGGAGTTCAATCTAGTGGCCCAGCTTGCCACGCCCTACACGAGTTATGCTGCACTCCTCTGGCCGGGTGTCCTGCTGTATCTGTATCTATTCCCGAATGGGAAGGCAGTTCCGCGCTGGACCCGCTGGCCGATGGGGGCGCTGCTGTTCATCCATTTCCTGCTCCTCCTTGCCGCTGTCTTTGCGCCGCTCATCCCAGGGCTGAAGTTGTCACAGGAGTTTAACGATCTATTTATTGGGATGCTCCTCCTCGGATTTTCTTTCATCCTGGTTTGCCAGATTTACCGCTACTTGCGCGTTTCGAATATCACTGAACGCCTGCAGACCAGGTGGGTGCTGGCAGGTCTTGGTATCTTCGTCCTATCCTCCCTGGTCATTTCATTGTTCACTAGCAGCAATTTAATTAATGATACCGGTTATGGCTGGGATATCAATTACCTCGTGGCATTATTCCTCCCGGTCACAATCGGCATCTCGGTGCTCCGTTACCGCCTGTTCGAAATTGATGTGCTCATCCGCAAAACGCTGGTCTATTCGGTCGTGATCGGCTTGCTGGCTTTGGTGTACATCGGTGGCATCCTGCTGCTGCAAGAGGTGATCGCTGGCTTAGGAGTGAAGCAATCCCCAGCGGCAATCGTGCTCTCCACCCTGGCGATCGCCGTTCTGTTCAATCTTGTGCGCCTGTGGTTGAATCCAAGGTTGGACCGCCTCTTTTTCCGGCAGAAGTACGACGCGGAGCAGGCGCTGACTGCGTTTGCGGCCAAGACTCGCGATGAAGTGGATATTGAACAGTTATGCGACGCGCTGGTGAGCGCCCTCGATGAAACTGTGCAGCCTGTTCGGGTGAGTCTTTGGTTGGAGGCAAGTGAGCTTCAAGAGGACGAACACCCCTACTCCTTCTAGCGGCGAGCCCCAGCCAGGCTCTCAAGCCAGGATGATGGAATTGGACATCGCCGCAGATGACCCCTTGCGGGCGCACCTACTGAATGAGGTCGGGGTGATCGAGATCGATGGGCTGGAGCTGGACTCGCCAGCCCTGCGCCGCCTAAAAGAGGCCGGGGTGAAGCTCTCCGCGCCGCTCATCAGCCAGGGCGAGCTGATCGGTGTACTGAACCTGGGACCGAGGCGCAGCGATCAGAGATATTCCAGCGATGACGGACGCTTGATCAGCAGCCTGGCCATCCGGGTCGCCCCGGCGCTGCGCGTGGCCCAACTGGTACACCAGCATCAGTCCGAAGCCACGAGGCGGGAGCGCATCGAACAGGAGCTGCGCGTGGCCCGCCTCGTCCAGGAAACACTGCTGCCGCAGGAACTACCCGCTATTCAAGGCTGGGAGCTGGCAATCCACTGGCAGCCGGCCCGCGAGATGAGCGGCGATTTTTACGATTTCCTGCCTTTTCCCGACGGCCGCCTTGGATTGATCATTGGTGATGTATCCGGCAAAGGTATGCCAGCCGCGCTGGTCATGGCAATCACCCAAAGCATCTTGCGCGCTACCGCCAATCAAATAACCTCCCCGGCGGAGGTGCTGGAGCGGGCCAACAACCTTATCCTACCGCAAATCCCCGCCAACATGTTTGCCACCTGCCTGTATATGATCCTCGACCCGACCACCGGCTGCCTGCAGTTTGCGAATGCTGGCCATAACCTGCCAATCTTACAAACCGATCGGGGGGTGGTGGAACCGCGCGCCACCGGCATGCCCCTGGGGATGCTCTCTGGAATGACCTATGATCAGAATGATATTCAGCTAACGCCTGGCCACCGCATGCTGATGTACACGGACGGCCTTGTGGAAGCCCATAATTCTCAGGGAGAAATGTTCAGCACGCCCTATCTGCACGAGCTGGTTGGCCAGGAGATCCAGGTTCCACCAGGCAGTTCTGGAGGAACCGCGCTGATCGAGCTTCTGCTGGTTAGCCTGGCAGACTTCACCGACTCCGGCTGGGAGCAGGAAGACGATGTGACCCTGGTCACGCTGGACTACCTGCGACCGGTATTGCCTGAAGATGACCTGGCTCAGACCAAGGCCGGTGCTGGCTGATATAATGCTTCTTCCGGAAATCCTTGGATCTGGGATCTCAAGGATATCTGTGTCAGGCAATTGGTTTGTAGCCTGGCCGCAAAACGCTGCCCCCGCATTTTGTTGTACAATTATCCTCATGAAAAAACCGTATTACCTTATTGGCGGATTGTTTGCAGCAGCTTTATTTTTAATCATGATTATTCTTAATCGGCCTGCACAAAACCTGGAATCTAAACCAACAATAACAGGTGAACCAGCACAGGCAACCACTAATCCTGCCGCACTTCAACCAACCATTCCTGCTCAGGATTCATCAGACGCATTACCAACACCACTGGAAACAGTTCGACCGTCAAGGATTGTCATTCCACCCCAGAATGTAAACGGATATACCGCCGCGATCGAGTCGGCTTATGCGGACCCGTCGCATATCATCTTTCAGGTGCGGATCACCGGCGGAGAGATAACCTTTGGGGATGAACATTTCTATGATCGGATTGGAAGTCCCGAGCTTTTCGACGAAGATGGGGCGATGATCAACACCAGCGGCGGCTGGGGACCGGCGATTGACCCTGTCCTCTATCAATTTGAGTTTGTACCGGTAGCGCTCCTTAAGGGCGATCGCCTCAAAGGGCAGTTTTCTTTTGATTTGAACAACGCCCCTGAATATGAAAAAATTCTTGCCCAATTCCGTTTTGATTTTGATTTGCCCATCAATCCGGACGTGAGATTTTAATCCAAAACAAGTCGTCACCACCAACGAGCTGGAAATTCTATTGGACAGCGTTACAGTCTCACCCAACATTGACGCAAATCTACCTTTGTTTTCAGTCGCCTTCCTTTGCCGACTGGAATATCGCCAGCCAGTCAGTCCTTCAAATGGATGGGCAAGAAGCCAACCCAATTTTTTCTTCGGTTTTGTTCAATTCGGCAATT
The DNA here is from genome assembly GCA_963770655.1 of uncultured Chloroflexia bacterium. GTDB lineage: Bacteria > Chloroflexota > Anaerolineae > Anaerolineales > UBA4823 > CAZAGA01. Next base: position 102,445 of record CAVYQO010000008.1, on the reverse strand, counting down.
GGCGGAGATCGGACAGCAGGAAGTGAGCCCTACTGGAACCCTTCAATCAAAAATGGGCGCTGCGTCAAGAGCGGATTTCCGATCGGCGGGAGCAATCCAACTTCTCTTACTTTGACTATTCCCCAACTTGAAAAGTTAGCGCCGGATATGCTTGTTGCCAATCAATTTTCAAAAGACTATCCAGGTTTGAGCGAAAAACAAGCCTACTATAAATACCTTGAAGAACACGGCAATAGCTACAAAGGCCCATGGGTGTTTGAAGTCGAACTCATAGCCATAGTGCGCTTGAAAAATAGTCAACCTTATTATTTTTCTGCGAAATATCCAGCACTGCAGCCGTGGTGGGGTTGTCATATCCATAAATGGGGCTGTCTAGAAAGAACGACTAGACAGCCCACTCAATAAAGAAATCGCAATTACCCAGCCATTTTCAACCGTAAAGAAACGAAATACAGCAGCAGCAGCCCGATCAGAGAAACGAACAGCAGCACCGGGATGATTTCAAGGGAAATTCGGGTGGCTAAAACGCCGGCCAGGGCTGGCAGCACCGCACCGCCTAAACCAGCCGCACTGATCTGGATGCCAATCGTGTTCCCGGCATGGCGCTGGCCCACCCGCTGGCTGGTGCTCGATACCAGACCGGGAAAAATCGGGGCCATGGCAAAACCAACAATCCATACCCCTGCCACCCCGACCAGTGCGATCGGGTTCCACCAGAACCATATCGCCCCGATCAACGCCAACGCCATTGCACCGTACATCATCGTGGTCAGGCGGATGCGGTGGGCGTACAGCCCGGCGATAACCCGCCCGATGGTGAACGTAGCCCAGAAACCAGCCGCCCAAATCCCGGCCAGCTGCGGGCTGATCCCCCGCCCTTCGGTGAACAGGGTGTAAGTCCAGTTGCCCAGGGTGAACTCTGCCCCCGTGTAGAGTAGGAACAGGAAAATACTGATCCAGGTAACGATCCGCAGCATGGTTTCCCACAAAGGCGTGCGGTAATCCATCAAACCCTTCTCAAGGTCTTCACTATCGCTCGCCTCGCCTGAATACTGTTTCGGCCGCTTCCAGGCTGAAAGGGTGAAGATAAAGAGGATCGCCATCACCCCCATCACCACGCCGACGAAGATATACGCCGGGCGCCAGGAGGCAAAGAAAGCCAGGCTGGCTGTCATGATCAGCGGGCTGAGCGTGGCGCCGAGGCCAAAACTGGCGTGCAGCCACTGCATTTGACCTTCGTTGTATTCGGCAGCCAGGTAGGTGTTCAGCCCGGCATCCATCACTCCCCCTCCGAACCCACCGATCGCGCCCATCAGAATGATGAACCCCCACGAAGGCGCAACGGTGTAGCCGATGAAAGCCATGGCGGAAACCAGGCAGGAAAATATCAGCAGGGCGCCAATTCCAAAACGGGTAATCAGCCGCGCAATGATAAAGCTCGAAGCCAGGTACCCGATGGTCGAGGAAATTAACAGCAGCCCTAAGGCATCCAGAGGCAGCGAAAGCTCAGCGCGCAGAGTGGGCCACGCCACCCCCATCAGGCTGACGGGCAGTCCCAAAGCAATAAAAGCCAGGTAAGCCAGTACTAATAGGTTAACTTTTGTGCGGGGCCGATTGTTGGTGATGGTAGCCAAAGCTTTATTTTCCTTTTAATAACCTGAGAAATTGTTCAAACAAGGGCGCCATCGCCATCTGTTCAGGCTCGTACAGCCACTGCACCTGCAGCCCATCCATCACCGCAAACAGTAAGATCACCAGATCTTCGGCGGGGATATCGCTGCGAATTTCAGCGCGCTCCTGCGCCTCCTGCAGCACCCCAATGCTTCGGTGGCGTAGGTTCTGATAGCGCTGCTTAAAAAATTCATGCCCTAGGTGCTTCTCATCGATGCTCTCGGCGACAAGCACTGTGAAAAGCTGCACCAGACCTGGCACGCTCTCGTTGAATTCCACCAATTCCTGAAGATGAATGAGGTCTGCAATTCCCTCGTCTGCTGATTGAGAAAATCTTTCCCGGTCGATGCGGTCGCGCTCGGCTAATACTTCCATCAATAAATGCGCCTTGCTGGGAAAATGGTGCAGCAGGCCCGGCTCGGTCACCCCGGCGGCTTTGGCGATGTCAGCCAGCCTGGCCCCGTGGTAGCCGTCTTGCCCAAAATAGCGGATAGCTTCGCGGAGAATCTGTTCTTTCCGCTGCTGGGTTCGCTCTGCTTGGGTGCGTCTGGGGGTAGTTTTTTCGCTCATCCAGTGATTATAATTCATCTTTCTACTTACTTACTAATTATTAAGTAAGTAAGCTTGGTGTACGGGTAGATGATCCATTCGTCCATTAATTCGGCGGCATCTCCTTGCAGTTCGGGGAACAAATGGCCTTAGATGTCCAGGCTAATCGAGAACCTGGAATGTCTCGGTCTACGAAAGACGATGACCGCTGGTACGCCATGATTTGGCATTAGGCCGGTGGCCGTATGGATGTTCGCAGAATTTATTCAATGCGGAATCTCGGTCGGTTTCGCAGGAGTGAGTATAATGAACAATTGGGCAGCGCCAGCAGAATACATAAACCAGATAGGATGATGACATGAATTTACCAGAATTTGAATATAAGGGTTTGATTGCCGAAGCCTGGGATGTATTGCGTGGAGATACATCGACCTGGTCTGATCGTTCTTTTTACCTTGAAGTCATCCAAAAATATGGCCAACCGGTTCTCGATATTGGTTGCGGCACAGGGCGGTTATTGCTCGACTTCTTACAAAAAGGCATTGATATGGATGGCGTAGATAATTCTCCTGAGATGCTGGCTATCTGTCAAAAGAAAGCCAACGTGTTTGGCTTAAAACCAGATCTATACGAACAATATGTTGAAGAGTTGGATCTACCTCGACAGTATCAGGTAATTCTTGTTCCATCCAGCTCGTTACAGTTGATCATCGAACCCGAACTGGTCGATAGGGCAATAAAACGATTGTACGATCACCTGCTGCCAGGAGGCTTTTTAGTTGCCTCGATCATGACATTGTGGCAGGCAGGAGAACCTCTTGAAACGGAACATGAGCGAACTGCCATTCGAGAAATGGATGGCGTAAAATTTCGCAGGGTATCGCGTTCGCGTTACGATCCCGAGATAGAGTGTGAGCACACCGAAGACCTGTATCAAAAGATCGTTGACGATCACGTTGTTGTAGAAGAATTGCATCATCGTTCTCCTGCCACCCGATCTTATCAACAGGCCCAAATCAAAGCCTTGTTCGGGAAAATAGGCTTTGCCAATGTGCAGCTTTTGAGTGAATTTACTTTCAATGCCGTGAAGACTGAAGATACCCTGTTCGTTATCATCGGGCAAAAACCACCCGGTGGGAAGTAAACAGCGCAGCTCAATACCGGCTCCAGCGGACGGTGCAACGCAAGCCCGAAGAAGCGTTTGCCAAATATCTTGGACTGCTTGAGCCTGAGCGGTCTCTTCGTCCTCCCCCTTGGCGCTCTACTCCGGACGATCTATGGTCAAAATCCGTTCCAGGCTCCACCTTTGCACCATTTATGATCCATTTTGGACTTATTCTTTTCCTATATTAAGGTAAAATTAATCCAGTCATCTATTTCAAAGGAGAATATCGCAATGAGAAACAATAATGCAGGTTGTTTGGCAGCATTCGTCTCAAGTTTTTCACGTATTGCCCTACTCATGTTCTGGATCTCCCGGCCAGTGGCCTGGAATGCCACCTTCGGCGGGATCATCTGGCCCTGCCTCGGCTTCTTGTTCCTGCCCTTCACCACCTTGATGTATGCCTGGCTTATGCAGGGTGTCGGAACGATCCAGGGTCTCGACTGGCTGTGGCTGGTGATTGCCCTGCTTCTGGACGTAAGCAGCTTCGCCGCCGCTGGCGCCGCCAACCGTGACCGCCTCCCCGCCGGCGTCCCAGGCTCCACCGCCGCCCCGAAGCCCCCCTCCGGGACCGTCTAAGCAAAATTCCATTCCACCGCCGGTGGATCTCCGAAAACAGAAGGCGCGATTAGCTTCCCTAAAATTGCGCCTTCTGTTTTCCTACTTTCTACCCACTTCGCAGTTGTTCCGATTCCCTTCTACTCATACCGAAACCGCCAGTTTGCGATCGCAAAGAAAACAATCCCAAATGCCAGCAGGATCCCGATCTCCGGCAGGACCTGGCTGAAGGTCTCGTTTTCCGCCATCACCCGGTAGTAGCCCTCGACGGCATAGGCATGCGGCGTGATCCTGGCCAGTGCACCGGCGAACCCATCCACACGGCTGAGCGGCTCCTTGGCCGTGGGCAGCGCCCCGCCCATCGCCGCCAGCACAAAAGCCAGGATCAACCCGATGCTGCTGGCCTGGCTTGCCGTCTTGGCCAGGGCGGCCACCATCATGCCCATTGCCGCCGCGGTGAAGGTCACCACCAGGGTCAGCGCCGCCAGCGCCAGCGGTGAGTGGCCCAGCGGCGCTTTGAGCAGCAGGTTGGCCACGCTGAACATCACCACCACCTGCAGGCTCCCCAGCAGCATGAAGGCCAGCGTCTTGCCGGCGATAATCGTCCCGCGCGGCGCTGGCGCCGAAAGCAGGCGCCGGATCGTTCCGGCTTCGCGCTCATCCAACAGCGATGTGCTGCACATCGCCACGATGAAAAAGATAAACATCACGGTCAGGCCGGCGAAGACGTAGGCGATGAACAGCTCGATGCCACCCTGGATCTTGGCCCCCAGCAGATCCTCGCCGACCACCACGATCGCCGGGCTGCGCCGCATTTCGTTGATCCGCGTCATAATCACGCCCAGGTTCTGCGCTTCAATCGCCCGCTGCTCCTCCGTGCTGGCTTGAGCCAGCAGCCCTGATTCCGCAAAGATGCTGCGCACGCCGTGCTGCACCTCGCCCCAGATGGTCACCTCCCCCACCACCTGGTTGAGGATCCCGGTGACAATGCTGGCGCCCTCCGGCTGCGCCGGGTCGACCATCACTTCGATAGCCGTCGGCGTATAGGAATTGATCTTCTCGCTGAAATCGACGGGGATGATGATCACCGCGCTGAGTTCCCCCTGGGCAACGACCGCCTCCGCCTCGTCGGCCGCGCTGAACGCCCGCACCTGGAACTGGGGGATATCTTCAATCGCCTTCGAGACCTCCGTCCCAAAACTGCCGCTGTCCAAGTTCACCAGCCCAACCCGCAGCAGGATCCCCGGCTTTCCTTCGTCTGCGCCTTCCGGCGGATTGGTCGCCAGGTTCATCCCGCCCACAAACCCGCCAATCAGCAGGGGCAGTAAGAACAGGATCGCCAGCCAGGCGCGGTCTCTGAAGATGACCTGGATTTCTTTCCAGGCTATGGATAATGTGTAGTAGATCGCTTTCATGGTCAATCTCCCGGATCGGTTCACTCGAAATCGAACCGCCATAAGCCGATGACGAAGAAGAACACGGTGAACCCGAGCAGCACCGCCAGCTCCAGGGCGACATCCCGCAGCCCAAAACCGCGGATGAGCAGGTCATCGAAGGCGCGGTTCGCCCAATATTGGGGGACGAGCTTGGGGAATGGACCCAGGTAGCGGTCCAGCAGGAACGCGGGGGCGATGCAGCCGCCCAGCAGCCCCATCCCCCACAGCACCAGCATGCCCAACCCGGCGATCTGGCCCTCGGTGCGGGCGAAGGAGGCGATGACCAGGCCGAGCGCGCTGGCGCACAAGGCGGTCAGGATGGAAACGAGGGTCACCCCCAGTGGCGCGTTTTCCAGCGGCACCGGGTTCGCCCCGATCAGGCGCAAACCGAGGGTGCCGACCGCAAAGATGACCACAATTTGAACCATCGCCGTGAGAAAGTTGGGCAGGAGCTTCCCGCCCAACAATGCCGGCCTGCTCAGCGGCGCCGCCATCAGACGGCGGAACGAGCCGACTTTCTTTTCTTCGAAAATCGAGCGCGCCGCGGTCTGGGCCGAGAGAAAGACGAACAAAACGGTGATCCCAGACAGGACCGCCTGCCCGAGCGCGGGCTGCGCCTCCCGCTCGCCTTTCTGGGTTGGGACGGTTTGCTTCACCACAACCAGCGGCTGCGTTCGTGAATGCTCGAACTGGTTTTCTGCCTGCGCCACCAGGCGGGTTGTGCTGAAGGCCTGCTGGGCATTCGGGTTGCCGGCTTGCATCTCGCCCATCTGGCGCAGGCTGGCCAGGATCTGGCTTTCCAGGGTCATATCATTCGCCGCGCCCTGGACGACCAGCATCACGTTCTCTGTCTCCTGTGCGCTCGCATCCGGATGGGTGAGCAGGCGCAGGGTCACCGGACCGCCTTGGGCCAGCCCGGCGCTGAAACCAGCCGGGATGAACAAAGCGCGGCCCAGCTCGTTCTTGTCCAACTTTGCTTCGGCCGTTGCCTGGTCGTAAAGCTCGGTGCGCACCCCGCCGGCTGCATCGATGCTCGCCAGCAGGGTTTGGGCAGCCGCGCCGCCATCCAGGTCAACCACCGCCAGCGCAAGGCGGTTGTCACCGGTGCTGCTGCCGATGGCGTTCAGCCCGCCGCTTAAAATGAGTATAAACAGCAGCGGCAGCAGAAAATACTGGAACAGGGAACCACGGTCTCTGACCAGGAGCTGTAAATCCTTTAGGGTAATGCTCAGTGCTTTCATTTTGGGTCACTCCCGCAGTTTCTTTCCGGTCAGATGCAGAAAGACGCTTTCCAGGTTGGGCTGTAGAATGTCCAGCGAGGTGAGGGTGAGGTTTTTCTGGTTGAGGTATTCGATCACGTTCACCACGGCTGCCTGGTTGTTGAGCGCCACGATCTTAATCAAAGCGCCGCCAGCCGGGGGTTTCAGCTCCCCTTCCTGCGCTTTGCCCTCGGCAGCCGGTGGGTTGGCTGGCGGAGGCGTCAGCTCGACTTCTTTTACCGCCGGCAGCGCCGCCAGCTCGGCCAGGAGGTTCTCATCCACTGCGGCGAGGCCGATGTAGATCACCCCGCCGCCCAGCATCGCAATCAGGTTCTTGATCGTGTCCAGGGCAATAATCTTCCCCTGGTCGACGATGGCCACCCGGCTGCACAGCAGCTCGACCTCTTCCATATAATGGCTGGTGTAGACCACGCTCATCCCGCGCTCGCGGTTCAGGCGCTGCACGCTTTCGAAGATCTGGTTGCGGCTCTGTGGATCGACCCCCACGGTGGGCTCGTCGAGGAACAGCAGGCGCGGTTGGTGCACCAGCCCGGCGGCGATATTCACCCGGCGCTTCATCCCCCCAGAGTATTTCTCGACCGCCTGGTCGGCGCGTTCGGTCAGCGCCACCACGTGAAGCACATCCTCGACGCGTTCCTTGAGCTGCCGCCCGCGCAGCCCGTAAATCCGCCCAAAGAAATTCAGGTTTGCCCTGGCGCTCAGCGTGGGATAGAGCGCCAGGTCCTGCGGCACCAGCCCGTTGATCTCCTTGACTTTGCTCATCTGGGTGTGGAGATCGAAACCGCCGATGCGCGCTGTGCCCGAGGTGGGCGTGATCACCCCGGTCAGCATAGAGATGGTCTGGGTCTTTCCAGCGCCATTCGGCCCGAGCAGGCCGAAAACCTCCCCCTCATCGACGCTGAAGCTGATCCCTTTAACGGCCTCGAAGTTGCCGTATTTTTTGACGAGATTTTCGACTTCTAGAATGGCAGGCATAACTTTGACTCCTTAATGGTCTTTCAATTTTTTGGATCGTGCGTGTTGGTGTGTTCGTTGCGGTGCAGCACATGTACACCACAAAGAAGGAGAATTGCGATGAAGGAGGAGTTGGAACGTGGCTTGAATGAGGAGGTGTTGCGGGATTTGTGTTACTAATATCGCGTTAATGTGCCCCAATGTCAACAACCATTTTTTGGCTGGCCCCTGGTCGCCTGGCCTCGGGTATAATTCAGGCCATGCCCACCGAAAAACAAACCCAAATCGATGACCTGCTCGCCCAACCCGTCCTCGCCCGCCTGGCGACAGCCGACCCCGCCACCGGCCAGCCGCATGCTGTCCCGCTTTGGTTCCTGTGGGACGGCGAATCCGTGTGGATCAGCTCGTTTAAAAACACCCAAAAAGTGAAGATCCTCGGAAACAATCCGCGCGCCGCCGTGCTCATCGAGCCCGACCACGCCCACCCCAGCCCGCTGCAGGCTGTGCTCATCCAGGGAGCAGCCGAGATCATCACCGAGCCCCGCGAGTTCGTCACCCAAAAAGCGCTTGCCATCTACACCCTGTACATGGGGGCGCAGGGCGTCTTGGGCGCTGAACCGCAGTCCTGGGCTCACGATCCCGATGGGCTGATCCTGCGCATCCGCCCGGAGCGCACCATCGCCTGGTAGACCTTCCAAACTCGCTTTCTAATTTTCATCATATTCGCTGTTTGATTCGCGAATCTTCTCAGCTTATATTCAGCATATTGAGATATATTTATCTGTTTTACTCAAGGCAGCATGGCTCGCTCACCCCGACCATCCAGGGACGCATCGTGTGTATTACGAACGGCGCTCCTGCTTGCCCGGTGGTCGTGCCCTAAACAAAAAGCTCCTGGGCGGCGCGTTATTCTGCGCCGCCCAGGAGCTGCCAACTGATGAAATCTCTAGCCCTTCTTTTAACTTTTGTGGCGGCCTTATTCACCACCCAGTTTGCCCTGGCGCATGACGATGAACCGCGCCTGGAAGTGGGCGCTGAACGGCTCAACCCGGGAGGCGCTCTCGAAATCCGCGGAGTCGCCTTTCTACCCGAAGCAGCGGTCGCGCTTTCCTTGATCGGTCCGGCTGCTAAAATCGATATCGGAAACAATATTGCCGACGTGGAAGGTGGTTTTAGCTATCTGCTGGAGCTCCTCGTTGATCTTCAGCCTGGGAGCTACCCCGTCCAGGCGCTCGCCGGTGAGCATGATCTCTTCAGCCCGGAATTCAGTATAAGCAGTCCACCGCTCACCGCCAGCGATGACTGCGAGCAGCGCTCCGACGAAGACTCTCTCCTGTCGCCCATGCCCGCTTTGACAACCCCCGTGGTGGGGGCAGCGCCGGCAGTACAGGAGACGCCTCGCCCCACAGACGCCCAAGCTGAGCCTACACGCGCCGCAGGCGCAGCAGCTGCTGCGCCTGCTCCCACTCAGGGTGTCCCAAAATCTGTTGGGGTCATCGTCCTGGGCGGATTGCTTATTATCGGAATCGGGTATGCCGCTCGGGCTTACTTAATGAAGGCTAGAGCGAACGGCTGATCGCGTAAAGAATTATTCTTCCCGCTGCTCTTTCGCTACCTTTTTCTTGGCCTCGATAAACTGCTGGTGAGTCAGCAGCAGCCCGCCGGCGATCTGCCGGATTTCTTCGATTTCGGCGTAGCTCGCCTGCCCGTCGCTGGTGGTCAGGGCGAAGAGCACATCCAAAAAGCTCACCCGTTCCGCCTCGCTGGTAACCTCGAAAAACGAGCGTGTCAGCCGGAAATAATCTAAGTCAGCCTGGATATTCGCTTCGGCTGCCTTTGCGATTGCCGCAGCCTGCTCTGGCGAGGCGCTCCAATAGGTCTGGAGCGCGGTCAGGATTGCCTGATCTTCAACGCCGCTGACCTGTTGGTCGGCATAGGCGACGCGAGCCAGCAATCCTCCAGCCAGGCACAGCTTGCGCAGCTCGTCATCCGAGATTTGCACGCTGTCTCCTAAGGCCATCCTGGCGTCATAAAAAATCGTGTTATTCACAAAATCGCCCATTAACAGCTCGCGGTTTGGAGCGGTCTGAACAGCCTGGCTGCGCTTCGCCGTGCGCCCGTGGACAAACCGGCTCCACGAGCTAAACCCGACCTCCTGGACGCCGGCCTTAATCCGCTCGACGGCTTCTAACTCGCCCGTCCCGGCTGCCCCATCGGCGGCAAGCAGCGCATCCAACGCCTGGAGAACGAATTCTTTATCCTCCTGGGTCTTCAATTTTTCTTCAAGCTCGCCTACCAGCCTGTCCCGTTCGGCTTCCCCAACGGGCGAATGAGTATAGATATCAATTTGAGCCCAATCGCTGGCTGTCATGCCCGGCATGAAAAATAAAAGATCCTTCAGGCTGTTAATCTCATCATTGTCGATCTGTCCGTCAGCCCAGGCGGCCGCAACGATCACTTTCGCCAGGCTCATCATCACTGCATTATCGGCCATGTTATCAATCCCATCATCATCGAATTAATATAAAATCGTCCGCTGCAAGCGGAATGAACCTGCTGCAGGAACGTGTCGTAAGTATACCCTGGTCGGGATACAAATTGATGAATAGGATATTAATGGTAGCCGTTGGCTGCGTTTAATTCAGGATCAGCACGTGTCCGTTCATCTCCCAGGTCAGCGCACCTTCACCTGGCTGGTCGCGCCGATGATCCCCAGGATTGAATCCTTTACACCACCCCGGATTCCGGCCTGCTCCAGCAGCGTGTTCGCCAGGCTTTTGTCCTTTCCCACGATTGCATCCCAAATCCTGTTCCGCAGCCACTTGGGAACTTTGTGGCGGGCCATCACCCCGTCAAACCATTCCTTGAAGGACTTGCCCTGCGGCAGGGTCGGGAGCGGCTTGGTCAAATATTTCTGCCATTCGGTCTCCGCCTCGATTTTCTTACGAATGCCCTCAGGCAGTTCATGAAGCTTAATCGGCGCCTGTCGGGTTGGCGCTGGAACCGGGTTTTGTGGCGTTGGACCCGGGGTGGGCGGGTAGACTGCCGAGAGCGCAAACACCTCGACCCGCCGGTTCCGCGGGTTGTATTTGGCGTTCTTCACCCGTGGCCAGCACTCTCCTTGGGAAAATGTCAAAATATTGATCTTTCCTGCCAGGTTTTTATCTTTTTGAATCACTGTGTTGAGGATCAAAGCCTGAACCTCTTTGGCGCGTTTAAGCCCCAGGTCGTAATTAAACGCTTGTTCTCCGACTTCATCCGCGTGGCCAACAAGCATAATGGTGCGGATCGGTTTGCTGGTCTTCCAGCTCTGGAGGATCTGAGGCACGAAATTATTAAGGATCCAATATTTGTGCTTGGATCTCAATCGCCATTTGCCGATATAAAAATCGTCCAGGGATTTTTCGACAATTGGACCATTCAACAGGACGAATTCGATGGGATACAAGTCTTGCAAACATTGTTTACCATAGGTGGAGGGGGATAGAACCTGTCCGAAATTACTGCTCGTCGAGATGTACATGGTTTTGCTCCTGTTCCAGGCAGTTCACCTGGTTATCGAACGATTTACCTGAAAACCCAGCGGTACACTTTGGGTTTGATCTTGTCGGCATATGCTTTCTCCAGGCTTTCGATCAAACGCAGCGCTTCGCTCTTCTTTTTCTGATCGACAAGCCCTTTGACTTGCAGATAATTGGCATGGGTCCATCTCCTTTCGATGGCCCTCAGCAGCCTGGTCAAGTTCCCATTGAAATAAGCATCTCCCACGACTTGGGCAGAGAAACAGCGTATGAATTGGCGGGCGACAGGGGTGTATTCCTGATAAGCCTGCCAGCGATCTGGCAGTGGGCGGATGCCTTGGGCTTCTTGGATATCTTCGGTGATTGCCTGGGTCAGCCCTTCGATCAGCCCGACCCCCAGGAAGCTGAACCCCGTAGAGCGCAGTTGTTTTGATTTCCCTGGGGGATGTGAAAAAAGGTGGACCGCCTCATGCAGAGCCAGGCCGGCCAAGGACCCGCCGTAGTTTTTGACGGGAAATTCCGCCAGGTAGATGACAGCATTCCTTCGATCGACAAATCCACGCGTGTCCGCAGATGACCGAGCGCCGAAGATGTCACGATAGCGCTCGGCGAAATCTCCTTCGCTGAGGATCCGCATCGGCCGGTCCCTGGGAAGATCCTTTAAATGAGCGGCCAGGTTTGGGCGTAAGAAATTTTGCCAGGGGGAAGGTCCGCACAGGATAGTGAAGATCCGGACAGCATCGCCTTCGGTGATGTGCCGCTGGGCGGAGCTGAATGGCGGCCGGTAATCCTTACCGGATTTGCAGTTGACCTGGATGCCCTGGCCGAATTGACCAATTCCCGTATTCGTGCGCACATACATGGCAATCCTCACTATGCGGATCGATCTCTGCACGCCTGAACATCCGATGGATCCGCAGCATGACCAGCAATCCTCAATGCAAAGGCCTCATAGCAGTGCGGTTCATCCCTTCGCCGCACCGGGTCGCCGCTGGGGTGCCCTGGGTGATGGAAGAACTCATGATAGAGCAGGTGCAGCATTTCGTGCATGATGACCCCGGCCCGGAAGGCGCGATTGGAAAGGCGCATGCCGGCAGGCGGGTTCCAAAAATTCGGGCACAGCTCGATCACATTGGCCTCCGCCGCGGCGTTGGTTTGTGCATTGACAGTCGGGCGGGCTCCCGGACAGCCGCAGCGGTAAAGCGTATTCCGGCTGAGCAGCGCTTCTGCCGCCTTGCGGTAGCGGTGCGCGACAACCAGGCCCGACTCCTTATTGCCAGCCCAGGGAACCGGGCGCGATGGATCGTGACCGAAGAAAAAGCGGTACAGCCGGATCGTCTCATCATCTTGACCCGCCGTTCTTGTAGCGACCTTGGACGCCGTTTCAAGCTTGCTCGCCGCGTTGTTCGCGATAAAGATTGCCGAACGGATCGCCTGGCGCAGCACACCCTGGCACTGGTTTGCAGCCAGCGGCGGACAGCCGGCAGGACATTGAAACCGGAAGACGGGTTGAGCCGGTTGTCCGAGAGCGGCGAGATCGCCAAAATAACCACCGAGCTCCTCTTGGAGATTCATGGAAATTTCATCCACGCCGAACTCACCCAATGTGTGTGCCTTTAAATATGCCATCGCAGGTTCTCCTTTCATTCAATCGATATCACAGCCGGTTGGGTCTGCCCCCGAAATCGAGGTTGTACCAGAAACGCCCGGTGATGCGCCCGCCGATGATCCGCAGCTCGCGCGGGTCCTGGACACCGGTGGGCACACCGACATTGCGAATCGTCAGCTCGACGACGCTGCTCTCCTCCAGGCGCAGGTGCACCGGCATCGCCGTCGTCCCCCAAGGGTTGAGGATGTGATCCAGGTTCACGTAAGGATCTCGGGGCAGATCGTTAACTCGCACCTGCCATTGATAGCCGGGCGTCAGCGCCTGTGAGTTATCCCTGCCGTAGGCATCAGTGAATTGCGCAAAGCTCATCAAGATCCCGCAGTAATTGCGATGAAGCTGGTAGCGGGCCAATACCAACTCATCGCCTCGATTTAACGGCTGGACAGCCAGGTCCAAGACGCGCGATTCATCGAAGTACCCGGCATCCCACGGAATGCCGCAGGTTGGGCACAGCTTTGCTGCGACTGCATCGCCCATGCCCATGTTCATGGCATGCCCGTCCCATATCCAAGCAGCTTATACCCATGCAGGACGATATTCAGTTCTGAAGTCACCCGCTGGTGGGTGCCCGGGTCAGGGTAACCAAACAGCACCCCGTCCGAAATTTCTTCGACGACAATGCGGATTGTCGAACGAGGTTGGAAAAGCACCGGCCGGGCAAAGGGCCGGAACGGCCGTTCGCCGGAGGGCTCTCCCAAACCGGAGATATTATGGATCGGCCGGTTCTGCAGTTCGCGCCCGGTTCCGCTGTCGATGATGCTGTAGCGGAAGTCGATCGCACACTGGCTGCGCAGCAGACAGCTCGCCAGGTCGCTGATAAACTGGCGTGGATCCAACCCCTGAGGGTTGATGGCATTGGTAAAGATCCAATCCACCAGCTTGTTTGGGATCGGAGGCGCCGGCGCCGGGATGGCTCCTCCGATCGCCGGTTGGGTTGGGATTGGCTGGCGGGGAAAGCGCGCCGGGATGAAGCTGTAGCCCACCGCAGTGGCGATAAAAGCGCCGTCCACGCTGATGTTGATTACGTCTTCCACCCGATTACCCGGAACTCCCTGCAGTTTAAACACCGCCACGTAGTCGTAAGGGATTTCTTTGTTGGTGGGGCTGGGTACTGTCTGGCTGGGTGCGGCCTGGCTGGCAGTAGTCGGATAGCCCTGGCTGCCGTTGTTACCGCCGGGGATTTGCCCATTATTCATCATCATCTACCTCCTATTTTTCAGAGATCTGGCCTGTCAGCGACGAACCGAAGCTCCCACCGACCGGCCAGGTCTCGGGATCACCAGATCGCTCTCCAAGTTTCGGGGGTTTGCCCGGTGAATGGAGGTGTGCTTTCGGGTTGGGCAGGCACATAAGCATCCAGCCCACTCAGGCGTGGATCGGTTATGTAGCCTTCCATATCTCCCAGCTCGTCGCCTTCACCATAGCCTGCCATTTCCTCGTCATCCATGGCGCCATAACCACTTAGCTCGTCATCCGCCGAAAAACCGCCGAGAAGTTCAGAATCGCTCAGGCTGCCTGACTCATCTTCGCTGAAGTCGCCCAGCTCATCCTCGGCCTGCAGCCCTTCTAAATTCGCATCGCTGCCATAACCGCTCAGCTCATCCGCATCATAAAACGCCCCAAGCTCATCATCCGCTTCCAGGCCATCGATCCCCTCGTCTGCCGCGAACCCTTCATAACCGGTCAGCTGGTATAGGGTGCCGTCCAGGGCCTGGTAGAGCGCGCCCAGGCCGTTCATACCCTGCAAGCTGTCGCCATAGAAACCGTTCAGCTCGTCCGCCTGGCTAAAATAACCCAGCTCGTCGTCTGCTTCCAGGCCGTCCAGTCCCTCATCCGCTCCATAACCGGCCATCTGGTACAGGCTGCCGTCCGGCGCCTGGTACAGCGCACCCAGGCCGGGGTAACCAGCCATGCCTGCGTAGCCAGCGCCGCCTGCGTAGCCGGCCACGCCTGTGTAACCGGCCACGCCTGCCTGGCGCAGGATGGGCGTGGCGGTTCTGATTCCTGCCGCGATGGCCGGGCCGTAAACCGGGATCATCGTCGCAATCCGCTGAGCCCAAGGCAGCGCCCGGCGCATAAAAGGCTGCACCCGGCGCCGGATGAACCGGCGCCAACCGCCCCGCGCTCCCAGCGGATTGCCAAATCCGTCGATACCCTGCACCCATTCGTAAAGGTTGCCATCCGGCCCCTGGCGTACTTCACCAAGGAAACCGACCCCCATCACCTGGGTTAAGTCATCTGCTCCGAAACCGTACATTGTTAACCTCCAAGTTTCTAATTCTTGTGAACGGCGCCCTACTGCACATCGCGGGTCAGATAACCGTCCAGTACAACCCAAATCCGGTACGGACCGACTGCAGATCTCACCCTGGGTGGAATATCTTGGGGAAAGGTGATATTCACCTGAATGTTCTGCTGCGAACCAATTTCCACCGCCTCGGCGAAGCGAAAGCTGTTCAAGTGGTTCGGCTCGCCGTGGTTTTGGATGGATTGGCCGCCGGTGGAGACGCCTGGGCTGACACCGGCGCCGGCCGGGAACCAATACGTGGGCATTTCGATCATCGTCTTTTCACCCACCACCAGGCTGGTCACGGAGGTATAAATCAATTCAGATAGGAACCGGGATTCCACTCCTTGGCGGTTAATCTCGGTTACATTATCCTCAGCGACCTCAAACAAGCTGGACAGAACCACCCGCATCGCCCGCGCCTCAAAAGTGTTCAGGCTCGGCAGCACACCCGAAGATTGCATATTGGTCTCCAGGCGGGTCTTATTCTGCACATCCACAAAAAATCTCAGCACCCGTGGATCCGTCATAACTTCCGGGAGCGTTCTTGCCGGCGTTCCATTCCTTGCCCCAGGTACAAAGACCGCATCGTAAAGGGGCATATGCAGCTTTTCTTTCAATCCAGATACTCTAGCCATGGTTGTTACCTCCTGTCATTCTCAAATCCTTGCGAAATAAACCATTTTTCATGATAAAGATCGTCTTGCCAATCGATCTCAACAACCTTAGAACTTCTTACCCGCCGTGTCAGCCATTTCTAATTTCATAGAGGGTTCCATCCTCGCCCAGGAAGCAGCGTGGCAGCCGGGGAGCGCCTGCCAATCCGGCTTCGCCCTGCTCAGCGGTCATCAGCGCTTGCAGACCTTGCAGTTGGTATAAATTGCCGTCATCTCCCAGGAAGAACTCACCCAGGCGAGCCTCGCCCAGTCCGGTCTCGCCCAGGGCTGCCTCGCTCCCATACCCTTGGACCTGATAAACTGTCCCATCTTCGCCAAGGAACAACCCTGTACTGCCTGGGAGGGCCGCCTCCGGAGATGTTGGATTGATGATCATCAATTCATCGAGACCCAGTGAATTCTGGTTTTTCATCGCTCATCCCTCAATTCCACGTTCGGTCACCTGGTAGCTGCCGCCCACGATATACAGTCGGTTTCCGTCCACATTGCACACCAGGCGCGGCCTGTTCTCCATGAAGTGAACGTAAGTCCGCGGCTTGCCGGGCTGCCACTTGTCTGCACGATAGATGATCCCGACCAGCTCGCCCAGATCGACCGCCACCGGCGGCATCAAGCGGGGATGCTCAACCCGTTCGGTTTTTCTTGGCGGAAAACGATTGAACTGCTGGTACAGCGCTGCACCCGAATCCAGCGCCTCGCGGATATCCTCGGATGAGCGGCGCTGGCGAGATGTATTCATCACCGCCGCATCCGTTGAAAGCGGCGCGGTCCGCCAGCCACCTGGACCGGCCGGATTCTCCGCAGCCCCACTGGTGGCCGACCAACCTGGTCGCTGACCTGCCGGTCGATAACCCACCGGTCGATAACCCACGGGTCTCAGACCCACCGGTCTCAGACCTACTCTTCGCAGACCGACCCGCTGGAAAGGGGGGCGGCCTGCCCACGCGGGCGCCGCCTGGCCTGGACCGGTGACTGCTCCGCCCGGCAGCAGACCCCACTGCGCCAGCTTACGGTTAAACCAGCCGCCCGTGCGCGGCCGCTGGCGGTTGGCCAGGCCGTTCTTCCAGGCAAAACGCAGTACCCGCTGCATCCGCGGACTGCGGCCCCACAATTGGCGCTGGACCAGCAGGTCGTACAGCCGTTTGATCCGTGGGTCGCGCGGCGGCATGGCGCCGCCGGCAATCGCTCCCGCCAGGTTTTGCAGCCAACTGGCTGCTCCAAGTCCATTTTGAGTTCCGTGCATTTCGCTGTCACCAAACATCTTAGAGTTCCTCCTGTCAATCGAAATTACCTGCTTGACGCCTGCTCTTGGCGCCCAGCCCACTGGGAAGGGCATGGTCGCATCGAGCGATATCCACCTGCCTCTGAGATTTGCCTCCAAATAGATATGGCTGAACAGGTTCGGCTGGAAGGGCGTTGGGCCAATAATGATCAGCCGGGTAGGGTGTCCAATCAACTCGAGCATCGCCGCCAGCAGGATGGTCATATCATCGCAGTCGCCGGCGCGCAGAGCTAACATCCGCCGGGCTGAGTGCAGCACTTCCACTCGATACGGGTCCCTGGTGTAGCGGATATTCTGCTGCACCCACCTGAACAGCGCCTTGATCTCGCCCAGGTAATCCTTGGGTTGCACACCACTCTGGAGCAGGATGTCGATCGCCTTTTGACGCACATAAAAATCCTTGGCGCCCTGGCGTACCAATGCCTGGATGTGATCCAAGGTCTTGAGCGTACCGGGGTAGCCTCTGGGAATACCGCGCAGATCGATCCTGGCCTGGCTGAGCGGCGCCGGCAGATATCGCCGTGGAGGACGATTTCATTTCCCGGCTCCACCGGTCTTCTCGCTCCCATGGGGTCGATCTCCCCTTCATCGACCGGCGAGAGAATTTGCGCCTCAACAGGCTGAAAAGCTGCTCTAAAGTCTTGTGCTGCACACCCATTTTCTCCAGATAAGGCCAGATAAAATCATCAATCTCACTCAAATCCTCGATGTAGCGCCGTTCGCCGCTGGGGACGTGCGTGATATGCCCACGCCAACGGAGACTATCTTCCAGCCAGATTCTGATCACGAAAGCCTGCGTTTTGATTTCATAAAGATCAGGGTTGTCCATAGGCCTCACAATCCAGCCCAGAATCGATTGTCGCTATTTCGGCTAAATATTATCCAAATTATACGGTTAAGCTGTATCCACACCCATTCCGCGCCCATCTCTTGGTGTGTTCTTTTTGATTAAAAAAAGATCGGACGGCTAAGCCATCCGGTCTGCGTTTCCCAGGGTTTTATTCATCACGATCTGCGCATCACCCGCTCGATCGCCTGGAGATCCTTTTGTAGTTGAGTTTGTAGTTGGCTGAGCGAATGGTTAAAGGCCCCCAGGCGTGCTTGGATCGTTTGCAGCGCAGCGCGCTCCGCCGCCGCTGTGATCTCATCCGTGGTGTACCTTGCCTCCAGCGTATCCTGGCGGATCTGATCATAAAGCTTGCGGATAGGTTCGCCTGGCTCGACATCCAGCTCTTCGTGGAGGGCGGCTCGACACTTATCGTATTGGCGCAGGGCTGCGCTGCGGTCGCCTGCCAGGTGGTGCAGGCGCATCATGCGAATGTGGGTCCGCTCATGGGCGCGATCGTAGCGTAAGATTTGTTCACCATAAACCAAACCCCGCTCGAATTCTCGATGGCGCTCACAGAAGCCCATCAGCTTATCAACCAGGATCAAAAACTTGTAATGCAGGCGTTCGCGTTCAAACAGGCACCAGTCCTGGTAGCAATCTTCCAGCAAATCCCCCTTATGAAGCGCTGCAGCGGCTTCGAGCAGCTCCGCTTGTTCCTGGCTCAAATCGCGACCGGCGATGCCCTTCACCTCGGTGAACGCCGCCTCGATCACGGCGATATCGAGCCAAAGTTCGCAAGCAGGATTGAACTGGATCCATTCTGGCTCCACAAGCAGCAGGCGCTGATCCGCGCCATCTACCAGGGGATCCAGCGCGGCCTGCAGCACCCACAGTGCTTTGCGAAAGTAATTTTTGGATTGCTGGCTGAAGTCATTACCCCATAGCAGCTCGGCCAGCGCTTCACGCGTATGGGCTCGCTCGCGATTCACCAGCAAATAACAAAGCAGCTCCTCGGCCTTGCGTGACTCAAGCCTATGGACCTCCGCTTCACCCCGCTTCAGACAAAATTTTCCCAACAGGCTGACTTGAAATCCTTGCATCGCCATGCTCCTTTTGCAGAACGAAAAAACAATATTCGTTATGCTCGCGCAAAGAATTGGGTTGTTAGCAGCAGTGTAGTGGAATAAAGCAGATAGTAATTATGATAATTACTATCCTAATATACATCATTACAGGGACTGCGTCAATAGCGCCAGGTTATAAAAAACCCTCCCATCCCACAGTATATTAAGATATAATTTATCTGTAATATCAATATTGTCCACCCATTCAACAGACTACCAAAACCACATCAGGAGGATAATCATGGACTTCGAAGGTTACTGTGTCAAGTGTCGGAAGAAACGTGAGATTAAGAACGGGACCATCAGCGTATCCACCAGCGGTCGCCGGATGGTTCAGGGCGCCTGTCCAGTTTGCGGCACCAAGGTGACCCGCTTTCTGCCCAGCGAGAAAACCGGATAGCAAGCCGATTTTCGCTGACTGGTTATTGACTTTCCTACTATTTCGGTATACGATATCTTTAATGTCCCTGAACCATCCAAGCTGACATTACCAGGGGATTTCGCACTGCTGTTTCGATTTCGCCGCAACCGGTTAAAAGTGAATATGGAGGTTTCAGATGATGCCATGTGATGAACCGTCTAAGCGAGGCCCGGGAGATCTGTTCGAGATCGGCCCGGCCGAGCGCCATTTCGACCGGTCAGCCACTTCCTGGCTGGCTGGCCAGGCCGTCCAGTATTTGAAATGCCTCGGATGAAGAAGGATTACTTAGCCTGACCCGGGTGAGCGAGGTGCTCCGCTCCCGCCAGGATACCTTGGATACCATCCAACAGATCTACAAACAGGCGCCAGGCGAGGATTACTCGCTGCGCTGGAGCTTGTTGTATGTCCTGGGCGATACTGCCGGTTCCGACGCAGCAGGCTACCTGGCTGAGCTGGCGATGGAGCCGCTGCCCGTCCACGACAAACATCGCGGCTGCGAGGGTCCGCAAGACATGGAGCTGTTGATCCGCACCATGGCCGTCGAAGCCCTGGCTCAGGTCACCGCTCGCCACCCAGAAACGGTTGACTATCTGCTCAAAGTCGTTGCCAGCCATCCGACGCGCCCGATATTAATCGAGGCTGTGAAAGCCGCCGCCCAGCAAGGGTATGCTGAAAAGGTAGCCGAAATGCTGCCCGAAGACGAACGCTGGATCCTGGACATTCGCAAAGCCAGGATCGAAGAGCTGCATGCCGAACCCGAGCGCGCCGATACCCACGAGCGGAGCTTTACCCCTCCAAACCGGGCTGCTGGCGCCGCCAAGCCGCATACCCCCTGTTGCTAGTGTAAAAGGAGAATTCAAGATGGCCACATGTACTGCATCCGTGCCAGACCTGAACGCTTCTGGCGATAATTTATACGGCCCGCGCATCTGTTGGCAGGCCTTTGTCGACTGGGCCTGGGATGCCTTCGATTTCGATAAAGGCGATTGGGACGACGGCTTCGGTTACGATCAAGTCTGCGACAACACCCGCCCGTTATGCCGCACCCTCTCAGGGATCTACTGCCTGACCTACTCCTCCCCCAATTTCCCGCGTGAAGTCCTACGACTCTAACATCCTGGAATGGGGCTGTCGCTTTGCCCGCAACGCCATCGACGAGCTCGATGCTCGTTGTGGCGATGGCACCGCCATCGCCTATTCGGTGTGGGGTCCAATAATTGATAACTATACGCAGCTTTACCTGCTCTATTTCTACGGCCAGGGCGTCAGCCTACGCGCCGGCACCCTGGTACACGAAGCCCGCCACGCCGATGGCCGCGGCCATGACAGCGGCAACAACGATTCGAGTTGGGGTTACAACGGCGCCTGGCGCTGGCAGGTATGCTGGTTAGCCTGGTTCGCCGTCGACGGCCAGGAACCTCCCTCGCCATGAAGACCCAGGCTCGCCGACGCGCGCCAACAACATTATCAACAACAATTTCAACACCCACCCGGGTTTCAACGTTTAACTTCCACTCCCGAATTCCCCTTCTCCCTCTGGGAGAGGTTGGCTGAGGGTCTTTATTCCCACTCCCCGCATTTGTGCACGCATGCGGGGAGTGGATTAGCGTTCAGTTCTGATGGATAACCCGGCGCTGTAATCCTAATCTGTTGGATTATAATATTTTTGGAAGTTCACATAACCCCAGGATATTTTTACAAACCCAGGAGACTTCAGCATCCCTATTGACATGAGACCTGAGATCGGACAACGTTTGAACTTTTTATATCGCAATAGGGGTAGGTTAAAGAATTGGTTCAAGCGTGCTTTACCAGCCAGCATTGCTCTGCTAGCATTCGTTTCATGTTCCCTAAATATGGAGGAACCCGGGTCGCAGGGTGCTGTTCCAGTAACCCCTGATACCGGTACCTTCATCACCCTTCATTACAACGAGCGGCCGCCCTATCTGGTTACCATTGACACTGGCGTAGCAGGGTTGACCGGGGATCCAGCCACGATTGCCTTTGAAAAGAGCGGCATACCTTTTCGCTGGGAACAAACACCTTCCAAACGGCAGATTTATCTCCTACAGCAAAACAGCGGTCAGGACTGCCTGGTCGGGTGGTTTAGAAATGTTGAGCGGGAGAAATATGCCAGGTATACGCTGCCCATTTATTGGGATCAGCCCCAGATAGCCCTCACTCGGGCAGAAAACAATAATATACCCTTTAATTCTACAGTTGAAGAGGTTTTTTCCAATCCAAAAATAAATCTGCTGGTTAAGGATGGCTATTCCTATGGAGATTTTCTTGACAAAAAAATCAAGGAACTTAACCCGGTAAGGACGATAACCACAGATGAGAATAGCGAAATGCTCAAAATGGTGTATGCGGGTCATGCCGATTATTTCTTTATTGCACCGGAGGAAGCCGAAGGGTTGATCGCTTCGTCTGCATTTGATTCCCATAATTTTAAGTTTGTCCACTTTAGCGATATTCCGTATGGCGAGAAACGCTATATCCTGTGCAGCATGCAAGTGGAAGATTCGATTATCGAAAAGCTGAACGCAGTTATTCGAAAATCGGTTGTGCTTCCATCCCAGTAAATCCCAGCCGGGTCTTGCCGGCCTGTAGTACACACAAACTTCATGCTCGTCTTCCAAGCGCTGGGAAAGGAGTTGTTCTACGAATTCTAAGAGATTCACGATTGCCCTGATTGCCGGGTTGAGCATCCTGTTCGTGCTATTTATCATCGGCTTTGAGGATTATACGGGCAGCAAACGGCAGAATGCTGTTGAAGCCTATGCGGGAGTCATATCGAATTCGCTCTGGCATTTCGAGCCACAAGCGCCAACCGATTATTTAACGCTGATTGTCGCCCAGCAAGATTATGAGAACCTGCGGATATTGATGGATGATGGTTCTACTTTTGTAGATGTACTTAACGATCAAAAGTCTAGCCTCACAAACGTACTGATCACCTTAAAACTGATCAATCGGGTAGAAATTTCCGCGCCCATACAATATAACGGAAAAATCATTGGCAATATTTATGCCATCTGGTTGAATAAAAATATCTATACTTATTTTTATGCCCTAATCGTTTTTATTTTGCTGGGTGGTGTCATTGGTTTGTATTTGCGGATTTTACGATCTAACCGTGAGCTTGAAAACAGAGTTCGAGAACGCACAACTGAACTTCATACCGCAAACATTGATTTAGGCGAGAGCGAGGCGCGTTATCGGAGCATTTTTGAGGAATCGCCAATTTCACTGCGTGAAGAGGATTTTTCGGAAGTCAAGAAAATGATCGACCAACTTCGTCAGGATGGGGTGATCAATTTTCAGGTTTATTTTGATCAACATCCTGAGTTCGTCGCTGAATGTGTACACGCTGTAAAAGTGCTCAATGTCAATCAAATAACACTTGAGCTTTTTAAAACCGATAACAAAGAGCGGCTGTACGAAGGTTTGGCCAACACATTCACAGAAGAATCGCTAGCCAGTTTCGGACAACAATTAGCGGCATTTACGAACGGCGAAACCCATTTTGATTGTGAAACAATCCAACAAACGGTGCGTGGAGAAAAATTTTGGGCAGGCACACGCGTCTCCATTGCGCCGGGGTATGAGCAGTCCTGGGCGAAAGTTTTTGTATCGATTGTTGACATTACACACCGGAAAGAAGCAGAGGCGGAACTTGCGAATTATCAAGGACACCTGGAGGAACTGGTCACGGCGCGTACTACTGAATTAATTGAGCTTCAGCATGAATTGGAACAGAGGGTGGCCGACCGAACGAAAGAACTGGCACTCCTTAACCTTGGATTGAGCGCGGAAATAATCGAGCGCGAGCGGCTGCAGGATGAAGTGCATCGCTATACGGAAGAGTTGGAGCAGCGCGTCGCTGACCGTACCCGGGAGCTTTCTGTGCTCTACGATGTGACCTCCGTTGCCAGCAATGTCTTGGACCTGGATGAACTATTATCCCGCTTGCTCGGACAATCGCTGTTGGCTATTCGGCGCAGCGCCGGCATGATTTATTTGGTAAACGAGTCAAGCTCCATGCTCCAGTTGTCTACTGAAAAAGGTGTGCCCCATGAAATTTCGGATGGAATAGTCACATTGTTCGCCAAGCAAGGGGAGGCAAGAGTCCTGCTTGAAAAACATGCTGCCTTTATTATTCCTCACCTGGAGAGCGACGCGCGTGTACCGCAGGTTGTCCGCGAAAGTGGGTGGCGTACCTTTATTGGGGTGCCAATCCAGGATACACGCGGAGACTTGTCTGGAGTATTGAACATTTTTAGCGAGACCGACGACCAACTGACCGTCGAAGAAATCACCCTGCTCTCTTCCATCGCAGATCATATCGGCCTGGCGGTGGAGAACGTCCGCTTGCGCCAGCAGGCAGAGCAAACCGCTGTCCAGGAAGATCGTCAGCGTCTGGCCCGTGAATTGCATGATGCCGTTAGCCAGAACCTGTTTTCAGCAAGTGTCATTGCTGAAACCATCCCTCGCTTATGGGAGCGTGATCCTGTGATCGCCCAGCAGTACCTGGGCGATCTTCACCGTCTGATTCGGGGAGCCCTGGCCGAGATGCGCATGTTGTTGCTAGAACTTCGTCCGAAGTCAATGGAAAATGCTGTATTAGAGGAATTGTTGCAGCAATTGATGGATGGTATCCAGGGTCGCTCGCAATTGAAGGTTTCATTAAAAATTATTGGTCAGGGAAAATTTCCCACACAGGTAAAAGAGAATCTGTTCCGTATTGCCCAAGAAGCTATGAATAATGTGGTGAAACATGCCCGAGCCCAACATGCTGAGCTCGTTCTCGATCAAAATGAGCAGCGGATCACATTATCCATTTGCGATGATGGTCAGAGCTTTGAAAAAGAGCAAGTGGAAGGTGGTCATCTAGGTTTGCAGATCATGGTTGAACGGGCGGAAAGTATTGGCGCCGACCTAACCATTGCTAGCAAACCTGGACAGGGTACGAAAGTTAGCGTCGCCTGGCCTGGCGCTGGAAGTGAAAGCCAGGATCGGGTCGGGTAATGAAATCCGCATAAATCGGATTGGAGCGCTCGGATGAATGCACAAATGCCTATTCGAATCCTATTGGTGGATGATCACGAAATGGTGCGGCGCGGGATCGCCGTTTTTTTACTCACCAACGATGATCTTTTATTGGTAGGAGAAGCCACCAATGGCGCTGAAGCGCTTGAAAAATGCGCTGAATTACGCCCCGATGTTGTCTTAATGGACCTGATGATGCCGGTCATGGACGGTGTTACAGCCATTCGCTTGATTCGTGAACGCTATCCGCACACTCAGGTAATCGCCCTAACCAGCTTTAGCGAGGAGAAATTGGTTGAGACTTCTTTACAGGCAGGCGCGATTGGTTACTTGTATAAGAACGTATCTGTGGAAGAACTGGCGGCAGCCATACGCGCCGCAAATGCGGGGCGACCAACGCTTGCTCCCGAAGCCACAAAATTCTTGATCCAAAAAACGATACAACCCTCGACCCCCGGGCAGGATTTGACCCTTCGAGAGCGCGAGATTTTGACCTTGTTGGTGGATGGGCTCAGCAATCCCGAAATTGCTGAACGATTGAACGTGAGCCGCTCTACTGTTAAAACGCACGTCAGCCACATTCTGGAAAAACTTGGCGTAGAAAGCCGTGTCGAGGTGGTAAAACTGGCGATCCAGTATCATTTAACCACCTGACCGATGCATTTATCCCCCATCTGACCGATAAACCTTTCATCCTGTAGGTCTGTAGAAAATCCCCCTGGCGCCTGATGTATTCGAGGGGATTTTTCGCTATACTCCAATTGCATTCTCAGGCAAGCATTGCTAGCAGATTTCCAAGGATTATACCGATGGGCTATCAATTTCAGTGGAACGTAATTTGGCAAAACTGGCAATTATTAGTGCAGGGAATAATTCTCACGATCCAAATCACTGCAGTTGCGACTGTGTTTGGACTGATCATTGGTACGATAATGTCCGGGTTACAGCTAATGAAGAACCGGGTTATCAACAATATCATCCAGATGTACATTGAAATCATTCGCAACACGCCATTTCTAGTCCAGCTCTTTTTTGTTTATTTTGGTCTGCCAACCCTGGGGATTAGGTTGGAGGCATATCAAGCAGCCTTAATTGCCCTGACCATTAATATTGGCGCCTATGCAACCGAAATCGTCAGGGCTGGGATCGAATCGATTTCTAAAGGCCAGATCGAGGCGGGACGGTCATTGGGTCTATCAGGTGTTCAGATCTTTTTATACATCATCCTCAAACCGGCACTGATGACCGTTTACCCTGCCCTTACCAGCCAGTTTATTCTGATTATGTTAAACACTGCTGTGATTTCAATCATCTCAGTCCAGGAATTGTCTTATCAAGCCAAGTATCTGCAGTCGAGAACATTTCGAAATTTCGAGATCTATTTCTTTGTGACCCTCCTTTACCTGATCATGGCTTACGGGTTCCGCTTTGCCTTTGGCTTGATCGGTAAGGTTGCTTTTGGGAAAGCACGGATAAATTAACCATGAGAGAATTCATCTTCTTCGACGTTCTGAAAATCTTACTACTGGCATCCGTTTGGACAATTGTTTTATCGATCGTCGCCTTGGTTGGCGGCGGCATTCTTGGTTTGCTGGTCACGATGTTGCGCATTTCCAAGAATCGAATTCTTCGAACGGTGAGCAAGTTTTTTATCGCCTTTATTCAAGGCACGCCATTGTTAATGCAGTTGTTTATTATCTTTTTCGGTATTCCAATCCTGCTTGGGTTTGATGTCCCTGCATTTCTGTCTGCCTCGATCGCCCTCATTCTGTATTCGGCAGCTTACCTGGCTGATATTTGGCGGGGAAGCGTCGAGTCAATCCCCAAGGCGCAATGGGAAGCCGGCACAGCTTTAGGATTGAGCTGGCTGCAGCAGTTTCGTTATGTCATCTTACCCCAGGCAGTCAAGGTATCCATCCCACCCACCATTGGCTTTGCCGTCCAGGTGATCAAGAACACCTCACTGACCTCGATTATCGGCTACGTGGAATTAACCCGGCAGGGCCAGATTTTGAACAACGTCCTTTTTAAGCCCTTCATCATTTTTGCAATGGTAGGTGTGATTTATTTTGTAATCTGTTATCCACTCTCTTTATACAGCAAACGCCTGGAGACCAAATTGACTCTCGCCTCTCGCTGAGGAATAAAAGGTTCACTACAAGGCTTTCCAGCTCATGCTGAGCCTTGATTGAAAATCGTCGGCAACTCGTTTTCAAAAACTAAATTTCGAAGGAGAAAAGACATGAATACCAAGTTCGTAAAAGTTTTACAAGTTTTACTGGGACTGCTCATCGTAGCTGCCCTGGCTGCGTGTTCTGGCGGCGCACAACCTGCTGCCGGGACAACTCCCGCAGCAGGATCAGAAGCACAAACGGGCGCGGCTACCAATATTTTGGACAAAATTGTTTCGTCTGGAACCATTAAGATCGCCGTTCCCGAGGACACTCCGTTTTTTGGGACAATGGGAGCCGACGGCAACTACGAAGGCTACGACATCGATGTTGCCAATATGCTCGCCAAGGATTTAGGTGTCAAGGTGGAATTGGTCCCCGTTTCCAGCCAGAACCGTATTCCTTACCTGACCTCCAATAAAGTGGACCTCATCATTTCCAATATGGGGATCAAGCCAGAGCGCGCGCTGGTGATCAACTTCTCGAATGCTTACGCTCCATTCTTCTGGGGGGTTTACGGTCCCGCTGATAAGCAGGCAGCGAATGTAGAAGAGGCCAAGCAGTTCAAAGTTGGCGCCACCCTGGGGACATTGGAAGAAATTGCATTCAGCGATGCAGCCGGTCCAGATGCGAATATCATCCGTTTCGATGACCAGGCCACCACCGTGCAGGCCTTCTTGACAGGACAGGTTGACCTGATCGTGACCAGCAATGCCATCGCCACCCAAATTATGAAAGATCACCCGGAGATGAATGTAGAATCCAAGTTCATCTTGCAGCAATCGCCCTGCCACATTGGCGTCCGCCGTGGCGATGAGGCCCTATTAAACTGGGTCAATGCCGCCCTTTATTCCCATACCCTTAACCGAGACCTGGACAACCTATCCATGAAGTGGTTTGGCCAGCCGCTACCTGATTTCCCGAATTTCTAATTTCCGCTCCTTATGCTAAGGCTGCCGGTTTCGGTCACTCGATCGGAACCGGCAGCCAAGAGGATGTGATCTATGAGCACCGAACTGGGTAATGAACTGATCATTTGCAAAGACGTGCATAAATGGTACGGAGACTTTCATGTTCTCAAAGGAATCACAACCACCGTGCGAGAGCGGGAAGTAGTCGTGGTGATTGGCCCGTCCGGCTCTGGAAAGTCAACCTGGATCCGCACCTTGAACCGGCTCGAAGAGCACCAAAAAGGCCAGATCATTGTCGACGGGATTGAGCTGAATAACAACATGAAAAACATTAAGGACATCCGCCGCGAAGTAGGGATGGTTTTTCAACAGTTCAATCTTTTTCCACATTTGACCGTCCTGGAAAACATCACCCTGGCGCCAATCCGCGTCCGAAAATGGCCTCGCCAGAAGGCTGAAGAAATTGCGATGCAGCAGTTGAAGAAAGTAAAAATTCCAGAACAAGCGCAGAAATACCCCGGCCAGCTTTCCGGTGGGCAGCAGCAGCGCGTTGCCATCGCCCGTTCTCTGGCAATGCAGCCCAAGATTATGCTGTTTGACGAGCCAACCTCCGCTCTTGATCCCGAAATGATCAAAGAGGTATTGGATGTGATGCAGGATCTTGCCGAACAAGGGATGACGATTGTGGCTGTTACCCATGAAATGGGGTTTGCGCGCAGAGTCGCCAATCGGGTCATATTCTTTGATGAAGGCGTCATTGTTGAAGAGAAATCGCCCCAGGTTTTCTTTGATCATCCAGAAGAGGAGCGGACCAAGAAATTCTTAAGCCAGATCTTACATCATTAAGGATGCACTTTGGGTCCCACGAATGGTCATCACTCAGCCAGGTTGCCTCGACTCCGGTGCACCCAATAGATCCCAGCCAGCACAATCGCTCCACCCACCACCTGAAGCGTAGACAGGCTTTCACCGAGCAGCACTACCGCCAGCACGCCCGTGAGCAGCGGCTGGCCGATCATCGTCGGGGAGACCACCGAAGCCGGCAGGTGACCCAATGCATAACCGATCGCCAGGTAGCCGCCGATCTGCGAGAACAGCGCTGCGCCTAAGAACGCCATGTATGTCTGGGCAGGGTAGCCGGTGAGCGGGGTCTTCAAGATTAAATTCACCGTGACCAGGGTGATGGTACTGGCAACCCCAACCATCCAAATATACGAGAGCGTATCGAGATGCTTGCGCCCACTCTGCGTAGCCAGAAAATAACCCGCGTAGAAGAAACTGGATATCAACGCCAACATATCGCCCTTCCCCACCGCTGGATGGCGCAGAAAATCGCTGCCGAAAACGATTGCAACCCCGGCTAAGGTGAACACCAGCCCGAGCCAAAACAAACCCGGCAAGCGCTCCTTGAAGACAAGCCAGGCAAATAAAGCCACCCAAACCGGTGCTGCGTAATTGAGCACCGTCGCATTCGCCGCGCTGGTGTACGTCATCGCGCTGCTCCAGATGGTATGATCCATGGCGGTCATAATCCCCCCGACGATCGGAAAGATCAAAATCCCCCAAGTCAGCGGCACATGCTTATTCCGTTTCCAATTGTAAATAAAAAATGGGGTCAGGATCAGCATGGCGATCCCCAGCCTGTAAAGCGCCATCACCGGCCCCGGCGCGTTCGCCCAGCGCACAAAAATCGCCGAGAATCCTAATACCAATATTCCAAAACCGAGGGCAAAATAGGGAAGATATTGTTGTCGTTTAACCACGTAACCCGCTATCGAAAGAAATCGTTCAGCACCGGCTAATTATACCCGCCTGCCAGGAATATCTTTCGAAACCGGTTTGCAGCAGCCACGTCGCCACCTATCGGGCTATAATATCCAAAATACTCGATATCACGGAGAACCTGTTGAAACAAACTGCGGCGTTCAGATTTGTACGTATGGCTCAAGCCTTGTTTATCCTAAATACGTTAATTTGGATTGCTTTCGGGATCGCCAGTCTGAACCGGATGCGCCCGCTGATGGAAAACCTTGTACCCTCCCTGGTGATTGGCGTCCTGATGTTCGGTAATGCGGCTGCGATGCTGCTTGCCGGGCTGGGCCTGGGAACCCGGCGGCGGCTGGCCTTTTACTTCGCAATTTTCATCCTGCTGGTCAATATCATCCTGACCCTTACCGATCAATTTGGCGCGCTGGATCTGGCGACCCTGGTGATCGATGCTATTCTGCTCGGAATCCTCATCGCCTCTCGCTCAATTTACCTTCAACCTGCAGCGTAATAGGATCTCTCCGTAGTAACGAAGTCAGTCGTTATCTTTGTAATAACGAAATCAGTCGTTATCAGAGCAACTTAGGTCGCCACTACGCAGCAGCGCCTCGCGCACTTGAGGAGCCGGCTTAATCCCACCTGCCTCCATCCCGAGCAGGACTGCCCCGATCACCGGCGGCGCGACCATCCGCACCAGGTGTGCACCCGGAGCATAACCCGCGATCGCTTCTCGCAGCGGTTCGATCAGCAGCGCTCCGCCCTCGAACATACTCCCAATCATCACCACGTCGAAATCCATCCTTTCAAATTCAAGCTGGCGGATCACGCAGCCGGCCAGCTCACCAAGCTCACGGCCCGCCCAGCGCAGGATATCTACCGCCACCGGATCGCCGGATGCCGCCACCTCAAACACCAACCGGGCGGCCTCGGGACCGATGTGCACCTGGTCCGTCGCCAGGCCTTCGAGCAGCGCGGCCGCGCTGGTAGTCTTTGTGTAGGCCATGAATGCCGGCGTCAACCGCGTCGCCGGGCTGCGCTGCGTCCATTCGTACGCCACCGCCCGGATCGCGCGCTGCATCACCTCGCTCGCCCCCGCTCCCTCGCCCATCCACATCCCGTTCCCGGTCACCCGGCCTTCGCGCGTGTGCAGCCTGTCCCAGCCCCGACAGTTGCATCCCGTGCCGGATACCAGCGCAATTCCCCAACCTTCCGCCGACCCGGCCAGCAAGCCAAGAATCGTATCGTTGACCACTTCGACCGGCGCCTCAATCCCCAAGACGGATATTGCCTCCAGGGTTGGTTCCTTTTCAGACGGCCAGTCGTAACCCGAGACGCCAAAACCCGCCCCGCCCAAATCAGCAATCGTTATCCCCGCCGTGCGCAGCGCTTGCCCCACCGCGTCAACCACAGCCCGCATCAGACCCGGATAGCCGACCACTTCGTGATTTCCCGCGCCGCCCTCGCCAAAACCAAGCGCCTTGCCTGCCCCGTCGGTGATCAGGGCGTGGGTTTTCGAGCTGCCGACATCGACCCCAAGATAAGATTTACCCATCTTGCCTCCAGAATTGGGGCAAATAAACCCGGTGGGTTTCGAGCAGATCATCCAACACAGCGCCCACCTGATCCGCCGCCGGACCAAGGGGGTGGGCCAGCAGGGCCTGGTAGGCTGCTCGCCGGTCGCCATGCACCGCTGCTTCGACCGTGAGCAGCTCGAAAGCCTTAATCTGGGCTAGCAGACCAAAACAGACCGGCGGGAGCGGTTCGGCTGGCAAGGGATGGATCCCCATGCGATCCACCCGGCAGGGCAGCTCGAGCACCCAGTCTGCAGGCCAGCCAGCAACTGCCCCGAGGTGCCGGGTGTTGACCACGTGTCGCTCGCCGCGGTCGTTGAAATGCGCATCCAAGAGCTGGGTAGCCACAGTCGAATAATACGCCCCGCCGCGTTTCATCAGCTCCGCCGGCGGTTCCACCAGGTTCGGATCGGCATACTGCTCCAGCAGCGTCTTTTCGATTTCCATTACCGCCTCAGCCCGCGATGGGGGCCAGGCTTCCTGGTCATTCAGCTTCGCTTGCGTGTGGTAATAATACTGCAGATAGTAATTCGGAATCATTTGCAGCGCTTCAATCGTCTGGGAATCCCATTCCGGATCGGGTTCGCTGCTTAACGCCTCCAGGAGGCCCTCCAGCACCAGTGGCCAGATTTCTTCACCATCCAGGCGAAAGCCGCGATGCCAGGACAGGTGGTTTAGCCCCAGGGTATTCAGCTCGGTACGTTCGAAATCAATCGTCGTTCCCAGTTTTTTTTCAAGACCCTGTAAGATCCCCATTTGGGTCGTAATCGGAGCGTTGCACACCCCAACCGATTGGATAGCGGGGGCATAACGCTGCAGGGCCTCGGTGACCAGCCCGGATGGATTGGTAAAGTTCACCAGGATCCCACCCGGCGCCAGTTCGAGCATATCGGCGGCGATGCCCAAGATCACCGGGATGGTGCGCAGCGCCTTGGCCATCCCACCTACCCCGGTCGTCTCCTGACCGATCAGGCCATGCCGCCTGCCCAGGTACTCATCCGCCCGGCGCGCTTCCATTTTGCCTACACGCAATTGGGTGATCACGTACGCCGCGTCGCGCACAGCTTCACGCGGATCGGTGGTCAAGACCACCTGGAACCGGGCGCCTTTCGCCGCGGCCATGCGCTTGGCGAAACCGCCCACGATCTCCAGCCGCTCCGCATCGATATCCATCAAACATAACTCGCTGAGCGGAAAACGATCCATCCTATCCAAAAATCCGTTGACCAGCTCGGGGGTGTATGTAGAACCAGCGCCAATCACGGTCACTTTCATTTTTTTATCTCCCAATAATAGGTAGGAATTTATTCACAAGGGAAATTTTCAGCTTCATTCTAGCATCTGCTCGTCCTGCTGGCTAGTGCAAGACCGGCACGATTCTTAACTCGCAGATTCAACCATCCCCGCTCACCGTCGATGCACCTGCAAATGTATGAATGTCTTGATAAAATAAATCGCTATGATGACCTCCGCTCACCGCGCCGATCCCACCCGGCGGAACTATGGCTGGAAGCCCCTGGCCGCCTGCCTGCTTGTCGTCCTCCTGGCGTTTATCCCCGCCTGGCTGGTCTTTCAAGATCGCTGGCTTGGACAAACGCTCTCCCTCGCCGTAAAGATTCCGCTTCTCCTCCAATCGCGCCTGCCCGCTTATTTCCTCCTGGTTTTGCTCTCCACCTTGCTCCTGTTTACTGTAGTTCTCCGCACCCGCTGGGAAACGCCGTCAATTTTCAAACCTTCCCGCCCTCCCAAGCCCGATCGACCCCTTCGCTCCCTGCCTGGCAAACTCGCTGGGGACAGCTTTTCCTCCCCGGCTCGATATTCCTGGCTGCGGCCAGCTATCTGCTCAGCCTGTACACCGGCCAGATCCTCGGCGCTGGTTTCCTCCTGGCCCTATCCCTATATATCCTGGCCTGGCTGCTCCAGGAAATCCCGTTTGGTCGGACGATCGCTCGTGTCTGGCGGGGTCGTTCCATCCTCCTCCGCTATCTATTCTTCCAATTCAGCCTGATCTTTTTGCTGCGCTGCCTGGCCTTTCCCTCCACCTGGCTCGGGTTTGCCACCCTGCTCCTCCTCGCCGCCTGCTTGCTCCTGCTGCCCGACCTGCAGCGCATACCGCTCTCGATTTGGCTGTCAAACCTGGCGCTGGTCTTGCTATCCTTCCAGATCAATCATTGGGTTTCGTCGATTGTTTACGACGAGACTCCTTTTTTTGACGCTGCCCTGGACATTCTGCACCACCAGACCCCAGGCGTCCTGCTTGCGCACTTCTTCGATGGCGCGTTCCCCTACCTTTCTTCGTTACTGCAAGCCGCCTCGCTGCGCTTTTTCGGCCAGGACATCTTCGGCCTGAGAATAAGCAGTGTCCTTTTCTCGGCGGCCTCGGTCGGCTTGTTTTACGAATTCTTCAAGCGTTTCATAAAAAACCCGCTGGCGCTGATCGCCACGATCTTGCTGGCCGGCTCTTCCTACCTGATGACCTTTGGAAAAATCGGCTACAACAACACCCAGGCGCTTTTCGCCATGGCGCTGATCCTGGTCACTGCCGGCTGGGCTGTCGAAACGGATCGCCCGCTTGCTTATGTCGGCTTGGGGTTGGGCTTCGGCTTCTGTTTCTACATCCACCCGGTGGCATTATATCTACCGGTTTTAGGGCTGCTTTTTCTTGGCATGCTGCGTTTCCCGCGCTCCTGGAAGGCGCTGCGCGGTTGGCTTTTCGCCGCTGTCTCAGCCTTACTTTTAATCCTGCCGACATTTTTGCAGACAGATTACTGGCAAATCCGGATGACCGGCCTGGTTTTCAACAGCCCTGCCCTGCTGCTCGATTTGCCAACCCTGGCGGGTCACCTCACTGCCAACGCACTCCAGGCTTTCTATTCATTCCTTTACGTGGTCGGGGAGAGCCATTTCGTCGCTGCTGCGTTTCTTGATCCACTCAGCGCCGCTTTCCTGTTGATCGGATTGGCCTTTTCGCTGCGTTATATACGTCAGGAGCCGTTTGCTCGTTTTCTAACCGCCAGTTTTTTTATATTTCTTTTCCTGGTTGGCGCTACACACGATCGCGCCTCGCCTCCGATCTCGCGCATGTTTTTACTCCTGCCCTGGTTCTGCCTGTATGCCGCCATCGGGATTTATTGGTTTGTCGAGCAAATCAAGGCGGCAAACCTGTCCCCACGCTGGCAGAAATTGCTCTACCCCGTACTCGTAGGCTGTATCCTGCTTGCCAACCTCTATCAGGCAAACCCCCTCTCCTGGCAGCGCTCAACGGCCTGGCAGTTGCCCGAAACTGCCTTTGTGCGCCTTCTTCAAGAGCTCCGTCGTTCGCAGCAGAGCGCCTCGGACCCGTATGAGATCATTATCCTGAGCCCCCCACTCTGGCAGATCGATCATTTCCTCCAGGCGAAAACACTCCAGGCAATCCCCGATGCTCAGATCGCCCTGGATCAGCTCACCCTGGAAAAGGCTCAGTTGCCGCCGGCCTCTGCCCACTGGGGGTCAGCCAACCAAATCTTCCTTCTCCATCCGAATATGAATGCAGAATGGATGGCTGCCCTGGCTCCCCAGTTCGCCGCCCTTGGTTTGCTGCCCTGCCAGATCAGCGATTATCCTGGCGACGCAGTTCTTTTGAACGCCTGGCTCTCCCCCGCTCTCGTCAGCGCAGCTTGGATGTTTGCCATTAACCGATCCTCAGCGTTGGCCCGAAGCATCTAATCCCTCCTCACCAATCACCCATCCCCTGTTCTTGACCTTTTCTTGACCCTCACAAGCGCTATCTTGTCCCTATTTTGACCTGAAAATCGCTAAACTCTTCACTAGATTTAAGCATTGTGGAGAGGTTGGTCATGTACGACTTCCTTTTATTAATCTTAATAGGTTTCTTTTTCTTAGCCTGTGTTGGGTTTGTTCGCCTTTGCGAACATCTACTGACGAACGGATAATTTTATGCTGCTTCTGTTTGCTGGGTTAATTGCTGGTTTGTTATTTATATACCTTTTCGTCGCCTTGCTGTGGCCGGAAAGGTTCTAGCCGTACCTCTTTGTAAATATTTACCATGACTGTCTCTGGCTGGCTTCAAATACTCATTTACCTCATTGTGCTGGTTTTGCTCGTAAAACCACTCGGCAGCTATATGGCCCGGATCTATGCGGATCCAGGCGCTGGCGAACGCACCTTCATCGAACGTCTGATCGGTCCTTTCGAACGGATGCTTTATCGCCTGGCCGGAGTTCAACCGACCCAAGAAATGGATTGGAAAGCGTACACACTCGCAATGCTGCTGATCAACTTGGCTGGAGTCGCCTTCCTATTCATCCTCCAACGCCTGCAAGGTTTCTTACCGCTCAATCCGCAGGGATTTGGTCCTGTCTCACCATTCCTGGCCATTAACACAGCCGTTAGTTTCGTAACCAACACCAATTGGCAGAACTATGCGGGTGAA
The DNA here is from genome assembly GCA_963770655.1 of uncultured Chloroflexia bacterium. GTDB lineage: Bacteria > Chloroflexota > Anaerolineae > Anaerolineales > UBA4823 > CAZAGA01. The sequence goes on along the minus strand of CAVYQO010000008.1, from coordinate 67,118 downwards.
ACCAGTCTCAGCTATCTCACCCAGGCTCTGGGGATGACCGTGCAAAACTTTCTCTCAGCCGCAACGGGAATGGCAATCCTGGTAGCGCTGATCCGCGGTCTGGCCCGCCGCAGCGCTCAAACGCTCGGTAATTTTTGGGTGGATCTCACTCGCACCATCCTTTATATTCTGATTCCATTTTCTTTGCTAATTGCACTTCTGCTTGTGTCGCAAGGCGCTGTGCAAACCTTCGTCGAATATCAGAAGATTACCCCGCTTCAAGCTGGGGCGGTTTCAAATCCTGTTCAAACAGCCGATCAGCTCCTCGCTCTCGGGCCGGCTGCTTCGCAGGTGGCTATCAAACACCTCGGCACGAATGGTGGCGGCTTTTTCAACACCAATGCTGCCCATCCCTTTGAAAATCCGACGCCTTTGAGCGATTTAATCTTGATCCTCGCTCAAACGGCTATACCTGCCAGCCTGACCTACACTTTTGGGAAAATGGTCGGTGATCGCCGTCAGGGCTGGGCAATTTTCGCGGCCATGATGGCGCTCTTATTCGTTTTTATCGCTGCAGCCTATGCAGCCGAAGCAACCGGAAACTCCCGGTTTCAAGCGCTTGGCGTCGATCAGACCAGCTCAGAATTCAATCCAGGTGGAAATATGGAAGGCAAGGAAGTGCGCTTTGGCATCGCTCCCTCTGCCATGTTTGCAACCTTGACCACCGCAACATCCACCGGAGCGGTCAACTCAAGCCACGACTCGTTTACACCTTTGGGTGGGATGGTTCCATTGGTGATGATCCAGCTCGGTGAAGTCGTCCTGGGTGGGGTCGGTTCTGGGCTTTATGGCATGCTGGCATTTGTCATTGTGGCTGTCTTTGTTGCCGGGTTAATGGTAGGCCGGACACCCGAGTACTTGGGGAAAAAGATTGAATCCTTCGAGATGAAGATGGCTGCCCTGGTGATCTTGATCATGCCAGTTATTGTCTTAGGTTTCACAGCCCTGGCTGTCCTTATCCCAACGGGCAAAGCTTCCATTTTTAATCCGGGCCCGCATGGCTTCAGTGAAGTGCTTTATGCATTTTCGTCGATGGGCAATAACAACGGTAGTGCGTTTGCTGGTCTGAGCGGAAACACGCCTTTTTATAATCTTACCGGCGCAGCAGTGATGCTGGTTGCGCGCTACTGGCTGGCAATTCCGATGCTGGCTATGGCTGGCTCGCTGGTTCGCAAAAAGGTGGTCCCGGTCAGCGCTGGCACCCTTCCCACGCATACTCCCATGTTTATTGCCTGGTTGATCACGATCATCTTAATCGTCGGTGCACTGAACTTTGTCCCTGCACTGGCGCTCGGACCTGTAGTTGAGCACTTGATGATCAATTTGGGATTCTAGAAACGCAGAGATTGAGATCCGATGTCACCAGAGAAAAAATCTCGTCTAAAAATACAAGCCCGGTTGTACCTGCGCGCCTTGAAGGATGCTTTCTTCAAATTAAACCCACGGCGGATGGTGCGTAATCCGGTTATGTTTGTCGTCGAAATTGGCAGCCTGCTTACCACGCTTCTATTTCTCCAGGCCCTCCTGGGCAAAGGTGAAGCTTCGGTAGGATTTATTGGCACGGTCGCGATCTGGCTGTGGTTTACGGCTCTCTTTGCTAATTTCTCCGAAGCCCTGGCCGAAGGGCGTGGGAAAGCCCAGGCAGAAGCTCTGCGCCGCTCGCGCAAGGAGACTCTTGCCAGGCGCATCCCTGAGCCAAATAAAGATGCCCCAGCAGAGACGGTCTCATCGATACTCCTGCGCCAGGCCGATTATATCCTCGTCCAGGCCAATGAGGTCATTCCGGCTGACGGCGAGGTAGTCGCAGGGATCGCTTCGGTCGACGAAAGCGCAGTCACCGGCGAAAGCGCTCCGGTGATCCGCGAATCGGGCGGTGATCGCAGCGCAGTCACCGGTGGGACGCGAGTGCTCTCCGATTGGTTGATCATCCAGGTTACTGCCAACCCAGGTGAAGGCTTTTTAGATCGCATGATCAATCTGATCGAGGGGGCCAGACGCCAGAAGACACCCAATGAAATCGGGTTAAATATTCTACTGGCCGGTTTCACGATCATCTTTTTGGTCGTCTGTATCACGCTTCTGCCGTTCTCAATTTTCAGTGTCGAGGCAGCCGGTCAGGGCTCCCCAATTACGCTGACCGTCATGACTGCGCTGCTCATCTGCCTCATCCCTACCACAATTGGCGGCTTGCTCTCGGCTATCGGTATTGCCGGTATGGACCGTTTGATCCGGCGCAATGTCATTGCCATGTCTGGCCGGGCGGTTGAAGCTGCTGGTGACGTTGATGTGCTGCTGCTCGACAAAACCGGCACTATCACGCTTGGAAATCGCGAAGCCGTCGACCTATTACCAGTCAATCAGGTCGATCCGCAGGCCCTGGCCGAAGCTACCCAGCTTGCGTCATTGGCAGATGAAACCCCAGAAGGACGCAGCATCGTGGTTCTTGCCAAGGAAAAGTATGGCCTGCGGGGTCGATCCGTGGGGGGCAGCGGCAGCGACAGTGCACCTGCTGGCATGCGTTTCATCCCCTTCAGTGCTCAGACACGCATGAGCGGCGTCGATATTCCTCAGGACGGCCGGATCATCCGAATTCGCAAAGGCGCCCCGGATGCGATGTTTTCCTTAATCGAAAACGAAAACCACTCGACCCCACCTGAACTCAAGGCCAGTGTTGAAACCATCGCTCGCAACGGCGGAACTCCGCTTGTGGTCACCCTGGACGGTGAGGCGTTGGGCGTCATCCATCTAAAAGATATCGTCAAAGGTGGGATCAAGGAACGTTTTGCACAACTGCGCAAGATGGGGATTAAGACCGTGATGATTACCGGTGATAACCCACTCACTGCAGCAGCAATTGCCGCTGAAGCCGGCGTCGATGATTTCCTGGCCGAAGCCACGCCTGAAGCCAAGCTGAAGTTAATCCGCGAATACCAATCCGGTGGACGGCTGGTCGCCATGACCGGCGACGGCACCAACGACGCGCCAGCCCTGGCGCAGGCAGATGTCGCCGTTGCCATGAACACGGGGACTTAGCCGGCCAGGGAGGCCGCCAATATGGTTGACCTTGACAGCAACCCTACCAAGCTGATTGAGATTGTTGAAATTGGAAAGCAGCTTCTAATGACTTCGCGGTTCGTTGACAACATTCAGTATCGCTAATGATGTTGCCAAATATTTCGCCATCATCCCCGGCAGCTTTTGCCAGCACCTATCCGGCTCTTGGCTTTCTAAACTTCATGCACCTGTCAACGCCTGAGAGTGCGATCCTTTCAGCAGTCATCTTCAATGCCTTGATCATTATCGCTTTAATTCCTCTGGCGTTGAAAGGGGTCCCTTACCGACCCAAACCAGCCGATAAACTGCTGCGCGAAAACCTGCTGATCTATGGTCTGGGCGGTTTAATCGTGCCATTTATCGGAATCAAACTCATCGACCTTTTCCTTCAGGCAATTGGATTATTCGGAACAATGTGAGGTGATGAAATGAACCGTATCCAGGCAAATAAAAAGCGTTTTATCCTCGTGCTCTCCCTTGGGACCCCGGTTGCAGTTGCGATTGTCGCGACTTTGCTGCCGCTCAAGGAGATTGTTCGCCAATCGATGATCGGGATCGTCTTGATCTGGTTTCAAATATCGTTAATGCTAGGAGTTTTTACCAATGAAAGCTAACGCACATCTAAACATTCGTGAACCTCGGAAAATCAACTTTGCCGGGTTAATCCTGGTGCTGATCGTATTGGCATTTATCGTCTCGTTCGGGATCGTAACGACTGCATCGATGTCAAAAGGAGAGCATATCTTTTTCGAAGTAACCTTAGTCTTAGTGCTTTATAGCGCCATTTCGATGGTCCTGGGCATGATGACCGGTCGAAGATGAAATCATAAAATGAATTCAATCTCCATCCTTCGCAACCAGCTCCGGCCAGCATTGCTTCTCCTGCTGGCGTTCATCCTGATCACCGGCCTGGCCTATCCAGGTCTGGTGACCGTCTTGGCGCAAACATTCTTTCCATTCCAGGCCAATGGCAGTCTTGTAGAAAAGGACGGCAAGCTGGTTGGATCGGCGCTCATCGGCCAAAACTTTGACCGCCCGGAATATTTTTGGGGACGGATCTCGGCCACAGCCCCGTTTCCCTATAACGCCGCGGCTTCCGCTGGTTCAAACCTGGGGCCGACCAATCCAACCCTCGAAGAGATCGTTTCCCAGCGAATCATTGCCTTGCGCCAAATGGATCCATCTAACCAGGCCGCGCTCCCGGTTGACCTGGTAACCAGCTCGGCCAGTGGTCTTGATCCACACATCTCCGTTGCCGCCGCTCGCTACCAGGCGCCACGAGTCGCCCGTGTGCGCGGATTATCGCTCGAACAGGTAATGAACCTTGTAGACCAAAATACAGACGGTCGCCAGGTGGGGTTTCTTGGTGAGCCCAGGGTGAATGTTTTGTCCCTCAATCTGGCTCTCGATGCGATAAAATAAAGTTGTAATCGAAGGATATCGATGAACAACCCACGTCCCGATCCAGATCAATTACTGGCCCGTATCCACACAGAAGAGAACAGGCATGGTCAAGGCCGATTGAAAGTCTTCCTTGGGTATGCCGCCGGGGTTGGCAAGACTTTTGCCATGCTTGAAGCCGCGCACCAGCGCAAAGAAGGTGGGCTAGACGTCGTCGTCGGGGTTATCGAAACGCACGGACGAGTTGAAACCGAACACCTCCTGATCGGGCTTGAAGTGCTGCCCAGGAAACAAATATATTATCGAAGCGTATCACTTTCCGAATTAGATCTCGATGCCGTGCTATCTCGCGCTCCTCAGCTCGTCCTGGTCGATGAGCTTGCCCATACCAATGCACCCGGCTCGCGCCATATCAAGCGCTATCAAGATGTCGAAGAACTTCTGGCCGCTGGAATAGATGTGTACACAACCCTCAATATCCAGCATTTAGAAAGTCTGAACGATGTCATCGCACAGATCACAGGGGTAACAGTACGGGAGACCGTTCCCGACAGTATTATTGATTCAGCCACAGAAATCGAGCTGGTTGACCTGCCTCCGGATGAATTGCTCAACCGCCTGAACGAAGGAAAAGTCTATGTGCCGGAACAGGCCTCTCGAGCAATCCAAAAGTTCTTCCGCAAAGGTAACCTAACGGCATTGCGCGAGCTGTCTATGCGCCGGGCGGCTGAACGGGTCGATGACCAGATGCGCGCCTACATGCAAACTCAGGCCATTCCTGGACCCTGGCCCGCTGCGGAGAGATTGCTGGTGTGCATCAGCCCAAGTCCACTCGCTGAAAGATTGGTTCGATCCACCCGGCGCCTGGCAGATGAATTAAACGCTGAATGGTTGGCGATCTATGTAGAGACGCCAGCGCATGCCCGTTTGACTGACGATCAGCGCACCAGGATCTCAAAGAATTTGATACTGGCCGAAGAACTTGGGGCGCGGTCCATCACCCTGCCAGGGGACTCGGTCCCAGACATCGTTCTTCAATACGCGCGTGAACACAACGTAACCAAGATTATCGTTGGCAAGCCACTGCGTCCGCGCTGGAGAGAAATTCTCTTTGGCTCGGTGGTAGATCAGCTCGTTCGCACGAGCGGTAAAATCGATGTATACATAATCAGCGGGGTAGTATCCCCTGCGATCAGCCGTGATATCGTTCCGCTGAGATCCCCCCAAGGCTGGATGCGCTACCTGTATGCAGTCTTAATCTTTATTGGCGCTACCGCCATAAGCAGTCTCTTTCACACCCGGATATCTCCAACCAACCTGGTTATGATATATCTTCTGGCAGTGGTTATTACCGCGTCCTACCTCGGCCGCGGTCCATCCATCCTGGTGTCTTTCCTGAGCGTCATTGGCTTTGATTATTTTTTCGTTCCACCTTTTTTAACCCTGGCAATATCCGACACTGAATATTTGCTGACTTTCATTGGTCTATTCGGCGTGGGATTGGTGATCAGTGCCTTGACGGCCCGCGTTCGTGACCAGGCTGACGTAGCCCAGCGCCGAGAAGCCGAAACTGCTACGCTTTATGATCTGAGCCGCGATCTTTCGATTGCAGAGGGTCTGGATGAAGTCGTTCAGACGATAACAGCCAATATCAGCCAGACCTTCGCCCGCGAAGTGATCCTATTTCTACCTGAAGATCAAGATGAACCTGCGATCAAGCCTTATACCCTCAATCCAAATTTTCACCTGGATAATAACGAAGTTGCCGTTGCCGCCTGGGCTTACAAACACAGCGAAGCTGCTGGCAGGGGCACTGATACGCTTTCAGCCTCGGATGGGCGCTATATCCCCCTTAAGACAGCCAATGGGGTGGTCGGTGTATTAGGGATGAAACCCAAGGATCAGGTGAGTGTATTATCCGCCGATCAGCGCCGGCTGCTGAGCACCTTCGCCAGCCAGGCAGCTCTGGCAATCGAGCGCGCCCAATTGGCAGAGAAGGCAAAGAGCGCCCGGCTCCTCGAAGCTGCCGAGAGATTGCAGACTGCCCTGCTGAATTCGATCTCACACGATCTGCGCACTCCTTTAGTCTCAATTACCGGCGCACTGAGCAGTCTCGCTGAGGGCGGACCAGCGATGGACACGACGATCTGGCACAGTTTGGTGGACACTGCGCTTGAAGAGTCAAACCGGATGAACCGCCTGGTGGGTAACCTGCTCAACATGACCCGCCTGGAAGCCGGGGCGATGCAGGTGATCCGCCAGCCGGGGGATGTGCAGGATGCTGTTGGGACCGCACTTGAAACCGTTGGCGACCGCCTCGGTGATCGCAAAATCACCGTGGAGCTGCCTGACGAATTACCGCTGATCCCCATGGATTTTGTCCTGGTGGTCCAGGTCTTGGTGAACCTGATCGACAATTCTCTAAAATTTTCTCCTGCCGATCAGCCGATCGAAATCCGGGCTCACCTCACAACAAAAGAAATCATCATCGAAGTCAAAGATCGCGGTTCTGGTATCCCCGCAGACGACCTTCAGCATATCTTTGATAAGTTCTACCGGGTTCAGCGGCCGGAGAACATTCATGGAACCGGGTTAGGTCTCTCGATCAGCAAAGGCATCGTAGAAGCCCACGGCGGTCGGATTTGGGCCGAAAACCGTTCGGGGGGAGGCGCTAGCATTGCCTTTACCCTGCCAATGAACCTGGAACAGGTCAGCTCGTGAACGATTTGGGATTACGCGTCCTGGTTGTTGACGATGAGCGTGCAATTTTGCGCTTCCTGCGCGCCGCATTGAATGCTCAAGGGCACATTGTTTATGAAGCCTCCACCGGGAAAGATGCCCTGCAGGCTGCGGCATTAAATCGCCCGGACGTCGTGATTCTCGATCTGGGTTTGCCCGATATCGACGGGGTCGAGGTCACTCGCCGTATGCGTGAATGGACCCAGATTCCCATCATCATCCTTTCGGTCCGCGAAGAGGAAAAAGATAAAATAGCTGCTTTGGACGCGGGCGCTGATGATTACCTGACGAAACCCTTTGGAGCCGGTGAATTGATGGCCCGCATTCGAGCTGCTATTCGGCGCTCAACACACCCCGAGTCCGAGCCTATTATCGAAATGCATCATCTCAAGATTGACCTCACCCGGCGAAAGGTCACTTTGGCGAATGTGGATGTATCCTTAACCCCCACGGAATATGATATTCTCCGTCTGCTGGCGCAGAGTATCGGCAAGGTACTCACCCACCGTCAATTGCTCCAGCAGGTATGGGGCCACGCGTATGGCGACGATCTGCATCTCTTACGCGTCAATATCAGCAATCTACGCCGAAAAATCGAACCCGACCCAACCCGCCCATACTACATTTTGACTGAGGCCGGGGTTGGGTATCGCTTGCGCTCAGAAGAATAATTCGTCGTTTTTGTATATTTCATAATCAATTCTGATAAGATAGGAGCGATGGACTCCAATCCTCCTCCTACCATATCAAACCTTACCCGCTGTCAAGGCGAATTGTCGTTGACATCCTCGATTTCGCCAGGAGCAAACATATCACCCACGGCCTGGTTGAGATGGATGTAACCCTGCCGCGCCATGTTCTCCAGGCGCACCGCCTCCGAACCGGCGAGAGCCTGTCCTTCACAGCTTTCTTCATCTACTGCCTTTCCAGGGCGCTAGCCGAACAACCCGATGTCCAGGCCTACCGCGATTGGCGCGGGCGCCTGGTGGTGTTCACCGACGTAGACGTCAATACCATCGTCGAACACGAAGTGCAGGGCCGCAAGCTCGGCACGGTCTACCTGGTGCGCAGCGCCAACTGTAAATCTTTCCGCCAGATCCATACCGAAATCCGCCAGGCGCAGGCGGAGACCGTTAAACCCAGCCGCCATCCTGGATGGGTGGTTTATGTTTTACTCCCCGGCTTCCTGCGCCGCGCCTTTTGGCGGCTGCTGTTCAAGTTTCCGTTCCAACTTAAGCGCCTGGTGGGCACCACCGTCGTCACCGCGATTGGGATGTTTGGCCAGGGGGGCGGCTGGGCTCTGCCGCTGAGCTATATGACCGCAGCGGCCTCCCTGGGCGGCATCTCCGAAAAGCCAGCCTACATCGCCGGGCAGATCCAACCGCGCGAATTCCTGTGTGTAACGATGAGCTTCGATCACGACATCGTCGATGGCGCCCCGGCAGCGCGCTTTACCAGCCGCCTGCGCGAGCTGGTCGAGAGCGCTGCCGGTTTGGAAGAATTGATTTCGTAACGATTTTAGGACGCCGCCCAGATAGAATGGGATTATGAAAAAAATCATCCTGCTTTCCGTCCTGCTCGTCGCTGTCGCCGTTTTCCTGCTCGAGCTGGTTTACCTGCCGGCCAGCCTCGACCGCCTGTTAGCCGATAGCGTCCTGGTCAACAGCTTTCCGCTGGTGAAACCTGCCTTATCCTACGAAACCTATGCACTGCTCCACCTGGCGCTGCGCTGCCTGGTCAATGCCCTGTTCTGGGTTGCGGCTGTTTTCGTTTTTCTGCAAACTCGCAAACAAGAACCAGCGATCTTCCGCATGGGTCTGCTCACCAGCGCACTGCTGGTCAGCCTGCCCCTCCAGGTCCTCTGGAACTCAATCGTCTGGTCTGCAAAATTCCAGGGCGCCTGGGAGCCCATCCTTTCGGCGGGTTTCGCTGTGGTCTCGCTCCTGACTTTGATCCTGATCCTGTTCTTCTATTTCCTTTTCCCAACCGGTCGTTTCCAACCCGCCTGGCTCGCCTGGCCGGTGCGGATATTCACCCTGCTCCTGCTGGGCATCTTCATCTTGATGTTCACCAACCAAGCCGCGGGGGAACAACTGTGGTCGCTCGGCTTCCTGGTCTATTTTTTCGGTTTGCTGGCGGGCCTAGTCACACAATGGCTGCGCCTCAGGCGTCCGGCGGTCAAACGAGTTGATTCGGGTGAAGGCGAAGCACAGATCGCCCAGCCTCACTCCCAGCCCCGCGCCCAGCCCGTCTGGTTGACCGTCGCCGTATCGGTCCTCCCCCTGACCATCATCGGCAGCAGCCTGCTGAATGGAAGCCCCTGGCAGTACCTGTTATCCAGTTTTTTACAACTCGTACTGGCCGCTATCCTTCCCGCCGCCTTACTCTCGGCAATTTTCAGGCGCGAGCTCTGGCCTATGCCAGCCGCTGCTGGTCAGGACTGGATGCTTGCCGGTCCCCGGCGCAGCGCGGCAATCGTGCTCATCTCGATCGCAGCAATCGGCCTGCTGACCTTTTTGCCCGCCTCCCGCAGGACGACACTCTCCGCAGAAAACCGGCGCAAATTCGAGCAATTTTATACCAGGTCATCCTTACCTTCCGTGCCCTCGCCGCGCCCGGTGGTGATCGACACCGATATGGCTTACGACGACTGGATTGCCCTCCTGTATGTGCTCCAGCGCCCGGAATTGTCGGTCAAGGCGATCACCGTCAACGGCACCGGCGAGAGCCATTGTGAACCGGGCGTGCGCAACGCCCTGGCCTTGATCCGCCTCGCCGGCCAGGCGAATATCCCCGTGGCCTGCGGGCGAGAAATCCCCCTCCAGGGCGAGCATGTCTTTCCAGCAGAATGGCGGCAGTCTTCAGATCGCTTTAACGACCTGGTCATCCCAGACGGCGAAAATACAGACCAGCAAAAGGACCCCGCCACGCACCTGGATGCCGCTGCGCTGCTCCGCCAGGTCATCCAGGCTAGCCCCGAAAAAGTGACCTTGCTGACCCTCGGCGCCCTGACCAACATTGGCGAAGCGATCCAGCAAGATCCAACCTTTCTTGAAAACATCGCCCAGGTTTATATCATGGGCGGGGCGCTTGAAGTGCTCGGAAATGTGCAGTACGGCTCGGGGATCGATAACCAGGTGGCGGAGTGGAATATCTACATCGATCCGCTGGCGCTCAAAATTCTATTGAACTCGGGCGCGCCGGTCACCTTCGTCCCCTTGGATGCAACCAACCAGGTCCCGGCTAATATGGATTTCTTCGGCCTGCTGCGCGCCAGCCAAACAACGCCTGAGGCCAGGTTCATGAACGATCTATTGCTTTCCGAGCTGGATGTGATCGCCTCCGGGATTAATTCATTCTGGGATCCGCTGACCGCGGCGATCCTGGCCGATGAAAGCCTGGCCACGATTCGGGAAGGTAAATTAAAGATCTATACCGAGGAAGGTCCGAGTTCTGGCCTGACCCGCCTGATGAACGATGGGACGCCGGTGCGCTACGCCAAGACGGTCAATCCCTGGCGTTTTTATGCCGACTTGATCCGCACATTGAACCAGCCGTGATCGAAAACGCCCGCTTATCAACTCCAAACCAGCCGGGTCCAGCTCTGCCCGTCACCCGCGGCGAAAGATTTGCCGCTGCCGCCTTCAAAATTGCCAGGCTGGCCGCCGGGCTGGTTATCTTGCTCACCATTTATATTTTCCTGGCTGAAATCCCCGGCGAATATCGCGACTTGTTGTGGGGGATGCCCACCGTGCGCCTGGCGGTGGCGTTTGGCTTCTCCCGCCAATTTTGGACGATTTTCCAGCTTTTCATCCAATATGCCGCCGCAGTATTTGCCTTACTCTCAGGTCTGGTGATTTTCTTTCGCCTGGTGCTCCCCAAAAATTCTCGCGAATGGGCTGCCCTGCTGACCTCGATGACCCTGGTTCTGCTGATCCTGATCCCTCTGGGCGAGCCGGAATTCGTGCGCGTGCCATTGAGCTTCCTCGAAGAGCTGCGCGTCAAGCTGTACACCGTTTTAATCACCATCCAGATCATCGCCTTCTTTAATCTGCTCTTGATTTTCCCTGACAATCACTTCGCGCCGGCATGGATGCGCTGGGCCGGCCTGGTTCTCAATATCGGTGTGCTATTCGCCCTCCTGGCCGGGGCGATCGGTCTGGATCAGTACGGTCAAGCTTTCGCTTTTTTCCTTCTGCCTACTGTCTTCCTTGGGATTTTCGGTTTCGCCTCCCAAATCTATCGCTACCGCCGCGTTTCCAATCCGCTTCAGCGCCAACAAACCAAGCTGATCCTTGCCAGCCTGCTGCTCCTACCGCTGTATCTTATCCTTACCCTGCTCGCGGTCTTCCTGGAGGGGCAGATCAACGCCGGCGTTCAGCTTGGGCTCAACCTCGCCATTCAAGTCGTCCTGGGCATTTTGATCCCTCTCACGGTGACTTTTTCGATCCTGCGCCTGCATCTGTGGGAAATCGATCTGATTATCCGCCGCACGCTGCTTTATACCGCCCTCACCGCAACCCTGTTGGTTATCTTCTTCGCCAGCGTGCTGGCATTGCAAACCCTGTTTTCGACGATCAGCCATCAGCAATCCCCCCTCGCCATCGTGATATCAACTCTGGCCATTGCCGCCCTGTTCAATCCCCTGCGCCGCCGTATTCAGAACGATATCGACAGGCGCTTTTACCGCCAGAAATATAACGCTGAGCGGATCGTCGCCGCTTTCGCAGGAAAGGTGCGCGACGAAGTCATCCTTGAAAACATGACCGAACACTTGCTCGGCGCGGTTCAGGAAACCATCCAACCCGAAACTATTTCAATTTGGTTCACTCACAAAAGGAGGAATTAATTCTTAAACGCTTTCTTCGTTAAGCCAGGCAATGACCCGCTCTTCGATCTGATCCCGCACTTCTCTGAACTTTGCCAGGATTTCCGCCTCGCTGCCCTGGACTGCAGCCGGGTCGTCAAATGGCCAGTGAAGCCGTTTCCCCATCCCAGGAAAGACCGGGCAGTTGGCATCGGCATGTCCGCACACAGTAATCAGATAGCCAAAATGGATTTTTCCAAGAAACTCTTTCAAATCTTTTGATCTTTGTTCACTCAAATCCAGACCAGCCTCGTCCATCACCCGGATCGTGTAGGGATTGATGCCCTTGGGTTCCAGGCCGGCGCTGAAGACCTCGTAGCGCTCCTTGCCGTATTTTCGCAAGAATGCCTCAGCCATCTGGCTGCGAGCAGAATTACCCGTGCATAAAAACAGAACTTTCGGCTTGTTCATTGTGCCTCCGAAATGATTTTACAGGAAATTGCGAGCAATAGTGTTATGATTTGTTAACAAACAAGCCAATTGTTCTCCATAAAAATAGGAGATTGCCATGGAAAATCTTGTTGATACCGATTCGATCGACTGGCTGATCCATTCAAATGACCCAGGTGTGCGCTGGCTGGCCCTTCGTGACCTCGCCGAGCTCTCCCCGCACGACCCGATCTACCTGGAAGCTCGCCGCGAGGCGCACGAGCACGGCCCCATCGCTGCAATCCTGAACGAGATGAACGCGGCCGGCTTTTGGGTCAAACCTGGACCCGGTTACAACCCAAAATACCGCTCGACCGTCTGGGCGTTGATCTTGCTCGCCCAATTAGGCGCCTCCCTTGCCGCAGATCCCCGCATCGAAACAGCCTGCAATTACCTGCTCGACCACAGCCTGAACAAAGGCGGCCAGTTCAGCTATAACGGCCCGCCCTCCGGGACCATCGACTGCCTGCAGGGCAACTTGTGTTGGGCGCTGCTTGAAATGGGCTGCCAGGATCCGCGCCTGGATATCGCACTGGATTGGATGGCGCACAGCGTAACCGGCGAAGGAATTGCCGCCGGAAGCGAAGCCCAGGCTGAACGGCGCTATTATGCCGCCAAGTGCGGACCCATCTTCGCCTGCGGGGCCAATGATCGCCTTTCCTGCGCCTGGGGCGGCGTCAAAGTCATGCTGGCTTTCAGCAAGCTGCCACCCGGAAAGCGCACCGCTGAAATCGAGAGCGCCATCCAGACCGGCCTTGACTTTTTCTTCAGTACAGACCCGCTCAGCGCCGCCTACCCCACCCCAGGCGGGAATAAACCGAACCGCGCCTGGTGGTCTTTCGGTTTTCCGGTGTTCTACATCACCGATCTGCTCCAGCTCGCCGAAGCGCTGGTGAACCTGGGCTATGCCGGTGATCCCCGCCTGGCCAGCACCCTGGAGCTGATCCGCCAAAAAGGCGGCGAAGCCGGGCGCTGGAACCTGGAATATGACTACGCCGGGAAGACCTGGGTTGAGTTCGGCCCGAAAAAGCAGCCCAACCCGTGGGTCACCCTCCGCGCCCTGCGCATATTAAAAACCGTCCAGGCCGCCTGACTGTTTAAGGAGCAAATCCATCCGCGTGATCAGCGGTTAATCCCGAGTATTTTCTGTATCCTCCCAAAAAACAGGTAAAATTACATATTCTATTAATATTTCTAGGGATCTGTTAATGAGCGAATTAAGCATTGCCGAGATCATCCAAAAATTCAGCAGTGGTGAGCTGACCAGCCAGGGTCTTGTAGAAATCTATCTCGCCCGCATCGCCGCCATCGACCAGGACGGGCCGGGCTTGAACGCGATTATCGAAATCAATCCCGAGGCACTGACCATCGCCGCTCAGCTCGACGCCGAGCGCCAGGCGGGCCAGCTCCGCGGTCCGCTGCACGGACTGCCGGTTGTGCTCAAGGACAATATCGACACTGCCGATCGCCTGACCACCACCGCCGGATCGCTGGCCTTGCAGGGTTGGATCGCCCCCCAGGATGCCTTCCTGGTCGAGCGCCTACGCGCTGCCGGGGCGTTGATCCTGGCCAAAGCCAACCTGAGCGAATGGGCAAATTTCCGTTCCAAGCATTCTTCCAGCGGTTGGAGCAGCCGCGGCGGGCAGACCCACAACCCCTACGCCTTAGATCGCAGCCCGTGTGGCTCGAGCTCAGGCTCTGCGGTGGCGGTTGCCGCGGACCTCTGCCCGGTTGCTGTCGGCACCGAAACCGACGGCTCGATCACCTGCCCTGCCTCTATCAACGGGATTGTCGGCCTGAAACCCACCCTGGGCTTGATCAGTCGCTCCGGGATTATTCCCATCGCCCACAGCCAGGATACCGCCGGTCCGATGGGACGCAGCGTGGCCGACGTTGCCGCCCTGCTCGGTGCGCTGTGCGGGATCGATCCGCGTGATCCAGCCACATCTGCCAGCGACGGCCATTATTATCCTGACTACACGCAATTTCTCGACCGCGATGGATTGCAGAATGCGCGCATCGGCGTCGCTCGCAATTTCTTCGGCGCCATGCCGGCCGTGGACAAGCTCATCGAGGCTGCTATTCAAAGGATGAAAGACCTGGGCGCGGAGATCGTCGATCCGGCCCCCATCGAAACCGATGGCCAATTTTCCAAGTCCGAGTTCGAAGTATTGCTGTACGAATTCAAAGCGGATCTGAACGCCTATCTTTCCCAGCTCCCCGCTTCCTCGCCGGTTCATTCCATCCAGGATGTGATCGATTTCAACGAGCAGCATCAGGAACAAGTCATGCCTTACTTTGGCCAGGATCGCATGCTCCTGGCGAGCCGTCAAAGGTCCGCTGACCCACAAGCGTTATCTTGACGCCCTGGCCAAAAACCACCGCCTGACCCGCGCCGAGGGTATCGACGCCGTCCTGTTCAAACACAACCTCGACGCCCTGGTCGCCCCAACTGCCTCGCCGGCCTGGTTGATCGACTGGGTCAACGGCGACCACTTCAGCGGCCCTGACACCACCTCGGCTGCCGCCGTGGCTGGCTATCCCCATCTCACCGTTCCCGCTGGCTATGTCTTTGGCCTGCCCGTCGGTCTATCCTTCATCGGCAGCGCCTGGCAGGAGCCGCGCCTCATCCGCCTGGCCTACGCCTTCGAGCAAGCCTGGCCAGCCCGC
The DNA here is from genome assembly GCA_963770655.1 of uncultured Chloroflexia bacterium. Lineage (GTDB taxonomy): Bacteria > Chloroflexota > Anaerolineae > Anaerolineales > UBA4823 > CAZAGA01. The sequence continues at coordinate 51,919 of CAVYQO010000008.1, read as the reverse complement.
CGCCCACCCCAATTTTTACCCAGCGTGGAGTTCCCAAGTTGACCACAACATCCGCCGAAATCCCTTGCCCGCTACGCCTGGCTCTCCATCGCCGCCGCTATCATTACCATCTTTCTAAAACTCGGCGCATACTGGCTGACCAACTCCGTCGGTTTGCTCTCCGACGCCCTTGAATCGCTGGTGAACCTGGTCTCAGCGATCGTCGCTTTGATTGTCTTGAATATCGCCGTCCGCCCGGCGGACGAAGAATATTCGTACGGCTATTCGAAAGCGGAGTATTTTTCCAGCGGTTTCGAAGGCGGGATGATTTTACTAGCCGCTGGCGCGATCATTGCTTCAGCGATCCCCCGTTTATTACATCCCGAGCCGCTTGAACAAGTCGGCCTGGGTCTGGCGGTCTCGGTCGTTGCCTCCCTGATTAACTTCGCCGTCGCCCGCGTCCTCGCCGGGGCTGCCAAACGCCACAATTCGATTACCCTGGAAGCTGATTCGCACCACCTGATGACTGACGTGATTACCACTGCCGGGGTGCTTGTCGGGGTAGTCCTGGTCGCGTTCACCGGTTGGCAGCGCCTGGACCCCATCATCGCCATTCTCGTCGCTGTAAACATTCTATTTACCGGATACCACCTGCTGCGGCGATCAGCCAATGGTTTGATGGATGCCGCCATTCCGAGTGACCAAGTAGAACAAATTAAAAAGACTTTAAAATCCTACGCCCCCTTGGGGGTTCAATTCCACGCGGTGCGGACCCGCTCGGCTGCAGCGCGCGGCTTTGTCTCCATGCACGTTTTGGTACCCGGCGATTGGAGCGTCCAGGCTGCTCACCACCTCGCCGAACAGATCGAAGGCGAAATCCACCAGAAGAACCCTGACCTGTCGGTATTCATCCATGTAGAACCACTGGACGATCCGGCGTCCTGGCAAGATTTAACCCTGGAACGCCGGCGCGCCTGATTCGAGGAAGGATCTGCCCATGCAATCTTCACGCAAAAACCTTGGCCTCATCCTTGGCGTACTCCTGATCGGCGCCGGGATTTTATTCCTGATCGGCGAAATCAGCGGGATCGCCACATTCGGCCTGCTCGGGCCGCTGGTCATTATCGGACTTGGGATTGCCTTCTTTGTTGGCATGTACCTGGGTGGGGAACCCGGGGGCTGGCTGGCCATCCCAGGCAGCATCCTGGTCATGATCGGGCTGATTCTGCTGGTGCAGAGCGCCTTCGATTTACATTTGATTTGGTCGTATAGCTGGGCGCTGATCATCGTCGCCGTCGGGGTCGGGCTGGCGATCAACGGCGCTTATAATCACCGCGCAGACCTGCGCGCCAATGGTGTGCAGGTCATCCATATCGGGGTAGGGATTTTCGTCGTTTTGGGTATCATCTTGAGCGTAATTTGGAGCTCGATCGGCGTTTCCGAAGGCGGCTATGGCTTCTTCGGGCTGCTCCTCGTCCTGCTGGGCGGTTATTTGCTCATCCAGCGCTCGGTCTTGCTCATCCAGAAACGCGCCCACTGGCCGGATCGCGACCTTTTCTGGCCGGTGATCTTTATCGGCGTGGGCCTCGTTTTCGTCCTGCTCGAGGTTGGGCGCCTTGACCTGACCCAGTTCGAAGATTTATGGCGCTGGTGGCCGCTCGCCCTGGTTTTAATCGGTCTCGACTGGCTGATCGGCAGGCGTTGGCCAATCGTCGGCGCGGTGGTTGCAGCCCTGGTCATGGCCGTATGCCTGGTTTTGATGTTCGACCCTCTGCTGCTTAATTCATTCGCCCCTTGAGTGAAGGTTAACAAAAAAATAAAGCGCCCACAAGCTGTGAGCGCTTTATTTTTTTATCGATCGTTCAGACTACAGTGGGATTACTTTGGCAGCCTGCAAGCCCTTAGGGCCTTTCTCGACGGTGAATTCAACTCGCTGACCTTCGGTGAGGTTGCGGAAACCATCGCCTTCGATCGCTGAGTAGTGGACGAAGACGTCTTCTCCGCCTTCGCGAGCAATGAAGCCATAGCCCTTGCTGCCATTGAACCACTTTACTGTTCCGGTGATACGATTTGACATTTTAACTCCTTGTTACATGTCGATAAATTCTTGATGCTGCATTCGTCCATCGGAACAGTTCATAAAAAAATACCCAAGTCTATCGCCTTGGGTCATCGTTACTAATTTGTCCAACGGTACCTTCCTGGCATCTAACAACCTGAGAATTCTACCACAAATATCGAGGATGTCAACATTTAAATAAAAATTGTTTGAAGGTTTTTTAATCAATAATTGCATTTTTCTCCACATTTGAACTATACTACACCCATGCTTGTCTCAGATTTGCTTCCCAACGGCGAATTTCTCGGCACCAGCCTGATCCTCCACCAGGCCGCTGGGTTTTTATTTGGCATCCGCCCGCCCAAACCCGTCGCCGGTGGCGCCGTTCTCGAAATCACCGGCATCGGTGGACGAATCGAGCCTTTTGACAACAGCCTGAGCGATGGCGTTCAACGCGAAGCATGCGAAGAAATCGCCTCCGATGTGACCCTCATCCCTTGCCCACGCACCCTGGTAGTGCGCGGGCTGAACGATATCCAGGAGATCTACCTGGAAGGCGCCGAGCGACCGGCCGCCCTGGTATTTCGCCGCCACCGCACCCCGCCGCACCAACCCTGGCATCCCGATCACCAGGGTGGCGGCTGTATTGCAGTTTTCCTGGGCGGTCTCTCCGGAGAGCCGCAGCCATCCGCAGAAATCCCCCATCTCATCTGGCTGAAAGCGGAGCAGATCATGCTCGCTGCCCAAAAAGACGTCTCGCTGAGCGAACTGCTCCAAACCGGTGCATCTCTGCGCTCCCTGGCTGGCCAACCTCCCGATCTCAACTTGCCCACCCGCCTGACCGATTCGCAGGAAGCCCTGGCCTTAGCCTTGGGCGAGGGCGTTTGCGCTTTTTACAATTCCTTAATCCCGATCTCTTCTGGTTTCTAATCCGAATGATAAAGAAGGAAAAAGTATCTCATGACCACCACACCGCTTCTCCAAAAAATCGATAGCATCCGGGTCCCCGTCCCAGATCTCGAAACCGGGCTGGCATTTTACCGCGACCAGCTCGGTCACGTCCTGATCTGGCGTCTAGCGCACGGCGCTGGTCTGCGCATGCCCGGCAGCAACGCCGAGCTGGTTCTGGTGCCGCTGGGTGAGGATCTGCAAGTGAATTTCCAGGTCGCTTCGGCGGACGCCGCGGCAGAGCGCTTCCAGGAAGCCGGCGGGGAAATTCTGGTCGCCCCGTTTAGCACCCTGAACGGACGTGCAGCCGTCGTTCGGGATCCATTCGGCAACGTCTATGCCCTGCGCGACGATCAGCTCGGCGAGCTGGTCACCGATGAAGCCGGCCAGGTCCTCGGCACCGAATCCGGCGAGAACAGCGGAGCTTAGGCCAGGTTATGGACCGCCCCGACGAGCCTCGCACGGACGACCTGTATGAAATAATTCCTGGCTATGCGCAGCCGCCAGTCATTCCTCTCCCTGACCTGGATGACCTGAGCCTCTTCGCGGCCTTCAAACTCAAAAATAACGCCTTTGCCCACTCCCTGCTCAACGCCGGCCTCTCCGCCAGCGGGCTGCGCCAGTTCGTACATTCCCAAAAACCGGACGACCTGGAAGCGATCCTGCGCGTCACCAACCTGCGCCTGCCTGGCCTGTTCGCCCCGGTGCTCTCCGCCACCGCTGCCCTGCTCGACGACCCCCGTCCCCTCTCTCCTTTCCAGCGCGCTGCCACCCTGGTCTTCGGCGTACACAGCCTGTATCGTTCCATCCATGCCGCCGAGCTCGAAGCGGATCGCCGCCGTGATCAAATCCTCGAAATGGGCCAATATCCGAACCTGTTCTCGACCAGTCTGATTATCGAGGGAGCTCAGCCGCGGCTCTTCAAAAGCATTTTCGAGCCCCAAATCACCGTGCTCATCGCCGGGCGCATCTACCTGGTCCAGCTTGGCGAGCTGAAGACCGAAACCTGGGTCGAAGGACTGGCGACTTACCTGCAGCGCCTCGCCGAGAGCGCCCAGACCCTGGCTGCGGATGAACTCGCCCCCGGCTGGCTGACTGCCGCCGATTCCCGCACCCAGGTGCGCATCTTCAATTTGCTCGCCGCCGACCCGGCAGCCGCCCCGAACCTGCGCGCCATGCGGCGCAGTTTTCTCACCCTGTGCCTGGACCTCGATGCCCATCCCGAAACCCCTGCCGAGGCCGCCCGCCTGGCCCATACCGCCAACCTGTCCAACCGCTGGTTCCACTCCAGCTTGCAGCTCGTCGTCTTCGCCAATTCCCGCGCCTGCTCGATCATGAGCTTCACCGCTTACCTGGATGGCAACACGATGATGCGCGGCTCTGCTGAAATCCAATCCCGCGCCTCGGTTTTCCCACTCCAGCTTGATGTCTCACCCGAGGCGGCCCCTGATTTTTCAATTCAGGAGCTGCATTGGAACTTGTCCCCCAAGACCCTACCCCCCGCTCTCGTGCAGCGCGCTCGGGCTGAGATCGCCGCCGTGATCGACGACACGCAGCCCGCCACCTTCTACCTGCCCGGTTTCGGACGCGATTATTTCCAAACCCACCAGCTCCCGCCCATCCCGGCCTTCATCCTGGCCCTGCAAGCCGCTGCAGACCGGGCCGCGCGCCGCCCGCAGGCCATTAACCAGTTTGTCAGCCTGGCCAGCTATCGCTGCATGGACTTAACCGCCGCCAATATTTCCACCCCACCGGTCCAGCAGTTCTCCCAGGCGCTCAACCAGCCCGATTCTACAAACGCCGAACCTTCTCGCCTGGCAGAATTGCTCAACCAGGCTTTGGAAACCCAGGCCGCGGTCGTCCACAAAGCCCGCCAGCAGCTGCCCGTCGATGTGCTCCTGCTGCTGTACATGCGCACCCGCCAGGGCGCAGCCCGGAGACGGGCGCGCCTCGCTTTAGGCGCCAGCCTGTTCAGCCTGGCTTTGCTTGGCCAGGCTAGCCTGTTTCCGGCTCGCGATGTGATCGTCTCACACCCCGAAATCCAACCCCAGGTGCTGGTCATCGGACGGCCGGGTGCTCGCCTGAATTACGTCCGCTCGTTTGGCCTGCATTATCAGCTCTGGCCGGATCAAGCCGTCTTGACCTTTATGCCTGGGCTGCGTTGGAAGACGCCAAACCAGGAAATCGTCAGTTTAATCCAAGAAAACCTACAAAAAATATCCGCAATTATCCGGTAAAATTAACTTGAGTTCGTAAGATTGCCACCGTGGCCAGTACACCGTGCGCAGACTACCCGGTGTACTCCAATGAGCAGGAAGAGAGGCTTATGGTTCCTGCCAGTCCGAATCCAGTATCACCGAATCTCATTCCCCCCGCCCTGTTTGATTTCAGCCAGGCCAATCAGGCGCGTTGGGAGCAGACTGGGCGCGAGCTGAAACAGCTCAACGATGATTTCCAGGCCTGGATAGCCCACCGCCGCGATCGCGATCAAGCCACCGGCCCCGGCCAGGATCACCGTACCCAAAAAATTATCCATAAGACCCGTTTGGATGCGGTTGAGAAAGTTTTTAGCGACGCAATTGCAAAAATCAAGACTGCCTTGAGCCAGGTCGATCTTGGCGCAGGCCGGAACAGCGCCCTGGTATATGATGACTGCCGGGCAATCGATTTTGCCCTGGTCTGGCTCGGGCGGGTTTGGGATTTTTACCGGGTGAAATTCGATCAGCGCGACGATCTTGATGTCACTGCCCGGGTGCTCGACGCCGCGGATGAATTGGTCTGGAGCTGTTATAAGCAGATCTTTCTTAATCCGCAGAAACTGCCCGCAGGGGTGAGCATCGGTCCTGCCCCACTGCCCTATATTGCCCCGGTTTACTCGCCCGGCGCATTCGAACACGGCAAACCCACCCCGGATGAATTAAAAGCGGTCGGCATCGATCCCGAGCTGGCAAAGACGGTCGCGATCTTGCCGGTGCCCTTACTGCGCCTGCCGCCCTGGTGCATTCACAGCCCGTGGTGGCTGGTATTTGCCGCCCACGAGGTGGGCCACCACATCTTGTACGAACTCAAGCTGCCAACAGACCTGGCGAACAAGCTCACCCTGGTCCTGCTCGAGGCCAAGGTTCCCGCGGAATCTGCCGAGCGTTGGCGGAATTGGAGCCAGGAAATATTAGCGGACATTTTCTCGCTGCTGATGGTCGGCCCAGCCGCTCTGCGCGCCCTGGTGGAGATCGAACGCACCCAGCCAGCGCGCATGTTCACCCGCCGCGAGAAGTATCCTGCCCCAGCAATCCGCCTGGAACTGATGCGCCGTGCGGCAAACCGCTTGTTCACCCCGCTCAGCAAAGAACAAGCCCGCAGCAGCCGCTGGGAGCTGCTGAACAAAGACGCCAATGGTCTCGCCCTGCCCGGCGACGCTGCCCTGGGCGGTTTTGATCCGCTGGACAAGCTGCCCAAGGAATCGCCGGTTTCTGCTGACCTGGCGGAGATCGACATGGTCCTGGATTTCGTCCTGGGGGACCTCAACCAACCCTTCAACAAGCTTGAAAACTTGTGCAGCCTGGCAGTGCTTAAAAGCCGGCTGGAGGATCCAAATCTTGGGATGGCCGATTGGTCGAGCCAGCTCCGCCGCAGCGGGCTGGAGAAACCCAACGATCCGGCTGCCTCCCTGACCGCGCCGCGCTTGATCGCCGCCAGCGCCATCGACGCCTGGGAAAGATCAGCCGCGCTTGCCCTCGCCGAGCAGCGCCAGCAAGCCCTGGATGCTTTGGCAAAAAATACGGTCGAAGTCCTGCTCAAAAGCGGCCCGCCAGGCGTGCGCGGCGAACCACTCAGAGTGGAGCAAGCCGAAGGCATCGGGGAAAATCTGGCAGAGGCGATCTTAGCCTTGGGCCGCAGCCAGCTCGATGCAGCGCCGCAGGCGGGAGACTGAGATGCTCTTTCGGGTGATCGTCGTGCGCAATCCGGCCAATCCTGGCAGTGGGTGGAAAGTGAGCATCGCCGCTGGGGATGAGGCTCCGTTCGCCGCATATGCTATGGGCGAGACCGCCGAGCGCTTTCCCCTACCAGAGGGCGGCGAAGCCGCACTGCCCCCTGGGATCACCGGCGCTGAGATCAGCGACCGGTTCACCAACTTGATGAGCCAGGCAGGCGGGGCGGGCGCTGTCGAAATTTTCGGCGCTTACTTGTTCAACTGCCTGCTCGCCGGGGCCTGGCCGGCCATCCTGACCCAGGCGTCTGGAAAACCTTTCGAACTCGCCTTGACCTGGGAGGCGGCTGAAGCGGACCTGAACCGCCTGCCGTGGGAAGCGATGCACACCGGCGCCCACCCCGGTGATTTCCGCGGCTTCCTGGCTGGCCAGCCAGTGACCATCACCCGCCGGGTCAGCGGCAGCACAGCGACGCTTTCAGGCGGCAAGCTCCCCTCGCCGCCGCGTGTCCTGTTTGTGATCGGCGTCCCGCTGAGCGATCCGGTCATCCGTCCCGGCGCTGAGTACCTCGGGCTGCTCCACTCCCTCGATGATGACGGACTGGTGTTGAACCACCGCTTGCTGCTCGATGCCACCCTGGATAGCCTCAAAGCTGCGATCACGTCCTTCCACCCTAATATCGTCCATATCGTCTCACACGGCCAGATTGAAGGGCGCCCAGCCTGTCTTGAAGTTCCTCAAAAAAGCCGACTCCAGCGAAACAGTGGAGATTAACTGCGAAAATCTCCTAAATGCCCTGAGCGTAGACGGGAAATTGCCTCTCCCGGCTGTATTGGTGTTGAACGCCTGCTCGACCGGCGCAAGCCTGAGCGACGAGCTCGGCGTCAGCCGTCCCATGGCTGCCGAATTCATCCAGCGAGAGATACCCATCGTGGTTGGGATGTCCGGCCAGGTTGCCGACCAGGCCTGCCGCCTGTTCACCAAAGGTTTTTATCTGGCTCTGCTCAATCCCGCCGATGGCGCCATCGGCCAGGCTGCCGCCCGCGGCCGGCGGGCTGCCATCGCCCATGGCGGTTACACCCCGGGCAGCATCCTCGATTGGGCTTTGCCCACCCTTTACCTGTCCGCCGGCCTGGAAGAAGCCAGCCTGGATCTGGAAGCAAAAGATTTCGAGATCGAATCGCAGCGTTACGCCCATGATTTCCTGACCGGTGAAGAATACCCGGTCTTCTGCGGACGCTGGGACGTCATCCGCCGCTACCGCATGCTGGTTGCGGAGACCAATGCCAACATCCAATTTCTAGCCATCACCATCCCGGGTCGCGACCAGACCAACCAAACCCAGACGCGGCCGCAGTATGGGCGCACCCGCTTGCTCAAAGAGCTGGCCGCCCAGGCGCTGCGTGATGGCCACGTGCCGATCCTGATCACCAAGGAAAGCGATCCAGCCTCGAAGAAGAAAGATTGGCCGAAGTTCCTGGATGAATTCATCGCTCAGGATTTCCTTCCCGCCGCGCTGAACACGGTCAACACCTTACAAAAATTTACCATTCACCAGGACCTGGCCTGGAGCTGGGACCTCCTGCCTCGATTTATGCAGCTCCCCCAGGGCAGCGTCTTGCCCGTCGATTTCCCCGCCGAATTCACCCAGTTTGCGGCAGCGCAGTGGGAGAAGAAACGCGCCATGGCCTTTCGCCATGATCTGCTCCGCTTGCTCGAAGAAGTCCGCGGACAGCGCCAGGCGCGCCTGGGACTGTCGAAAGAAGAAAGCGAGCGGATTTTACTCGTCATCCTGATCGATGACCTGCACCAGATGTCGCCATTTATCAAGGATATCCTGGCGATGCTCGGCGAATATGGTCTACGCAAAGCCCGGACCAGGATCCGGGGCATTTACACTTACAGCGCCGAGGCGGCGGATGGGCAAAACTATGCCATCGAAGAAATAAAAGCATTCAAACAAGTGGATGTCGAAAACCAGGACTTAACCCCTTTCCATGATCTGATTGATGTAGATCACCCCGAAAATAAAATGACCGAATTGGAAAAAGCAGCCCTGATTTATAAAAGCTTTCTGCTCAACTGGCGCGATCACGAAAAGAAGAAACCGTTAACCGTTCCATCGGCCGCCTTCAAAATAGACTCCCCGGCATTCTGGGTGATCTCCCAACTGGCCGACCGGATCAAAGGCTACCCATCCAACCTGAGCAGCCAGGAGGTCGATACCACCATTCGGGTTTACGCTTTCGGGATGCACCCGGCTTATCTGCGCCCGGCGGATGATGAAGACGCCCTGGCTGATCTAAAGAACCTGCCCAATGACTGAGAAAAGCGATTCGCTCCAGCAAACCCCGGAAGCTGGGCAAGTTGACGCCAGCCAGGTTTCGGCAGCCGAATACCGTCGTCAGGCTGATGAGCTGATCCGCCGCGCCCTGGAGGAACAGCGCAGCCAGCTCGATAGGGAAATCCCGGCCGAGGCACGCTTATGGATGGCGTTAACTCCGGGTTGGACGGCGTCCCTGGCGAAGGAATGTGATTTTCCCGGGATCGATCCTAAAGAACCGCTGGCGCTGTTTGAGCGCATGGTTGAGACTGGCTTGGCCGAGCGCTTTGCCGTCGCCTCATCCACAGATCCCCACGCTGGAGCAATGAGCTATTTTGTGATCACCAAGCCACAGCGCGCTGCAATCCTTGAAGAACACATCCAATCGAATGCGCCGCGCCCTGAGACGGAGGCTCTCCAGGAATCGTATCTCCTGCGGCGTTTAGCGAAACGAAAAACCAGCCCGGGCGATTTCAGAGGGGCCGTTCATCTTCTTGAAATTCTCGCCAGCATCGGGCCGCGTGCATTCAAAGCCTGCTTAGGATTACCCGATTCACCTCGGGAGTTTATCTTATGGGCACAGCTTGCCAAGGAAATTCCTGTCGATCTCAAGTTAATTCTCTCCGGCGACCCGACTCCCTCGCTGGCCTCGGCAGGTGAGCTGGATGCCCAGATCCGAGCCGAATTTGAAAGCGCGCTGAAGGATCAGCAGGTCGCCCGGCATGTCGGGACGATCCAGGAATGGATCGAGGCTGCCCGTCCTTTGGCCGTCCTCTTGGAATACGCCAATTATGCGCAGTTAAGCCGCTCGATCGCTAAAGCCGGCCGGCAGATCGAGCTGCTGCAGCGCCGCCAGTACGAATCCCACCACCTGGACTCGTTCTACCGACGGGATCAGCAAATCCAGGTGATTAAGGACTTTTTGGAAGGACCGCCTGAATTATGGGCGCTGCATCTCATCGGCGCCGGCGGGGTCGGCAAGACGATGCTGATCCGCTATCTGACCTGCACCTTGAACGTCTTCCCCGGCGAAAACTGCGCCGATGAAGCCCTGCGCGCTCAAGCCGAGGCGATTACCGCCCGTATCGACTTCGATTACTTAAACCCGCAGTACCCGCGCCAGGACCCAGGGCTGCTGCTCTGGTCGCTCGGTCAGGAGCTGCGCTTCTCGGATGTCGAGCTGGTAGCCACGCCATTTTTCGACCGGGCTGATCGTAAATTCGACCAACTCCGCCAGATCCTGCAATCCGGGGGTGACCCGAACCAACCGGTGCTGGCGTGGTCCACCGCGCACCCGCTTTTCCGCGAAGGGGTTGACATGTTCCTGGATGGTCTGCACGCCCTCAACCGTCCAGTGATTCTGATCCTGGATACCTGCGAGGAGCTGGAGAAATTCAGCCCGGATAGCGACCCGCAGCAGAATGTCGAGGAAACCTTCCGCATCCTGCGCGCCGTTCACGATGGAACCCACGTGCTCAGCGAAGCCGCGGCTCCTCAGGGTAAGATCAGCAATGGCTACCCGCGCCTGCGCGTGATTCTCTCCGGCAGAAGATTGCTCGCCAGCCGCGGCGGCCTGCAAAACGGGGTCTTCGCCTGGGAATCGCTGGATTCCCAGGATCCCAGCCGGCCCGAATCGCACCTGAACGAACGGCCTTTTCTGCGCCTGTACGAGCTCCATGGTTTCAGCCACACTGAGGCCGAAGAATTTCTCCACCAGGAAAAAGTCCCACCCGCGCTGATCCCGGCAGTGATCCAGGCCAGCAGCCCGGACGCGGTCAGTGAAATCCACGTGAACTACCAGGACACGGGGTGGCTGAGCGTCGAGAGCGAATTGCGCTGCAATCCCTACAAACTGCGCCTGTTCCTGGAGTGGACCAAAGAAGAGGAAAACCCACCCAAACCGGAAGACATCCTGAACGCCGCCAAGGGTTATTATGTCGAGCTGCGCATCATCGCCCGCTTGCGCGATGACGTCCTGCGCGAAAACCTCCCCCTGGTCGCCCTGCTCGGCCATTTCGACCAGGACCTGCTCGCCAGTGCGGCGGGGATCGAAGAGCAAGCCGCGGGGATGATTTTTACCCTGCTTCTGAAACAGGAATGGACCACCCAACACCTGGCGGCCGGATCCGGAGAAGAACCCCGATTTATTCTTGACATTCAACGCAACATTCGCGACAGCCTGTACACCTACTACGCCGCCCGTCAGGAGCTGCCCGAGCCCGAACGCCGGCGCGCCGCCGAAAAACTCAAGGAATTCATCCTGACCACGCCCGCTTCCCAGGTGGATTGGACGGATTACGATACCGCCGTGCGCCTGCTCCAATTCGACCTGGAGGATGCAGCCCCCTGGTGGGATCAGGTGGAAGCGAGTCTGCTGGCAGCCCCCGATGCGGAGGTCAGTCTGCATTTGCTCAATCTGCTCACTGGTGGCGATGGCTCAGCCGCCCGGCGGGCAGACGACGCCCCGCCGGAAACCCCGCCCGAGAACCGCCTGCGTCCATATTTACTGGCCACCCAGGCTTCGCTGCTGTTCAAAATCGGCCAGCTCGCCCAACTTCAGAAAATTTGGGGGGAAGTCGCCGAGATCACCCAGCGAGAACCCGAAACCCCTGCATACCAGCGCCTGCACCGGCGCGCCCTGGCAGGGCTGCTCTCGGAAAGGGGCGCCAGCGGCGCCAATGTCGATGCCGGGGTAGCCAAGGATTTTTGGGCCGCCCTGGCGCCAGTGCCGGCATCGGCGCAAGAATTCAGCTTCGAAGAAGCGGCTGGCTGGATCGGCGCCGCCGAGGCCATCCTGGAGACCGCCGAGAGCCTGCCGGCGATGGATCTCAATCCCCCCGAAATCCTGGGCTCCTCCCCTGGATCGACGCTGACTGGCAACCCGCAGGCCCTGGCCGATTTCTTATTCACCCGGCTGGTCAGCCAACAGGATTACGCGGCCAGCGTCAGACCGGCGGCGAGCCCGCAGATCGGGTTGGCCGCCTATGCCTGCGCCCTGGCCGGTCGCGCCGCGGTGCTCGCCGGCAAGCTGCCCGAAGCGAAAGCTCATTTTCAAAAAGCCCTGAAGCTGGTCGTCTGGCTTGAATCTAACCCGGATGCTGTCTTTCTCCCAGCCGTCCGCGATTGGCTGCCGCCAGACCACCTGCCCAGCCGCATCCGGCTTGCGTTCATCCAGGCTGCCTACCCGGCCTGGCTTTCCGCCGCAGAAGCCCTGGCCTACCTGCCGCCAGCTAAAAGTCTGGATCTCAATTCCGTCGATGGCGAGCGCTTGCTGGCTGCCCGTTTACGGCTGGAGCTAGCTGCTGGCGTCCCAAAACCGGTCCCGGAAGATGTTTCCAGCAGCCCATTCCATCCTGGGGTGTGCAATGCGCACCGCCGGGAGCTGCCTTACCAGCTCCGCCAGGCGGAGGTTCTCGCCGCCCGGGGCGATGCCCCGGCGGTTTTGAAGTTTTTCCTGGCCGAGATCTCCGCCGCCAGCCAAAACCTGGTCGCTCTGGCCCAGATCCAGCGCGCCTTCCTGCCCTTCCTCGTCCGTTTCCGCCTGAACGACGAAGGATTCCAGCCTCAACTTAACCTGCCCAGCGTCCCGGATTACGATCGCTATCTGTACACCCGCCTGTACAATGCCTTGAACAGTCCTGAACCCCCAGACCGTGAGCTTGCTCCGATCGATATCTTGTTCACCATGGAAAGCCTGGCTGAGCTTCAGGGAGTGCATTTGATGTGGGTCCGGGTTTGCTGCTTCATCTCCTCGCCAACCAGGAGCTGATCAGCTATGCTTCAAATTCCATATTGCCTGCTCTCCAAAAAATATCTCAAGAGTATTGAATCTTTGCTTTCCTTCTCTGAAGCCTCATTGAAATTAGATTTTATCGAAGCGCTCGCCCTCTTATCCGCAAAACCATTCGGCCTGGATCCAGCGCTCATCGAACACCTCACTCGCCTGGATCCCCTCGCCTGGTCCGATAGCCATCCCTCCGAGCCGGAGGCAGCCTTGCGCCTGGTGCTGCGCTGCCTGGCGCTGGCGGGTTCCACCTCGGTTGACCCAGCGGACGCATCCATTGTTTCCTGGCCCAGTCCGGCCCTGGAAAGTGCAAGCCTGGCTCTGGCCGGCCAACTCGGCCTGCGCCGCGCCGGTGAAATCGCCTTCCAGGAAGGCCAACTGCTCGGGCTGCGCCTACCGATACAAGCCCTGGTCCTGCTGGATTGGGCCGTCGCCCGTTTCAGCGAGGCTGGGGCCTTCTGCGATGCCTGGCTGGCGAGCCTTCAGCATGCCCTGCTCACCCTGCACACCCAGCCGCGCCGCCCTGAGGCAGACGTGGCGAAGTCCACTGTCCAAAGTGCAGAAGGCCTCCAATCATCCATTAAGCGCGCCGAAACCTGCTACCGCCAGATCCCCGTCCAGGTCCTGCCCTGGGAAGAACTCGCCGATCCGGCCCGCCACCTGCTGCCAGCCTGGCTGGACAGCCTGCCCGTGGGTCTGCGCCCCTCCCTCCTGCGCCAGATCCTATGTTTGGATGAGGCCAGGGGTCTTAGCCAGGATCAATTTGTGAATTGGCTGGGACAGCATTACCTGCAAATCGCCGCACACGGCGCCTACTACCCGCTTGAGTGGCGGCCCTGGTTCACACCCGGATCACCCGCCGCCCAGGAGAAGGAATCCCAGGGCTGCAGCGGCTTGCTCAAGGACTATTGGAAGCTGCTAACCGGCGCTTCGACCATCCTGATCGGGATTTTTTGCGCCTGGTATTTCCTGTTCCGCTGGCTGGTGGATCGTTTCATTGGACCATTTATAGACCAGAACGCCAATTTCCAAACCGCGCAATCCTATCGCAGCTTGAATATCTGGGCGCAGTTTGGAATCGCCTTCCTTGCGTTGTTAGGCGTGATCGGCCTGGTATTTCTCCTGTCGCGCCTTTTTCCGGGTATCGGGAGGGCCTGGCGGGGCTATTGGCTGCAAAAAGGTCACTTACAAACCATAATCTCCCCGGTGATCGATCAAAATGCGCCGTCGCCTGCTCCTGGCATTTCGGGGATCGAACAGACCCGTGCAGTCCACCTCACCCTGACTCCCCATCTTCCCCGCCTGGATCTGACAACCTGGCGGCTTTACCGGATTACACCCCGCCAGCCCGTGGAGTGCATTATCGACGCAAACGCCCTCGAGCACCCTGCCCAAACCGCCAGCCGGCTTTCGACGCCATTCCTCACAGAACTTAAGCGGATCAATACCTTATTAGGAAAGCGCCGCAAGCTGCGCTTGGATCTGAACATCGATCCTGCTTTAGCGTTGTTCGAATGGGAGGCTGTCCTGGCGCTGGCGGTCGATCCGTCCGCTTCCGGGCAGATCGGGTTCAACCTGCAGCGCAGCCGGGCCAGCGAAAGCAAGCAGGATTTTCCAGTCAGAATCGCGCCGGTACCCGGAGAGAGTCTCGAAATCGTCGTCTTCACCAGCTCGACCCGGGCTGGCGAAGCTGCCCGCCAGGGCTGGTCGAGCCTGCCAGAGACCTCCGGGATCCACTGGAAACTTTACACCCCCGGCGCGCCGGCGCCTTCGGCCAGGATCATTCATATGTGGGGTGCGGTGGAGGACCAATTCGGCAATCGCCTCTTTTCAGAGCGCCCCGAAGAATTTTATGGGACACAGCTTGAGAGCGTTCAAGCGGAGGGAGGCTGGTCTGTAGATGTCAAGGATTTCTACCACCGCTATCCAAATCTCACCCTGTGTATTTTACAAGGCTCGATCACCACGCTCAGCCCTGAGCGCCAGGTGACCGAGCAGCGCGAGGCGGTTCTGCTGCGCCAGTTTGCCGCCGATCTGCAGGCTTTGGGAATCATGGTGATCGTTCTACCCCCAAACGAGCCAGACCAGTCTGCCGCCTCGCTAATCGAGCTGGCGAAGGTGTTCCCTGCTGTCGCCCGCGGCGATCCCGATGCCTTTCACCCGGCAATCCATGCCATCCGCGCCCAGATCCTGGCCCGCGCGGTCGATCGGGAAGCCGGCTTGGAGCGCGCCATGGACGTAACGGTGTACCTGCTATGAAATACGGTTTTGTGCTCCCCTATGGCGACGCCCGCGCCGCCGCCGAAGCAGCCTATCAGGCCGAGCAGGCCGGCTGGGATGGCTTTTTCGTCTGGGAGCCGGTGTGGGGAGTGGACGCCTGGGTGAGCCTGACCGCCGCCGCGATGCGCACGTCGCACATCCGCCTCGGCACCATGCTCAGCCCGCTTTCGCGCATGCGCCCCTGGAAGCTGGCTTCGGAAACAGCCACCCTGGATAATCTATCCGGCGGGCGGGTGATCCTCTCCGTCGGATTGGGAGCCATTGACACTGGTTTCGCCGAATTTGGCGAAGTCACCGAGCGCCGCCAGCGGGCCGAGCTGCTCGACGAAGGCCTGGACATCCTCACTGGTCTGTGGCGCGGCCAGCCGTTCAACTATTCCGGAAAGCATTACACCGTCCGCGAGACCAACTTCTACCCACCCCCGCCGCCCATCCAGCAGCCGCGCATCCCGATCTGGGTCGTCGGCGCCTGGCCGCACCCCAAATCGCTAGACGCGTGCCCTGCGCTACGACGGACTGCTGCCGTTGGCGATCGACCCGATTTCGCGCCAGATCCAGGAGATGAAGCCCCCGGTGCTGCGCCAGATCGCTGATTTCATCCACGATCAACGCGGCTCGGACAGCCCGGCTTTCGATATCGTCTGGGAGGGACGCACCCCCGGCGACGACCTTGCCCAGGCCGCCGAGATCGTCCGCCCGTGGGCCGAGGCCGGCGCCACCTGGTGGATCGAATCCCGCTGGGATGCCCCCGATCCAGCCGAAGTTTCAGCCCGCATCCAGCAAGGCCCACCGTCCCTCTGATGCATCCCCCCACAATCGCGACGATGTAATGTCGAAGTAAGTCGCTCCTAACGGCCGGCTGTTGTTTGTCAATTTTTGCAAGGACGCCGTTGACAACCTCAAAAATTGATGTATAAATAAATGAGCAGCGTTTAATCTTTCATCGCAGCTTATCTTGCATCTTGCACACCTTTTCTGGAGGAGAATATGAACACGCGTGCTCTGCTGATTTCCACCGGGATTGCCGGCGTATTGATGGCTTTACTCTCCACCTTGCCTTTCATCAGCGTGGCGAATTGCTGCCTGTGCTTATGGCTGTGGACCGGCGGCATCCTGGCTGTCTTCCTATACCGCCGCTTTGCCGGCATCCAGGGACCGATCACCCTTTCCCAGGGCGTGCTGATCGGGCTGTTAGCCGGCGTGATCAGCGCGGTCTTAGGCGCTGCCTTCGAAGCTATCTTCGGACCCATCTCCTGGGGAATTATTAATAACCTGATTAACAGCGTAGGCGGCGCAGAGGACACGCTTGGCCAACTCACCAGCCTGGTGGGCAGCCGAAGTGGCTTTTCATTTGTGACCCTGGGGATGAACCTGATCATTTACTCCTTCTTCGGTTTGATCGGTGGATTGCTTGGCGCAGTGATTTTTAAAGGCAGCAAGACGGCAGAACAACCTGCTGCATAAAAATATCGAGGAGGGCCTTCGATGAGTGAATACCCCTGGCTTGCCCATTACGATCCCGGCGTGCCGCATAGCCTCGCGCCCTATCCCCAAACCAGCCTGTTGGACATCATCCAGGCCACCGCCGAGGCACGACCCAATCATCCCGCCCTGCTTTTCAAAGGGAACGAGCTCAACTACGCCAGCCTGGAACGCCTGACAAACGAATTCGCCGCTGCCCTGGCCGGCCTGGGGGTGCGTAAAGGCGAGGTCGTCGCTTTGCTGCTGCCGAATTCGCCGCAGTTCCTCATCGCCGAGTTTGGCGCTCACAAAGCCGGGGCGATCGTCGCTCCGCTTAACCCGCTTTACACTCCGCACGAGCTCAGCCATGCCTTCAACGAATGCGGCGCCGAGACGGTGATCGTCCTTTCACGGTTCTACGAGAAAATAAAACAAATCCAGGGCGACACCCGCTTGCGTCGGGTGATTGTCACCAATATCAAGGAGTATCTTCCCCCGCTGCTGCGCGTTCTATACGGGCTGGCCCGTGAAAAAAAGGAAGGCGACCGGATCCAGCTCCAGATAGGCGATTACTGGTTCCAGGAGCTGCTTAAAGGCGCCCGCGGCGCGGCCCGCCCGGCAGTACAGATCAACCCCGACGATCCGGCGATCTTGCTCTTCAGCGGGGGCACCACCGGATTACCCAAGTGTGTGATCGGCAGTCATCAAAGCCTGGTAATATCGGGGATGCAGCTTTTTGCCTGGTTCCGCAGCATCCTGGAGGAATGGCAGGACATCATTCTGCTCAACCTGCCCCTGTTCCACGTCTATGCACAGGCAGGTGTGCTTCCCACCGGTATCGTCGCTCATTCCCCCCTGGCGGTCATCCCCAACGCCCGCGACCTGGATGACCTGCTCGACACAATCCATAAAGTCCGCCCGGCCTTCTTACCAGGCGTGCCCACTTTATTTAACTCCCTGGCCGCCCATCCCCGGGTGACCAGCGGCAAAGTCAGCCTGCGCTCGATCAAACTTTCGATCTCCGGCGCAGCTCCGCTGCTCGCTGAAACCAAGCACCGTTTCGAAAGCATCACCGGCGGCGTGATCCTCGAAGGCTTTGGGATGACCGAGACCCTGATGGCCGCCGTGCTGACCCCGGTGCGCGGCCTGTATAAGCCGGGTTCCACCGGCCTGCCGCTGCCCGACGTGCAGATCCGCATCGTCGACGCCGAGAACCCCGACCTGCCCCTGCCTTCCAGCCAGGTCGGCGAGCTGCTCGTCCACGCTCCGCAGTTGATGAAGGGCTACTGGCAGCGTCCGACAGAGACTGCCAACGCCCTGCACGAAGGCTGGCTGGCTACTGGCGACCTGGCTTACGTCGATGACGACGGCTATCTCTTCATCGTCGACCGCAAAAAAGACGTGATTAAAGCCTCAGGGTTTCAAGTTTGGCCGCGGGAAGTCGAAGAAGCCCTGGCTGCCCACCCCGCCGTCCTCGAAGTTGGCGTGGCCGGCGTTCCCGATGCCGAATTAGGCGAGGTGGTTAAAGCCTGGATCGTCCTGCGCCCTGGGATGAACCCCACTGAAGACGAGCTGCGCAGCTTCTGCAAGCAGACCCTGGCTGCGTACAAAGTCCCTCGCCAGTTTGAATTTCGCGAATTCCCTACCAAAAACGATGATCGGCAAGGTTTTGCGGCGCGAGCTGACTGGTTAAGGCGGGAAGGGTCTGGAACCAGATGACCCTGGCGGACGTCTCTTATCCAGGAAACGGTGCGACCCACCCGAGAAGAGACGCCAACCCGGCCGATAGGAGGAAGATGATGAATAAAAAAAATGGTACCTTAGTACTGCTGCTAGTGTTATGCCTGGCATTGGTGGCTTGCAGCGCGTCAGCCACCGAGAGCCCCAGGGACGAGATCGCCCCGCAGGCAATCCAGGAATCAATCGTGCTCGATAAGGCGGCAGAAGCCCCCATGGAAGCGCCCGCCGCCGAGATGGCCGCCCCGCCGGCGATCTTTGCCACCCAGGCCCCGGCAGCCCAGGGCGGCAGTTCTGGAATGGCTGCGCCGATCGGACAAATCCCCGGTCAAATGGTCATCAAGGACGCCCGCATGGATTTGGAAGTCGAAAATACCGACCGGGCGATTAACGATGTCACCAACCTGGCCGCCAATCAGGGCGGCTACATTATCAGCGCCAACACCTGGTTCGACGGCGACCAGAAATTTGCGACGATCAGCATGGGCGTCCCCTCGGGGAACTTCGAACGCACCCTGACCTTTCTGCGAGCGATCGGGCTGAAAGTGATCAGCGAAACCGCCAGCGGCCAGGATGTCACCGCCGAATACAACGATTTGCAAATCCGCCTGGAAAATCTCGAAGCCACCGCTGCCCGCGTGCGCAGCTTCCTGGAGGAAGCCAAGACCGTCGAAGAATTGCTGCGCATCAACGCCACGCTTTCAGATCTCGAAGGCCAGATTAACCAGATCAAAGGCCAGATGAAATTCTACGAAGGGCGTTCTGCCTATTCGACCATCGAGGTCGCCCTCAACCCGCTGACCCCCACACCGACGATCACCCCCACCCCCACTCAAACCCCAACCCCCACGCCTTGGAACCCCGGAGCCACCATTCCGCAGTGCTTCATACCGCGGCCTCGGGCTTTGGCAGGATATCCTCGACGGGCTGATTTGGGTGTGCTTCCTCGCCTGGCCATTGCTGCTGGTCGGTGGCTTGATCTGGCTGGTCATCTGGCTGGTCCGCCGCAGCCGGAAGACCAAAAAAGCTGCCCAGGTAGAACCACCTGGAGCAGACGTCGAATAATACCAATATTTCAGCGTTTATCTGCGTCCATCCGCGGTTAGGTTTTAGCATCCAATTGCGGTGAGGCTCTAGCATCCATCTGCGTCCATCCGTTGGTTTTAGCGTTCAACTGTGGTCGTGAATTAGGATCTTAGAACCAAACTTGTGCCTGGGTAATAATCGGAGTAAAATAGTCATACTATGCTCCTCCAAGCGCTAGGCAGCCTGGGTCTTGGACTGGTCATCGGTTGGCTGGCCGGAAGGCTCGTCCTGCCCTGGCCCGCTGGTCCGGGAATCCCCTGGCGGCGGGTAGCCGCCCTGGGGATCAGCCTGGTCTCGCTGGGGGCGGTGGTCATTGCCTGGGCGGGCTGGATGATGGCCATCCTTTTCTTGATCGCAGCCGCGACCTCATTTCTTGTGTATCGCTCCTGGCTGAAACGCCTGAGCGTTTTGTCATCCTCGAACTAATCCAATTGAACTACGAAAGGGAGAAATCGAATGAACCCACTTGCACAAGTTCTCGGTAATGCCAAAGATGCCACCACCCTGCAAATTGCCGGCGCTATGGGCTTCGGCCTGCTGGTCGGTTGGTATGTCTATTACATCAACCGCTACCGGCGCGGCGACATCCAATGGAGCGACCTGGTCACCCTGATCGGGATTATCGGCGGAACCGCCATCCTGTCTTTATTCCCCCAGGGCACCGATCTGTTCGGGGCGTACGGCATCGGCCTGGCTGTGGGCTTCTTCTCCTATTTCATTGCCCTGCTGATTATGGTGCGCATCTCCAAGAACTTCAGCGTTGACTGGTTCCTGGATGGGCGGCGCAAGCTCCCCGATAAGAAAGAATACCTGCCTGAAGTCAAGACAGACGTCGGCGGCGTGGGCATGGTTGCCAGCCGCGACGAAACCGACCTGTAGGCCGAGATGCAGACACGCCTGACCCTCGATGCCATCCTGCCCCTGCTCGACGCCCTGGCGGACGCCTCGCCAGGCGTGCGTCGCGCCGCGCTCCACGCCGTCGTTCGCCTGGAGCTCGAATGGCAAGCCTGGAACGCGCTGACCGCTATCTTCCAACCCTGGCTCGACCAGGCGGAAAAAGAGACGGATTTCGATAGCGTCAGCCTGGATGGCCTGCCGCTGTGGGAGATCCTGGAAGCGGCGCTGTACCTGCCCGATAGCAAGCTCCGCGACCAATTGCGCGCATTAAGCAAGGTTAAAGGGCTGCCGCTCGCCCAAAGCGCCCGCCTCAGCAAACTGCTCGTCCAGGCTGGCGATGAACGCACAATCCTGGAAGCCTTTGCCGCGCTAAACCCGAACCGGCCAGCCGACTGGGGCGAAATTGCCCCACGGCTCTACCGCCTGCACGCCTGGTTGGATCCTGCCCCCCTGCAAACAGCCTTCAAGGCCAGCAAAGATCCCGAGCTGCGCTTCTGGCTCGCCTTGGCCCTGGCCCGCATTGGCGAGAATGAGCCCCTGGAAGCGCTCTTTGCGGCTTCCGGCGCTGACGCCCCCCTCTCCCTGGAAAAAGCCTGGGAGGCATTCGGTCCGTTCGCCGCCCGGCTGCATCCTTTTCCTGCCTTTTCTTCCCAGGTGCAGGAAGCATTGTACAAGCACTACACGGAACGTCCAAACACCGCCAGCGCTGAATTGGCCGTGCTGTTGTTGAAAGCTGGCATGGATCCGGACGAAGCGGCCACGATTCCCGTTCAAGCCGCCCCGACCCCGCCGCCGGTACGCTGGGCCGGACGAGCAGCCGCGCCTGACCAGGATGTTTCTGCTCGCCTGGCAGACGGCCTGCCCCTCGAACCCGATATCTCCCTCCTTGCCGCCTTACCCAACCTCAGCACAGAACAAGCCACCCAGCTCGTCAGCCTGGCTTTTGCCGGCTGCCTGCCCTATATCCTGAAAAGCAAGTATGCCCGCTTGAAAAAACCAGGCGACGCTTACGGCTGCTACCCGGTCGAGGCCGCCCTGCAGCTTGGCGAAAAATTCATCCCTGGACTGCCAGAGCTGTTCGAAGTCTTCGAAACGACCCTGCAAGCCCGCCCGGCGCGCCAGGGTATGCTTGCGGATCAGATCGCCTGGGCCGCGTCACGCGCTGGAGTACAGGCTGTCCTGGCTTCAACCGCTCCAGGCTTATACGCTCCCCAGGAGACCCGCCGCCTGGCCGCAGTGCATTTTATCGAGCTGGCGAACCTGTACGCCGTCCAGCCTCAGCCGCCCGGTATCCACGCCACCACCTCTGCTCAACCGCTGCCCGTGCTGAGCGAAGTTCCCGCCCCGGCGATCCCCGAGCTTGAGAAGGCAATAGGCGGCGGTATGGACGATGGTGGATCCGGTATGGGTGTCGATCCCTTCGGCCAGGACGCTTCCGGACTGGTGGATTACGCCGTTGGTGCCAGCCCTGCCCAAAAACCGGTGATCAATACCGGCTGGGCTGCCCAATCCACACCGGCCGACCGCCTGCTGCCTGAGATGCCGCTCCAGGCTGGGACGGACTATTATTTCTGGCTCAATGTCGATCTCCCGTCCAGGTTTTCGGGGGAGAGCACCCCCACCGGGATCCAACCCGAGGTGACAGCCGGCTCGCTCCTCACCGTCACCCTGGTGGGCTACCAGGACAGTTTCAGCATCGACCCAAACGCCTGCACCGGCGAGCTTGAAGTCCTCGAAAACGGCTATGCGAAAGTGAACCGCCAGCCCCTCAGCGCCAGCGCCCCGCAGACCCCTATTTCGTCGATCACCTTGTATTTCCCGGTCAGCTCCCCGGCCAAACCGGGCAGTTACCGCCTGCGCTGCAATATCTATTACGGCCAGCTCTTGCTCCAATCCCGCCTGGCAACCGCCCAGGTCTCCAAAAACCCAAAACCATCGCGCACGGCTCAACCCGCCTGGCGCACAGACCTGGATTTCCACCTGACCTCGCCGCTGCTCCCCGCCGGTCTCTCCGCCCTCCCCGAGCACAAGCTCAGCCTGCAGGTCAACGCCAACAGCGACGGTACCCACAGCTTTCATTTCAAAGGCGCTGCCGACGGCAAGGAATTAAACAGGATGATGTCCGCTTCGGCGAAGGCGAAATGCAGGCGATGATCGGCTCAGCCCGCCAGGCAATGCAGATTGCCAGTTGGGACAAAGCTGAGGACTGGCAGGAAACCTGGCCTTTCAAATACCAGGATCGCCAGCGCAACGTAGAACGCCTGCGCCTCGACCTGGTGCGCCTGGCGCGCTGGGGCTACGAATTTTATTTCACGGTCGGCGAACGGCTTGCCGGTGGTTTCGACGCCCTGGAGGATTTCGAGGCTTTAATGAAGGCCACCGGCTACGTCCAGATCGCCATGAAAAGCTCGCCTGGATTTCATCCTGCCCGCCGCCTTGATTTACGATTATCCGCTCGATACCAGCAGCAGCAAACCTTACACCTTGTGCCAGACCTTCCAGGACGCCCTGCTCCAAAACCGCAAACTGGAGGACGAACCCTGTTTCAACGGCGATTGCCCATCGCGTGGCGACGACACCACGGTCTGCCCGGGCGGCTTTTGGGGTTTTCGCCACTACCTCGGCCTGCCGCTTTCCCTGGATAACGGCGCCGACGCCCCACTGCGCATTCCTTATTCCGTCAAGCCGCGGTTTTTGATGGGTGAATACCGGGATTTCAACCTGGTGGCCGGGCATAAAGATAAATTGGACGATATGGCCCTGGAATTTTCCAGTGAAGCCGATCGGGACATCCTGCTTGAGCGCATGAAACAGCACCAGAGCGAGCTGATCTACTTTTTCTGCCACGGCGGGCTGGTGCGCGGCTTGCCCTTCCTGGTGGTCGGCTCCAAAACTCAAAAAGGCCAGATCCAGCCTTCCAACTTCCTGGCCAAGCGCATCCGTTGGAGCAGCGACCCGCACCCGCTGGTTTTCCTGAACGGCTGCCATACCTCGGCGGTCGATCCGTTCGCAGCCTTAAACCTGCTGCATGGCTTCCTGGTTCACGCCCAGGCTGCCGGGGTGATCGGTACGGAGATTACAATTTACGAAGAGCTGGCTAAAGATTTTGCCGAAGCCTTCTTCCCCCGTCTGCTCATGGGGCAGCCGGTCGGCCAGGCGCTGCGCGGCGCCCGGCTGGCGATCCTGGCCCAGGGCAACCCGCTCGGGCTGGTGTATACCCCGTTTGTCCAGGCAGGACTGCGCCTGGAAAGCTCCGCCGCGCAAACCGGCGGGTCTGGAATGGACGATTCGACTGGCTTGGGGATGGGAATGGGGCTCGGGCTGGACCCGGCGTCACCCTTCGGGCTGTAGCCGCCCGCAGATTATAGTTCTGGGAAGCGATACACCAGGGCGAGACCGCCTTCGGCAGTCTCGCGGTACAAATGCGGCAGGTCGTGGCCGGTCTGTTTCATTACCCCCACCACTTCGTCGAACGAAACGCGGTGCCCGCCGTCGCTGAACAGAGCAAAGCGAGCGCAGCTCAGCGCCCGTCCCGCAGCGAACACGTTGCGTTCGATGCACGGGATCTGCACCAGCCCGTCCACCGGGTCGCAGGTCAGCCCGAGGTGATGTTCCAGCCCCATTTCAGCCGCGTATTCGATCTGGCGCACGGTTCCGCCTAATAACTGGGCCGCTGCCGCAGCAGCCATCGCACAGGCCGCCCCGATTTCACCCTGGCAGCCAACCTCCGCCCCCGAAATCGAAGCATTTTCCTTGATCAAATTACCGACCAATCCAGCGGTCGCCAGGGCGCGCAGCGCCTGCTCCGGATACGCCTGGGTATGCTCGCAGACGTAGCGCAGCACAGCGGGCAGCACCCCGCACGAACCGCAGGTCGGCGCGGTGACAACCACCCCGCCCGCGGCGTTCTCCTCGGCGCTCGCCAAAGCGTACGCTGGTAAATATCCCTCGCTGAGAAAGCTCTTCCCGGTCAGGTCGATCTGGCGGTGCATCCGGTTTGCCTTGCGGGCCAGGCCCAGGCTGCCCGGCAGGACGCCTTCGCTGCGCAGACCGCGCTCGATGGTCTCTTGCATCGCTGCCCAAATTTCAGCCAGGTAATCCCAAATCTCTTTCCCCTCGCAAGCCTCGACATACTCCCAGAAAGTCTGCCCGCTCTGGATACACTGGTGCAGAATTGCCTCCATGGTATCCAGCGCGTAAACCGCCGTATCTCCCTCGGTGCTCTCTCCAGTTCGATTCGCCTCCAAAAGCGCCCCGCCGCCTGGGCTGTACACTTCCCACTCGGCCAGGATCCCGCCGCTATCCTCCAAGGCAGTAAAGCGCATCCCGTTAGGATGCAGCGGCAAAACCTCGTCGGCGCGCCACTCAAAGCTCACCGGGCGCGGCTGAAGCGCTTCCTCGATCGCAGCATCCGTCAGATGACCCCGTCCGGTGGCTGCCAGGCTGCCAAACAGGATAACGTGGAAAGCGCTGGCCTGCGGCTGGCGCTCCCCAAACAGCGCTGCTGCCCGCCGCGGCCCCATCGTATGGCTGCTTGACGGCCCGTGCCCGATGCGGTATAGTGCGCGGATGGATTGCATCGGGTGATTATAACAGCTTCCTACGGGGTACCCTCCAGCCATTCCAACAGCCCAACCGGATAAAGCCTATCTCCGTCCGGGCCAAAATCGGTAACCGGTTTCCACTCCGCGACAAAGCTCTGCAGGTTGTCCTCTTGCCCTTCAAATACCGGGCGTGAATACCAGGTCTCGTCGACAAATTTTCCGTCGAAAACCAGGATTATTTCATGTCCCGCCTGGCCATTGAACGTAAAAATATTCTCCAGGGTGCACAGGTACGCTAGATCATACACCTGAGCGCCAATCTCTTCAGCAATTTCGCGTTCGATCGCCTCGCGAGCAGTCTCGCCAAATTCAATTCCCCCACCCAACGGCCGGTAAAATGTTTCTTGCTTAACATCGTCGTAACCGCGCGCCGCCACGATCATCCCTTGATGTCGAAACAGACAAATTGCCAGCGGGCGAATTCTTGCTTCCATGTGTTTCATTTCCTTTTCTTAAAAATCACCACCTCGGTCACGTAATTCCGCGAGCGATCCCCCAGCAGCCGGTCCACCAGCACAAATTCCGGCATGAAATATCCCTCTTGAAACCTGGCGACCTGCTGATATCCCCCCTTGCCCTGGAACAACGCCTGCGTCCAATCCAGGTTATCTTGCGAAAGCCCATCGAAAACTGTCCGGTAATCCCTGGGATAGCTGTTCTTCCAGCCATAACCGCTCAAAAGCTGGTTGGCGTGGTGCATTTCCATCACCAGCCAGTCGGGCGAATTGGCGACCGGCTCATCGACGGACTGGTAGCCGGGCAACACGCGGTGCATCCGCCAGTGAAACGTCCCGCCCAGGGGTGCATTTTGATTGATCCAGGCTGCCGCCCGGTTGCGCGGCTCGGCAATGAATACCCGCTCGCCATCGATGACGAACAGAAGCAGATAGACGAACACAGCCCCGACGATCAGCACGCCAGCCAGCCTCTTACCCGCCAACCGGTCGTCTAGCCAGCGGGTCAGCCAGGCCAGCGTCCAGCCTGCGGTCAAAGCGATCCAGGGGATGAATGGGATCAGGTGGCGCAGGAAGTGATCCAGGGTGACCAGCACGCTGAGCGCATACAGCGCCAAGGGGAGCAGCACCGCCACGCCGATTGCCCAGAAACGCCGGCGATCTCCCATCCGGAAATATCGCCTGGTCAGGGCAAAACCACCTACCAGGCTGAGAATCAAGATTGGAAAACTTATCAAGCTCGGGGCTTCGAGAATGTACATCCCCAAACTGGCCGCCTTCGAGCACTGGCACGCATCCGCCACCCCGCTGCCGCTGAGCGAGCGCAGGAAGTCGGCAGGGCCATACGAAAAAACGTTAATCAGCCCAAAACCGAGCAGGAGCAGCGCGCTTGCGATCACCCCCCGCAGCAGCCTCGGCTTTCTCCACAATGCCGCAATGGCCAGGCTGGGCAGGCTGATCACCAGCAGCTTTAACCCCAAGGCCAGCCCGAAAGCAAAGGCTGCTCCCGCTAAGGCAGACTGTGCCCTGGCTGCCTCGATCCAGGAGGCGCCAGCCCGGTCATGCTGCGGGCCGCCCGATGGGCGCTCGAAATCCACCAGCAGCAGATAGCACCCGGCCAGCCACCAGAACAAGGCCGGGACATCCGCCAGGAAGAAATGGCTCTGCGTGACGTGCAGCCCGCCCAGGGCCATGATCCACGCTGCAAACAGGCTCACCCGCCGGTCGTGGAACAGCTTGCGCCCCAGCAGGAAGACGAGCAGGATCGTCGCCGTTCCATAAACCACCGAGATCAGGCGCCCGCTGAGCACAATCGGCAGCATCCCAGGCGCAGGGGCGTTGAGTTCGCCGTTCAGCGCCCGCCAGGCACGCCAGGCCAGCAGCGGCGCGGCCGCTTCGACCGCCGTACCCTTCGGGTATTCCGGCTGCCAGCGCATCGGCGTCGAGCGATCCAGGAGATGCTCGCCAATCACCCAATGGGTGTATTCATCGATATGGTGAAATTGCCAGCCGCTCGGAAAGTTCGCTCCCCACCACACCCCAGGCAGGCGCGCCAAAAGGCCAACGATCAGCGCGCCGGTCAGCCAGAATATTTCGCTGCGATTCAAGCTAAGGCGAGAATTCATAAATCGTGCCCGCCTGATTTTGAGCCAGGGTCGTCATCCCTGCGATTTCGCTGAATTGGTTCGGCGCTTGATCCGGCCGGGCGTATACAAAGCGGATCTGGTTCTTCCTTAAAAAGGCGGCTTGTTCGGCCGTCCCAGCCTGGTAAAAATCGATAATATCCTGGCGCTTTTGCTTTGAAACCGGGACATAAGAAGAAGTGCCCGCAGTATAACCGTCCAGGATATTCCGGGCCTAACCACAGCAGGTCGCCGTTCCATTCTGGGACGTCCATATTCGTGATCAGCAAATCCTGTGAGCCGCGGCCGGTTCAAAGCCGCGCTGAGCTGCTGGTGCGCTGTATCCAGAAACGCCGCCGGTTGGTCGACCGGAAAGTCGAGCGATCGATCTGATCTTTTATCTCCACCGCTGGCATCGGCAGGATCATGACCACGATCAGCGCCAGCGCCCACCAGGTCATCCGCGGCCAGCGCTTGAAAAAGATCTGACCGGCGATCAGGTACAGCGGGATTTGCAGGGTAATCGCCCCGCGATTCGGGTACGGATAATACGGCCCGGCCAGGCATAGCAGCAAGCAGCCCGCTGCCCAACCGGTAAGAAAGATTTCGTTCAGCGTTGCATCTTTCCAATACCGGCCAAATCCAATCAGAAACAGCAGCCAGACCAGGGGAAAAGCCAGGATCAAGGTCGAGAACAGGATCGGCTCCTCGCTCCAATCCGGCATAGGCAGCCCAGAGCGAGACTGGAGCAGGAACAGCGCGGCCAGTGTGATCAGCACAGCCCCGCCCACGCTTGCCAACGTAACAACCTCTTTACGCCCGAGCAGCTTCTTCAACCACAACAGCCCGGCCAGGCAGCCTAAAATTGCCAGCAGGGTAATCCCTTCGTACAGATGCAGCAATGTGCAGCCTGCCCCAAGACCGATCGCCAGGAGCAGGCGCCCACGGCTGAAATGCTGCAGGGCGAAGTACACCGCCATCACCGCTGCCAGCAGGATCAGCCAGTTGAAAATGTAATGGCTGTCCAGCATGGCGTTGAACAGGAAATTGCCGCGGTAATCCGTGAACGATTTGTGGTTCCAAAACCCCTGGATCAGGGTATTCATCAAAAGTGGACTATTTCGGACCACGCTCAGGTTGGAAAGGATCCCCAGATGGGTTTCCAACCCGCCAGCCAACAAGCTGACCCCAAAAATCCACCAGGTTTGGCGCCGGTCCCCGATAAACAGGCGCACAACGCAGTAGAAGAAGATCACGAACAGAAAAGTGAGCAGCACCCCGCTGTAGGAATAGACAAATTCAGGCGCCACGCCCAGGATCTGCGCCGTTTTACCCAGGAAGGCATAATGCAGCATGAGCATGTGCGGGCGATTGGGCTCGGCTGTGAATTTATTGGTGAGCAGTGGGCCTTCGACCAGCGCCTGGCGCATCCACACCCGGTACTGCATCAAGTCGGGCGAGTTGGACAGGATCCCGCTGAAACGCCAGCCTGGCGGCGTGGTGAGCTGAGCGCGTGCCAGCGGGGCGGCTTTGAGCAGCCCGAGCAGGCCGGCCAGTAAGAAAACGAGCAGTGGGATTCGCTGAAAAAACCTGGGCTGTGGAGTGATCATAGGCGGATTTCGGTGAATTATACCTTATTCCTACCCGATTTCCATGATTAATTGCCAGATGAAGTTTGAACGGAATATTCTATTGAGCGGCAGATTAATTGTATAATTAACGAAAAGGAGAATGCCATGAAAATTGTCACCGATTGCGCTGCAGATCTAACCCCTGAGGAAATTGCCGCCTACGAAATCGCCGTCGCCCCGCTGTACATTCAATTCCCTGAGGGCCAGGTGGATGCCCGCGAGATCAGCGCGGACGAGTTTTATAACCGTTTGGCGGCGATGCAGCCGGATATCCCCACCACCGCCCAACCCTCAGAAGGCGAATTCAGCAAGATCTACACCGAAATCGCTGGCGAAGGCGAGGAAATCCTTTCGATCCACATCTCTTCCGGGCTGAGCGGCACTTTTAACGCCGCCCGCCTTGCCGCCCAAAATGCCGCCGGGCGATTAGTACAGGTGGTCGACACCCTGACTCTCTCTGGCGGTGAGCGTCTGCAGGTCCTGGCCGCCGCCCAGCTTTCCCGCTTGGGTTGGGAAAAAGAGGCGATCTTGAAGCGCCTGCATGAAATCCAGGTCTCCACCGAAGTTGTTTACACCCTGGAAACCCTGTCCTACCTGGCTCGCGGCGGTCGGATCGGGCGCGTACAGGCTCTCGCCGGCGCCTTGCTCAAGATTAAACCGATTATCAACGTCGATGCGCACGATGGAAAATACACAACACTGGGCAAAACCAAGACCATCAGCCAATCCCTGGGCGTGATCGCTGAACACCTGGTGCAGCGCTACCAGCAGGAACCGCTGTGGGTCACCGTGCTGCACGGGCAATACGCCGAAAAAGCGCAAGAACTGGCCGAGCTTCTACAGACCCGCCTGAAGATCGCCAGGTTGGAGGTCTTGCGCATCTCGCCGGTGTTGGGTGTGCACACCGGGCCGGGGATTGTCGGCGCGGCGGTCATGCCGATGCGCCTGGCAGAACCGCTTAGCTAATCTCGATTTTCAATCCCTGCTAGCTGCGCCAAACCGCTATCGAAGCTTTTCCCCTCGAATACGTCGCCTGGGATGAGCCGCGCCGGGCAGCCCTGCGCGGCCAGCGCCTCGAGCAGCCATGTCCGGCTGGTTCTTTTGCGCAGCTTGATCCCGGATAAGAACGCAGTCGCCAAAGCCTGCCTGCCGCTCCACCCCCACCCCTCCGCGGCTTGCTCGATCTCGTCGCGGTGACCCATCATATAGCTCAACTTGATCTGCGCATCCGCCAGCGACAGATCGCCGCAGGGCAGTCCGCCAGCCTGCACCAGCTCGCGGCCGACCTGGTAATCCATATCGTATGCCCCGAGCGGCACCTGGGAGGAGAGCGCCACCAGCTTGCCCGCAGCCACCGCCTGGCGCAGCGCGGGCAGCACCGAACGCCCAGCGCTGACCAGGGTGTTGGCATTGCCCGCCCCATAGCCAGCCAGCACTACCCCGTTCGGACAGGCTTCGAACTGGCGCTGGTAATCCGCCTCGCTATTCAATGGGTTGGCGTAAACCACCTTCACCGCCGGGTCGAACCGTGTGTCGCAGCTGCAGCCGGCAATCTCGGCGGTCAAAGTTGCCAGCCGCGCCCAATCCTCGATGGCGATATTCGATGAATCCCGGCTGAGACCTAATTCGGGGTGATCGTGAAGGACCTCGAACTGGTTTCCCAGGCTTTCGTTGAGATATTTGCGTACAAAGTCGCCCACCGGTTCTAAGGAGCCTTGTTGGTCGGGCGCCGATTCAATTGTGCCGCCGGTGCGGATCAAGTGCAGGCGTTCCAGGCGCTGGTCAGGGTAAGCAATGTTCGACCAGCCCTCATGATAAAAATCGACCCATTCCGCCCCCACCGCTCCCGCCAGGCGGCCATCGAAAGCGTTCTGATCCCACTTGCTCACCTTGTTCAAGCTGCCCGAGTAGACATGCCGCCCTTCATTGAATACCATAAACAAACGCCCAGGGACCAATTGGTTGAGCAGGTAGACCGAAGTACGCAGGTTGCCCAACGCATCCGAAAGCGAAAAGGTTCCTTCCAGGGGGAGCTGCGAACCGGTCAGGACAATATTCACGCGTAAGTCAGATAGGGCGTAGCGCAAATAGGCAAATGCCCAGGCCATCGTGTCGGTGCCATGGGTAATTAAGACAGCCTCACGATTCTCCACCCGCCCGGCGCGGCGCAGTCCGTGTGCAATCGCTTCATACAGTTTTCCAGGCGCGGCGCTGATTTCGGAGATACGGAGCAGGCTGTCCATTCCGAGACGCTCAGGGTTCTCCAATAGCTGGGCAAGCCCGGCGGAAGGCCTGGCCTCTCCAATCAAGGCCACGATCGGCAGGATTTCCGCTTCGTTGGCGGCCAGGCGTATTATTTCGAGCCAGTCCTGACTATCCTCAGCCGCTCCGCTCAGGTTCACCACCAGTCCATCCACTTCAGCGAACCCGACCGAGCCACTCAGCGCACCCTCGAGGCTGGCTCGCACCCACCGCCAGTTCTCCGGCAGTGCGCCGGTTCCGACCTCAAGCCAGTCGCCCACCCACAACAGCCGAATGATTCGCTCCATCCTGCCTCCG
The DNA here is from genome assembly GCA_963770655.1 of uncultured Chloroflexia bacterium. Classification (GTDB taxonomy): domain Bacteria; phylum Chloroflexota; class Anaerolineae; order Anaerolineales; family UBA4823; genus CAZAGA01. Next base: position 20,565 of record CAVYQO010000008.1, on the reverse strand, counting down.
CCTTATGCGCAGAACACCTGGGCTGTGTCGGCCAGGATCTCAGCCAGGCGCACACAGCTATCGAAATCCACCCACTCTTCGGTCGTATGCAGACCGCCGCCGAGCGGGCCGATGAGCAAAGTGTCAATTCCCTGCCCGGCAATCAAGGCGGCATCGGTCCAAAAGGCCACCCCGTTCGCCGGCGCGCTCACCCCGACAATTTCGTCGCGCTGCGCCATTAGCAGCGGCAGCAGCTCGGAATGAGCACCGGCTTCGAAAGCCGGGCGCTCGAACCACAACTGTACGCTGCCCTGGAAATCTTCGTTTTGCCTTGCCACGCCATCCAGCACCGCCTGGATTTCGGCAAGCACACCTGCGGAGGTTTCGCCGGGGACAGTGCGGCGCTCGATTTGCAGTTTGCAGTGATCGGCGTAGATGCTCATCTCGCTGCCGCCTTGCAGGACCGGTGTGTGCAGCGAAGGCGGTCCCACCAGCGGATGCGCCGGGCGCCGGATCAGCTCGGTCGCCAGCTCGTCCAGCCCGACCATCACTCGGGCCATCATCCGGTTGGCGTCGATCCCTTCCCACCAGCGGCTGCCGTGTGCCGCCCTGCCGAGCGTCTCCACCTCCAGCCAGGCATAGCCGCGGTGGGCTGCGGCGACGAGCAGGTCAGTCGGCTCGGTGACAATTGCCCCGTCCACACGAATATTGGCTATGCGCAATCTGTCCAGCATGTCCGCTGTCCCTACACTGCCATACTCCTCATCCGCTACGCCGGCGATCAGCACGTCCCCGCCCAGCTTACCCTTCGCCTCGCTCAGCGCTTTTACCGCCGCCAGCATCGCTGCCAGGCTGCCTTTCATATCCTGCGCCCCGCGCCCATACACCCGTCCCCCGCGCAGTTCCGGTGTAAATGGCTTTTCCATCCCGCTCACCCCGACCGTGTCGGTATGCGCATTCCACATCAGCGACCGCCCCCCGCCGCTGCCTTTTAAGATTCCCAAAGCGCTCGTCCGCCCCGGCATCGGTTCATACAGAACTGTTTCCAGTCCGAGCGCTTTAAGCGCCTCTGCGGTATACGCCGCGATGGCCGCCTCGCCCTTGCCATCTTTAGCAAGCTGCGGGTTGATCGAGGGGATCTCGATCAATTCAAATAATGTTTTCAGGAGGTATTCTGCATCGATTTTCATGCTTCTTATTTTACCCACCTTTCAGTTGACAAAACGAACTTCTATAGATGATCTCTCTCCGCAGTTCCGTGGTATCATCAACAAAATCAAGGAGATCTTCCCTTCCCCGTGATCAACTACATCGTCAGGCGAAGCTTTTATTCCATCCTGCTCATGGTGTTCTCGGCCACCTTGATCTTCTTCATCGTCCACGCCGCCCCCGGCAGCCCGTATGCGCGCATGGTGAATGAATACCTGCAGCTCAATCCGCGCAAGACGATCTCGGCCACCCACCTGGAGCGCCTGGATCGCTTAATCGGTCTGGATAAATCCATCGGCGAGCAGTATCTGCTGTGGACCCGGAATGTGTTCACCGGCAGCCTGGGCCAGTCCTGGTCGGTGGCTTCAGGCGTAGAAGTCTTCGACGTGATCATGACCCGCCTGCCATACACCCTGATCCTGATGGTCAGCGCCGCCGTGTTTTCCTTTCTGGTCGCTGTGCCCCTGGGGGCGTATTCGGCCTTACACCAATACTCCACCGCCGACATGACCATCACCACCATCTCCTATTTTGGGATCGCCATGCCCACCTTCTGGTTCGGCCTGGTCTTAATCTCGATCTTCTCCAGCGGACTGCACTGGCTGCCCTGGGGCGGCGCCGCCACCCAGCAGCTTGCCGGCAGCGGTGATATGATCAACGTCCTGGCCAGGATCTTCACCTTGGGTCTGACCAACTCTCAGATAGCCGGTAAGGAAGCCCTGCTGTTGATCGATGGACTCAAGCATCTGATCCTGCCCACCCTGGTGCTCTCCTTCCTGCTGATCGCGCGCTGGACGCGCTACCTGCGCAGCTCAATGCTCGAAACCCTCAACCTGGAGTACGTCCGCACCGCCCGCGCCAAAGGGGTAAGCGAGAAGCGCGTAATCATGCGCCACACCTTGCGCAATGCCATGATCCCTTTGCTCACCGCTATTGCCCTGGATATCCCCATCCTTTTCGCCAGCAGCTTCATCATCGAAAACGTTTTCAACTGGCCGGGGATCGGGCGGCTGTTCGTCGAAAGTCTCAAACAAGCCGATTGGCCGATGATGACCGGCATCTTAATTATCAACGCTTTTCTCATTATTCTGTTCAATTTTACAGTCGATCTTTTCTACCCCGCCCTCGATCCGCGCATCGTCTATTCATAAACACAAACAGGAGGGTATCCCGAAAGGATTATTTATGTACACAATCGATCGCGCCATTGCCATTGTCAAACCACTTCAGCCATTTGCCGACTGGCTGAATGCCAACCCAGACAACGCCGGTTATCTCAACACCCTGGAAGAGCTGCGCCAGGACAACACCGCCTATCTGATCCCGGATTGTGAAAGCGAGCAGGAAGCTCGCGGCTATATTCGTGAAATCTGCGAGGATATTTTTGCGGTCGAGCTAGAATCCTGGGTGCGCAACCCAGCCACCTGGCCCCGCAAGCGCGATTATGCCGTGTTCCAAAAGTGGTTCGAGGTCGAAATCCATTCCCTGGTGCTCGATCCTTACGAAAACGACATCACCAAAGATGTCTACTGATGCGGAGCCAGACGCCGAAAAGCTGCTGATCCAGCGGCTCACTGGGCTTTTTGCTGAAATGCCTCAGGTCCAGGCGATTGCCCTGGGCGGATCGCGCGCCGGTGGGGCTATCGACGCCGCCTCGGACATCGACCTGTACATCTTCACCAGCCAGGAGATCCCACTCAGCGCTCGAGAAGCCGTTGTCGTGGCCTGCGGCGGGGCCACCAGGGCTGACTTGGGGCTCACCTTCTGGGGACCCGGCGATGAATGGTACGATGCGCGCACGGGGATCGAAGTCGATCTGGTGTACTTCGACGCCGCCTGGTTCGAGGACCAGCTCCGCCGCGTCTGGTACACCGGCCAGGCCAGCCTTGGCTACACCACCTGTCTATGGGAGACGCTGCGCAGGTCGGTCAGTTGCTGCGATCCGCACGGCTGGTACGCTGCCCTTCAAAGCGAAGCGCTGCTGGAATACCCCGAAACACTGCGCGACAACATCATCGCCCTCAACCACCCAGTGCTGCGAGCTGTTATCCCCTCTTATTACAACCAGATCGCCAAAGCCGTCCGCCGCGGCGATCTGGTCAGCGTCAACCACCGCCTGGCCGCCTTGCTGGCCAGCTACTTCGACGTGCTCTTCGCTGTCAACCGCCGGCTCCATCCTGGCGAAAAGCGAATGCAATATTACGCCGAGAGGAATTGTCCGCTGCTCCCCAAGGACTTCGCCTCCGATCTGCAGTCCGTATTGACGGCATCGGCAGATGAATTGCTTGCATGCCTTGACTTGACCCTCGACCATCTGGATGAGATCATCGCTGGTTAATTTCGCTAAAAGCTGAAAGCTGTGGCTAATCGCTGTTTTCCCTTCGAAATCGCGGTAACAAAAACGGGGTCTTGTGCTTGTACTCCTGGTATTTCTGCCCAAAACGCAGCGCCGTCTCCCGCTCTTCGAAGCGCTTGATATAGATCAACAGCCGTAGTCTGTTTAAGGAATTTGTCCTGCAGGTTTCATTCCTCGATAACCAGCAAATCAAATATCTCCGTGTTTATGATTCCCTCCGCCGGCAGCGCATACCCAATCGAAAAGACCGGGTTCGCCGACAACATTCGCCGGAAGGGTATACGGCGGGCTGAATTCGACGCCATCCAGGGTAAAGGTGATCTCTCCCTGAGCATAACGAATTTCGATGTCGTGTTCATTCCCTAATGGGGCGTCTTGATAGAATGCCCCTTCACTTTGGACCCCGTTGGATAGATAGACTTGCATCGAGGGAGCAGGCGTGTTGCTGCGGAAAATGATAAATTTTCCCCCGTTCTGCCAGCTTTCAGGCCGGCCCACCCCGAAGGCCAGCCCGCCGCTCTGGTTGGTCAGCGTTTGGAGTTCAGCGACCTTGACTTTCAAGCGAATGACCGCATTTTGGGTGAGCGGCCGGTGAATACTGCGCTCGCTTTGGTTGAGCATCGTCATCTCGATCATTAACCGATCCTGATCAGCAGCCATGCCCCAGTGGGCCAAATCCCAACATCCGCTGGGGTTTTCCTCAATTCCCTGCAGTTTATATGGAACCCAGATACTGGCATCGATGCAGGCGCCTGTAAAACCTGAATTGTTCGGGGTGGGGATTTCAGTGAGGGTGGGCTGCTCGGTCGGGGGTGCGGCCTGGGTGGGTTCAAGGGTAAGCTGTTGGCTCACCTGGGGCGGTAGGTTCAAGCGCAGCCGGCGGTGGGCTCGTAATGGTCGGGGGTGGGATGGGGCTGTTTACGGCGCTTTCCGGCGTCGCTGAGGCCGGGGGCAGGACAACCGGCGCGCTCGTCGGAGCCGGTTCGGGGCCATCCCCCAGCAAAAAATAGCCTCCCCCGGCAAAGATTACGATCAAAACAACCGCCAGGATGACGATCCAGGTCTTACTGCCTTTCGTTTTAACCGGATTCAGGGTTTCTTCGGGTGAGGCTGGCGAGACGCTGACCGGAGTTCTCGCCGGCGGGGGGGTCTGGCTGACGCCAGCCGGTGGGATAGCCTGGCTGTGGCCAGCCGCCGGTATCGCCGCCATCTCGATAAACGTCGCCTCAATAGGTCGCGCTTGAGCAGCTTGCGCAGCGCCGAGTGTTCCTCGCTTGATCCCTTCGAGGATTTGGCGCAGCGCGGCGGCCATTTCTGCCGCAGACTGGTAGCGTTCGTTTCGGTTCTTGGCCATCGCCTGGTCGATCACCGTCGCCATCGCCTGGGGCACCTCTGCGTGCAGACCATGGATATCCGGCACCGGGTCGTTCAGGTGCATCATCATCACCGTCATCGCCGAAATCAGCCTGGAAAGGCGGTTTACCGTTGAGCATTTCAAATAAGGTGACGCCGAGCGCATAAATATCGGACCGGGCGTCCACGCTCAACCCCTGGATTTGTTCCGGCGCCATGTAGTGGGCGCTGCCGACCATCAGCCCCGTAGCCGTATGCTGCTGTCCGCCCAGGATTTTCGCAATCCCGAAATCCATCAGGTAGACTTTGTCCTGGCGATCGATCGAGATATTGGCTGGCTTGATATCGCGGTGGATCACACCGTGCTGGTGGGCAAAATGGACTGCCTCGCACATGTCGATCATCATCCGCGCCGCGGTCTCCACTGGCAGTCGTTGGCCGGTCCCGCTTAAGGTCCTCAGCCGGTTTTCGAGGCTCTCGCCATCGATATATTCCATCACGATGTAATAGCCATTGCTATCGTGGTTGAAGTCGTAGACCACCGGAATATTGGGATGGCGAAGCTGGCCGACAACGGTGGCTTCGTCTTCAAAACGCCGGATAAAATCCGGGCTTTCAGAGAGATGGGGATGGATGATTTTTACAGCGACAACCCGGCGCAGGTTCGGGTCGTATGCCTTGTAGACGGTCGCCATGCCACCTTGCCCGACCCTGGATTGGACCTGGTATCTTCCTCCGATGATCCTGCCTGCAAAGGGGTCATCTACCATCGAAAACTATCCTCCACCCGGTATGATCGACCCAATCGCCAAAAACATGAAAATCCACACGTCTTGCCAGAAATGGACGAACCAGGCCCAAAACAGCCCGCGCGTCTCCTGCATCGAGCGCGCCAGGAGCCAGCCCAGAAAAGTCGCCAGTACAATGCCAATCACCCCGTAGGGCACACCGTAAAAATGCCAGATGCCGAAAAAGACGGCCACCATATACAGCGCCTGGCGCGGCCCGACCGGACCCTCCAGCACAGATAGGAACGACGCCTTGTAAGTCACTTCCTCGTAAAAGGCATTCATCGCCGCAGCAATAAAAATTACAGGTAAATAGGGCAGCGCCTGGATCAGGATATCGAGCGGCGGACGACCGGCAATCACCAAAAAGGTCAGCGTGCCCAGGCTCAGGCAGACCGTCAGCCAGATCCCGAACCGGTTCCAGCGAGCGCCCTGCTGGACGCCAAGCCAGCGGATCGGCTCAACCGGGGCGGCAGTGTCCCCGACTACCAGGTAGAAATCGGGGCGCTTCTTCTTCATCAGCAGCAGCGCCCCGATCATGATGAATGTAATCATCAGGTTGAGGGTTTGTTCTGCCAGCATCTTAACGTTGAACGATGGGTTCTTCAGCCAACTTTGAAAAATGGGCAACTGGCCGATCCAGTGGTAAATGAGCCATTGGCTTCCTACTAAAACGATTAACAAAGTCAGTAAAGGCCGCAGACCGCGCAGCGGACGCCAGGCAAAGGTCCCCAGGAGGGCGATCAGCGCCACCCCGAGCGAGATAAGCGCCTGCTTTTCCCATGATACCGTCTGGTTGAAGAGCTCCTGGAGGATGATCTTGGGCAGGGCAGAGCTGAGCAGCACAACAACCCAGGCTGCGACGAGGAGGATTCGATCTGTTTTCGATGGTTGTGTTTGCATTTTTTGAGTATAGCATGAAATGAATTCCAGTCAAACTCTTTCGCACAAATGAGAAAATTGTGAGAGAATACTTGGTTAACCGCCTTATCAACCCAACAAATATCGAGGCAACCGGTGAATACTTATCAGGATGAAACTTACGGCGAACGGATTGCTAGCATCTACGATGATTTATATTCGGCATACGACCCGGCCATGATCACCTGCCTGCACGAGCTGGCCAACGGCGGGCCGGCTCTGGAGCTGGGCATCGGCACCGGACGGATCGCTCTTCCGCTGCACGCCAGCGGCGTACCCGTCTGCGGCATCGACGCTTCCCCAGGAATGGTCGCCAAATTGCACGCCAAACCCGGCGGGGAGAATATCCAGGTCAAGATCGGCAGTTTCGCCCAGGCGCAGTACACCGAGAAATTCGCCCTGGTCTATATTGTCTTCAATACTTTCTTCGCCCTGCTCACCCAGGAAGAGCAGCTTGCTTGCTTCGCCAGCGCCGCCGAGCAGCTTTCGCCGGCAGGCGTCTTTGTCATCGAGGCTTTTGTCCCCGATATGACCCGCTTTACCGGCGGTCAGACAATACGCGCCGTGGAAGTAGAGACCGACCTGGTGCGCATCGACGTCACCATCCACGATCCGCTGACCCAGCAGGTAACCAGCAGCCACGTTCATATCGACCCCAGCGGGGTCCACATGTACCCGGTCAAGCTGCGCTATGCCTGGCCTGCAGAGCTGGATTTGATGGCGCGCCTGGCAGGGTTGAGCCTCAAACAGCGCTGGGGAGACTGGGACCAGACTGCTTTCAATGCGAATAGCACCCGCCACATTTCGGTCTACGCCAAGGCCTGAAAAGGACACGAAATGTTTGCAGCAGCGCTACCGGAAATCCAGATTTACGCTTCGATCGAATGCCCGTATGCCTACCTGGCCGCCTACCGCTTGCGCCAGGTGTTCCCCGAATTTGAAGACGGGCTGCGCCTGGTGTGGCGGGCGCTGCCGTTGGAATATATCAACCATGCCAGTTATCCTAAACCGACCTTCGAGGCTGAGCGCGATTTATTCGCCCTGATCGAGCCAAACCTGCCGTTCTGCTCGTGGCAGCATCCCGATTGGGAATGGCCGACCACCTTCTGGCCAGCATTCGAAGCCCTGGCTTGCGCCCAGGCCCAGGGAAGCCGCGCCGCCATGGAATATAGCTGGGAGCTGCGCTTTGCTTTCTTCGCTCAGAGTCAAAATATCTCGATGCGCCACGTCCTGATCGCCATCGCTGAAAAGATCGCTGAGGATGGCTATTTCTATTTCCCGCGCTTCGAAAGCGACTTCAACAGCGGCCAGTACAAACGCTCGGTGCTCGGCGATGCCTGGCGCGGCTGGCGTGATTTGAAGCTGCCCGGCAGCGCTACGTTAATTTTGCCAGACCAGCGCAAGTTCACCAACCCCGCGATCGGCAAGGTCGATTTCGATGACGCCACCCTGACCCTGCGCAGTTATACTCCTTACCCCGGCGACCCGCAGCAGGTCTATCGCTCCATCCTGGCCGATTCGATCGCCTGCTGAAAACCGCTTTAGCCAGGCGAAGAGGGTGGTAAGCCGCTAGAAATGATGGCACTGCAGGGGTTGGCCGTGGGTCAGGCAATCCAGCTCTACCTGCATTTCGTAGGGTTTCGAAAAGGGAAAAAATGATTGAGCTCCCAGAAGCCATCACAATTGCCCGCCAGATGAACGCCGCCATCCAGGGCAAGCAAATTGAGGATTGCGTGCGCGGCAACACCCCCCACAAATTTGCTTTTTACACCCGCGACCCGGAAGAGTATTCCAACATCCTGTCTGGAAAAGGCATCGGCCAGGCTGACCATCACGGCGCGCTGATCCGTCTCTTTGTCGAAGACGATTGCCTGCTCGTCCTTGGCTACGGCGGTGAGCGCATTGTCTTCCACGCCACGGCCGCCGGTATTCCAGCCAAACACCACCTGCTGCTGCTGTTCAAAGATGGCTCTGCCATGAGCGTCACCGTCCAGGGCTGGGGTTTCTGCCATTTGATCCTGACCAGCGAGATCCCCGTCCACCCCTACCTCAACCGGCCAGGACCAGATCCACTGGACCCGGCATTCACACCTGAATACTTCGCCAGCCTTTTTGCAGCGCCGGAGGTTGGCAGCGCCCGCAGCCTGAAGTCTTTTCTAACCAGCGAGCCGGGGATGCTTGGGCTGGGCAATGGCTGTATGCAAGATATTCTCTTCAATGCCCGCCTCGATCCGCGCCGCAAAGTAAACAGCCTGACCGAAAGCGAAAAAGACACCCTCTACATGGCTATGCGCTCCACTTTGGACGAAATGACCCGCCTCGGCGGGCGCAGCTCCGAGCACGACCTTTTCGATAACCTCGGCGGCTACCAACGCCTGCTCGATGCCCAAAGCGTCGCCAAACCCTGCCCGCGCTGCGCCACCCCGATTTCAAAAATTCTCCTTCCAGGGTGGGTCTATTTATCTTTGCCCAACCTGTCAGAAGTAATCCTTATCGGATCTGCTTCAGTTCCAACCGGTTCCCTTCCGGATCGACAAAGGTCGCCCAGCTCTGGCTGCGGTAGCCCTCGATCGGTCCACTAAATCGAACCCCGCGGCTTTCAAGCACAGCGACCTCTGCCGCCAGGTCCTCCACCTCGAAGCCAATCACCAGCGCCTGCTCCGCAGGCGACTTGGCTTCCTCCTGCGCTTGCCCCCCGCTGAACAGCTCGAACAGCGCCCCGCCGCCAGCCTCGAAATGCGCCCAGTCTGCCCCGCTGCGGCGCAGGGTCAATCCCAGCACATCACGGTAGAAGGCGATCTCCCCCGCCAGGTCCTGCACAGATAATCCTGCCCAGATAATTCCTTTTGGCTGCATCGTTATCATCCTTTTATTCATAGCGCAATGCGCTGATAATCTCCAGCCGCGCCGCCTGGCGGGCAGGCACGATCGCCGCCAACACCCCAAACAGCAGCCCGATCGCCGTGGTAAAGATCACCCCCACCCAGGGGAAGTAGAAATTCACCGGGAAGCCGGCGCCTTGAAATGCTCCGACCATAATATACCCCAAGTACAGCCCGGTCAGCAGCCCAAAACAAACCCCGACCGCCGCCAGGTGCATCACCACCTTATCCAGAAGGCGCACCTGGGCCAAGGCTGTGCGCGGATCGGTGTGCGTGCGCAAAGCCGTCATCCGGTGCAGCTCCTGATACAGCCTGGAGCGCTGCGCCTGGATCATATTGAATGCCATCCTGGCCTGAAAGACGCTTAACCCAAACAATCCAGCTATCTCGGCTTGCGCCAGGTAGCTGGATATCGGGTTGGAAAATTTTAATTAAGTATTAATAACGATCCGAGCTGCTTCCCCCGCTCTTACTACTCTTGCTGCCCCCACTCCGGCTGCTGTTGCTATAACCACTGCTGCGGCTGCTGTTGTACCCACCCGACGACGAGCGTTCCTCTTTCGGTCGGGCAATACTCACGCGGAGCTCGCGCCGGTCAAGCGAATAGCCGTTGTACATCTGAATGGCCTTTTCTGCTTCGCTATCGTTGTCCATTTCGACAAAGGCGAACCCCTTCGACCTTCCCGTTTCGCGGTCCATAATGATGCTGGCGCTGACCACGCTGCCGGCCTTCCCAAACAGGTCCTTTAGTACCTGCTCGGTAGTAGAATAGGGAAGGTTTCCAACATAAAGCTTTGCTGACATACGAATCTCCTCAAATGTCTAATAAAAAACCGCCAAGCAAGGTTTGGCGGCATCCGCACACACAAATCCTCCAGCAGACAACTGTATTCTAACATAAATTAAGCTATATTAGAATAAAATAAGTAAGAGGAGTTTAGATGAGTTTTACCGATAATGCCCGCCGGACCTGGATTGCCCGAATTTTAATTGGCCTGGTATTTTTTTGGAATATCCAATGCGCCCTGGCTTTTATCCTGTGGCCAGAGCGCTTCAGCCCCGGTTTCGAGCTCAGCGGCGCCCCCGGCGCGGCAGCTATCCGCGGCCTGGGTGTGCTTTTCCTGATGTGGAACGTACCTTATGCGGTCGCCCTCTGGCAGCCGGTGCGCCAGCGCTGGTCGTTATATGAAGCCATCGCCATGCAAGGCATCGGGCTCGTTGGCGAGAGCTTGATTTTCGCCGGTATCCCCGTCGCCCACAGCCTGGCGCGCAGCTCAATTCTGCGTTTCATCGCCTTCGATGCCGCCGGGCTGCTAATCCTGCTCGCCGCCCTGCTGATTTCGCGTGTCGCCCAATTCCGCCAAACACCTGCTTCCTCAGGGAAATACCCTTTCCAATCTCAATCCCCCGGAGACCGACAATGACCCAAGCTGACCAACCCCCGCCCCCTGCCCCAAAACCACTCCCAGCGCCCGATCCGCTGGCCGCCGAGATCACCCAGACCCTGCTGGCCTTAGATGCTGAAGAAAACAATACGCACTTCGGCGATCTGCTCGAACAACAGGCGCGATCCGGCGCCGAAACGACCCCACCCCAGGCCGGCGCTCCGGCGCGCCTCGACCTGAGCGGGATCCTCGACCAGCCCGATTTGCAGGCCTCGTTGACCGGGCTGCTCATCGAAAAGTTCAAACTTCCCAAGCTCCTCGCCGAGTTGCTTGCTGAAGCCATCTTGAGCAAAACCGCCAAGAAGAAACCCCGCAGCAAACCGCGCCGCAAGAAAACCGTAGCACAGCCTAAAAGGCCGGCTGCTGCCAAACCGCACCGCAAACCGAAAACCACCGCCGCGGCAAAGAAGAAACCGGCGGTAAAGAAAAAACCTGTCGTAAAGAAGAAACCCTCGTAGCTCCACTAAGGATTCACCCATTCTGCAAAGATTGCCCCCAAATCACAATTGCAAGTTTCCTCGGCAATCCTGCGGAAATCCCCTGGCCTGGCAATCTCCCAGCGCCGGTTGGTAATGTAAGCCTTCAGGAAGGCATCGAAATTCTCGACGCCCATTTCGTCGCGCAGCGCGGCCAGGAAGAGCGGACCGCGGCAGTAAACCGATCCAACATACGATCGCCCATCGACATACTCCCCCGCCGGCAAGCCGATCGGGGTGCTGCTGCTGCCGGTTTGCTCGACGCAGCCTTTCCAATAATCCACCAATCCCTTGGCGGTCAGTCCATCCCCGTACATGTCCACAATGTACTGCCAGGTAGCGTGCTGCGCCAGGGCTTCATCCAGCCAGGGATCGCTGCTTTGGTCATTGCCGATCAGGTTATAAAACCACTGGTGAGCCACCTCATGGGCGATCGTCGTCCGGAAGCGCACCTGGCTATCGGTCGAGCTGCCGCTGCCCGGCGCAGATTCGTACAGATCGGTGCTGATCCCGACAATCCCTGGATATTCAACGCCCAACGCCTTCATCGGGATGCTGACCAGGTCGAGCTCCGTATACGGATACGTCGTATAGCGCTGGTTGAATACCCGCAGTGCATCCGCGGCAACCTGGCGGGCGCGCAGGTTCGCCTCGCCCAATTCCGGCAGGCTGTGCGCAGTCACCGTGGTAAAGCCCACCTGTTCGCTGGACTCCACAAATCGTGGGCTGGCAGCCAGGTAGAAATCGCGCCCAGGCCCGGCGGCAAAGACGGCTCGCTGCCCGGCGGGGGTGTGCTCGCCCCCCACCAACCATCCCGAAGCGGCCAGCTTCATATCCTCCGGCGCGTTGACCTCCACCAAATAGTACGCGGCGTCGTTGAAAGTGTTATCGCCGTTCGGCGGGGTCGGCTCGGTATGCCAGCCGGTTTCATTGTATACCGCAATCGTGGGCAGGAATGCGTCTAACGCCCAAACGCCATCGATATGGCTGAGCAGCCCGTAATTGCCGCCCAACTCGGTCGGGACCTCCAGGGTGAAATCCATCCCGATCACCGTGCTTTCTCCAGGCTGGAGCGGCTCGGCCAGCGCAACCTTCAGTGAGCTGTCCTGCGCTTCCAGGCTGGTCTGCGCCGACAGGCTGGTCTGTGCCGACAGCCCATTCACCTCCACGTTTTGAACCTGGAGCTTCCCACCGGCCAGGTTGGGATACAGGCGGAAATAGATCTCTTCGAGCGGCGCGGCCTCTCGATTGGTGTAGTGCGCTTCCAGCCGCCCGGTCAAGGTATCGCCGCTGGCCGGCAGGTTGACAGTGACGTGATAGCGGGTCGCGCCGCTGATCGGCTCCGTACGCGCCGGCTCGCCCGGGACCAGGTTGCCTTCGAACAGGCTGGTATCCTCCCACCCTACCGAGAATGGACTCGGGGCGTTGCTTGAAAAGATCGTCTTGCCAGCCTCGCCGCCGATGCCTTTACATACCGGATCCGAGTCCGGGGCGCCGTAGCGGCAGACCAGCAGCCAATCGTTGTCGAAGCGGGTCACCACCGCCGCATCCAGTTTTGAGCTCGAGCTGGAACGCGGGATCCCATAGCGGCTGGGGTTGTTCTGATCCCATTCGATCTGGTAATTCGGGGATGCCTGAGAAATGAAGTCCCCTACCGCCTTGTCCTGGAAAGGCTCCGGCAGATCTGAGCGCTGCCCAGCGGCCAACCCTTGTTGGATCATGGCGTGGGTGCGGCTCAGCTCCTGGCGAGCAGGTTCAGGCAGGCGAACCAGCAGAGCGATGCCGGCCACCACCCCGATCAGGAGCAGTGGGATCCAGGCGACCTTCCAGACGGGTTCAGAGCGGCGGTATGCGCTCGTCAGGCGTGAAATCACCCAGCGCAGCAGGATCATCAATGGCGCGAACATCCCGGCAATCGGTAAAAAAATGAAAACCAGGGTGATCGCTCGCGAGAAAACTGTCGCCCCGGCGGTTGGATCGGGCGGAGGGGCCGTCAGAAAGGTGAACAGGGAGAAGAACAGGGTCCCCGCTGTCGAACCAAAGATCACCCCATATACAGGCTCCTCCGGCCAGGCGGTCAGCAAACCGATCAGCGCTCCAACCCCGACCAGCACCAGGGTGTTGCCGAGAGGACCCAGCGGCGGTTGGCGCAGCGGCACACCGGGCATTTCGATGAGCACCAGCCACATTGTGATCAGGGCATAAACCAGGGCGATCATGATCCCGAGGGCTAAACCACACAGCCGCCGGAAACGGTCTACCTTATACAGGGTGGAGGGGTCGATATTAGGTTGATTATTTTCGTAGAGTGAGGTCATTGCAGGAATTATATCCTCCAATAAACCCTCTGAGCAGATGAAAAGGGTATACAGAAGGCTGAGCATTGAAGGCATCTCTACTGAAATCCCGCTGCGGTTTGCTATAATAGAGCAAATATTTCTAGCGGAGAACCTTGATGACCAAATTCACCTATACCTTTTTCCCTTTATTAGCACTTGCCGTAATCCTCCTGGCAGGCTGTGCGCCGGCGGGTACTGCAACACCCAGCCAGCCCACCGCGGCTGCCATCACTGCCCCGAGCGCCTGGCAGGAAATCAGCATCGCCCAGGCGGAGCAGAAGCGAGCGGATGGCGCGCTGATGTTGGATGTGCGCGAGCAGGATGAATGGGACACGCTGCATATACCCGGTGCGACCCTGATCCCTCTGAGCACACTACCGACCCAACTGAACGAGCTGCCCAAAGATCAGGAGATCGTGGTCTACTGCCGTTCGGGCAACCGCAGCAAGGAAGGCGCCGAAATCCTCAGCCAGGCAGGCTTCACGAATGTCTCCTCGATGGCTGGCGGGATCACCGAATGGCAGGCTGCAGGGTATCCGACTGAAACTGGAAAATGAGCGCACGAGCGAGAGTCGGCCCGAAAACAATCCTCGGGGGACTTGTCGCCCTCGTCGAGCCGTTCCTCCCCCAGATCATCTCCGGGGTGTGGGCCTGGCCGGCAGCGTGGGGGTTTTCATTTCTGCTGCTGTTTAACATGATCGTCCCGCGCCTGATCATCGCCCGCAAATGGCCAGATTTGATCCAGGAGCGGATGCAGTCCATGGACAAAAACCGACACCCAACCTGGCGATCGTTTCCTGCTTGCCTGGGTGGCAATTTTCGGACCGCTCGTATTGCTGATCGTTATCGGGCTGAATATGCGCTTCGCCTGGCAGCCAGCGGTTCCGACTGGCTGGATTCTTCCAGCTTTCATCGTGGTGGTCGTCGGTTTCCTTTTTTCATCCTGGGCGATGATCACCAACCGCTATTTTTCGGGAGTGGTGCGAATCCAAAAAGAACGCGGCCAGACCGTGGTGAGCGAAGGACCGTATCGCTTCGTCCGCCACCCTGGCTACGCCGGCGCAGCCATCGGATACCTGTTCACCCCTTGGGCGTTGAGCGCCTTTTGGGCGATCATCCCCGCCGCCCTGCTGATCCTCGCTCTGCTCGTGCGCACCGCTCGCGAAGATCGCTTCCTGCAAAACGAGCTCCCCGGCTATCTTGACTATACGAAAAAGACCCGCTATCGCTGGCTGCCTGGGATCTGGTAACCCATCACCCAGGTCCAGCGATCGAATCCGTTCGCAAGATGAGTGACGCTGCGCCTTCATTCACAATTCCGGGTATTCGTCTGATAGGAATTCAATTGATCACGATAAAACTTGGCCGAGCTCTCCGGACGGAGCTTGTCGATGGCGCTTTCAGCCGCATCCAGATGAGCCTGCACCTGGTCGCACGCTCCGATGCTGAACTCCGACACCGCCCAGGCAATCTCGGTCATCGCCATGGTCGAGTTGATGTAGAACTCGTTGTTCACCGGAAAACGCTCGAAAACGTTTAAAGCCTGCTGGTACTTCGCTCGCCCCTGGTCGATTTCGCCCAGCAGCATTTCCAGGTTTGCCTCGTAGCGCAGCGCAGCCACCAGGTCGTTCGAATTCGTCGCGCTGCGAATTGCCAGGTCGTACATCCGGATCGTTTCATCGGTCACGTTGGAATTGTACAGCGACTGGCCGATCAGCAAATATTCGCTGGAAGTGACTTCTTCGGGGATTTTCTTTGCAATTTCCACAGCGCGCTTTGCCAACATCCCGTTTTCGGCCTGGAGTGAACCGTTTAGCTGGCCCAGGATGGCCGGGTCTGTATAGGTCTGGGCGTAGGCCGTGTAGTCGCGCGGGATTTCCGAAATACGGGTGATGATATCGCGCAGCTCGGTCTTATACGCCCCGATCTGCTGCTGGTTAGCCTGCTGATAAGAAAACCAGGTGGTGCCCAGCGAGAACACGAAGGCGAGGATGGCAATGATCGTCCCGGCGTCTTTATACCATTTATGCGGTTCAGAGATCTCCTGCTGCAGCCCGTCGAGCTGCTCCTGCAGGCTGCGGATTTGCTCCAAAGCGTTTTCTGCGGAGCTGCCTGGCGAGTCGATCGGTCCATCTGGCTGTGCCGGGTCCGTTTCCATGCCTATCCCTCCACTTATTCAATAAATATTCTCGATTATATCCCATTAAAGCACTCAGCTTTCAGCAGTCAGCACTCAGACCAACCTCTACCATCTAATATCTACCCTCTGTCGCTGACAACTGACCGCTGAAAGCTTCCCTTTGGCACATTAATTGCATCATCATTACAGCAACACCTTGACAAGGATCTTAAATGATGTTAATGTTTCATGAAGTAAACATTTTTTATCCGAATATAACCTGATGACCGCGCCGCTTACGCCCAGCCCGTACTATTATCCCCACCAGGTGGACCCGCCCGCCGAGGAATCGCCGCGGCAGAACCGCCTGGGTTTGGGCTGCCTGGCGCTGCTGCTCCTGCCGGTAATCATTTTCCTGATCCTGGCCTTGGTCTCCGGATCGCGCCTGGCGCTGAGCGGGACACGGCTGCTTTCGCCGTCACGACCCGATTTATCCTATCAATTGCTCGAAACAGCCATCTTGCTATGGCCTGACGATGCCGGGCTGCACGATGCCCTCGGCAGAGAATTTCTGAGGAGCGGCCAGGCCGACCAGGCCGCTCAAGAATTTCAGCGCGCGATCGATCTCGACCCTGAGCTGGCAACCGCTCAAAACAACCTGGGCGTAGCCCTGCTCGCTGCGGGAGAAACCGCCCAGGCCCTGCCGCACCTGGCCGCCGCCGTCGAGCTCGACCCAGGCTCGCCCCTCGTCTACCTCAACCTTGGCAACGCCCTCCAGGCGGCCGGTTTGGCGGATCAAGCCATCAGCAGCTACCAGCGCGCCGCCGACCTGGATCCACAGGAAGCCAAAGCCCTGGTCCTGGCCGGTTCGACAGCCCTGGAAAACGGCGACCTTGGCCTGGCGGAGAACTATTTCAAAACCGGGCTGGTGCTTCAACCTGCCAACAGCCAGGCGCTGCTTGGGCTGGGCATCCTGCTCGTAAACCAAAATCGCCTGGATGACGCCCTGCCCTACCTGGAGGCGGCTGTTCAGCTCGAACCGGACAGCTCCGCCCCGCATTTCTATCTCGGGATGGTCCTTGCCGCCCAAGGCAACCTGGACCGGGCACGCGCTGAGTTGGAAAGGGCTTTAGAACTTAGCCTCGCCCAAAGCGCCGACCTCAGCGCAGACCCCTCGCAATCTGCTCAAATTCAGGCTCAATTGGACGCGCTCCCGCAGTCTGCGCCGAACGTTATCCCCGAGCCAAGTTCCCAACAAGGAGGCGCTATCGCACCAGCACCCTAAAAAACTGTGCCCAGGCGGTTTCGTCCCCCACTTTCTGGATGAACCCTTTCCCCAGCGTCTCCGCCCAGCCCTTCCGGTTCCCAATGGGCTGTGGGGATCACCTGCAGCACGCGCTGCAGCCTGTCATCGGCAACGAACCGGCCCCTTGCCGCCAAACCGTCAAACCCTGACTTGAGTTTTGTAAGGAGGAAAATTTCGATGAAAAAATTTAGTCTTGCAATGATCGTTTTGCTGTTGATGGCGATCATCCCCGCCTCTGCCTTCGCCGCAACCCCGGTGTACTACTGCAGCTACGATGTACCTGCCGGCGGTGATGGCAGCTACGACAACCCCTGGCGCTGCTCCACACAACAAGAGCTGGCCGCAGTGGTAGCTGAAGTCTGCAACAGCGGGTATGCCATCCTGTATCAGACGGTATCCACCGGCTATTACCGCCACACCGTCGAAGATCCCACGGATAGCGCCTGCACAGTGACCTCGTCGGTCTTCTACCAGGGCGTTCCGCCCGACACGGGGGTTGCGCTGCCTGCCCCGTTAATGGTCGGCCTTGCCCTGACGTTAGGGGCTGCCCTGCTGGCCGGCGGATTTTTCGTATACCGCAAACGCTTCGCCTAATGTTTCCAACCGGTTGTAAGCCAGGCTGGTCAAACCGACAGCCTGGCTTACAGCAGGAGCCCATGTGAAAATATTCCTGCGCACACTTCTGGCAATCGTCTTTACCCTGGCTGGGCTGTTTTTAATCCTTGGCGCGGCGGTGTATGCCGCCAATTCAGCCCTGGCAAGCTACAACGCCGCCAACCCCGTCTACCTCCAGGCCGCTGCACCGCGGTTTGCGTTGAGCTTGTTGGAACCCGCAGGACTTGCCCAGGAGCAAGCCGCTCAAGCTGAAAATCCTACGGTTGAAAGCGCCGTCTCAGTGCAGGCCGTAACGAGTGATAGCGGAACGATTGACGGCCAGCCGCTCCCAAGCGCTGCTGTGCCAGAAGCGACTTCTCCGATCCCCAGCGCTGCTGCACCGGAAGCGACCTCTTCGCCCGCCAGCACGCCTGAACCAACGGAAATGACCTCCCTGCCCACCAGCTTGCCAACTGTAGCCGACGCAGGTTCTCCACCTGCCAGCACGCAAGCCGGCACGCCCGCCGCGCCGGAGCCCAAATCCCAACCCACGCCGTTCCAGAGCGGGTCCCAGCCCACGCCTCGCCCGACCTTGCTGCCTGAATTTGTCGAGCGCCTGCTCTCCGCTTTGCCCCGAGACCTCTTCCCTCCGACCCCAACCCCGCCGCCCACCCCTGGCGCCGGTGAATTCGCCTACCCGTCGTACACCGAAACCGCCCCGCCCGCTGCCAACCCACCCGCCGCGGAAGCCCCTGCAGACCCAGCCGCGCCCGCCAACCCCGCTCCGATCTACACACCCTCCGAACCCATCGTGCGCATTTCCATCCCGCGCCTGAAGGTCAAGCGCACCGTAGTCGATATTGGCATGAACGGGCAGGAATGGGACACCGACAGCCTGTTTGCCACGCGCAACCGCCCCGACCTGGTCGGGCATCTCGAAGGCTCAGCCTTACCCGGCGAAGAGGGCAACACTGTCCTGGTCGGGCATAATTACGATTACAACGGCGCAGGGGTGTTTGTGAACTTAGACAACCTGCGTGATGGCGATGAAATAACCCTGTTCACCGAGGGCGGCCAGGAATTCACCTACCAGGTGGTCAAGGTGAAGAGCGTGCCCTATTCCGGCGGGCAGGAAATCGACCGCCACCAGCACTTCCTCGATCCACGCGGCGAAGAGCGCCTGACCCTGGTGACCTGCGGCGGGGTCAATATCGGCTTCTTCAACCGCCGCGTCTATGTGGTGGCATACCCGGTGACGCCTTAGCGCCCGCCTGCTCACGCCCTAGCGCCAGACCGGCGAATCATCCAGGGCTGAATTGTCCGTTAGCTGAACCCGTCCGCTCCCATCCCGATTCATCACCCATATTTCCCGATCCCCGCCTTCAATCGAAACATACACAATTCGCTCATCTTTTGGATCCGGCTCAAGGTAGCGACATCCAGAGCCACGCTGGTCAGCCCTAGGACTGTGTCAAACCAACCCATCCGAACACCTCCTCAGCGATAATGTTTCCAAAGACCCCAGATCCCAATAGCAGCCAACCCCAGCCCAACCAGGAAGATTAATCCAAACACAAGACTGGGAACGATTGTCATCGAACCCTGCCGATCTTTTTGGCGAGTGATCTCGATAAGCCGCGTAGAATCAAAAAACACCCTTCCCAGCCGGCGAGCACAATTTGCGCGCTGAAAAGCGTGTCCGATTTAGCGGTCAAGCGACCTTCGCCCCAGGTGAAGTTCATTTGATGATAAGAACAAGCTCAAACAAATATTTGATTACAAGGAAGAAAGCTATGCTATGAGTATATACCGATTCGCAGGGAATGGTAGTGTAGAATGTCATTCAGGTCGCGGACAAAAATAATCGCAAGCCCTCACCCCAACCCTCTCCCATGCGTTCGAGTACGAACTCCGGGGAGCGAGGGCAGTCAATGCATTACAGAAAATAGCGCCGAGCAGTGTCCTTGAGGAATAGGATTCGTTCGTACCTGGCGCGGCGGCCAGTCGTAACGAAACCAAGCGTTAGATAAGTCTGTATCGCTCCGGGATTGTTGACGTTAACCACAAGTTGGGTCATGTTCAAACCAGCCGCCTTCATGCGCTGCATGGTCTCCGTGATCAGTGCAGAGCTAAGCCCGCGCCTGCGCTGCTCGGGAATCACGCCAACCTGGATCACGTAGCCTCCCGGAGGCTCGGCGCTCGCAGTCACGAAACCCACCGGCAGACTGCCGGCGCGGGCCAGCAGTGACCATTCGGGTTTGAAATTTTCATTTTCGAGATAATCAGAAATCCACTGGTCAGCAGAATACCCTGGGAAACCGGGTCGTTCGCGGAAAGCAGCCTGGTAAGCTTGAAAGAACTGGTCAGCCAGAACCGGTTGCCAGGTCGTGAAGTTCACCTCGGGCGGCATGGCGAGATTTGGAAGCGGCAGTTGCAAGTCGCGTTGCATGACGAGTTCTTCAAACACGGATTGGAAGCCGTGGGCGAGGTACAGGTGGTCGGCTGACACGCTGAGCGATTCGGTCCTAATCTGCAGCCGCCTGTTCACTGCTGTGGCGGTAAACAAAGATTGCGCTTGTAATTCGCTCCAGCGCATCAAATAGCCGCCAATTCCTTGGTTGCGTAATTCAGGATGCACTTGCCCGACGATCCTGGCGAACTCCGTATCGGAGGTGTGCGCGTGGTGTAGCGCAGTGTATGCGACAAGCTGACCAGAAGGGTCAAATGCGCCGAGACCAACCCCTGGCGCGTCTGGGAAACAGCGATCCAAGCAATACGGTCGGAACCAGTAGGTTACA
>CAVYQO010000007.1:0-217589 GCA_963770655.1 uncultured Chloroflexia bacterium | reverse complement strand
CGTCTGAGCGATAAAACGGTAAGTCCCCGTATGCCACTGCAGCATTTCATACATCACTTCATATATATGCGTGAGGATGATACATTTCGAAATTCACCCTGCTGAGAAGGCCCTGCGCAAGCAGTACAGTGCAAATATGTTCAAGCGTAGCATTGTGCTTTTCAAGGGCCTGTCGAAACTGCTCAGCGGGCACAAGTGCGCTCTTGACAAGAACAGCGCCCAGGCGCTCCGTGTCTTGTGCTGTCTTAACATCAATGAGATCACCGTTTAAAAAATAAATCTCGGCTGTCTCACTGTCATGCGCGACAAGCAAAACGCCTGTCTTCTGCTGCTGCGCCAGCAGCTGGAATATATCAGCAACACCGAAATCTTTTATAGAACCCTGCAGTGCTGTCATAATGTTCCGCTAGGCAATAATTCTTAAAAGCAGATTTTCCTCTGTTGATCTATCCTGAATTTGTCGCACATGCACGGTCATGAACAACCAGTACACAAAAAGCAGCGAGCCATATGCAGCACCTGCTCCGACCCGGGATCCCGGCCAAAAAAAGACCAGGGGCCTTCAAAAACAAACGGCATGGCAGTCTTGAGCGCAAGCATGAAAAAAACAAACATTCCGGCTGTGCCTATAAGGGTCTGCCCGGCGTAAAAATGTCCCGCACCGGGAAGAATATAACCTAAGGCCACAACCGTAATTCTTTTTCTGGTGATATAGCTCTTTATGCGGTTGCGTTTATCTTCTCTGACACCATATCCCAGCGTACTCTGTTTTCGCAGCAGGCTTTGACAATGTGTGCAAACCAGATCATCAGAGGCGGTGCGCTGACAACGCCGGCATAGAACCATGCCGCACAGTTTGCAGCGCACGGAAATACGCATCTTGTCTTTGCCCGGAAGATATACGGTCAGGAGGGCAAGTGCCAGCAGGGCAAAAAGATCATACGGAAAATACATGCCGCCAAAAGCATAGCCCCAGGCATCGCGGGTGTACGCAGGGGTAGAAATGAAAAGGTTGAATCCTCGTACCCAGAGTTGGGAAACGGCAACGTGTTCATCAATTATTACACGATTAAAATTATCTGATATATCTTTCAAATACAAGCCGACACGCGAAAGATCAAGATTCTTTGCCTTATTAAGAGCCTGCTCCGATTCATTAAACATAAATTTGGACTGATAAATCCGGGACAGGTTAAAGTGCGCCGCTGCAGTTTTAGCAGGAGCGATGGCTGCGGCCTGATTGTAGCAGCTGATTGCTGCATCCCAGTTGTGCTGCGCGAAATGAACATTGCCCAAATTAATCGCGGCTTTATAGTTTTCACGATTTTCTGTTAGTATTTTTTCATAATACTTTTGGGCGATACTGAAGCTTCCCTCTTTTTTAAAGAGCAGCCCGAGGCTCAAAAGCACATCATCATCATGGGAAAACCGATCAAGCTGTTTCTCCAACAGTTGCGTATCTCGCAGGTCACAATAACCGTAATTTGCTTTCCACAAAAGTTTTATTGATTCATCCTGGCTCATGCATTTTGCGAACCCCATGGCTGCCGCCAGCAGCGGCACAGCAAGTATCAGCAGAACAAAAAAGGACTTGATCACGTAACGCTCATGGCGGGTCGCGTAGACATACAGAAGAACAAGCGACCATGCGCAGAACCATAATATGGATAGCCTGAACAGCAGGGGCAAAACCAAAAGGGTTATGACCATCACCCATACAGAAAAATCAGGCAGTGAACCAGGAATTGCATGACGCACATCGTGGTACAAAAGCGAACAGTGAGCAAGCAGCAGAAGCAGTGCAAAGGTGCAAAAGGAGAGCAAAATGCCGCCGGCGAGCACAGCGGCATTTTCAAACACCGCCATGCTGACATCCTCAATATTAAATGGCGACAGGGATTGTACGAATGCTGCGGCAAAACCCTGTACAACAGCCGGCACATGGAAAATATTTTCATGCCATTGCGTTATGGCTTGTGAGGCATCGACTGGCGGAATATCAGGGGATAATAAGCAAGCATAGTTTGACAGAACCTGCGCCGTGTCATATTCACTTCGTTTAACTGCTTCCTGTGCCTGCCTGACGAGCATTAATGAATATGGCACGAAATTCCGGATCCCATGATCCAGCGCCTTCTGATGGACCCTTGCAAGAAAAGTTTCGAGCTCCTGTGCCTGCAATGGTTGTGGAAGAATGATCCCGTCATCATAGATTCCCGCTTGAGGCTCGGAGCATAAAACAACTGTCATGAAAGCTGCCAGCGCCAGACGCATGAGGCTTTGGGAAATACTAGTGTGTAGATGTGCAGAAAGCATACGTCTGCCTTAAAGGGCATAAAATTATTTGGCCAGCATATCGTCCAGGCTGATAGTGATCGTTATAGGACACTCGGCATTGTTTTTATTCAGCCTGATTGTAATGGGTAGACTGATTGACGTTTCAGAAATTTTACGTGGCTGTCCACAGGTCACAATGGAAAAACTGTCCACCTCGCGTGTTTGATCAGGCAATGGGGCGAACCCGCCAGGAGCCGATGGCTCTTCAAACTCCAAAGAAGGCTCTTGTATGTCTAAAGCCGGCTCTTCTATAGCAAGGGCTTCAGAATTGTCATCAAAAGAAAACAAAGACTTCTGCTCTCCCGTTTCATCAAGAACCAACTCCTCCTCATCATTAAAGGAAAGCTCCGGCTCCTGTTCATCCGCCTCATCCAAAACCAATTCCTCATCATCATCAAAGGAAAGCTCCGGCTCCTGTTCATCCGCCTCATCCAAAACCAATTCCTCATCATCATCAAAGGAAAGCTCCGGCTCCTGTTCACCCGCTTCATCAAGAACCAATGCCTCATCATCATCAAAGGAAAGCTCCGGCTCCTGTTCACCCGCTTCATCAAGAACCAATGCCTCATCATCATCAAAGGAAAGTCCTTCATCAAAGCTAATTTCAGAGGCTTGAGTAGGCAACGCAGGCGGGGGTGTATAAGAAATACTCTCAAACGCAGGAACATCTATTTTTTCAAAAGCCGCTGCGGCTGAAGGCTGTGTATCATGAGGCGACAACGAAGGAGGTTCTGTCGGGCGCCGGAGCTCTGGCTTCTCTTCGGGCAGAGGAGCGGCAGTCAATGGAGTCTGGTCGTTCTGGGCCAACTCAGGTGTACCGGCAAATACCGGCGCTGGTGGTGCTTCAGAAAAAATCTTCAGCCCCGCATCATCGGCTTCAGTCATTGCAGGCGTAACAGCTGGGCGGTGGTTGCAGTTGTAAGAATTGAGCGACTTGCTCAATGGTCATTAAGGGATATTCTTGTGTCATGGTTACCTCCATTTGTAGAAAAACAAAAACGACTCTCGCGTTGACTTGCGAGAGTCGTGATCAATCTTCCAGTCGTTTCCGCTGGAAAAGGTGATGACGATCAGGTTGTGACTACTCCTACTCTCCGAAACTGCCCTTCATGTCGAGCCTGAACTGGATAATCGTCAGAGCTTCTTTCAAGGACGTGGTCGGAGGGATAATAATCACTTCCAGATCGTCATCGATTTTGTAACTGCGGGGAGGGCGGGATTCGAACCCGCGGCTGAGTTTAAAGCCCAGCACTCACTTAGCAGGCGAGCCCAATCGGCCACTCTGGCACCTCCCCATATTAGCTTTCAGCGCTCAGCATTCAGCCATCAGCTATCTTCTCTTACTGATTGCTGTAGGCTGTAAGCTGATTGCTTCACTCAGCGGAGGGAGAGGGATTCGAACCCACGTTGGATTGCTCCAAACCTGTTTTCAAGACAGGCGCCTTAAGCCACTCGGCCATCCCTCCAGGTTTCGCGGGGTCATTCCCCTGGGTCGTTCACCCAACCCAGGATTCCCTCCCGAGCGCATGAGATTTTACCATAACTAATCCCCTCCCGCAACAACTTTACCCCCACTGAACCTCACAGCCTTCCGCTTTGCGGCGGATCTCCTATCATCACTCTAACTTGGGTTTATCTGCGTCCATCAGCGGTTGCTAGCTTCTCTCCCCCTTGGGTTTGTCTGCTTTTATCAGCGTTGATCTGCGTCCATCAGCGGTTGCTAGCTTCTCTCCCCCTTGGGTTTGTCTGCTTTTATCAGCGTTGATCTGCGTCCATCAGCGGTTGCTAGCTTCTCTCCCCCTGGGTTTGTCTGCTTTTATCAGCGTTGATCTGCGTCCATCAGCGGTTACTAGCTTCTCTCCCCCTTGGGTTTGTCTGCTTTTATCAGCGGTCTGCATCTGCGTCCATCAGCGGTTGCTAGCTTCTCTCCCCCTTGGGTTTGTCTGCTTTTATCAGCGTTGATCTGCGTCCATCAGCGGTTACTAGCTTCTCTCCCCCTTGGGTTTGTCTGCTTTTATCAGCGTTGATCTGCGTCCATCAGCGGTTGCTAGCTTCTCTCCCCCTTGGGTTTGTCTGCTTTTATCAGCGTTGATCTGCGTCCATCAGCGTCCATCAGCGGTTGCTAGCTTCTCTCCCCCTTGGGTTTGTCTGCTTTTATCAGCGTTGATCTGCGTCCATCAGCGGTTGCTAGCTTCTCTCCCCCTTGGGTTTGTCTGCTTTTATCAGCGTTGATCTGCGTCCATCAGCGGTTGCTAGCTTCTCTCCCCCTTGGGTTTGTCTGCTTTTATCAGCGTTGATCTGCGTCCATCAGCGGTTGCTAGCTTCTCTCCCCCTTGGGTTTGTCTGCTTTTATCAGCGTTGATCTGCGTCCATCGCGTCCATCAGCGGTTACTAGCTTCTCTCCCCCTTGGGTTTGTCTGCTTTTATCAGCGTTGATCTGCGTCCATCAGCGGTTACTAGCTTTTATCCCCCCAAAATCATAAGCTCCTCCGCCACGCGCATCGTGTCCTCCCAGCCCTCCTCAGCACCTTCCAGGCTCCAGCAGGCTGAGAGCACCGCCTGGGCCAGCCCGTAGCCCAACACTCGCCTCCGGTCGAAGTTCAGCATCTCGGAGAGGATATCCACCCGCCGCGCCAGCCTTTGGCGCAAATCGCTGCGCCTGGGGAAACCGGGCGTCGGGTTATACAGAAACGCCCCCAGGTCATAAACCGGCTCGCCCAGCACCCCCTTGGGGTCGATCGCCAGCCAGGGAGCTCTTTCGGCCTGCAGGATGTTGAAATGATGAAAGTCACCATGAATCAGATACGGCTCGCCCGCGCTGGCCAACAGCTCGGCGAACAATCCCTCTGCCCGGGCCACCAGGCGCGCATCCAGCGGTCCGCTGCCGCCCTCATAGCGCTGGCGGTGGCGGCTGATCCCCTCCGCCCAGCCTGCCACCGACAGGAAAGCCTCGCGCTGGACCGGCGCCGGGCGCCACAGCGCCTGCATCACCCCGGCGGCAATCGTCGTCGCCTGGTCGTCGTCTTCCAGGTGGGCTAACATCCTGCCCGGCCTGAGTTCCTCGATCAGCAGCGCGCCCAGCTCCAGGTCGGCGGCGTAGAGCTCAGCGATGCCTTGACCCTGGAAAAACTCCAGGGCCGCGATCTCGCTGCTCAGCTCTTGATTTGGAACGCCAAGCTTCAGCACCGCCCGGCTGCCATCCGGACGGACGACGCGCATCACGTAGTTATAGGAAAGCTCTGGAAACGCCTCCAGCACCTGTAAAGACCAGCGCCTGGCGCAGGTTTCGATCAGATCGGGCAGCCCTTCCAACCAAACCTTACCGGCCTCCCCAAATACATTGGCGATTGTCAACGCGAATTGTCCAGGAATAGGCTCCAACCTCACCTCCTTTTTTAGCTGATCCGATTATAACGTCCTTGCCCGCCCCAGTCCTCCTCATCTCATGCTATACTTGGCACATCCGAAAGCTGTCAGCTGATCAGCAATCAGCAATCAGCAATCAGCTAACAGTTATCAGTCACGAGGCACGAGTTACCAATCACGAGTTACCAGTTACCAGTCACGAGTCCTACCCATAACCCCTCACTAGTCCCCCCCACCATGTCCCGACTCGCCCGCTCCGCCCTCATCGTTGCCTTTTTCTTCGGCCTTGAAAAAGCCCTCGGCTTCCTGGGCAAGATCCTGATCAACCGCCGTTTCGGGCTGTCGGCGACCCTGGACGCCTTCTACGCCGCCAACAACATTCCCGATCTGCTCTTTGCCTTGATCTCCGGCGGCGTTCTGGCGATGGCCTTCATTCCCGTCCTCTCCGAATACCTCGAACGGCGCGGCCGCCCGGCCATGTGGGATCTATTCTCGCGGATTGCCAACCTGGTCTTCCTGGCCACTGCGGGGATCTCGATCCTGGTGGCCATTTTTGCTGAACAGTTGGTCGGCTGGCGGCTGGGCGTCGCCCCCGGTTTCACTCAAGAGCAGCAGCACCTGGTCGCTGATTTGATGCGCATCAACCTGTTCGGCACCCTGCTTTTCTCGCTCAGCGGTGTGGCCATCGCCGGGCTGCAGGCTAACCAGCACTTTTTCCTGCCTGCCCTGGCCCCCAGCATGTACGATATCGGCACCCTGTTTGGGATCCTCATCCTGGCCCCCGACCAGGGCTTCAGCATTGGGCCTATCACCCTGCCGGCTTTCGGGTTGGGCATTTATGGCGTGGTTTACGGCACGGTCATCGGGGCGGCCTTGTTCCTGCTGGTGCAGATCCCCGGGCTGATCTACTACCGCTTCCGCTGGCGATTTGGCATCGACCTGCGCCATCCCGGCGTGCGCCAGGTGCTGGCCCTGGTTGGGCCGCGTGTCCTCACCGTCGCCTGTATCCAATTTATCTTCTACGCCCAGGACAACATCGCCTCGCGCCTGGCGGAGGGCTCGGTCACTTCGCTGGCTAACGGCTGGCTGTTCATGCAGGTCCCCGAGACGCTGATCGGCACCGCCCTGGCCACTGTCCTGCTGCCCACCCTCGCCACGCAGATCACGCGCGACCAGACCGAGGCTTTCCATGTGACCATGAACCGGGCGATACGGGTGATCCTGGCCCTGACCCTGCCGGCGGCTGTCCTGGTCGCCATCGGCGTGCGCCCGGTGATCGGCATCCTTGGTTTTGACCAGGCCGGGACGCAGCTCGTCACCTGGGTCACCCGGGCCTACCTGATCGGTTTGGTAGGCCATTCCCTGCTCGAAATAGCCGTGCGCGCCTTCTACGCCCGCCAGGAAGCCCGCACCCCTTTGAAAATATATGCCCTTGGAGCTTTGGCCTTTGTCTTCCTGGGGATTGCCCTGGCGCTGATCTTCGGCCCGGCGGGCATCGCCCTGGCCAACGCTCTGGTCTTCAGCGGCATCGCCTTGACCCTGCTGCTGCTGCTCAACCGCCAGATACCTGGCATCCTGGAAGTGCGCGGCACGCTCGGGCGCGTGCTGGCCGCCTGCCTGGCCAGCGGCCTGGTCACGGCGGGTGTGCTGTTTGCTGCCGCCAGCTTGCCCATCCCGAATGTGCTCGTTGGCCTGTTCGCGATGGGCGCCGGCGCCCTGGCTGCCGTTCCATTTATCCTTCCGGAGCTCCGGGTGTTGGTTAAACTCTAATTCATAACCGCAGATGAACGCAGATCTACGCAGATAAATGCTGATAAATACAAAAAACCTTAAATATTTATATCCCAAACAGTATCCATCCGCGTCCATCTGCGGTTAAAAAATATTTAGAAATATCTGCGTTTATCTGCACCATCCGCGGTAAAATATTTAGAAATATCTGCGTTATCTGCGACCATCCGTTATCTGCGGTTAAAATTACGGTCCTACACATGGAACAAATCCCTATCAATCTTCTAACAGAAAAAATCATCGGCTGCGCCCACCGAGTCAGCAATATCCTCGGCAGCGGCTTCCTCGAAAAGGTCTACGAAAACGCCCTGGCGCATGAGCTTCGCAAAGCCGGCCTGGAGATCGAACAACAGTACCCGATCCACGTTACCTATGATGACATCATTGTCGGCGACTATCTTGCTGATCTCCTCGTCGATCATCGTGTTATCCTTGAACTGAAAACTGTCGATACCTTGACCGACATCCACATGGCCCAGTGCTTGAATTATCTAAAAGCGACAGGATTACACATTTGCCTACTTATAAACTTCCACCATCCGAAGGTTCAAATCAAACGCATTGTCCACAACCTGGTTGAGTAAAAAAGAAATCTGCGTTTATCTGCGGTTAAAATATTCAGGGTTATCAGCGTTTATCTGCGACCATCCGCGTTCATCTGCGGTTAAAATATTCAGGGTTATCAGCGTTATCTGCGACCATCCGCGTTCATCTGCGGTTAAAATATTCAGGGTTATCAGCGTTTATCTGCGACCATCTGCGTTCATCTGCGGTTAAAATATTCAGGGTTATCAGCGTTTATCTGCGACCATCCGCGTTCATCTGCGGTTAAAATATTCAGGGTTATCAGCGTTTATCTGCGACCATCCGCGTTCATCTGCGGTTAAATACTTAAAGGAGACAAGACATGAAACTTTCCGGAAAACACATCTGCTACCTCGTCGACGAGGGTTTTGAGGACCTCGAATTTTACGTCCCGCTGATGCGCCTGCAAGAAGAAGGCGCCAGGGTCACCGTGGTCAGCTCGAAGATCAAAACCTACCACGGCAAAGCCTGCCTGGAGGCCACTCCCGATAAGCTTGCCTCCGAAGTCAGCCCGGACGATTTCGACGCCCTGGTCGTCCCCGGCGGTTGGGCTCCGGACAAGATGCGCCGCGACCCGGCGATCAGAGCCCTGGTACGCGGCGTCTACCAGCAGGGCAAAATCATCGGCGCAATCTGCCACGCTGGCCTGGTGCTGATCTCGGCGGGGGTCGTAAAGGGCCATAAGGCCACCGGCTCGGACGGGATTAAGGATGACCTGATCAACGCCGGGGCTTTGTGGGTCGATGAAGCCGCCTTTCGGGACGGCAACCTGGTCTGGGGGCGCGTGGTCAAGGATATCCCTGACTTCTGCCGGGAGCTTATCCGTGCCCTCGCTGAAGCATAAATCCATCCACTCCCTGCTCATCCTGGGCTTGCTCCTGGTCTTGCCAGTGGGGAGCGCTTCTCTTCGGAGCGCGCCTGCCTGGCAGACCAAGGTGGACCCGCTGGCGCTCCAGGCTGCCTCCCAGGGAACGACCGAGTTCCTGGTTTACCTGGACGAGCAGGCCGATCTCAGCCCCGCCGCCGCCCTGCCCGACAAGCATGCTCGGGGTGAATATGTCTTCGCCCGCCTGACCGAGACAGCCCAGCGCAGCCAGGCGCCTTTGCGAGCCTCCCTCCGCCAGCGGGGCCTGGAATTCCGCCCGTATTGGATCGCCAATTTTGTCTGGGTGCGCGGCGCCTTGCCCGATCTGCAGGCCATTGCCCAGCGCTCGGATGTAGCTCATATCTATGCTAACCAGGCAATCCAATTGGATCTCCCAACCCTCCCTCCCGCCCAGGCGCCCAGCCGCACGGATACCATCGAGTGGAACATCCAACTGATCCACGCTCCGCAAATCTGGAACCAGGGCTTCTTTGGCCAGGGGGTTGTGATCGGCGGCCAGGATACCGGCTACCAGTGGGACCATCCGGCATTAAAAGATCAATATCGCGGCTGGAATGGCCTGAACGCTGATCATAACTACAACTGGCATGACGCCATCCATGCCAGCAATTCCAATTGCCCGGCCGATTCTCCCCAACCGTGCGACGACCACGGGCATGGTACCCATACGATGGGCACGATGCTCGGTGACGACCACGCTGGCAACCAGATTGGCGTCGCCCCTGGGGCGAAATGGATTGGCTGCCGGAATATGAATCAAGGCAACGGCACGCCCGCCACCTACAGCGAATGTTTCCAGTGGTTTATCGCCCCGACCGATCTCAACGGCGCGAATCCCCGCCCCGACCTGGCCCCGGACATCATTAATAACTCTTGGAGCTGTCCGCCCGGCGAAGGCTGCGATTGGACTTCGCTCCAAACTGTCATCGAAAATGTACGCGCTGCCGGGATTTTTGTCGTTGTCTCTGCCGGAAATAGTGGATCGGCCTGCAGCACAGTCAAAGACCCGCCGGGAATTTACACAGCATCTTTTAGCGTCGGCGCAACAGACAGTTCCGATCAGATTGCTTCCTTCAGCAGCCGCGGCCCGGTTACAGTAGATGGCAGCAATCGCCGAAAACCTGACGTCACTGCCCCAGGTGTGGGAGTCCGTTCCAGCTATCCGACGGACAGTTATGCCTACATGAGCGGCACCAGCATGGCCGGTCCGGTTGTGGCTGGGCTGGCTGCCCTGCTGATCTCGGCCGATCCATCCTTGCGCGGCCAGGTTGACCAGATTACAGATATGATCGAGCAGTCCGCTGTCCATCTCACCACCACCCAAACCTGCGGCGGCGATACACCCACCTCAGTCGCCCAACAACACCTACGGCTGGGGGCGGGTCGACGCCTGGCTGGCGTATCAGTACCTTCGTCCGGAAGAATTCCAGCGCTCTTACATCCC
The DNA here is from genome assembly GCA_963770655.1 of uncultured Chloroflexia bacterium. Lineage (GTDB taxonomy): Bacteria > Chloroflexota > Anaerolineae > Anaerolineales > UBA4823 > CAZAGA01. The sequence continues at coordinate 207,180 of CAVYQO010000007.1, read as the reverse complement.
CCTGGTCCGTTGACCTTAAGGTGTTATCAGGCAATGAGAAACCAGGCATGAGTTATCAGGCAATGAGAAACCAGGCATGAGTTATCAGGCAATGAGAAACCAGGCATGAGTTATCAGACAATCAGTTACCAGCATCACCGTTAGCCTGAGTGCCCGATTACCTGATCACCAATCACTCATTGACCAATCACTCAATCACTCATTGCCTAATCACTGATTGCCCTTTCCTCTTTATCAACCGCGCCGAATTCCCCATGATCACCAGGTCAGGCAGCGACTGGGCGGCTGCAGCCAGCACCGGCGGTAAAATTCCGAAGGCGGCCAGGGACAACCCGATCAGGTTGTAGAACGCGGTAAATCCAATATTACCCTTCACCACCCGCATGGTCCGCCGGGCGATACGCAGGGCCTCCGGGACCAGACGCCAATCTTCCCGCATCAGGGCGATATGCGCGGCGGCGATAGCCGCATCACTGCCCGCCGCCCCCATGGCGATGCCCACGTCGGCTTGGGCCAGAGCCGGGGCATCGTTCACCCCATCACCGACCATCACCACGACATGCCCCTGGCTCTGGTAAGCCTTCACAATCTCAATTTTGTCCTTGGGCAGCAGCCCGGCGCGGTATGCCACCCCCAGGCGGCCGGCCAGCTCTGCCGCACTGTTCTCGTTATCACCCGTGAGCAGGACAACCTGGCCGATGCCTAGCTCGCGCAGCGCCTCCAGGGCCTCGGGGACCTCGGGACGCAGCGTATCCCGCGCCGTCAGTATCCCGCGCAACTGGCCGTCGACCAGAACGACCATGCGCGTCTCACCTGCACCCCCACCCTCGTCATCGAACGCAGCCAGAGGCGCACGGGCAAGTGATTCATTGCCCACCTCCACGACATGTCCAGCGACGAGCGCGCGCACTCCTTGACCAGGCTGCGCGCTGAACTCCTGCGGTTCCTCTAGCGCCAGTCCGCGGGAACGCGCCGCCTCGCGCACCGCCTGTCCCAGCGGGTGCTCTGAATATTTTTCCGCTGTTGCCGCCAGGCGCAGTATTTCTGATTGTTGATCACTGACTGCTGATAGCCGTAAATCGTCAATCAAAAATCGACAATCGACAATCTCTGGTTTTCCCAAAGTCAGCGTCCCCGTTTTATCGATCAAAACCACATCCGCCCGGGCGAGCAGCTCCAGGTATTTGCCGCCTTTGATCATCAGGCCGTGCTTGGCTGCTGCCCCGATCGAAGCCAGCATGGCAATCGGAGTGGCCAGGGCAAACGCACACGAGCAGGCCACCACCAAGACCGCCGCAGTGGCTAACGGATCCCGGCTGATCAGAAAAGTCAGCCCTGCCACGCTTGCCACTACGGGCAGGTAATAAGCTGAAAATTTATCCGCGATCCGCTCAACCGGCGCCTTGTTCAGCTCGGCCTCTTCGACCAGATGGATAATCTGGCCATAGGTGGTCTCGCTGCCCGTATGGCTGGCGCGGATGCGCAGGCTGCCCAGTTGGGCAATTGTGGCGGCGTACACTTGCCTTCCTGGCCCGGCTTCCACGGGCATCGCTTCGCCGGTGATGGCGGCCTGGTTCAAGGTAGCCTGACCGGCAACCACCTCACCGTCAACCGGGAGCTTCTCGCCTGGGCGGACGATCACCACCTCGCCCACCACAACCTGGCTGGCGGGGATCTCCACTTCCTGGCCATCCCGCTCCACGCGAGCGGTTTGTGGGTTTTGGGCAACCAGCTCGCCCACCGCCCGGCGGGCGCGTTCCGTTGTGAAGCGCTCGACGAAATCACCTACCCGCATAAAGAGCACCACCATCAAAGCCGTCACCCATTGGCCCACCACCAGGGCCGCCACGACCCCCAGGGTCATCAGCGTGTGCGCAGTCACCTGGCGCTTCCAGGCCGCCCGGGCCACATTGCGGAACACCGGAAATCCGGCGGCGATCACCAATCCCAACCCTACCCACCAGGGTAGGAGTGCGTTCAGCGTTTCGAACAGCCCCAGCCACTCCCCGCCGATTACCGCGAACAAAACGAACCCAAATAACCCGGCCAGCAGGATCAAGATTGCTCGGGAATAACCTGGGCGCTGCCTCACTCCCGATCTGGCCGCCAGGCGAGGTCTCGCCCACCCGGTAACCGGCTCCTTCCACAGCCTTGCGGATCGCCGGCAGGTCGACCTGCTCTGAATCCAGGCACACCCGGGCTTTTTCGCCAGCCAGGTAGACATCGACCGAATCAACCCCCGGAAGGGCGGCGATCGCCTGCTGGACGTGCCGGGTGCACTCCGCACAGTCCATCCCCTGAATAGGTACTTCCATCGTTTGTAGATTTGCCATGGCTAAATTATAATCATTAAATTGATAATTATTATTTCTATCCAGGATAGAAATGGAGGGAATAAATCCCTATGCCTCTAACTCCACGCGAACGCCTGCTCACCGCCCTGAACCACGAAACCCCCGACCGGGTTCCGATCGTGATCGGCTCGAGCAACACCACGACGATTAAGATGCAAGCCTACCGGCGCCTGAAAGCACACCTTGGTCTTCAGGCTGAAGACCGCTATTCTATACGATTGGCCCGAGCTCGGTTCAGCCTTGATCGATGAAGCCGTCTTGGAGCGCCTGCACAGCGATGTGCGCGGCGTCTGGGATCGCTTCCCACTCCAGACTTTCCAACGCAACCAAACCCGCCCGGCGCACAGCCCGTATATCGACGATTGGGGCAGCGGGGCGCTCGAAATCGAGCCCGGGGTGTGGTTTCCCGGCGTCCACCCTCTGGCTGAGGCGCACACCCCGGATGCCCTGGAGAACTATCCCTGGCCGGATATGGATGACCCCTACCGCGTGGCGCACGTGCGCCAGGCTGCCCGCCAATTGGCCGCCGATAACCGCTATGGAATTATTGCCACGCCCTGGCTGCTCTTTCCATTCGAGCGCGCCTTTGCCCTGCAGGGTATGGAGCGATTCTTGTACAACCTGGCGGTGAGGCCAGATTTTGCTGAAACGCTGCTGTGGAAGATTGCCGGGCTGTGCAAAACCTTGATGGGTCATTTCCTGGCCGAAGCAGGCGCAGATATCGATATCATCAAAATCGGCGACGATCTGGGAACGCAGGAGCAGTTAATGATCTCGCCGCGCATGTACCGGCGCATCCTCAAACCGATCCATGCCGATTATATTGCCTTTATCAAAGCGAGAACCAAAGCCAAAGTCTTCTTCCACACCGATGGAGATGTCTTCGACCTGATCGACGACTTTGTCGAGATCGGCGTGGATATCCTCAACCCGATCCAGACTGCCGCGGGGAAAATGGCGAACCTGGCCGAGCTAAAACGGCGCTATGGCAAGAATCTGGTTTTCTGCGGGGCGATTGACACCCAACGGATCTTGCCCTACGGAACGCCCGAGCAGGTGCGTGCTGAGGTGCAGCGGGTGATCGAGATCCTCGGCCCTGGCGGCGGTTATCTGCTCTCTTCGGTGCACACGATTATGGACGAAGTCCCCCCCGAGAATATCCTGGCGATGGTGGACGCTGTTCTAGGATAAAAAAACACCCCGGCGCCGCCGGGGTGTTTTTTTATACCCATGAGGAGGTTAGTGGCCTTCTTTTTCGTACGGTTCGCCATCCGCCGCAGGCGCCTGGGTGCGTCCAACGACGCCGGCCAGGACAATAATGGTAATGATATACGGCAGCATCAACAAGAATTGAGAGGGGATCCTGATGCCCAGGATGGCCACTTTGGAAGCCATTGCTTCAAAGAAGCCGAACAGCAGGCCGGCGCCGAACGAGCCAAATGGCATCCAGTTGCCGAAGATCATTGCCGCCAGGGCGATAAAGCCACGTCCGGCAGTCATCACTTCATCAAAGCGTCCAACCGATCCGAGGGTGAAATACGCTCCGGCAAAACCGGCCATCATCCCGCCCAAGAGCACAGCGATATAGCGAGTGCGGATCACGTTGATCCCCAGGGTGTCGGCGGCGCGTGGGTTCTCGCCGACCGAGCGGTGGCGTAAGCCAAAGCGGGTGTAAAACAAGACGAACTGCAGCACAAACAAAAGGATTAACATCGCATACACGAACATATTGTTATCGAACACAATCGGGCCAATGACGGGGATTTTCGAAAGCAGAGGGATTTCAAATCGGCGGGAAAGTGCCCGGGTTATTCCATTCCTGGTTCGATTGTAAAAACTTGGACGCCAGATAAGAGGTTAGTCCCGTTGCCAGAATGTTAATCACCGTGCCGGAGACGATCTGGTTTGCCTTATAGGTGATGCTCAAGACGGCATGCAGCAGGCCCAAGAGCAGCCCGATCCCGATCGCCGCAGCCAGCCCAATATACAGATTGCCAGCGATGCTGCCGATAAATGCCCCGGCAAAGGCGCCCGCCAGCATCATGCCTTCAATCGCAATATTAACCACCCCAGCGCGCTCGCATAGGATTCCAGACATCGCCCCTAAAGTCAGCGGAACCGCTTTGATCAGGGTAGTTTTCAACAGGCCAGCCATGTTCATCGATTTTCCGGCTGCCCCAAAGGTCAAAAAGGAAAGGATAAACAGGGCGGCAACGATGAATAGAACCAGGTTGGTGCGTTGGCGAAAGCCGCCTTTAACCACCAACTGGTAAATGCCCAGGCCGATCTGGATCGCCGCCAGGAGATATAAAGTTATTTGAGTGGGCAGCAGCAGGTCAGAGATTTTAGCCGCCCCGCCGCCAGCCGTCATTCCAAACTTGGTGACCACATCCGGCATGACATTGCTGGCAAATAACCACCAGGTTAATATCCCCAGCGTCACAAAGATGCCCCCCATCGTGTATTGCCGGGTCGGAGAGATATAATCTACGTGCTTTCGTAATGCTGTTGAGCTTGCCGTCGCCGTTGCCATAAATTATTTACCTCCCCAACCAGCCAGGGTGGTTTCTTGAATTTCTGCTGGTTGTTTCAGCCGATAAATCGCCCGGATGATCCCAGGCGCGGCTACAAACGCCAGGATCAAGGCTTGAAGGATCGAAACAATATCAATGGGAATGCCAGTGGCCAGCATCATACTGGTGGCGCCGCTGCGCATAAAACCGAACAGTAAGGCAGCCAGGACTACGCCCAAGGGGTGAGTGCTGCCCAACAAGGCAATGGCAATGCTGTCAAAGCCATAGCCAGACGAGAAAGCCATAGCCAGGTTGTGATTGACGCCCAGCACTTCATTGGCTCCAGCCATCCCAGCCAGGGCGCCGGCGAAAGCCATCGACAAGGTGATCACCAGCGGCACCTTCATGCCTGCGTAGCGAGCGGCGCGTGCGTTTGAACCCACTGCTCGGAAATCGAAGCCCCACTTTGTCTTCCACAGGAACCAATAAACCAGGTAAGCCACTCCCAGGGCCACAAAAAAGCCCAGGTGCAAACGCAGTGGATCATCGAAGAAGCGGATCATCTTGGCCGAGTCCTGGATTATCGGGCTGACCGGGTTCGGCGTGCCGGGTCGTTTCATCGGCCCGCTTAACAAATATTCACTCAGCCGGAAGGCAATATAGTTAAGCATGATCGTGGTGATCACCTCATGCGCCCCGGTTCTCGCTTTCAAGAAACCTGGAATGAAACCCCACAAGAACCCGCCAAGTGCGCCGGCCAGGAAAGCCAGCGGCAGGTGCAGAAACCAGGGTACGCCGGTGATCGAATAGCCAACATAAGCTGAGAAAATGGCGCCCAGGAAGATCTGGCCTTCTGCGCCAATGTTGAACATACCGGCTCGGAACGCCAGGGCTACCGAAAGCCCACCAAAAATATAGGGTGTGGAGGTGACCAACCCTTCGGTAAAGGGATAGATAAATTTCAGCAGGTATTTGACATCCCCGGTTTGGAAGTACAAACCCAGGTTGGCTGGATCGCCAAAGGCGCCGCGCAGCCAGGCGCCATAGGTCGTGCCCACAATGCTGAAGGCGGTCTTAATTCCATCCCAGATTGATACGCTTAAAGCGGCATAAAATTCTGGGCTGGTTAGTACAATGAAAACTCCCCCCAGGATCAAGCCAGTCAGGATTGCCAGCAGAGGGATTGCCACGGCTTGCCTGAGGCGCTTTCGCCTGGACATCCCCGCCAGATCTGGATTCAGCTCCTGAAGCAGCACCTGACCGGCGTCCGGCTTTTGGGCGGGCGGAGTTGGTGACAAACCAGGCTTATCGTTGGGTTGGTTATCAGAAGAATTTTGTTGGTCGCTCATTCGGACATCACCTCTTGAGAGAATCCGGTTGTCATTATGCAGCGCTGGGCGTAACCCCGGCCATCAGCAAGCCAATTCCTTCCTTTGTGGCCTGGTTGGCTGGGAGAATAGCGAGAATTTTGCCGCGATACATCACTGCAATCCGATCTGCCAGCCCCATTACCTCGTCGAGCTCGGTGGAGACGAGCAAGACAGCGCAGCCCTGATCGCGCTTTTCGATAATCCGGCTGTGGATATATTCGATCGAGCCGACGTCCAGGCCGCGGGTTGGCTGAGAGGCCACCAGGAATTTAATTGGCCTGGAAAACTCACGCGCCACAATCACTTTCTGCTGGTTGCCGCCCGATAGCGAGCCGGCCTGGACCGTGGCGTTGGGAGTGCGCACGTCGAATTCCTTAATTAATTGCTCGGCCTGGGTCAGGATTACCTTCTCTTGGAGAATAGGCCCTTTCGAAAACGGCGGCTGGTAATAGGTGTTCATCACCAGGTTATCGGCGATCGGAAATGCCAGCAGCAGACCGTCGCGTTGGCGGTCTTCTGGAATATGAGCGGAGCCCAGCTCTGTGATTTTGCGCGGCGTGTAATGGGTGATATTTTCCCCAATCAAGGTAATATTTCCGGATTGGGCCATTCGTAAGCCTGTCAAAGCCTCAACCAGCTCGGTCTGACCATTACCCTGCACGCCAGCCACCCCCAGCACCTCGCCGGCGCGCACATCGAATGAAATACCATCTACGGCGATGTTGAACAGATCGTCCAATACGGTCAGATCTTCAACTTGCAAGACTGGATCGCCGACCGTTGCCTCGCTTTTTTCCACCTCAAGCCGGACCGCGTGACCGACCATCATTTCAGCCAGTTTGTGATCATCCGCTTCCGCAGGAGTGGTCGATCCGATCACCTTGCCGCGGCGGATCACGGTAATCCGGTCGGCAATTTCCAATACTTCCTTCAGTTTGTGGGTGATAAAAATGATCGATTTTCCCTGCGCCACCATCGAGCGCATGATTTCAAACAAGCCTTCGATCTCTTGGGGTGTTAATACTGCTGAAGGTTCATCCAGGATCAAGATCTCAGCTTCGCGATATAGCAATTTAATAATTTCAACCCGCTGCTGCACACCTACCGGGAGATCTTTGATGTAGGATTTCGGATTTACCTCGAGATTGTATTGACTTGAAATTTCATGGATCCGGTCACTGGCTTTGGCGCGATCGAGAACCCCGCCTGGTCGGACGGCTTCGTCGCCCAAGATGACATTTTCGGTCACTGTGAATACTGGGATCAGCATGAAATGCTGGTGAACCATACCTACCCCGGAAGCAATTGCATCGCGCGGCGAATGGACCTTAATGGGTTGGCCGCGTACGAAAATCTCCCCCTCGTCCGGCTGGTAAAGACCATAGAGAATATTCATCAAGGTCGTTTTACCGGCCCCGTTCTCTCCAAGCAGGGCATGGATTTCACCCTTTTCGAGAGTCAGGTCGATATGATCATTTGCCAATACACCCGGAAAACGTTTGGTGATTCCACGCAGCTCAAGAATGGGTGCCATAGGGTTCTACAAAGCTCCTCATCTAAAGCGATGTTGATTTATCCGCGAATGCTATTCTTGCGCAGATAAATCAATTCGATATTCTGGAAAGAATGGAGCTGGCAAGCTGCCAGCTCCATTCTTTGATTGAAAGTCGGATTTACGGTTTGGTCTTGATCGTGCCAGCGATGATGTCCGCTGCGACCTGATCCAACTGGGCCTTCAAGTCTGCAGAGACCATCGAGTCGAGATCATGGAAGGGCGCCAGGCCCACACCACCGTTCTCCAGGTTACCGACGATCACGCCGCCAGCAAAGGAGCCATCGATGACCTTCTCGATGGACTGCATCGTGGTGATGTCCATGTTCTTCAACACGGAGGTCAGGATGATGTCCTTGTAGTCTGGAGCGGTCATGTACCAGTCGGAGTCCACGCCGATGATGTAAGCATTGCCGCGTTCCTTGACAGCCTGGGCGGTGCCCAAGCCAACCGGGCCAGCGACCGGCATGATGATGTCAGCGCCTTCGTCCAGCAGGTTGTTGCCCTGGGTCTTGCCATCGTCGGTGCTCTCAAAGTTGCCGGTGAACAGGCCGGTCTGAGTCGCCGGATCCCAACCGAGCACTTCCACGTTCGTGCCGTTCTTCTCGTTGTAGTATGCTGCGCCGAGGGCGAAGCCATCCATGAAGACGGTCACGGGCGGGATCTGCAGGCCGCCGAAGGTGCCGATCTTGCCAGTCTTGGTCATCCCGGCTGCCGCGTAGCCAGCCAGGAAACCAGCCTGATCCGTATCGAAGACCTGGCCGATGACGTTCGGAATTACCGGGTCGTAAGCATAGTCAACGATGGAGAACTTGGTGTCTGGGTTGGCTTCAGCGCCAGCCTTGGTGGCGTCGCCGAGCAAGAAGCCGACGGTGACGATGATATTGCAGCCTTCGTCCACGAAAGCCTGGATGTTCTTCTCATAATCCGTCTGCTGCTGTGATTCAAGATACTTGCCGCCGTCAAACTTGAAGGCAGCCATGGCATCTTCGACGCCCTTCCAGGCAGTGGCATTGAAGGATTTGTCATCGATGCCGCCGGTGTCGGTTACCTGGCAGGCTTTGAAGCCATCGGGAGCGACCACTGCTGCCGGAACTTCGGGTAATGGGGCAGCCGCGCCGGGTTTGGTGCCGATCTTGCCAGCAATGACATCAGCCTTGACTGCATCAAGCTGGGTTTTCAGGTCAGCCGAGACCATCGAGTCGAGATCATGGAAGGGGGCCAGGCCCACACCACCGTTCTCCAGGTTACCGACGATCACGCCGCCAGCGAAGGAGCCATCTTTAGCTTGCTCGATGGACTGCATCGTGGTGATGTCCATGTTCTTCAACACGGAGGTCAGGATGATGTCCTTGTAGTCTGGAGCGGTCATGTACCAGTCGGAGTCCACGCCGATGATGTAAGCATTGCCGCGTTCCTTGACAGCCTGGGCGGTGCCCAAGCCAACCGGGCCAGCGACCGGCATGATGATGTCAGCGCCTTCGTCCAGCAGGTTGTTGCCCTGGGTCTTGCCATCGTCGGTGCTCTCAAAGTTGCCGGTGAACAGGCCGGTCTGAGTCGCCGGATCCCAACCGAGCACTTCCACGTTCGTGCCGTTCTGCTGGTTGTAGTATGCTGCGCCGAGGGCGAAGCCATCCATGAAGACGGTCACGGGCGGGATCTGCAGGCCGCCGAAGGTGCCGATCTTGCCAGTCTTGGTCATCCCGGCGGCCGCGTAGCCGGCCAGGAAACCAGCCTGATCCGTATCGAAGACCTGGCCGATGACGTTCGGAATTACCGGGTCGTAAGCATAGTCAACGATGGAGAACTTGGTATCGGGGTTGGCTTCAGCGCCAGCCTTGGTGGCGTCGCCGAGCAAGAAGCCGACGGTGACGATGATATTGCAGCCTTCGTCTACGAAAGCCTGGATGTTCTTCTCATAATCCGTCTGCTGCTGTGATTCAAGATACTTGCCTTCAATGCCTAAAGCAGCCATGGCATCTTCGACACCCTTCCAGGCAGTGGCATTGAAGGATTTGTCATCGATGCCGCCGGTGTCGGTCACCTGGCAGGCCTTGAACATGGCTTCAACCGGCGCCGGGGGTTCGGTAGGCTGTGCTGGGGCCGGTGGTTCTGTGGGCTGCTCTACCACTGGCGCAGCGGTAGGAGCTTCAGTCGGCTGAGCGCATGCTGAGAGCAGCATGGCCGCAATCATTAAGAGAGCGAGAATTGTAGAAACTTTTTTCATTTTGGGGTTCTCCTCCTGAGAGAGAAAATTGGGTGGGTTAAAATGAAACACATTGGGAGATAGAGATTGTGATATTGCAAAGTTCTGGTTTTTACGCCGTGCCTCCTTTCAAAACCAATAACCTTACTTCTAGGTAGTTTAGCATGAAATTAAGAAGTGTGCAATGTGTCAAAGGTCACATTTTATATTGATAAAAGCAGCTCTAATAAGCAAAAACTGATACTAACGAAGCTCACCAGTTTGAGGATCGACCCCGGTATCGATCAGACCGCTGGCAAGTTCGGCCTGTACCTGTTCAGCCAGGCGCTGACGCCCGATGCTGAACAGAGCCTCGTTGCGATCTGTAATTGCCAGCGCAGGGGATGATGTTTCAGATTGTGGGTCGCTGGCGGCGGGTAAACCAAGCGCTTGATCCCAGGCCTGGCGCAGAGCGGCTTCCAGATCGGCTCCGATCGTGGCGATCCAGTGTTCGCCCACATTCGCCGGGGGAGAGGCTGTCCCAATCAGGTTGACGCCCTGCTGGGCGAGATATTCCAATAAGCCCGGATTGCCTGCGCCTGGGGCGACATAGGCTGTGGTCACACCCTGAGCGATTAAGGCGTCCGCCGCTGCCTGTTCGTCGGCGGGGCTGGCGCCGGGGGGCAGTTCGATGGTAACGGGATATTGCACAAAAGGCGGGTAGGCCGGGCGGCACAGGCCGCAGTAGAACACCACCCCGTTGATAAATCCCTGGCGATTGGCTTTGCCAGCCGGATCGTCACCAGGGCTGATCACGCCAACGCGCCAATCCGGGGTCACCAGGCTGGCCAGGTAGCCCGCCAGGAAACCCTGCTGGTCTGGACGGGCAGCCTGGGCGCTTATCGAATTCAGGTTTGGCCCTGGCTGTAAACCCGGTAGATCGACAGCCAGAAACTGGATCTGGGGAGCTGCGGCAGCCGCGGCAGCCACTCCAGGATCGGGCGGCAGAACCAGGACAACTTTCACCGCCGGGGACAGATTAGCGCTATCCAGGGTTTGAACCACATCCAAACTGAGCCCGGCGCCGGCAGCCAATTCAGTCAGAAGCGCCTCCAGCCCGGCAGCCTGATCCGGGTCAGCCTGGGGAGGCGCCCATAAAATCGCACGGGGCTGCGGGGTGGGGGTGGGTGGAACGGTAGGCGTCACGGGTGTCGGGGATGCTGTAACACTTGCTGGAACTGTGCCAGTTGGCAAAGCTGTCGCACTGCCCGCTGAGTTACATCCAGCTAAGACTGGGATAAAAAGGAAGCAGATCGCCAGCCAGAGAAGCGTCCGGCGACTGGAATAGCTCTTAACTCGCTCTTGAATTAATCGGACTTGATTACGCGCTGTGTTCAATAAGAGATCTCCACAAATAAGTTGGAAGAAATGCTGACTTGCCCATTTCCAAGACGTATTTCATAATTTTACTTGATAAGCGTTTATCTTGTATAATAGCCGTATGATTGAACTCAATATACCCGGGCGGGGATTAATACAACTGGAATATATGGTCAGTGATGTCAACGGCACCCTGGCAATCGATGGTCAATTAATTGAAGGGGTAGGTCGCGATCTGCGCAATTTACGCGACCGCCTGGAGATCCATCTGCTGACTGCGGATACGCACGGCAGGCAAGCGATTATCGACCAGCAGCTTGGTTTAACTGCGGTCCGGGTTCGACCCGGGAATGAGGCAGCGCAAAAGGCGGAATATGTTCGCAAACTGGGCGCGGGCGGAGTGGTCGCCATTGGCCAGGGAGCGAATGACGCCGCCATGCTCAAGGAAGCCGGGTTGGGTATCTGTGTGTTATCGACAGAGGGCGCGGCCGTGGAAAGCCTGCTGGCTGCAGATATCGTTGTTCCGGATATATTTAGCGCCCTGGGATTGCTGGAAAAACCACTCCGTTTAGTAGCGACTTTACGAAAATGAGCTTACCGCAAACCGAACAAGTCCCTGACGATCCTGAAAGCCTGCCCCCAGCGCGGCGCAGGCGGGCACGGCGTTTATTAGCGCCGTTGAACACCGACGAACGGGCGGCCTTCCTGGATAACCTGGCCCACCGCACGGCGCCTTCGGTTGATTTTTTCTTATTTTCCTTGTTTGCTGGGCTTATCCTGGCGATCGGACTGATGCTCGATTCGCCGGCGCTGCTCGTCTTGGGGGCTATTATTGCCCCGTTAATGGCGCCAGTTGTCGGCCTTGCCCTGGGCACTGTGCTCGGTTCCGGGCGCTATTTTCTACGCAGCCTGGCTGGCTTGATTATCGGCGGTTCGTTGGTCTTTTTAATGGGCTGGTTGGCTGGTTTTGGGGCAAAGGCCTGGCTTACCTCTGAAGCCACCTTTAACATGGCCCACTTGCATGCCCAGCTCTCCTGGCCCGACTTTCTGGTGCTGGCCATCGGCGCGATCTTGACCACTGCCGCGCTAAGCCATGCGGACGATGCCGGCACATCCGGCCTGGTGGTTGGGACGCTGCGCAGCGGCTATATCCCCAGCGCCGCCCTGCCGAGCGTAGCCCTGGCATACGAGCTATATTTGCCTTTAGCTGCGGCTGGGTTTGGGCTGAGCTCTGGCATCCCCCACTTGTTCCCAGACGGGTTGGTAGTGTTGGCGCTTAATCTTTCCTGGGCAGCTTTGCTGGGCGCTCTGACCCTGGCCATCTTAGGTTTCCGCCCGCTGACGCTTTTTGGTTATACCCTAAGCGGGGCGCTGGCTTTATGCGGCGTCCTGCTGCTGATCGCCCTCAGCGGCGCGGGCGCGGTCGCCGCTACTCGAGTCGGTCTGCCCACCCCGATCCCGACTGCCACTTTTACACCCACGCTAACCCCCACCAGCACCCTGACCCCGGTTCCGCCAACTGCGACCCTCACTCCAACGTTAACCCCAACGGCGACATTGACTCCTACCCCAACATTGACTCCTACCCCGACTCCTGTCTTTGCTCAAGTGCAGGCGGGCGAAACGGCCGGCGGGGCTTATCTTCGCCAGGAACCCGGCGGGAGCATTATCACTGTACTGGCCAATGGGGAGGTGGTTCAGCTTCTTCCCGAGCGTAAAGAGCAAGATGGTAGTTCGTGGGTGTTGGTGCTGACCCAGGCCGGACAGCAGGGTTGGATGCAGTTGGCGCTGTTGACGAATGTGGCAGCTACGCCGACGCCATAAGATAGTAATTCGTAAACTGTCACGAATCACGGATCATTCATCACTTTTACCCTACTAGATGTTCCGGTCTGAATGCCCCGGGCAGCAGACTGGTCACGTCCGTTTCCAGGGTGATCGTACCTTGCTCATCGGCCAAAATCACCCGGATATCTAAGCCAAACTCCGATAGTACCTGGCGGCAGGAACCGCATGGCGTGCCGCCATTGGCAGTGACCACAGCAATCGCCAGAAATTCGCGCTCGCCTTCCGAGACAGCTTTATAAACGGCCACTCGTTCGGCGCAAATTCCAGTGGGATACGCGGCGTTTTCAACATTTACCCCGGTATAAATTCGCCCGGAATCTGCCAGCAGCGCTGCCCCAACCAGATAGTTTGAATAGGGCGCGTAGGCCCATTGGCGCGCCTCCAGGGCGCGCCGCACCAAGTCTTGCCGAAGCTCATCATCCGTTAGCATGCTCATTTTCCTCTTTCGATTGCTCTGCTGGTTTTACCCAGCGTGCCTGAACTTTACGGATGCGTCGCGCGCTGACCTGCTCGACGACCATCTCCAGGCTGCCCACCACAACTTTCTCACCCACCTCCGGCACGTGTCCAAGCTGGCTGTATATGAAGCCACCCAGCGTATCGGCTTCATCCTTTGGCAGATGGCTGCCCAGGATTTCATTGAAATCATCCAGGTCGATCCTTCCCAGGAAGATGGTATCGCCGTTCTTTAAAACCTGATAGGGCAGCTCTTCAGCCTGGTCATATTCATCGCGAATTTCACCCAGGACCTCTTCGATGATGTCTTCAATGGTGACCATACCTGCCACACCCCCATATTCATCGACTACAATCGCCATATGAAAGCGCTGGCTCTGCATCTCGGCGAGAAGTTCGTTGACTTTCTTGGCCTCGGGAATGAAATAGGCTGGGCGCAGTAAACTCTGCAGCGAATCCAGGACGACCCCCTCCCGCCACACGCGCAGCAGGTCTTTTGCATAAAGAAGCCCCAACATGTTGTCAATGGTTTCTGCATAGACAGGCAGGCGTGAGTGACCGGAGCCGATCAAAGCATCGATTGCCTCGTTCAATGGCGTATTGACATCCAAGGCCAGGATATCGATGCGCGGCGCCATAATTTCGCGGGCCAGGGTGTCGCCCAGCTCGATAATCGAATAGATCATGCGCCGTTCACCCTGCTCAATAACGCCCTCTTCCTGACCGGCGTCTACCAGGGTCATTAATTCATCTTCGGTAACCGATCCAGCGGGATCTTCTTCGCTGCTGTCGTCTTTCGAAATTGCGATCAGAATAGCAGTCAGCGGAGTCACTGCGGCGGTGATCACGCGCATGACCATGCTCATCCGAATGGCGCTGTTCTCTGGGTCGTGCATCACCCGGGTTGCCACACTGTACTCGATAAGGAAAAGCAGCAGCGCAGCCATGCTAAACACCAGCAGCTTCAGCCAGTCTGCAGGGGGTGGTGACTGGCGGAGAAGAATGAGGATGACCCAGCCGGCCAGGAAAAACCGGGTGAGAACCAATACCAGGCTTAAGCTGGCTAGAACTCTAGCGTAGGTGTGATAGAGAGCGATGATTTTGTTGACGCGCTCACCGTGGGTATCGCGCATGCCCAGCAAGCGCGCATAGGAGCTCTCCTGGAAGGCTGCCCGAGCAGCAACGGTCACCAGATCCAGCGCCAGCAGCCCAAACAGCAGAATAAACAACAGCAGAGATTCAGCCATGCGGTTTTAATTTTCGAATTGCCCGGGCTGGTATCCCCACGACCAGCGTGTCCGGGGCTACATTTTTTGTCACCACAGAGCCCGCGCCGGTATGGGCGCCTTCGCCGAGGGTCACTGGAGCTACTAACATGGTATCGCTGCCAATAAAAGCGCCAGCGCCGATTTCGGTGTGATGTTTCTTTTCGCCATCGAAATTACAGGTGATTGTGCCCGCACCGATATTCACGTCAGCTCCAATGGTTGCATCGCCAATATAAGAAAAATGGCCCATCTTCGTCCGCGGACCCAGGTAAGAACTCTTTACCTCACCGAAATTTCCCAGATGGACGCCGCGCGCCAGGTGCGCGCCGCGGCGCAAATGCGCAAATGGACCAATTTCCACATCGTCTTCGAGTATCGCCCCTTCCAAGACTGAATAGGATATTTTACAGCCGCTGCCAATGTTTGTATCCTTGATCATGGTGTCGGGACCAAGACTGCACCCTTCTCCAATCACCGTATGTCCCCTAAGAAAAGTATTTGGCCAGATCACGCTATCCTGGCCCAGGGTTACACCGGGCTCAATATAGGTAGCGGCCGGGTCGATCAAGCTTACTCCCGCCAGCATCCAGGATTGATTGATGCGCTGGCGCATGAGCGATTCGGCCTCGGCCAGATGGATCCGGGTATTAATCCCGATCGTTTCCCGACCATCCTCAGCCTGGATGGCTTGAACCGCCAGGCCGTCTTGAACAGCGAGGGCTACCAAATCGGTTAAGTAATATTCCCCTTTGGGGGAGAGCGGGATGCGCGGCAGAGTCTGCCAGAGCCAATCAGCGTCAAAGCAGTAGGCGCTGGCGTTTAACTCCCGGATCAGACGTTGTTGTGGGGTGGCCTGGGCGTCCTCGACAATTGCCAGCACACGGCCATCTTCGCCGCGCAGGATCCGCCCAAAACCGCGCGGATCTTCGGCAATTAAGGTTAACATCGTGACGGGTCCGGAATTTGCGGTTTGAGCCTGCACCAGCTTCAGTAAAGTATCGGCGGTTATCAGGGGCATGTCGGCAGTCGTTACCAGGACCTGGTCTGTAGAACCCTGCAAAACAGCCTGGGTTTGCTGGACAGCATGTCCAGTGCCGAGCTGAGGCTGCTGGAGGACGAATTCCGCAGCATCGCCAACCACCTGGCGGATGTTATCGGCGCTGTGTCCGATCACGGCGACTGGCCTGGCGCCGGTTACGGCCTGGAGGGTTTCAAGACAATATAAAATGATCGGCTGGCCCAGGATTGGATGCAGCACCTTGGGCAGGGCCGACTTCATTCGAGTTCCCTGTCCAGCAGCTAATAGCACCGCAGTGGTTTTCATAAAACGACTCCTGAGAAAAAACGAGCCCTGCGACGCCGCAGACGGCAACGCAACGCTCGCAAATTAGAAAAAAAAGCTGGGGCGCTCGGATTCGAACCAAGATATACGGATCCAAAGTCCGCTGTGCTACCGTTGCACCACGCCCCAATTCTATTCAGGCTCGAAATTCGGCAAGCTTTCCGAGCGCCCTGAATTGTATCATAAGCGCCCGCGCGCTGGCAATACTAAGTGACCAACCTAAGTGACCAACCAACACGCGGCCTGGTGTCCAGGGGTGACTTCGATCAGGGGTGGTTCCTGCTGCGAACAGATATCCACTGCGACCGGGCAGCGGGGATGGAAGCGGCAGCCCTTGGGGGGATTTACCGGACTGGGTACATCGCCCTGCAGAATGATCCGCTCGCGCTTGATGGTTGGGTCCGGGATTGGAATGGCAGACATCAATGCTTTTGTATAGGGATGCAAGGCTGTGCTGAATAATTCGTCGCGATCTGCCACTTCGACAATTTTACCCAGGTACATCACCGCTACCCGGTCTGAAATATGTTCCACGACGCTCAGGTTGTGGGCGATGAAGATATACGTTAGCCCAAACTCATGCTGCAGATCTTTTAAGATATTCAAGACCTGAGATTGGATCGAAACATCCAGGGCTGACACTGGTTCATCGGCGACGATAAATTTTGGCTGCAAAGCCAGGGCGCGAGCGATCCCGATTCGCTGGCGCTGTCCGCCAGAAAATTCATGCGGGTAGCGCCTGGCATGATAATCTTCCATACCCACTTTCTTGAGGGTGTCCAGTACGATTTGGAAACGGCTGTTGTTATCGCCGATGCCGTGGATTTTTAACCCTTCAGCAATCGACTCGCCTACTGGAATGCGTGGATCCAACGAGGCATACGGATCCTGGAAGATAATCTGCATATTGCGGCGCATCATCTTTAGATCATTGCCTTTTAACTTCAGGATGTCCACGTTGTCGAAAAAGACCGAGCCAGCGGTGGGCTCGACCAGGCGCAGCATCGTGCGCCCGACGGTTGTCTTGCCGCAGCCCGATTCGCCAACCAACCCGAGTGTCTCGCCTTCTTTTACGGTAAAACTGACATCGTCGACGGCCTGGACCCAGGCCACTACCTTTTGTAAGAGCCCGCCGCGCACCGGATAATGCTTGACTAGATTTTTAACCTCAACAAGATCGCGCTTCCCGTTGGGATTCCCACTTTCAGGCAGGGCTGCCTCAAGGGGATTTGTTTGGATGCTTACAGGTTGTTCACTCATGCCGATAGCCCTCATTCATAAGGATTTGCTACTATTGGGATCCGCAACCATGTCTCGCATCGGGGCGCGGTAATCTTCATGATCCATGTATAACCAGCAGCGACAACTATGGCCTCGCTGAACCTGGATCAACTCCGGTTCGACTTCCGTGCATATTTTCAAACCATATTCGACTCGCGATTTGCACCGGGCTGCAAATTTGCAACCGGGTGGGAGATTAACCAGGTTTGGCACCGAACCGGGAATGACTTCCAGGCGCTCTTTAACCGTACCCAGGATTGGAATGGAGGCGATCAGCCCCTGTGTGTAGGGATGAAGCGGCTGGGCAAACAAAGTCCTTACATCCGTATATTCAACAATCCGGCCGGCATACATCACCGCTACGTTATCGGCCATCTCGGCGATGACACCCAGGTCATGCGTAATTAAGATCACCGAAGTGCCTAATTCGTTGCGCAGGGCGCGGATCAGGTCGAGAATTTGGGCCTGGATGGTTACGTCGAGGGCGGTGGTCGGTTCATCGGCTATCAATAGTTCGGGATTGAGAGCCAGGGCCATAGCAATCATCACGCGCTGAGCCTGGCCGCCGGACATTTGGTGAGGATAAGCATGGGCCTTCTTCTCAGCATCGGCAATCCCGACGAGCTTGAGCAGCTCGACCGCCCGAGCCCAATCCTGGCCTTTCTTGATTTGTCCATGGATTTGCAGTACTTCAGCAATCTGGTCACCAACTTTATATACAGGGTTCAAGCTGCTTTGGGGCTGTTGAAAAATCATCGAGATGCGATTGCCGCGAATATGGGTCATCTCGTTCTCGGAAAATTTTAGCAAATCCTGACCCTCGAAATTGATTTCCCCACCCACCAACCGGCCCGGCGCACTTACCAGGCGCATGATCGATAGCGAAGTGACACTTTTGCCGCAGCCCAACTCGCCTACCAGACCCAGAACTTCACCATGCTTAATGTTAAAATCGACGCCATCGACTGCTTTGACAACACCTGCATCCGTATAAAAATATGTTTTAAGGCCTTTAACTTCTAAAATGAATCGTTCTTCACCTACAGATGGCTGGTTGGTCATAATCCTCTTCTCCTCATTCCGAGCGGTTAACAGCGTAGCCGAGGGATTGTAAGACAGATCGAATCGGCTCGGTAGTTTTGAGCGCGGGTACGTTCACCGCAAAACGGTCGCGGGGGGAATTATCGACACCTACTTCGAAAGCGACCACTCCCAGGCGTTCCAGGTGTCTGGAGAATTGTTGGTCGGGCCGGCTTTCCAGTTCTCAAAACCATTGCGGACGACGTACACGCGGGTGTTGGAGAACAATGGGATAACCGGGACTTCATCGGTCCAGATTTTGAAGAACTCTTCCAGGACGGGCTTGCGCAGATCGCGCGACAGGCTGATCGTCGGGTCGGATTCGTTCTGTTTCAGCAGCGAATCCGCCTCCGTATTACACCACTTGCGGGTAGTTCAGACCGCCAGCGCAGCCGTACTTATTATAGAGCTGCGGGTCATCGCCGGTGATCGAGGTATAGATGGCAGTATCAAAGGCGCCGCTGTTGAGTGGGCCGCCAGCTTCCTTGGTGGCGAAGAGACCACGGCCGTACAGGAACTGCAAGTTGACGCCGATATTCAACTTCTTCCACATCTGCTGGACGACCTGGGCCAGGGCCTGGCGGTCGGCGCGATCGGTGGTGTAGAGGGTGAACTCAAGCGTCTTGCCATCAGCGTTGACGCACGGCAACGCCGAGCAGTCCCAGCCGGCTTCAGCCAGCAAAGCGGTGGCTTTCTCAGGATCGTACGGGTACTTGTTATAGGTATCGGTGTAAGCCCAGGATAGGCCAGGAGGCACTGGTAGATCCGTGGTGGATAGCTTGCCGAAATATAAAATGTCAACCAAGGCCTGCTTATCGATAGCATAATAGAGCGCCTGGCGAACTCTTTTGATCGGCTAAGAGTTCCTTACCTCGTGTTGATGTCGATGTGCTCCCACTGGTAGCCGGGTTCGTACAGGACGTCATACAGGCCAGCGGCTTCGATCTTGTCCAGGTCGGGGGCGTTGTTGACCGTCAGGCCGCCGGTGCCGGTCACCGCATCGATTTCACCATTCTGCAGAGCGGCCAGCACGCCGGCCGTCTCAGCAAAGAAGCGGAAGATGATCGTGTTCAGCTTGGCGTCGCCCAAGGGGAAGGGCTGTTCGGCTTTCTTCAGGACGATTTCCTGGCCCTGTTTCCACTCGTCAACATAGAATGGGCCATCGCCAACAGGCTTCTTGGAGTACTCACTGGCAGCCTGTTCAGCAGCCGGGATGGCGGAAAGGATGTGGGAGGGCAGCCAACCAACGTAGGTCCAATAAACAGGATCCGTAACAGGATCTTCGGCTTTCCAACCCGAGAAGGAGGACGCGTAGTCATCTTTGAATTGGGCAAAATCGACAGTACCGAATTCGGTTTCAACTGCCGGCAGCGTGCCAGCCATGGCATCGATGATTTGCTGACCGCTCATGAAGCTGGTCTTGATCGTCATGTCATCTACTGCTTCGACCTTGGCAATGCGCTTAATACCCGAGCGATCGGCGACTTCGAAGTCAGGCTGCATATACAGACCACCACCAGTAAACCGCGTCCTTAGCAGTTACCGGGGTGCCATCTGTCCAGCGCCAACCATCTTTGATTTTGAAGGTCATTTCCATGTGCTTGTCAGCGCCTTCGCCAACAAAGACCGCGCCGCCATTTTCCAGGGTCGGGACTTGTTCACAGCCCAGAGGTATCCATTCGGCGGCTTCATTCTGGCTCATGCAGCCAACATTGGTCGCGCCCAGGACGATGGTCTTGGCCATCATCGAGCCGATCAGCGGGTGCAGGGTGTCCGGTTCCTGCTGCAAGGCCAACACAACGGTATCGGCTGCCTGAGGAACGGCAGTGGGCGGGGGAGCTTCGGTCGGTTCAGGTGTGGCAGTTACCACGACTTCCTTGACGACTTCCTGACCTGCTTCTTTGACAATCTCAGTTACAATAACCGTTTTTACGACTTCCGTCCGCGCGCAGGCGGCCAACACCATGCTCAAAATAATGAACAGGCTGAAGATCGCAAACGCTTTAGTGCTGAGTTTTCAGTTGTTCCTCCTAAGAGATTTGAAATTGGTTGACGGAATTTGAAGCCGATTTTGCGCCGAAAGTTCCACATGGAAATCAGGCAATCCCTTCCTTCTAATCATGGCGAGTTTCTGTAAATGCTCAATCCCCGAAATAATGCCCTAAAACAATCTGCCAACTTCATCCAAACCTGGTGTTTCACTATTGAAGGCGGTATAAAATATTACCATAAAACAACCCCTGTCAACAAAAAAGCATTAGATCAGTGTCATTGATTTGCAATTCTCGGCAGGTCTTGGTAGAATTTTATTTGCACAGCGGTTCCCATAATCAAAATTTTCCAGCGTCCAATAGATATTTGCATTCGAAGGTTCGGTCTGTAGATCCGCAGAAGTCAGGACGGGCAATCAACCCAGCGAGAGCGGGGAAAGAGGGGTAGGGCAGGTAATTCCTCGGCAAAGATTGCCTGGGCCTGCTGGTGCGCCTGAACGATCTCGGGCGCACCGGGAAGGGCGTTTTGGGCAGCCTGGCAAGCCTGGTCAAACTGCGGGCTGCTGTAGCCGCCGGCATTCGCCCCTCCCCAGCCGCGGGGATACTGCGGATAAGGACCGGGAATCTCGCGGGTGGTGTACACAGCGCAGGCAGGGATCGCGGAAACCGGCCAGCCAAACTGGGCCAGGCTGAATTGACGGCCAAAGACGGCTCCCTGCGGCCCTGGAGCAAAAACCTGCTCGTCGGGTCCAGATGAAATCTGCACCTGGATGCCGCATTCGGTTAAATACCCCTGGATGGCTTGGGCCAGGCGCAGTCGCTCTGGTTCGTCCGAAGTAAACATCGTGGCTGTGAACAGCGTGCCATCTGGGATGCCCGGCGCGCCGATAGAAAGGCGCGGGGTGGTCGGGTTGTTGTCAGTATCCAGCCAGCCGCTGGCCTGCAGCAAGGCATTGGCCGCAACCGGGTCATAAGAATATTGTTTCACATCTGGATTATGCAGCGGATGCCCAGGCAAAACATAGCTGTCCAGGATGGCCTGGCCTGGGGAAAACTCGTCAACCAGAGCCTGGCGGTCGATGCACAGGGCTACTGCCTGGCGCACTTCCTTAGACAGAAAATAAGGTGGACGGGTAGGGTCATTGACGATGGAATTAATCCCAAAAGTAATGTTTTCCCAGGATTGTCCCGGGATTTCCAGGACGGCAGCCTGTCCGGCTTCCTGGATAGGTTTGATTCTTGGGTCGGAGGGCGCCAGGTTGTATGCTGGATCCAAGAGATCACAATCACCCGCCTGCAGAGCCGCCAGGGCCTGGTCGGCTTCGGGTAAGAAGCGAAAGACCAGGGTGTCGAAGTGCGGCAGTCCTTCGCCCGTCCGAAAATAATTGGGGTTGCGTTCGAGGACGATCTGTTCGCCGGCTTGCCATTCGGAGACCTGGTACGGTCCCCAACCAAGCGGAGAGCGTGCGGCCTGGGCATCCGTGCGGAGCTGGCTGGGATCGATCGCCCCCCAGGCGTGGCGCGGGAGGGGGCTAAAAAAGTAGCTCGCAGCCTGGGCATCGCTTAGGCCGGGAACGCTGCGCCACTCCAGGACGGTGGGATCTAAAGCCTGGTAGGAATAGGTAAGGGCAAGCAGCTCGGCCCGCGGCCGCGGGCTGAGCGCCTGGGCAACTTCATACGAATAAACCGAATCATCAGCAGTTAATGGCGCGCCGTCCGACCACAGCAGGTCCGGCTGAATCTGAAAACGCACAACCATTTGATCCATGCTGACCGGCTCCTGGCCGGTGTAACTTTGCGCGCAGGCCTGGGTTGTACAACCGCTGGGCAGATAGAGCACGCCCTCGACCAGGTTGGTCAGGTTGCCCTGGCTGTCGATGATCACATCGTTTGGGGAAACTTGAACCGGCGCCAGGCTGACGTCGCCATCGGCCAGTGAAGGAATTTTTTCCAGGATAACCGGCGCCAGAAGGCCATTTCTCCACTCGAAGGGACCATCGTTAATCGCCTGCTGAATGGTTATGGCAGCCTGAGAAGAATCGCCATAGGGAAATAGTGAACTGGGTTCATCCGGCATGCAAATAGTCAGCGACCGGGGCGGCTTGGGGGTGGGACTGGGTATCGCTGTGGCTGGCGGGATGGTTTCGGTCAGGACAGGATGATCAACCGGCTGCGGGGATGGTTTTACCCCGGGGTTGCATGCGCTGACTAAAAACCCAAAGACAACCAGGAATAAACCGAGGAACGCAGTGACGGAGTAATTCCACGAATTGCGAAAGGTAATGGGTTTTGGAATTTTAAAATTTTTCATAAAGGGAAATTGATCCAGAGTGGATTTTGCACAACGGACCCATACTGGGCCCGTTGGTTGCAAGCTGGGTAAGGTTCCGGAGCAGAGATCAAACCATCCGCAGCGCCGCGATCGGAAGATGAAAAGCCCAAACGAAATCGAAACTTTTCATAGCGCCCAGGCTTGGCGTCGGATAGGAACACTGCTGAAAGAACGCTTTTTCGTCAAAATGATAATTCGCTGGTTCTTGTAATAGTACTTCATGTGAAGACGCCATCAGGATCAAGCGAGAGCGTACATTTTCAGGAGGCTGCTGGCGGGCAGCCCAGTTTTTAAGAGCCTGTTGTAAATAGCGTTCCATCATGAAATCCATCCTATCCTACGAGCGATCGTAATTTAGATCCAATGACGCCATCCGGATGCAAGCCAAGGATCTTCTTTAATGCCAGGCGACCATAGTGTAAGCGCGACTTTACCGTTCCTACGGGCACTTCGGTTATTTCTGCAATCTCTTGCAGCGATAGATCATTGAGATAGTATAAGACAACAACCACCCGCTGGGCTAGCGGCAGGCTGGAGATTGCTTTCTGAACCATGGCCCATTCGTCATTCTGTTCGACCACCTCGAGCGGCGAGGGCCGGCCGAAACTAGCCAGGCGATCCAGCAGATCCTCCAAAGGGTGCAGCCAGCGCCGGCTGCGTTTTACCCAGGTATAGGAAAGATTTGTCGTCATCCGGTATAACCACGGTTCCAGCGGTCGCTCGATATCGATATGATTGGCAAAGCGAAAAAGGCGCAGAAAGACATCCTGGAGCAAATCTGCAGCGGCATCGCTGTCGCCGGTGATCGCCAGCGCGGTGCGATAGACCATCCGCTGGTAACGATCATACAGTGTCCCCAGGGCTTCGATGCTGCCAGCCTGGAGCAGAATCACCAATTCTTTATCGGCTTGATCTGACATTCGAGTTTACCTGAATTAATATACCACGAATCGAGTGGAAGGGTTCAGAAATGAACCGGTTTGAACCTGGCAAGTATAAAAAAGGCTGCCCAATAGTTCGATGGGGCAGCCTTTTTAGAAATTATCGGATGATTTACTGCGTGCCGCGCATCCGTGGATCGAGTGCATCCCGCAAGCCGTCGCCAAGGAAGGTGAAAGCCATCACGACCAGGGCAATGCAGATGGCTGGCGCAAGCAGCATCCAGGGTTGGGCGTTGATCGCCGTCTGGCCTTCCAGCAAGAGCGATCCCCAACTGGTGACAAAGAATGAGCTTGGAGTCGGTGGCTGGCCGCAGACCCAAGACCGAGATAACCCAGGATGGCCTCGGTGATGATCAGGCTGGGGATCAGGAAAGCCGCCGCTGACGATCAGCACACCTAAAGTGTTGGGCAGCAAATGCTTGCGCATAATGCGCGGCGATTTAACGCCGATCGATCGCGCCGCTTCGATAAACTCTTTTTGCTTGAGGGAGAGGGTGTTGCCGCGCACCAGGCGCGCCACACCCACCCAGTTCACAATCGCCAGGGCGATAAACAGCAGAAACAAGCCATTGAGCATTTTCCCGACCGAAGAGTCACGCAGCGCAATCATGACAATGATGAAAAACAACAGGTCTGGGAAAGCATAGATGACATCGGTGAAGCGCATCAACAGGTTATCCGTGCTGCCGCCAGCGAAGCCAGCCATCATCCCGATGAATGTGCCAACAACCAGGATAATTGTGGCCGGAACCAGGCCCACGATCATCGAGACGCGCGCCCCATACAACACCCGGCTGAGCACATCCCGTCCCAAGGTATCCGTGCCGAGCAAGAACTCCGGATCGCCTGATTTGCCATTCTTTGCTTTTTCAACCCAGGCTGGAGGCAAAAAATCTTTACCGCTGTTCATCTTAAGCGGATCGTGCGGAGCGATGAATGGGGCAAAGACCGCCATGGATGTGAACATGGCAATAATAAACATGCCGACGATCGCAGCCTTATTGCGAAACAGGCGCTGCATCGATTCGGACATCAAGCTGCGGCCTTTTTTGGTCTTGCCGAGATCCGCAATTTTTGTATCGGGTGTGGTTGTTTGAACTGTCATCATACACCTCTCATTTCCTAATCGGTCAAGCGAATGCGTGGATCGATCAAAACGTAAACGAAATCTACACTCAGGTTCGCTAACGCGACCAGGATCGCATAAATTAATGTGGTACCCATAATCATCGAGTAATCGCGCTGACCGATCGCCTGCACGTAGGCGCGTCCCATACCGGGGAAGCCAAACATGGTTTCGATAATAAATGAACCGGTTACCAGGCCTGCCAGGGCTGGGCCGAGGATCGTCACAACCGGGATCAAGGCATTCTTGATCATATGAACTGTTACCACGGTGCGCTCGGTCAGGCCTTTGGCGCGAGCCGTACGCACATAATCCTGGCGCATCACTTCCAGCATCGAGGTGCGGGTCAGGCGGGTGGTATAGGCCAGGGTGCCAAAACCCAACACGGCCGCCGGCATAATCCACACCCGCGGATCGTTCCAGGTCTTCGGCACCACCGGGATGAGTTGCAGCCAGGATGCGAAAATAATAATCATGAAAATTGCAATCACAAAGCTGGGCACGGAAATGCCAATCGTAGCAATGAAAAGACTGATATAGTCTAAAAAGCTGTTCTGCCTCAATGCGGCGATGGTGCCAAGCGGAATCCCGATCACCACCGCCAGGCTGAGGGCTAACAGCCCCAGGCGCAGCGAGTATCCAAAGCGGCTATCAAAGAATGGTTTATCTTCCGGGGCCTCAAACAAGAATATCCTGGACATCCCGGCCGCGCACGCGGTAAGATGGGCCCAGATTCCCGCCAACCAACCCCACTTCCATGCACCCTTGCTGTTGACATCGCCGATCATATAGGCGACAAACTGGCGCCAAAGCGGTTTATCCAGTCCAAACTGTTCATCCAGGCGTTTCTGGGTATTTGCATCCACCTGGCGGGCATTCAAATCTCGATCCCACGGTCCACCCGGGGCGGTATGCATCAGAATAAAAGTGATGCCTCCCACGACCAGGATCACCGGGATCAACCACAATAATCTACGAATAATATAGGTGGTCATGAAGCTACCTCCTCCAGCGTGTATGGGATCCCTGGGAGCAGACAGCCATTCCTAAGGGGTTGTTCTTTTTAGAAATGGCTGTCGAACTCACAGGAGCGGGTCTGCCAGGCCTGACCAGGAATCTGGTGACCAGGAACCTGGTGGCCAGGCAGACCCGGGCAAACAAAAATCACGGTTACGGCATCATTGCCTGGTCGATGGTGATGGACAGCGGAACCTGGATGCCAGGCCAACCGGAATCCTGCGGGGTCAGGACTGCGCCCTTAACCCACGGCTTGACCAGGTAGGTATTGACGTTGTTCCACATGAAGGCCACCGGGGCGCCAGCGACCAGCAGGTCCTGCGCTTGCTGGTACAGCTCGGCGCGCTTGGCGGGATCGGTGGTTGTGTCAGCTTCGTTGACCAGGGCATCGAACTCGGGGTTCGAGTAGCCGATGCGCTCGCCGAAGCCGCCGGTCTTCCAGTATACGGACAGCCAGTTCTGAGGATCGGGGTAGTCTGCGCACCAGCCGAGGATGAACATCTGCGGAGCAGTTTCGATATCCTTGGTCAGGGCGGTGTAGGTGGTGGACTCAACCGGATTGAGGGTGATCTCAACGCCCAAAACCTCTTTCCACTTGGCGATCAACCACTCCCAGCGAGTGCGGTTGCGGGGGGTGTCGCTGAAGGTAGCGGTGATGTCAATGGCTTTGCCATCGGGGCCGATCAACTTACCGCCTTCAGCCTTGTAACCAGCGTCGGTCAGAGCTTGGACAGCAGCAGCAGGATCGAAACCCCAGCGGGTCTCGCCATCCTGGTAGCCTGGGAAGCCCTTGGGGATCCAGGTCAGGGTTGGGGAGCCGAGGCCTTTCAGGACGTCGGTGACCCAGCCATCGCGATCCAGAGCCATGGCGAAGGCTTCGCGGACTTTCTGGTCGGTGAAGGGCGCCTTGAGCTGGTGGAACATGACGGCGAAGGTGCAGGAACCGGGGTAGATATTGGCTTCCTGGCTCAATACCGGGTCGGCCTGGACGGTGCCCAGGTCTTCTGCAGCCAAACGCAACGATATCGAACTCATCGTTCTTGTAGGCTTCGAAGGCCACGGCGGTGTCGTTGATATAGCTGTATTCCAGGTCATAGCTGGGGGTGCCTTCCCAATAGCTGGCATTGGGGGTGAAGTAGCCACGCACGAACGGCTCGAGGCTCTTCAGAACGAAGGGGCCGTTGCCGATCTGGTACTTGGAGCTGTTCCACCAGTTCTCGCCGCCTTCGGTGATGTTCTCTTCCTTGGCGGGGTAGGTTACCCACAGCGACATAACCGTGTGGAAGTAAGGAGCGGGCTTGCTGAGCTTGAGCTTGAGGGTGGTGCAGTCTTCCTGGGCATAGTCAGTGCAGGCATTGCCAGCGCTGTCCAGGGCGGCGATGGAGGTCTTTACGGTCTCCATACAAGCAGCTTTTTCCTCATCGGTCTGGCAGACAGCCGCGCCGTCAGCGCCAGCGCCAGTGCGCCATTCGGGAGCGCCCAAAATTTCGTCGGTGATCTGTGCGTATTCACCAGCGGTCTCCGGGTTGATATTGCGCATGATCGCATATTGGTAGCGCATTGCATTCAGCGGAGTGCCATCGGAGTACTTCAGACCGTCGCGGAGCTTGAAAGTCAGCTCGGTCGCGTCGGCACTGTATTCCCAGCTCTCAGCCGCGCCGGGGACGGTTTCCAGGGCGCCATTCAGCTTGGTCAGACCTTCGTACATCATCTGCAGGTGGCGCAATTTCGTTGACGAAGGACGACTTCTGCGGGTCGATGATGTCCGGGTAGGTACCGAGGTTGACGCGCAGGACAGGTGTAGTTGCTGCTTCAGGTTCGGGAGTGGCTGTGATGACCTTCTCGACTTCCTTGACAACTTCGGTCACCTGGACTTCGCCGGGCTTTTCTACGACGACGGTCTCAATGACCGTTGCTGGGGTGGGCTGAGCGCAGGCCGAAAGGACCATGCTCGCCAGGATTACCAGCGATAGTACAACAAAAAGTTTGTTACGCATGTTTCTTCTCCTCTAGAAGATTAGATATGGTTTGGTTTCTCATCGAATGTTATATACTGTCAAATTTTCGTTTCGTCTCAGGCAACACCTCCTTTTAGAAAGCTATCAGCTTTCAGCAATCAGATTTCAGCTTTAGCGAATGATGAGGCAACTGACCTGATCATGACTGATAACCGATCGCTGAGTGCTGAGCGCTCTTAAACCATATGACAGGCCACCCAGTGAGCTGGCGCAACTTCGCGCCAATCGGGGTCCTTTTCTGCACAGATTTTATCTGCAATCGGACAACGTGTCCGAAAGTGACAGCCCGAGGGGGGATTAACCGGGCTGGGCACATCGCCTTCCAAGATTGTTCGATGCCGCTTTTCTTCGACAAGCGGATCCGGCACAGGCACTGCTGAAAGCAGGGCTTTCGTATAAGGGTGCTGCGGATGCTGATACAGCTCATCGCGGCTGGTCAACTCGACCAGCTTACCCAGGTACATCACCGCCACCCGATCGCTAATGTGGCGCACCATCGACAGGTCATGGGCAATGACCAGATAGGTCAGGCCGAATTTATCCTGCAAATCCTCCAACAAGTTGATCACCTGGGCCTGGATGGAAACATCCAGGGCAGAAATCGGCTCATCGGCGACGATGAAATCCGGCTGCAGCGCCAGGGCGCGGGCAATTCCGATTCGTTGGCGCTGTCCGCCTGAGAACTCGTGCGGGTAGCGATCGGCAAATGTCGGGCTGAGGCGCACTGTCGTCAGCAGCTCAGCTACGCGCTTGTTGATTTCATCGCCTTCGGCGATATTGTGAACCTGGAGAGGCTCGCCAACGATCTGACCGATGCTCATGCGCGGGTTCAAGCTGGCATACGGATCTTGAAAAATCATCTGCATCCGCCGGCGCATCTGGCGCATCTCTTCGTCCTTGAGGGCGACGAGATCTGTGCCATCGAAATAGACATGCCCGGCGGTTGGGCGGTAGAGCTGGAGAATTGCCCGACCGGTGGTGGATTTGCCGCAGCCCGATTCGCCCACCAGGCCAAAGGTCTCACCGCGTTTGATCTCGAAAGTAATGCCATCGACAGCATGCACAGCGCCTACCTGCTTCTGCAGCAGGCCGCGCAAAATTGGAAAATGCATGAACAGGTCTTTTACATTTAATAAAATTCCGTCTCTTGCGGCAGGAGCATCCATTAGCGCGCCCTCCCTTCCTGAACGTTCCACCAACAAGCTGCCCGATGGTTCACGCCCACCTCAGTGAGAGATGGGTTTTCTTTGCATTTCTCAAAAACATAAGGACAGCGAGGGGCAAATGGGCAGGAGACCGGCTTTTCCATGAGCACGGGTGGAAGCCCCGGAATATCCTGCAGGCGCTTGTGCTCGTCGTCATCCAGGCGGGGCAGGCTATTCAGCAGACCAAGGGTATAAGGGTGTTTCGGGTTGGCGTATAACTCTTTTACATCCGCTTCTTCTACGATAAAACCACCATACATGACAATCACCCGGTGGGCCAGCCCGGCAATAATCCCCAGGTCGTGGGTAATCCAGATAATCGACATGCCCAATTCTTCGCGCAGGCGCTTGACCAGCTCGATGATCTGGGCCTGGATGGTGACATCCAGGGCAGTTGTCGGTTCATCAGCGATCAGGATCTGCGGGTTGCAGGCCAGGGCCATGGCGATCATCACCCGTTGGCGCATACCGCCAGAAAACTGGTGAGGGTATTGGTTAAGCCGTTTATCTGCTTCTGGGATACCCACCAGCTCGAGCAGCTCGACCACGCGCGCCTCGGCTTCTTTCTTGGTCATTTTGAGATGAAGCATGAGCGGCTCAGAAACTTGCTTGCCGATGGTCAGGACCGGGTTCAATGAAGTCATTGGATCCTGGAAGACCATCCCAATTTGTGAACCACGTACATCCCGAATCTCATCTTGTTTCAACACCAATAAGTCGTTATCGTGGAAG
This sequence comes from uncultured Chloroflexia bacterium, assembly GCA_963770655.1. Taxonomy (GTDB): domain Bacteria; phylum Chloroflexota; class Anaerolineae; order Anaerolineales; family UBA4823; genus CAZAGA01. Next base: position 177,189 of record CAVYQO010000007.1, on the reverse strand, counting down.
AAGGCTTTACCGGAGGCGATTTCACCAGGAGGCGTAGGAATTAATTGGAGCAGCGAGAGCATGGTCACGCTTTTCCCGCAGCCGCTCTCTCCGACGACCCCGAGGGTTTCCCCTTCTTTTAGATTGAAACTGACACCATTTACCGCAAAAACTGTCCCATCCGGAGTTCGAAAACGCGTTTGTAAATCCTCTACATTTAAAATTGTTGGGCGCCCATTGCTCGGAGTCATGAAAAATAGCTTCTCCTCCAATCCGAAAGATAATTGCCAAAGACTAAAAAATAGCGGATATATTATACATCCAAAAAAAGAAACTTTTTCAATAAAATCAATTTGATGTCTCCAAGCAAAATCGACCAATAAGATTTGGCGAATGGTACCTGCTTAAATAATCATACCGTTTCGAGGTCTGCAAGGTTCAGCCTTTACAAAAGAAAATCAGCTTTCCCCAAACCGCATGCGAAGATACGATTGGTAGCGTTCGGGATGCACCGCGCCCAGCGCCAAAGCCTGCAGGACAGCGCAGCCTGGTTCGTGGCGGTGGGTGCAGTCGCTGAACTGACACTGGTGCACCAGGTCGCGCAGCTCTGGAAAATAGCCATCCAATTCTTCAGGCTCAATGTCCCACAGCGCCAACGCTTTCAATCCAGGCGTATCGGCTACGTAGCCGCCTGTTTCCAAGGGAAACAACTCACGCACGACGGTGGTATGGCGGCCTTTACTGGTGGCATGGCTGACCTGGCGCGCCGCCAGCCCCAATCCCGGTTGGATGGCGTTCAGCAGGCTGGATTTACCAACCCCTGAAGGGCCGGAAAACAAGCTGATCTTACCGGCTAAGGTTTGGCGCAACTCCTCAATGCCCTGGCGGGTTTTCGTTGAAGTATACAGCACGCCATAGCCCAACGCCGGGTAGCGTCCGAAGAGCTCCTCAGCCTGGGGAGCGCTGACCAGGTCCATCTTGTTGGCCAGGATTAAAACCGGGATGGCTTGTTTTTCGGCAATGACTAAATAGCGATCCAACATCCCCAGGTGCGGCGCGGGATCGGTGCAGGCAAATACAAACACCACCTGGTCTGGGTTGGCAATCAAGATCTGCTGGTAAACTCCCTGGGGATTGGGGGCCAGGCGGATGAACAGGCGCTTACGCTCCTCGACTTCTTCGATGACGCCCCGCTCCCCACCAAGCGGGGTGATTTGGACCCAATCGCCAACCGCGACCACATCGCCCTGGCGGCGCCCTTTTTTCAGGCGGCCACGCAGCTCACACACCAGCCGGCCGTCTGCGGTTTCAACGGTGTAAAAACCTGATTGGGTTCGAATCACTAATCCACGCACAAACGCCTCATTGATCCTATTAAGGGGCAGGAGTAGGCGTTCCGACCGCGTCTGCAGGCGGGGTGCGCGTGACGTTATAGGTGGCTTCCCAATCGTACAGTTTACCGGGCAGCCCACGGAAATATAATTCAACAATCCGGCGGAAGATCGGGGCGGCATAATCCGAGCCCTCGCCAGAGGTTTCGGCAATTACCGCCACAGCAATATCGGGATGTTCAGGATCTTCAGCAAAGGTATAGCCCGCGAACCAGGCGTGCGGAGCGCTGATCCCGGTCTGTGCGGTACCGGTTTTGCCCGCCACAGGAATATCCAGACCGGTGAAGACATGCTGGGCTGTGCCGCGGGGATTGACGCTTTCCACCACACCAATCATTCCATCCCGAATGGCTTGCAGGGTTTCCGGCTTGATGGGCAGTTTGGAAGAAACCTGGGGTTGGAAGGTTAGCACGGGCGAGCCATCTGGCGTGATCACTTTCTCAACGAGCTGTGGCTTGTATAATGTGCCCCCGTTTCCAATCGCAGCGATAAAATTAGCCACCTGCAGCGGCGTAACTAGCAATGCTCCCTGCCCGATGGACAGGTTGGTGGCATCGATTTGGCTTTCCACGTCTGGAACCTGTCCTGATTCCTCGGCCACGCCAATAATTCCGGTCGGGCTGCCCAGGCCGAAATTTTTAGCCATCTTCGGGAGCAAATTGCCCCGGTCGCGATTAAACAAGCTCAGGCCGATGTGATAAAACCATGGATTGCAGGAGCGAATCAACCCGCCCACCAGGGTCAGGTTTCCGCTGGCGGGAAAGTTATAATCGTACGTCCAGTCATATAAGGTGACCCCGGGCAGCTCCTTGAACACCTTGTCGCAATAATAAGTGCTGTCGCGCTCGTACAGGCCGCTCTCCAGGGCAGTCGCCATGGTGATAATTTTGAAGACCGAGCCTAACGGATATAAACCCTGGGAAGCCCGATTTAGCAGCGGTTGAGCCGGGTTGTTCAAGTCTGCCAGCAAAGTCTCGCTGTTATAGTTGACTGGTTCGAAGGCGTTTGGATCGAAATCTGGGGCAGAAGCCATTGCTAAAACCCGCCCGGTATCGCGTTCCAAAACCACTACGGCGCCGCTGAACCCCCCCAAGGATTGCTGGACGCCTTCCTGGAATTCTCGATCGATGGTGGTGTAAATCGCTGCGCCGGGTTGGGCGGAGGCCTCGGCCAGGCGGGTGACCGGTTGGCCTTGGGCATTGCGCACATACAAAGCCCCGCCGCGTTTGCCAGCCAGGTACTGCTCGCCCCAATTTTCTAGCCCGCTCAGACCAATCCGATCCCCGGGACGGTAGCCTAACTGCTCATATTCTTGGATTTGATCGGCTGAAATTTCGCCCATGTAACCAACTACGTGCGGCGCCACGCCACTATCGAAATAATAACGCGCTTTATACGGTTCCAGAACTAATCCGCTGAAACTGGATAGTTCGTTAAAACGTTGCGCGATCAGATCAGCAGGGACTTCCCCCAGCGCTAGATACCAGCCTGATCCGGCCGGATAGGCAGCAATTCGCGCCTGGATATTCTCTACGCTCAACCCGCTCACCTCAGCAAGGGCTGTGTAAAGCGCCGCTGACTGGGCGGGATCGATTTTGTCCGGGAAGAGGCCGATGGCCGTCGCATCCGCCTGCGCAACCAGGGCATGCCCGTTGCGATCATAAATATTCGCCCGAGCTGGTAAATATCCCTGGCGATCCATGGATAAGTAGTTGGCCCCTTTGAGTTGGGGCAATATCAGAGCATCGTCCCATTGAACTCGCCATTGGTTGCCCCGTTCCAGGCTCAGGTTCATCATCGTGTCCGCCTCGAGGCTGCCCACCAGCCCGCTATCCAGGATTACCCGGTAGCTGATCTGAGATTTTTCAGGATCGGTTAGCGCGGCCTGGATTTGATAATCCACCCCGCTCAGATTGGCTTCTTCGGCTACGCCCTGATAATGGGCGCTGAATTCATCCAGGCTGATCGCAGACTGGCTGATCGAGGTCAGCAAGGCATACATTGCAGCATAATCGCCGGCTTTCCAGGCATCCAGGTAGGCGCGCGCAGTCGCTTGTGGGTCGGGCAGACCCTGCACGGCCGGCCCACTTTGTTTTGTCGGAGCGGCAAGTGGACCGGCAGAGGGCTGGCTGCAGGCAGTCGCGAATAGGATGAAGAGAATCAGGATGAACCGCTGCCCCTTCATTTTAGTGATTTCCTGAGCCAATTTTAGATTGAGCGAAATAAGTAGAGATTTGGCAAGACGCCTGGCTTTCCCCGCTGCAGGTCAGGTGAATCGCACCTGCCGGCGTGCAGCCTGATTCGAACAGCAATGGATTGAGCTGGCATAGCGGCATCCCAACCACATTGGCCCAACAGCCATCCACGTGATCGACAGGATGAAATCCACTGTGCTGGATGGCATAGGCCCCAGCCTTATCCAGTGGATCTCCACTGGCGATGTAATCGGCGATTTCGAGATCGCTGTAATCACGCATGTGGACATCGGTGCAGACAAGCCTCGAATGCCGCGTCTGAACGGAAAGATCGAGGATTGCCAGGGCGGTGTAGACCTGGTGGTTTCGCTTGCGTAAGCGCCGCAGCATCATTTCGGCTTCCTCGGGGGTAGCTGGTTTGCCAAGAATTTCATCATCCAGGGCGACTGTGGTATCTGCAGCGATGATCACGGCCGGTCCTGGGATGGACGCTCCCTGGCTTGAGTGCACGGTTTCCGCTTTGCACTCAGCTAATCGTAAAACATAGCTGCGTGGGTCTTCGCCTGGTAAAGGTCGCTCGTCAATGTCGGCGGGCAGCGCCGTGAAATCCCAGCCAGCAAGCGCTAAGATTTGTTTCCGACGGGGTGAATTCGAGGCCAAAATGATCATCTGCGCGGATTCTAACACATTAAAGAAAAACAGATCCGCTGTGGGGGCGCTTCATCGTAATGACGTATGTCGTTCTGAAAACAGCTTACGTCATTACGGCAAAAGATTCATCCAATCTACCCTGGTATTCGTTTGCCAGGCGATGTAGAATCAAGCGATCTATTCATTTGAGTTCAGTGGAGGCCAGAATGCGCATACTGGAAGAGAGAATTCTAAAGGATGGGAAAAACCTGGGTAATGGCATCCTCAAAGTGGACAGTTTCATCAATCACCAGGTGGATCCGCAGTTGATGGACGCCTGTGGCGAGGAATTTGCCCGCCGGTTTGCCCAAATTGGGGCGACGAAGATCTTAACCGCTGAAATCTCCGGAATTGCCCCAGCGCTTACCACAGCGATGCACCTGGGTCTGCCCGTTGTTTATGCTCGCAAACAAAAACCGATCACCATGCCGGACCAGGTTTTCCTGACCCTGACGCCTTCGCATACGAAAGGCCGCACTGTCGAGCTGATCGTTTCGCCGGAGTACCTGGCGGGAGGTGAAAAGGTTTTGATTATCGATGATTTCCTGGCCACAGGCGCAACAATCCTGGGCTTGGTGCGCCTGGCCCAAACTGCTGGGGCGGAAATTGTCGGGATCGGAGCGCTGATCGAAAAAACCTTTGAGGGAGGGCGCAGCGCCTTGAATTTTCTGGGAATTCCAATCGAGGCGCTGGCGATTATCACCTCGTTGGATGGCGAAAATATTGTCTTTAAGGAAACGAGGTGATAACGCACCGCCGGCCGGCGATTGCGATCCTCGACTTTGGCTCACAATATTCCCAGCTTATTGCCCGGCGTGTTCGCGAATGGCAAGTATTCAGTGAATTATTCGCTTGGGACACCCCGGCAGAGGAAATCCTTCGCCACGATCCACAAGGTTATATCCTCTCAGGTGGGCCGGCCTCGGTATATGCTTCTGGAGCCCCGCAAATCCCGGCCTATGTCTTGGAAAGCGGCCGGCCAGTTTTGGGGATTTGTTATGGCATGCAAGCCCTGGCGTATGCCTTAGGCGGACAGGTGGCTGCCTCCAGCGAGCGGGAATACGGCCCGGCGCAGTTGGAAACCACCCAGGCTAACCCGCTGCTTGGCGATCAACCCCAGTTGGTTTGGATGTCCCACGGCGACCGGATCGAGGCGCTCCCGCCTGGCTTCAGCATTTTAGCGAAAAGCGATCATTCACCGGCAGCGGCAATGGGGGATTTGACCAGGAATTATTACGGACTGCAATTTCACCCGGAAGTTCATCATACCCCAGGCGGAGGCGAAATCTTGCGCCGCTTCGTCCTCGATATTTGCCAGGTCCGCCCAGATTGGACGCCCACATCCATCATCCAGGAAACCGTCGAGCGCATTCGCCAGCAGGTGGGCAAGGCGCCGGTCTTATCCGCAGTGAGCGGCGGGGTTGATTCAAGCGTGGCGACTGCCCTGGTGCAGCGCGCCGTTGGCGAGCAATTAGTGGCGGTCTTTGTCGATACCGGGATGCTGCGCCAGGGCGAGCCCAGGCAGGTCCAGGCAGCCCTTCATGAAAACCTGGGGATCGAGCTCATTACTGTGAATGCCGCGGAGCGTTTCCTTTCCGCTCTGCAGGGGGTTAGCGAACCCGAACAAAAACGCCGGATTATTGGCGAGCTGTTTATCCGCATTTTCGAAGATCAAGCTCGCCAACTTGGCCTGCTCCAGGCGCCAAGTCGTTTTCTGGTTCAGGGGACGATCTACCCGGATGTAGTTGAGTCGAGCGCACCCGACAGGTCTCAAGCTCAGCGTATAAAAACCCATCATAATGTCGGCGGGCTGCCCGAAAAGATGCAATTTGAGCTGGTTGAACCACTGCGTTATTTATTCAAAGATGAAGTGCGGATCGTTGGGAGCGCTTTGGGGCTGCCAGGCGAGCTGGTCTGGCGGCAGCCTTTTCCGGGGCCAGGCCTGGCAGTGCGCTGCCTGGGCGAAATCACCCAAGAGCGTTTGGAGCGCTTGCGCGCTGCGGATGCAATCTTCACCAGTGAATTGGCGAGTGTACATTTGCTTTACCCGCAGGATCACGACCGCTCCGCGCGGGTTGCGCAGGCCTTCGCCGTATTACTGCCGGTGCAAAGCGTTGGGGTGATGGGCGATCAGCGCACTTACCACGAGGTCGTAGCCTTACGCGCAGTCACCACAGATGATTTTATGACCGCCGATTGGGCGCGTTTGCCAGCCGAGCTGCTTGCCCGCACGGCCAACCGGATCGTTAATGAAGTTCCCGGCATCAACCGCGTCGTTTATGACATTACCAGCAAACCTCCGGCAACCATTGAATGGGAATAAGGGCAGGAGAGGGTCTCGGAGGAGTGCTTCTGCTGCCTGGATAGGCTGACAAAAGCTGTGCTACAATTTGATTATGTGCAACCGCTGGTGCGGGTTCTTTGTTTGTCTAATTCTCCTTTTGGGCATGACGGCGCCAGTTCTGGCTCAAACTGGTATCAGCGCCGAGCTCACCACGCCGAACACCCAGACCTTTCCAACCATAGAAACATACCTGGATGTCAAGAACGAGCTGGGCCAGTTCATCACTGGGCTGGCCTCGACTACGCTGCAGGCAATCGAGGATGGCCAGGCGCTGCCGATTAGCGGTTTGCAGCAACTGCGTCCCGGGGCCCAAATTGTGGTCGCCTTGAATCCTGGGCCTACTTTTGCACTGCGCAACAGCCAGGGCGCCACACGCGGCAGCTTAATCCAGCGCACGCTGCAAGACTGGGCGAACAGCCGCTCTGGCTCCAACCTGGACGATCTCAGCTTGCTAATTACCAATGGCTCCGAGACAACCCACTTGAGCGATCCTGGACAGTGGGCGGCTGCGCTTGAAAAGCTGGAAGAAATCGATCCTCGCCAGGCTGTTCCAAGCCTGGATCTACTGGGACGGGCTGTCGATATCGCCGCAGATACGCCGCCGCGCCCGGGGATGAGCAAGGCGGTCCTCTTTATCACCTCACCCACTGAGGATCAATCAGAAGTCGCCATCCAGGATGTGATCAACCGCGCTGCTGAGCAAGGTATCCAGGTTTTCGTGTGGATGGTGCCTGTCCCAGGGGCATATTACCCAAATGCCGAAAAACAATTCCAGCAATTGGTCAGCCAGACTGGCGGCCAGCTTTTCTCTTATACAGATGATCAGCCATCTCTATCCCTGGAAGAAATATTTGAACCGCTTCGCTCCGTTTACCGGTTAGTGTATGAATCCCGGATCCGCGCTAGCGGTAATCACCAATTAGCTGTGGATATTCAACTGCCTTCGGGGGCAATTACGACGCCAGTCCAGACATTTGAACTTAATGTTTTACCCCCCGATCCTGCCTTCGTATCGCCCCCGCTGGAAATAAGCCGGACTCCGCCGCAAGGGGAAGGCGGCGAGATCATCGACGACGCCCCGATGAACGCCTATTTACCCACGGATAAGGAAATCCAGATTTTAGTCGCTTTCCCTGACGAACGCGCCCGGTCTTTAGTCCGCACCAGCCTGTTTGTAGATGGTACTCTCGTCCAGGAAAACCGCCAGGCTCCCTTTGACCGGTTCACCTGGAATTTGACCGATCTTACCACCAGCGGGACGCATCTGATCCGCGTCGAAGCGGAGGATAATCTCGGATTGGTGGGGACCAGTATTGAACGCCTGGTACAGTTGACGATCGAACAGCCAGCGCGAAGTCCATGGTCCTGGGTGTTTCGCAATGCGCCTGCGCTTTCTGTGTTAGGCGCGGTGATCGCAGGATCGATCCTGGCGCTCGTGCTGCTGCTTGGAGGTAGGCTGCGCCCGCATCATCCAGGCGCCGGACGCACAAAACGTTCAAAATCCGATCCGGTTACCCAACCCGTGACGGTCAAGATGGAAGCGCCATCTAAGCGAATAGGCAGCTTTGCAAACCGGCTGCATTGGCCGCAGCGCAGCTTTCCGCTCCGAGCGGAGGCATTCCTGACTCGGCTTTTCGAGACCGACAATGACGCCTCTTCTACACCCATCCCGATTAATACGGCCGAGATTACTTTAGGGAGCGACCCGAACCTGGCGACCCTGGTGCTGAATGACACCTCCATTGAAGGGCTTCACGCCCGCATCCTTTGTAAAGAAGATGGTTCTTATCGAATCCAGGACGAAGGTTCGATTGCTGGAACCTGGATCAATTATTCGCCGATCTCACGCGAAGGCGCAACCTTAGAGCATGGCGATCTGGTGCATATCGGCCGCATAGGATTTCGCTTCACCACCCGCCACCCTGGCCAGATTCGTAAAACGGTGGTAACTTCCGCTGAACCGCCGCTGAAGAAAGGCTTATGATCCCGGTAAAAAAAGCACACCTGCAGATTGCTGCTGCCACCCATCCAGGGCAGAAGGGCAAGAACAACGAAGATCGCTATGCGGTCTCGGCTTATGTGCTGACCGAGCATCATCCGATCCCCGCGGTTTTAGCAATTGTTGCGGATGGAATTGGTGGGCATCGGGCAGGGGAAGTGGCGGCAGAGATGGCCGTCGAAAGGATCAGCAGGTTCGTTGCTGCCAGCGATGCGGTCTACCCGACCGAAATACTGCAGCGCGCCCTGCTCAGCGCCAGCCAGGCGATCTACCAACGCGCCACGAGCGACTTCACGCTGCAGGGGATGGGTACGACGTGCGCCTGCTGTTGGATCATTGGCGACAGCTTGTATACGGCTTCGCTTGGTGATTCGCGCATCTACTACGTTCACGCCGGCAGCCTCCGCCAGATCTCTACCGATCACACCTGGATTCAAGAAGCAATTGAGTTGGGAGCTCTTACGCCCGAACAGGCGCGAGGACATCCGAATAAGCACGTTATCCGGCGCTTTCTGGGTTCAAGCGAGCAGCCAGAGCTGGATACCCGGCTACGCCTGGAGGTCGCTGAAACAACGGAGCAAGCCCAGGCAAATCAAGGAATGCATCTCATCCCAGGGGATCTGCTGCTGTTATGCACCGATGGGTTGACCGATCTGGTCGGTCCGGACGAAATCCTCGCTGTGCTGCTAGAGAAACACGGACAACCAGCAGTAAACCGGCTGATCGAGCTGGCAAATCAGCGCGGCGGTCACGATAACATTACTGCAATCTTGATTAAAGTCCCCACCAGCTCAGGATTAAGCCAACCTTTGCCCTCACCCCAGCGAAAACTACCGCTTGCTTGCCTGGTATTCAGCTTGATGACGATCCTGGCAGCCGCGATCCTGGTCGGCGCCTGGTTGTGGACGCGGGATGACCGGCGGGAGAAAAATCCTGGCGCGCTGACCCAATCCACACAGAGCACCCAGCCCTTACTGGCGGGGACGGACACCCCCGGCCTGGTTATCACGCCAACCTCACCTCTCTTTTTAACGCTTTCACCATTTCCTCCCGAAAATAAAAAAGGACCCGGCCCATTACCACAGCCGAGCCCAACCTTACGGATGGCGACGTTAACTCCCTGGCCTACCAATACTCCTTAATTTCGCCAAAACCCCCTGCTGCTTAATGGATTACGGCTGGTTGGCGTAATACACCCGCCCACCAGTGGCCAGAAATACCAGGCGTTCAACCGGGTCCACCCAGGCAGCCGTTGCTGCGGGTAGGCTGGTTTGGGGTAGATAGCGGCTCTGGTAAGCCAGGTTGCGCAGGCTGTAGCGATCGATGGCTTGTTTCGCTGGCTCGAGCAGATACAGAGATGGGTCTGGGGGTGGGCTGTACTGCAGTTGGGTGTAGCCCGGTATCTCAGTCAGAGGCAGGCTCTCCCGCCCGAGGCGCATATCAATATAGGGCACTGGATCGGTGCAGCGGTTTGGGGTGACCACACCCATTGTTCCGGTAACACATAAGGTCATGCGTCCGTCGGAATGCAGGAGATATAACTCTTCATTCGTTGCGGCCAGGTCAATCACATCCTGGAGCGGAGGCACCTCTTCGCTGAAGTAATAAGCAGGTTCACCTTCAAAATCAGCGTTGTAATACACCCAAACTGCATTCAGCGTTGGATCCAGCACGTATAGGTCATTTTGATCCAGGGTAAAACCTGCCAACCCATTCAACTGGCCAGCGGGCGGGTTTGGCAGCTTCTTCGGCAGCGGGGTTTCTTCGGGGGTGCAGAAGAGCAGCATTCCTTTTGAATCCATGGCGATGACGCTGGCGTTCGGGTTGGCGCCGGCTGGCCAGGCAGCCAGGTCGATTAATGGACCCAGATTGACTGGGCTGCCTGGTCCGCACTGGAAACCTGGATCGAGCTGGTATCCCTGGTTGGTGTAGAAAGCGCGTAAAACTTTTCCAGTGCTGCTGTCTAACAGAAAAAGGTCGGACCCAACAGTGAGCAAACGGGTAACGACCACGCCATCGGGTAGGCCGCCGATAATCGCCGGCTGATAATCCAGGCGCCGAACCAGGTCAAGCGTGTCTAGATCCGCCAGGATCTGCTGGCGTAGGGTCTGCACCTCGGGAAGCCTTTTGTAAGAATCGGCTGCATCCAGGTAGCTCAGCCCGGCAGTTAAACCTTCGCGCCGCTGGGCTGGTTCCAATTGGACCTGGGCCTGGGCGACCGCCTGGACTGCCTGGGAATAGGCGATCTCGGATTGGGCTGCCAACCCGCGTTGGAAGTAGACCGCGGCCGCCATGGCTACAATAATCAGTGGAATTGCCAGGGCCATGAAGGCCATCACCGAATTGGGGATCGAGGCCAGGGCGTCTTCAGGGAGCAGGCGGTTTAAGCCAATGGCTAACCACCTGCCGAATCTTTGCATGGGTCCCGGACCGGTCTTTGCGGGCTTAACCGCGGCCCGGGCCGGCGCTGTTGGAGTTTGCGAAGCGGGTGTGGACTTTGTCGCCGGGGACACCGATACGGCCTCGGATGACAGCGGTTGGGCAGACTCCGGGTTCGTCCCAAGCTCAGGGAGCGGTTGGTACTGATCCAACATCGCTTGCTGGCGGACCAGGTCTTCGTTGTATTCATCCGCGGAAGCTGGCGTTGGCGGGAGCGGAGCCTCAGCTCGGGCAACCTGGGGTAGAACTGGCCTGGCTGGCAGGAGCAGCGCTTGACCCGAACCGGGCTTGATATGCAGCAGGGCGCCGCTGGCATCTAAAACCTGATCCAGCAAACGACTTTGCTGGTAAGCAATAGACTGGCCATATAGACTGGCCAGGGCAGCCGCGTTCCAGGCCGCCGGGGGGTGCGCCGCAAGCAGCAGGACATCGCCTGGGGCCAGGCTGGCATGGAAGTAGCGGATCGGGGAGCTCTGATTAATTCCCAGGCCGCGGCCGGATAGGGCCGCATCGTGCAGTTCTTCCATACCGGAAGCCGAAAGGTATAAGGCGTACACCGGACCGGATTGGGCCAGGTAAAACTGGTCGCCGCGCAAGGCGGCCAGGCTGAGCATCCCTACGGTTTGCTGACCGCTGCCCGAGCTTTGCATGTTGCGGTTGAGCAAAAGCTGGTTGAGCATTTCGGACGCGGCGCGCAGCGCGGCCGTGACGGATCCGCTGGTGTCGAAATACGTTCGCACCAGGTCATCCAGGAGTTGATCCTGCAGGTTCAGGGGCAGGGTGGCGTTGCCTGTTAAGGATAGGTGAACGATGAGCTGATCAAATTCTCGGCTGCGAGCAGCCCGGCGCGGTTTACGCGCGACCAGCAAACCGGGCAGGATTGCCTGGTCTTGCCCGGCCCGGCGGTAAATCGGCAGGAGGTCGATATCGACTGAATTAGCCATAAATGTTTTCTATTCCACAGTGCGCCGTCAAAACAGTTTCGAAGCGTTTCTAACTCGATTATACTGGTAAAATGCAGGAGATAACAGGAACCAAGTCCTGCGAACTATCCAGATTAAGGACAATACCCTAAGCATGCAAATTGATGTGATCCAAACTTTGGAAGCCTTCGAGGCGCTTGCCTATGAATGGAATGACTTACTCAGTTGTTGTAGTGCAAGTCATGTACCATTCTTGCGCCACGAATATCTGTTTGCCTGGTGGCAGAACCTCGGGGGCGGCGAGTGGGAGCAAGCTGAGCTGTTTATTGTGACAGCCCGGGATGATGAAAACCAACTGGTTGGAATCGCTCCCCTCTTCTCAAGCCTCAATCGGGAAGGCCAACCCGCTCTGCTGCTCATCGGCAGCATTGAAATATCCGACTACCTGGATATCATTGTTCGCCAAAAACAATTGCCCGGGTTTATCGAGCAGCTCTTTGATTTACTGAACAGCGAACTGGCCCCTCCCTGGAAAGTTCTCGATCTCTATAATCTGCCCGATTACTCGCCTACCCTGGTTGCTCTGCAAGCTGCGGCTGAAAAATGTGGTTGGGAATATCAACAGCAGCCGCTCCAAAAATCGCCTTACATTCCGCTGCCCGGCGATTGGGACACCTACCTGGCAGGCATCGATAAAAAACAGCGCCATGAAATTCGGCGGAAGATGCGCCGTGCAGATGAAAGCCCAATCCCTGTCGATTGGTATATTGTTCACGATGAGGCTGCCCTCGATGCTGAAATCGAGGACTTCCTGACTTTGATGGCCCAGGATCCTGAGAAAGAACGTTTTTTGACCCCGGCAATGCGCGCCCAAATGAGCGCGGTTGTGCAGGCTGCTTTCAAAGCGGAATGGCTGCAATTGGCTTTCCTGGTGATTGGCGGTGAAAAAGCGGCCAGCTACTTGAATTTCGATTACCATGGCCATATCTGGGTGTATAACTCTGGGTTGAGCTTCAAATTTCGCGAGTACTCCCCGGGTTGGGTGCTGCTCGGCTATCTACTCCAGTGGGCGAACGAACACCAACGCGCAGCTTTCGATTTTATGCGCGGCGATGAGGATTATAAATACCGTTTTGGGGCTATCGACCGCTATATCTACCGGGCTACGCTGCGCAGACCGGCGTAATCTATTCACCTGCTAAGCTGCGGTGTCTAGACGAGAAACAGGGCGCCTGGCTTTAGCTGGTCATGTTTTAACGAACAATCCTGGGCATTCCAAACCCACCGATGGTGACCTCCTGGGGCTTATCCGTCCAAACCCCTGGAGTGGCCCCCCCACATTGCGGGCATTTGCCTTGAGCGCTCAAATGGTAGCGGCGGATCGTATAGCTGGTGCGCTCGATCAGCACTGTGCGGCAGGTGGGACAGTAGGTGCTTTCATACTCGCCCACGCGGCCGGGGATGTTGCCAGCATAGACAAAGTTCAGCCCGGCCTCCTGGCCGATCTCTGCAGCGCGGATCAGAGTTTGCACTGGGGTGGGCGAAGGATCAACCATCTTGTAATCTGGGTGAAAAGCGGTCACGTGCCAGGGGATATCTCGTGAGACCGAGGCAATAAAACGCGCCGCATCCATCAATTCCTCGTTTGAGTCATTGAAACCGGGGACAACCAGAGTGACAACTTCCACCCACAGCCCAAGGTCATGAGCAAGTTTGATGCTGTCCAGGACGTGGCTGAGCACGCCGCCGAGCTGGCGATAGCTGCGATCCTGCATGGTTTTTAGATCGATCTTATAGCCGACCAGGTAGGGGCGCAGGTAAGCCAGCGCCTCGGGGGTAGCATTGCCGTTCGAGATGAACACGCATTTCAGCCCGGCCTGGATCGCCAGGCGGAAAATGCCCACCGCCCATTCCGAGGTAATCAATGGCTCATTATACGAAGAAGCGATTACCGAAGCGCCATTGCGTTTGGCATAGGCGACGATTTGCTCGGGTGAGACCCGGCGGATCAGGCTGATCGAGGCGTCCGAGGCCGGGTCGCGCATCGCCTGGGAGGTAAAGCTGTTCTGGCAGTAGGCGCAGTGGAAGTCACAGCCCAACATGCCGAAGGTCAGCGCCTGGCTGCCAGGCTGGATGTGGAAGAAAGGTTTCTTCTCGATAGGATCGACCTGCAGAGCGGCCACATAGCCCCAGGGGACCCGCAGCTTGCCGTTCTCGTTATAGCGCACCTGGCAAATCCCGCGGCGACCCGGGCGGATCAGGCAGCGGTGTCCGCAAGCCACACAGCGCACCGCGCCATCCTCTAAATTCTCGACCAGCTCCCCCTCGGCTGTCATCCGGTCTAAGTAATCGCCCAGCGTCGCCATCTCACACACTCCAATCCACGTGCCAGTTACGAGTTACGAGTTACCAGTTACGAGTATATCTTGTTTCATGCTGATGACCCCTCTCTAATCACTAAATCTCTGACAACTCCTCTCTCAAAACTCCTCTCTCACATCTTTCCCTATTATAATCCCCCCCATGTTAACCATCGTCATCCAGGCCGGGGGCGAGTCGCGGCGGATGGGGCAGGATAAGGCGCTGCTGCCTTTCCTGGGCCGCCCGCTGATTTTGCGTGTTTTGGAGCGCGTGCAGCCATTGGCAGACGAGATTCTGGTCACGACTAACCGGCCCGAGGCTTACGGCTTCTTGAATTTACCCCTCATTCCGGATCTGATCCCGGGGCGCGGCGCGCTGGGCGGGGTTTATACTGCCGTAAAAAGCGCCAATCAGCCGCTGGTGGCCATTGTAGCCTGCGATATGCCCTTCGCCAGCCCGGCGCTCTTTGCCGCCGAGCGCGATATCCTGCTCACCAGCCAGGTTGACCTCGCCATCCCGCATACCGGCGAAGGCACAGAGCCCTTTCATGCAGTTTACCGGCGCGAAACCTGCCTGCCGGCGATTGAAGCGGCTATCCATGCAGACAAATGGCGGGTGGATGCCTGGTTCAGCCAGGTTAAGGTGCATCTGCTGCGAGCGTGAAGAAATCCAGCGCTATGATCCCCAAATGCTGTGCTTTCGGAATGTCAATACGCCGGAAGAACTGCAGGAGGCTGAAGAACTGGCCTTGTCATTAAACAGCCAGACAGGCGTGCCTTAGTACTCAGCCGGATCGATCAAGACTGGATTAGCTCAGAGGTACTTCGTGATTCGTCTACCCTGAGGCTGGGGTAGGCTGGTGGCAAAACCACTGCTGTGCCTCGCGCAGTCCGCCTGAAAGGAGTATTTTTGGCCTATGCAGGCTGATTTCTAGTCCAATCTTTCCCGCATTATAATATCTGGCAGGAAATAAAGATTTGAATATTCCGTTAATCTTCCAGGAGAATCTCAGCCATGCCCCTCGACCTGCCAACCATTCGCAATCAATTTCCAACGCTGCGCCAGCAAGCACAGCAGCCCTCACCCGCGGTCTTCTTTGACAACCCCGGCGGCACCCAAATCGCCCAGGATTTGCTTAAACGGATGAACGCCTACCTGGTAGAGAATAATGCCAATCACGGCGGCGCATTCCGCTCCAGCCAACAGTCCGACGTGGTGCTTGATGCGGCCCACGCCGCTATGGCGGATTTCTACAATGCTGCTCGTCCGGAAGAGATCGTCTTCGGCAATAACATGACCACGCTCACCCTGCACATCAGCCGTTCGATTGCCCGCACCTGGAACCCCGGCGATGAGATCGTGGTCACCCGCCTGGATCATGACGCCAATGCCACTCCGTGGGTATTGGCCGCCCAAGATCGCGGTGTGCGGGTTCGCTGGGTCGATTTCCATCCTGAGGATGGCACTTTGGATCTGGAAGACTTGCAAAAAGCCCTGGAAGGAAGACCTCGACTGCTGGCAGTTGGTTACGCGTCGAATGCGCTTGGGACGATCAACCCGGTCAAGAAAATCGTTGCGATGGCTCATGCCGCCGGGGCGCTGGTCTATATCGACGCAGTTCAATACGGCGCGCACGGGCCAATCGACGTCCAGGATCTAGGATGTGATTTTCTGGTTACTTCGTCATATAAATTTTTTGGTCCACATGCCGGGATTCTATATGGACGGTATGAGCTGCTCGAAGAGCTCTTTGCCTACAAGGTGCGCCCGGCGCCAAACGAGCTGCCAGGAAAATTCGAGACTGGTACCCAAAACCACGAGGGGATTGCCGGTGTTCTTGGCGCACTGGAGTACCTGGAATGGCTGGGTAAGACTTTCGGAGAGGACCAGGCTGAACTGTACCGTGACCGCTTCCAGGGAAGAAAGCTGCTTCTGAAACAGGCCACGAGCGCCATCCGGGCTTATGAGTACGAAATCAGCCGGGCACTGCTCGATGTGCTCCAGGAGACCCCCGGGGTGCAAATCTATGGCCTGGCTGACGAGCGCCGCCTGGATGAGCGTGTGCCCACGTTCGCCTTTACTTTGAAAGGCTGGCATCCCCGCCAGGTGGCAGAAGCGCTGGGCAAGCAAGGGATTTATGTATGGGACGGGCATTATTATGCCATCTCGATTGTGGAAAGGCTGGGGTTAGCCGAAAGCGGCGGGATGGTGCGGGTCGGACCGGTTCATTACAACACGGTCGATGAAGTGTACCGCTTCGCTGATGGCTTGGGCCGGATTTCAGCAAAGGTATAATGCGCTGAGCTGCCTGACTTCAGGAAACCCATGTAAGAATCCGCCACGCCGGCGGCGCTGCGCAGGAATGCGCCAGGCAAACGGCCCGATCTTACATACCTATCAACCCACTGATACCCTGGTAAAGGAACACGAGACCAAATACGAGTGAGACGCTGATCATTATTGGACGATTATTACGGGTCATCCATTGAGATATTTGTTCGAGGAAAGACTTCGATCTTTCGGGAAGAAGAATACGGATGCCAAGAGAGAGCAGAAGCAGGGCTTGCGCCAACACCACAAAGAGCAAGTAGGCCACTGCGCTAGAAGGTTGTCCCAATTGCGCCTGAACAATAACGCCAATCGCGCCCAGCGTAAAAACCCAGAACTTTGCCCCAATAAAGAGCATCCCAAAGCCCAACCCAAACGCTTTTGCGGTGGTTATACCGTCGATCCTATTTAGCCACCTGGGAGGGGGGGCATCCGGATCATCTTCCTTCTGCCAAACTTTGTACGCCGAGATTAACAAAAGGATACCCAACACCAGTAAGAGGGTTAGAACAACCAGGCTTTTCCCTCCAGCGGAACTGGCTGCGCTATCGGCCAGGATCAGACCAAATACCAAACCTTGCAACAGACGCATTGTGGTCATTCCGACTGTATACGCCGCGGCCTTTAGCAAACCCTGCTCAGGGTTTTTAAGTAGCAAGATTGCGATGATAATCTGGATAGGCACAAGTGCGCTGCCGATAATAAAAGGCAGCAGAGAAATCAATAATGCATCCATCGAATAACCATCCACTCTTTTCAAGATTTCCAGGTTTATCGATCACCCAGTTTATTTCAATGAGATCGGTTTTAATCAGTATTTGAGAGCATTCTCAAATGCCTGGCGGAGAGTGTCTTCAGCGACATCTTCGTGCCAAAAGCCGATTACCTGGTCTTGGGCATCCAGGAGGTAAAGCTCAGGCGTCGTCGAGAAACCGAATTTCTCCAAGAGGGCTTCATTCTCGGGATTTAAGATATTGATCCGGAAAAAAGCGATCCGATCTCCATATTCTTTTTCCAGCCCATGCACGATGGGCAGCACCTCGCGGCAGGCGCTTCAGAATGGCGAGTAAAATTCGTAGAACTTGATGGATTTCTCTACCGGCAGGGTTGCCGTCGGCGTGAGCGTAGCTGGCGCCGCACAAGCCGCCAGGAGCAATAGTATCATTCCAATTACCGATAAACGTCTCAATCCCAGAAACATGTTGACACCCTAAGAAACAGAAGAAAGCCAATAAGTGAATAGTGGTTTAAAGCGTTGAACGCCAGGGTGAGGGGGGCACCCTGACGTTCAACGCTATATTTATATCACGAGATTGTCAGACAACTGAATTAATTCAATTGCAATAATATTGCAATTCTGCAATGATTTCGAGATGCCCCAGGCGGGAGTCGAACCCACAGCCTAGGCGTTAGGAGTGCCTCGCTCTATCCTTTGAGCTACTGGGGCGGCTTGCTCATTATACAAAATCCCTGGTCGTTTGACCAGGGATTTTAAAAATACGGTTCGAAGCTTTTAATCAATTTTTCCGGTTGCGATGGCCTTTTTTACCTCGCCAATCGCCTTGGTCACCTGGATTTCGCGCGGGCAGGCCTCGGTGCAGTTATAGATCGTATGGCAGCGATAAACGCCAAACTGTCCATTCATGATTCTCAGGCGATCTGCCCCAGCCTTATCGCGGCTGTCGAAGATGAAACGATGCGCCGTAACAATCGCGGCTGGCCCAACATACTCTTCATTGACCCAGAAGGAGGGGCAGGAGCTCGTGCAGCAGGCGCACAGGATACACTTCGTGGTGTCGTCAAAGCGCTCTCGGTCTTCGGGGCTTTGCAGACGCTCTTGCATCGGCGCTGGTTCATCGTTAATCAGGTAAGGCAATACCGAGCGATAATTATCAAAGAATGGCTCCATATCGACGATCAAATCTTTAATCGGGCGCATGCCCAGGATCGGTTCAACGGTTATTTTATTTGAACCCACATCCTTTACGAGTATTTTGCAGGCCAGCCGGTTCACGCCATTAATTCGCATCGCGTCGGAACCACACATGCCGTGGGCGCAGGAACGACGGAAGGATAAGGTGCCATCATAATAGCCCTTGACATATTCGAGCAGGTCGAGCACCCGATCTGTCGGCTCCGCTTCGACCTCATACGTCTCATAATGGGGCTTCTTATCCGCTTCAGGGTTAAAGCGAAAGATTTTCAATGTAATCTTCATGTCGTCCTCCGGTACTAATAAACGCGTTCCTTGGGCTGGTATTTGGTGATCTGAACCGGTTTGTAGTTCAAGGTCACTATACCATCCTGCTTCCAGATCAATGAATGCTTTAACCAGGCTGCATCGTCGCGTGTGGAGAAATCCTCGCGAGCATGCCCACCCCGGCTTTCGGTGCGGGCCAGGGCGCTCATTGTGGTCAGTTCGGCGAGCAGGAGCAAATTGCTAATCTCCCATGCATTCATCAGCTCGGTATTGAAAATCTTGCCGTGATCGGCGAGGCTGACATGTTTTAGGCGTTCCTGCATTTCGCGAACTTTCGCCAGGGCGTTTTCCATGCCCACCTGGGTGCGGAACACACCGACATCTTCAAACATGACAGCCTTCATCTCACGAGCGATATCCAGAACTTTTTCGTCGCCTTGAGCGGTTGAGATCGCTTCGATTTCCTGGCGTACAAATTCGGTTGGGTCGGCAGGCAGCACTGGGAATGACGCTCCCTTGGAGAATTCGGCTGCGCGCAAGCCGGTATGCTTGCCAAACACAATCAAATCCAGCAGCGAGTTTGTCCCCAGGCGGTTGGCGCCATGCACCGAAACGCAGGCGCATTCTCCCGCGGCGTACAGCCCCGTCATCACCAAATTGTTTTCATCAATCACGACCTCGCCGTACTTATTGGTGGGGATGCCGCCCATGGCATAATGAGCAGTTGGCTGAACCGGGATCGGTTGGGCTACTGGGTCGATCCCCAGGTAGGTGCGCGAGAAATCGACGATATCCGGCAGTTTGGAAAGCAGTTCTTCAGCCGTAGTGGTATACGGCGTGCCATCCGGGTGTCTGCGCCCATCCTCGGCGGCAAACTTATTAACCACCTCCGGGCGCATATCCAGGTAAAGGTAACGCTTGCCATCGATTCCACGTCCCTCACGCATTTCCAGGTACATCGAGCGGCTGATAACATCTCGGGAAGCCAGGTCTTTAACCTTGGGAGCATATTTCGGCATGAAACGCTCACCAGACCCATTGATCAAGACGCCCCCCTCGCCGCGCACGCCTTCTGTGATCAAAATTCCTAATTTGTAGATACCGGTTGGGTGAAATTGGAAAAACTCAAGATCCTCGGCTGGTAGACCCCGGCGCAGGGTAATCGCCACGCCATCGCCGGTGTACGCATATGCATTTGAGGTGATTTCCCAGATTCGCCCATGGCCGCCGGTGGCAAAGATCGTCGCCTTAGCGTGAAAGATATGCAGCTCGCCTGTGGCCAGCTCAAGCGCTACCACTCCAGCCGCGGCGCCATCGACCACCAATAGATCTAGGACCTGGAATTCATCATAAAAATTGACATGGTTCTTAATGCACTGCTGGTAAAGGGTCTGCAAGATCATATGCCCTGTGCGATCGGCAGCATAGCAAGCGCGTGACACAGGCTTTCCGGTGACATTATTGGTATGCCCGCCAAAAGGTCGCTGCGCAATTCGCCCATCCGGCGTCCGCGAGAACGGCAGTCCCATATGCTCGAGTTCGTAAACCGCGGGGACTGCTTCTGCGCACATGAATTCAATCGCGTCCTGATCCCCCAGGTAGTCGCTGCCTTTCACGGTGTCGAATGCGTGCCATTCCCAGTGGTCTTCTTCGATATTCCCCAAGGCTGCCCCCACGCCGCCTTGGGCTGTACCGGTGTGCGAGCGGGTCGGGTAGAGTTTACTCAAGACTGCCGTGCTGGCGCTCTTCGAGGCATATAATGCCGCCATCAGGCCTGCACCGCCGGCTCCTACCACAACCACATCGATTTGATGGTAATTCTTCATGAGTGCTCTCCTGAGGTTAAGAAGCCAGAATAACGTAGACTGCTACGATCATTAAGAATATCCAGAATAAAAACAGCAGGCCGCGTAAGAGTATCTTAAACCAACTGGCATGGGTGTAATCTTCGATGACCACGCGCAAACCGTTGATTCCATGCGTCGCCCCGAAGAACACGATCATCATTTCCATAATCTGCCAGTAGGCCGTGGCCCAGCCAATCGCAACGTCAGGGATATTGCTGTTGACAACATGGTTGGGGTTGGGGAAGAAGGTCCACCGCATCAAGGTTGCCAGGTCCATTTGGGTGCGCGCTTGCATCAGAAACGCGCCAGTGATGCCGATGATCGCCAGCAAAATCAGGGCCAGCCCAGAAATTCGGGTGAAAATCCACATCAAATATTCGAAACTGAAGCCAATTTGTGGTGCAGGTCTTGAAGTCATCGGTATTCTCCTCAACCCGTTAGCCTGCCTGGAAGGCGCTTTGGATCATGATAAATACGGTTAGCCCATAAACCGGAATGAAGATCAGCCATTCAATCCAAATCATCTCACGCTGGTACTGCAAGAGCTTTGGCCAGAAATCCCCCAGGATGATCCTTAAGCCATTCAAAGCATGGAATATCACAAAAAAGTAGATAAACACTTGAAAGTAAACAGATTCATAAATCGTATTAATTGTTGTGGCAAGGTCACTGGCGGTTTGCTGCATGAAGAAAGAAGAGATCACATGCAAGCTTACAAAAAGGATAATAACCAATCCCCCAATCCGATGTAGGATCCACGCCAGCATCGGGCCGCCCCCTCTGTACTTTAATCCTCGCAGTCCAACGTTTCTCTTAAGGGTCATGTGGGTCTCCTTTTGTCTTAGGTTCCGAAACGAGAGACACTACTTCTGAGTATAATCTTACTGGCTAAATATTCTGCTCGAATAGTGACAATACTCATAGATATTTGGTTCCAGAAATCCTCTTCATTTTTGTGCAAATCACCTATAATTATAAAAGAGCTCGTTTAATATTTTATCCCATTTTAGAGATGGTGCACTGGCTTGAAATTACTCAGGAGATATGAATGACCGAATCGCATAATCTGAGCCGCCGGGAGTTTGTAAATATTACAGTGGGAACGATTGGCACGATTATCGCAGTGAGCATTGGGCTCCCCGCGATTGCTTATGTCCTTGGCCCTGGATTGAAAGTAAGCACAGCCGAGGCCTGGATTCCTGTGGGAAAGGTGGATCAATTTCCGGTGGGCGAACCTACCCTGGTCAGCTTTACCCGCACCATCGTAAATGGTTGGGAAAGGACGACTGTTAGTTATGGCGTCTTTGTGACCAAACCAGCAAATGCCGATCCATACGTGCTCTCCAATGTGTGCACCCATCTGGGCTGCAGAGTGTCCTGGAAAACAGAAAAGGTAGAGTATTTGTGTCCATGCCACGAAGGAATATTCGACATTGAAGGCCAGATTGTCAGCGGACCACAACCTAAACCGATGGTTCGCTACGAGACGAAGATCGAGGACGGAACTCTGTTTATCAAGGTATAAGCCGCGAGGGATTGTTTATGACATCCAAAGTCTATGATTGGTTCAATGAACGGCTCGGTTTGTCTGGGATTTATTCTACGGTTCTGGATCGGAAAGTCCCCAAAGTAAATTGGTTTTTTACGCTGGGTAGTGCCAGCCTTTTTTTATTCACGATGCAGGCGTTAACCGGGATCTTTTTGACTATCTACTATGTCCCTACCCCTGACCTGGCGTACGATTCAATTCAATTCATTATGAACGGGGCACCCTTCGGCTGGCTTATCCGTGGCATCCACCATTGGGGCGCGACGCTGATGGTAATTTTCGTCTTTCTTCATATGCTGCGCACATTTTATTTTGCTGCCTACAAATACCCGCGTGAGCTCACCTGGATCTCCGGGGTGGTCCTGCTCCTGGCCACCCTGGGAATGGGTTTTACGGGTTATTTGTTGCCCTGGAACCAAAAAGCGTTTTGGGCGACAACGGTAGGCACCTCCATACCAGGGACGGTGCCATTCATTGGGCCATTTCTTACCCAGGTCTTGCGCGGCGGATCTGACCTGAGCGGCGTCACCCTGGCGCGGTTCTTCGCGGTACATATCTGGGTGCTGCCAGCCGTTATCATCGCGATTATTGGGCTCCATATGTATCTGGTGATCCGCCTAGGAATCGCCGGCGTACCGAAGAAAGATGATTAAGGGAGGAGCAACGTGTGAACGAAGAGCAAAAGCTTAAATATAAGGAAAAATATGCCCAAGCCAAAGCCAAGGGCGAAAAGTTTTATCCAGATGTCATCTATCAAGATGCTTTGGTCAGCTTTGCGATATTCTTACTTCTGGTCGGGTTAGCAATTTTTATCGGCGTCGCCGGTGAGCCAAAAGCCGACCCCAGCGATGCCGCCTACGTACCTCGCCCAGAGTGGTATTTCATGTTTCTTTTTGAAATGTTGAAATACTTTCCGGGTAAGCTGGAATGGATCGGGACATTTATCATTCCCACCATTGCAATCCTGGCGATGTTCTTGCTACCTTTCTTCGATCGCAACCCAAACCGGCATTTCTCGAGGCGAAAATTGGCGATAACAATCATGACAGTGGTTGTAATTGGCATGGTCGCCCTGACGGTCATGGCTGTAGCCTCCACGCCTCCCCAGGAGGATACAGGCACTCTCGCTGTCACCCTGCCTGAAAAAATTACTGTTGGCCAAGACTTGTATTCTGAATACTGTGCCGAGTGCCATGGACCTGATGGCGAGGGAGGGGAAATAAAAGGGGTTGAAGGCCTGGAAGGCTTTATGATGAAGTCGATCAACAGCCAGGATGAAATGTACACGCGCACGGATGAAACCCTCTATCAGATCATCGCCTACGGCCAGCCTAACCTGGGCATGCCGCCATTCGGCAAAGCTTTTGGCGGCGAGCTCGCCCCTGGCGATATCGAAGCGATTGTCACCTTTATGCGCTACACCTGGGACGATCGCTCTGAGCTGCCAGAAGAGGTCAAGCAAGCTCAGGCGATCCCGGCGCTGGCCCCGAACGAAACGCCTTCTTATGAAGTGCATGTCGCTCCGCTGACAAAGCGCTACTGCTTGTCATGCCATCGCCCAGGTAAAAAGAATAACGATTACTACATGAAAACCTATGAAGAAGTTATGACCAGCGGGAATAACGCGCCCAATAATATCATCCCTGGCGATCCCGCCAGTATTCTATTGCGCGTGATTAATCGCGAAGACCTTGAGAATCTTGAACATCCGGTTGGGCCGATGCCGCCATCTAAGGCCCTTAAACCAGAAGTAATCGATATTTTCACCCGCTGGATCCTGGGCGGCGCCCCCAACACGGCCGCAGACGCGGCTGCAAAGAGCGCTCCAGCAGCGCCAATTGCAACTCCAGGGGTTACGCCAACCGCAGTTCCATAGGCGCCCACATCTTATCCAATAAAAAATCCCTCGTGCGAGGGATTTTTTATTGGATGAAGGTAGCTCTACTTCAGCATGTGATTGATCACGGCGCTGCCGAATTCCGAACATTTCAACAGGGATGCGCCATCCATCAAACGGTAGAAATCATAGGTTACCGTCTTGGCTGCAATGGCGCCTTCCATCCCTTGGATAATCAGGTCAGCCGCTTCATGCCACCCCAGGTAACGGAACATCATTTCCCCGGACAAGATCATAGACCCCGGGTTGACCATATCTTTATCGGCGTATTTCGAGGCGGCGCCATGAGTGGCTTCAAACAGTGCATGTCCGCTGGCGTAGTTGATATTGCCGCCTGGGGCGATGCCGATGCCGCCCACCTGGGCAGCCAGGGCGTCGGAAATATAATCGCCATTCAGGTTCATGGTGGCGATCACGTCAAACTCTTTCGCGCGGGTTATGGTCTGCTGGAAGCAAATATCCGCGATCACATCTTTAATCAGCAGCAGTCCAGTTTTAAGCGCAGCATCTTGCTCAGCATTGGCTGATTCTTCGCCTTCTTCATAGCGAGTGCGTTCCCATTGGGTCCAGGTATATACCTGATCGGCGAACTCGCTCTCGGCTAATTCATAGCCCCAGTTTCGAAATGCGCCTTCGGTATATTTCATGATATTGCCTTTGTGCACCAGCGTCACGCTGCGGCGCTTGTTTTCCAGTGCCCAGCGGATTGCAGCTCGCACCAGGCGTTCAGTGCCTTCTTTCGAAACCGGTTTGATGCCAATCCCTGCTGTGTTCGGGAAACGCATCTTGCTAAATTCTTTGGGAAATTGCTCTCTTAGCAGGCTGCTAAACCGTTTATTTTCTTCAGTCTCGGATTCGAATTCGATCCCGGTATAGATATCTTCGGTATTCTCGCGGAAAACCACCATATCGACATATTCCGGGTGCTTTACCGGCGAGGGGATGCCCGTAAAATAGCGCACCGGACGCTGGCAAACGTACAGATCAAGGGCTTTACGCAGCGCTACATTGATCAAGCGCATGCTCCCGCTAAGCGGATTGGTCAGCGGGCCGATGAGGCCTACGAGGAATTCCTGAAACGCTGCCACGGTTTCATCGGGTAGCCAGGTTCCAAAATTGCTATAGGCTTTTTCACCGGCAAAGACTTCGATCCAATTGACTTTTCGCTTGCCATGATATGCTTTTTCCACAGCGGCATCAAATACGCGTACGGAAGCGCGCCAGATATCCGGCCCGGTCCCATCGCCCTCTACAAATGGCAGGATTGGGTGATCGGGAACTTGCAATTTGCTGTCGTGAAACATTATTTTTTCCCCGCTGGCCGGGATATTTTTGATGTTGAATGGCATGATTCCTTCTCCTTATCCTGAGCGAATATCTGAAAGCATTATAGCAAATGGCAAAACAGTTTCATAGTGACAAATGTAACCTGAGTGAATGCGATTGGTTTATTAAAAATGATTGGACGATCAGGAAAATCTCTACAGAACGAAATCTTGCGAAGCTGCCCTCTTTGCGCTATACTAATCGAGAAATTCTTGCAGCCCCGGAAGGGTTACAAACCATGGATCGTTATTTTGAGAATCGAGAAAAATCGATAAGGCGCGTTTGCCGCAGGAGCGGGCTGCCCCGCCATACCAACGCGCCTGAACGTTGGACCTACCCGGAGAATCAGGCCTGAGGGATTAGCCTTTTGTTCGGCTTCTTCTTTTTCCCGATAGCCTGGCGCGCCTGGATTTTCGGGAATTTTGTTTAAGATACAGATGTAAGGAATTAAAAAGATGAACGAGGACCAATCGAATAACGATGGCGACCCCCTGAGTACCTCAGGCAAGCCACCCTGACTCTAGACCCCAACTGGGCAATTGCCCACCGGGCTGTAGCCCGGAAAAAGGAGCGACCGATGATCACGACCTACAAAAACATCGACAATGGCCTCACTCGCCTGGCTGAGCCAACCAGCGGAAGCTGGATTAATGTGATTAACCCCACTCCCGAAGAGATTGCCCAGCTCGAATCCCTGGGAATTCCACAAGATTACATCCACTACCCTCTCGATCTGGATGAGCGCGCCCGCACCGAGCGTGATAACGGTGAGCTGCTCATTGTTTTGCGCATCCCGTTCTACCAGGGCAATTCCGTCGATATTCCTTATACAACCCTGCCGCTTGGCATTATTTTAACCGATCGTTTTCTGATCACCATTTGTAAGTTCGAAAACAGTATGATCCAGGAATTTATTACTGGCCGGGTGCGCAACCTCTCGACAGGTAAGCGCCACCGGTTTGTCCTGCGTATTCTATTCAATGCCGCGAACCTTTATTTGAATTATCTGCGTGAAATAACGAAAAGCGTCGATATCTTAGAAGACCAACTCCAGCGGTCGACCCGCAATAAAGAAGTGCTTGAATTACTAAAATATCAAAAAAGTCTGACTCTGTTTACAACTGCGCTTAAATCCAATGAGTTAATGATGGAACGTTTGCAGCGCAGCCGGATCTTTGAGACTTACCCCGAAGATGAAGATTTGTTGGAAGATGTGCTTACCGAAAACCGCCAGGCAATCGAAATGACCAATATTTCGAGCAACATCTTAAGCAGTATGATGGATGCTTTTGCTTCAATTATCTCGAATAACCTCAATGGAGTGATGAAATTTTTAGCATCCGTAACGATCTTGCTCAGCATTCCAACGATGATTGCCAGTTTCTTTGGAATGAATGTCCATATTCCGTTAGAAGCGCACCCAATGGCATTTCTATTCATCCTGCTTGGCTCGGCCTTAACTGGTGTATTTGCGGCTTATATCTTTTGGAAGAGAGATTGGTTCTAGGTGTTCCCTTTAAACCAAAATCCCCACCATCGTTCGGTGGGGATTTTGGTTTTAGGCGAAGATCACATATTGGCGTAAAAACTGATCAACTGCCTGGTAAAAGTGTTCGATTGTTTCTGCCTTACGGAAACCATGTCCTTCCCCAGGATAAACATGATAAACGTGTTCCACGCCGCGCCGCTGCAGCGAAGCCACGACTTCATCAGACTGTTTCCGCGGCACAACCGTATCAATTTCCCCTTGGAAGATGGCGATTGGATCTTGTATTTTATTCACAAAAAAGATTGGCGAGCGCTCGCGATAAATTTGAGCCGCTTCAGGC
This sequence comes from uncultured Chloroflexia bacterium, assembly GCA_963770655.1. GTDB lineage: Bacteria > Chloroflexota > Anaerolineae > Anaerolineales > UBA4823 > CAZAGA01. Next base: position 149,892 of record CAVYQO010000007.1, on the reverse strand, counting down.
AGCGGTCCTAAAAGAGTATCGCTGTAGTGCGCTTCAAATTTATGCGTCTCGGCAGCTAAGGTGAACTGATTCGAAACCCCGAACAGGCAGATACCCGCTTTGAAGAAACCGGGAAAGTCTTCCAAGGCCTTCAGCACAGTGAAACCGCCAGCGCTCCCACCTATGATCACCAACCGTGCCCGATCTGCTCGATTTTGATCGGCCAGGTAGCCGGCTCCGCTAACCGCATCCTGTACATCGTAGATCCCCCAACTCCCGCGGAGAAGATTGCGATATTCGCGGCCATACCCGGTGCTGCCGCGATAATTTACATCCAAGACCGCATAACCACGACTGGTAAAAAACTGGGCTTGAGAGTTGAAAGCATTAAACGCCTGACTGGTCGGCCCGCCATGAACACGCACAATTAACGGCGGCACCCCACTCCCTTCAAAAGCAGGGTTAACCGGTGGATAAAATAAACCATGCACATTGCCGCCATCCATTCCTGGCCAGGAAAGCGGTTGGGCATCCGAGTAAGCGCTGGAGGGTAGATCTTCAGCAGAATCCCGCGCCCAGATACGCTCGTGAGGGCTGCGAGTCGCTCAGCGTAATCACCCGGCCAGGAACGGTTCCCGCCCGAAGCAATCAGCGCAACCCCATCTGGCGTTACGCTGATATTCGCCAGGAAAGAATACGCTTCAGTCAGGGGCTGGGGTCTTTCTGAACCAGTGGCCAGATCCAGCCGCCACAAGCTTAAAAATCCTTCCTGGTTGCGCAGGAAATAAATGGCTTTGCCATCCGAGCTGAAAGTATAAGTGCGCATATCTTGAACCCAGGCTGGCAGCCCGTGTTCGGCCTGGACGTGGGTTAATTGCCGGTGAGTGTCGTTTTCGAGATCATAAAGATAAAGCTGCCACCATCCGCTGGCATCGGAAACATAAGCGAGGGTATACCCGTCCGGAGAAAATTGAGGTTGGAAGATGGAAACATCCTCAGCGCCTGCAATTGTTGTAACCCTGCTCGGCCACCGGCAGCCCAGGCTTCTCGCCCAGCTCTGCCAGCCGCAGATAGGTGCCATCCCAGGGCATATTCGGGTGGTTCCACTCAATCCAGGCGATTTGCTTTCCATCGGGCCGCCAGGTTGGCTGCATATAGAAATCGGCGCCTACCGCCAATTTCTGAGGCCAGAATTGGCCAGCGGTATCAACGATTGCCAGGTGGTCCTGACCTTCATAACTATGGACAAAGGCCAGCCAGCGGCCATCGGCTGAAGGGGTTGGCCCAGCAGCCTGTCCGAAAGCAGGGGTGACTGGCAAAGCCACTCCCTCTGCAGCCGGTTGGCGAAAAATCCTACCGGATTCAGCTTCGACGAAATAGACCCAACCATTGGCGATGGAGAAATCGCCGCCGCCATAGCCGACCTTGGCACGTACAGAATACTGGCTGTTCAGATCGCGCCGCGCCTGGTCGCATCCGCGGGTTGAACCACGAGCACTCCTCGATCCGCCCGCGCCTCCAACCAGACCAGCGTGCCATCGTTATCGCACTTCAGACCGGCAAAATTAATCCCACGTGACAGCCTCGTTGGTGAAATCGGGCTGTCCCATAAGCCGAATTGGCGAATCGCTTTATCCATTTTCGTCAATCTCCTTTTTGTTGATTTCTGTTTGGGATGGGTTCATGTCAAGCTGTATCTGTCGAATTTGAAAAGAGCGCCGGTGCTCTGCCGAAAACCCCAGGATGCGCAAGGCCTGTATATGGGCCACAGTGCCATATCCCTTGTGGGCGGCAAAGCCATACCCCGGATAGCGCAAGTCAAGCTCGCACATGATTTGATCGCGTTTTGTTTTGGCAAGGATCGAGGCTGCAGCAATACTCAGCGAGCGGGCGTCGCCCTTTACCAGGGGAGTTTGAGGCAGCGAGCAATCGGGGAGGACCAGGTAGTCTACTAATAAATGTTCCGGTTGGGAAGCGAGTCCATCGAGCGCCCGCTGGATTGCCAGGCGAGTCGCCGGAACGATCCCGAGTGCATCAATTTCTTGGGCGGAGGCAAAACCCTACCGACCAATCGGCAGCCAGACCTGGCAGGCGCGCTGCCCAGGCGCTGCGTTCATTCGGGGTCATCTCTTTCGAATCGCGCACACCCATCAATCGTTCGGCGATGTGATCATCTGCCGGGAGCACGACCACGCCTGCTGCAACCGGCCCGGCCAAAGCGCCTCGACCGGCCTCGTCGATACCGGCAACTGCGACGCTACCCATTTCCCATAAAGCGGTTTCAAAGCGCAAATCGGGGGCCGGTGGAATCAGGCTGCGATCAAATTTAGCGGGCATGTTCAGCGATACAACCCCTGCCTGGCGTTCCGGCGCATTTGCATGATATCGCGGGTCATTAGAAGCGCATCCTTCACCGCATTCACTTTGCTATTAGCGTGGTAATACCATGGGATTGGAACTTCGATTATTTTATATTTCCGCTGGCGAGCGATAAACAGGATCTCGATATCAAATGACCAACCTGGCATGGTCTGGCATTTAAATAAATCCTCAGCCACATCACCCCGAAAGCACTTAAAACCACATTGCGTATCTTGCAGACCAGGCAGGGCCAGGATGCGGATAACGGTGTTTATCAAGCGGCCGCCGATATGCCGGTAGGCCGGCTCGTTGTAGCGCACCGCTCCAGGGGCTTCGCGCGAACCGATTGCCAGGTCAAAATCCGTCGCTCTCGGCGGCAGGAACCGATTTACTTCTTCGATGGGCATGGATAAGTCGGCGTCGCACATGAAACGGAAAGTCCCCCGCGCTTCAAGCATTCCCCGTTGTACAGCCAAACCTTTGCCGCGCCTGGTTTCGTGCAGCACCTGGAATTGTGGATGCGCCTGCGCAAATGCCTGGGCAATCTCCAGAGTTCGGTCACTGCTGCCATTTTCAATAATTAGGACTTCAATGGCGTAGGGCTGCTGCTGAACAAATAGATTCACCTTTTCCAGCGTATCTGGCAGGCGTGCTTCCTCGTTATATGCAGGAATGATTATGGAAAGTAGCTTTTCGTCCAAGATATGGATTTCTTCAGAACTCAAGTGATCATCAGGAGGGGAACAAAACAAAAAACCAAAGAATTCTTACAGAACAGGCACCCCTTCCAGGCAATCTCGATCTACATCGCGGCTGTTTGTTACAAGAATCTGTTTGCCGTCTTTGTCGATTACCTGAATCGGGCCTTGAATATCGAAGGTGCTGGCCATCTGCAGAACGCGTTGACCGGAAACAATGCGCTTGCCAGATTGGATGGAAGCAATCAAAGTATTTCGATCCATTATGACCCGATCGCTGAATGTAGGACCTCGGCGCAGGAAAACCCGAACCCAGGCAACCTGTCCATCTGGGTTATAATGCACAGCCTGAACCACACCGTCGAATTTTGGTTTTGCCATTGCTGCCCTCCCCGGTAGCTAAAGCAACAAAACGTGAAACGGGCAATCCAATTCGCTCGCGTTTCACGTTCCGTCTTTTTTCATAATCAGTCGGGGCGGGCGGACTCGAACCGCCGACCCCCGCGTCCCAAACGCGGTGCGCTACCGGACTGCGCTACGCCCCGAACGCAGTGAGTATAATGCGAATGATGCCGAAACGTCAAGGAAATCCGCCTGATCTGTTTCCCCGCCTGTATCACGCCCATCACAGCTTGCATATGGAAGACCTGCCTTTCTGGCTGCACCTGGCCCAGCAGAATTCAGGACCGATTCTAGAACTGGGTTGTGGGACCGGTCGGGTTCTCCTGCCCCTGACGGTGGCAGGTTATACTGCGATTGGGTTGGACCTGGATATGGAGATGCTCCTTTTCTGTGCGGAACGTTTCGAACAGGCTGGTCAACCTGGCGGAAACATCTTCCTGGCAGATATGAGCCAATTTCACCTGGGTCTGCGCTTCGGTCTGATCATGCTGCCCTGCAACACCCTGAGCAGCCTGGCGCAGGCTACGCTGGACGCTATGTTAGCCTCCGTCCAGCAACATCTGCTTCCAGATGGCATCTTTGCCGCCAGCTTACCGAACCCTGTTTTGCTAAGGCGCCTGCCGAAGCGAGGGGAAGCTGAAATCGAAGAAATCTTTCCACACCCGCTGGATGGCGAGCCTGTTCAGGTAAGCAGCGCTTGGGAACGAGATGAAGGTTACTTTAAAATATCCTGGAGCTATGATCACTTGCTACCAGATGGCCAGGTCGAGCGCCTGGAAACGAGCATCCGCCACCAGCTCAACCCACCTGACTATTACCGCCAGAAGTTCAAGGCGAATGGATTGAACCTGATCGAGGAGTATGGGGATTTCGACCGATCAGCGTATCATCAGCAGTCAGATTCGCTGATATTCACTGCCAGACGAGCCAGCTAATCCACGGCTCAGCGTTTTTTAGACTTACCAGTTTCTATCTAGCGGCATCTGCGTTAGCTTGATGCTGCATACCAGTCCAACACTCGTAATGCCCGAAGCGTGTTCCACCGGCTAGGCTGGCCTTCGCCCTCATCGATCTCAACCGGCATCTTGCCGGGGTACCGGGTTTCGAGCGGCCACCGGCCATTTTCGTCGCGTTTGGACTCGACCAGGTTGATTGCCTCGGCCAAACGATCGTCGTGCGCGATCCCGGCACGGCGCAGGTACTCGAGTCCTCGCAGCACATCGTAGTGCCACCAGGTTGGGAAGGCAAAGCTGGTCCACGCTGCTCCGCCTTTGCGATCTTGCTCGATCACCTCGCCGGTCGACCGCCGGCGGAAAAGGCGGCGCTCGAGGAGGTACTCCTGCCCGCGCAGACGCGCCTCGGTGACTTCTGGGATGCCCCCCTGCGCCAATTCGTGCTCGAGCAGAGCCTCGAGCACGCAGATGGTGGTGTTGAACGACGACCGTGTCGAGCCGTTGGCCGCCTCACAGTTCCAGCCGCCGTCGGGCAGTTGCTCTGCGAGCAGCCGGTCGACAATGCCCTGAATGTCCTGGCCGAAGTAAGCGCCGACTGCTCCCACCTGCCCGTTGATGCAGGGCTCCACCTCGCCGGCGAAGAAGGCGTTGCCGGCATATTCCCATCCCCCTTGCCAGGTCACGCGGTCGCGGACGAGACCAACGGCTCGGCGGGCCTCGCCGCTCGCGGGATCGAGACCCAGGTCTCGCAGCAGCATGAGAACATGCATCGTGGAGTCCCACCCGCGGTTCCACGCCGCGCCGCCCCACCTGCCATCAGCCCCCTGCTGGGCGAGCAGCCGCGCTCCCGCGCCTTCGGTGACGACTCGGGCGCGCTCGGACGCGACCTCCTCGGTGGATGCTCCGGTCAGGTCCCGCATCGTCTGCCAGCGGATCGAAGGATCAGAATCAAGCAGCCACCCTATGACCGATTTGTTTGGCTTTGGGGCTTGTCGTTCCGGTTGATGAGTTGCCATATGCTGGTTCTCCTAAATTATGAATACAAGACGCTGTTAACGGTCCAATTGTTAATTATACAAAATATATTTTGGCAAGGTCTCAGTTTCTTAAAAACCCAAGGATACGGGCCTGCGGCATACTCCCTTGATTCTTATAAATTTTCTATAAATATTTAGCGGCTTTCTGATATGAGCCTTTTATCATATGGCTATATTGAGTAACCAATAAAAACGAAACCTTATCTGTATAAAGGAGCCTAATGATGATGACAATGTACCTTTCCCCCTACCGCCGTTTGGCAAATCTGCGCGAAGCAATGGACCGCGCACTTGAAGAATCCCTTTCAGAGAAATCACCCAGCGAGCGAGAAATGCTCCTGGCTGTTGATTTGATTTCTGATACGGATGCATTCATTGTCAATGCTTTTGTGCCTGGCCTGGAAGCTGATGATTTAAGCATCGAAATCCTGAACAACACCCTGTCCATCCGTGGTGAGTTCAAGGATATTCAGGATGAAGGCGTCAAGTATATGACCAGCGAGCTTCCCGAAGGCAAATTTGGCCGGGTGATCACCTTCCCAGTGGATGTGGATGCCAGCAAAGTTGAAGCCAGCATTAAGAATGGCTTGCTGACGTTACGGGTCGCTAAGGCTGAAACCATTCGCCCGAAATCAATCAAAATCAACGTCAATTAACCTAATCCCTTCGAACAAAAAATTGCGGCCGGACGGCCGCAATTTTTTTATTCGAATTCCAGGTGATTAATAACGAAGCAGTGCCCCGATTTGGTTGAAGACGCCTACCGCCTGGTTGGCGTGCAACACTTCGACCTCTCCACCGGTTTTCATCACCTGGTGAACCGCTACTTCCACAGCATCTGGGATCAATTCGCAAGCGCCGCCGCAAAATGGGCAGTAGGCAAGCTCGACCGGCGATAGGTAGCCGCAGCTTGTACAGCGTGTCCCCGGGGTGCGATAGCCATCTCGAATGATGAGGGTCTGCACTCGCCCTTCGCGGATTGCGTTAAAAGTGTCATCCAAATCGACCACGCCGCCGCGTTTTTTGGCTGCATTTGTTACCACGGTGGTTGCCAGATGTTCTTCGCGTTGGTGTTCCGCCTGCAAACCGATTTCCATGGCTTTCTGCATGATTTCGCCTTGACTGGCCGTCATACTGATCGGAAATGTACCAACCACCAGGGTCTGCCAGGATTTTGGCAGTTGGCTGCGAAAGAATGCTACGGTGTCTTCCGCACCGCCAATTAATATTCGGCGCACCTTGTTTTCAGCAAAGAAATGCGCAGCGAAATCTGCGGCATCTTTGATATTGCGATCGGTAACTTCATCGACATAATCCGTCGTACCGGCTGTGCCGCCCCGCCTACCGGCAGTCTGGGAGCCGCCCCCGCGTTTGGTATGGCGCACGCTCTCTCCCATTGTCCCATCCTGCTCATATAACTCGCCAAGGTGAAAGTAGAAGAGCCGCGCCCCTTGTTTGTCTACCAGGGCTACCCCATAGCCTCCATAGGAATCGAGTAAATCTGCCAAGGGTTTTACATTCGGACGTTCTCCAATGCGAACCCTGCTGCGGACTGCCACCCCCAAAGAATAAGCCCGTAAAAAGCCTTGAGGAGCGCAAGAAAAAACCGCCACGCTGCGTCCTGACCAATCGTGCTCATGCTCAAAATAGCGTGTGATGGCGAAGACATCTTCGGGCAGATCGATATCTTTAAGCATGCTCCGTAATTGGAGTTTATGGGTTTCGGCATTCCCCTCTGACAAATCTGTGTTCAGGTACACACTGACCACGGGCGACTTTGCCTCGTAGCTCAACAGTTCTTGCAGATCACGGTCAGTCAACATAGGAACCTCCTGGAAAATTGGTTTTGGATTGATGAAGAATCAATGCACGCACAAAGGCTTCTTTCTGCTTCTCTCCCAGGTAACACCCTATCCGTTCTAACCCAGTTCCTCCAGTTTCTTGAATAATTCACGCTGCTGCGGCGACAGATTGCGTGGAATATTCACTTTTACCCGCACGAAAAGATCACCTTGCATATCGGCTTTGCGCAAATGGGGCATTCCCCGACCGGTCAATCGAAAGGTTTGGCCAGGCTGCGTACCTGCTGGAATCGTTAATACCACGCTTCCGTTGAACGTCTGCACCGGAACCTCGCCCCCCAGGATTGCTGTGTACAGGTTGACTGCAGTTTCGGTATAGAGATCTTCACCCTTACGCTCGTAGTGGGGATCTTCCAATACTTTGATGAGTAAATATAAATCTCCACGCTGGCCTTGAGTGGTGCTGATTGCATCAGAGATCCGCACTTTTGAGCCCGATTTTAACCCCTGCGGGGATCTTTACATCCAGCCGGCGGCCATCAATTTCGACCCGCCTGGTGGTTCCCTGGTAAGCTTCCAGCAGGGTGATTTCGGCTTCTTGTTCGAAGGATGGTTTTACAGATCGCGATGGGTAAGACCGCTGGCCTGTCCCCTGGTAAACGTTTGGCGCTCCAGCGAATATTCGTCGAAAAAAGTCTGAAAAACCGCCAGATCCGCCGAGAAAATCTTCCAACCCCCCCATATCTACTCGGGCGCTACCCCCGACCGGGCTTTGAGCGTACCAATCTTCCCAATTAAAACCTGTAGGCGCGCCGCCATACTGAGTGTAGCGGGAATACGAGTCGCCTAATTGATCATAGCGCTGGCGTTTCTCAGGATCGCTCAGAACCTGATAAGCTTCATTAATTTCTTTGAATTTTTCTTCAGATTGTTTATCGCCCGGGTTGCGATCCGGGTGGTATTTCATTGCCAGTTTTCGATACGCTTGTTTGATCTCTTTTTCATCGGCTGATTTTCCGACCCCTAATGTTTGGTAGTAATCCTTATAGTCCATATAAATACTCCCAGGAAGGTCATTTCCCGTGAGTGATACCGGCTCTCACGCTTTATGCATTCATTGTATATTGTCCTGCTATCTTGAGTCAAGTACCTTCAGGCGGTTTTTATACAACGCTTATATTAGACTTAAATGCAGCCTCCGCCGGGACGGTGAGGGGAACCCGGCGGAGGCCTTCGCCAAAGGAGGAAACAGCGATGAGCAAGTTCAGAAAAACTTCCCTTGTTATCTAACGCTTATCATATCTCATAACTTTTACAGATGTCATTGTCAAATATCACCTTTTCATGGTGATATTTCTCACAAACTTTTGGATTTCACTCTTCCTCATCCGCCTGGGATAACCTGGCAGCGAATGCGCACACATCATTTAATGGGCAAATCCCACAAGCAGGTTTCCGCGCCTGGCATATTTCACGTCCGAGGCGAATCAGGTTCAAATGGGCAGGGTAATAATCTTGCGGCGGAAACAGGCTTTCCAGATAGGGATGTGCCTGCTCGACATTCATCGCTTGTGGACGCATGCCCAAGCGTCCACTCACCCGGTAAATATGGGTATCCACCGGGAAAGCGGGTTTGCCCAAAGAAAACAGTAAAACAATTGCCGCGGTTTTTGGGCCGACCCCATTAAAAGCCATCAACCAGGATCGCGCGGCATCGACATCCAGATCAGATAAGAAATTAAGATCCAGAGCGTCGCGCTCGGCTGTGATCGCCTTCAAAACTGCCTGGATGCGGGGGCCCTTTTGATTGGCTAAACCAGCCGGACGGATCGCCTCGATTACCTCCGCTTCCGGAGCATCGCGAACTGCCTCCCAGGTTGGTAATTGCTGGCGTAAGCGGATGAAAGCCCGATCTCGATTGAGATCATTGGTATTTTGAGAGAGGATAGTGGAAACCAACTCGTCCAGCGGCGGCAGGGGGTTTCGCCACTCAGGGTAGCCGTAAAACTCGATCAAGCGCTGGTTGACAACCAGAGCCAGTCTCTCAGCCGGCATAACACAACTCAAAACATGGGTAACCCTGCCCAACCAGGATCTTCCGCCAGTTTTCCAACGAGAAACTCGGGCCGAACTCCGTCAAAGACTGCATCTCCACAGCAGACAAAACCCCTAATTGCCGCAGTACTTCCAATGTCACTGCAGAGCGTACTCTGCCTCGAGAATCTCCATCTGCTATTTTTAGAGCGATCCCCATAGCCGGTGAACCGGGCGCAACAGCTCCTGCCATTAAACCTATGGCGGAATAACCCTCTGCGCCGCCTTTACAGACCAGTTTACGATGGGCTTCCTGCATTAAACGGGTATCAAACTTGCCAGGTCCAGCGATCATTTTTGGGCTGCCCATCATCGCCTCTGTGATCCTGTGGCAGGCTTGTGCTCGTTCAAGCGGAAACACGCCACCTAGCTCCGGATCACACAAACGTGCATAGGCGTAGGCCGCGGAGCGTAGCGGTACCGCAAAATTCGGCGCCGAACAGCCATCCACGCCTAATGCTACCTCTTCAACGGGTAGATTGCACATCTCGGCAAAATTTTGGAGAATTTCTTTCTGAATGGGGTGTTCAGGAGAAATATACGCCTGGTCAGGGGTCTTCCGCCCAGTCATTTGGGCATAGGCAAGCATCCCGGTGTGTTTGCCGGAGCAATTGTGGCGGATGGGAGTGGCCTTTTCTTTCCGGTCGCGCAAAGCCTCGGCTGTAGGCTCATCGCCGGGATCATGCGCGCCGCAAAGTAGATCCGCCTCGCTCAAACCGGCTTTAGCTTGAATCCCCTGCACCGTGGCTACATGTTGATCCGTGCCCGAATGTGAGGCGCATAGCACCGCGACCTCGTCCTGGTTCAGGTGATAATAAGCCTGTCCTCCGTGGGCAAGAAAGGGCATCGCCTGAAATGGTTTGGCTGAGGATCGTAAAAAGGTGACCGTATCCGGGTCGCCATAATGGGCGATCAGCTTTCCATGAACATCCACCACTGCAACTGCCCCATAGTGAATACATTCGACGGTCTCGCCACGAGTTAATTGAAAGATCGGTAGACAATTATCCTGTTCCATTAAGGTTCATCCTCTTCGACGATTGGGGGCTCTAATGAGCTGGATGGTCGGTAATGCCTGGCATAATACTGGTAAAGCCCATAGCGCAGGCGTTGGGAATAGACGTCCGTCCATGCTCTTTCGAATGAAAAAAGTTCGAGTAAAGTTGGGATTAATTCCTCGGTGGCCTCGGGTCCGGCGTTGCGCTTGACCAATTTCTCAATACCTTTGGCTGCCAGCTTTATCATCTGGATCTGATCGCTGACAACCTTTTGGGAGGCCAGCCCGCCGCGCCCGGCAACGATTAAGAAATCTGCATAGGTAGTGCTCAGTAAATCCAGGCTTTCAAGCCATTCATTGAAATCAGCATTGGCAATAAAAGGCGGCTGGTTCGTAGTGATCGTATCGCCAACGAAGATCACTTTTTCTGAAGCGATAATCGCCCAACTAGAGCCCGTCATCGGGCCGGGGTGATGCTCAATCAAGACGTCTGGTCCACCCCAATGTAGGTCTATGCTTTGGGTGAAGGTGAGATCGGGCGGGGCCCAGCGCAGACCTATTGCATCATTATAAGACTCCCAGGCGGACCCACTCGGCGTGCTTTGGCCTTTAAATATGGTCGGCCGGTTTCGAAATACTTGAGCTGTCTTTTGCTGGGCAATAATCGTGCAATCCAGGTTTTTAGCACCCAAGGTGCGATCGGGGTGGGCATCGAGGTTGATCAAAAGACGATTGCTGCCGCCGCGTTGGTTCAGAAGGACAGAACGCCAGGAGCGAGCGTCTTCCATCCGCAGTGGGGCATCGATCATAATTGTCCCATACGGAAATACCAGTCCCCCCAGGGTGGATCCTAGATAGCTGTCTTCAAAAAATATTCCTCGGTCTAATTGCTGCATTGTTTTCTCCGCTCATCAAGATAATTCTGCAATTTGCGTAAATTCTATATAGGTATATACTCTTCAGCTCTCAAGATCAAATCATCGGCAATTCTAGCATCAAGACTTCAAGGGCGAGGCGGGCGTTAATATTCTGATCGATGCGTATAATCGTGCGTTCAAGGGCCAGCATGATTTGATGCGCTTCTTCCCAGGAGACGCTTTCAGCTAAGCGGTCGATTTCAATAACATAGTCCTGGTTGACTACTGGCACAGCGGCGCCAGCAGTTTGTAATAACACGTCTCGCCATAAGGACAGCCAAATCAAGATAAATGTGCGCACGTTTTCTTTCACCTGCCCCTGGGGATTGTCTTGATCTTTCGCGCGAGATTTGTCCTTGGTTGTTGTTTGCGCATCGGCGAATCGAAATCGTTCTACCCGTGCTGCTTTGAGCAGCCTGAACTGCTCATTTAGCCATTTCTTGCGTAAACTCATTTGTTCTGGATGCTGATCCAGATAAATAGCATAACCAGGCCGGCCATTGGATATTGCTGCTAGTAATGTCGCTTGGTCTGGATTAATCCCCATATTTTCATGTAAGCCTCTGCTGAGCTGCTCGATTGGGAGCGTGCGCAGCCGAAGCACTTCGCAGCGTGAGACAACCGTCGGCAGAAGAATTTCGGCGCTTTCAGCAGTTAAGATCAGGATCACCCGCGAAGCTGGCTCTTCCAGCGTTTTTAGCAAAGCATTGGCTGCGCTGATGTGGGATTCTTCGAAGTGCAACAGCATGGCAATCCGGTAAGGCGCTTCGAACGGCGCCAGGGACAGGCTGCGCTGCAGCTCTCGCACCTGGTCTACCTTGAGCGTACCACCGCGCTGCTCTGCTTGAACAACTGCCAGGTCCGGGTGCCTCATCTGTTCAATTAAGCGGCAAGTTCGACAGATCCCACAAGGCTCCCCTGGGCTGACGGGTTGAGGACAGTTGACCGCCTGGGCCAGGCGTAAGGCCAGAGTTCGCCGGCCAACCCCTTGAGGGCCGGTAATCAAGTAGGCGTGGCGGACCTGGCCGCGAATAACGTGTTCCTTAAGTAAAGCCACTGCCCATTCATGACCTAACATATTCCAATTCATGGTCTGGATTCTAGCCCAACCAGCTAAGTTTGGCAATCAACGTTAACAATCATGAATCCCGGCGTAAATATCAAAAAATGAGGTGCCCTTCGCCCGCTATGCTATAATGACCGACACGCTTATGGACCTGGTTGCAAATCTCAATACCCAACAAGTACAAGCTGTCACGGCCGGGCTTGGGCCATTTTTAGTCCTGGCTGGTCCTGGGTCTGGTAAAACCCGTGTGCTTACCCAGAGGATTGCTTTCCTGATCGGATCGATGGGTGTCAGTCCGTACCATATCCTTGCGGTAACTTTTACCAATAAGGCCGCCCGGGAGATGGATCAGCGCGTGACTGCCCTGATCGGTGATTACGGGCGCGGTCTGACCCTGGGTACATTTCATGCGGTCTGCGCTCGGATTTTACGCCGTGAGGCAGAATACCTCCCTATTGAATCGAATTTTGTTATTTTCGACAGTGACGATCAAATCGGTTTAGTGAAAAATGCCCTTAAGGACTTAAACCTGGATGAAAAACGCTATAAGCCCACCGGGGTGCATGCAGCGATTTCTAACGCCAAGAATGAATTAATTCTTCCAGATGGGTATCCTATCCGTGATTTCCGAGACGAAGCTATCAAGCGAATCTACAAGCGATACCAGGAGCTGCTCCTGGCAAGCAATGCGGTAGATTTCGACGATCTACTCTTGTGGACTGCTTTTCTTCTTGAAGAAAATTCGACCGTGCGCGAGAAATACGCTCGCCGTTACGAGCATATTTTGGTCGATGAGTTTCAAGATACCAACCTGGCTCAATACACGCTGTTGAAGCACATGGCTGCGGTTCACCAAAACATCTTTGTGGTGGGCGACGTAGATCAATCGATCTACCGTTGGCGCGGCGCTGATTACCGCAATGTGCAGCGTTTTGAACAGGATTTTCCTAATTCGCAGGTGATCCTGCTCGAACAAAATTATCGTTCCACTCAGCATATTTTGGATGCGGCAATGGCCGTGATTGATCGAAATCCTTACCGGACGCGAAAGCAACTTTTCACCCAGCGCGGCTCCGGGCATAAGATTACGGTTCACGAGACTTACGATGACCGGGTGGAGGCATCGTTCGTTGTGGATACGATTGCGAGCTTATGCGCCCGCCAGCAAGCCCAACCGGGAGATTTCGCGATCATGTACCGCACCAATGCTCAATCCCGCTTGCTGGAAGAAGCATTTTTAACCGCCGGACTGCCCTACAAACTTGTGGGAGCTCAGCGATTTTATGGGCGGCGTGAGATTAAAGATATTATTGCTTACCTTCGCCTGGTTCATAACCCACAGGATGAGCTCAGTCTGACAAGGGCGATCAATGTCCCGGCGCGTGGAATTGGCGATAAAACTTATTTAAATTTGCGTGCCCAAGCGCTGAAGGCAGGACTTTCCCCTGGTGGACTGCTGATTGAGCTTGGCTTAAACCCGGCCTCGCCCTTGCGTGAGAACTTCCCTGGGCGCGGCGCAGCGAACCTGGTTGGTTTTGGCGGTTTACTGGCAAAATGGTTCGACCGAAAGGCTGAGCTATCGCCACTCGAACTCATGGATCTTATTCTTGAAACGGTAGAATATCATGCTTACATCGATGATGGCACCGAAGAGGGGCAGGATCGTTGGGACAATATCATGGAACTGCGCCGGCTGGCTGGGGAATATCAAGAAAAAGACTTATCCTCTTTTTTGGAACAAATTGCCCTGGTCTCAGACCAGGATACGATCCAGGAGAACGCCAACGTACCGACTTTGTTAACACTGCACGCTGCGAAGGGGTTGGAATTTCCGGTAGTCTTTTTAGTAGGTCTGAACGAGGGCACGCTGCCCCACAGCCGTTCCTTCGACGATCCCGAGGAGATGATGGAAGAGCGGCGCTTATTGTACGTCGGGATCACGCGCGCTAAAGATCGCCTTTACCTGGTTTTTGCTCAAAACCGAAGTTCTTACGGATTTACAGAACCTGTTGATCCATCTCGTTTCCTGGATGACATCCCTGCAGAATTATTGGATGAAGAACAACCGGTCCGCAGCAAGCACTCTGACTTCAGTTCCGCTTCGTTCTCCGAACGCTGGCAGCCAAAGTCAGATCAAGAGTACCCAACTTCGCCAAAGCGACAGAGAGCGGAGCAACCGGTGAACACGAATAAGAGCGCAGCTCGTTACCGACCCGGCATGCACGTCCAGCATGCGGTTTGGGGCGAAGGTATGGTGCTAAAGAGCCAACTCCAGGACGAAGATGAAATTGTGGATGTCTTTTTTGCCGACATTGGGCTAAAACGGGTGATGGCCTCCCTGGCTAAGTTAGAGATCAAACAAAAAAATGTCTGAGGATTAACCTCGTACCCTCGTCTCCGCGTGAATCACCCACAAAAAGATCATCAGCGCTTATAATCCCATTTGTAATGACTGTCTTGAAACCGGACTCGCTTGAGTTTATCAGCCGCAGCAGCGAACAAACTCGCCGGGTGGGCATGCGCCTGGGAGCGATGCTCAAAGCTGGCGATGTCATCGGCCTGGTTGGCGACCTGGGCGCTGGAAAAACGACGCTTGTACAAGGCATATCAGCCGGGTGGGGCTCATTGGATGCTGCTTCCAGCCCTACTTTTGTATTGGTAAATCTCTATCGCCGTTTGGATGGGCGCCGGATGTATCACTTGGACGCCTACCGGCTTAACAACGCCTTGGAAGCAGATGAACTTGACCTAGACGCTATGCTCGAGAATGGACCATTGGTTGTCGAGTGGGCGGAGCGTATCCAGGAAGCCCTGCCACGGGAACACTTATGGGTGACTTTGCATTGGGTGGATCAGCAGCAGCGTGATCTAATCATCACTGCCAGTGGAGAACGCTATCTGGGAATGTTACGTGGACTGCGCCAACAATTTTATGGAGTTGGATAATGCGAACCGCACCCGCCCTTAATCTTCTGGCTGTGGATACTTCAACTCGAAGTGTTGGACTGGCCTTGTTTAATGGGGTCCAGGTCCTGGGTGAACTCAGTTGGACCAGCCAGGATTACCATTCGGTTGAATTAGCACCGGCTGTTGCGGATCTGTTAGCCAAGTGCCAGATAAAGGCCAACGATCTGGCTGCATTAGCGGTTGCCCTGGGGCCGGGTTCATTCACCGGGCTGAGGATTGGCCTGGCGTTGGCAAAGGGATTGGCCCTGGCGCGGCGCTTGCCAATCGTTGGCATCCCAACCCTGGACATTTTGGCAGCCGGCCAGGCAGTGCTGGATATCCCAATGGCCGCCGTTTTGCAGGCAGGCAGAGGCAGATTGGCAGTCGGATGGTATCAGGTTAGCGCCGGCACCTGGCGATCCATCGCCCAAAACGAAGTATTGACTCCTGAAGAACTTTCCGAGCGCATCCAAAATCCCACCTTCATCTGTGGGGAACTTACTGAAGAAGAACGCCGCTTGCTGGCGCGCAAACGTAAGAACGCGATCCTGGCCTCGCCCGCCAATAGTTTACGACGGCCTGCTTACCTGGCCGAGTTAGGTTTTCAGCGTTGGCAGGCTGGCCAGGTGGATGATCCTGCTAGCCTTGCCCCAATTTACCTGCACTATAATGAACCTATCCCAGGCTAAGCACGACCCAGCCCAAACTTCCTCGACCACTGATTGCCATCTGCCTTCCATAAGCTCCAACAACCCAGGTGTCATGAGCGGGGGAGTCATCATCCGTGGAATGCGGGAAGACGATCTAGAACAGGTTCAAGGAATTGACCGGCTTTCTTTCAGCATGCCGTGGCCTGCGAAAGCCTATCGTTATGAGCTGAGAGAAAATCCTAATTCGCTGCTGTGGGTGGCAGAAATAGCCCAAACACCCGCCGAGTCCGCTCCACCAGGTCTGCTCATTGCCGGAATGATCGTGGTGTGGATGATCCTGGAAGAAGCTCACATCGCCACAATCGCTGTCCATCCGGAAGTACGCGGCCGAGGGATTGCTAAAGAACTATTAGCAACAGGGTTAGCCGGCGCAATAGAGCACAGAGCTGAACTGGCTACGCTGGAGGTTCGCGCTGGAAATATCCCTGCCCAAAAACTCTACGATCGCTTCAAATTTGAGATTGTTGGCAGGCGTCCTCGTTACTACAAGGACAATCAGGAAGATGCTCTGATCATGACTGTCAACGGACTAGGTGATGATTACCTGGCCTGGCTGATACAGGGCGATTGGAAGCAGGGCGTTTCCGGTTGAACGGCTTACAGACCAGGCGAATTGATTATTCGTATTGAATGTACATGGAAGGAGGAGCGCGATGAACTCACAGGAAATTTTAAAGCAGGTAGCACAGGAAGTTGCCGTGTGCACCCGCTGCAGCCTGCAGTATTCGCGCAAGCTGGCTGTGCCTGGGGAGGGCCCATTTAACGCCAGGTTGATGTTCATCGGCGAAGGGCCTGGCTTTTATGAAAACGAACAAGGCCGGCCATTTGTAGGGCCTTCCGGTAAGTTTTTGGATGAACTTTTGGCCAATATTCAATTGAAACGCGGCGATGTTTTTATTGGAAATGTAATAAAATGCCGCCCTCCTGGAAATCGAGATCCGCTGCCGGATGAACTTGCCGCCTGCCGCGAATATATGGAGCGACAAATCCAGGCGATCAATCCCCAAATCATTGTAACGCTTGGGCGATTTTCAATGGCTTATTTTCTCCCCAACGCAAGAATCAGCGATATCCACGGTCAGGCAAAGATGGTAAAGGATCGCTTGATTGTGGCAATGTATCATCCGGCAGCGGCTTTACACCAACAGTCTCTCCGAGCAACCATCGAGGCTGATTTTGCCCGTTTGCCTGACATTATTGCCAGGAATCAACAGACTGCGGCAACTCGTTCAGAGCCGGTTATCAGCCAGGCGATCCTACCCCTCGATAACCAACCGGATGAAAACCCGCCGAATAAAACCGAACCCAAACAATTGAGTCTTTTTAAAAACCTTATGAGCGAAACAATTAAAAACACCCTATTAAAACATCTGCAAGATCACACTGCCCGCGTGGCAATTCTAGGGCTAGGCTATGTCGGCCTGCCTCTGGCTGTTGTCTTCGCTGAAGCAGGTTTCCATGTTACTGGCATCGATCCCGATGTGCGCAAAGTTACCACGATTAATCGCGGCGAAAGTCATATCCAGGATGTACCCACTGAGCAAATCGCCCGGTTGGTAGCGAACGGTAAACTCCAGGCTACGAGCGATTTTTCAGCTTTACTGCAAGCGGACGCAGTCAGTATTTGCGTACCTACGCCCTTGCGTAAAACAGGCGATCCTGATTTATCTTTCATCCTGGATGCCACAAACGAATTGGCTAAGTATATGCACCCAGGAATGGTGATCGTCCTGGAATCGACCACCTATCCGGGCACGACCCGCGAGATCCTGCTGCCCAAACTCGGTGACGACAAAGGGCTAATCCCCGGAGAGAGCTTTTTCCTGGCGTTTTCACCCGAGCGAGTCGATCCCGGCCGCGAAGACTGGACGACAATCAATACTCCAAAAGTGATCGGCGGCATCACCCTGGCCTGTGGTGAAGTTGCAGCCGCCTGGTATGGCCAGGCGCTGCAGAAGATTGTGTCTGTATCCTCTGCAGAGGTGGCCGAAATGGTCAAACTTTTGGAAAATACTTTCCGGATGATTAATATCGGCCTGGTAAATGAAATGGCGCTGATGTGCAATCGCCTGGGAGTCGATGTATGGGAGGTGATTGATGCCGCCGCGACGAAACCTTTTGGCTTCATGAAGTTCACCCCAGGCCCTGGGCTCGGCGGTCATTGCATCCCAATCGACCCATTGTATTTGTCTTGGAAACTGCGCGCTCTAAATTACACAGCCCGTTTCATTGAACTTGCATCTGAAATCAACACTAATATGCCCCGTTATGTGGTCAGCCTGGTTCAGGAAGCGCTCAACGAGCAAAGTAAGGCGCTGCGCGGCAGCCGTATTCTGGTTTGGGGCGCGGCGTACAAGGCAGATATCGACGATCTGCGTAAATCGCCGGCGTTGGATGTGATCGGCCTCCTGGAACAAAAAGGCGCAACGGTGAGCTATCATGATCCTTATATCCCTACAATCCGCCATGATGGTTGGGAAATGAACAGCGTTGCCGATGCTCTCGAAGCTGCGCAGGCGGCAGAATGTGTGGTAATTATCACCAATCACAGCAATTACGATTATGCAGCTTTGCTGCAGCTTGCTGATTCAGGTGAAGCTGGCCCGATCATCGTAGATACTCGAAACACGCTCGGTGAAAAAGGGAAAAACCACCCCAAGGTCATCCGGTTGTAGTGTAGTTAATCGAAGACGAAAGCGAGCAAGTTTTATGGCTAATTATCTTGTGACGGGCGCCGCCGGGTTTATAGGCTCTAGGGTCAGCACCCTTCTTCTAGAAGAGGGTCACTCAGTCACTGGAATTGACAACTTAAACGATGCTTATGATGTACGGGTGAAGCAGTATCGCCTGACCGGATTGAAAAACCATGGTTCGTTTAAGTTCTTGAAAGAAGATATCGCCGAGCGCAGTATATTGGCGCTGGCTGATCTTGGCCCATTCGATGCTGTGATTAACCTGGCAGCGAGGGCCGGGGTACGTCAATCGGTTGAAAATCCTTGGGTGTATATCGACACCAATGTGACTGGCACCTTGAATATGCTGGAACTCTGCCGCCAGCTTGGGATTCCAAAATTCATCCTGGCTTCCACTTCGAGTATCTATGGAGCGAATGCGCCGCTGCCCACCTCTGAAGAAGCTGACAGCAGTCACCCTCTCCAGGTTTACGCAGCCAGTAAAAAAGGCGCAGAAGCGCTCTGCTACAGCTACCACCATCTGTATGGAATCGATGTCACGGTGTTTCGGTATTTCACGGTGTACGGCCCAGCCGGACGCCCGGATATGAGCATGTTTCGGTTTACGCAATGGATCAGTGAGGGCTTGCCCTTGCGCCTGAATGGGGATGGCGAGCAATCACGCGGTTTTACTTATGTAGACGATATCGCCCGCGGCACAATCCTCGGTCTGCAGCCGCTTGGTTATGAGGTGATCAACCTGGGCGGGCACGAGACCATTACAATGAATCAGTTGATCCACATGTTGGAAGATAAGATCGGTCGTAAAGCCGAGGTGGTTCACCAGCCCTTAAATTCAGCGGATATGTTGGCAAACTGGGCGGACACCAGCAAGGCGCGCAGGATGTTGGGCTGGCGGCCCCAGGTCAGCCTGGAGCAGGGTGTTGTAAACCTGGTAGCCTGGTATCAAGCAGAACGCGACTGGGCCAGCCAGATTCAAACTGACTAAAAACCCTGCTGCTGAAAACTGATCGTCATGCTGCGACGCATCTTTCGTAACTCAAGCTACCTGTTCAGCGCCACTGGAATTGGCGCAGCGATCAGTTTGCTTCAAAGCATTCTGGTTGGGCGCCTGCTAGGTGTGGCAGGATTTGGCTTACTGGGTACGATCATCATGTTCACCAGCGTGGTCAATAAGTTCGTTTCGTTCCGGATGAGCGAATTGGTGATCAAGTATGTTGGGCATTATACTGAAATAGGCGATGAGCGTAAAGCGGCGGCGGTGTTCAAGGCGGCTGCCGTGGCTGAAATGTTGGCTTCGGTGGTCGCCTTTCTGCTGATCTGGCTGCTCTCACCCCTGGCGGCTGAATACCTTGCCAAGGATGCTAACCTGGCATACCTGTTCGCCCTGTATGGCTTGATCGTTCTCGCCAACCTTATCGCTGAAAGCTCAACAGGCGTGCTCCAGGTTTTTGATCGCTACCAGCGCATTGCCAGCCTAAATGTCATTCAGAACGTGCTCACCTTAGGTTTGATACTTGTTGCTTTTTTGATGGCTAGCAGCATGCCAACGACGGCTGGCATTACCCTGGTTGTCTGCGCTTATCTGCTTGGAAAAGCTGTAGGTGCGCTGGCGTTAAGCATTGCCGCTCTGATTGAAGCCTCGCGGCGCTGGGGCAAGCATTGGTGGAAGGTTCCTTTTGGCGAGCTTCGCCCGCAGGCAGGCGTGAACTTTCCCATTTCGCCATCAGCACAAATATCAGCGCTTCTCTCAACCTGGTAAACAAAGATAGCGAATTACTCTGGGTTTCCTTATTCCGAGGACCAGTAGAGGCAGGTTTTTACAAAACAGCCCTGGGGATTATCAACCTGGTGCAGATGCCGGTTAGCCCGCTGCCACAGACCACTTATCCAGAGATCAGCCGCGCTGTTACTCAGCGGAACTGGAAAGCAATGCGCCAGGTTTTACGCCAGGGGACCTTAATAGCGGGTGGTTTCACCCTGGCAGCCGGAATTTTCCTGGCCATCTTTGGACGGCAGATTATCTTATTGCTCTATAAAGATCCTGGCTTCCTACCAGCCTATCCGGCTTTGCTTATTCTTCTCGGTGGGTTCCTGGTGGCGAATTCTTTTTATTGGAACCGGATTGCCCTGCTTGCCCTTGGCTTGCCAAGTTTTCCGACGAAAGTCAACCTGATAATAGCCGCGGTTAAATTGGTGGGTATTTTAATCCTGGTGCCTCGTTTCGGCTATCTGGCAAGCGCGGCCTTGTTCGCCGGTTACTACATCTTCAGCACGAGTATTGGCGCAATAAAAACTTACCGGACCCTGGCAAAGTATGAAGCGGCCCCTGCTCCGTCAATCCCAACCCTACCATTCAGCTCTGAACCATGAAAATCGCTGTTATCGCCCCGACGGCGATCCCCTCCCGGCGCGCCAACACGATCCAGATTATGAAAATGTCCCAGGCTCTGGCAAACTTGGGGCATATTGTTCAGCTCGTCGCGCCGGGTGCAAATGCGCCAGAGCGTAATTTAAGAGAAAGGCAGGTTGATGACTGGGGCGAGAGTTGGGATGCGCTTTCGTATCATTATGGTTTGCAAGCCGTCCCTCCCACGCCTGATGCAGCCCCGGCGAAATTTTTAATTACCTGGCTGCCCAGCCGGGCAAATCTCCGCCGCTATGATTACGCGCTCCGGGCGGTGAATTGGGCTCGTCGAATCCATGCTGATCTGCTTTATACCCGCCTGCCCCAGGCTGCCGCCCTGGGCAGCCTGGCTGGCGCCCCCACCATTTTTGAGATTCACGATCTGCCTAAGGGTCGGGTCGGAACGCTGCTGTTTCATTGGTTTCTCAAGGGTAAGGGACGGCGGCGCTTGGTGACGATCACCCAGGCCCTGGCCGAGGATTTGCTGCGGCTCGGGGCGCCGGCGCCAGAGCGCAATGATCATCCTTTCACTATTATCGCTCCAGACGGCGTCGACCTGACCCGCTTTGTGAATTTACCGGATCCCACAACCGCCCGAGCAAGTCTTCACCCCCCTTTGCCGGAGCGCTTTACCGTTGGCTATACCGGCCACCTCTATGCCGGGCGGGGCATAGAGTTGCTCCTTGCTCTTGCCAGTCGGCTGGCCGCGATCAATTTCTTGGTGGTTGGCGGTGAGCCGGAGGAGATCACGCGTTTGTTGGAGCAGGTCAAAATCCAAGGGCTTGCGAATGTATTCGTCGCGGGATTTGTCCCAAACAGTGAACTACCTCATTACCAGGCCGCTTGCGAAGCGCTGCTCATGCCATATCAGCGCCAGGTGGCTGCTTCGTCTGGCGGAGATATTGCCCGCTACCTCAGTCCAATGAAAGTCTTTGAATACATGGCTTGTGGGCGGGTGATTATTTCGAGCGATCTGGCTGTCTTAAGTGAAGTGCTGAATTCTCAAAATTCGATCCGGCTACCCCCAGATGATCTGGAAGCGTGGGTAGAGGGCTTGCAGTCGATAAAGGCCGACCCAGTGAAATTAAATCGCCTTTCATCCCAAGCGCGCCGGGACGCCGAATTGTATACCTGGGAACGTCGTGCTCAGCGTTTATTGGAAAATATTGAGTTTACGCGGTAGGATATGTCCAATCGGCATAAAATCATCTTGGCTCAGGAAATCCTGATATGACCCAGTCATCCACCCAAGGCTCCCCCACCCCACCCGCTCCTGAAGAGGGCAGGTCGAGGTTGGGTTTTCCTCCCAAATATTGGCCCTTTTGGATCGCCGGGGTATTTGGACTTATTGGGCTCTCGCTGGGATTGGCGTGGTTAGCCACCTTATGCGTCGATTGTTCAGAAATAACTGCTTCTGGCTCAATCACCTTCCAAAGCTGGCTATCCTTCCTGGCCGTTTGCTCGCTCGGGGCGGCTATTTTATGGCTGGGCTGGCGAGGCATCCAGGCCAGCGAACGCGGTGCCATGGGCGCGCCACTGCCGCGCTGGCTGGCCGGGCTGCTGATTGGAGCAGCTCTGTTACGTCTGGCAATGGGGATTGTGTGGTATCTCGCTTTACCCCAGTTCGGACATGGGACGAACCAGGAGCAAGATGGTTACGTCATGTCCGATGCGTTTGAGCGTGACCAGTTAGCCCAAAAGGTTGCCCTCTCCCAAAAATCCCTGTGGAATGCTTACCGGACCGGCGCTGAAACCGATCCCCTGGGCGGTTTGTATTTTTCTAGCGTGTTAATTTATCGCTACCTGGGCACTGACCAACCAAATCCTTTAAGCATTATTGTAATCACCGCCGCCTTTTCAGCATTGGCCGTTATCTTCACCTGGGCCTTTGCCCGACGTTCGTGGAATGGACGCGTGGCGCAAGTTGCCGCGTGGGGAATTGCTCTGTATCCGGAGGCTGTACTCCTGGGCAGCTCGCAGATGCGCGAGGCGATCGCTATTCCCCTGGTCGCTGCCGCTTTTTATGGGTTGGCGCGTCTGCGCCGAGAACGTTCTTGGATCGGGCTTGCCTGGCTGCTCGGCGGGCTGTTGTTCGCCATGGTGTTTTCACCCCCCTATACCCTCCTGCTTCTGGCAGCCTTAGCTCTGGCTGCCCTGGCAGTAAAGGATGATTTGCTTCACCGGCATGTTGAGGTCCCCCGCTGGGCCTGGGGCGCCCTGGTAGGTGTCATCTTGGTGGTGCTGCTCGGCGGCTGGTTTTCGATCAGTCGCTTTGCGCCGCCTGAGATCACCAATCCCGTCGATATCCTCAGCTATTGGATAGGAAAATCCATTGATTTACAAGCATACTTCAGTCGGGGTGCTTCTGGTTGGGTGCAAAAGATTTTTCGGACAACACCAGAGTGGAGCCATCTGACGATCTTAGCCGGGTATGGCATCCTCCGTCCGTTCCTTCCAGCTGCGCTCACTGTGAGCAGTGCTGCGCCGATATGGTCTTGGATCACGCTGTGGCGCGCCTTGGGTTGGACAATTTTGCTAGGCATGTTGGGATATGCCCTTTTGCGCGCCTGGCTAAATAAAGATTCTGATAATTTTACACGAATGGTAACGGTTATTATCTGGTTGGGGATCGTGATTGCCTCCTTGCGCGGTGGAGGCGACCAGGATGACAATCCTCGTTACCGCGCCGCTTTCGCCAGCATCCAAATTAGCATGGCTGCATGGGCCTGGGTAGAACAGCGCCGAACTGCCGATCCAGTCTTTCGCCGTGCGGCTGTGACGCTTGGTTTTGTAATTCTTTGGGCGCTGGTTTGGTATCTGCGCAGAATCTATCCTATCCCTTGGGGTGTGGCAGACCCATTCAAAACGATCGGTCTCGGACTGGCCTGCGGCGCGCTTTACTCGATCTGGGATTGGGCTCGGGGATACAAGCGGGACAGGTTATAATTCACAGGCTGAATTTTAGCCAAGGCTGTATCGGTTATATGTCGTCATCTGTTTCTTTTTTCAGGAAGTTCACTGCACTGCCGGGCGCTGCAGAAGTGTTGGCATTTGCAGGTGCGCTTGTTTTCCTTTTTCAGTCGCTGCATTTCGCCCGCATTCAAATATCTATTTTAGATGAAGGCCTTTACCTGGTAAAAGGTTTCCTCTTCGTCACTGGAAAATATATACCATATCAGGTCGATGGCCCTTGGACCAAACATACCCCCTTATCCTATCTCATCCCAGGATGGGTTGAATTAATCTTTGGCAGTGGATTGCGCACCGGACGTTACTTCTCCATTGCCCTGGGTTTGCTGATTCTGCTCGGTTTATGGTTGATCGCACGTCGTTTGGGTGGGCGGTGGTGGGCAGCAGTCATGGTTTGGATCGTTGCCATCAGCCCGGCCTTTGCCAACGGCTACAGCATGGCTGTCTCGCAAGTGCTGATTGCGTGTGTTCTGACCTGGAGCCTGGTCTTGGCATTGGATGAAAAGGCCCCGGTTTGGCGCCTGGCCCTGGCTGGCGTATTAGCCGGTTTGTTGATCCTGATCCGGGTGAACCTGGCTCCTGTCCTACCGCTCTTGCTTGGATATATTTTCTGGCAGTTCGGAAAACGCGCTGGGTTGTGGGCAACCCTGGCGGGCACGGCGGTCGTTGTCATCGGACATCTGATCTACTGGCCTGGGATTCTCCACACCTGGGCAATCTGGATCCCTAGATCGATTACTCCTTTTCTGAATCCATGGCGGATTGACCAATTAGGGGTCGAAATTTGGGACCCCGCTATTGGTCTGCAAGGCCGGCTTGACAGCCTCTGGGATGGGATTCGCTTTAACTTCGTGCCGATCCTGGCATTAATCGTCTTTGGGGTTCTCATTTTGCAGCGGAAATACTGGAAAAATTCTTTTCACTACCGCACCGCGGTATTATTAACTGCCCTTTCTGCCGTTCTGTTCCTGGCCCATGCCTGGGCAGCTTTATTAAAAAGTTATTGTGTGTATTGTTTTGCAGGCTACCTTGAGTTTTTCACCCCAATCACAATTCTGTTAATTTTGCTGGTTTTTGAATCCTGGAAAGCTGGAGCGGCGAAATGGTATTCATTGTTTGTATTGATTACGCTGCCAATATTATTCAGCGGGATCGGCTATGGCGCCTCAAGGGTAATCGGCCCCTGGTTAATTGAACTTCCCATCCCGCGCTTCAGCGCCGGTAGGCTGCAAGCTGGAGCGGTCCCGCTTTGGGGACTGCTCCAAAATGGCCTGGGCCTTGATTATAAGATATCGCGCTGGTTGGTTCCCACTCTAGCAGGAGCCGCGGTTGGGATCTTATTCATTCTGCTGGTTTGGTTTGCTTTCCGGTCGAGATGGCTCACGGATCGCCTGGGGGTGGGGCGCAAGCCGGCAAGTTTTGGTTTGTTCCTGGCTGGAGCAGCCATCACCGTGGGCTTCATCCTGACACCGAGCCCGATTCTGACCGGATCTGAGGACACGGTTACTGCTGCGGGGGATAAAGCTTGCCAGGGCGATGTGCTGGCAGCCATGGAGCAAGCTGGTGAACACCTGGCTAAATATATTCCTCCAGGCGCCCTGGTGTATTGGCAAGGAAGCCTTTCGGCGGTCCCGCTGTTGGCAATTCCTGAAGCGCGGATCTTTCCGGCGCAGTTGAACGATGGCTATACCTATCGGGTCGGCGGCGACACCGCTGCTTTGCGAAAATTTGGTTTATGGAATGACGCCCTAAAAGAGCAGTGGCGGGAAGAAGCTGATTACATTATCCTACTGGGGCGCAGTTATGATGCGGAGTGGAAATCATTCCTCGAATCGGGTGCATTTGATGAACTGGCGTCCTCCCCTCGCACAGATCCCTGTGTTGAGAATTCTGTCCTGCGGATTTTTCGCAGGGTAAGCAGGTGATTATGAGCCTATCGATTGTTATCCCGGTCTACAATGAAGCCGAAAACGTACGGCTGCTCCATCAAGCTATTCAACAAGGGCTGGCTGAGCTGACCGAGGCCTGGAATGTTGTATATGTCGATGATGGCAGCTCAGACGGTAGTGTCGAAGTTCTCGAGCAAATCCACGCCGAAGACCCGGAGCACACGGTCATGGTGGTGCTGCGGCGCAACTTTGGGCAAACAGCCGCTATTGCCGCCGGGATCGACAACGCCAATGGAGATGTAATCATCTTGATGGATGCAGATCTCCAAAATGATCCGAGCGATATTCCAATGATGCTGGAAAAGATTAATGAAGGCTATGATGTGGTCAGCGGTTGGCGAATCAACCGCCAGGACACGTTCGTCACGCGTACACTGCCTTCACGCCTTGCTAACTCACTGATCTCGAATGTAACTGGTGTGCATCTGCACGATTATGGCTGTACGCTCAAGGCTTATCGCCGCGAAGTTTTAACCGGCTTCCGCCTTTATGGTGAGATGCACCGATTTATCCCTGCGTACGCGTATTCGGTGGGTGCGAAAATCATTGAGGTCCCGGTGAAGCATCATCCGCGTCGCTTTGGGAAGACGAAATATGGCTTGAATCGCACGATCAAGGTCATCTTGGATTTGTTCACCGTCAAATATCTGATCAGCTTTGCCAACAAACCGATCTATCTCTTCGGAGGCGCAGGGGTAATCTTGATCCTACTTAGCCTGCTTACACTGCTTTTTCTACTGATCAGGCGTTTTACGTTAGAAATTTCTCCCTTTTCATCACCGTTATTTATTATCAGCACCATGTTTATGATCATGGGCTTTCAATCGATCCTGATGGGCCTGATCGCTGAGATGCTGGTGCGCACCTATCATGAATCGCAGAGCAAGCCAACCTATACCATCCGGCGGGTACTAAACCTGGCTCCAGCCGACGATCTTGGGGCTCCAGAGGGCGAGTCGGGTGGCGTATTGCCTGGTTGGCGTGTCGCCTGGTGGCGTGTCGCCTGGTGGCGTGTCGCCTGGTGGCGTGTCGCCTGGTGGCGTGTCGCCCAAAGGGCTTGATTAATGCGCATATTGGTGCTTACCTATGAATTCCCGCCAGTTGGCGGCGGCGGGGGGCGCGCTGCGCGCGATATTTGTGAAAAACTGGTCGAACGCGGCCACGAAGTTACTGTGCTAACTTCCCATTTGAAAGGCCTTCCCAGGCAGGAAGTACTCTCAGGCGTGCAGATTGTGCGTACGCCATCGCTGCGTCGAAAGGCTTTTGTGGCGACATTTTATGATATGGGCGGATATGTTATCTCAGCCATCCTGTCCGGTATTGGCATACTGCGTCAATGGAAACCTGATGTGATTCAGGTTCACTTTGCTGTGCCTACAGGGCCAGCCGGCTGGATGCTTTCCCATTTGAGCTCTCTGCTCCTTGGCCGTCATGTGCCGTACATTTTGACTGCCCATCTAGGCGATGTTCCTGGTGGTGTGCCCGAGAAAACAAACGGCTGGTTTCGCTGGATTTTCCCGTTCACGCCGCCCATCTGGAAAGACGCCGCCCAGGTGGTGGCTGTGAGTGAATTCACTCGCCAGCTTGCGATTAAACACTATCCAGTCGATATCCAGGTGCTGCCGAACGGGGTTGATACCCAGGCGCTGGACCCTGGCGAAATCCGAGTAGGGAATCCGGCGCAGATCATATTTGCGGGACGCTTTATGCCGCAGAAAAATCCGCTGCAGATCGTGCGGGTTTTGAGCGGTCTGCGCGATTTACCATGGCGCTGCAGTTTGTTGGGCGATGGCCCGATGCGTTCGCAAATCGAAGCAGAAATTTTGGCCGCTGGCTTGCAAGACCGTTTCGAACTGCCCGGCTGGGTAACCCCGGAACAAGTTCTGGAGCAATACGCACAAAGCGACATCCTTTTCATGCCGTCGCTTGCCGAAGGCTTTCCCTTGACTGGGGTCCAAGGAGCGGCGATGGGCTTGGCGCTTATCGCCAGCCGGGTGGGCGGTTTTATCGACCTGATTCATCCCGGTGAAAACGGCTATCTTTTCGATCCGATGGACACCCAAGGGATGCAGACCGGCTTGAGGAGCTTGCTGAGCAACCCGGATCTGCTCTTGCAAATGCGCAAGAATAGCCGCAATCTATCCAAACGCTTCGACCTGAACAATATCGTTGATGATTACGAAACAATCTTCAACCGGGTCGTAATCAACCAGGTTGACTTTCAATCTACTCATGAGTAACCGA
This sequence comes from uncultured Chloroflexia bacterium, assembly GCA_963770655.1. Lineage (GTDB taxonomy): Bacteria > Chloroflexota > Anaerolineae > Anaerolineales > UBA4823 > CAZAGA01. Next base: position 121,667 of record CAVYQO010000007.1, on the reverse strand, counting down.
GGTAAATTACTCACCTACCTGGGAAACGCGGCGTTTGTATTAGCTGGTTTGGCGGCGCTTTGGCTGGCAGGTCAAGATTACCTGGAATACCTGGGCGAGCTTGGCCTGCTTAATGGGTTTAGACTGATTTCGCGATTTGGGTTCGGCCTGGTCTTGCTGGAGCTTTTCTTAGCAGCGATCCTTTTTGGTATCGCCTGGATCATTTTTAAACCAGCCTGGACCGACCGGCTGACCCGGCTGGTGCTCAAACTGCGTGCTCGCTCGTATCGCCATCCGGGTCAGGTGCGGAGCTGGGCGCGCAGCTTGACGTTATTGCTGTGGATTGCTTTTCGTTGGCTGGCAGCGAGCCTGGTCATTCTGCTGCCCTTATTGTTTTTACAACACGTGCAGTGGAGCGCCGCCCTCGGTTTTTGGGCTCGGTTGATCCTGACTGTGGGTATCGGACTGACCGTGAGCCTCTTGACCACTCGGTCGGATGAGCACCTAATTCGCACCTCAAACCTGGCAGCGGTTTGGATTGTAACAGCCAGTCTGTTTGTTTTCCTACAAGCTTTTGTGGGTGTCAGCTCCTATCCTTTTTCACTCGGCTGGTCCGAAGGCAACCGCATCTGGGATTATTCGGTTCTGTTTGGTCACCGCTTCTACAATTATCCGGCGGAGCAGCCCATTTTTGCCTATCTCGATCTTGGCCGGCAGTCTTTATGGGGTTTGCCGTTCTTATTCGCCCGCATCCCCATCTGGGCGATGCGCTTGTGGAATGGCCTGGTTAGCACCGTTCCCTATGCTGTTTTAGGTTGGCTTGCATTCCAATCTATTCGAAAGAACCGTTGGGTTTGGTTCCTTTGCGGTTTGTGGACTTTCCTGTTTCTCAATCAAGGACCGATCTATACCCCGCTCGTCCTTAGCGCCTGGTTAGTGGCAATTGCCTGGCGTCGACCACTGTGGATTGCCATCCCATTGGTAATGATCGCCGGTTTCTATGCTCAGATCACAAGGTTCACCTGGATGTTCGCCCCGGCAGTCTGGGCTGCGATGCTCTTCTTCTCCGATTTAAGCGCTGGCCGAGTGGATGATCCCTCCGATCAGGAAAAAACTAAAAAATATCCGTGGGGCTCGAGCATCGCTATTTTTCTGGCCGGGGCAGTGGGGGGCTACCTGCTGCCGAAATGGATCGACATCAATAAATTCGCGGCGTCTGCGCCGCTGGCCGGTGCTGAGAGCGGCGCTGCGGGAATTGACGTGGGTTCAGTTTCCGGCTTGGGGGCGTTTATCAGCCGCCAGCCGCTGCTTTGGGAACGCCTGCTGCCAAATCCAACTTACGGCCCTGGCATTCTCTTAGCTTTGCTCATCGCCAGCGTCCCCTTGGCACTGTACCTGGTTTACCTGGTGCGGACGCGCCAATGGCCGCTGGATTTTCTGCGCGGGGCAGCGGTTTTGCTGCCATTGCTTGCCTTCCTGGGGGTCGGCCTGGTTGCCAGTGTGAAAATAGGCGGGGGCGGCGATCTTCACAATATGGATATGTTCCTGATTACATTGGTGTTTGCCTCAGCGCTGGCCTGGCGCGCCGGAGGATATCGAGCGATTTTCCGACTCGATTTCCAACCGGTCTGGATCCAGGCGATCTGGCTGGTGATGGCATTCATTTTCGCATTTCAAGCGCTGCTGGATTCCGCTCCAGTGCGCATTCCACCATCCGCCAAGACGAGAGAAGCACTGGCCTATATCCAGGATCAGGTGGCCAGCGCTGCTGACCAGGGAGAGGTATTGTTCCTCGACCAACGCCAGCTGCTCACTTTCAACCAGGTGCCTGCCATTCCGCTCGTCGTGGAATACGAAAAAAAATATCTGATGGATCAGGCCTTATCCAGCGACGCGGCCTATTTTGCCAGTTTTCACCAGGACCTGGCCAGGCAGCGGTTCGCACTGATTATCAGTGAGCCTTTGAAAGTCGTTTTTCAAGGCGAGGAACACCATTTTGGCGACGAAAATGACGCCTGGGTTAAGTGGGTAGCCCAGCCGATCTTATGCTATTACGAGCCAATTAAGACCTTCAAAGAAGTCAAGGTGCAAATCCTGGCGCCGCGGCTCGTGCCTGAGGATTGCTCGAAATGACTGCGAAGTTCAGCTATCTTTCTCTACGGCTTTTTCGACATTTCACGCCGCGTTGGCTGGCGCATTTCCTGCTCCGCCACAGTCTGATCATCCGGCCAGGCTTTGAAACTCGCCAACCTACCGAGCGAGTAAAGCAATATCAGGCGTTTTTGGGACGGTTTGGACGATCCATGCAAAGCCAGAGCATATTAGATTTTGGGTACGGCGGAAATTTTGCGCTTGCCTGCGAGCTGCTGCGGGCGGGGGCGGCTCACGTGAGCTTGCTCGACAAATTTGCTCCCCCCGATGATACCTATAACCGGCCCCTTTTGCAGCAATATCCTGAATATTTGGCAGTTGTTAATGGACAGGTGCGGCCACGCCCTGAAAGGATTGTTCTGTTGGAGAATGATCTCAGGGAGCTCGCAGAACAACCTGACCGGACTCGCTACGATATCGTTCTGAGCAGCTCAGTCTATGAACACCTGGATGATGTCGATGGGATCACCCGATCGTTGGCCATGTTAACCAAACCCGGCGGCTGTCAGGTTCATTTTATTGATTTACGCGATCATTATTTTAAATATCCCTTTGAAATGCTGACTTTTTCGGAAAAAGTCTGGAAGACCTGGCTTAACCCGGGGAGCAATCTGAACCGTTTCCGACTTAAAGATTACCAACGCATTTTTGAAAATTACTTTGGGGAAACGCAGCTCGATATACTCGAGCGCGATTTAGAAAACTTTGAGAAAGCGCGCCCCCGGATCGATCCTGCCTTCCTGACAGGGGACCCAGGTATCGATGCAGTGACGCTGCTGCAGGCATACCTGGCTAGCCCGACCTCTTGACCGATCTGGAAACAGGTTTATAATTCAATTTTGAATATTGAGTTTGCTTATGGAAACTTTTAACGAAACAGATTCAATCACCCACTTTGATCAACTCGTTCCGCTGCTCGAACAAATCGAGTCTGATCCGGATATTACCCAGGCGATCCTGGCCGACCGGTTGGACGTTTCGGTGGGTATGGTAAATCTATATATTAAACGCCTGGTATCGAAGGGTTATGTAAAAGTCAAGCGCGCCCAGCGTCGCAAATTGCGCTACATCATTACCCCGGAGGGGATTGCGCTACGGGCGCGCTTAACCGTGAATTATCTTGAATCATCCTTAAGCCTATACCGGCGAACTCGGCAGAGGGTGCGTGAGTTATTGGTGCAGGTGAAGCAAGCCGGTTATGATAGCGTGTGCATCGAGGGTGAAAGCGACATTGCAGATATTTGCCGCTTGACTTGTCTGGAACAAAGCATCGCAATTGCGCCTAACCGCCCAGTCGCCGCCAACCGCGAGGTGCTCCCGATTGTAAATGCGCAACCTGTGCTGGAAGTACGCGGCACGAAGGTGCATCTTCACCTGCCGGGTTAATCATCGATCTTCAATCATTGAAACCTATCTGCAGACAGAAAACTGAATGGACCGCCATGAATCAAATCCACCAAAATCCGAATAATCCATCTGAAAACGCCAATTTTTGGGGCAACCGGCGCGTGACTGTCACTGGCGGCGCCGGATTTCTGGGTTCCTTTTTGGTCGAAAAGCTGCGCCAGCGCGGCGCCCAGGTCTTTGTGCCATTCATCGAAAAATATGACCTGGTAAAGCTTGAGGATATTCAGCGCATGCTGGACGAAGCCCAGCCGGAGATGATCATCCATCTGGCTGCCCTGGCAGGGGGGATTGGCGCTAACCGCGCCCGCCCGGCAGATTTTTTCTATATCAACTTGATGATGGGCGTCCAGCTCATTCACGAGGCCTGGCGGCAAGGCGTCGAGAAATTTGTCGCCATTGGCACCATCTGCGCCTACCCCAAGCTCACCCCGCTGCCATTTCGGGAAGAAAACCTTTGGGATGGCTATCCCGAGGAGACCAATGCGCCATACGGTTTAGCCAAAAAGATGCTGTTGGTGCAAGCGCAGGCCTACCGGGAGCAATATGACTATAATGCGATCTACCTGCTTCCGGTTAACCTGTATGGCCCCCGGGATAACTTTAACCTGGAGACTTCGCATGTTATTCCCGCTTTGATTCGAAAATGCCTGGAAGCAAAACGGCGCGGCGACCGGCAGGTGACCTTGTGGGGAGATGGGTCGCCCACCCGTGAGTTCTTGTATGTTGAGGATGCCGCTGAGGGGATTTCCCTGGCGGCTGAGCGGTATAACCGCAGTGAACCGGTAAACCTGGGTTCTGGAAACGAGATCAGCATCAAAGACCTGGCGGGTATGATTGCGCGCCTGACCGGATTTTCTGGCGAGCTGGTTTGGGACACTGAAAAGCCAAATGGCCAGCCGCGGCGGGCGCTGGATGTCAGCCGCGCGGCTGAATTTTTTGGCTTTCGCGCCCAAATGCCATTTGAAGAAGGACTGCGCCGGACGATCGAATGGTACCTGGAGAAAAACGATTCGTCGGGAAAGAGCAGCTCATGACACAGAGCGCCCTCAGCCCGATTCCACCAGAAGAAGTTACCTTAATTCGCCCCGTCAAAGGGTGGTCAGCGCTTAACCTGAGAGATCTGTGGCGCTACCGTGAGTTAGTCTATTTCCTGATCTGGCGCGATGTCAAAGTTCGCTATAAACAAACCGCCTTGGGAATATTATGGGCAATTCTGCAGCCGGTTCTGACCATGGTGGTGTTCAATTTTATTTTTGGCACGCTTGCCAAAGTCCCCACTGGGGGTATCCCTTACCCGATTTTCGCCTTTGCGGGCTTACTGCCCTGGGGTCTTTTTACCAAAGCCATCGGCGATGCCGGCCGGTCGCTGGTGCAAAACCGGACGATGATCACCAAGATCTATTTTCCTCGGCTGGTAATCCCGATGGCCTCGGTCCTAAGCGGTCTGGTCGATTTTGGCATTTCTTTCCTGGTCTTGATCGTCATCATGCTGTACTATAATTTTGCCCCGAACAGCGATTACCATATTTATATTTCGTGGCGCTGGTTGACCCTGCCGCTCTTTTTGCTTTTAGCAATAACTACCTCACTGGCGGTTGGCTTGTGGCTTTCAGCGCTCAATGTTATTTACCGGGATGTAAACTATATTTTGCCTTTCCTGACCCAATTTTGGCTTTTCATTACGCCTGTGGGTTATCCAACCCAAATTTTTTCAGAAAAGTGGCAATTTCTGATCTCGCTCAACCCGATGACCGGGGTGGTGGAAGGTTTTCGGTGGGCCTTATTGGGCACCCAGGGCAGCGCGATCGGATCGATCGGTTTGTTTTCCCTGTCAGTGACAATCTCTATTGCGGCATTGATCGGCGGTTTATATTACTTCCGGCGCATGGAACGTACCTTTGCGGATGAGATTTGATGATGACTGAAGCGTCTTCCAACTATGCCATCCGGGTAGAGAACCTGGGTAAGCAGTATAAAATCGGGCTGGCGCCCGAAAGGTACCGTACCTTACGGGATAGCCTGGCGCAGACCGCTGCCAAACTAAAACCCACCAGGCGGCCGTCCGCGGCTGTGTTGGCCGAGGTGGACCAGGCTGCGCAGCCTGCTAATATGATCTGGGCGCTGCGGGGGATATCCTTCGAGGTCAGGAAAGGACAGGTTTTGGGGGTGATTGGACGCAATGGTGCGGGCAAAAGCACATTGCTGAAAATCCTTTCACGGATTACCGAGCCAAGCGAAGGCAATGCAGAAATTCGCGGTCGAGTGGGCTCGCTTCTCGAGGTAGGTACTGGTTTTCATCCCGAGCTGACCGGGCGCGAGAACATCTTTCTGAACGGTGCAATTCTCGGAATGAAGCGCAGCGAGATTGAGCGTAAATTCGATGAAATTGTGGCGTTTTCCGAGGTTGAAAAATTTATCGATACCCCGGTTAAACGTTATTCAAGCGGAATGTACCTGCGCCTGGCGTTTGCAGTCGCTGCCCATATGGAGCCTGAGATCCTCGTGGTTGACGAAGTGCTGGCAGTGGGCGACGCTGAGTTCCAGCGTAAATGCATGGGAAAGATGAGCGATGTTGCCCAAACAGGCCGGACAGTTTTATTCGTTAGCCATAATATGTCGGCAATTCAACGTCTCACCGAAGAGACAATTGTTTTGGAGAAAGGCGGACTGGTGCTGCGCGCCCCGACCCCCGCTGCAGTCGACTATTATTTATCCTCAGGCTTTTCACAGGTGGGTGAGCGATTCTGGCATGCCGATGAAGTCCCCGCAGACGCTGCCCCATTCAAGCCGCTGGGATTACGGGTCAAGACAGCAGGACGGGACGGCGGTCAGGACCGTGTAGTTGATACTGTGCGCTCGACTGAACCCTTTGAAATAGAAATCGAGTATCAATTGGATGCTCCGGTCAGCGGTCTCCGCCTGGGTCTGTACTTGATGACCACGCGCGGTGAAATGGTTTTTACTGCGTTTGACACAGACAATCCTGATCTGTATGAGCACTTTCGCACTCGCCCGGCTGGTCGCTACACCAGCCGCTGTCGGATTGAGGCAGATTATTTGAATGAAGGACGCTATGTCCTGGGAATTAACGCGAGCACATTCCGCGTACGGCGCTATTTTCAGGATGAACAGGCATTGACATTCAACGTCGATGGAACCGGCGCTCCTGGCATGCACTGGCCAGAACCACGCCAGGGTCCGGTGCGTCCCCGCCTGGATTGGCAGATTAAGGCGATGGACCGTGAGATTTAATCGCGTGAACCACGAACTGCGCCTGTCTAAGCGCGAACTTCTTATATTACTGGGGCTTCTCCTCATCACGGGCATCGGTTTTGGATTGCACTGGTCCTTTACCATCGATGACGCCGCGATTTCATTTTCCTATGCGCGCCACTTCGCAGCAGGGCATGGTCTAGGCGCTTTATTTCCTGGCGCGCCGCGTGTCGAAGGCTATTCTAACTTGCTGTGGGTAATCTTCCTGGCGGCCGGGAGCAAGCTTGGGTTTGACACCGTGCTCGTCAGCAAGCTCTTGGGATTGGTTTTTAGCCTGGGTATTGTCACAATCCTTTTCCTGTCCCTGCGAAAGTTTGTCGTTCAGTCCTGGCTGCTGGCCGGTTTGGTTCTCCTGCCGATCTCATTGACTTTCTCCTTCTGGTCAACATCCGGTTTGGAAAACAGCCTGTATGCTTTTTTGATTTTGCTTTCAATCTATTTTCTGATTAACGAAGAAATCCATCCGACCGGACGAGTTCCGCTTGGTTCTGCCTTGACCCTGATCCTGGTTGGAATGACTCGACCAGAGGGCTTGCTTTACGTATTGGCCGGCTTAAGTTATAAAATTCTTCAGTTAATCCTCAACTGGAAAGCCAAAGACACCCGGCAAACCCAAATTATTCGGGTCGCTGCCTGGTTGGGTGTGCTTATTTTGGGTTACGGTTTGTTCAAAGCCTGGCATTACTGGTATTTTGCTGCATGGTGGCCAAACCCGATCTATGCCAAAGCAGGCTGGTATCGCCTGGATCTTGGTCGGGTCTGGTTTGAACCTGCGGGGTGGGTATATCTGCGTGGCTTTTTCCGCACATTTGGAGGGATATGGATGATCCCAGCCCTGGTATTTGGCGGACTGGTCAGTCTAAAAGGGGCGCAGCGCGTTTATCCCATCTTCGCCCTGGCTGCTTTAGCTCTGCCGTTGTATACCCCGGATTGGATGATAAATTATCGTTTCCTTTATCCATTCCTGCCTTTGGCGGCGGCTTTGCTGGTCCTGGCGGCTGACCAATTATGGACATGGATTTTTTATTCAAAAGGTGACGCTGTAGATGCGCACACGCAGCAGCGCCTTGTCCAGGTGGGGGCAATTCTCCTAGCTGTCTTTTTTGGCTTCGGGGTGGCTTATTATGCCTGGGCGAACTTGCGCTTAACCCAACGCCAACTGGCCTGTGGTTATACCGTGCTCGCCGAAACGCGCTGTCTGGATGGCAGAATGTATTGGACGATGGGTGAGGTCGACCAGAAATACGCTGAATTGGCGGATATAGCCGACCAGCTCGGCTTGAGTGAGCCGCTGTATATGTTCCCAGACATCGGCGCCACCAGCTATTTGCAAAATAAGCGCATCCTGGACCTGGCTGGCCTGGGAGATTATCAAATGGCGCGCATTCGCGAAGGCAACTTGCTCAAACAATATGTATTTCAGGAACGGCGCCCGGACATTGTGATGACTTATGGGATTTGGACGCGGCGTACAGATTTGACGACTTTTCAAGCTTTCCAAGACGGTTATATAGCGGTAGAAAAAGGAACCGATGAGAATGGCCTGGTGCATGGCACGTTTGTGCGCAAGGATTTATTGGTCGAAACAGGCGCGGTTTCAGCGGATGCCAAGTTATGCGAGCTTGCCAAGGGTCTGTTTCTGGTTCAGTTAGCGACTAACTCATCAACCACGATTGATGTTGGTGCGGGCGGACAGGTAGGATTACCCCTTCATGGACTGGATACGTTCTGGATTGCCAACACACCCCAAGCGGATGATTGGAATCTTGAGATTAACCTGCTGGATTCGAAAGGCGTTCAAGTCTACCAGTGGACAGGACCATTAGGTTATGGATGGTATCCGGCCAGCGAGTGGCAGCTCGGTGAGCAGTTCCGGCAACATGTGTCGCTGCCGGCCGATCTAGCGGCAGGAGATTATACCCTTCAAGTACGATTGGACGACGCAACCGGAAGCCCTGGCGCGCAAACCGGGTGCGAAATTGCAGTAAATATCCCGGATGCGCAGACTATTCAGCAAAATATCTCTGGGCGGGTAGAAGCCCTCCACGCGGATGCCCAGGCTGCATGGGGCGAGGGGGACTTAGATGGCATGCTGGCCTCGATCCAGCAATCTATCGAACTCAACCGGATGAATGGCCTACCCACCGAGGCGGATGGCGGCGCCGAATGGCGTTCTTTCGCCCGTAGATTATATAAGTCTGCAGGCGAGTCCGCGAAACAGGCTGACTGGCAGCGTGCATATAAGCTGTACCTGGCAGCCGCGTTGGTCAATCCTGAAAACGCCTGGGCTCAGCACGGTTTGGAAATAGCCCGGAGGAAATTTTTGCTGGGATCCGAAGGCGCATCCATCGGTGCGCCCCAACATATGCCCGAATATGCGTCACCAATGAACTATGCCTAAATCTACACGTACTCGACCAAAAGCGATGATCAAGCAGGTGCTTGGGGAGCTACCCTTTACGGCGGAGCTCTACTGGCAGGTGCGCCAGCAGGGAAAACCGCTCAGCAAGAGTTTCTCGCTGCAGCGAACCAAGAAATATTTACCGGAGTGGATCGCCGCAGCGCAAGCAGCCCAGAGGGCACAAAAAGAATTCGGTGGACGTAAAATATTCATGTTCACCACCTTGCGTTATTGGGTGGAGCATTCGACGTTGCTCGGCCTGGCCCTGGCCGGCCAGGGCCATGTGGTGACCCTGGCTTACTTGCCATTGAATAATTGGCGGACGCCAATGAGCCGCTTTGATCTTCGCCGGCAGAACGCTTACGCGCGCAGCATCCTGGCGCCGGCAGAAAACTTGATCCACCCGATTTCGCTGCTCGACATGAAACCTGCTAAATCCGGACTGCCCGATTCGCTGGCGCAAGCAATCCAGCAGGTGTCTATTCGAGACGTTCAATATACCTTGCAGGTCGAGAATGTTAATCCTGACAGCGACCTGTATCGTTTACGACTTGAACGCAACACCCAGGCTGCTGCATCCGCCTTGAGCTGGCTGCAAGCCCAGCGTCCAGATGTGGTGCTAACCCCGAACGGCAGCATCCTGGAAATGGGTGCGATCTACCAGGCTGCCCGGTCGTTGAATATCCCGGTCGTCACTTATGAATTTGGCGAGCAGCGCGGACGGATCTGGCTGGCGCAGGACGATGAAGTCATGCTGCAGCACACCGGTGAGCTTTGGTCGCGATGGAAGGATATAGCTCTCACGGATAGCGAAACAGAACAAATCCGCTCACTTTACGCCAGCCGCCAGAATGCCAGCTTGTGGGAGAATTTTACGCGCCGCTGGCAAGGACAGGCCTCGCAGGGTGGCGAACAAGCGCGCCAGGCACTTAACCTGGACAAGCGGCCTGTGGCGGTATTGGCAGCAAATGTTATTGGCGATAGCCTGACCCTTAATCGCCAGGTTTACAGCCAGGACATGACCGAATGGCTGCAGCGGACGCTGCGTAATTTTGCCCAACGTCCGAACACTCAGTTGGTTGTGCGCATCCATCCCGGCGAACGTTATACCAAAGGGCCTTCTGTTGCCGATGTCATTCAGCAAGTTATGCCAGTTCTTCCGGAGAATATTCGCCTGGTGGCTGCAGGCGATCCGATTAATACGTATGATTTGATTGAAATCGCTGACCTGGGCCTGGTTTATACGACTACTGTAGGCATGGAAATGGCAATGAGCGGCGTGCCGACTGTCGTATCTGGCCATACGCATTATCGCGGTAAAGGATTTACCTTGGATCCCGAAAATTGGGAGGAGTATTTCGAGCTGATCAATGCGAACTTGCAGGCTGTAAGCGCCGAGCGGCAAACTCGTCTGCCTCGCCAACAAGTGGAGCTGGCCTGGCAGTACGCTTACCGGTTTTTCTTCGATTACCCTCTGCCATTTCCCTGGCACATGCTCTACTTTACGGATGAATTGGGAGAATGGCCCATTGAAAGGGTTCTTTCACAGGAAGGACAGGCTGTCTTTGGCGACGCGTTTGCCTGCTTGACCGGCAGCGGTGGGCGGACAAATAAGTCGGGCGAGGACATAGGTCGGGCGGACACATAGTCCTTCTGCCCTAACCCGTGCGAATGGATTAATCAATTATGACTGCAGATATAAAACAAGAAGTACGCCAATTTTATGACCAGGTGGGTTGGTCGCGGGTGGGTGACGATTTATATCAAAATGCCCGTTATGAAGATCTGCGGCCAGTCGCGCGTGAGTATATTCACCGCTGTCATCTCCGCGTCAGCCGCCACCTGGACGGGCACACCGCTCCACCCCAACTCAGCGGTCGATTTTTGCTCGATGCAGGCTCGGGACCGATCCAATACCCGGAATATGTGGAATATTCGCGGAATTACCAATATCGGGTTTGCGCCGATATTTCTATCACTGCGCTTATCGAAGCACGCAAGCGCTTGCAAGCCATTTATCCGGAGGGCGAGCATGGCTTATTTGTGGTAGCCGACATTGCCAATCTGCCCTTCAAAGAGGCTGCGTTCGATGGAGTCGTATCCCTGCACACCATTCACCACCTGCCCGAGGACGAACATTTACAGGCATACCTTGGGCTGCATCGGCTGTTGGCGCCTGGAAGAAATGCGGTTGTCGTGAACGGCTGGCCTGCTTCACCCTTGATGGCCTCTTTTGAGCCGTTAGTGCGATTGAGCAACCGCTTGCGCAGCTTGACCCACCGGCTGAGTTCAGTCGTGCGGCTGAGTACAGCCGTGAGACGCGCGCCAAAGCCCGCGCCTGACCAAACTTCGCCTCGCCCAGCCGGAAAGGCGGGTCGCGCCAATCAACAGCCTGCGGCTGGTGAAACTCAGGGCAGCCTCCCGGATCGCAAGGGCACTTTCACCAGCCGCCATGATGTTGCCTGGATGAAGAATGAAGTGGGTGGGCGAATACCGCTGGAGATCCTGGTTTGGCGCAGCGCCAGCGTGCGATTTATGCGGGCAGTCATATTTTCGTGGCTTGGCGGGCGTTACTGGCTGCGCTTGTTGTTTCGCCTGGAAGAACGCAGCCCGCATTATTATGGAGAAAATGGGCAGTATCCATTGATTGTGATTAGAAAAGCGGAGTAAATATGGATTGGAAAGATAAAATTGTCCTGGTAACCGGTGGGACCGGTTCCTTCGGAAAAAAATTCGTCGAAATCATGCTTGCCGAATACCATCCAGCCAAGCTGATCGTCTTCAGCCGCGATGAGCTCAAGCAGCACGAGATGCGCGTAAGCGGTTTTGAGCACCCCAACCTGCGCTATTTTATCGGCGATGTGCGTGATCAGCAGCGCCTTTACCGGGCCATGCATGGCGTCGATATCGTTATCCATGCTGCCGCCCTTAAACAAGTGCCTGCTTGTGAATACAATCCGATGGAAGCGATCAAAACCAATATCTTGGGCAGCAGCAATGTGATCGAAGCTGCGCTGGATGCTGGCGTTAAAAAAGTCCTGGCGCTTAGCACGGATAAAGCTGTCAACCCGGTCAACCTGTATGGCGCGACCAAGCTAGCTGCCGAAAAACTGTTTGTGCAGAGCAACTCCTACGCAGCCGGAACTGCCACCCGGTTTAGCTGCGTCCGGTATGGCAATGTTGTTGGCAGCCGGGGCAGCGTCATCCCGATCTTTCTGCAGCAGCGACACAATGGCAAAGTAACCATCACCGACCCACGGATGACTCGTTTTTGGCTGACCCTGGATCAGGGCGTGCGTTTTGTTATCCGCTGCACCGAGCAAATGCGCGGCGGCGAGGTTTTTGTACCAAAAATCCCCAGCACCCGCATTGCGGACCTGGCTAGAGTTATCGCGCCTCAGGCAGAAATCGAGGTGATCGGTATTCGCCCAGGTGAAAAGCTTCACGAAGTGCTGATCCACGAGGATGAAGCGCGCCAAACTCTTGAACTGGCAGATATGTTCGTGGTGGCGCCTGCTGAAACCCTATGGCAGCGCGACCTTCACTATGATGGCAATCCACTCCCGGATGGCTTTCGCTACAGCAGCGAGACTAACCAGGAATGGCTTTCTGATGAGGACATTCTCGACCTGATCGCCCCGTTTGAATAGGGTGTGTACCTGCAGGTGTGTACCTACAGGTGTGCACCTGAGAGATCGAAAAATTAAAAACTTTATAGAGGAGGGACGTGGATGGCGCAAAGCCAGGGTTATCCGTATGGGAGCGAAAGCGCACACCGGAAAGAACCAAAACGTATCCTCGTCACCGGGGCCAGCGGGTTGTTGGGAATCAACCTGGCCCTGGAGGCAAGCCGGGAACACACGGTCTTCGGGCTGGTTAACGACCACCGGCTAAACCCAGCGGCGGTGCGCAATGGGGTGCCCCTACTGAGCTCAGCCGGTTCTGAAAACCGCCTGGTTGTGGTGCAAGGAGACCTGGTTGTTCCGGGAACAGTGGAGCGCTTGCTGGATGAAATCCAACCCGATTGGGTGATCCACTGCGCAGCACTGGCAAATCTTGATGCGTGCGAGGCTGACCCGGCCAAGGCGCGAAAAATCAATACAGAAGTACCTTATTTGCTGGCGCAGCATGTCGCCAGGGGCGGAGCGCGTCTGCTGCACGTTTCCACCGATGCTGTCTTCGATGGACTGAAGGGCAACTACACCGAGACCGACCTGCCCAATCCGACGGGTGAGTATTCCCGGACCAAGCTGGATGCCGAAGGGGCGGTGTTGGGTGCAAATCCCGAAGCAATCGTCGCCCGTGTTAACTTGTTCGGTTACAGCCTGACCGGGAAGCGCAGCTTGAGCGAGTTTTTTCTGTACAATTTACTGGCTGGAGAAAAGGTGATGGGCTTCACGGATGTGATTTTCTGCCCGCTGTTGGCAAACCACCTGGCCCATGTTTTCCTGGATATGCTTGAATTTGGGTTAAGCGGGCTTTATCATACCGTTAGCAGCGAATGCCTGAGCAAATATGACTTTGGAGTACGGATCGCCCAACTCTTTGGCCTGGATGAAACCCTGATCCAACCAACCTGCGTGGCTCAGGGAGGCCTGAAAGCCGCTCGTTCTCCTAATTTAACCTTGCGTACAGACAAGCTAGCCCAAGCTCTCAATTCTCCCCTGGCGGGCTCCGCATGGGGTGCTCCTACTACCAGCGCTGGCCTGGAGCATTTTTACCAGCTCTACCAGGAGGGATATCCTGAGTATATCCGGCAATTGGGTATGCAGGGTTCAGGCTAGGCGGACTACGCACGCCAGGCGGACCATGAGGTATCCCTACTGGGTGTCCGCCCGAATACAGTAACGGAGATGATCATGGACATGCAAATTGGTTCTCATCTAATCGGTGCAAATCAACCAACCTATTTCATTGCGGATATTTCCGCCAACCACGATGGCGACCTTGAGCGCGCCAAGATGTTAATCCATCTTGCTAAACAAGCCGGGGCAGATGCTGCTAAGTTTCAAAATTTTCGAGCTGCGCAGATCGTCTCAGATTATGGTTTCAAGTCGCTTGGTGGGCAGCTATCTCACCAATCAAGCTGGAAAAAATCGGTTTTTGAGGTTTACGCGGATGCCTCTCTGCCCTTCGAATGGACACCGCTCTTGAAAGAGGAATGCGACAGAGTTGGCATCGATTATTTTTCATCGCCTTACGATTTCCAGGCTGTCGATATGCTCGACCCCTACGTCCCAGCCCACAAAATCGGCTCCGGTGATATTACCTGGTTGGAAATGCTCAAACATATCGCCAGCAAGGGAAAACCGACCATTCTTTCCAGCGGGGCTGCGGATATTGGCGAGGTACAGCGCGCCGTGCATGCTATCCTGGCGATTAATCAACAACTGATCCTACTGCAATGCAACACCAACTACACTGGCAGCCTGGAAAATTTTAAACACATCCACCTACGCGTTTTGAATACTTACCAGATATTATTTCCAGACCTGATCCTGGGGTTATCCGATCATACTCCAGGGCATGCAACGGTTCTTGGCGCAGTTGCACTGGGTGGACGGGTCATTGAAAAGCATTTCACGGATGATATCACTCGGGTAGGTCCCGACCATCCATTTTCGATGACGCCGCTAACCTGGCGAGAGATGGTAGACCGCACTCGCGAATTGGAACATGCGCTTGGAAATGCGGATAAGCAAATTGCCGACAATGAAAGACAGACCTCGGTCGTCCAACGCCGCTGCCTGCGCGCCGCCCGTGACATTCGCGTGGGTGAAGTCTTTACGCGTGAGATGATCGATGTCCTCCGCCCGGCCACGCCTGGCGCCATTTTGCCATTCGAGATCCCGTCCGTCCTGGGTACGAAAGCCTTGCATGACATCCCCTTCGGGAAAGAGCTGTGCTGGACTGATTTAGGAGCATAGTGGCGAGAATCTTATACTTTTCTCGCGATCACACCGTACACGACCAGCGTTTCCTTGCGGCCCTGGCGCAGACGGATCACCAGGTGGCCTTCTTACGCCTGGAATATCGTGGAAATGGAGCCGGCGAAGATTTGCCGGAGGGTATCTCGGCGTTGACATGGCGGTTGGGTACAACCGAGCGGTTGGGTACAACCGTGGCTGGGGGGGAACTGCCTGCCACTGACTGGGCAACAATCCCGGCTGATTGCAGCACTGAAAAGAGTCATCGATGAATTTCAGCCCGATCTGATCCAGGCAGGGCCGCTGCACCTTTGCGCCTACCTGGCAGCGCAATGTAAGTTTCAACCGTTATTGAGTATGTCTTGGGGATATGATTTGCTGTACGAAGCCCCGCGCAGCGCCGTAGTTCGCCAGGCTATCCGCTTCACGCTGGCTCACAGCGCCGCCTTAGTAGGAGATTGTCAGACCATCCGCCGCCTGGCGATTTCCTATGGCATGCCAGATGAGAATATTGTAACTTTTCCATGGGGCATCGACCTGACCCGCTTTAGCCCGCAACCTGACCCCCTTACCAGCGAAGAGGGCGCCCCTACTCTGTGGGGAAAGGATCAAGGCAATCCTTTTGTGTTGCTCTCCAACCGCGGCTGGGAACCTATCTACGGCGTCGAGGTGATCGCCAGGGCCTTCGTTCTCGCTGCGGGGCAGCGTCCAGAGCTGCGTTTAATCCTGCTCGGCAGCGGTTCGCAAGCTGGCAGCCTTCGCCAAATTCTGGAGGAGGGCGGCGTTAGCGATAGGGTTGTTTTTCCAGGGGTGGTAGGCCAGGAAAACTTACCCGCTTATTACCGGGCTGCCGATTTGTATGTCAGCGCGTCGCACAGCGATGGCACATCGATTTCACTGCTCGAAGCGTTGGCTTGCGCCACGCCGGCCCTGGTCTCAGATATCCCCGGCAATCGCGAATGGATCGAGGATGGCGTCCAGGGGTGGTTGTTTGCCGACGGCGATCCTGAAGCGCTGAGTAAGGCTATTATCCGGGCTTGCGATCAACGCAAGAATGCCGCTGCAGCTGCCAAAGAAATGAGACGCGCCGCTCGCCGCCTGGCGGAACAACGCGCCAATTGGAATAAAAATTTTCCAGAATTATTCAAAGCCTACCAAATCGCATTGCGGTTGAGTACAACCGTGCGTTGAGTACAAACGTGAACCGATAAAATTATGAAAATTGTGGCAATTATTCAAGCGCGGATGAGTTCGTCTCGGCTTCCCGGCAAAGTCCTTCTGGACATCGCCGGCCAGCCGATGCTGGCTCATGTCGTAGAACGCACCCGGCTGGCTAAGACAGTTAGCCTGGTCGTGGTGGCAACAACGACTGATCCGGCAGATGATGCAATCGAGATATTCTGCAAGGAAAGCGGATATCCATGTTACCGTGGCAATCTATATGATGTACTTGACCGCTATTACCAGGCGGCTCGGTTTTTTCAAGCTGAGGTAATCGTGCGGATTACTTCTGACTGCCCTTTAATTGATCCTGAAGTGGTGGATAAGACAGTGGGCGAATTCCTTCAAGAAGAAAACACCGATTTTGCCGCCAACCGGCTCCCACTCCCCTGGGGCCGGACTTATCCAATTGGTTTGGATACCGAGGTTTGCAGCTTCGCCGGATTGGAATTGGCTTGGCGTGAAGCCACTGCGCCTCACCAACGAGAGCATGTCATGCCATTTTTTTATGAGCAGCCGGAACGCTTCCGTATCGTCCATGTAAACAACGAAGCTGACTATGGCGCACTTCGTTGGACCGTAGATACCGTGGAAGACCTGGAGCTGGTCCGCCAGATTTTTGCCCATTTCCCCAACCGCCAGGATTTTTCCTGGCTAGAGGTTTTAAATCTCGTCGAACGCGAGCCTGAGCTGGCTGAAATAAACGCTCAGATCAAGGCTAAAGATTATCGCCAGGTAGATAAGCGAATCGAGCTACCTCAGGAGAAGGAAAAATGATTAAGACCAAGCCTGTATGGATGATGCCCTTGCTGGCATTGATGCTTGTAATCAGCGCTGCTATCCCAGGACGGGGGTACACGCGTGCGGTTGAGTACAACCACACGGTTGTACTCAACCGGGTCGGAGTATCCGCTCCCCAAGTGTCCGCCACTGCACCCGGCGGTCCAATCTATAAGTATTTGATCCACCTGGGTACAGGGGGGCCGGTAGGATGCGGGGACAGCCTGAGCCCTGTTTACGTGGGGAAACGCAGCGGCGATACAAAAAAAGATATTGCTACTGCGCTTAAGAGCTTATTTGCCACGCCCAAAAATTCGGGCGGGCTGTATAACCCACTGGCCAATTCGAAGCTAAAAGTACGTCGAGTCGAATATATAGAAGGGAAAAAGAGCCCCCAAATATTTTTAGGCGGTAAGCTTAACCGTCCGAAAACTTATTGCGAAAGCGCGCGAGCACGCGCAATGATCTGGGCCACAGCCCAGCAGTTCCCGGAAGTGCGCCATGCTACCATATGGATGGGCAGCGCCTTGCTCGGCGATCTGTTGGCGCCTACCGAACGCAGTTATGATAACTAAATCAGCCGGAAATGGGCGCATAGCATGCACACTAGGACGCCCTTAATATGACAATCAACTGTCCATTATGCGCAAGCACACGCAGCATCCTTTTTGACCAGCGCAGCTTTCGCCAGGTGTTGGTTAGCAACCGCGCTTGCCTGGAGTGCGGGCTGGTGTACCAGTCGCCGCGCATGTCCGACCAAGATCTGGAAGCCTTCTACGAGGAAGAATACCGCCAGGTGTACCAGGGCAGCCAGGAGCCAAGCCCCAAGGACCTGGCAGTCCAAACTGGCCGCGCTGATAGCTTGCTGGCTTTTGCGCAGAAAACAATCCCGGAAATTAGAGCGCACTTGGATATCGGCAGCTCAGCCGGGCGGCTCCTGGAGCGTTTACGGCAGGCATATTCCTGCGAAGTGGTTGGAGTTCGAACCCGGCAGCGCTTATCGCAGCTATGCTCAGGGGCGAGGGCTGACCGTGGTCGCCTCGCTTGGCGAGCTGCGTGCCAGCTTACCCTCGCCGAGCGACTTGCCGGCAAACCCTGCCGGTTTTGACCTGATCAGCCTGGCGCATGTCATCGAACATATTCCGAATCCAAAAACTTACCTGGCTGCACTGCGCCAGGAATGGCTTGCTCCTTCTGGCTGGTTGCTGCTTGAAACGCCCAACTTGTACGGCCATGATTGTTTTGAGATCGCTCACCTGGTTTCCTACAGCCCACATACCTTGGATCAGATGCTCCAGCAAGCGGGTTTTCAAATCATAGCTCGCCAGGTTCATGGGCAACCGCGTTCCGAAATTATTCCCTTATATATCACAGTTCTGGCCCAAGCGCGCCTGGGCGTGTCGGCTCTGCCTGACTCCGATTTGCCTGGGGTGATCATTCCTGAGAAGGGCGTCAAGCGCAAACGTCGGGCAGCCCTGCTGAAACGCAGCCTGGTCACCCGCCTCTACCCGCACAAGGCCTGGCGTGCGGTTGAGTACAACCGTGCGGTTGAGTACAACCGTGCGGTTGAGTACAACCGTGCGGTTGAGTACAACCGTGCGGGTGGGAACAACCCAGCGGGCGAGAACAACCCAGCGGGCGAGAACAATCCTGCGGGTGAGAAAAAACGAGATCCGTAACATCAATCCCTGCAACCTTTCCAACTCGATCATGCCTGCCCTGACTATCTTTTCGGCTCCAAAGCCGTTTACCAATCCCCATATTGATATTATCCAGCGCAATGCGATTCAATCCTGGCTGCACCTTGGGTCAGAAGTCGAAGTATACCTGGTAGGCGATGAGCCCGGGATGGCTGAGGTTGCTGCTGAGTATGGCGTCCGTCAGCTCAAGGATGTGCAGCGCAGCGAGCAGGGAACCCCACTGGTCAGCTCGATTTTTGAGCTGGCTCGCCGGGAGAGCAGCAGCCCAATCCTTGTCTATGTCAATGCAGATATTCTCCTATTGCCCGACCTGGTCTCAAGCGCGGCGCAGGTCGCCAAACTGACTCGCCAGTTTCTGCTAATTGGCCAGCGCTGGGACCTGGAGATTGAATACATTATTCGATTTCTCGGGAGATTGGGAGCGACGCTTACATGAGGTGGTATCTCAAAAAGGCCAGCTCCATGCTCCGGCAGGCAGCGATTATTTCATTTTTCCCAGCGAGCTTTTCGCGGATATGCCCGATTTTACTATCGGCCGGGCCGGTTGGGATAACTGGATGATCTACCAGGCCAAACAGCAAGGCTGGCCAGTGATTGATGGCACACCTTCGATCATGATCATCCACCAAAACCATGATTACAGCCATCTACCCGGCGGGAGACCCCATTACGAACACAAAGAGTCACAGATCAATCAGTCACTGGCAGGCGGCTCTGCCCATTTGTTCATGGTTTTGGACAGCGACAAGCAGCTGCGCGATGGCAAACTGGTCTCGCCGCCGAGGACGCTTGTCCGCTCCATCCGCCAGGCTGAAGTACGTCTGACGCCTGCCGATGGGCGACGGCAAGGGCTGCGCTGGTCTTTGGCCCGCCAAATGCGCCGGCTGCGCCGCCGGATCACCGGTTCACTGTAGGGGGAGCGGTTGAGTACAACCGGAGCTATGTGTCCGCCCAGCTCGTCCCAACAGGAATTCTGTGCGTTTGAGTACAAACGTGTGTTTGAGTACAAACGATGCGTGTAGGACAAAACCCAGCAAAATCGATTGATCATGTCCCCCAGCCTGCCCGTGTAACCGTGGCGGTTATCACGTACATTCCCTTTCTAAATGGTTATTACGAGCAGAGCCTGGAAGTGCTCAAAGTGTGTCTGGGGAGCATCTGGCAAAACACCTCTCAGCCGTACGATCTGCTCGTCTTCGATAATGCTAGCTGTCCGGAGGTGCGCAGCTATTTACAAGCCGCCCAACAACAAGGCCAGATCCAATACCTGGTTTTGTCCGACCGCAACGTAGGCAAAGGCGGCGCCTGGAACCTGATCTTCCAAGGGGCGCCGGGTGAGATCGTCGCTTACGCCGATAGCGACGTTTATTTCTATCCGGGCTGGCTAGAAGCGTCCCTGGCGCTGCTTGAGGCTTTCCCCAGGGTTGGCATGGTAACTTCTCGCCCGCTGCGCACCCCGGAAGTCTATTACTCCCATACCCTGGCGTGGGCAAAGGATAAGCCAGGCGTCGTGGCTGAAAAAGGTCAGTTCATGTCCTGGGAAATTTACCAGGAGCATACCGACAGCCTGGGTGTCTCGGTCGAACAAGCTCGCCAGTGGTTCCAGGATAGCTATGATTGGCGCATCCAATTCGGGGGATTAAGTGCGTACATTGGGGCGGCCCATTTTCAGTTTGTGGCCTATAAACAGGTTTTACTTTCCCTTGCGCCGCTGAAAATGGATCGACCGATGGGACAGGTACGCAGCCTGGATGAAAAGCTCAATAACGAAGGCTACTTGCGTCTGACCACAGCCGAGCGCCTGGTTAAACACCTTGGCAACCGCCTGGAATCCGCTGGGCTCGTAAATGCGGACCTGGGTGTCCGACAGAAGGCGCACCATGGAGCGCCTCTACTTCGTAATCTACCCCTGGTCCGGCGCAGCCTTTTGTGGGTTTATGATCAAATCTTTCGGTTGTATTTTTCAAAATAATGAAACCTGAACTTATTCGAATACTGCAATGCCCTGAGTGCCGCGGCGAGCTCGATTTGCGATATGCTCCTACTTACCTGATCTGCCAGAGGTGTGGAAAGACGGTGAGGCTCGAGAATGGCATCCCGATCTTCAGCGAGCCGCCGGCCGAGATGGTCCCCTCTGAAAAGATCGAGCGCGCTCCTGGGATGGGCACACCCTGGCGCCAAGCCAACTGGCGGTTCTTACAACAACATGTTGATCTCTTGCCAGCAGAAGCATTAATCCTGGATGTTGGCGCAGGACGAGGCGATTTTGCTGCTGCTCTACAAAAGCATCGCTCGGTTGCCCTGGAAGTGTATCCTTACCCAGAAGTGGACCTGGTATGTGACCTAACCTGCGCCAATCCCTTTCGCCCGGCTAGCTTCGAGGCGATCTTACTGCTCAATGTTCTTGAGCATGTCTATGATACGCATGCCCTGCTGGGGACGCTCTCTGATCTGCTGAAACCCAGCGGCGTGCTGCTTATAGCCATCCCTTTCATGGTCAAGCTGCATCAGACGCCAGTGGATTTTGTTCGCTATACTCATTTTGCGTTGCAGCGTTTAGGCGAAGACCATGATCTGCAAATCGACCTGATCGAGGGATATTACGATCCTGTGTTCTTTCTTGGAGAAGGGCTGGGAAATCTGCGCAATGCCGCGCTTCCAGAACTCAAAGGCGCCAGACGCTGGACAGCTCGCCTGGTTTTAAGCTTTATCCAACACCTGGCGAGTGTCCTCCAGCGCATCCTGGGACCAGGTAATGCAATCAATCCTGGGCTGACCAAGAGCATGGCGCCCAGCGGTTATCAAATCGTGTATCGAAAAAAAGGTTCTTAATATCAATGAAGAAATTCAAACGCGTGTTCATTTGCGCGGACCACGGCCTGGCAGTTTTTTACTTCCTGAAGAGCGATATTGTGTCCACCCTGCTCGAGGCTGGGGTTGAAGTCGTTTTATTAACGGAAGACCATAGCAAACAGGCTGTGGAGGAACACTTTGGCCGGCCTGGTTTGACGATCGAGGGTTTACGTCTCGAGCAGATCCAGGCATATCAGCGTGACCACTCGCCCCAAACACAGTATTGGTTGGATTTTCTCCGCCGGGCGGGGGCGCATAATGGGGCTAATATTGCGGCAGTCGACACCTATATCGAACAAGTTAAAAGCGAAGCCCACAGCCGGCGGCGGCAAATGCTGCCCTTCATGCTGAGTATCTCACGGGCAATGCGCCGCTCTCGCTCGCTGCGCCAGATGGTTGTCTCTTTTCAGGATCGCTTCAACCCAAACATCTATGCCGATTTATTTGATAAATACCAGCCCGACCTGGTGATCACTGGCTCGCCTGGTTTTCGTCTGGATCGCTTTTTGCTGCGCGAAGCCGCTGCACACAAAGTTCCCAGTGTTGCCTCCATAATCAGTTGGGATAGCTCGAGCAGCTATGGGCTGCCTGGTGCGAAAATCGATTGGATCACCTGCTGGTCGCAGATCCAAAAAAATGAGCTGATGGGCGGAGCGGATTGGGCTGATGAGCGGGTCAACATCGGCGGTATGCCGCCTTATGATGGCTATATTCGTAAAGAATGGGTGCTGCCGCGCCAGGAATATTTCAAACTGCACGGACTGGATCCAGAACGCAAACTGCTTACGTATGCCAGCAGCTTCGTCAACCTGTCGCCAAACATTCAAAATGTCACAGCCCTGGTGAGCCTGGTGAACTCTGAACGGCTTGCCTACCCGGCCCAGCTATTGGTGCGCTTCCACCCCAACCATATGAGCGGTCATTACGTTGCGGAAGCTGAGCAAATCCGCCAGCTTGCCCGGGAAAACGCCCACGTTCATGTCATCGAACCAGCCACTTTCGGGGCTATGGGGCATTATTCAATTGAGGACCTGTCTGAGCGTACGTCGATGATGGCGCATTCTGACATCTTTATGACTGTGTATTCGACCATGGTGGTCGAGGCTTCCTTCCAGGAGCGTCCGATTGTGAGCGTGTGCATTGACTCGACGGAGGGATACCCAGGACATTATTGGATCCCGTTTTCCGAGATTGCGATCTGGCCGACTCACTCCCGCTTTCGGGCGTCACAGGCTGGACGAGTAGCGACGAACGAAAGCGATCTGAGCGAGGCGCTTAACTTTTATCTGCAAAACCCGCAGGCTGACCTGGCTGCCATGCGCCGTTTCCGCGAACAGGAATGCACTTATCTGGATGGCAGCGCGGGGAGGCGTACGGCTGAGTATTATCTTTCCCTGCTGGAGAAAATCAATGCCCAATAAGGTCGCCCTACGGTTAAAGACAGCCGCGGCGGTGCTGTTTCATGGTCGCCCGCTATCCGCCCAGGAAAGGGGTGGAGGAAGATCACAGACGAATGCCCGCTCTCCATTCGATATCCCGGCGATCAGCCCTGAAGAAGTTGCCGAAGCGCGCAGCTTCTTTCCGATGGAGAAATTCTTCATTTTTGGGCATGCCCGATCCGGCACGACTCTGCTGACTCGGCTGGTACGCGTCCATCCGCAGGTGTACTGTAATTATCAGGCGCATTTTTTCTCGCGCCCACCCCTGCTGCAGGCGCTGGTGACAGACGCAGCGGTGACTGAATGGTTAGCGCGGCGCAGCAATCGCTGGAACCGCGGCCGCGATCTTTCTCCAGTTGTGCTGCGCGCCGCAGCCGATTTCATCATGGAACGTGAGGCTCGCAAAGCAGGCAAGACGATCACCGGCGATAAAAGCCCAAACAGCCTGCTGGATGGCGATGCTGTGCGCCTGCTGGTGCGTGTATACCCCGATGCACACTTGATTTTTATCATTCGCGATGGACGTGACGCGGCGATTTCTCACCGCTTCCAGGCTTTCATCGATAACCCGAAGTCCCTCAATCGGAGCGACTTGCAAATCCGGCAGGATTTCACTGATAACCCTGAACCCTTTTTGAATGGTCAGCGTTCGATTTTTAGTGAAAAGGCTCTCCGCCTGGCGGCTGAAGGATGGAAAAAGAATATCCAAGAAACCAACCAGGCCGCGTTGGAATTGTTGGGCGGGGGGGCAATTTGGGTGCCCCATCAGGCAGCCGCTCGGCAACAATATATGACGCTGCGCTACGAGGATTTGTTGGGAGATCCGCATCGGGAGATGGGCGAGGTATGGGCTTTTCTTGGGGCGGACCCCGCCGCGCCGGGGTTAGGCGAGTTGCTGGATGAGGAGCTGACCCAAAACCCGGATGCAGACTGGCAGCAGGAGAAGGCGGGTGAGATTGCGGGCGCACTGCAGAAGGGGAAATCTGGCTCGTGGCAGTCCATACTGACGAGCCAGGACAAAAAACTGTTTTGGGAAATCGCGGGCAATACGCTGAGCGCGTGGGGTTACGGAGCCGAATGAAATTTCTGATTGCCGGCCTGGGCTCAATCGGCCGCCGTCACTTGCGCAACCTGTTGGCGCTAGACGAGCGTGACATTTTGCTCTACCGTTCGGGAAAGGGTGTTTTGCCGGAAACCGCGCAGGCCGAACTGGCTGACTTCCCGATTGAGACGGATCTTCAAGCTGCTCTGGCGAGTCGCCTAACGGCGAGTCGCCTAACGGCGCACCACCCAGCGGCGA
Organism: uncultured Chloroflexia bacterium; assembly: GCA_963770655.1. Classification (GTDB taxonomy): domain Bacteria; phylum Chloroflexota; class Anaerolineae; order Anaerolineales; family UBA4823; genus CAZAGA01. The sequence continues at coordinate 97,236 of CAVYQO010000007.1, read as the reverse complement.
GTCGCCAAATGGCGGTGATTATTTCGAACCCGACGGCGCTACACCTGGATGTGGCGATCCCAGCTCTACAGGCAGGCTGCCATGTATTGCTTGAAAAACCGATCTCTAACTCATGGGAACGGATCGCTGAGCTGCAGACTGCCGCAGCACAGGCAGCCCAGGCGGGAAGTAAGGTCTTGGTCGGTTACCAATACCGTTATCACCCAGGTCTGCAGAAAGCCAGGGAAGTGTTGCAGAGCGGGATGATCGGGCAGGCGTTATCGGTTCGGGCGCATTGGGGCGAATACCTGCCGGGCTGGCACCCGGGTGAAGACTACCGGGCGGGCTACAGCGCCCGCGCCGATCTCGGCGGCGGGGTGGTGTTAACCTTGAGCCACCCATTCGACTACCTGCGGTGGCTGTTGGGGGAGGTCGAGGCGGTGTGGGCGTTTACAGGTCAGATCAGCGACCTGGAGCTATCTCCTGGCGTCGAAGACAGCGCAGAAATCGGGCTTCGCTTTGCGAACGGCGTGTTAGGCAGCTTGCACCTGGACTACAACCAGCGTCCACCGGCTCACCGGCTGGAAATTATCGGGACGCAGGGAACGATCCGGTGGGAGAATGAGAGCGGGACTACTTCGGTGTACAGCGCTGAGAGCGGTTCCTGGCTGGATTTTCGTCCTCCGCCAGGTTTTGAGCGCAACGATCTTTTCCTGGCGCAAATGCGGCATTTCATTGAGATCATCCAAGGTCACGGCGAGCCTATCTGCGGTTTGGATGACGGATTGCGGGCTTTAGAACTTGCGCTGGCGGTATTCGAGTCACAAGCCAAGGGCCAACGAGTTCATTTGCAACGGCGATGACGCTGTTTCAATTTTAGGGGGCGGCGGGCAGGTCCGAGGACGGGGGGGTTATCACCCGATCCCAAAGGATATTGGCTGAGTCCTTGCGCAAATAAAAGTAAACGCCGTCCCCAGCGCCGCCAATCCGGTAGTCACGTTGGAGATAGGGTTCGGCGGGACGGGTATCTCCCCAAAGCTGGACGATAAGGTCGGGGCGGAGTTGTCCGATGCTATAGGGGTAATCCCATTTGGTATGACCAGGGCGAAAAGATTCCAGGTTCAACCATCCGCCGACATTATGAGCACTTTCATGGGCAATGCGTTTGTCGCTTTTTCCAAGCAGATCGATGGCGGGGCGGCCCGAAAAATAAGGGGAAATACCGGCTGCTACAACGGCAATACGCGCCTCGGGGGTGGTGATCTTTTCGATATCTTGTGAAATAAGGACGTAATCGATGTTGTTCTCGGAAAACATCGGCTGATCTAAGAGCAGCCAGCGGACCATGGAGCGATTTTTACCTAGCAGGAAGTTGAAATTGATCATACTTATGATCATCAACAGCACCAGAATCACATTGCTCCACAGCTTAATGCGGCGGTCACGCCTGGAACCAATCTCTGCCTCGCCCTTAAGTTTATTTGCCAGAAATTCCTTTAGCTGGTAAGCAGCGTAACTGAATAGAATGAAATAAAAGGGGATCGCCAAGGCGAGATAACGGTTAGCCCCGCCGCGATGCTCCCAGGCATCGCCGCCAACATATGCGCTGTAAGCTGCCTGACCCAAGATCAAAGTAAACAACAAGGTGACCTGGCGATCTCGCCGGAAAATTAGCAGGGAAAAAGGCAGGAGGATTAACAGCCAGTTCGAACCCCAAACAAATGTATGCAGGGCATATAAGCCGCGAGCGACACGCAAAATCATTGGGTAACCGGTTACTTTTAGATAATAGGTGTTGGGCAAGAAATCATGATAATAAATCCAGCGCAGCAGAGTCTGGCCCCCTAGGGATACCAGCAATGTCGCCAGCCCCCAAAGCAAATGCCTGCGGCGATTTCTAGAATCCAGGATAACCATAAATATCAGGGATGCCAGGAATGGTACGGCCATATCAAAGCGCACCAGTGTTCCCAAACCAAGCAGTAAATAAGGCCAGAAGAAAAAACGACCTGTACGAAGGTTTTGTAATAACAAATAGGTACTGGCGCTGAGTAATAAAACGAGTAGGCTGACTTCCATTCCTAATAATGCCCAATTATTCAAGGGCATATAGAAGGCAGTCAAGATAACAGCCAGCATTGAAACCAGCTCGCTGTGCGCTAATTCCAAAGCAATTTTGCGTACAAAGATCAGCATGCCGAGCATACAGGCGGCCCCACTCACCTGAACCAGCAAGCTCATTTTTGAGGCTGCCACCGGCAGCAAGTGTAAGACCGCCATCCAGATCGTCCACAATGGGTTTGTAAATCCTTCAACAGGGGTTTCGCCTGGGTTCCAGACCAGACCAAAACCATTTGCCAGGTTCTTCGCATAGCGCATTGAGATCATTGCATCGTCGAATAAGACAAAAAAGCGCTCGCCGCCGACAATAAAACTGGATCGAAAAATAAAAACAACTGCATACAGTGCATAAGCAGCGAGTATCAAACCAAATACGATATTACCTTTTTTGGAAGTGCTCATCCAATTAGCGCTCCTGTAGCGGCGACGTAGGTCGCTGTGATGGAATAGCGACAGTCGTCGCTCCTCAGTCTGAGTCATTATATCAAACCAGGATCGCACCCAGGATAATGGCGACGCAAGTCGCTTTTCGGAAGCCCAGAATAAAAACATCGTAAAATCTCAGATTAATCATCGATCCCTCTTTCAATACTGCTATAATTACTCTTCGTGTTTGCGAGTGAAAGCACTGAATCTCAGCAAACACAATATTTACCTGAACGTAACGCGAATGATCTGCATTAAATAATCTTTACAGAGAAGGAAACAATTTCATGTCTGAAGCAACAACCAATCCCCTCATTTCGCCATACGGCGGAAGCCTGGTTAACCTGGTCGTAACGGGTGAAGAACGCCAGGAATTGTTGGCTAAATCCACTCACCTGCCTTCGGTGCAAATATCTGCCCGAGCGATGTGTGATCTCGAATTGCTGGCGACTGGCGGCTTTTCACCGTTGGATCGTTTCATGGGAAAAGCCGATTATGAACGTGTCTTAACCGAGATGCGTTTGACGAATGGTACGTTATTCCCAATTCCGGTAATGCTTCCGCTCGACGAAAATATGATGCCGAACTGGGCTGAGGCGATCACCTTGAGTGATTCCCGCAACAATACCCTGGCGATTATGCAGATTGAGGAGGTCTTTCATTATGACCCTCAACGGGAAACTCGGCTCACCCTGGGCACAACCGATGCACGCCACCCGTTCGTATCCGAGATGGTACGCTGGGGGAAGGTATATGTATCCGGGGCGCTGCAGGTGCTCAACCTGCCCCAGTATTTCGATTTCGTCGGGCTGCGTCTGACCCCAGCCCAGGTGCGCGCGCACCTGGAGCAGATGGGTCATGCCAAAGTTGTGGCGTTCCAGACGCGCAACCCCATGCACCGCATCCACGAAGAATTGACCAAGCGCGCCGCTGAAGAGGTAGACGGTTCCCTCTTGATCCACCCGGTGGTTGGGATGACGAAACCGGGCGATGTGGATCATTACACCCGAGTGCGCACCTACCGGGCATTGTATGAAAATTATTACGATAAGAATCGCACCTTATTGAGCCTGCTCCCGCTGGCGATGCGCATGGCTGGGCCGCGAAGCGCTCTGGCACGCCATTATCCGCCGCAATCACGGCGCCACGCACTTCATTATCGGTCGTGACCACGCCGGACCTGGTAAAGACAGTCAGGGGCGCCCCTTCTACGGTCCTTATGAAGCTCAAGAAATGATGGCGCAGTACGCCGGTGAAATTGGCGTTCAACCGGTCGAATTCAAGGAACTCGTTTATCTTCCTGATGAAGAACGCTACGAAGAAGGCCCGAAAGTGCCCGAAGGCGCACGGATTTTCTCTATCTCTGGCACTCAGGTGCGCGATGATTACCTTGCCAAAGGCCGTTTGCTGCCTGAATGGTTCACCCGCAAAGAGACTGCCGAGATTTTGCAGGAGATGTATCCTCCAATGCATAAGCAAGGTGTATGCATCTGGTTCACCGGCTTAAGCGGTTCTGGGAAATCGACCACGGCGGAAATTTTGACTTCCTTGCTGCTCGAGAGCGGTCGACAGGTCACGCTGCTGGATGGCGATGTGGTGCGCACCCACCTTTCTAAAGGTCTGGGCTTCACCCGGGAAGACCGCGACACCAACATTTTGCGGATCGGCTACGTGGCTAGCGAGATCGCTCACCATGGCGGTACAGTAATCACCGCGGCGATCAGCCCCTACCGTGCTACCCGCAACGAAGTCCGTAAAATGGTCGGCGAAAATTTCGTCGAGGTATTTGTGGATACGCCCATCGAGGTTTGTGAACAGCGCGATGTCAAAGGCCTGTATGCCCGCGCCCGCCGTGGGCAGATTACTGGTTTCACCGGTGTAGATGACCCGTATGAGGCTCCGCTGAATGCCGAGCTTATCCTGGACACTGTCGGCGCCAGCGCTGAAGAAAACGCGCATAAGATTATTGCTTTCCTTGTCGAACGAGGTTACCTGCTTAGCGAAGCGCATAGTTCCTATGTCAATAATGACATGGCCAACGAAGAATCTGTTCCCGTAGCAGCATAAGCTCTATTTTTTGGTAGAGGGCTAGGGGTAGACACCCCTAGCCCTCTACCTGATTTACCCGATTGATGAGTAAACCCTTGTCCGAGACGTTCAATAAAACCAGGCAGCTTTTCGATCTGCATGGGAAAACTGCCCTGGTGACTGGCGGCGCCGGTCTGCTCGGAGCCGAATTTTGCCATACATTGGCCGAAGCAGGCGCCAATGTTGTCGTGGTCGATTTGAATTACGAAGCTGCCCAAGGGCAGGTCGAAACACTTACCAACAAGGGATATAGCGCTCTAGCCTGTGGCGTAGATATCACGGATCAGGGAGCGGTGGAAAAAATGACAGCTCAGGTCGTGGCTGCCTTCGGGCGGTTGGACATCCTGGTGAACTCTGCTGCCCTGGATCCCAAGTTTGATCCTCAAAACCTGGCTGCCCAGTCCGCCGACGCTGGTGCTTTTGAATCCTTCCCATTGGATGCCTGGAAGCAGGCTTTGGATGTCAACCTAACCGGCGCATTTCTGTGCTGCCAAGCGGCTGCCAAGGCTATGTTAGTTCAAGGGGGCGGGGTGATCATCAATATTGCCTCGATGTATGGGTTGGTCGGTCCGGACCAACGGCTCTATGAGCGCCCAGACCTGCCGCCCGGAGCGCCGCGATCCTATAAGCCTGTCTATTACACGGTAACCAAAGCAGGCATTCTGGGGCTGACTCACTACCTGGCAGCTTATTTCGCTGGGAAAAATATACGTGTTAACGCCCTCACCCCCGGTGGAGTGTTTAACGGACATGAGGATCAGTTTGTGCAGGCCTATTCTGCTCGCTCGATCTTGGGCCGCATGGCTCAAAAGGATGAAATGAACGGTGCTCTGCTATTCCTGGCTTCAGATGCCTCAACTTACATGACCGGCGCCAACCTGGTGGTCGATGGCGGTTGGACAGCCTGGTAACGGCGCTCGCTGAGGCAACCTGCATTTGGGCGTCTGCTCTCCCCGCCTTGACTTTCTAACCTTAAACTTTCAAACTTCAAACCCTTATCATGGAAGTATTAACCATCATCCCAGCTCGCGGCGGTTCAAAAAGCATACCGCGCAAGAATATTCGCTCTTTTGCTGGCGCACCGCTGATTGCTTACAGCATTGCCGCCGGTTTGGCTGCTGAAACGGTTACCCGAGTGATCGTTTCCACCGATGACGAAGAAATCGCCAGGATTTCCCGCCAATATGGGGCTGAGACGCCGTTCCTTCGCCCCCCGGATATTTCGCAGGATCAAACCCCTGACTTGCCGGTTTACCAGCATGCTTTGCGCTGGTTGGCGGAAGAAGAAGGCTACAGACCGGAAATTGTCGTCCAACTTCGCCCCACCTCCCCATTTCGCCGGGTTGCCCATATCGACCAGGCAGTAACCCTTCTGCGGGAGCGCCTGGCGGGCACACGCCGTACGCCCCGATTCCGTCCGCACGGTATGCGCCCCTTTCCAAAACCCCTTTAAAATGTGGCAGATCGCTGAAGATGGTTTTATGCGCCCCCTCTTGGAAACAAAATATAAAGAGCCCTATAATATGCCTCGCCAGGCACTGCCAGAGGTCTACTGGCAAACGGGTTATGTCGATGCAGCCTGGACGGCTACAATTCTCAGCAAAAATTCGATGACTGGCGAACACATCCTGCCTTTGATAATCGATCCCTCGGAATGGATCGATATCGACTCGCCCGACGATTGGCGTCGGGCCGAACGGCTGCTTGAGAGCGGGGAAATCACCTTTTCTGAACTAGGATTTAAAATATAACCAAATTTGTAGGGACGGACGGAGGGATGGACACATCGGTCCGCCCCTACAGATCTGTCCAGGAGATCATCTATGCCTGAAATAAAAATTGGCGACCGCCTGATCGGCGACGGTCACCCAACGTATATTATTGCCGAAATTGGCGTCAACCATAATGGTATCCTTGCCCTGGCTTATGAACTCATTGATGCGGCGGTGGATGCCGGCGCTGACGCGGTCAAGTTCCAAAAACGAAATCTTGAAAAACTTTATGCGAAAAAGTACCTGGATAACGCCAATTCCGGTGAAAAGACGCTGCGTTATCTGCTGCCAATCTTACAGCAGGTTGAACTATCCGACGAGGCTTATTACGAGATCGTCGAATATTGTCGTAAGAAAGGGATTACCTTTCTTGCATCTGCCTTCGATACGGAAAGCGCAGATTTTCTGGTAAACCTCGGTTTACCAGCATTCAAAGTGGCTTCCGCTGACCTGACCAATCTACCCCTGCTGGATCATCTCGTTGCTAAGGGACTGCCGCTGATTCTTTCCACCGGAATGTCGCGGATGGATGAAGTCGAGATGACAGTCGATTTTCTTAAAGAGCGCGGCGCTCTGTTCGCCTTGCTGCACTGCAACAGCACTTACCCGGCTGCTTTCGAAGATATCAACCTGCGTTTTATGAATCAACTGCAGCGCTTCGGCGTTCCAGTGGGTTATTCGGGCCACGAGCGCGGTATTGCTGTTTCGACTGTCGCTGCAGCGTTGGGTGCAAGCATTATCGAGCGCCATATCACCCTGGACCGTACCATGGAAGGCCCGGATCATGCTGCCAGCCTGGAACCGCAGGGTTTCAAGAAGATGGTGCGTGATATCCGCCAGGTGGCCAGCGCACTGGGGGCAGGCAAAGAAAAATTTATTTCGCGCGGCGAAATTCTCAACCGCGAGGTTCTCGGCAAGAGCCTGGTCGCCAGCCGGCGCATTCTGCCCGGTGAGCCAATCACCCGCGAATTGATCGCCGTCAAAGGACCCGCCCTGGGGATCTCACCCCAGAATTACACGCGCTTGCTGGGACGCACTGCGGAACGTACTATCGAAGAGGATGAACCATTCCTGGACAGCGATCTGGGGATAAAAATCGAACTGGATACTGAGCATACCCTGCCGATGGAATACGGTTTTACCGTGCGTTTTCGAGATTTTGAGGAAATGCTTGTCTACCATCCCCATATGTTGGAATTCCATTTTACCGATCAGGATCTGGACGACCCTTATCCCGGCGGGGATATGCCTCTTAAGCTGGTGGTGCATGCTCCTGAATTTTGGGAGCGGACCTTGGTAGATCTTTGTGCGCAGGATGAACGCCAACGCAGCGCCTCACGGGGATTGATGCAAAAAACGATCAACCTGACCCGAGCCATGGCCTCCCACTTCCAGGGGAAACCGAAAGTAATCATCCATCCGGGCGGGATGAGCCTGGACCACCCAATCGCGGAACACCGCCTACTTTATGACAATTTGCGCCGCTCAGTGGCAGAACTGGATTTTGATGGGATCGAGCTGCTCTTAGAAAACTTACCGCCACATCCCTGGTATTTCGGTGGTCAGTGGCTAACGAATGCCTTCATGGACGCCTACGAAATCCGTGATTTCATTGTTCCACTTGGTCTAAACATGTGCTTCGACACTTCCCACAGCAAGTTGTACTGTAACTGGGCACACGTGGACTTTTATGATCAGGTGCAGGCGCTGCTGCCCTACATCGCCCATCTGCACTTATCGGATGGCGCAGGCCTTGACGGCGAGGGATTGCAAATTGGCGAAGGCACGATTGACTGGGTGCACTTTTTCAAGGTTATCGACGGTTACCACGGCACGATGATCCCAGAAATCTGGCGCGGCCACCAACGCAATGGGGAGGGCTTTCTGATTGCCATACAGCGGCTATCCGAAGCATATTTCAAAGCGAATCACTAAGCCAGGCGTTTTGCTTATCATCGAACATGATTAACAAACAGCTTCACCGCATTCAGCGCCGTGTCTCCCTTTGGCAAAACCAGCAGCGCATCAGCCGGATTGCTCATCAGGTACACGCAAATGCGCCGGAGCCAAGACCGGGGCAAGCGCCTGTGGCGATCTTTGCAGCCACAACGCGGTTGGGTGGTTTTACGCTAAATGCGGCCTTCGCCCTGCTCACTGGTTGGACTCTGCGGCTCGCTGGTTCACCAGTGGTGAATTTCGTCTGCCAGGCTGGGATGACACACTGTGTACTTGGCACCAACAGCGCAGATCTCGACCAACCGCCGCCTTGCCTGACTTGTATCGATCAGTCCATACACCTGAACACCGCAGCCAAAGCCACCTGGTTTACCTACCGGGAAGACCCGCTGATTGTCGATGCTTTACAAGAGTTATCGATTTCCGAATTAAGCCAATTTGAATTTCCTTACCCGCTTTCGCCTATAAGTGTTGAACGTTCAACCTTCAACCAGGCCGAAAGCGTGGGTGGCGATGGATTAAAGATCCCGCTCGGCCGCCTGGTGTTGCCATCTGTACGCTGGGCGCTTCGCCGCCACCAATTAGAGGATGACGCGCCAACTCGGAAACTATTTTGTGAATATATCCTCTCTGGTTATTCGCTTGCTCTCCAATTCGACCAATTCCTTGAGGATCTAAAACCAGCAACGGTGATTTGTTTCAATGGCATCCTTTATCCCGAAGCAACTGCCCGCTGGGTGGCCCGCCTGCGGAATATCCGCAGCGTGGCTTTCGAAGTTGGTTTCCAGCCCTATTCGGTTTTTTTCAGCGATGGCGAGCCAACGGCATATCCGATTAACATCCCCGCCGACTTCGAACTTAATGATGATCAAAATGCAATGTTGGACGCCCTCTTGGAAAAGCGTTTTCAAGGCAAATTCACCATGGCTGGAATACGCTTTTGGCCCGAAATGCGTGGTTTGGATGAAGCATTTCTAGAGAAGGTTGCTCTATTTCGCCAGGTTGTGCCGGTATTCACGAATGTGGTCTATGATTCAAGCCAGGTGCATGCCAATACCCTGTTCTCAAATATGTTCGCCTGGCTCGATTTGGTATTGGAGATTTTTCGTGCTCATCCTGAGACGTTGTTCGTAATTCGCGCCCACCCGGATGAAAAGCGACCGGTTTCCAATAAAATTAGTAATGAAAGTGTGCACGACTGGGTATACCGCAACCAGGTAGACCAGCTACCCAATGTCGTTTTCATAGAGCCGGATGAATTCATCAGCTCATATGAATTGATCCAGCGGGCGAAGTTTGTGTTGGTATACAATTCATCGATCGGTTTGGAAGCCACTCTGCTGGGAACTCCGGTGGTGTGTGGGGGTAAAGCCCGTTATACTCAGGTTCCAACGGTTTTTTTGCCAGATTCACCAGCCGAATTAAGCCAAATTTGCGAGAACTTTCTCCTAGCGGAGCAGATTGCCGTTCCCCCTGAGTTTCAGCGAAACGCCCGTCGTTTCCTCTACTATCAGTTTTTTCGGGTGTCTCTATCGATGGACGAATTCTTGCAAGAAGGTGAAAAGCAAGGCTCGGTATTTCTAAAAGAATTTCCCTGGCAGGCTCTGCTGCCAGAGAATTCTGCCACGATGAAAGTCATCCACGAAGGCATTCTTCGAAATCAGCCGTTTGAATTCCAATCACCTCTTACCACACCCTATGCCTATAAATAAAATCGAAATCCCCCCTGTCAGTTTGCTAGATGAAAATCGCGCGAAAGTTGAAGAATTCAGGAATCTGGCTAGTTCTATTGGGCTTGAATTTGGTTGGCACTACCTGCTCGACCTGACCTGGATTTTACAGAAATCTAGAATCCATAAAAGGGCAGTTCATCATGGATGCTGGGGCGGGCGCGGGTATTTTGCAGTGGTACCTGGCTGCCCAAGGTGCTGAAGTGCTTAGTGTAGATCGCGGCAGCCGCGCAGCCTTACCGCTGCGCTTTCGCAAGCGGTTCAATGTCGTGGGGCTGCGCGATAACCGCGAGCAAGCTGTAAGCACTGCTTCCAATCAAGGCCCTGATCTGCTTCCTGCCACAGAACTTTTCAAAAAAAGCCTGAGTCAACCCAAAAAAGCGCTGGTCCTGGCTCGTGAATACCTGGGCAACCTGGGTGTAGAACGAGCCCCAGGGCGCGTGATTATTTATAACCAAGATTTAAAGAACCTAAGCGATGTATTAGACAACTCAGTGGATGCAGTCGTCGCGGTTTCTGCCCTCGAGCACAATACACCCGAAGGCCTGGTCAGTGTGGTCGCAGAGCTGATGCGTGTGCTCAAACCGGGTGGGATGATGCTGGCAACTTTATGCGCTGGGCGCGACCAGGATTGGTTCCATGAGCCGTCGGCCGGTTGGTGCTATTCCGAGGCGAGCTTGCGGCGGATTTTTGATCTACCTGCTGAAGCGCCTTCGAATTATGCTGATTATGACGAATTATTTTCTGCCCTGCGCAACTGTGCAGAGCTGCGTGACAACCTGGCAAGCTTTTATGCCCAATCGGGAGCGAACGGTATGCCGTGGGGCAAATGGGATCCGCAGTACCAGCCAGTTGGCGTATGTAAGATAAAAGCAGGTGCGATCACAAAGTAACATCCGTAGAAGGAATAATGATTATGTCAATCGAACAAACTACACTTATAACCGAAAAAATCCAGGCAGTATTGGCGGAGGCACTGCAAGTTCCTCCAGATACCGTCACTCCAGATCTGGCGCTAGGCGACTTGCCCCAATGGGATTCTATGGGACACATGGAAGTCATGATGTTTCTTGAACAACATTTCGGGGTCGAAATCAACAACGATACCATTGCAGAACTGACCAGCGTGCCGGCCATCCGCCGGTATATTGAGGAGAACAGCCATGTCTGATATGGATACCAGAACAACCGAGCGCATTACTTTCTCCCCCACGCTGGCGATTCCGGATCATCTTGTAGGCGAAGTGCAGTCCAAACTGGCTTACGTGGATGAAGATATTGCCGGTGCTGTTGTGGCCTCCAGCGGCGACCAGATTACGCTCAGCCTGCGCCAACCACTAGACTCCTCGCGCCAGGTTGAGGTGGAAGAAAAAGTCCAACGCGTAGTCGCTTCCATGGTAAAAGGAGCGTTCAGGCCAAAAGTTCAGATTCTCGAGGATTACCTGGATCGCCCGATCGTATACCAGGCCGATCCGATGACTGAGCTGCTCGCCCGAGGGGAGATCAGCCAGGAAACCCAGGGCGTCTTCAGCCTGGGGCCATTGGTTACCCGTCTGATCGGTTATTTCGAGGGACTTTTCCTGGACCTGGCAGATTCTTTTGGCGCAGTTCCCTATCGCTTTCCGACCCTGATCCCGGCGCGCTATTTAGAACGCGTCAATTATTTCCGCGCCTTTCCCCACTCACTGTCTTTTGTCACCCACCTGCGTGAAGACCTGGATGTGATCGATGAGTTCTCCCAGCACGCTGCCTGTGGTGATCACGGCCTGGAAACCCCGCTTGACTCTTTTGCAAATATCCAAACTTTGCTTTCTCCAGCAGTTTGCTACCACCTGTATTTTGCCCTGGCGGACAAACCCCTGCCGGAAGGCAAGGTGGTCGCCACTGCGGTAGGCAGCTGCTTCCGCTACGAAGCGATCAACCTTACCTCGCTTGAGCGGCTTTGGAATTTCAATATGCGTGAGATCATTTTTGTCGGGCCAAAGGAATTCGTGTTGGAGAACCGTGAAATTGCCCGGCAGCGGATGAGCAGGGTCTTCGAAGAGATAGGCCTGGCATACCGGGTGGAAAGCGCGAATGACCCATTCTTTATTGGCGAGTTCCGAAAGCAGGCTGCTTTCCAGAGCGCCTTCCAGCTTAAATTTGAAATTCGCGCCAGCCTGCCGTTCAAGAACAGCACCCTGGCCGTTGGCTCGTATAACTATCACCAGGATTTCTTCGGGCGCAGCCTGGATATCAGCTTGCCAGACGGCGCACCGGCGCACACCGGCTGTGTGGCCTTTGGCCTGGAACGGATTGCCTTTGCATTCCTGGCGCAATTCGGCCTGGATCCGGAGAAATGGCCGGAGGCAGTGAGAAAGGCGCGCAAATAGGTAGGCGCACATGCGGAGGTAGGCAGAATATGAGCGATCACGAAACCGCAAATCAATAATCAAGATTTGCCGGTTTTTTACCGTCTGGCAACCGAAGAAGATTTTCCGATTATCAAAGAGTATTATTCCTTGCTCAACCAACATTTTTACTCCTTCGGCTACCGGCTTCCTCATCCTGAAAATGTAGGCGAGGTTTACCTGGATTCTTTTCGGCGGACGCTGGGAAAGTTCAGCAATGCCTGGGTAGCGGAGGTAGATGGGAAAGTGGTTGCCTATATTCTATGCCGGATAAAACGCGTTCCAACGTACATGGGCGGGGTACTGGTAGGTGAACTAAGCGACGAGTGGGTCGAGGCAGAGGTGCGTCGGCTGCGTATAGGTGATCGGTTGTGCCGGATCGCTTTAGAATGGCTACGCCAACAAGGCGTCCACTCGGTAGAAATCCAGGTGCTGAACAGCAACGAAGCCAGCTGGCGCATGCTTTCGCGGATGGGCTTTCAGCAAGAATTCCGTGTCGGGCGCCTTGTTTGGGATGAGTACATCCGGGATGAACACTTCGAAAATTGAGCCCTGAACGGTGAAGGCGGACTTGCGCGTCCGACCTACCTGCCTGTCCTTCAAGTTATGAAAGAAGTTACCCGACAGCAAGTGATTGATACGCTCCAGGCGCTCGGTATCCAGCCGGGCGACGGATTGTTGGTCCATTCCGCATTACAGTTCCTGGGCCGGCCTGCGCCCGAGCAGGGTGGATTGGAGATGTACCTGGAAGCATTATGTACGGCAGTTGGCTGCGAATGGCCTTCTCGCTCGGAACCTGAACTGCCGATGGATATCGCCAAAGAAGGAACGATTGCCGTACCTACTTTTAACTTTGCTTTCGCCCGAGGCGAACCTTATGATCCTGAAACAACACCTTCCGTAGGTATGGGTGCATTTTCAGAATTCGTTCGCCAGCAGCCCAGCGCGCGCCGCACCAGCCATCCGCTGCAATCGCTGGCAGTGATTGGGAACGTTGCCGACGACCTTGCCGGACGCGATACGCCCTCGGCCTTTGACCCCGGGTCCGCCTTCGAGCGAATGGTTGAGCTGAACTTCAAGATCCTGCTGCTTGGAGCAGATATCGACGCAATTTCACTGATCCATTACTCCGAGCAGCGTCAGAACGTGCCTTACCGTTATTGGAAAGATTTTACTGGTAAAGTCAAAGTTTATCCACACTCCGGCTCTCTCCCGGGCGTTCGCGTACATCCGGGGGCAGAGCGAGGAGTGTGGGAGGAAAGAACTTATCGTATGTACGTGCGCGACCTGGATCTGGATCCACACCTGACTCTGCATCCGGTGCGTGACGAAATGATCGCCAAGGATTTATTTCATTCTGTTCCGTTGAATTACGGGCAGGTGAGCTTGTTAAATATGGCTGATTTCGTGCCGATTGTGGATCGATTTCTGGCTGATGACCCATTTTCTTTGATGAAGTAGGTAATTTGGAAAGAGTTATCAGTCGATGAGTGATTGGTTGCCTGATAACGTGTTGTCTGATTGATTGATTAAATTATGCCTTCCATGCTCGATCTAATCCATGAACTCTGGTTTCTAAAGCGTGATATCGTTTCAGATGGTTACGACCAGGCGCTCTACCGGCTGCGCGACGATTGCGCTAGTTCTGGCTTGAAGATGACCATCCACGAATATCCTAGCGGTGAACAGTGTTGGACCTGGCGGATCCCCGAGAAATGGACCTGCCAGGAGGCTTACCTGGAAACACAGGATGGCCAGCGCCTGATCGATTATGCCGATCACCCGCTGCACGTTGTTTCTTATTCTTTACCGTTTGAAGGCCTGGTCAGCCGTGAAGAGCTGCTTCGCCACCTTCACGTCCACCCTCGTTTGCCAGACGCGATCCCTTTTGTTTTTAAGTATTACGATCGTGATTGGGGTCTCTGCGCCTCCCAAACCCTGCGCGATTCGCTGACCGATGATTTCTACAGGGTTGTCATCCGTACCCGCTTTGAACCTGGGACATTGAAGGTCGGCGAAGTCAGCCTGCCTGACTCGGCCAGCGATCATGATTTACCACCCACGCATCAACAAGCGTTCTATCTGGTTGCCCATCTGTGTCATCCAGCGATGGTGAATGATGATTTGTCCGGCGTGGTGGTCGGTCTGGAGGTAATGCGCTCGCTGCTTGAAAAATCCCGCCAGGCGCCTTTAAAATATGCATATCACCTGTTGATCCTACCCGAGACGATAGGCTCGGTGGCTTATTTGAGCCACCACGAAGAGCTAATCCCCGATATGGCCGGCGGACTATTTCTTGAAATGCTCGGCAACAACTCCCCCCACGCTTTACAAGGCTCTTTCCAGCCAGCCAGCCAGACTGATCGCAGCCTGAGCGCAGCATTCAGCGGACTGGAGCCATCGGGCTATCAGGGGGCTTACCGCACGATTATCGACAATGACGAGCGTCAATTCAATGCCCCTGGGGTGCGCGTCCCGATGCTCTCGCTCTCCCGAGTTGAAGCTCCGAAAGCTTCGGGCAAACCGCCTTACCCAGAATATCATTCGAGTCAGGACACTCCGGCGATTGTCACCCAGGAACGTCTCGAAGCTTCGCGGAACCTGGTGGTTGCGCTGATCGATGCTTTCGAAAACAACCAATATGTAATCAACAACTTTAAAGGCGAGATTTTCTGCTCAGGTTATGAGATCTGGATTGATTATCGGGTCAACCCACAAGGTCACCGGCGCCTGTTTGAAATCATGGAACGCTGCGACGGCTCGCGCACTGTGGCAGATATTGCGACTGATCTCAATATTCCCTTTCAGTCGGTCTGGGAAATTGTCGCTTTGCTGGCCTCAAAAAATTTGGTTTATCTAAGCCCTGTGCCCGTATAAGGGCGCACACAGATCACTAACATATCCCATTGCCTGATTTCTCCTCCTTAAGATATTCCCTGAAAAGGGTCCGCTGGCAAATGCGCCGTTCGGCCGCTGCTGCGCGCTGGGGTTCGGCGGCGATGAAGATAGCACCCGCAGTGCTTGGCAATGCTATGCCAAAGTCTGGCTCACACTTAATTTACCAAATTCTGCAGGGGCTGGCGCAGATTGGACCGTTCGTAAATCCTGGATTTCCTCCGGTGAACCGCACGCAGGATAATCAACGACTATCAGAGAGTGATATCCTCAAGACGATCCAACGCATGCGCCCAGGCGACATCGCTTATGGCTATATTTTAGCCAAAGAACCATTTGTTTCTGCACTGACTGCCTCCGGGAGGGCGACGATCTTTGTCTATCGTGATCCACGCGATATGATCATTTCGCATATTTTTTATGCAACCCAAATGTACGAAGGTCACTGGATGCATCAATATTACACAGAGACGTTGACCACGATGGAAGAGCGGATTAACGCGGCGATCCTGGGCGTACAAGAACCTGGGGCTGAGCTTACCCCGGTGCGCCAGCGCTATGCTGGCTACATCGGTTGGTTGGAGCAGCCGGCAGTGTTGAGCATGCGCTTCGAAGACCTGATCCTGGATCGCCAGGCTGCTTTTAACCGCCTGCTCGATTACCTCGAAGTCCGCGGCTATCAGCCACAGACGCCACGTCCACGGGCTATCCAGGCCCTCGAGGCGGCAATTGTGCCGAAGAAATCGGGCACATTTCGTAAAGGGAAACCCGGCAATTGGCAGGAGCATTTCACCGAAGCCAATAAAAGCCTTTTCAAAGAAAAGGCCGGTGATGTTCTGGTCGAGCTGGGTTACGAGAAAGATCAAAACTGGTGAGCACCATATGAAAATTACAGCCTTAGTCCCAATGCGCCATCATTCGCAGCGTGTCCCCGGAAAGAATTTTCGCCCGCTGGCGGGAAGGCCGCTCTACCAACACATCCTG
Organism: uncultured Chloroflexia bacterium; assembly: GCA_963770655.1. Classification (GTDB taxonomy): domain Bacteria; phylum Chloroflexota; class Anaerolineae; order Anaerolineales; family UBA4823; genus CAZAGA01. The sequence continues at coordinate 80,895 of CAVYQO010000007.1, read as the reverse complement.
GTGAGCCTTTTGGCTGTGGCTGAGATCGACCAGATCGTGGTGGACACCGACAGCCCGGTAATTATTGCCGGGCTGCAGCAGGAGTTTCCTCAGGTAACCATTCTGGAACGACCCGAGCATCTGCGCGACGATAAAATTCCGATGAACGAGATCCTGGCGTACGATACCGGACAGGTAGAGGCCGATCTTTACCTGCAAACCCACAGCACGAACCCCCTCTTGAAATCGCAAACAATCGCGCAGTCGATCCAGGCGCTGATTAAAAGCTATCCAGCTTATGATTTATTGTTCTCGGTGACCCGCTTACAGACCCGCTTGTGGGATCAGCTTGGGAGGGCAATTAACCATAACCCCGCCGTTTTGCTGCAAACCCAGGACTTACCTCCGGTGTATGAAGAAAATTCGTGCATCTATATTTTCAGCCGAGATACCTTGATTTCGCGGCGTAACCGCCTGGGCGAACGGCCGCTGATGTTCCCGATCGATCCTGCCGAGGCCTGGGATATCGATGAAGAGATCGATTTTACGATTGTGGATGGACTAAAGAAGATATCATAGGCCTGACATAACGAGGAAGAAATCTATTGCCAACGATCTTGCTTTCAGCTCCTTATATGCTTCCCTTTGTGGAACGTTTTCGCCCGGTTTTTGAACATTATGGTTTGGAAATAATCGTGCCTGATGTCCATGAACGCCTGGAAGAAGACCAGATTCTGGTCTATGCCGGGCAGTTCGATGGGGCGATTTGCGGCGATGACCGTTATTCTGCCCGGGTCCTAGAAGCTTGTTCGCCGCGGTTAAAAGTGATTTCTAAATGGGGCACCGGGATTGACTCACTTGATCAAGCCGCGGCAGCCCGGCTGGGCATCCAGATTCTGCGCACTCCAAATGCCTTTACCCTCCCCGTAGCTGATTCAGTCATGGGTTATATCCTGGCTTTTGCCCGCCGCCAACCTTGGTTGGACCGGGCGATGAAGAATGGCCAGTGGGAGAAGCATCCCGGCCGGTCCTTAAGTGAATGCACTCTGGGCGTGATCGGGGTGGGTAACTGCGGCACGGGCTGTTCTGCGCCGGGCGCGGGCTTTCGGGATGAAGCTTTTAGGCAATGACATCTTGGAAATCGCCCCAGATTTTGTCCTCGAAAACGGTATCGAAATGACCTCCCTACCCGACCTGCTTGCCCGGGCGGATTTTATCAGCCTGAACTGTGATCTGAACCCGACCAGTTATCACCTGATCGATGCAGAAACTTTAAGCTGGACCCAACCCAGCGCGATATTGATCAATACAGCCCGCGGACCCATTGTCGAAGAAACTGCCCTGGTCATGGCGCTCCAAAATAGCCAGTTGGCTGGCGCTGCCCTGGATGTTTTTGAAGTCGAGCCGCTGCCGCTCAGCAGCCCACTGCTGCAAATGGATCAGGTAATGCTGGCTCCCCACAACGCCAATTCCAGCCCGGCTGCCTGGGAGCGTGTCCACTGGAACACGATTCGCAATCTGCTCGAGGGTCTGGGCATTTCAAGCCTGGGCGATAGTAATAGCCTGGGCGATATTACCAGCCTGGATCAAAATCGCTTTGGATAGAGATGCACCATTGGGGGGCACGCCGTGCACCATCTCGCCCGGCAAGTCTACAATCTTTGAGATCGTAGCACATCGAGGCGCTCCAGTGTGCGTTCCAGAAAACACACTGCCAGCCTTTCTTAATGCAATAGAGCTTGGCGCAGACGCGGTTGAGCTCGATGTGCGCCTCACGGCCGATCGGGTACCCATTGTTTATCATTATTTTTACCTGGATGAGCTTACTACCCTTAACGGCCCGCTCTACCAATATACCTGGGCTGAGCTTCGCCAGGCGCGTTTCGTTGAACCAGATTCGTCCACGCAGACGACCGTCGGGATCTCTAGCCTGGATGAGGTTCTCCAGGCGCTTCAAGGTCGAATCGGTCTAGAGGTTGAAATCAAAGGTCCCGAACCTGGTTCGGTTGCTGTCCTTGCTGCAGTCTTGAAGAATCATCCCGAAGCCTTGAAAAATCTCGAAATCACTTCCTATGAACCCTTGCTGCTTGAGCGATTCCGCCAGCACATACCAGGGGTACCCACTGACTTGCTGATCCCGCTAAACGAACCCTGGATGAAAGCAGATGTGCTGGCATATACGGCTTTTCAGCGAGGGCGGATGGCCGGCGCTCGAGCCGTTCACCTGCATGCTAGTCAGCTATCAACGGGCGTCGTCGAGTATATTTTCCAGCGCGGCGGTGAGGTACATGCCTGGGGCGTCAATGACCAACCGGCCTTCGAGACTGCCAGGAGACTCGATATAAAGCGTATCTGCACAGACGCTCTCTCACTGGCTATAAATTATCGTCAAGAGGCCATCACGTAAGAGCAATCCTGAGTGATTGCCCTTTCGAAATTGCCCCTACCCACAGGAATAACAAATGGACCCATCCTCTGAAATTCGTACTGTATTGATCACCGGCGCAGCCGGCGGAATTGGCCGCGCCTCTGTCCAGCTTTTCGCTGAAAAAGGTTGGCAGGTAATTGGCGTTGACCGCGCCCCTTGGGTTGCGCTCGAACCGGGGGACGATTTCCCGACCAGCGGTATATTCATTCAATCGGACATTTCGATCGGCGAAAACATCGAAACTATTTTCGTCCAGGCCCACCAGTATACTAACCGGTTAGATGCATTGGTTAACAACGCCGCTGTGCAAATCGCCAAACCGATCCTGGAAACCAGCGTTGAAGAGTGGGACATCGTCATGGCGTCGAATTTGCGCTCGGTCTTTCTCAGCGTCAAGCTGGCGTTCCCCCTGTTCCTGGCTGCCGGCGGTGGGGCTGTGGTCAACGTTTCTTCGGTCCACGCCGTAGCCACCTCGGCCAACATTGCAGCCTATGCTGCCAGCAAAGGCGGGCTGTTAGCGCTGACCCGCGCCATGGCGATTGAATTTGCTCCGAATAATCTGCGGGTCAATGCGATCCTACCGGGCGCAGTCGACACCCCAATGCTGCGCGCGGGACTTGGGCGCGGGCATGTCCAGGGAGCGGATGTCCTGCAGCGCCTGGACAACCTGGCCCAGAGGACGGTCAATGGTCGAGTCGGACAACCTGCTGAGATTGCCCACGCCATTTACTTTCTAGCCGACAACACCCAAAGCTCTTTTATGACCGGTCAGGCTCTTATTGTCGATGGCGGGGCCACTTGCCGGCTGAGTACAGAGTGATTGGTTTAGGAGGTATTAGGCGATGAGTTATCAGGCAATTCGTTATTCGGTAACATGATTAATACCCGCAATACCCTAAAGAAAATAACCCCACGGCCGGTCTGGCAGGCAGCCAGCAGCTTACGTTATGCCCTGCAGCGGGCGGTTCAATGGCCAGAGGCGAACTTCCACCCTTTGCGGCGGGAAAGCATCCACCGCTTGGCTGCATATCAGAATGTCAACCAGGGAAAGCGCTGTTTTATCATCGGCAACGGTCCCAGCCTGCGCCAGACAGATCTTACCCTGTTAAAAAACGAGTTCACCTTCGGGATGAACCGGATTTATCTGATGTTTCCCGAGCTTGGCTTTTCAACCACATATTTCCTGACAGTGAATAGCCTGGTCATTGAGCAGTGTGCTGAAGATATTCGGGGGCTGCCCATTCCGAAATTCCTTTCCTGGCGATCGCATTCGTTCATTGAACCAGTCGAGGATTTAATGTTTTTGCATACCACGTATACCGGCCCGAAATTCGCTCAGGATGCCCGCGGCCGGCTTTGGGAAGGCGCAACAGTCACCTTTGTTGCTCTGCAGCTCGCCTTTTATATGGGTTTTGCACAGGTAATCCTGATTGGGGTTGATCATAGTTATTCTACTCAGGGCAAGCCGAACACAACGGTGGTTTCCCAGGGCGACGATCCCAATCACTTTGCTGCTGGCTATTTCGGCAAAGGTTTTCGCTGGCAGCTGCCAGATTTGGACACTTCCGAACGGTCCTATCTTATGGCGCGCCAGGCTTACAGCCAGGCCGGCCGTCAGGTGATAGATGCCACCGTTGGCGGTAAATTGACGATTTTCCCAAAGGTGGATTACAATTCGTTGTTCTTATAGAGAGTTATCAGTTGATAAGTGACTGATTGACTACTTGACTGATCGACGAATTGACGAATTGCCTACTCAACTCCTTGAATAATCAACCATCACGATCCTCTAAACTTCTAATTAGCATTGCCCTATTGCTCATGCTGGGGCTCGGCCTGGGTTTACGCCTGTATGACCTGACCGACCAGCCTATCGACTTTCATCCCACCCGGCAACTGCGCAGCGCAATTATCGCTCGGGGGATGTATTACTCGATGCTATCGGATATTGATCCACAAACTCGCCAACAGGCGATTGCTGCCTGGAATTCTACAGGCCAATACGAGCCGTCAATCCTCGAATACCTGGTAGCGCAGACATACCGGTTAATGGGGGGCGAGAATATTTGGGTGGCGCGGATCTGGAACTCGTTGTTCTGGTTGATTGGCGGATTGGCTTTATTTGATTTGGCCCGGCGGGGGGTTAGAACCGTGGGTGATTCTACAACTGGGCGGTTGAAAACAAACGGTATCGGCGCGGCGTTGGTAGCATTGGGCTATTTCTTGATTTTGCCGTTCTCCGTCCAGGCCAGCCGCTCTTTTCAGCCTGACCCCGGTATGGTGATGTGGCTGATCTTGTCAGTGTATTGTTTCTTTCGCTGGTCCGAAAAACAGGGGCAGCCCGATGCATGGGGATGGGCTGTCCTGGCTGGGCTGTTTGGCGGAATTGCTGTGCTGACCAAATTTGTCGCAGCTTATATCCTCGGTGTGGTAGCAGTGAGCATGGTGCTGTATACATTGGGGCTTAAGCGCTTCTGGCGCAATCCCCAAACCTGGGTCATGGCGGCCTTGATGATTGTTCCCACCTGGCTGTTCTACCTCGGCCGGCAGGGGCGCGCCTCGGAATATTTCCAGGATTGGACGATTTCTCTATCCCATCTCTTGCTCGAGCCAGATTTTTATGTGCGTTGGTTTGGCCTGATGCAAAACCTGTTTGGTTTGACCGCCTTGCTGCTCAGCCTTGTGGGTGTCATCCTGGCCGCGCCTCGATTTCGCATCTTGCTGCTTAGCCTTTGGGCAGGTTATCTGCTCTACGGTTTTTTCCTGCCTTACCAGATGTATACCCATTCTTACTACCACTTGCAATTGATCCCAATTGTGGCTTTATCCCTGGCGCCCTTGGCGCAAATCATTCTTAATCGCCTGCAGCAAGAAGGCCTGGTCTGGAAAATTGCCTTTGCAGCCATTGTCGCCGTCGGATTGCTTTATACTTCCTGGCTTTCGGTAACTACCTTAAAGGCCGCTGATTACCGCAACGAGCCGGACCATTGGCGTCAGATTGCTGCTGTCCTGCCTCAAGATGGCGGAATTGTTGCTCTAACCCAGGAATATGGTTTTCCATTAATGTATTACGGTCAGCGCAAAGTCTCCTTGTGGCCTAACCGCGGTGAACGGACGCTTTCGAGCTTGCGCGGCAACAGTAAAGAGTTTGAAGATTATTTCGCCAAGCGTACCGGCGGAAGATCCTATTTCCTGATCACTGCGTTCAACCAGTATAATGATCAGCCAGACCTAAAACAAGCCCTGGAGGAGGGCTATCCCGTCCTGGCCCAAGGTGACGGCTATCTGATTTTCGACTTGACCAATCCGTTCCCGTAAGTGAAAAAACTGCCTGAGGCGATAGATCTTTTAACCTCCAAATCTTCATCTTTATAACTTGACACCTTCCAACCTCTCTGGGCAATCTCATGGAATTGTTCCTACATTCCAACCCGGCCTGATTTCTATCGTAACGCCTTCTTATAATCAGTCCGCTTTTTTAGAAGACACCCTGCGAACCATTCTTTTGCAAGACGGCGTGGAGGTTGAATGTTTGGTTATCGATGGGGCATCGACGGACGGCAGCCAGGCGGTGATCGAACGCTACGCAGACCGGCTGTCCTGGTGGGTTTCCGAGCCAGATCGCGGCCAGGCAGAAGCGATTAATAAAGGGTTTCAGCGCGCCCGTGGTGAATTTGTGGCATGGTTGAATTCCGACGATTTGTATCTTCCCGGAGCTATCCAAACTGCCGTGACGGAGCTTCAAAAAAATCCAGCGCTGGGGATGGTTTTTGGCGACGCTCTGACGATTGATGAGACTGGTCACCCATTGAACCGGTTGTCCTTTGGTGATTGGGGGCTGATCGATTTGCTCAAATTCCGCGTGATTTGTCAGCCAGCCGTATTCATGCGCCGGTCCATTTTAGACCAAGCCGGATTCCTGGATCTTTCTTATCACTTGATGCTCGATCATCATTTGTGGATTCGCATGGCGCGGTTGGCGTCGATTCAACATATTCCCCAAACGTTGGCTGCAGCACGCCAGCATCCCGGGGCAAAAAATGTCCGCCAGGCAAGTGATTTCAGTCAGGAGATTCAGCGTATCCTGGATTGGATCGAAACAGAGCCCGATCTGACCAGCGCGTTGGAGCACAACCGCCGTGATATCCTGGGCGGGGCACGCCGGCTGCAAGCGCGATATTATCTGGATGGCGACCAACCATCCCAGGCCTTACGCTATTATGCCAAAGCGTTTGGATACAGCCCTGGTTATACCTTGAAACACTGGCATCGCATCGTGTATAGCATGCTCAGCCTGTTGGGTGCAAAAAAATTGGCCGATCGGACCCTGCGTTCCCTCTCTGCTCAACGCAAAAGCCGTAGCGTCCCGATGAATTTGACCAAGATCCAAAATTGGCCCGGCCTAAATTGGCCCGGCCTCAACCTGGAATAGAAGATCATTTGACCAACCTTCCCCCAATCCTGGTTAGCGGCGCACATCGCAGCGGGACCACCTGGGTGGGCAAGATGCTCACCGCTAGTCAGCAGGCCGCTTATATCAGCGAGCCCCTGAATGTGCTTCATCGTCCTGGCGTGCTGCGTATTCCGACAAAGTATTGGTACACCTATATCTGCGAGGAAAACGAGAACGATTTTCTGCCGGCTATTCAGGAGATGCTGGATTTTCGATACCATGCTTGGTCAGAGCTTGCAGCGCTTCGTTCTCGTAAAGATCTCCTACGCATGGGGCGGGATGGCCGGGAATTTCTGTGGGGAAGGCTGCGCCGGCTGCGTCCACTGCTCAAAGACCCCTTTGCATTGTTTTCCATTCCCTGGTTCATCCAACGCCTGGGGTGCCAGGTGGTTGTGACAGTGCGCCATCCAGCGGCATTCGCCAGCAGCTTGAAACGACTGAACTGGCCTTTTCAATTCAAGGATCTTTTGGAACAACCACTGCTGATGCGCGATTGGTTGGAACCGCATCGAGAGGCAATCCAGCTCCTGTTGAGCCTAGCGGACGAAGAAAAAATGGCCAAAGCAAATGGCGTTAGTCCGGACATCATCGCTCAAGGCGCTTTGCTCTGGCGAATTTGCTATACTGTCGTTGAAAATTATCGTGATTTATTTCCCCAGATTCAGGTTGTCCGGCATGAAGACCTGTCGCTGGATCCGGACAGCGGCTACCGAAATCTATACCAGGTCTTGGGGTTGGATTACAGCGAACAGGCTCAAAGAACAATCCTGGAATCAAGCTCGGCCGATAACCCGAAGGAAATTTCCAGCCAGAACGCCTTTGCTACTCGCCTGGATAGCCGGGCCAATTTAAATAATTGGAAGCGGCGATTGAGTGCTGAAGAAATCGCCCGGGTGCGCAATCTGACTGAAGACCTGGCTGCCCGGTATTACCCGGATTTTACCTGGGAATAAACCTGCAAACTTGAAGCCGCTCGTTTCGATTATCACGCCATCTTATAACCAGGCGCGCTTCCTGGAAGAAACCATCCAATCGGTCATCAGCCAGGATTACCCGAACCTGGAATATATCATTGTGGATGGCGGCTCCAGCGACGGCAGCGTCGAGATCATCCAGCGTTATACCCAGCGCCTGGCCTGGTGGGTGTCTGAACGTGACCAGGGTCAGACAGATGCGCTAAACAAAGGCTTTGCCCAAGCTCAAGGGGATATTCTTGCCTGGCTGAACTCGGATGACACATATCTGCCGCATGCAATTACCCAGGCAGTCGATGCTTTGCAGTCACGACCTGAGGTCGGGATGGTTTATGGCGATGCGAACCTGATTGACCAGAATGGTCAGGTGATCGGCAGGTTCCCGGCGCGGCAGACAGATTACCGGCGTTTACGCCGCGGCTACGTGCATATTCCACAGCAGACCGCATTTTTTCGGGCCAGTCTATGGCGGCAAGTTGGTCCTTTAGACCCAACCTTCTACTTCGCAATGGATTACGATCTGTGGGTGCGCCTGGCAAAACTCGCCCCCATCCTTTACACCGCACACATGTGGGCGAATTTTCGCTTACACCAAACCGGTAAGTCAGTGGTTTCAGACGAACGCTGTTGGCCAGAAATGGTTCGTGTCCATTATCGTGAAGGGGGGAGTTGGCTCTCGCCGCTGGTATTCAAGGCCAAGATTCGACCGTTGGTATATTCATGGATACCGCTGCGCTTGCGCATGCGATTACGGCAAATATTGCCATAATAACTTTCTAACTTGCACCCTTCAAACCTCTCAGGCACTAAGGCAACCTTATTTTGGTTCGTGTACCTGGTCCTGACAACCAGCCTGCTTTACCTGGCATTTTCAGGTTGGGGAAATGATGACCCATACATTACCTATCGTTATGCCCATAACCTGGCAGCCGGTAAAGGTTTTGTTTACAATCCTGGCGAGCAAGTCTTAAGCACTACCACGCCGTTATTCACCCTGCTGCTGGCACTTGCGGCGCCGGTTTGGGAGAAACTTACAAACAGTACGATACCTCAACTGGCAAATTTGGTAGGAGCATTCAGCCTGGCGCTGGGGGGGTTATTTCTGTGGTTATTGGCCGGTCGGGGCGACACGCCGTCAGGCGCCCGCACGACACGCCGGGGTCCGTAGGGGTAGACCTGCCTTTCTGCCCAAGGGACGTCTCTGGTCGCTGGGTTGGCCTGACGGGATTAGTCCTCTATCCAATTTTCCCTCTTCTCGTAACCACCCTGGGATCTGAAATCCCGCTCTACCTTGCATTTTGCCTGGGGGCGCTGGTTTTTTATAACCGCCAAAACTTGATCATGGCTGCCATCTTGACCGTTCTGGCAGTATTAACTCGCCCGGATGGGTTTCTTCTGGCCGGGTTGCTCATTGTCGACCATTTATTTCACCATTTTCGGCAGCCAACCTCGAGCGGCAAGAGATCGCGGACGTGGTTAGCAGGCCTGGTTTTTGTAGTACTGGTCTTGCCCTGGTTCCTATTTGCCTGGTATTATTTTGGTTCACCCATTCCGGCTACCCTGGTGGCCAAACAGCACCAAGGCCTGATGGCGATCAGCCAGCGTTTCGCCCCTGGGCTGTTCACAATCCTGCGCCCCTATCGAAACGAATGGTTTTTCTGGATAGAGGCAGCCCTGGTACTGGCGGGACTGGTTTGGGCCATGGCAACTCGGTGGTATAAGCCCGGGCGTGTCGCCTACAGGCGGGTCGCCCACAGGCGTGTCGGCGACGGGTGTGTTGCCCGGTGGCGATTGCTTATCATTTGGACAATGCTCTATTTTGGCGCATATACCTTGTTGGGTGTCAGCCGGTATTTCTGGTATTACGCTGCTTTGGTTCCGGGCTTTATCGTCGCCGTCGGCCTGGGGGTCGCGGCGTGCGCTGATAACGGATTTTGGGAACGGATTGGACGGATTGTTATCCCGGCAAAGATCACCGGGTTTGCAATGGCAGTGCTGATCGCCATCCTGGCGGTTGGCCAGGTTGCTCGACTAGCTCAAATCCGCTCGATGGCAGACACGCGCCTGGTTCTTTATCGGGCAGTAGGGGAATGGTTGAAGGATCATACCTCCGCCGATGACAGGATCGGTACATTAGAGGTGGGGATCATTGGATACTATTCTCAGCGGGCAATGATCGATTTTGCGGGTTTGCTCCAGCCCGAAGTCGCGGCGCAGATCGGATCGGAGACCACATATTCAGACTCCGCTCAGTGGGCAGTAGAGCGCTACTCACCGGATATTCTTGTTTTACAAGAGGGTTTATTTCCAGCCCTAGAAAGGGATTACACTGACCGCCGCTGCGGATTGGTCAAGCAGTTCCCTGGGGAGCCTTTTGGTTATGCATATAACCTGAACATCTATCGTTGTCTGGGATGAGCAAGAAAGTACTGATTGTCGCCTTTATCTATCCGCCGCTCGGTGGTTCGGGGGTACAGCGCACCCTGAAATTCTCGAAATACCTGCCCGAGTATGGCTGGCAGCCCTACGTGGTGTGCAGCGATGATCCAGATGTGTTTAAGGACGGGCTGGATGCCAGCCTGGTGGCTGAGATCCCCGGCGAGGCGCGGGTCTGGCGGCGGCGGTTTGTAAACCCCTTGGGTTTGCGGCGTTGGGTTCAGCGGCTGCTCGGGATGAGTGTTAATGCGAATAAAAATAAAGCCGACTTCAGCGATACGGTTGAAGCCAGGAGCGAGGGCGGCGGAGACGAAGGCCCACCGCAAGAGGCGAACACCCAGGCATGGTTGTACTCAAACGCACGCGCCTCCACACGGACAACCAGGTCTGCGGCGTACAGGGCGAGTCTGCGCCGCTGGTTGATGATCCTATCCAGTCCACTGGCAGCTTTTGAGTTTCCTCCAGTCGATGCTGCTTTATACTGGGCGCTGGCAATCGTGCCAGGCTGTTTGCGATTGATCCATCGGGAGAAAATCGACCTGATCTACACCAGCTCATTTCCATATTCGGATCACCTGGCTGGCTACCTGATCAAGCGCTTGAGTCGGTTGTACTCAACCGGGATACCATGGGTGGCTGATTTTCGCGACCCGTGGACGCAGAACTCCAGCGCTCGAAATACGGGCTGGCGCTACCGGGTCGATCAATGGGTGGAACACAAAGTGCTGCAGCGCGCTGACCGGGTGATAGGGGTAACGCCGAGTTATACGGCTGATCTGTTCCAATTAGCCCAACGGCGGGCAGTGGATGATTTCATGACAATCGAGAATGGCTATGACCAGGCTGACTTCGCCGAAATTGCTTTACCAACACTGCCTGGTGAGGCAAACGAGCCAGTGGAGCCTGACCAGGGATTGCTTCACCCGCCAAAGAGAATCCTGACGGCACAAGACGCCGTGACGGCAAAAGACGCCGGGTTTGCAATGACCGAGGTGGCACATATCGGTAATATATATAATGGAACTGCCCTGCCATTCTTTTATGCGCTGGATACGTTAGGCGAGACAGGAGCTAGCTTGCAGGTGCGTTTTGTCGGTGGTTTGGCGCCTATGGAGCAGGCCTGGTTGGACAACCATGCGTTAGCGGCGCAGGTTCACGTACTACCGCGCCAGCCTCACGCTGCGGCGATCAAAGCAATGACACGTGCAGATGTGCTGTTGTTAATCGTGCTCTCCGGTGCTCAACGATCCGGTAATTATCCCGGTAAGCTATTTGAGTATATGGCCAGCGGAAAACCGATTCTTTTATTTGGGCAAGATGGGGATGCCGCCAGTTTGATTGAGCAAAGCGGCACTGGCTGTTTTGTCTCACAGGAAGATCAAATAGGTTTGGTTAGTCTGCTACGGCTGCTTGCTGAAGATCCTGGAGCATTCTACCGGCTATATTATCACCCCGACCCATTGGTAATCGCTGCGTATGAGCGCCGGAAGCTGACCTCCAAACTGGCAAATGTTTTCAACGCACTCATCGAATCTCGGGAAGAATGAACATCTCTATTGTCATACCCAATCATAACCGGGTGGATGCGCTGCCGTTAACTTTGGAAGCGCTGGCGAGGCAGACCTATCCTGCAGACCAATTCGAAGTCATTGTGGTCGACCAGGCTTCGAGCGATGGCAGCCGGGAGCTGACGACGAGCTTCCCAGCCCCCTACAGCTTACGCCTGGTCACCCAGGATGCACCCTACGGTCCAGCGGTTGGGCGCAACGGTGGGGTTGAAGCTGCCAAAGCGGAGCTTGTAATTTTCCTGGATGCCGATATTATTTCCGAGCCAGAGCTGGTGCAGGCCCATTGGGATCTTCACCAAAAATCGCCTGAGCCAATCTTGGGCTGCGGGCGGCTGCTGCCATATCAACCGGCCTATCAGGGATTTATCGAGCAAATTGCCAATCCTGAGTCTGGGCTGGATCGGGGGACCGAATTGGAAGATTTTCCATTCTGGTATGCATTTGGCGGGCATCTCTCATGCGGTGTGCAAACTTTTCAACGGGTTGGTTCATTCAGAGCGGAGCTCAGGGTGGCAGAAGATATTGAGTTTGCTTATCGCACCGCCCAATTGGGAATCCAGATTAAGAATTGTTCCAAGGCAGTTGCCTACCATAATCATTCACGCAGCCTGGATGAAAGGCGGGCGCGAGCATTTGCTTATTGGCGGATGGTTCCTGTTTTTTTGGCGATACACCCAGAAGTGCGGGGGAGGATCCCTGGGATTGCTGAGCTTGAGCCGATCAATTGGGGGCATGAGTCTTTGGCTTCTTATAGTTCTAAAACGCAGTCTTCGTTTTGGGCGCTGCGAGGCATCAGAGCCGGTTTATATCACTACCTGGTCTGGGCTGAAAAGAAGCGAGCCTTGCCCCGCCTGACAAAATTTTGTTATTACCGGCTGATGACAGGCGAGATGCGCGCTGGCGCCAGGCAAGGCCTACGCTTGGCTAGGCCAACGCTTGGCCAGACGGGAGGTATAACAATTCGATGAGTAATGATATCTTTCAGCAGTATGAACAGGAGAAAGCGCAGGCACCGGGGTGGACCTGGCGCTTGCCGAAGGGCTTGCGCCGGTTATTGGTCAAATTATACTGGCTGCGCAACGACTGGCGCGATTTCATCGCCGAAGCAACCGGTTGGCTGCCAGCACATGGCCTGCGGCTATTTTTTTATCGGCGGCTCGGAATGCAGATTGGCAGGAAATCGAGCATCCATCGCGGCTGCCGGTTCTACGCTCCTGGCGGAGTCGTGATCGGCGAGCATACCGTAATCAACCGGGGCGTCTTATTGGATGGGCGGGCGGGGCTTGCGATCGGTCAGAATGTCAGCGTCTCCGAAGGCGTTATGATTCTTTCCTTGGAACACGACCCCAACAGCCCTGAGTTTGCCGCTCGAGGCGGTCAAGTTGTTATAAATGATTACGTCTTTATCGGGGCAAGGGCAATGATCCTGCCAGGGATTACCCTGGGACGGGGGGCGGTGGTGGCAGCAGGCGCGGTCGTCACCCACGATGTACCGGAACTGCACATTGTGGGCGGGGTGCCTGCTCGAGAGATTGGCGAGCGCAGCCCCGATCTGCATTACTGCCTGGATTATCGCAAGTTTCTAGGCTAAGATGGATCTACTGTTTATTTCCTCCTGGTTTCCTTTTCCTCTGAATACTGGCGCACGCATCCGGGATTTCCATTTACTGCGGGCTCTGAGCAGAAAACATAGCGTCCACCTCATTTCATTCCTGCAGCCAGGCGTTGATCACGAGGCGATCACGACCGTCCAACAAGTTTGCGCAAGCATGGAATGGGTGGAACGTGATCCGTTCTGGCGCGATCCGAGGCAAAGGGTGAGCGCGCATTTCTCATTGACCCCGCGAGATGTTTTAAGAAGCTATAGCGCAGAAATGGCAGAGCTGGTGAGAAAGAGCGCCAGCCAAAGAACTTATGCTGCAGTCATTGCTTCGGGGATCGGTGTTGCAGAATATGCTGTACTGCTAAATAGTCCCAGGCGAATTTTGGCAGAGCATAACTTCACCACGGCTTGGATGAAGGAGCGATACCGTGCTCAGGTGGGACCGATCCACCGGGTCGCCGGCTGGATTACCTGGCAGAAGTGCCAGCGCTATGAACGGCGGCTTTATGCGCAATTTGCCAGCGGTGACAATGGTCTCGGAGAACGATCTGCGGGCAGTGCGGGATAGCATGCCGGGATATCATGGGCGATTAGAGGTAATCCCAAATGGGGTGGATCTCGAGACGCGCCGATTTGGAATGAGTGAGCCGCAGATGGACACGCTGGTTTTCAACGGTTCACTGACTTATGCAGCAAACCTCGAGGCAATTCGCTGGTTTGTAGCTGAGGTCTGGCCGCTGATCCAGCAGAAACGCCCCGGGACGCGATTGGCGATCACCGGCAACACCGATGGGCTTGATTTGAGCTGGCTGGCTGGCGACCCCTCAATCACCTTAACTGGTTACCTGGAGGATGTGCGCCCGGTGGTTGCCCAAAGCTGGTTGGCAGTGGCGCCGCTGCAATCCGGCGGAGGAACACGCTTGAAGATCCTGGAGGCGATGGCCTTGGGCACGCCGGTGACGGCGACCAGCAAAGGGGCAGAAGGCCTGGATGTTACCCCAGATAAAAATATTTTAATAGCGGATAATCCGGATGATTTTGCATTACAATGCCTGCGAGTACTGGACAGCACTTCCTTGCGAAACACCCTGGCTGGCGAAGCCCGTCAATTGGTTGAGCAGTATTACGATTGGGCGATGATAGGGAAAAAGTTTTGTGAATTGGTGGAGCTGACAACGGATTTTTAGATAGGATGGGGCGTGCGGTTGAGTACAACCGTGCGGTTGAGTACAACCGTGCCTGAGTATCCGCCTGATATGATGAACGATGAATAAGTCGTCGAAGAAAGTATGGATCGGTTTACTGGCGCTGGCAGCGATTTTGACAGCCGCGGTATGTGTTTGCTCAGCCATCTGGGTGACCGGCGGGGTAATTTTAGCGCGCCTGGGTCAGCCTGTTGTGGCAGACCTGGGTGTTCACCCTGAGTCGACGCCGTTCGCCCCTATGGAAGAAGCAGCGTCAGCCCAGGCGACGCAGCCCTTTGAGTCCGCAGCAGCAACTGCCAGCGGTAAGCAGGAGATCCCGCCAGCCAAACCTGACCTGGACGAATCCGAGGGGCAGACGCTGTCCGATGGGTCGACGCCCGGCTCCGATGGCCTGACACCGTCTGTCCTTACCGGCGCGTTTGAGACCCTGAAGACACTAGAAAACAGTCAGGTTCCGGAGAACGATCTGGTGGAATTGGCACGGCGGTTAGGTGGAATCACTCGTAGACGCGCAGGGCAAACAGATCAGTCCGTCCCCGCAGGTGGACGACGTCGAAAGCTTCTGGGTGATGGATGTCAATGAAAATCGCAATTTCCAAATCTCTGCCCGATTGGCGTATATCACAGACCAGGTGTATTTTTGGGTCGAAGATGGCGTATCCTACAATAACCGCGCCCTGAAACGCCTGGCGGATACATTCGACAAGAAAATTATTCAGACAAATCGCCAGTTTTTTGGGAATGAATGGAACCCTGGAATCGATGGCGACCCACGCTTACATATTTTGTATGCCAGAAGCCTGGGGAATTCCATCGCGGGTTATTTTTCTTCGGCGGATGAATACCCGGCGCAAATTAATGAATATTCGAATATGAAGGAAATGTTCGTTTTCAACGCCGATACTACCCGATTAGATGCGAAGTTCACCTATGGAGTATTGGCGCATGAATTTCAGCACATGATCCACTGGTATCAGGATCGCAATGAGGAAACCTGGCTCAATGAAGGATTTTCCGACCTGGCCAGCTTTTTGAATGGCTATTCTATCGGGGGGGCAGACCAGATTTTCATTGAAGACCCGGATATTCAGCTCAATCACTGGCCGGCTGAGCCTGATTCTGCTCACTATGGAGCAGCCTTCTTGTTCCTCACCTATTTCCTCGATCGCTTTGGCGAAAAAGCCACCCAGGCCTTGGTGTCTGACCGGGCGAATGGACTGACCAGCGTCGATCAGGTGCTGGCGAGTATCTCGGCAAAAGATGGCATTACCGGTGAGCCTATCCAGGCCGACGACGTCTTCATCGATTGGGCAGTAGCCAATTTTTTGCAGGATCGGCAGGCAGCGGATGGCCGCTATGTTTATAAGAACTACCCCGAAGCGCCGGCTGCTGGCCCCACTGAAATACTACGCGAATGCCCAAGCGAGATGCAAACCCGCCAGGTGCATCAGTACGGAGCCGATTATCTCCGTATCCGCTGCCCGGGCAATTACCTGCTGCGTTTTGAAGGCGCTGAAGAGGTAGCGCTGCTGCCTGCGCAAGCTCATTCTGGGGCTTATGTTTTCTGGTCTAATCGTGGAGATGAGTCGGACATGACCCTTACCCGGTCCTTCGATTTCAGTAATGTGTCTGGGCCGCTCAGCTTGAACTACTGGACCTGGTTTGATATCGAGAAGGGATATGATCAGCTTTACCTGTTAGCGTCCGAAGACGATGGTCAAAGCTGGCAAATTCTCCACACTCCTTCGAGCAGTCTTGAAGATTTATCCGGTAACAGTTTTGGTTGGGCCTATACTGGCGTGAGCGGAAATGCAGCCACGCCGCAGTGGATCCAGGAGCAGGTTGACCTTTCTAACCTGGCTGGTAAAGAAGTTTTGCTTCGTTTCGAATATGTCACCGATGCCGCAGCCAATAATGACGGCTTTCTCCTGGATGACGTATCCATCCCAGAGATTGGGTATGCTAATGATTTCGAAATCGATGCAGGCGGCTGGGATGCGCGGGGTTTTGGACGTGTCCAGAATGCCTTGCCGCAAACTTTCGAGCTTGGCTTAATTGAAAAGGGTGATACAACTCGGGTGAGTCTATACCAGCCGCCGGTAGGCGAGACGCTTGAAATCCCGATCCAGATTGGTGGAGCAGTTGACGAAGTGATCCTGGTCGTCGCTGGGACAACCCGGATCACCCGTCAGGAAGCCGATTATCGGTTCGAAATCGCAGCAACGCCAAATCGGTAAACCCTCAGTCATTCGCTCCTAAGCTAGTGCAGATATTTATACTGGGCTAGATGGCCGGCGGGGCGAACGCAGGTCGGCTAGCTGCTGCTCTAATTCGGCTCGGCGCTCGTCGCGCGCGCGTTGAACCTCATCTCTAACATATTCTGCGCGCTCGCGCAATTGCTGGCGCATCTCTTCACCCGAGGAGGGGGCGAACAATAATGCCAGGGACACACCGACCAGCGTGCCCGCGGCGATTCCGGCGAGAAAACCGACGATATTATTGACCTTTTGTTGTTCAAGCCTCATCAATAAATTTCCTTTCTTGTTCTAATGGTTTTTAATCAGGGGCAGCCGGGTGTATTACAAACTACTGGCTGCCCCTGATCTTTTAAGATTAACGCTGCGATATTGGAAGGTAGACTTGATGTGAGCCTACCAATAGGAACTCCTCCGGATTTCCGCCTTGAGCTGCCACGGTAAAGTTGAAGACATAAGGCGCTTGCATCGAAACGCTGTCTCCGCCCAGGTCGCTACGCAGGTTGAATATAGTCACCTGATAAGCCCCTGTACCGAGCGGCGTGTTAGGCGTCCAGATCAGGGTCATGTTATCCGGCGCTGAAACACTTCCGGCAATCGCCGCCCCGCTACTCTCGACAACGATCGAGCTGCTGAAGTCGCCCCCTTGCAGGGGTTGGATTGGGCGGCTAAAGGCTGCGGTTACTCCAGCAAGCGCACCGCCGCTGCTCCCTGCTGTCGGGTTCGTGGAGACAACCAACGGGTCGCGCCAGTATTGGACGGCTTTATTGTCATCGGCGCCGTTTCCCCAGTCTGTGGCGGTATTATCGACCAATTGAGCGCCCGTGGTTCCGTAACTGATCGACGTCCGCCGGTTGGCTACGCTCACGATCGAACCCCACCACTCGACCCGCTCCCAGGAACCCCGCGTGAACTTGTACTCCAGGTTGGTTCCATCGGGGAACTGTAGGGTGATTTCCCATACGTTTGTTCCGACCCTGGTCATCGGGATCTTGCTTGGGTTCCATTCCAGCGGCAAGGTACCTCCGGCGATATAAACAAGATCATTGGGCGGCGTTTCCGCTGGCACCAACACCCGGAAAGTTACATTCACTATCTTCGGCTCGGCCTTCTGGGCAACCTCGTTCGATGGTCCGGAGAGGTTCAGGGCTGTATCGACGGCTTTGACAACATAATAATACGTGCTGCCGGGGTCGACGCTGGTGTCCGTAAAAGTTGTGGCTGGTGTGCCGTTGAGTACAACCGGGCTGATCGTTGCCAGTCGAGGGCCAAAAACGCCGCTGGTATCGCTGCGATACAGCCAATATTCGGCTGCATCGGGGACGCTGTCCCATTCGAGTTTGATAAAGTCTGCTGCCCAATCGGCTGCCCTCAGGTTGGTTGGCGCCGCAGGTGCGGTGGTATCCGCATTGGGAAGCACATTGAGCGTGCCCGGTGTGCCATCAGACCAGTAGCCATAAGTCCAATGGATGCCGCCATCGGTTGAGAACCGCACCAGGTAGCTGAAAGTCCCGACCTGTTCTGGACGGAGATTGGCCATGTATTCAAAGTTATTCCCGCAGCTGCAGCCAGCGTTGTGGGTCATAGCCTTCCAGGTAAAGGTGAGCGGATCAAAGCCCACTGGGCCGTAGCCGAGCTCAGCCAGGATGCTCGCCGGATCGCCGCCCGAATCGGTAATCCCTGGGATCCACACCTGAGCATAAACATTTTCAGTTGGGGTCACCTGGATCACATGATCGATCGAGTGCGGCCACTGCAGGCCAGCCCAGCCAATCGGATAGTACGGTGTGGCGGCAGCCTCGTTCGACTTCGGGCTCATCAAGCCGCCGTCATCGATGGCTGCAACCGTATAGTAGTAGCGCCTGCCATTGGTAACTGTAGTATCGCTGAACGATGGCGCGGTCACTTTTTCGATCCATTCGTAGCCGCCCCCGATCACCGGGCTGCGATAGACAGCATACAAAACTGCATCGCTAACTGGATCCCAGGCCAGATCAACCTGGCCGTTGCCCGCTACGGCCGCCAGGTTCTCCGGTGCGGCAGGCGCTGTCAAATCCTGGCCAGCAGTCGGGAGCAAGATGGCCACGCTTAAGGGAGGCAGATCGAGGGTCAGCACCCCGCCTACTGCGCTGACTGGTGGGACGATGCCGAGGCTATCGGTCAGGCTGACATCCCAGGGCAGTTTGTAGCTTACATCCACATTCAACGTTTGCGGTTGTTCGCTGCGGTTGACGGCCACGATGGCCGCGTCGTCCGCGGTGCGCATCAGGTAGGCCATAGTGCGGTTGGCGTCATCAGTGAGCAGGAAGGTCAATTCTCCATCGCGGAAGACTGGTTGGCTGTTGCGCAGAGCGATGAGCTTACGATAGTAAATAAGCTGCTGTACATCGCCAGCCGCGCCATCGAGCAGCGCATCAACTGCTTCCGGTGAATTCAACTGCTCCGGGGTGGCCGGCTGGGCGCCAAACAGCAAGCCTGAGCCCTGGTCGCGCCAGGGGAAGGTGCGCCGGTCATCAGGGTCATCATCGCCGGTCACGCCGACTTCATCACCGTAGTAGATCGTCGGCGCACCAGGCACAGTCATCTGGATAGCGACGGCCATGCGCAGTAGCTGCTTGCCGCGTGCCAGGTTATCGGCGTTGAATTCCTTTTCTTCACGATTGTTCTCGCCTGGTGTCAAGCTCCACAAGATGCGCTTCGTATCATGGCTATCCAATAAACGCATCAGGGTGTAGTAAGTTGCATCAGGATAGTCTTCGCGCACCGAAGTCAGCTTGCTGGCAAATATGGAAGGAGGTTGGTCAGATTGCCCGTCATCGGGAAAACCCTTATTGTCGATCGTGCCCTAGGAAACCCAGGATGGCGTTGCGGAAGCGGTAGTCCATCGTCGTATCCGCCTCATCGCCATTCACCAACGGGAGCACATCGCCTTTCTTCCACAGCTCGCCGATGATAATTGCATCTGGCTTGACTTCATGCACCTTGGCGCGGAACTCCTGCCAGAAGCCAGGTGGGAAGGACGGATCTGGCATGACATCCAGCCGCCAGCCATCTGCGCCCATCACCAGCCATTTCTGGGCAATCCGGAAGATCATGTCCTGTACATCCAGGTTGGACTTATTCAGGACGGGGATGCTGTCGAAACCGAACCAGGAGTCATAATTGGCAGAGCCTGGCCCACTCTGGCCAGCGCATGGCCCGCTGCCTGGGGCGACCTCATGGAAGTAAAACCAATTTCGGTAAGGCGAATCCAGGCTTTCACAAGCCCCGACCGTATCGAAATGGCTATAGCGATCGAATAGCGGGCTGTCCGACGACATATGGTTGAAGACCCCATCGATGATGATCTTCATCCCGCGGCGGTGAGCGCCTTCGGCCAGCGCAATGAAGTCCTTATTCTCGCCAAAGAAGCTTTCGATATACTCGTAATCCTGAGTATCGTAGCCATGGTTCGAGCCGGCTTCGAAGATTGGGTTGAGATAAATCACCTTGACCCCGACGCTATAGAGGTAAGGCAGTTTCTGGCGGATGCCGATCAGATCGCCGCCGAAGTAATCTCGACCACGCGGGCCTTCGGTACAAGGCGCGGTTGGATTCACATAGGCGCGGCAGTAGCCTTCGGGTAGATCGTTCCAATTTTTCAGAATGATTTGATCAAGGGTTTCAGGCGGGTAGCCATAGCGAAACTCTTCGCCAGTTGGATCATTGAACTGGCGGCCATTGCGGAAGCGATCCGGGAAGATTTGGTAAGCCACCGCGTTTTGCATCCAGGGCAGCGGCTCAAAGCTCGGATCGTAAACTGTCAAGGCATAGCTGTTATCGACCATCTCTGGGGTCGCCACACCCCATCCGCCGGTCATCATGTTGTCGTCAGCGTAATAGGCGGTGGCTGTGCCATCCTGGATGATGAAGCGGTACCAGAAGGTGGATAGCTCAGTCCGGCGTGTAAGTTAACTGCCAGAAATCGCAGGTCTCGCGGGGCTGGGCAGGGTCGTAGCAAGAAACATCGCTGGCGGCGATGCTCATGTCCTTGAGAAACTCGCGACTGGCGCTGGTGTTCCAGAAGCGCACCCGCACCCGAGTGACATCGTTATGGTAGGTGCGGAAGCGCAAGATCACCGGCGTACCGGTGGTTACGGCACCGAAGGGGACGCGATAGAGAGAATCTTGGGAGTTGTGTCCCAGGCCATAATATTCAACATTGTTATCATGGCCATGACCCGTCTTGGGCGGCGCAACCACGGCCACCCGGCCGGTGAGGCTGTTCAGCACAAACTGGACCACGTCGCCGGCGGCTCCCACCTGGAATTGAATCGTGGGGGCATTCTTGTTGCGCCCATCGGCGCCGAATTGGTTATCCCACGAGCCAGTTTGGGTGAGCTTGCCTTCATAGCTGCCTGGATTGGCGAAGGGTAGGTTGAGCAGCCACATGCCATAGCCCAGGTTATTCAGGGCGCTGGTTGGGTCGGTGTTGTTCCAGCCATTGAAAGTCCCTACCGCGGTCCAGTTCTGCGGCAGGCTGTCGTACCAGACATTGACTATATTTTTCTTGGGCAGATATGGCAGCCCGGCATCGTTGCCGTGGTCATTGATATCGAATGTGAATTTGACTGTCTGGCCGTCCGTCGTGGTAACCACCCAGGCGTTATCGGAGGGGAATGCCTGCGACCAATCGCCGCATTTGACTGCCTTCCACTCGTTGCGACCGGCTGTGGGGATGACGACATCGGCTGAGAAGATGCCATCGCCGCCGAACAGGTCACCTGTTGTACCGTCATCGAAGAGGGGCGTGCTGGCGTTATCCCAGCCCTGGAAGCTGCCGGCTACGCACCAGGGACTGCTAGCGCTGCCGTTAGGGGTAATCGTCACCCGGCCAGTGTTGGTATCCAGCCAGATGACCACCACTTCATTCGCAGTCGCGGTTGTGAAGCTGATATTCGCGGCATCTACCGAACGACCGTCGCCGCCAAAGGCGCGCCAGGATCCAGTCGATGGTCACTTTGCCAATGTAGCTGCCAGGAATGGGTATAGTGTAAAACAGTTGGAAGATCCCGTTGCCTTCATTGGCAAGGGTTGAGACTGGATCGGCGTTGTTCCAGCCCTGGAAGTCGCCGACGGCTGTAAAACTAGCCGGCAGGGTGTCACCCCATACATTGACAATATTCTTGGTTGGCAGGAGTAGCGTCCCTGCATCACCGGCATGATCGTTGGAATCGAATGTCAGCTTAATCGTTTGATTGGCTTGAGAGGTGGTGAACCAGGAATTCTGGGCTGGGAAAGCCACGCCCCAATTGCCGCACTGTACGACTTTCCATTCATAATCCCCCGGGGTTGCGATGGCAGCATCCAGGGAATAGATCCCGTCCTTGGCGAACAGGTCGCCGCTGGAGCCATCGTCATACAAGGGGGTGCTGGCATTGTCCCAACCCTGAAAACTTCCGGCCACGCACCAGTTAGATGGCGCCAGGGGGGCTTGCGGTGCAGCGACCGGTTGAGCGTTGGTTGAAAGCGGCGCAGCGGTGGCGCCGAAGGCTGGCACAACCAAAGCAAGAATCATAATCAAACTAAATAGAGTTTGCTGTAGGTTTACGATTTGCTTCTTTTTCATGTTTTTACCCTCGTCTCAGTTAACCAAAATGACATATCTTGGATCGAGCGGATAAGCCGGAAGAGTTTGTCAATCGCTATATACGCCGCACCTCCTTGCAAACTCGAATGATATTGGTTATTTAAACTCGAAAATCCTGCCCCCTGAATAAATTAATCATAACATAGACGGTGGATGCAGAGCAAGACAATCTAAAAATGTGAGAACTATCGCAGTGCTTTCAAGCGCGGGTCAAGCGAATCGTGTAGGCCGTCGCCGAGCAGGGTGAAGCTGGCCGCGGCTAAGATGACGCAGATGGCCGGCGCCACCAGGCGCACAGGGTTCGCGTTAATCGCCTGGCGGCCTTCGAAGAACAACCCACCCCAACTGGTCACCACGAAGCGGGCTTCTTCGATATCAGGGGAAATGCCGATTCCAATGTACCCTAGCAAAGCCTCTAAAATGATCACCCGGGGGATCGCGGTTACACACCAGACCACGACCAATCCTAGGATATTAGGCAAAATGTATTTGAATAGAATCCGGCTTTCTCTTGAGCCAGTGGCGCGGGCTGCTTCGATATAGAGCTGGTGCTTGATCGTCAAGACTGCGCCGCGCACCAGCCGGGCCAGGCTGACCCAACCTACCAGGAAAAAGGCCAATATCACAACACCCAGGCCGTTCAACCATTTGCCAAACGGCGTGTCTCGAAAGATCAGCATCACCAGGATTGTAAAAAGGATCGATGGTAAGGAACTAAAAATATCTGTGGAGCGCATGAGCAGGTTGTCTGTGCGACCGCCAAAATAACCAGAGAATATTCCGACTGTTACTCCCAAAAGGGCGGCCAGAGGCACAGAAATGAGGGCGATTAACATCGTCGTTCGTGTTCCATAGATCAGCCGGCTTAAATTATCCCGCCCGTTCAGATCACTGCCAAGCAGATATTCGATTTGGCCGCTGGCTTTGCTGCTGCTTACCCAAGCCGGGGGTAGATTTCCTTGCTCCCAGTGGAACTCGGTCGGATCATGCGGGGCCAGGAAAGGACCAACCAGGGCTAATAATACAAAAAAACCGGCGATGCTAGCACTAACCCAAATCATTGGGTGAACTCGGCTGCGGCGTTTTTTGAGCTTCTGTTTACCAGGAGAATCAATACTGGAGTCGGGAGGTTCCGCTTGATTTTGGTCGAAAAGGTGCTGTGTAGTTTGGTTCATGATTCTACAATTCGGATGCGGGGGTCAAGGATGCCGTACAGCAAGTCAATCAAGAAATTTGTAAAGATGATAAAAAATCCATACAGCAAGGTGATCGCCATAATCATCGAGTAGTCAAGACTGACGATCGCCTGGTAGTATTCCCTGCCAAAGCCCGGAAAGCCAAACATTGCTTCAATGACGAATGAAAAGGTAATAAATTCAACGAGCAGGGGTCCGGTATAGGTGACAATTGGGATGGCTGCATTCTTAAAGATGTGCCCAACGATTACCTGGTTTTCGGACAGACCTTTGGCACGCGCTGTGCGGACATAGTCTTCGTGTGCGGTCTCCAGGATCGCGCTGCGCGTGATCCGCGCTAACATGCCGGCCGGGGCAAGGGCGAGTACGACTACAGGGATTATCCAATATTGCGGATTTGACCAGTTCGCCCGGACTGAAATCCAGTTTAACGTAGAAGCAAACAATATTATTGCCAAAAGCCCGATTACAAAATTTGGGACAGACATGCTGGCGGCCGAAAAAATTGAAACTCCCCTGTCAATCCAGGTGTCCCGCTTTATCGCCGCCAGGACGCCGATTGGAATCCCGAACCCTACAATCGTCAAAGTAACCCAGAATGCCAGGCGCATCGTGTAAGCAAACCTGCTCTGCCAGATCGCGCCGTTTTCTGGGGCATCGAATAGAATCTCTTTTACAGTTCGGCCTCGCTGGCGTAGAGATGGCCCCAGGTCGCCGCAAATAAAACCACATTGAAAACGGCCATCCTCATTGCGACCTCCAATCAGGTAGATCATAAATTGCTGCAGGACTGGTTTGTCCAGCCCATAACGTTGGTTAAGCGTTTTTAGCGTAGTCTGGTCCATCGGAAGAGAAAACATTGCTCGCTTACCGGAGCGACTTTCCCAAGGATTGCCTGGAATCAGGTGCACCATGTAAAAAGTTAACCCGGCCACTCCCACCAAAACGATCACAGACCAGACTAGGCGGCGTCCGATATAGCTTAGCATTAATTGGGGATCCTCCTTAAGGGTTACACCCAAACAGTCAGCAGGGTTCAAATAAAGACGGGATATAAAAAAGGTGTCCCATTGACACCAACCCAGAATGCTCTATACTCATTTTATGTATCGTGCGCTGGCCCTCGCCGAAGTCGAACAATCCGCAAACGTTTTATCTCTGGCTTTCGAGGATGATCCGCTGTGTGCTTTCATTCTACCCCGAAAAAAGACCCGCATAAAAACCTTAAATAAATTCTTTCGCCTGATGGGCGAGGTCAGTATACAAAATAATAGCTGTTTTGGGGTTGGCGATCCGCTCGCAGGCGTCGCCTATTGGAAATTCCCTGGCCAGGCCGATGTTTCGGTCAGCATCAAATCGCTTGGCAAGTTGCTCCCACTTTTGCTTTCATATTATCCAATCGGTTTATATAAAGCCAGGGCGGTTGTCGAACAAACGGAAGCCCTGCATCGGGAATACGCCAGCCAACCGCATTTTTATCTGGATAATCTCGGAGTGCTGCCATCTGCTCGCGGCCTGGGTCTGTCCTCCCAATTAATCCGCCCATTTCTAGATATGGCTGATGTCCAAAAAACGATTGCCTATACCGATACGGTGACTCGTGGAAACGTTAGCCTATACGAACATTTTGGCTTCGAATGTGTTGACGAGCGTGCCGTACCGGGTACGGGCATCACCGTATGGGCTTTACGCAGACCCGCAGCCAGCTAGGTTTCCTTTTTCCTTGACAGACATGTCTGTTGGAGTATAATCCGGCCATTGTAACAACAACCTGCACGGAGAAGAGTAGCCGGTCTATTTTTCAGAGAGCTGTCGGGTAGTGCAAGACAGTAAATTTGGCGGTGAAATCCCCTCTGTTGGCTTTGCAGTTCTTAATTACCTCTCTCCTGGAGGAAAAGGGATAATGGAAAGCCGGTTGCCCTCGCAGGGTGGCGGAAGCAAACTCCGCTCACGTAAGAAGGCCGGGAACGCCCGTTAGCGCGCAGTCAAGGTCGCCCGGTTTGGGCAGGCAAACAATGCCTGCTGTCCAGACAGTCCGGTGCGGCGAACGCAGGTGGCACCACGAGCGCCCCCCTCGTCCTGCTTTGACGAGGGGGGTTTTTATTTTGCAGAAAGATAAAGAAGTTGGAGGTGCAGCCATGTTAGAACTAAATCTCATTCGAGAGCAGCCAGACCTAGTGCGCCAGGCGATGAGCGTCCGTCAGATGGATCCTACCCCGGTCGATCAAGTGCTCGAGCTGGACGAGCGCCGCCGGGCGCTGATCCAGGAAGTGGAAAGTTTGAAGGCGGAGCGTAATGCCGGCTCAAAAGAGATCGGTGGGTTAAAAGAACCCAGGCGAGCGCCAGGCAAAGATCGAAGCCATGCGCCTGGTCGGCGACCGGATTGCCGGGCTCGATGAAACCTTGCGGACGGTGGAAGCCGAGCAAACTGCGATCCAAGCCACGATACCCAACCTGCCCGATCCACGCACTCCATATGGACGCAATGATGATGAGAACGTGGTGATTAAGACCGTGGGCGCGCTGCCTGAGTTCGCCTTCGAGCCAAAGCCGCACTGGGATTTAGGGCCGGCATTGGGTATTCTGGATTTTGAGCAAGGGGTCAAAATCACCGGGTCGCGCTTCTACGTTCTCAGCGGCGCCGGGGCGCGGCTACAGCGCGCCCTGATTGCTTTTATGCTTGACTTGCATATCCGCCAGGGGTACACCGAGAAGTACACCCCATTTATGGTCAAAGGTGAAACGCTTTTCGGGGCTGGCCAGCTCCCCAAGTTTGCCGATAACCTGTATAAGGATCACGAAGAAGACCTATGGATGGTGCCTACTGCTGAGGTGCCGCTGACCGGCTTGCATATGGGTGATATCCTGGAAGAGGAAAGCCTGCCACGGTTGTACACCGCTTATACGCCCTGCTTCCGCCGTGAAAAGATGAGCGCTGGACGCGACGTGCGCGGCATCAAGCGCGGCCACCAGTTCGACAAGGTCGAAATGTATATTTACTGCCGCCCACAAGATTCCAATGAGCTGCTTGAGAAAATGCGTGAAGACGCTGAGGAAACCTGCCGGCAGCTAGGGTTCACCTACCGGGTCAAGCAGCTTTGCACCGGCGATATTGGCTTCGGCTCGGCGATCACCTATGACCTGGAGGTCTGGGCTGCCGGACAGCAGGAATGGTTGGAGGTCTCATCGGTTTCCAATGTGACCGACTTCCAGGCGCGCCGGGCGAATATTAAGTACCGACCGGTCGATGGCGGCAAAGCTCGCTTCGTGCACACCTTGAACGGTTCAGGGCTGGGTATGCCGCGCACCATGATTGCTGTGCTTGAAAACAACCAGCAGGTAGATGGCAGTATCCGGATTCCAGAGATCCTGCGACCCTGGATGGGCGGCGTCGAAGTGATTCGCCCGAAAGGTTAGCCTTGCCAGCCTGGCTTGAATGGACCACCTTTGGCGCTGTCCAGCTATTGATGCTGGTCGGGTTATTTGGGCTGCTTGTTCCGTTCTTTCCTGGCCTGGTGATTATGTGGCTGTCTGCCCTGGGATATGGGATCGCGACAAGCAGCTTTAGCGCCCTGGGGATCTTCCTCTTTGTGCTGATCACCTTGTTAATGATCTTTGGCTCGCTGGTCGACAACTTGCTGATGGGTGTAGGCGCGCGCAAAGGCGGGGCTGCCTGGATCACAATCTTGGTTGCTCTTTTCGCCGGGGTGGCAGGTACGCTGATTCTTCCGCCATTCGGCGGGATCATCGCTGCGCCGCTAGCTATTCTATCGCTTGAATGGATCCGTTTGAAAAATTTTAAGCAGGCGTGGAGAGCCTTCACTGGCCTGACGGTCGGTTGGGGGCTCTCCTTCGCTGCTCGTTTTGGCGTGGGTTGTTTAATTTTGCTTTTATGGTGGTTGTGGGTCTGGAAAGGTTGACTAATTTCTCAAAAACAATTAGCGAGCGGGTGGGGGAATAGGCAGATCTGCTTTGGCTACACTGACCCATTTGTCACCTTCATCAATTAACATCACGGGGATATCTTCCCAAATCGGGTATTTTCGCCCGCAGTCCTGGCAGATCAACCAACTTTGCTGGTAATATTCGAGCAATCCTTTATTGTCCCTGGCGCAAGCCGGGCAGCGCAAAATTTCAAGCAAATCTTTGTTTAATTCCATGCCGCTCTCCTCCTAAATAAGTTCATCAGGGTCTTCACACTCAGTGGAAAAATTCAAATTACAAATCACAGATCCCTAATCCCGTTTTTTACCAATATCCGTTCCTGGGCCATACTGGTACACATCTTGCCAGGGCTGGTAGTGGGTGACAAATTGGTCGGTGAATAATACCTCGCCATCGCGCCGCACCACCCGGGTTACGGTTACATCTGCGCCATCGGCTGCCCAATCGACTTGTTTGATCTCGCCCGCTGCTAAATTGTCGTTCTCTTCGTAGAGCGGATCGGGAGGTTGGATAATATTTTGTGGGCCGGTGGTTTCCCAGGCGACCTCACGCCCATCGGATGTGGAATAAAACTTCCAGGTGATCCTACCGGCTTTTTCGTTCACATAGGTTTCCATCAGCAGCCAGTAGGGGGTATCGTTCTGGAATTTAAAATCCACCTCAGGTACAAACACCGTGGCATCCAAGCCGGCGTAATTCGCATCCCAACCTTGAGCAGTCTGTTCATAGTAGCCTACGCGGTAGGCATGTGGGTGGCGCTCAACAATGGGGTAACCACCCAGGAAGGCTGTGCGAAACAGGGTTGTGCTCACCTGGCAAACACCCCCGCCAACGCCTTTAATGGTGCGGTTCCCAATAATAATCAGTGCTTCAGCAAAGCCTGTGTCCAGACTAATATCGCCCATGGCCTGGCCCATCGAGAAAGTCGCTCCGGGTGGGATCAGCAACCCATGAAAGCGGGCGGCAGCCGCAGAAATGTTTTGGATTCGCGCTGAGCTCGAACCCCGAAAATAGGAGGTATGCGAGCTAACCAATTGAGTAATCCCGAGCTGCTCGGCTGTCGCGTCAGTTTTCACGTCTGGCTGAGTGTAATCGAAAGCCAGTGGGATCCGGTGTTCCCCTGGGCTGTCGCTAGCGCCCTGGATTAATTTTTCGGTAATTGTTTGGATGGAGACTTCCACATTCAAAGCGCGCCCAATCACTGCCGGCTGGAGCACTTCCAACTGGCGGGTTTCGTCATTGAAAACGAAACGAGCGTCGGCAGGCTCAAGCGCCAGCTTGCCGGCTTGCTCGTCTAGAAAACGGCGCAGCGGTCCGCTGCGCAGGCCCAGAGTGTACTGTGGGCCGCCTGGTCCGTTGATTTTCTCTACAGTTAAAAGTTCTGCTACCTGCGCCGGCTCCAGGGTCCATGGGCCAGGATCGCCTTCTTGGGGCTCCGGTATCTCAAGTACTACGGGTGATCGCAAAATTTGACGGGCTTGTTCTGCCTGGACGCTGGCATCCAGGATCTCAGGAGGGCTTTCCTGGATTACCAGGGGGATTAAGCCGTCGGTCATGCTACGCACTTGCTCGGCCAGCGGTGACAAGCTGGCCTGGATATCAACCCGTTTGCCCACCTGGCCTGGCGCGGCCACGACCTCAGCGCCTTGGATATTCAAGGAGGCTTCGATGGTTGGCTGATCTATCTGGGCGGCTATTCCAGCCAGGTAGGCGCGCGCCTGGCGCTCGTCATAAACCAGGAGCGGAGACAGGCTCCGCGCCCGATACCAGGCGCCGAATTCTTGGGTGACGCGTTTGAGTGGATTTCCATTGCGCCCAAAAAGATAAGCGTTCTGAGCGCTGGCTTGTACGTCCATGGTTAGTCCCAGGTCGGCTGGTCGGGCGACCCAAACGTCCTGGTCGCTGCGAAAAACAATCTTGCCGGTCGTGGAATACGTTAAGCGCTCAGCCAGGGCGGCCGCGGACTGCTCTACAGTCATCCCTGACATATCGATGCCTGCCATCCAAACGCCCGGAAAGATCTTGCCGGAGTGATAAACATCATAGCTGGCTGCCAATCCTACAAGCGAAACCATGAATAGCGCCAAACCTAAGATCAAGGCCAGGAAGACGAGCGCGAATGGCGAAGGCCCTGCCTGGCGGTCCTGGCTGACGCTTTGGCTGGCGCGCCTGCTGGGTGAATTCGTTCGTGTACTCATGGCATGAATTTTACCAAATATAAGGGGTTGAGACGGAACTCATCGCAAAATTCGGACAAACCCTGGTGTATAATGGCCTGCAGGTCTCCGGATTGTGATCTGCAGTAAACCAGGAGGAACCCATGCATGGATTATCCTTAATCAATAAAAAGCTTCGAGGCAGGTGGATGCTTGCTTTACCAGTTACCCTGGTTATCCTCAGCCTGGCTTGTTCGATGCCGGCGCTGCGCAAAACGGCTGTCCTGCCCGCAACGCCGACATTGCCGCCCACAGCGACGCCTCTACCGACGCCGACCCAGAGGGCTCTGCCGCCTGCACTCGTTGAAAGCTCACCTCCCTCCGGGGCCGAGCTGCCGCTGCAAGGGCAAATCACGCTCGTCTTTAATCAGGCGATGGATCGACCCTCGGTTGAAACGGCTTTAAAGGTACGTGCTTTCTTAATCAGCGACTTAGTCTGGTCCGACGATGCCACGGTAACGATCAATCCTGGTGAGGAATTGCCTCCAGATTCAAATTTGACTGTGGAAGTGGGCGCCGAAGCACGTTCCAGGAGCGGTTTGGCTTTGCTGCGGCCTGTAAGTCTAGAATATCACACAGCCGGCTATCTGCAGCCAACCCAGCAATTGCCCGAACCAAACACCGCCGAAGTTAACCCGACTTCGGCAATCGTGGTGGCTTTCAACCATCCGATCGTACCGTTGGGCGCCGATCCGGCTGTATTACCGCCTGCATTCACTCTCGATCCAGCGGTTGAAGGGCGGGGTGAATGGATTAATACCAGTACGTATATTTTTTACCCTAAGCCAGGCCTGGGCGGCGGGCAGTCATACACTGTCCAGCTTGATCCTACCCTGCACGGCATAAACGGAAATCCACTTCAACTACCGGAAGATGCCTGGAGTTTTACCACGGCGATGCCGAAGGTCATGGGGAACACCGGCTATTTTGACGAACACCCCTCACCTCTCGATGGCGAGGTGAAGCTTGATTTTAATCAATCCATGGATCGGGATAGTGTTGAGGCGAATTTCCTGGTGCGCGACCCGGCCGGCAACCCGGCGGCGGGGAGTTTTAAGTGGGACGCGGCAGATAGCAGCGTCACCTGGACTCCTTCCACGCCTCTTAGCGCGCCAGACTCTGTACACCTTGACTCTGGATGGAGCAGCCCAGGCCCTCGGCGGCACACCTCTGGGTGAGACCCTTCAGTTCACATATCCTACCGTTCCAGAGCTGAGCATTACCCAAACCGTTCCGCTCCCTGGGGGGGTGGTTGGAAACTATGACTCAATCATCCTGTCGCTAAGTGGACCGATTAAGGATTCGAACCCGACTGAGCTGCTCAAGTTTTCGCCCGCAGTACCCAACAAAGGCGCTTATTATGATGCTGAAAATCGAACCCTATCGGTCTTTGGCACTTTTGCCCCGGCTACTGATTACCTGCTGACCGTTTCGCCTGAACTCAGCGATCCGTGGGGCAGCACCCTGGGTGGAGAAACCGGTGAACCCTTTACACTCAATTTTCGCAGCGCCCCGCTCCCTCCAGGCCTTGTTATCGGTATGGGCGGTGCAGCGCATACCCTGACCAGCGAAGATCAATCCCTGGCAGCCCAAATTACGGGGATAAACGACCTACCCCTGTCGATTGGCTCGACGCCATTGGAAGATTTCATTAGACTGGCCAATGATTATGAGTTTCGCCAGGCTTACCGGGCGGCGGATCAGCAATCTTGGAGTCAAACATTCGCGGTCGATCCAAACCAAACCCAAGATGTGCGCTTATCCCTCTCACCCGATCAAGGATCGCTGCCAACCGGACTTTATATGATGAGGGCAGAAATTCCAAACCAGGGGACCGGTTCTGAACCGCAATTGCTCGTGGTCAGCGATCAGAGCCTGATCTTCAAGATCAGTGCGACCGATGCGCTGGTTTGGGCTGTACAGCGCGATGATGGCGCTCCGCTGACTAACGCTCCAGTAGCTATCTATGATTCGAACGGCGAGCTGCTCACCAGTGGTCAAACGGATGCACAAGGTGTGTTCAGCGGGAACTTTCCGGCGTGGGAAAACCCATATAACACAGCCCTGGCGGTGATCGGCCAGCCAGGCGATAAGGAATTTGCGGCAGCGTTTTCCGATTGGAATCGCGCGATCGAACCCTGGTCGTTCGATCTGCGGGCGGATTATCAGGGCCCAAGTGATCAGGCCTATCTCTATACTGATCGTCCTATTTATCGCCCAGGCCAGTCCGTATTCTTCCGGGCAATTGCCCGCCAGGCGTATAACGGGCGCTACGAGATGGTCGATCGTAAGAATTTGACAGTAAAACTTAACGATGATATCGGCCAGGAAATTGACTCACAGGATCTACCTCTCTCGACCTTTGGCACGATCAACGGGAAGTTTGACCTTCCAGCCGGTCTGCGGCCTGGAAATTACAGTATCAACATCCCAGAATTTAATAATGCATATATCAGTGTACCGGTTGCAGATTATCGCAAGCCTGAAATCGATCTGAAAATCGATTTTTCACAAGAAGAACTCCTGGCTGGGCAGAATTTCCAGGCAGTCGTCAATGCCCGTTATTTCTTCGATGCTCCGGCTGGAAACGTCCCAATTGAATGGAATCTTTATTCCAAACCCGCTTCCTTTGACATCCCTGGCTATACGGTCGGACTGCAGGGGGCAAGCCAGTGGTTCAACAGCCTTCAGCCAGGCTTTGGAAGTGTTTCGGACTCGGGAAAAGGGGTCACGCAGCCAGATGGAACCCTGGTATTGGATTTGGGACCTGCACAAACCGATGCTTCGCGCCAGGCTTACACATTGGAGGCAACTGCTCAGGATGAAAGCGGGCTGCCGGTATCCGTACGGGCAGAAATTCCGGTGAACCCGGCGAATTATTATATCGGTCTGCGCCCAGATTCCTGGATCGCCCAAGCTAACCAGGCCCTTGGTTTTGACGTTATCACTGCTGATCTTGACCAAGCGCCAACCCTCGAACACGGAATTGCGCGCCGAATTTGCTAAGGTGGAATGGATAGTCGATGATAGCCAGCCGCCGAACCCGTTTTATGGTGATATTTACAAGCCATTGTTCACCCCGGTTGGCAGCACTGACTTTCAAACAGGTGGTGATGGGCAGGCTCGGTTGGAATTCACTCCTCCAGAACCTGGGGCCTATCAATTGAGCGTCTTCAGCCGTAGAGGCGCGGACGCAGGAGCGCCCGTGCGAAGCGAGATGCTGGTGTGGGCTGGCGGTCCAGGGCAATTCGTTTTACCGGATCAGCATAACCGGCATATCGAGCTTATCGCTGGCCAGGATGGTTATAAACCTGGCGATACCGCGCAGGTTTTTATTCCAAACCCCTTCCCTGATAGCGCCCAGGCGCTAATCAGCGTTGAGCGCGGCAAAATCCTGAGCAGCGAGGTCAAAACTCTCGAAGCAGGAGGAAGCACGCTCAAATTCCCACTCACGGGTGAGGACGCTCCCAATATCTATATTTCAGTCACTTTGCTGGGGAAGAATGACCAGGGGAAACCGGATTTCCGCCAGGGCTACTTGAAAATTCCGGTGGAGCCGAGCGAGCAGACATTAAATGTGCAGATCACCAGCAAACCCGAGGTGACCGGTCCTGGAGGAAAAGTCGATTTTGACCTCCTGGTCACGGACGCGGCTGGTAAGCCTGTGGAGGGTGAATTCTCCCTGGCGGTGGTCGACGTGGCGGCATTAAAGCTTGCAGACTCAAACTCCCTGAATATTATCCCCGCTTTCTATGATATTCAGCCGCTGGGGGTTAATACTGCCATTTCGCTGCTGGTGTATGCTTCGGACGAGGTTGAAAAGCAGGAGTTCGGCGGCGGGGGCGGCGGCGGGGGCGACGGCGCGACGCCGAGCGTGCGCGAACGTTTCCCCGACACGGCTTTCTGGCAGGGCGATATCATCACCGGACCAGATGGAAAGGCTCAGGTCACGGTTCAACTTCCGGATAGCCTGACCACCTGGCAGGTGGAAACCCGCGGCGTCACCCAGAATACTCATGTGGGTCAGACAAAAACCGATGTCGTCACTACCAAAGAGTTAATCGTGCGTCCGGTTACGCCGCGCTTTCTGGTTGCTGGCGATCACCTAGAGTTGGCCGCTATTGTGCAAAATAATACCACCCAGCCGATCACCGGTGAAGTTGCCCTCCAGTCGGACGGGGTTACCTTGGACGATCCGGGGACCCTTCGCCAGGCTTTCACTGTTCCCGCGAATGGTAGGCAGCGCATCTCGTGGTGGGGCACGGTAGAGGATCTACCCACCGCAAAGCTGATATTTTCGGCTGAGGCCAATAATGGCGCGCTGCAAGATGCTGCTCGACCGGCTTATGGAGATCTCCCGATCCTGCGTTACAACTCGCCGCGAACATTCCGCACCGCTGGCATATTGGATGAAGCTGGTCAGCAATTGGAGTTGGTCAGCCTGCCGCGTTTCTTTGACCCCACTGCTGGCGTTGGGGGTAATGGCAGCCTGGATCTTGAGCTATCGCCATCTCTGGGTGCGGCGATGGTACGTGGGCTTGATGTCCTCGACGGACAAAATTGCCAATGCACAGAGTTAATCCTTTCAAGATTTTTACCAAACCTGGAGATCTATCGTACATTCCAAACTTTTGGCTTGCAGTCTCCTGAAATGAAGGCCCGTCTGGAGCAGAACCTGGATGAAGGCATGAAAACGTTGTTAAACCGGCAGAACTATGATGGTGGATGGGGGTGGTGGCCGGGTGGGGAGAGCGACCCACACATAACAGCTTATATTTTGTTTGGGTTGACCCGGGCAAAGGGGGCAGGGGTCTTGTCAGCCGAACCGCCAATCCAACGCGCGGTCGAATACCTCAAGTCAAACTTTATTGCTCAGCCCCTTCCTGAGGAAACCTGGCAGCTCGATCGCCTTGCTTTTGCGAATTTTGCCCTATCCCAGGCTGATGCAGCCGAACCAGAGAGTATGAATACGCTCTACCAGGAGCGTTCCAGGCTAAGTCCATGGGCGCAGGCTCTGCTGGCTTTGGGAATGGAGCGCAGCGCCCTTGGTGGTTCGGAAGCGCGCACCCTGTTCTCGGATTTACAGTCTAGTGCAATCCGCAGCGCGGCTGGCGCGCATTGGGAACTGACGGATGGGATAGGCGCGAATATGACTTCAACTCTGACCAACAGCGCCATCGTTGCCTATGCTCTTGCCGTGGGTGACCCCGCTGCTCCCCTTTCCGCCGATGCCTCGCGTTATCTGACCGCGAATCGCCAGGCTGATGGCGCCTGGACGTCTAGCTACACAACTGCCTGGACTTTGATGGCTTTGAATGAAATCATGAAAACTTCAGGTGAGCTTGGAGGTGATTTTTCTTTTGGCGCAGCTTTGAATGACGCCTCAATTGCCAGTGGAGAGGCAAGCGGAGCCGACCAACTAACCCCAGTCACGACCTCCATCCCGCTAAACCAGCTCTATCCAAATTCGCCAAACCTGCTGGCGATTGAAAGAGACGCGGGGAAAGGACGACTTTATTACAGCACAATCCTGAACGTCAGCCAACCTGCGGATCAGGTCGAACCTCTATCCAATGGTTTGACTATATCCCGTGAGTATCTGCCGGCAGTGCTGGACTGTGCACAAGAGGATTGCACGCCGATAGACTCGGCCAGGCCTGGAGAGAAAGTCACTGTGCGCCTGGCGCTGACTCTACCAAACGATGTATATCACCTGATGGTCGAGGATTACATCCCTGCTGGCGCTGAAATTCTGGATATGCGTTTGAAGACCAGCCAACAAGGCGAGGGCGGCGAAGCAGAAGCTGGTCTGCCCTATGATCCTCAGAATCCTTTTGCAAAGGGTTGGGGGTGGTGGTTGTTCAATGAAGCATCTATTTACGATGATCACATCCTATGGTCGGCCAATCACTTGCCGGCAGGAACCTACGAATTAACCTATTCCTTCGTCCCGCTGCAAGCTGGAGAATTTCAGGTTTTGCCCGCTCATGCCTGGGAATTTTACTTCCCGGAGATCCAAGCGACCAGCGCAGGTAGTAAATTCACAATTAAGTAATAATATCCAGGAGGAAAATTTGCTATGGACCAACCAACTCCCAATCCTTCAGCATCCGACACCGATATTTACATGCCGTCTCCCGATATCGCTTCGAGTGCGCATATCAAAGAATATGATGAGCTTTATCAGCGCTCAATAGCAGACCCACAAGGGTTTTGGGCTGCACGCGCTGAGGAGTTGGAATGGTTTAAGAGCTGGGAGCGAGTCCTGGACGACAGCAATCCACCCTTTTATAAGTGGTTTGTGGGCGGTAAGACAAATATCGTCTACAATGCGCTTGACCGTCATCTAAAGACTTATCGAAAAAATAAGCTGGCTTTGATTTGGGAAGGCGAGCCGGGCGATACGCGCACCTTCTCCTATTTTGCGCTAAACCGCGAAGTATGTAAGTTCGCTAACGTCCTGCGCAGTATGGGGGTGCAAAAAGGGGATATCGTCACGATTTATCTGCCGCGCATTCCGGAACAAGTCATGGCGATGCTGGCCTGCGCTAAGATCGGCGCCATTCACAGCGTGGTTTACGGCGGTTTCAGCGTGGAGGCCCTGGCTGAACGGATTCAAGATGCCCAAAGCCGTGTCTTGATTACCGCCGACGGCGGCTGGATGCGCGGCAAGAAGGTGGGGCTGAAGGATATCGCCGATGAGGCCATTGCCCGCCAGGCGACTATCGAAAGCGTTATTGTGGTGAAGCGCACCGGCCAGGAAATTTATATGGAGGCTGGGCGAGATTACTGGTATCACGATCTGATGAGCCTGCCAATCTCAAACGTGAGCTGTGCGACCGAGCCGATGGACGCCGAAGACCCGCTTTTCATTCTTTATACCTCTGGCACCACGGGGCGGCCCAAGGGAATCTTGCACACGCACGCCGGTTATATGGTGCACACCTACACTACTTTGAAATATGTTTTCGATATTAAAGACGAAGATCGATTTTGGTGTGCGGCAGATCCAGGTTGGATCACCGGGCATAGTTATATTGTTTATGCCCCGCTGCTGAATGGCGCGACAAGTTTCATGTATGAAGGCGCGCCGAATCACCCGTACCCCAATCGTTGGTGGCGGATGATCGAAAATTATGGTATCAGCATTTTGTACACGGCCCCGACTGCCATCCGCGGTCTGATGCGTTTTGGTAATGCCTGGGCGAAACGGCATGACTTGAGCAGCCTGCGCCTGTTGGGCAGCGTTGGGGAACCGATCAACCCGGAAGCGTGGCGATGGTATTACAGTGTGATTGGCAGTAATAGCTGCCCAATTATGGATACCTGGTGGCAGACTGAAACCGGCGGGTTTATGATCACGCCACTGCCAGTGACCGCGCTCAAACCCGGTTCGGCAACCCGGCCATTTTTTGGAATTGAAGCAGACGTGGTCAACGAGTCCGGACAGCCTGTCGCTGCTGGCGAGGAAGGCTACCTGGTCATCCGGCGACCCTGGCCGGGGATGCTTCGCACGATTTACAAGGATGACGAGCGATACCAGAGCCAGTATTGGGGCAAGTTCGGGAATATGTATCAAACTGGCGACTCAGCCCGTAAGGACAAGGACGGCTATTTTTGGATCATTGGGCGTATGGATGATGTCATCAAGGTCAGCGGGTATCGCTTGGGCACAGCAGAGGTGGAGAGCGCCCTGGTCAGCCATTCGGCAGTAGCCGAGGCAGCCGCAATCGGTCTGCCGCACGAGTTAAAAGGCCACGCCATCTTTGCCTATGTGATTTTGCGTGCCGGTGTGGAAAAGAGTGATCGCCTGAAGGAAGAACTGCGCAATCATGTGGCCCATGAAATGGGTCCGATAGCCAAGCCAGAAGAAATTGCCTTTGTAGACAGTTTACCCAAGACGCGCAGCGGCAAAATAATGCGCCGGGTTCTAAAAGCGCGCGCATTGGGCCAACCCGAAGGCGATATCAGCACGCTCGAGGAATAAGCTTAATTCTTCCTAACCTAACGATTCTTTTTGGCTGGTACAATAGGTCAAATTTTGCTAATTTGGAGAAGAATAAATTTATGCGAAGATCAAATGCGCTAATCGTCCTGATACTTGCGCTGGGCTTGATGTTGGCTGCCTGTGGGCAGTTGACGCCGCCCGAAATTACCCAGGCGCCTATTGCAGCTCAACCCTCCCAAGCGGTTGAACAGGCCACGGAAACCACTGCACAACTCCCAAAATCGACGGCAGCGATCCCGGCCGCTCCAACCAATGCGCCAACTACCGCTGCCAACCCGGAATGCCGGGTAGACGCCAGCTCACAGGTAGACCCGGCGCTTGCGAACCGTTTTCCTAAGGTCGGTGACACGGAATGGTCCCTTGGCCCGCAAGACGCATACATCACGATCGAAGAATACAGCGATTTTCAATGACCGTACTGTGCCCAACTTGCGCCCGTGATGGCGCAGCTCCTTGAAAAGTATCCGAATGACGTTCGTTTTGTCTACCGCCACTTCCCACTCGATGCTATCCATGACAAAGCCAAGCTTGGCGTCCAGGCTGCGGAAGCCGCCGGAAAGCAAGAAATGTTCTGGGAAATGCACGACGCGATCTTTGCTGGACAGGCTGAGTGGAGTGAAATGACCCCCGAACAGTTCCAGGAATGGGTGACCAACAAGGCCGATGAATTGGGCTTGGATGTTGGTCAATTTACAGATGACCTGAATAGCGAGGCGATGAAAGCTTTGTCTCAGGAAACCTGGGATGCCGGTCAACAGGCGGGCATTCCTGGCACGCCTTTCTTACTCTTTAATGGCCGTCCTTACCAGGGTCCAAGCGATCTGACCACCTTATCAGCGATTATGGACTCGATTCTGCTTGAAAAAAGTCAATTCAAAGAATGCCCACCGATGACGATCGACCAGACCAAAACATACGAAGCCACGCTGAAAACCGATAAAGGCGATATTGTGCTGGAGCTTTTTGCTGATAAAGCTCCCTTGGCGGTAAACAGCTTTGTCTTCTTGGCGAATCAGGGTTGGTTCGACAATGTGACCTTCCATCGGGTAATCCAGGGATTTGTTGCTCAAGCCGGCGATCCCAGCGGGTCGGGCTTTGGCGGTCCAGGTTACTCGTTCGACAATGAAAACACAGCAAGCAAATTCGACCAGGCAGGCCTGGTTGGCATGGCGAACGCCGGTCCTGGCACCAACGGCAGCCAATTCTTTATCACTTTTACACCGCTCCCAGATCTCAATGGCAATTACACGATCTTTGCCAGGGTGATTTCGGGACTGGAAGTTGCCCAGTCGCTCACAGTTCGCGATTCATCTCAAGGGGGCGAGCTGCCGCCAGGCGATAAGATCCTGGGCGTAACAATCGTCGAGAAATAATTAATTAGAAAACGAATGTGGGATTACTGGAACTTGTCTCTTTCGGTAATCCCACATCCGCAGAACTCACCTTGAACGTCTCTACTCCAAAAGCTCCACATTACACCTATTCGGTCTGGCAATTCGCTCTCAGCCTGCTGGCTGTGCTGGGATTGGCTGCTGGCGCGGTATTTTCCCTTGTTTTCGGATCCATCGCCAGTTTCAGCGACTTTTTAGCAGCATCAGGCGCACCGCAAAACCAGGCAGTGACGATCTTCCTGTTCGGCGGTGGGCTGACGACCTGTGCCTTGCTGCTGATTCCTTCCGTATTCTATGCCTTTAGGCGGGTTTCCAGGAGACCGATCTGGCGCTACCCCCATATTCCCAGCATACTTGCGGCCGACTCTGCTGATCTTGCTGTGGCCACTGGTCTTACTGCTTGGTTATTGGGTATCACAAAGCACAAGTCTGGCCTGGCTGCTGCTTCCGGTGCTGCATGTCCTGGCGATTGGTCTGCCCGTGCTATGGGTTGTCTATTTGGCGGCGCGCGGTCTGCAGCTCGGTTCACCCCAGCGCCTGGCTGGCGTCATTGCGAGCGGCCTCGTCTTGGGGCCAACCATCATTTTGTTCTTAGAGATTGCCGCGCTGGTAATCTTTGGGGTCATTGGATTCTTCATTTTTCTCAGCCAACCAGGGCTGGTAAACCAGCTTACTGATCTGATGCTTAGATTTCAGCAGGGTGGGCTTACGGAGCAGCAGCTGTTAGATTCTCTGCTGCCCTTGCTTGCTCGCCCGCAGGTGCTCCTGGGCATCTTGTTTTTTGTGGCAGTGATTGTGCCAATGATCGAAGAAGCCTTCAAACCCATTGGGGTATGGCTGCTGGCCGGGTTCAAGCTTACTCCAGCGGCAGGTTTTGCGGCAGGTGCGATCTGTGGGGCCGGTTTTGCATTCTTTGAGAGTCTTGGGATGGCTGGCTCAGGAGTGGACTGGACAGCTTCCGTTGCTGCCCGGCTTGGCGCCGCTATTATCCATATTTTCAATGCAGGTTTGATGGGTCGGGCGTTGACCTTAGCCTGGGCGGTAAAACCAGCCTGGCGCGAGAATCGTTATTTGAATCTGGGCCTGACCTATCTATTTGTGGTTATTGTTCATGGAACCTGGAATGGACTGGCTGTGCTAAATATATACAGCACGGAAGTATTAAGTCACCGTGAACTTTCACAATCCCCCGGGTTGGTGTGGCTGGGGTCTGCGGCTCCGTATCTCCTGGTTGGATCTGCAGCGGCGATCTTTATGCTCTTATTATGGATGAATTCGAAGCTCCGCCGAGAAATTGCACTCCATGCTGAACCGGTGAGCGCTGTCCCGACGAACGCCAGCCTGGGCGATGAAGCTAGCCTGGGCGATGAAACCAGCCTGGGCGATGAAACCAGCCTGGGCGATGAAACCAGTTAGATGTATTTTTAGGAGTTTGAATGGAAATCATTTCGCAATTATTTAATATCTTTCTCCATCTCGATGAATACCTTGGCCAGGTTATCAGCCAGTATGGTGTACTGACATACCTGCTGCTCTTCCTGGTCATCTTTATGGAAACTGGTTTGGTAGTGACGCCCTTCCTGCCGGGCGACTCGCTCATTTTTGCAGCGGGCACTTTTGCTTCTCAAGCCCTGGTAGATCTTGCCACCGGCGCCAAACCGCCATTAAATATTTGGGTGCTGTGGATTTTATTATGCGCTGCGGCGATCTTGGGCGATACTGTGAATTACTGGATAGGGCACTATATCGGGCCGCGCGCCTTTAGCGGCGAAGTGCGCGGCCTCAAAAAAGAATATTTGGATCGCACCCATGTATTCTTTGAAAAATACGGCGGAAAAACGATTATTCTGGCTCGCTTCGTGCCAATTGTGCGCACGTTTGCACCTTTTGTTGCAGGCGTGGGCGAGATGACTTACGGCCACTTTATCACCTATAATATCGTTGGGGGGGTTCTCTGGGTGAGTATATTCTTGTGGCTGGGTTACTTTTTTGGTAATCTGCCATTTGTTCAGGACAATTTCAGCCTAATCGTCGTCGCCATCATCTTGATTTCTGTTTTACCGATGGTATACGAATTTATCAAAGCACGTTTCCGGCCTGAAGCCAAGGCGGATCC
The DNA here is from genome assembly GCA_963770655.1 of uncultured Chloroflexia bacterium. Lineage (GTDB taxonomy): Bacteria > Chloroflexota > Anaerolineae > Anaerolineales > UBA4823 > CAZAGA01. The sequence continues at coordinate 39,493 of CAVYQO010000007.1, read as the reverse complement.
CGCCAGTTAGATGCTAAACACAAAATCGGTCGATGGTTTCTCGACCGGTTTTTGTTTTATTCCCCAAATCTCGATTATTTACGAATAGCGACGACGATTGCAGTGGCGTGTTCAGTAGAATGGCTCAGGCTGATCGACCAGCTCAGCCAGCCTTGTTCTTGAGCCATTTCGGCTGCTACGCCATGAAACTGTAATTGGGGTTGATTGGCGGGGCCGCGGATTATCTCAAGATCCAGCCACCCTGCCCGGCCAATCCCGCTGCCCAATGCCTTGGCTGCGGCTTCCTTGGCGGCAAAGCGGGCTGCTAAAGAAGCGACATTTCCACAGCAATCTGCAATTTCGATTGGAGTGTACACCCGCCGTAAAAAGCGCTCGCCATGCCTGGCAATAGCGTGCTTTATGCGCTCAATTTCAATTAAGTCTATCCCCGTGGATATTTGCATGTTTATTCTTTAAGGGCCAGCAATGCCAATTCCGAGCCGGTCCGGATCGAGATATCTTCGAGCTGCCTGGAAGATATCATCCCTTGTAACTGCCTCGATCATCGTCCGATAACCACGATAGTAATCCAGCCCAAGCTGATAGCGCTCCAGGTTAATTAAGGCGGCTGCCACCCCATGGTTCGACTCCAGCGAGAGCGGCAGGCTGCCAGTAAACTGGGCCTGAACATCGCTAAGCTCATCGGCGCTTACCGGCTCGCTCACGAAGCGGCGGATCTCGCTGCGGATTAGTTCAACAGTGCGTTCTACATTTTGGGGATCCACCCCAGCAGAAATATCCCAAGGCCCGGGGCCGGGACCACCGCTCAAACTGCTCTGTACGTAATAAGCCAGGCCGGCCCTTTCGCGCACAACTTCTCCAATTCGTCCCATCATCCCAAATTGCCCAAGAATGCTGTTGCCCAGGTTTGCAGCGACAAAATCAGGGCTGCGCCGAGGCGGCCCGGCTACACCAACAATTAGATCAGCCTGGGACTTACCAGGGATGCTCACGCTTTTCGTATTGACGCTTGCCAAGGGCGTAACAGCAGGCAGCGCTGGCAGCAAGGGTTGTTTTGGATTGCGCCAATCTCCTAGCCAGTGGGTAGCCAGGTCAACCGCCCGGGCGGGTTCAATTGCGCCGACAATTGCCAGCGTCATCCCTACTGGGCCATAATGCCGTCGATGGAAGGCCGCAAGGTCCTCCTGCCGGATTGCTGCGATGGTTTCTGGCGTCCCCTCTTCGGGACGGCTGTAAGGATGAGCAGCATAGACGACCTGATCGAAGGCTCGCTGCGCCATGCTGGCTGTGTCTTGGGCCTGGATTGTCAGGTCAGCCAGGAGCTGGTCTCGCAGGCGCTCGATCTCATCGCCTGGAAAAGTTGGGTTGCGCAGGGCATCTGCCAATAACTCCAAGATTAAACTGATGTCTTCTGCCAGGGCCTGGCCATTAAAAGCAGTGGTGTGTACCCCGCCGCCAAAACGCAGACTGGCTCCAGCTGTTTCTAACTGATCGTAAATCTCCTGAAAATTTCGCTGCATCGTACCCCGCAGCAGGGCTGCCGAGGCAAAATCCGCCAGGCCAAGCTGTTCATCTGGGTCGAACAAACTGCCAACATGGAGGTAACCGGCGACCACGACTGCTGGGCTGTTGTGGTTTGACCGGCTTAAGACAACAATACCATTGGCAAGTTCGACTCGGGTGATGTCATCTGCGCCGGGATAGGAGTTGCTCATTCCTCGCCTCCATCGGAGAGATACACGCCCAAAGTGCTGTTCGATTCGGTCAGGTAGGTTTGAGCGACGCGCTGCACGTCCTGCGGGGTCACCTCCGCAAGATGATCCAGGTACCCTGCCAACCATTCTTGGTCTGCAAACATTTCCACAAATCCCAGCCAAGAAGCCTGGTTAGTGATGCTCTCATTGCTATAGGCAAACAGGGCACGCGCCTGCTTGGCTGCTCGTTGAAGTTCACCAATCTCCGGCGGCTTTTGCTGTAACTGGGTAATTTCCCGATGGAGTGCCTCTAAAACCAATTGTGGGTCGCTTTCGGGATGGACGATTACCGATAGGAAGTAAAGAAAAGGATCGATGGTTGCCTGCAAGCCGCCATACACACCGACTGCCAATTCCGTTTCAACCAATGCGCGGTACAGGCGCGATGTCTTATTCGAGAGCCCCCCGCCAAAAACGCTCAGGTCGCTGGGTCCGCTCAATAAGCTATCCAGCACATTTAAGGCCAAGAAATCTGGGTGGGTGGCGTGGGGAACATGAAAAGCAAGCTCAAGGTAAGTAGTCTCACCAGGGCCCTGAACCTGGACTGAGCGCGGGCTGGTCTGGCGGGGCTCCAAATTGATTTGACGCACCGGCTGCGGTCCCGCTGGAATGGGTTCAAAGATCCGGCATATTTCAGCGAGCAGTTCTGTTGTGTCAAAGCTTCCGGCAATGGCCAGGACGGCATTGTTGGGGATATAGTAGCGCCGGTAATGGGCATACAGGTCATCACGTTGGATATTTTCCAGATCTATCCGATCTCCAATGATTTCATGCCGGTAGCTGTGTTCCTGAAATGCCGCCGCCTGCACCTGTTCTGCCAATAGGAATGTTGGTTCGTTTTCATTCCCTTCGCGTTCAGAAATAATGACCGTGCGCTCCAACTCAACCTCGTCTGGGTTAAACAGGCTGTTTTGCATCCGATCGGCCTCAAGCTGTAAAGCCAAGTCAATCTTATCCGCGGGTAAAGTTGCAAAGTAAGCTGTCCAGTCCAAATAAGTGAACGCATTCCACATCCCGCCATTGCGGGAGATTGCCTTATCCAGTTCTCCGCTTGGGAAACGATTGGTGCCCTTAAACTGCATATGCTCGACCCAATGCGATAAGCCAGTGCCGCCTCCGTTTTGGCTCGAGCGCGGTGCTTCGTCCCGCGAGCCAACTCGGTACCATAACCATTGGCTGATCAGTGGGGCAGTATGGATTTCTTTCAGGATTACCAACAGGCCATTGGATAACGTAATTCGAGTGAGATTTGGTCCCATAGTCGCTCATTTCAGGAGAAATTTCAGTAAATATAGCATAGGAACAGGTAATCAGTCAATCAGGCGATCAGGCAATTAGGTATAATATGGCGCACACGAAGATGAGCCAGGAGGAAAATATACCATGGTAGATAAAAATACGCGACAGGTTGTGGTGATTGGCGCTGGCCCAGCAGGCCTGTATGCGGCCAGGCGCCTCGCCGATGCTGGGGTGCAGGTCGTCCTGCTCAACCGAGATATTAAACCTGGCGGACTGGCTGAGTATGGGATCTATTACAACAAGTATAAGATGAAACAAGGCTTGCGCAAACAATTTCACCAGATCCTGGAAAACCCAAACATCACTTATTATGGAAATGTGACAATCGGTGTGGAAACTTGCCTTAGCCTGGAAGAGATTCGCGCGATCCATTTCGACGCCATCCTGGTTACCGTAGGCGCTCAGGGAACCAAATGGCTGGGGTTGCCGGGAGAGTCCTTACTCGGGGTTTACCATGCCAAAGACCTGGTCTATCACTACAACGTTTTGCCGCCCTACAGCACCGAAGATATCTACGTTGGTAAGCGCGTTGCCCTGGTGGGTGCGGGGAATGTAATGATGGATATCGCCCACTGGCTGATCCGTGATCGAAAAGTTGACGAAGTTACTGCAGTCGTTCGCCGCGGCCCTGCAGAGGTGAAATTTGATAAAAAAGAAATGGAGAACATCGCCCGAAACCTGGATTTAGCTGACCTGGATCGGGAATTGGGGCGTGTTGCTCCGATTATGGAGGCCATTGGGCAGGATGTCGGCGAGGCAAAAGAGAACCTCCTGGCTGGTTTGCCCAAAGCCTTGGAACCGGTCTCTGACACCAGGTTCCTTTTTCACTTTTTGGCTTCGCCCACTTGCATCCAAGGCGACGAAGAAGAAAAGGTCAGTGGTTTGGAAATCGAAGATAACGCCCTGATCATTAAAGGTACGGATACCCGCGCCAGCAGCCTTGGCACCCGGCGCATCTTAGCTGTGGATAGCGTGGTGTTTGCCATAGGCGATAAGGTCGATGATGTTTTTGGATTGCCCGTGAAATGGAATGAGTTCATAAAGAACCCCGAGCCGCGCTTTCCAATCGATGGGATTTCATACGAAGCTTACGATCCCGAAAGCGCCAGCCCAATTGATGGTATCTTTGTCGCTGGCTGGTCGCGCGAGGCCAGCAGCGGTTTGGTCGGTATCGCCCGTAAAGATGGTGAAAATGGGGCTCGAGCGATCCTTGACTATTTGAGTCAAGGCGCACCAGCAGATGCGCCACTCCGGGATAGGCCGGCGGCCTTGCTGGAACTGCTAAACCAGGCCTGCAATCCAATCGTCACCTTGGAAGATTTCAGGAAACTCGAGACTTATGAACTTGGCGAAGCGCAGCGCCTCGGGTTGGAAGACTTTAAACTAAAAACGAACGAAGAAATGCTCAGGGTGATGGGACTCTGATTAATTTTCTTCGAGCTTTGGCCTTCGATAGCTGGGAGAAAATAGGATAAAGCCCAGGATGATTGATACTTGACCTAAGACCACACCCAAGATCTGCACACCCCCGAAAGATGGTATGTTGGGAAATGGGTGGCTGCCCAGGCCAAAAATATCGGCCAGAGCTGAAGAAACAGCAATGACATAACCAGTTGCAACGATGCGGATCCCAATATCGGCGAGGATCGACTTCTGTTCACCATTCCACAGAGTATTTAAAGCGATATAACCGCCAATACAAATCAACGCCAGACCGATCAGAAAAACTGTGATCTGAATAAATCCAGTCACCGAGCTGCGATCCAGGCCAAAAATAGCCGGGTCGGCGCCTAACGCGAACACAACCATGCCCAATATGAGCAGGATCAATCCCAGGCGGATGCGAAAACGGATATTGCTTTTGCGCGGCGTTGTATCGATCATAGCATCTCCGGTAAAAAGCGTTTCAAGCGATTCAACCAATTCCCGCCAAGAATAGCGGCGATATCATCTTCAGCATAACCGCGTTCTGCAAGTGACACTGCCACCTTTTGTAGATCTGCAATCGTGTCGATCCCGGCAGGAACAGATTGTAAGCCAAACCCGCCATCAAAATCGCTGCCAAATCCGACATGGGAAGCATCTCCGGCTAATTGACAGACGAAATCGATGTGAGAAATAATATGTTGTAAGGTTACCAGCTCACGCCGGTCGCCGGCCTTCCAACCAACTTGCAAAAAACCATTATACGGTAGAATGCCGATCATGCCATCTCGCTCGAGCAGAGCTTGAATCATTGGTTCGGTCAGATGCCGGTTGCCTTCTATCCCTTTCAATAAAGGCCGAACATTACTGTGCGATGCAATGATTGTACCGGGATAAACGTCCACAGCTTGCATGAATGCAGCTTCGTCCATATGACTGAGATCCAGGCAAAAACCCAGGGCGGCCATCTGTTCGAGAAGCTCAAAGCCGATGGCGGTTAAGCCGCCCGGTTCGCGCGTCCCACCGCAGAAACGGTTGCCGGCCCAGGCAGGCCCGATAATGCGCACACCGCCCGACCACCATTCTTCGAGGTCGGACATCGCGACCACCCCTTCAGCGCCCTCCATTAAGATTACCAGACCAACGGGGGGGCAGTTAGCTGAAGCTGGACCGCAGTCGGCCTGCAGGTCGCCTGTTCGAGACTGCCAGGGCGAGAGGGTAGTTTGTAAGTCTTTTTGGGTTTGTACAAGACGAAATTTATGTGGGTTTTCACCAACCAGACGATGGTATAGATCCAATTCCAGGCGATACAAGCTTTTAGCCTGGAGGCTGTCAGTGTAGCAGAGATGATCCCAGTCGCCGGAGCGGAGGCGAGCGGGGGTTGCAAATAGAGTAGCAAAGACAAGGGCTACGCCTCCACGTTGGTAATCTGTCCAACCTAAAAGGGTGTCTTCCTTAACTTTCTCCTGGATCGTTCCAACCTCCAAACGGCGGGTCTCCACTGCCGAGCGCGTGTAATCTCGATTATAAGTCAGCATATTGTAAGCCAGGTCTTCATGCGCATCGACGATTAGCATTGATATTTCTCCATTACGTGCAAAGCGATTTGGCGGTCAATCTTGCCCATCGGGTAACCTACCAGCTCGGTCGGTTTAACCCAACGTAGATCCGTAGCCTGAAGAGCCCGGGGTTGAGCGCCATCCACCAGGCGACACGAAAAAGCATGTAATGTGACGCGGAAATGGGTGTAGGCATGGCGGTAAGTGCCCATGGAAGTTTGGATGTCAATATCCACGCCAAGTTCCTCACAGATTTCGCGCTTGAGGCAATCTTGCAGTTCTTCGCCGGGGATCAATTTGCCGCCAGGGAATTCCCACAGACCACCTAAAAGCCCGCTGGGGGGACGCTGCGTAATAAGAACCTCATTTTGACGCTGGATGACGCCGGCGGTGACGGTGAAATGCGGCGTTGGCTGTCGGGCCAAAACTACCGGGCGCGACTCCTGAAGGCCGAGTGTTTTTGCCGCGCACATTTCTGCCACCGGGCAGGCTGGGCAATTTGGGGAGCGAGGGGTACAGATTACAGCCCCCAGATCCATCAGCGCCTGGTTGTAATCGGCCGCCCGACCGGAGGGTAAATTGGCTTTAGCCAGATCCCATAAGCGTTTTTCACCAGCGGGAGACCTGGCAGGTTCGGTGACATTGAACAAGCGCGCCAGCACGCGACGAATATTGCCATCTAGAGCTGCTTCATCCATGCCAAATGCAATCGAGGTGATTGCCCCAGCGGTATAGCGCCCGATTCCAGGAAGCTTACCTAAGGCGCTGAGATCTTTGGGGAGCTGGCCATGATAATCGCGCACAACAATCTGGGCCGCGTGGTGAAGATTACGCGCCCGGCTGTAATATCCCAAACCTTCCCAGGCAAATAACGCTGCCTGTTGGGTTGCTTCGGCCAAAGAGGGGATATTCGGGAATTGTTCCATCCAACGCGTAAAATAGGGAATAACAGTTTCCACGCGGGTCTGCTGCAGCATGATTTCCGAGACCCAAACGGCATAGGCTTGAATCTCGACGCCAGAATCCGGTCGGCTGCGCCAGGGTAAATCCCTTGCGTTTTGTTGATACCACGTTAGTAATGCAGGAGAAAAGGGGTGACACATCTTAGTGATACTTAGCTGCGCCAGAGGGATTAGATTTGAAAACCACTGCGCGCTTGCACCACCTTATAATCAAAATGCTCGACGTATTCCAACAACCGTTGGGTTATTTCTTTCCATTTCGATGTTTCAAGAGCTCGCTGTAAGTTCGTCAGGTTGGAGACCTGAGCAGCCGCCATGATCTGAGGCTGTTCACCATACATAGTGAACCAGGCATCGCTGGGTTCAAGGCCCAACTGCTGGAGTCCCGGGATCCAATCACGGACGATGAACTCAAAGTATTCTTGTTCACGTCCCGGTAGAATATCCCAAGTCATGAGTATTTTCACTGCCACAGCATTACTCCTGCCTTATAAACATTTGAGATGATCTGGCCTGATCGATTTTTCGCAGTTTGCTCACTCGTTGAGACGGCGCCAGGACCGCCCCAGCTGCCAGGTGGGCTCATTAAGTTTTCTCGTAAGAAAGGACCACTACGCGTGTCTCTTCAGGGACAGTCCCACGTCCGATCTTTAGAGAGGGCTGCGCTTGAACCTCACCCAGGCCCATTTCCTTGAGAAACTTTGTCACCGGCGCCAGGTTGATGGTGCAATCGGGAGTACCATAGTGCATTGGAATGACAATCCCTGGCTCGAGCAAGCTGACCACCTCGACCGCCTTGGCAGCAGATAAGCCTCCACCGCCGCCTACCGGGACGAGAGCAACATGGACATCGCCCAGCGCCTCGATTTCTGTTTGGCTTGGCACCCGGCTGAGATCACCCAGGTGGGCAACCGTGACTCCATCAAAATCAAAGACGTACAGGGTATTGCGCAGTTCTTCAGCAGAATGTTTTGTTTGGCCGTTGGTCTGGACGGCGGTGATAAAAACTCCGCCAATCTCAAACTCGCCTGGGCCGGTAATGATATGATTTTTGCCTTTAACAGCAGTTGTAAAATTATGCCCCAGGGCAGCATGGCTCACTGTGACAATATCCGCTTTTAGCTTCAAAGGGAAATAGCCAACCGTGTGATGGTCGTAGGGATCTGTTACCACAGCCGCAAAACCGCGCTCACTCAAGCGAAAACAAGAATGTCCATACCAGGTAATTTCCATAAGGCTCCTCGGTACGATTATACATCAAGAAACGGATAACGCTTAACGTTCAATGTTGTCCGTTTCCTCAGGGCAATCCGATCATGTTATGATTTAAGTCATGCTGCCCTTTAACTATTTTACGCACAGAACCACCCCTGGGGCCAAAGCTATCGAAATAGAAGGAGATGTCTGGCGATTGGAGATTCCTGGCGGGCCTGGTGGTCGCTACCGGCTGGCGCAGTTAGACGATTGTGATTTTGTGAGGCAAAGGCGATTTCGCTGGAAGGCGTCCTGTACCATGGAGCTTACTGGCGCGGGCTTCTACCCAGGTGATCCCAGGCACCTGGGGATTTGGCTTCTGGAATGATCCGTTCAGCCTGGGGGTATCGGCTAAAACTGGCGGTCTGCGCCTGCCGGCGCTGCCCAATACGGCCTGGTATTTTTTCGCCGGGCCGCCCAACTACCTGTCCTTGCGTGAAGACCAACCGGCCCAGGGTTGGCTGGTGCAAGTTTTTCAAGCGCCGCGCAACCCGGCTGCTATGCTTTGGTCGAGTATTCTGATGGCGCCTTTGGCGGTTTTTCCTGCAGGAGGGCGCTGGCTGCGTCGATTGCTGCGCCGGGGGCTGCGCCAGGATACCGTTGCTTTGTCTGTGGATCCTACTCAATGGCACACCTATCATTTGGATTGGCGGGCTGAAACGCTGCAGTTTCACGTTGATGGGGCGCTGGTGCTTAAAACCGATTTGCTACCCCGCGGCCCGCTTGGCCTGGTTGTGTGGATTGATAACCAGTACGCTGCGTGGGGAGCAGATGGACGTGTGCGTTGGGGAACTCTGGGGAATCAAGAAAACACCTGGATTGAGGTAAAGGATTTTCGAGTTATCTCTTAGGAAAGCTGATGAGTAAAAAAACAGCTGCCCAAACCAGCATATAATAGGTGTTATGAAAAAGGAGGTGCGCAATTATGGTGATCAAAAAAATCCTTTCTGTTGGGTTAATGATCCTGTGCCTGTTAATATTTTCGAGTTGGAGCGTCCCAGCCTTGGCTGATGACGATTTGAAGAATCCGGGCTATGAATATGATGTAATCGGCGACCCGGCCAATGTTACGACGCCAACCTCCCCTGGGCTGCTGCTGATGGGCGGATCTACGGATGTTGATTCGGCGCTGCGCTGGATGATTTCAAAATCAGGCGGAGGCGATTTTGTGGTGATTCGCGCCACGGGAACCGATGCGTATAATCCTTACATCTACACGGAACTAGGCGGTGTCAATTCAGCCGCGACGATCGTCTTAACCAAAGAGCGAGCGGCATTCGATCCTTTTGTCATTGAAAAAATTCGCGGTGCGGAGGCGCTTTTCATCGCAGGTGGCGACCAGTGGGATTATGTGCGTGGCTGGAAAGACACCCCTGTAGAGGATGCAATTCATTATGTAGTCAGCAAAGGCGCTCCAGTGGGTGGAACCAGCGCTGGCCTGGCAATCTTGGGAGAATTCGTTTTCTCGGCTGAACATGATACGGTTACCTCCACGCAAGCGCTTAAGAACCCTTACCAACCAGGCGTTGCCCTGGCAAGCGATTTCTTGAAGCTGCCATACTTGCAGGGTGTGATCACCGACAGCCATTTTGCTGCGCGTGACCGGATGGGCCGTTTGGTAACCTTTTTAGCGCGATTGCTGCAAGATGGATTAACCAGCCAGGCCAGGGGTATTGGTATCGATGAACGCACTGCTCTGGTAGTTGAGGCAAACGGCGAGGCAATGCTGCATGGGGAAGGTTCAGTGTATTTCCTGCAAACGACTCAGGCCCCTGAAGTCTGTCTGAAAGCGAAGCCCCTCACTTTTCGGAATATCCGGGTTTACCGGATCAGCGGCGCTGGGGCGACTTTCGACCTGGCAAATTGGGTTGGCGAGAATGGGACGTCTTATAATCTCTCAGCAATTGACGGCGCGCTAGAATTTAGCCTGGCGGATGGCTCAATCTACTGAGGCGGAGGGACAATTTTTTTATCGGTTGGAGTGCTTGACATTCCTGGCACATATGAGTAAAATACCCTTCGCTTTACGAGAGGCTGTCCAGACGTTTAGGCCGAGATAGCTCAGTTGGTAGAGCACGCGACTGAAAATTGCGGTGTCGCCAGTTCGATCCTGGCTCTCGGCACTCTCGGCTTGAAAGTAAGCCGGCGCTGCAGGTGAATTGCAGCAATAATGCGGGCATAGTTCAGTTGGTAGAACACCTCCTTGCCAAGGAGAAGGTCACGAGTTCGAGTCTCGTTGCCCGCTCTACAAATTGCAGGTTTTTGATTGCTGATTGGAAAGCGGATCAGCAATCTTTTTCTCAATTTGCAATCAGCAAATTATTGGCGACGTGGCCAAGTGGTAAGGCAAGGGTCTGCAAAACCCTGATCACGGGTCCGAATCCCGTCGTCGCCTCTAAGTTGAAAAAACGCCCCGAAAATATTTTCTCGAGGCGTTTTTCTTTACCTGTTCTAGGCTCGCTGTCCAATTAGACCAAATAACTCGGGGTGACATAGAAAACCAGTGATTGCGAGGAACAAGCCTATCGCAATTGGAATGATGATCGTTGTATGCTATACTGAAATTCACCAATCAGGAGGTGAAGCATGTCTGGTTTGATGCGCTGCCAGTATTGTGGATTGTTGCAGGACGAGCCCAGCGGAGTGAAGGAATGCCAACGCTGCGGGGGAGAGCTCGCCTATGAAAACTTACAGCCTGTTTTGCCAGGGGGTTCTTATATTCAAGCTCAAATGGAATTGGATCAGGTAAACGGCCCGGCGGGGAGAATGTTCGACCGCTACCTGTTAATTACGGTGCGTACACCAGCCGTCGTGCCGCCTGAACATGCGGCAGCCACTGAAAGCGGCCGGCCGCCGCTCAACTTTACCGCGGTGCTGGATGTTTCCGGCTCGATGTCCGGCGAAAAGCTGACGAACGCCAAAGAAGCCGTGCGCCAGGCCGTCCGCCGGCTGCAGGATGGCGATGCATTGTCTTTGGTAATATTCTCCGATGCGGTACGCTGCGTACTGGAACCTAACGAATTCAGCTCAAAGATTACAAAGGTCGTCGATAGCGTCCTCCAGGAAATCCAGGCAGGTGGGATGACCGCCTTGTGCGGTGGGTTAGAACTCGGCATAGAAAAGGCTCGCCAGAGCGCCCGACAAACAAACCTGGTCCTGCTGCTTAGCGACGGTCAGGCCAACGTTGGCGAGGTTGATCTCGAAAAGGTTGGTCAGCGCAGTTTCCTGGCTCGCCAATCAGGCATGTTGGTTTCGACTCTCGGTGTCGGCGCTGATTACAACGAAGCGCTGATGGTGGAAATTGCCACCCAAGGTGGTGGGCGTTTCTACCATGTGTTTTCGGCAAATCAGATCAGCGCCTCATTAACAAGCGAGCTGGGCGAGGCGGCTTCCCTGGCCGCTCGTCAGGCGACCATCGAGCTGACCCTGCCAGCCGGCGCCATGGTCATGCCCTTATCGGGGGCATACCCGGTTGATCAGCAGAACGGACGGGCGCGCATCGATCTCGGCAGTATCCCCAGCGACCTGGAGCTTGAAATCCCGCTGAGATTGACCTTAGCAACCCAACAGCCGGGCACGAAGCTTAGCGTCGAGGGTCATTTCAGTTTTATTTCTCCGGCCGGGAAAGCGCTCGGCAGCGCGCTCAATCGGGTTACCGTGCGGATTGTTGACCCGCAGCAATTCGGCCAGCGCGACGGGGTGGTAACCCCGGTTGTCGAACAGGTGCTAAAACAAATGAAGTCAGTCCAGGTATTGGAGGTCTCCCGCGCTATGTATCGCAGCCATGCCGAGGCGGAGCAGCAAGGCCGCCTGGGTGCAAAAGCTGTACGCGAGTATGCCAGCTTGCTAGGAGAGCAACGCGCAGAGGAGGAAATGGTAGATAGCCTGAATACGTTTGGTTTTATGGCCTCCAGCCCGGCGCAAGCAAAAGCCAGCGCTGCCTCGGCATTTTCGGCGATGCGCGCCCCTAAACGACCTAAAGACAAGCAGGATTAAAGCCTAGGGCGCTGGCACGCTGGCTTTGAGCAGCTGGTAAGTTCCCAATGGGATGATTTGATATTCACCTGTCGCGGCTGGGATCAAAGCGCTCTCAAACTGTTCCAAACGAATTTCCTCGCTGCCAGCTTGTACAAGAGCGCTGCCTTCGATCACTGTCAGAGCGTGGAAGGTTTCAGCGCAGGTATCCTGGCGGATTACCTGGGAGTTGGCTGTGAGCATCTCCAGGATAAAATACTCGGAACTACAAAGATTGCGCTGACTGCCATCAACAGAAGCTGATGATGGAGTCAGGGTGGGTCTACTGGCAGGGTTGGCTGCAGCTATGGCTTTGTCAATATGCAAAACCCGCCCGCCAGTCTGAGGCCGCCCCCAATCATAAACCCGGTAGGTCAGGTCGGAGGTCTGCTGCACCTCGTAGATGAGCAGACCTGGTCCCAGGGCGTGAATGGTCCCAGCCGGCATCAACACGGTATCGCCGCGGTTTACTTCGTGATACTGGACCAATTCAAGAATTGCGCCGGTTTGAAGCGCTGCCTGCATGGCCGCCTGGGTGACGCCGGTCTGTAAACCGGCGATGATCTGGGCTTCCGGGATTGCAGCTAACACAACCCAAGCCTCCGTCTTGCCAAAATGGCCAGGGCCTTCGAGCTGCAGCGCCAGTTCATCTGTGGGATGAACCTGTAAGGAGAGCCATTGGGCGCAGTCCAAGAGCTTTATCAGCAGCGGAAAGCGCATCCCGCTGAGCTGGATTGCCCACTTGCCGAGCAGATCTGCGCCATAAGTCGCCGCTAGCTCGCTTAGGGTGCTCCCGGTCAGCGGACCAGATGCTACTTTATCTCCGGCGAATACCGCCCAGGCCTCAGCGATAGGGGAAAAGCCGGGACGCAGGCGCTCGCCTCCCCAAAGATAATCGCGATATTCAGGGTTAAGCTGGAGGATTTTTGATAACACTTTATTTTAAAGCCTCGTTCATCGCCAGGGCAGCAGCATCCAGCGCTGCTTGCGGATCCTGGTTATTGATGATCACATTTTGGATCTGCTGATCCACGATATTCGCAGTTTCTTCCCAACCGGGACAATTTGGCCCACCCTTAGCGGCTTTCAACCCATCTTTAATTACCCGGATTCGCTCGGCGGGAAGAGGCAGTAAGTCTGTATATGCGATACCGGGTGGAATCAAAGGGTAATTCACCGAGTACGCCTGGCTAATTCTGGCCGCCATCGATTCTTGGGTAAACAGCGAACCCAGAAAGTCGGCGGCGACAGCCGGGTTGGGGGAAGTGGTAGTGAGCCCGATCACTGCGCCCATCATCAAGGTCGTTGGCTCACCGCTTGGTCCAGCGGGAAGCGGAGCGGCAGCCCATAAACCGGCGATCTCTGGATGTAAGCTATCCAGTAAGCTAAGCTGCCAGGAACCTGTGATCCCGAGTGCAGCATCGCCGCTGGCCAGGCTGTTCTCCAAATCGGGCCAAATGTCGGTTGAAGCGCCGTATTGCTGATAAAGGTCAGCGTAAAATCTCAAAGCTTCCAGGCCCTCCGAGGAGTTAATCGCCGCCTGGGTACAGTCTGAGTTGTAAAGCGATCCCCCAGCCTGGTGAAGAAAGTCAGCAAAGCCCACCCAACTGGTATTGCCCCACTGCATGATCAAACCGTTATTACCGCTTGTTTTCAATTTCTTGATCGTATCGACCAACTCATCCCAGGTACGAGGAGGTTCAGGGCTGCCCGCTGCTTCTTCGAGGATATCTGGGCGGTAGTATAGGACCTTGAAATCCAGGCTGATGGGTAGGGAGTACACTGCTCCTTGGGGCGTGCTGATCCAGTCCCAAACTTGTGGGATAGTGTTGGCCTTGGCCAACTGCAGAAGGTCAGGATATTGGCCAACAAAATCATGCATGGCGCCGGATTGGCCCAGCTCTGTCATCCAAGCCGGCGGACCTACAAGCATATCCGGGGTAGCACCGGCCGCGGCGCTGATTAAAAATTTATCGTGCGCCTCTTGATAGGGAATTGCCTCGATTTCAAATTTCACATTAGGGTGTTGGCTGGTGTAAAGATCTGCCGCAGCCTGGACCGTGCTGGCGTAAATCTCATCGCCATTGATCCACATCGTCAGGGTTGTTGATTTATTGGATATCGTAGGCTCGACGATCCAGGTGGGGGCTGTCGTTGGCGCCACGGTTGGCGAAGGTTTAGTAGTTGCGACAGCCGTCGAAATAGCCGGGTCGGGTTGGGTGCTTCCGGATCGGCGCGCTTCAGTGGGCCACCACGGCGCTGGGGGCGGGTTTTGAGCATTGGAGCAGGCAGTCAACAGCAGTAAGCAGATCCAAGTACCGGCATTTCTAAGGCGTATTTGTTGTTTTGTTTTCATTTTGTACCCTGAACAGGCTTTTTTTAACTGCTGAATAAATATTTAAGACTGGTTTTCCGCAATCTACTGCGCAAATTATACCAATCTCGCACGGCAGCACGCTGGTCGTCCTGGTCCGCGGAATGTGGGCTAAAAATTACACGGGTATATAAGTCAACCAATCGCTGAATGGTTTGCGGAATATTGATCCGGCGGAAATTGATCCGGCGGCGTGGACCGGTTCGCAAGGTTCTGGATCAGCCTGGCGGCGAACTCGTGAGGGGTGAGGCTGGCAGGGGCAGTCGGTTGGATGCGCTGCCCAAAACGATAAAAACGTGTGTAAATCACAATTATCGCCTGCTGGGGGGGCATTCGTTCCAGGCGCAGTCGATCGCCGATCTCCCAGCCAATCAGCAAAAGCAAACCGCTCACCAGGGCGATCAGCAGACCCGGAAACAGACCCTTGGGAAACCGGGCGACTCTCACAACCGGCTGGCTGTCGGCTGGAGGCACGGGTGCAGGTACGGGATATACTGCGGCTTGGGGAGTGATCAGGCTGCGGTTGGAGGTTGGCTCGAATTCGACCCAACCATAACCTGGAAAGTAGATCTCTGCCCAGGCATGTGCGTCTGCGGCGGTAACCGTATAACGCGTATATTGCGGGTCGTAGCTCCCACTGGCATATCCGACGACAAGGCGGGCAGGGAGACCCGCAGCGCGAGCAAGGGTTACCATGGCAGAAGCATAATAATCACAATAGCCACGCTTGAGATCGAAAAGGAAGTAATCCACCAGATCACGACCTGGCGGAGGCGCTTTTACTTCCAATGTATAAGGAAACTGGCGCAAATATTCCTGGATCGCCAGGGCGCGATCATATGCGCTCGGCTCTGTCACGGTCAGGTCCAGGGCGAGATCCCATACTCGCTGGGGCAGGCTTTTAGGCAGGGGCAGGTAGGCCTCTCGGATCGCTTGTGGGTAATCATCACCCGCCAGGCGCAGTTGGTCTGGGCTCGGCCGTGAGCGCTGCGAAACAGCCGTATAGTGATTAGCGCCAAGCTCAGCGCCGAAGAGATCCGTCGGTGAATGCCAGGCAGACTGGTAATCCTGGGAGAGCTGCTGCAGCTCTCCGGCGGTATACGCCAATCCGCCGCCCTTCCTGAGTAGGCGCACATCCTGGTGAACCGTTTCAAGCGGGGCTGATTCCAGCTCCTGAAATTGGGTCGGGATCGATCCTCCGCCAGGTTGGCTGGTCGTCTCGGTCGGATAGGAATACCACCCCCAAGAAGCGTAGCGGTCATAAGTCAAAGCACGCCAGTAATAGGCTGGCGCCGCCGGATCTGGGCTGGTTCCGGTTAATGTGACCCACATCACAACCTGCTTTGATAGCTCGGGGCCCGAGCCGATTAAATGCTTGTTTGGCAAGCCTGGGGTGTGTGACAGCTCCAAAGGCGTCGAGGAAGTTTGAGGGCGGCGTTTAATTCCAAAGGCGTCGGCGACGGTTTGGTCAGATTGCTCCGTCTGGTTAAAGGCCTGGTTGAAGCGTTCGGTGATCCCAGGCACCGTTAATGATGGAAGAAACCAGGCGGCGATCATTATTCCGGCTACGATCGGAATCACTGCCATTATCCAATCGGCCTCGAGATCGGCCACGTCCACCCGACGAGCAGACCAGCTTTGCGAGTGCTGCTGGTAAGACGTCAGGGCTTGCAGAGTCACCAGGGCGCCAATCCAGACGATCAAGGCAAAGGCCGAAGCGCCACTGTAAGCCAGGCTGGCTGCCAGCAATAGCCCGGCCGGCGCTAACCCCAGCAGCGGCTGCCTTCGTCTGAATACCCACCAGGCGGCCCAAACGCTGACAAACCAGACCAGGCCAGCCCAAACAATTTGTGTTCCCAGGGGATCATATACCGGACGCCCGGCCAATAACGCCTGGACCCAACCGCTCAAGCGCTCCCAAAGAGTTTGTCCGGCCTGCAAGTAGCCCTGCCAGGCTGCTTGAAGATTCGCCATGCTCAAATTGGTTTGTCTTTCTGGGCTGGCGCTGATCAAGCGAAAAATCTGGTGAAACCAACCCAGGCTGGCGCGGACAACGGCTGATAAGGGTTTTCCGAGCCGGGCGATTCCCAAGAGAATGATCAAAGCCCCTATGATCCAGGCCAGCAAGGCGGTGAGCCACCCCGGAATTTTGGTCCCGGCCAGGGCCGACCCGATTAGCGCTCCAGCCAGGGAAATGGCTAACAGCGGCCTTAGTTCGCTGGCGATTAAGACATCTCCCAGACCGTAGATCAGGCTGACCAGAGCAGCGCCAATCAGAAACAAGCCAGCCAGGTTGGCCGGGCCAATTAATCGCATGGTTTTACGAGCATAATTGGCAGGATGGCTTCCATCAGCCGCCGATCTTTCGCCAGGATAAATCCGCTGGTTTATGGATTGGAATGGCGCGCCCAAACCCAGTCACCCTCCACTGCCATTCACCCTGATGACCGGGATGGGCCTCGGGCCGCTCGAGCAGTTCTCGCTGGATCAGGGAAGGGGATATGCCCATCCCGGCCAGTTCTGCCAGTACTCGGCGGAAATCTCCGCTGCCGCCATAGGAAGCATGGTCGAAAAGGAGTACGGTTGGAAGCAGCCGGCTGTGCACGAAAAATGTAATCTGCTCGAGCCATTCGAGGGATAGATTGGGGGTGATGACAATCAGGCTGGCGCCGCGCTGTAAGGCTTGTCGACCGGCGAATAGGAGCTGATCGAGAGGGGTCTCTCCGGTTTTTGCCAGGGCGAGCTCACGTAGGATTTGCAAGCGCTGTTCCGCCGAGCCGTTTGGTCGCAGCCAAATGAGCTGTTCCCCGGCTGCAGCCAGCCCTACGGCGCGCCCCTGGCGCAAACCGCGATCAGCCAGCGAAGCGGCCAGGATAATGCCGTGTTCCAGGGTAGAGTTCCAACCCTCGCCAACCTGGGCGTGGGCTTCGAGATCCAGGAAAATCCACCAATCGCTGGCTGGGGTGCTCTCGAAATTGCGCACATAAAGCTCCTGCTTATGGACAGAGATCGGCCAATGCACCCAGCGCAGGGGGTCGCCAGGCAGGTATGGGCGTACACCGCTGGCGCCGACGGTGCGCTCAAGCGGATCTGGCCTGGCTCGCCGCCCTTCGCCTGCCCGCCCTCCCGGTGTAACTTCTATTTTCGGCAGCGGGACCACCGGTGGTGTGATCATCAACGCCGTCGTTTCGCGAAGTTCTCGCTTCACCTGAAACAGCCCCAACGGGTCGCCAGTCACCATATAGGTTGGACCGAGGGTGAATAAACCGCGCTGCGTGCAGAGGTGGTCTCGCTGCCAGGACGTGCGTGAATCGCCTGCGATTGCTCGCACCTGACTGGTTATATAACCCGGCAGGTTTGATTCGTCGACGATCTCGACCCAGATGGCCGGGAACATTCCCCGGTTGATCAAGGTGAAGCGTTCCTCGAAGCGGTCGCCGACATGTGCCCAACCATAGCGCATTTCACGCTCCAGGCGCAAGTTCTTCTGTAATGATTTTGCCCAGATAAAAGCTGTTAGACAGGCGCTGCTTAATCCAACTATCAAGATGATCCAGACTTTGTTAGGATAGATGATCTGCATCGTCAGGAGTGGGATAAGCGCTAAAAGCCAGCCAGGTGACTTTAAGCTTATTTCAGAGGGGTGAGCGGCGCGTTTCATCTTTTCAAAGCTTAGCGAAGGACAGACAAGCATATCATCTAGGCAGAGGACTAAACAACTTTATTATACATTTGTTTGAGAAATTGCCTATTCCGCCGGTTTGGAGGTGAATAGCTACCACTGCAATGATGCAATTCGTACAATTGCACCGTATTTGGAACGAGAATTAGTATAAAATAAGGCAGTTCTTTGAGACTACACTAAAAAGGAAGCTACATAAAAATATGGAGCGAGTTGTTGTAACCGGAATGGGGGTAGCCAGTCCATTAGGATGCAATCTTGATCAATTTTGGCAGGGGCTTATCGAGGGTCGTTCGGGTGTTGTCGCCCTGACCGGCGAACTCTATGACGATTTGCCTACTCGGATCGGTGGGCTGGTCACGGGATACCAGGACAGCGACTATTTCGATCGCAAGGAAATGCGCCGGATGAGCCGCGCCTCCCAACTTGCTATCGTCGCCGCCTCCCAGGCAGTGGCCTGCGCCAGGCTGGATAGCCCTGAGGTCGATGCCAGTGAAGTGGGTGTAATCATCGGCAGCTCCATCGGCGGCTATGCCGCTGCCGACCCATTTTATCGGGATTATTATCTCCATAACAAGTACGGCGCCCTGATCATCCCAATTTCGATGAATATGGGGCCATCGGCATCTGTCTCGATCCGCTATCGCTACCAGGGACCTCTGATGAATGTCGATGCAGCTTGCGCATCAGCCGGTCATGCAATCGGACATGTTTATCACCTTATTCGAGCAGGCGTGTTGGAAATTGCTGTGACTGGCGGCGCTGACTGCCCCTTTTCGCGGGCGGTCGTGATGGCCTGGAGCTCGATGAAAGCCACTTCGGAACATAACGACGACCCGGCGAGGGCTTGCCGGCCCTTTAGCGCCGATCGGGATGGCTTGGTGTTGGGGGAGGGCGCAGGGGTGCTGGTGCTCGAGTTCTGAAAGCTCAGCGCTGCGCCGCGGTGTACCGATCCTGGCTGAGATCGTTGGATATGGCGCTACCAGCGATAGTTATCACCTGACCCAGCCAACCCTGGATGGTCCGGTGCATGCTATGCAAAAAGCAATAAAGGACGCCGGGTTAACCGCCAGCCAGATTGATTATGTTAATGCGCATGGCACAGCAACAGAATGGAATGATAAAAACGAAACTGCGGCGATTAAAAAGGTGTTTGGCGAGCGAGCTTACCAGATTCCGGTGGTCTCGAATAAATCGGCCTTGGGACATTCGATTGCGGCCAGCGGCGCGATGGAGGTTGTGGGCTGCATCCTGACCCTGCGCGATCAAATTGTGCCGCCGACGATTAATTACACGACCTTTGATCCCGAATGCGACCTGGATTATGTCACCAGCGGAGCGCGGCGGATGGCAGTCAATAATATTATGACCAACTCATTCGCCTTTGGCGGCAGCAACGCCGTTCTGATTATCAGTAAGTATGAATAAGGGTCTTACCCAGTTTTAAGGCGGTCGATAACCCTCTGCAGTTCGGTGTTTACCAGGCGGAGGGCCGAGACCAATTGGGGACGAACCTCCTCAGCAGTCTCATCAAGCACGCCAGCCACAGAGCTGGCGGCTTTTTGTGCTTCGGCTTTCACTTGCTGTCCACCAGGCGAGTCAACCGTTTCCTGGATAGCCTGGCCGACTTCGCTGACAAGGGCTGCCAGGCCGGTTTGCATATCTTGCACTCGGCTGCGGGTTTCTTCGTTTTCCCATCCGGCTCGCAGAGCGGCTGCCAGGCTTTCGCCCAGGGTTCTAAACTGCCGGCCGACTTCTTGCCAGCCTTCATTGGGATCAGTGCTGCCTTGCTCTGGGGAGGGTGGGGGAACTTGGTCAGACATGGTTTCTTTTTACCTCAATATCTAAAGGCTGCCTACGGTATAACCGTAGCCAGGCACGGTGCGAATGAAGGTGGGCGTGTGTGGGTCTTCTTCGACGCGCTCGCGCAAGTTCTTAATATGCACCCGTACCAGGTCGGGGCTGCCCGTATCGGAGGGATAGTCCCAGACCTCATCGAGCAGGCGGGTGGGTGAAAAGATCTCCCCTGGGTGGCGCATCATGTGCTGGAGCAGGTCAAATTGAACCGGGGTCAAGCGGATCTTACCCCGATTGGGGGTAAACAGCTCATACGTACGCGTATCCAGGATATATTCCCCCACTTCCAGGCGATGCCTGAGCTCAGCCGGGATCTTGTTATCGGGGGTCGGCAAGGCGGGCTGAGGCGGATGATTCTGCTCGACCGGTGCGCTGGCGGGGTCTCCCGCGGGCACCGCAGGGTTGAGGACGCTTAGCGCCTCCTTGCGGCTGTGCACGCGGCGCAAGATGGCTCGGATGCGCAAGATTAATTCGTCGATATTGAACGGCTTGGACAGGTAATCGTCCCCTCCGGCCATGAAACCGGCGATTTTATCCTCATCCTTGACCTTGGCAGTCAAAAACAGCACGGGAACATCTTTGAGCAGTGGGTCGGCGCGCATCTCACGGCAGACTGTATAACCATCCATGCCTGGCATAAGCACATCCAAAATAACCAGGTCTGGATGGCGGCGGCGAGCTGCCTTCAATCCATCGATGCCGCTGTTAGCCAGCACCACCCGGAATTCGTTGCCGCGCAGACTGCGTTCCACAGTGCGGGCGACAATGTCATCATCTTCAATTACCAGGATATGGGTTGGTTCGATCACACACCTCCAGCTCAATTATCGAGCGAACATACACCCATACTATAACAAACATAATCTAAAAAGCGTAAATTCCGGGTTAAAGATTCAAGCCAATTTGGAATAAGGTAAAAACGGGAAATAATCACTGCTTCAGCCTGGAATCCCTCCCTGGGTGAGGCGGCGCATATCGGCGAAGGCGCGCTCGATCTCGGTCGGGGCGACAGGGCGATCTTCATCGCGGTGGTGCAGCTCGCCCGCCGCGGCCTTTTCCATGGCTACCTGGCGCACAGTCTGGCCAGTGGCCAGGGCTTGTTTGACCAACGCCGCGCCTGCTGCATAGCCGATGACAGGATTGAGGGCGGTGACAACGATGGCGTTATCCTCCAGCCAGGCAGAGGCCTTCTCGCGGTTGACCCCCAGGCCAGACACACATTTCTCGCTAAAGGCGGTCACTGCGCCGATCATCACCTGCATGCTTTCGAACAGGTTGTGGGCGATTACCGGCATCATTACGTTCAGCTCGAGCTGCCCAGCCTGAGCAGCGATTGAGATGGTCAGGTCGCAGCCCTGGACATGGAACATAGCCATGTCCAACATTTCAGCCAGGACCGGATTGACCTTACCGGGCATGATACTGGAACCGGGCTGGACGGGGGGCAGGCGCAGCTCATCCAGACCGGTCGCAGGACCGGAGGCAAGCAGGCGGAAATCATTGGCAATGCGAGTCAGCGTGATGGCCAGGGTGCGCAGGGCGGCGGAGAAATCGGCAGGGTCTGCCATGGACTGCATGCTTTCGAATAGATCGTCAGAGGTATGCAGCTCCAGACTGGTAAGCTCAGCCAGGCGCTGGACCATGCGCTGGTGATATTCGGGATGGGCGTTCAGCCCGCTGCCAACGGCCGTGCCCCCGATGCCCAGGCGACGAAGACCCACAGCAGAGCGCTCAATCCGACTGGCGTCGCGCTCTACGGCGGTGGCATAAGCAGAGAACTCCTGGCCAAGGCGAACCGGCACAGCATCCTGCAAGTGGGTGCGGCCCGACTTGACCACGTCATCGAACTCCACGGCTTTTAGGCGCAGCGCGGCGGCCAGGCTGGCCACGGCCGCCAGAAGCTCGGCCAGGCGCCAGAGCGCTCCCAGGCGGATGGCGGTGGGGATGACATCGTTGGTCGATTGGGCCATGTTGACGTGATCATTGGGATTGACGCGATACTCGCCGAGCTGCCCACCGAGAAGCTGGGTGGCGCGGTTGGCGATAACCTCGTTGGCGTTCATATGGTGGCTGGTGCCGGCCCCGGCCTGGAAAGGATCGACGACAAATTGATCGTCCCAGCGACCATCCATGACTTCCTGGGCGGCCTGGACGATGGCGGCGGCGCGCTCAGCGTCGAGCAAACCCAGGTCGCGGTTGACCTCAGCAGCGGCGCGTTTGATCACGGCCACAGACCAGATGAACGCGCGCCAGGGGCGCAACCCGGAGATTGGAAAGTTCAGCACGGCGCGCTGGGTCTGCACGCCGTACAGGGCGTTTGCAGGGACCTGCAGCTCGCCGAGGGAGTTATGTTCAGTACGAGAAGTGGACATAGGTGAGTGGGGATGGGTAATTAGTGATTAGTGATTAGTGATTAGTGATGGGTGATTGGTGATGGGTGATGGGTAATTGGTGATTGGTTGATTCTAAGCCTTAAGGAAAATCTTGGCAATATGGGTGGGGTTTGTGGCGATACGGGATTGGGCAACAAGGCGAGCAGGCGGTTAGGCGCAAGGGGGTTTGGGCAACAAGGTGAGCTGGCGGTTAGGCGCAAGGGGGTTTGGGAGGCTCAAGCCTGGGAATGACAACACCGGGAGAGTCACCCCGGAAGCGGGGTCAAGCGCTTGCGCACCACGGTCAGATGCTCAGCCTTGCCGGCGATTTCGAAACCGGCGGCGAGATACATGTTGAGCGGACCGTGGTAGTTGGCGGCTGTGTCCGTGCTGTTGGGATGGGGGCGGGCCTCGGCGTACTCCAGGCCCAGGGCACGGAATCCATCCAGGGCGGCATCGAGCAGTTGGGCAGCAATGCCCTGGCGGCGGTAGGCTGGGGCGATGACGAAGCACAAGATCACCCCAGTGTGCCCGCCCAGCGGGTCGGCCAGGGGGTCAGCCGGATCGTACAGGTTGGGGAGCTGGGACAGAGGAGCGGCGTGGCACCAGCCGACCATCTTGCCGTCGACGTAGGCCAGGTAGCCGTGCAGCTGGCCGTCCTGGATGCACTGGCTGATCGACAGGCGGTTCTCGGCGGCGGTGCGCTCTACCCATTCCTTCTCGGCATGCGGAGCGAGA
Source organism: uncultured Chloroflexia bacterium (assembly GCA_963770655.1). Lineage (GTDB taxonomy): Bacteria > Chloroflexota > Anaerolineae > Anaerolineales > UBA4823 > CAZAGA01. The sequence continues at coordinate 16,203 of CAVYQO010000007.1, read as the reverse complement.
TAGAAGTAGCAGTAGCAGCCGGCCCAATCGGGGTTGTCGCTGAAGGCTTCGCTGTCGAAGAAGGCCAGGTAGTCATCCAGGCGGGCGGGGGAGAGGGGGCAGATTGCTGTCATCGGATTTTCACCACGGATTGAACGGATTGGTGTCTATGGATTAGGATAGAGAAAACCGCTGATGCACGCTGATTTTCGCAGATGGGCCGGCCTGCTTGAGGAATTGTTTTTAAAAAAAAACAAATCAAAACAAAGGCAGGGAGGAGTGACTCGTAACTTTTCAGAACAGATATTCTATATTATAACACAAAAGCCCAGGCTTGAAATCATAGGGCTGTCTAAAAAGAAATTTTTGAGACAGCCCAAGTCCCAGATAGAGGATTCTTACTCCCCAAACTCCCCTATGTTGTGAAAGCGCTGGCAATGGGGAGGAAGTCCATGGGCGGGCTATTTTCCCAGCTCAGCGAGATAGGTCCAGCCATCCAGCTCCGGCGGCTGGATGCCCAACTGGGTTAAGATCGTCATGATCTGGGCGCGATGTTCGGTGGCGTGGTTGATCGCCTGGGTGAGCATGATGGTCTTCGGCAGATCAAAAGGTTGGCCATTATAAACGTCTTGGGCCATGTCGCCGGCCTGGACTCTCGGGGCCCACTCGATCAAGCCGGCGCCGGTTGTGTGCAGCGAGGCCGCCATTTCTGCGAAGGTCAAGGGCAGGGCGCCTTTCGGGCGGCTGCCGCGCTGACCGGTGCTGATAAACGAAAAGTATAATCGTTCGCCATAGACGATGTGCTGCAAGGTGTCACGGATGGAACCATAGGCGCCCGGAATGGCGGCATCGAGCTGCTCGCTGGTCAAGGCAGCGCAGCGTTCGAGCAGGCGCAGATTTGCCCACAGGTTGTGACTAAAAAGGGTGGTGAGGGTATCGTTTGGTTTCATAAATCTCCTTGTAAAGTTGCCAGGTTGACGGAAGCGAAGGCGCTGTCCTGGCTGCGAGCGATCATCTGCAGCGGATCAAGCTAAAAATACGTCATGGTGCGCACGGCCTGCCCGGGCCACAAGCCCTGCTTGCCCAGGATGAAGCGCCGGGCGACGTCGATAGCGATGGTCAGCATGAGGGGTCCTCCCGCGGGGTGGGCGTCTAAGCAAACTGAATCGTCCTCCATCGTCATCCGGCGGCCTTCTGACCACAGATTTGAAAATGTCGCTTCAGCGATGGCACTGCGCAAGTCGGCAACCTGTTGGTCGTATTCAATCCGCTCAATTGGACTCATATCAATATTAATCAACTGGCGCAGCGCCTCCGCGGCGCCCAATAACCTGGCGGCGTGTGCGCAGTATCCATGGGCTATGGCGATAAAGGCAAGAAATTCTAATTGGTTTGCCACTGCGGCGCGATGCCCAATCTTTTGCCAGGCGAGGATTGTCTGGCGATAGACCTGCTCGGCTTGATCCAGATGGCCTTCATATCTTTCCATATGGCCAAACTCACTTTGAATCATGGTGACGCGTTGGATATCCTCCATCTCTTGAAAGAGCGGCAGAACGATACCCAGGTTTTCGCGGGAGTATTTAAAGTCGCCTTTGTATTTAGCCATCATGCCGAGGCCGAGCAAAATCAAGGCATAAGTCCACTGGTAGCCGTGCTCTTTTAATATCTGGGTGCTTTGGCCGGCGTACTGGCGCGCCAGCTCAGGGTCTTTACCCGTGATCATCAAATATTCGCTGGTCATGCCCAGGCTGACGCCAAGCGCAAAAGGATCATTGCTCTCGCGGGCACACTGGAGCGCTTCGCGAGACGAGTTTTCAACACCCTCAATATCCCCAACCGAAAGTCGGCCAAGACAGCTAAAAGACAAGGCGCGCGCCACCAAGGCTTTATTGCCAATGGCGCGGGCATAAAGCTCACATTTTGCGGCAGCTTCACGGGCATAATGGTTATCGCCCTGGCTGATTGCGACAACGACCAACGTGCTCAACGCTTTGGCAATCAGCAGCTTGCGCTGAAAAGCCGCTTCGCCTTCCAGGGACGGGAGGGCTTCTGCTCTGGCGATCACCGGCTCTGCCAGCAGGCGCCCTTGCGCTTGATAACGATTTCTACCCCAAAAAAACTGCAATGCGTAAATGATTCGCAGAGCCGTTTCAATATCATGGTCTGCTGTCCATTCGATTGCAGCCTCGAAAATTATCGCGCTCGTTTTCAAGCAACCTTACCAGGTTCCCAGAATCGGCATTGTAGAAGCTGCGGCTCGGCAGTTTCAGCGATTTGCAAAAAATACCCGGCGTGAATGTTACGCACTTCAAAAGCTTCGCCGGCGTCTAAAAGCTTATCGCGGGCATACTGGCGGATGGTTTCGAGCAAACGATAACGGGTTGATTCGCCGCCAGCGTTATCGACGACGACGAGGGATTTGTTGACAAGCTGGGCGAGCAATTCCAAAACATCATGGTTTGGACAGACATACTCAGCGGCTTCGAAGGTCCAGCCGCCGGCGAAAACAGAAAGGCGGCGTAAGAGGGCGCGCTCCTCGAGGCTGAGCATGTCGTAGCTCCAGTCGATCAAGGCGCGCAAGGTTTGTTGGCGGGGTAAGGCGGTGCGCGAACCGCCGGTCAATAATTTGAAACGGTCATCGAGGCGGGCGGCGATCTGGTCAACGGAGAGGAGCCTGGTGCGGGCGGCGGCCAATTCGATGGCCAGGGGAATGCCATCGAGACGGGAGCAGATTTGAGCGATGGCTGAAGCGCTTGAACCGGTCAGGGATATGTTTGCGTTGGCGGCGCGGGCACGTTCCACGAAAAGACGGGTCGATTCGGTTTCCGCCAGCGAAGGGGTGTAATAGGCCATCTCGCCGGCGATACCCAGGGCTTCACGACTGCTGGCAAGGATTTTGAGGCCTGGGGAGTGATGGAGGAGGTCGTCGGCAAGGCGGGCGCAGGCGGCGATGAGATGTTCGCAGTTATCCAGAATGAGCAGGAGCTGTTTATCGCGCAAATAATCGGTGACGAGCGAGGCAAGCGGGCGGAAGGGCGATTCCTGCAAACCAAGCGCCTGGGCCAGGGCGGGGATGATTTGGGCGGGATCGGTCAGCGTGGCAAGCTCGACCATCCAGGCGCCGTTGGCAAAGTGCTCGAGCTCCTGTGCGCCGACTTCGATCGATAGGCGGGTTTTACCGGTGCCGCCCGAACCGGTGAGGGTTACCAGGCGGAATGCATGAAGCAATTCTCCGACCTCGGCAATTTCTTTTTCGCGGCCGATGAAGGAGGTGAGCTGGGTGGGGAGGTTGTTGGTTGCGGTGGAGAGGGAATTAAGCGGCGGAAAATCTTTTTGCAAACCGGGCAGGACAAGCTGGAAAATTTGCTCGGGTCGAGCCAGGCCTTTTAGATAATGCTCGCCAAGATCGAGCAAGCTGCTATCTACCGGTAAAAGATCCCGCACAATTTGGGCGGTTGTTTGAGAAAGCAATACCTGCCCGCCATGCCCAATGGACATGATCCGGGCGGCGCGGTTGACGGACCCCCCAAAATAATCGCCGTCGCGCATTTCGGCTTCGGCGGTGTGGAGACCGATGCGGATGCGCAACTGTAAGGGCGCAGAAATCTGGAGAAGACCGCGCTGCATGGCAGCCGCAGCAGTGACCCCAGCCAGGGCGGTCGTGAAGACGGCATAGACGCCATCGCCTGTGGTTTTGACAACCTGTCCATGATTTGAGGCGATGGCTTCCTTCAAGATCGAATCGTGCTGCGCCAGGGCGGCTTTCATCGCCTCGGGATGCTGCTCCCAAAGTTTGCTCGAGCCTTCGATGTCTGAAAACAGGAAAGTGACGGTGCCGGAGGGGAGATTCTCGTTCATCGCTGGCGATGAGGCAAGGCGGCTAACAGTTTCCATACGGATAATTTTAGTCCATATTACGTTGGAGAGAGGAGTGATTTGTGATGAGAAATGAGTGATGCGGGATGGGTGATGAGTGATGCGGGATGGGTGATGAGTGAGGAGTGATGAGTGATGAAAAACATTGAACCACGAAGGGCGCGAAGGAGCGCTAAGGTTCACAAAAGAGTGATTTGTGATGAGAAATGGGTGAGGCAGCAATTCTGGAAAACATTGAACCACAAATGCGAGGACTGACCTCCTTACTACAATTGGTAGCACAATGCAACCAATGTGATATAATTTTGTAAGAAAGGAGGCAGCTATGTCGACATTGCATGTGCGCAGCGTTCCCGAGGATTTATACACCCGCGTGCAGGAATTGGCGCGCTTGAGCAACCGTTCCCTGAGCGCGCAGGTGGTGACGCTACTCTACCAGGCGCTGGAGGAAGAAGATCGGCGCCTTTTGCAAGGACAGGCGCTCAACTCGATCCGCCGGCGCCGATATACCCCTCCTAAAGGCGCGCCCGACAGCGCACATTTGCTGCGTGAGGACCGCCAACGATGATGGCTATCCCATCTCGATGCGTGGTCGATGCCAGCGTTGGGATCAAGCTATTTGTCGAGGAACCTTTTTCCGAGACGGCGCGCCGCCTGTTTGAAGGCCTGGCCGCTGACCCGCCTGCCGAGCTGCACGTTCCCGATTTGTTTTTCATCGAATGCGCCAATATCCTGTGGAAGTACACGCGCCGGTTTGGTCGACCGCTGGAGGACAGCCTGGCTGACCTGAGCGATTTGGGGCTGCTGGCTTTAAAAGTGGAATCCACGGCCAACCTGATGGAGGATGCCCTGATCCTGGCCGCGCAGACGGGGCTGACGGCTTATGACGCCTGCTACGCCGCCCTGGCCCGCCGCCTGGACGTGGCGCTGGTGACCGCGGACGAACCGCTGGCGAAGGCTATCGACTGGGCGATCTGGCTGGGGGAGCTATGACAAAGGCTGTAAATGACTTGCCGATCTTCTGATCTTCTGATATACTGAAAATCAGAAAGGAGCCGTGCAATGTCCGATATGCTTACTATTCAAGTCGCGCAACGTGGGTTGGTGACGCTGCCCAAAGCCCTGCGTGAAACCTACCGCATCCAGGAAGGCGATCTACTCACCTTACTCGACCTGGGCGGCGTGTTCGTGCTCAGCCCGCGCCGGTCTGAGGTCGATGGCCTGGCCGATAAACTTAGCTCCGCTCTGGTGGAGCAAGGCGAAACCCTGGAGAGCATGCTGCTGGCCCTGCGTGAAGCCCGCGAGCGCTATGAAGGATAAGCCACACCTGTTTTTGGATACGAGCGCCTTGTTTGCCGGGATCTGGTCAGCCCAAGGAGGCGCACGCATGCTGTTGAGATTGGGCGAGGCGGAAGCCGTGCAACTGCAGGTCAGCTCGCAGGTGCTCGAGGAAATCGAGGAAGTCGTCCGCCGTAAAGCCGCAGCGTACCTGCCCACCTTGGCTGTGCTGCTCGATCGCAGCCGGGTCAGCCTGGTACCCACCGCTTCACAAGAACTATTGGAACGCTGCCAGACTTTGATTCAGCAGGCAGGCGATGCCCGGATCCTGGCGGATGCCTGGCACAGCCAGGTCGATTTCCTGGTCACGCTGGACCGGGCGCATTTTTTGGAGGCAGAGGGGCTGGCCGATCAGGTTCCATTTCCAATTGGGACACCGGGAGACTGCCTGGCCTGGTATCGGGGTAAACTGGATGGTTTGGCGGCGACTGGAAAGTAGGAGGCGGGCGGGGGCGAGGAGGGGAGGAGTAAAAATGTTGTGAAAAATGATTTGTCATACCGGCCTGGTGACAGATGGCAGTTGACAGAAAGGGAGATCGCCACAATAATGAAAATAATTAAACCCCCCGAAGAGATAACCTGGAGAGATTCGGCTAAATAGCGGTAAACTTATCCGTATCGATCTTGGAAACATGGCAGAACACGAGGGAGATTCTTGTGGTAACACCTGAAGACTCCGCCCGTCAAAACATCGACGCTCAACTGACTGCCTGCGGCTGGGTCATCCAGGACCGGCCAGGCGATGAACCTGTATGCCGGGCGGGGTGTGGCGGTGCGCGAATTTCCGCTGCAAACGGGGTTTGCGGATTACCTGCTGTTTGTGGACCGTAAAGCGGTCGGGATTATCGAGGCCAAACCGGAAGGCACGACGCTCTCCGGCGTGGCCGAGCAGGCGGGGCAGTATACGGTCGGGCTGCCGCAGAATATTCCGCATGTCACCCTGCCCCTGCCCTTCCAATATGAAAGCACCGGCGTGGAAACGCTCTTCCGCGATAACCGCGACCCGCAGCCGCGGCTCGCGGCGCATCTTCACCTTCCACCGCCCGGAGACCCTGGCCGATTGGGTCGGCGGAAGACCGCTACCTTCCGGCAGCGGTTGCAGCATTTACCCGCCGTTGAATACACGACGGGCTTGTGGTCAGCGCAGATCGAAGCGATCGACAATCTGGAAGCATCGCTGGCTGCCGACAGACCGCGCGCGCTGATCCAGATGGCGACCGGTTCGGGCAAGACCTTCACCGCGGTCAGCTGCATCTACCGGCTGATCAAGTTCGGCAAGGCCCGGCGGGTGCTGTTCCTGGTGGACCGCGCCAACCTGGCGCGCCAGACGCTCAAGGAGTTCCAGGCCTATACCACGCCCGATGACGGCCGCAAGTTCACCGAGCTGTACAACGTCCAGCACCTGCAGAGCAACGCCATCGACCCGGTCAACCGGGTGGTGATCACCACCATCCAGCGCCTGTATTCGATGCTGCAGGGTGAAGCAGAGTTCGACCGAGGCAACGAAGAAGGTTCGCTGTTCGAGCTGGGCAGCGCCGCTGGACAGCCCAGACGCCCAAAGAAGTGCGCTACAACCCGAAACATCCCGATCGAGACCTTCGATATCATCATCACCGACGAATGCCACCGCTCGATTTACAACCTGTGGCGGCAGGTGCTGGAATATTTCGACGCCCACCTGATCGGGCTGACCGCCACGCCCTCCAAGCAGACCTTCGGCTTTTTCAACCAGAATCTGGTGATGGAATATCCGCCGCCAGCGCGCCGTGGCCGATGGGGTCAACGTGGACGGCGAGGTCTATCGCATCCGCACCCAGATCGGCGAGCAGGGCAGCACGGTCGAGGCCGGTGTTCTGGGTGGGCAAGCGCGATAAACTGACCCGCGCGCGAGCGCTGGGAGCAGCTGGACGAAGATCTGACCTACGATCCCGAGCCAGCTCGACCGGGAGGTGGTGAGCGACGGACCAGATCCGCACCGTCATCCGCACCTACCGCGACCGCCTGTCGACCGAAATCTTTCCCGGGGCGCACGGAAGTGCCCAAGACGCTGATCTTCGCCAAGGATGACAGCCACGCCGAAGATATCGTGCGGATCGTGCGCGAGGAGTTCGGCAAGGGCGATGCCTTCTGCCAGAAGATCACCTACCGCACCACCGGCACGCCGCCCGAGACGCTGATCGCCAACTTCCGCAACGCTTATTACCCGCGCATCGCCGTGACGGTGGATATGATCGCCACCGGCACCGACATCAAGCCGCTCGAGATCGCTGCTTGTTCATGCGCCAGGTGCGCAGCCGGGTCCTGTTCGAGCAGATGCTCGGGCGCGGCACGCGCGTCATCAATCCCAACGACCTGCAGGCCGTCACCCCCGATGCGCGCGTCAAAGACCGTTTTGTGATCGTGGATGCGGTGGGGATCGTGGAGCAGGAGAAAATCGACACGCAAACCCTGGAGCGCAAACGCTCGCAAGTCGCTGCGCCAGTTGCTCGAAGCGGTGGCGCTGGGCGTGCAGGATGACGATACGCTCTCGTCGCTGGCGGGGCGGCTGGTGAAGCTGGATCGGAAGTTGAGCGAGGCCGATCGAGAGCCGGATTGCAGGCGACGGGTGCGGAGCGAGTCCTGACTGAGATTGCCCAGGCGATCCTGAAGGCCCTCGAGCCGGATTGCCGATGGATCGCTAGGCGCCCGATTCAGTCCGCCGACTGAGTCCGCAGATCTGAGCAGGCCGTGCAGGAACTGGTGGAACAGGCCATCCGGCCGCTGGCGGCCAACCCCGACCTGCGGGCGCTGCTGGCGGAGATCCACGAGCGCAACGAGCAGACTGCTGGACGGGTGAGCGTGGACCGCGGTGATCGGAGGCCGGTTTTGCGCCGGAAGACAGCGAGAAGGCGCGCGCGACGGTGGAGTCGTTCCGGGCAGTTTATTGAGCAGCACAAAGATGAGATCACGGCGTTGCAGATTATCTTTCCAGACCTTAACCACGGACACAACGCACGGGTCGAGACGGCCGTCTGAACCTGGTTGACGTTCACGGCCGTCAAGGAACTGGCCGCCATTCTGGAGCAGCCGCCGCACACCTGGACGACCGAGCGCGCTGTGGCGGGCGTATGCGCAGTTGGAGCGCGACCGGGTGCGCGGGGCGAACGAGCGGCGGGTGCTGGCCGACCTGGTCTCGCTGGTGCGCCATGCGGTGCAGTTGGACGACGAACTGGTGCCCTACCCCGAGCGGGTGGCGGCGCGTTACCAGGAATGGCTGTCGGCGCAGGAAACCGCGGGCGACATTTCACGCCCGAACAGCGCTGGTGGCTGGACCGGATTGCCGAGCACATCGGCGTGAACCTGGCGGTGCGCGCGGAAGATTTGAGCGTGGGCGAGTTTTACAACAAGGGCGGGCAGTTTGCGGCGCGTAAGGTGTTTGGCGAAGGAGCTGCCGGGGCTGTTGGATGAGTTGAATTGGGCGTTGGGGAGAGTATGGAGTGGTGAATGGTAAATATAACTGGTTATGTTTTGCCAAATGGATGGGCGTGGAGTTCCACAATCGGTGAGCAAACTTTAACCAGGGGTGTTTCGTATAAAAAGCAAGACCCCACACGATAAGCCAGAAAATGAGTCTCATTCCAATTATTGCGGGCTACCGTATCAAAGATAACACACTTAATGTTTCGACAAAGTATTATCTTTGTGCCGCAAGGACTTCGTGAGCTAGTCAACAGTACCTAATGCCAGGCGATGTGTTGTTTGCTTCAACTGGTCGTAAAATATTTAGAAAAGACTGCGTTTGTAACTGAAATTTACGATGGGGGAATCGTTTGCACAGTTTTGCCGTCAATACGGCCCGACTCTAATTTGAATGCTAAGTTTTTCGTTCCTGTTCTATTATCTCCTGCTTAACAAATTTTTCCATGAACCATCATCAGCTTCAACATCAACAATTTATCCCGCCATTCGTGATTAGATGTCCGTAAACAACTATTCCCATTCCTCCCCTCCCTGAACAGGATCGTATTGTCGCCAAAATCGAGGCCTTTTAACCAATTGGATGCCGGCACGGCGGCCCTGCGGCGTGTCCAGGTGGGGCTGGAAGCGTTATAAGGCTTCGGTGCTGAAGGCGGCGGTGGAGGGGAGGTTGGTTGATCAAGATCCCGATAATGAGCCGGCAGACTATACTTCTACAACGACTAGGACGTAAACCTTTAAAAAACGTAATTTACTGAATTCCAGAAGTTGGTGTTGGGTAACGGTAGAGAATTGGTGCAGACAGAAAAGAACGCCATAATCGAGGGCCCTTTGAGCCGACGGTTGCTAAAGAACATTCTGTTACGTTCAAGCGGGGGAAATTCCTGTTATTACGATATCAAACAAGAAAAGGATATTAACCCGAATGAAATTACGCTTGGCAATTATTCCAAAGATGAAGAAAGTATTAAACAACTACAAGTTGTTCAAATTTCACCTGGCGATTTGTAGTCGAAGATGCTGCCACTTATAGGAAGGGTTGCGATTGCTTCCGGACAATCTACAAGCCAATCGGGATAATTTAATCTGCCATTTAATAAAAATAAGCCTTGATCCAGCAGTGATTGATAAACAATATTTTAGTTATTACTTTGAAGTAAAGTGCGCTAATTTTTACAAGCGCAAGGACGCGATGCTGAATCCACTGCACAACATTGCCTCAATGTTCAGCTTTCGAGAAATACCTTGGTTCCGTTGCCGCCACGTGCAGAACAGACACGAATATGTCGATGATGTAACACTTCGACTCTCAGTGGCAGAAGAACTTAGAACTCACTATTAAAAATTATATTCAATCCGCTCGCCTTACATAACGCGATCTTAAACATGCCTTTGAAGGCAAACTTGTTCACCAGAATTCGCAGGATGAGCCAGCAATGACTCCTGCTCAAGCGCATCCAAGCAGCGAGGAAATTAGAAGAAGCTCAAAAGAGAGCTGAACCGATAAGAAGAAAGAGAAAAAGGTGAGCACCAACAAAATAAGACAGCCATTGTACGAAACCTTTATTGAGGCAGGTGCTCGTCTTACCCCGGAACAGTTGTTGAGTCGCGCCGGATTTAATGAAAAAGCATCGATGAATTTTATGAAGAATTGCGCACAGAATATAAGAAGCGCGAATCCAGCAAGAGCGCCCGAATGAAACAGCGGTCTATCTAATCGGAGTGAAGGACAATGAGACTCGACTATCTCAGGATAGACAACTTTAAAAATCTGCGTAACTTCGAGATTGATTTTGACCAGAATCCAAAACCACGGTACTGGTGCGGCCGTACCCGGTGCCGGTAAATCCAATTTACTTGAGGCACTGACTACCATTTTTCGGGACCTGGATTTGGGCGAGCAACCAAATAAATTCAGGTTTGGATATAAAATACGCTACTTTTGCAGGCAGTTTATCGTACAAATAGAGGCTGACCCACAAAAACCAGCGAGGGAGGCGATTAAAATTCCGGTACAGGATATTCAAAAATCAAGTAACCTGCCAACTTCCTATGTTCGTGGATTTAATGGCAGGAGGTTTTGAAGAAATTACCTATTCAAAATTCAAACAGGAGCCCGGGAGAAATATTTGCCACGCTTATGTTTTTGGATATTACTCCGGACCAAGCAACCGGATGGAACAAGCACTTTGAGCGTCATCAGGAGCGGTTCTATCAAGAGTTAATCAATAAAAAGGAAGGGGAAGAAAAAAAGGCATTACGACCATTATTCTACGCCCGTCTGGTGCACAGCCAGTTTGTCCTGCTTGCTTTTTTTAGCAAAATAGACACCGAAATTTCAGAATTTTTGGATGAGTATCTTTGGATTCAAGATTCGATTCCGTTTTATTTGTAATGCGCCAACCAAACTGGAAGAGCAAAGAGGGAGATCCACGCTTTTGGTATGCACACGGTGAAGTGAAAGATTTTCTGAGTAGGTTGTATGCATTTGGATTGCACCCGTCCGCTGGACATGGAAGGTTCCATTCATTGCCGTCAAGATAAATCCTTTGAACATCTATATTTATATCTTCAAGACCGGAATGCATTTGAAGAATTAGCGGACAATTACCCAACACGGCAAGAGTTTTTCAAAGCGCTGGAGAGCACTTACATTTCCGAGTTGATGAGCGAGGTTCGGATCAAGGTCAATGTTCGCAAAGCGGATGGCTCATTAACATTCCGAGAATTGAGTGATGGCGAACAACAATTATTAATGGTGTTAGGATTGTTCATTCACGAAGGAAGTAAATCGCTGTTCTTGCTCGACGAGCCAGACACTCATCTAAATCCTGCCTGGAGTTTACAATATATCGACTTTCTTAAGCAAGTGGTTGGCGAACAGGATACCAGCCATGTCATCATGACCACGCACGATCCGCTCACGATTGCAGGATTAAAGAAAGAACAAGTTCAAATTATTCAACGCAGAGAAGAAGATGGCAGAATTATCGCTAATCATCCGGAGGAAGATCCACGCGGGATGGGTATTGCAGCATTGCTAACCAGTGATGTCTATGGTTTGCGATCTCAACTTGATTTGGAAACACAGCGACTACTCGATGAACGGCGCAGAGCTAGCAGCATTGGAATCAATTTAACGAGCGCAAAGAGAACGTCTGGCCGAATTGAATAAACAACTGCAGGGATTAGATTTCTCTATTACTGTTAGAGATCCGCTCTATCAAGTATTTGTCAAGGAGATGACGCGCAGGCAAGACACAGATATTGTTGAAACAGTTGGCTAAACGCCTGAGCAATTCAAAACCAAAGAGAGACTACACGCTCAAAATATTGGAAGAACTTGAGAGCGATACGACCATTTTAACCCATGATATTTATAAAGCCCCGAAGAAGTTCACAAAGAGCAAAAATTACCCCAGACTTCCGCGAAAAAGCACAGCGTGCAATGGATGACTTGATATCAGCGGATCGTTCATCGGAGGATCCCAAGAGAACGAAAAAAAGTCGTAATTTGGTCGTTAATAACCCCAAAAATCAGGGAAGTGTGGAAGGCATTCAGGGATAGCTTGAGCGAAGTTTCACACAAAAAATGTTGGTATTGTGAGACATGGGAAATTCGTGCGGATACAACGGTAGATCACTATCGTCCGAAGAATGCAGTAAAAGAATGCTCTGACCATCCGGGTTACTGGTGGCTTGCGTTTGATTGGGAAAATTTTCGTTATTGTTGTCAATACTGTAATGAAAAACGTGTCAACCAAGATACAGGCATTACAGGCGGCAAAGGTACGAGTTTTCCGCTTGTTACACCTGAAAATAGGGTGTATGAGCCTGGCGATTTGTATCGTGAAGATCCAATTTTGCTTGATCCCACGGTTGCGAGGGATGTTCTTCTGTTATCTTTTGAAGTAGATGGAACACCAAAACCACGATGGAGAGAAGAAGATTATCCTATATTATACAAGCGCGCAAGGAAATCTATCCGACTTTACAATCTTGACAAACCCGAATTGTCCGAACGGAGACAAACTTTAATTTGTCAACAAATAAAAACGTTAATTACAAGGGGATAAATACTTTACTCGTTTTCAAAACAATGATCCTCAGCTCGTGATGCTTTCAACGAAACATTACAAAAACTATGCATAATGATTGCACCAGCTGCAGAATATTCAGCGACAGCTAAAGCAGTAATTGCTTTTTATCGTGACCACCCTTGGGTAGACGCGTTTGTTTGTTCAAGAATGATGTAAGTTAAAGGGAATTTAGAAAATAATGGCAACCAACAACGCACAAGTATCACGCTCCATCGTCCAGCGTGTCTGGAACTACTGCAACGTCCTGCGCGATGACGGCATCTCCTATGGCGATTACGTTGAGCAACTCACCTATCTCATTTTTCTGAAAATGGATGATGAGAATACCCAATTTGGTAAACCTAGCGCCATCCCGGAAGATCTGCGCTGGCGCACCCTGCTCAAAAAAGACGGCGAAATCCTGGATGGCGAAGCCGCTCGAAGCGCACTACATTCACATTCTCACCACGCTGGGCAAACAGCCCGGCTGATCGGCGTCATTTTCCGCAAATCCCAGAACCGCATCCAGAACCCGGCGCGCCTGCGCCGCTAGATTGACCTGATCGACGGCGAAAACTGGGGCGGGCTGGATGTGGATATCAAGAGCGAAATTTACGAAGGCCTGCTCGAAAAGAACGCCCAGGATGTGAAAGGTGGCGCCGGTCAATATTTCACCCCGACGGCGCTAATCAAGGCTATTGTGGATGTCATGCGCCCGCGCCCCGGTGATACTGTCGCTGACCCGGCAGCAGGCACTGGCGGCTTTTTGCTGGCTACTGATTACATCACTCATTACAACCCGCTCGATTACGACCAATCGGATCACCTGCGCCATAAAGCCCTCACGGCTGGGAAATTGTCGATAACACCGCCCGCCTGTGCGTAATGAACCTGTACCTGCACGGCATTGGTTCGAAAACGAACAATCCCCCATCCATGTGGAAGACAGCCTGACTAAGAAGCCGAGCGCCAATTTCCGCATGGTTTCGCTGTGTTCACTTTCGACGGTGATATACTGAGCCGGAAGCTCCCCTCTCTCGACGAATTCGGACAGTGCCTCTGTAACCGGCGTCTGGGGCGTTATGGGGTACGCCGCCACCACCTGGACACGGCAAAGCTTCGCGCCGATGGCCGCGGCCCGGTTCCCGTCCATCATCTGATCACGAGGTTCTCTTCCAGCCGTGTTGGTCTCTGTCAAGCTATCCTATTCCGTTCTTCAGGAAATGAACTTCTCTTCGTCGACCATGGCGATGGCATGGGTGGGACACACTTCGGCGCATATTCCGCAGCCTTTGCAGTACTCCAGGTCTATGCGCAGCGGGACCGTCTTGGTGATAGTCACCTCCGGGCAATACAAGCCAGCAGAGGAAGCAGGCGGGCTTGCCCCTCTTGGCAGGTGTGCACTTCTCGTCGTCAATGACCGGTCGCGAGTTCCGCCACTCGCCCGTCTTCCCTCCCTCGCCGATCCCCGGCGAGGATTCGCCGCATATGTGTCCGCAGTCCCTGGTCCCCATCGCCCGTGCCTACCTCGTCTTCTCGATAATCGTCTGTCGGTAGGTCTTCTCAATCGCAGCCAGGTTCAAGTCCGCGGCCCGGTTGGAGAATCTGTCCCTTATCGGCTTGTTCAGGTTGGCCAGATCTACCAGCCCGGAGGCGCGAAGCACTGCCCCCAGCATAGCGGTGTTGACGATGATAAGGCCGCCAACTATCAGCCCCAGCTCCCGGCATATGCCCGTGGCATCGGCGGTAGCTATGTTGAACTTGCCCTCCACATTGAGCTGTCTTGGGGCCTGCCGACAGTTGACCACGAGCCAACCCCCGGTGCGGAGTCCGCTGAGCACTTCCGGATCTCTCAGCAGCGTGTGGTCCAGGACAACCACCATGTCCGGTTCCTCAATCTGAGACACGACCATGATGGGGCCGCGAGGAGATCCGGGTTGATCCACTTACCGGAGCGCCTCTTCTTTCGGCACCGAATGACGGAGCTGACGTAGCCCCAGGGTATCCATCGAGATGGGCTGCCTGCGCCAGCATCTTGGCGGCGGTTATAGCTCCCTGTCCCCCACGGCCGTGCCACCGGATCTCATACGGCCTGGTATCTGCGATATGGCCTGCCGGTATTCCGAATCCTCCGAGCCCAGAATTGCGCTCCCTCGGGGTCGCGCTGGCTGCGCCTGTCTGATTATACCGCAACTCGAGGTCATTGCGAGTCACTTTGAACGGCCCGCCCATCTCTCTGGCATATGTGTGTAACCCAGGAAATGGTAAAACTAGTCAGGCGGGTTCCGGCATACCCCCGATCTGCGCCTGCGGACGCGGGCAGCAGGGACTTATCCAGAGCACTGGCGAGGAACGGGAAGGAGGAATGGCCATGGTAGCACGGAGAATCAGCAAAGCGGCGGTGATCGGCATGGGCATGATGGGGTCTCAGTTGGCCGAAATCTTGGCAGCTCACAAAGATCGAGGTGGCCGCCGTGGACGCCACTGACGAGCTACTGCAACAGGGCCTGCGCGGGATTGACGGCAGGCTGGAGCGTTTTCTGGTCTCGAAGGGCAAGATGACTTCGGAAGACAAAGCGGCGACAATGAAGCGAATCAGGGGATTCACTGCCATCGAGGAGGCAGTCAAGGGAATCGAATATGCCATAGAGGCCGTGCCTGAAAGAATGGCACTCAAGATTCCCATTTGCAGCGGCAGGGAGCGCGTCAAACTCAACGGCGAAAAAGCCCATTTACCCACAAAGCCTGAGAGGCGGGCTTGCTTTACCGCGTGCTTTTATCCAGTTAGACCCCGGCGATGTCGTCCTTGATCCCGTTTTTCGGCAGCGGCACGACCGGCGCAGTCGCCAAAAAACTCAATCGCCACTGGATTGGCATCGAACGCGATGCTCAATATATTCAAGTCGCCACAGAGCGCATTAACGCCATTTCATCTGACCTGTGTGGGGACGATTTCATCTTTGATGGCAAGAAGAAAGACGAGCCGCGCGTTCCGTTTGGCAATTTGGTTGAAAACGGCTGGCTGCAAATTGGGCAGACGCTGTTTTTTGAAGGGCAAGATGAACTGACGGCCATCATCCTGGCGAACGGCCATATCCGCCACAAAGACCTTGAAGGGTCAATTCACCAAATGGGCAAAGCCATCCAAAGTGCGCCGTGCAATGGCTGGGAGCATTGGCATTACAAAGACGAAACCGGCGCTTTGGTGGTCATCGATGCATTAAGGCAAAAGTTTCGCGCCGAAGCGCTGAACGGCCCCTGAAGACAAGGTGTAACCGAAAATTCGGGTGGTTGTCAGACAATTTAGGGGTAGAATCAGTCATCGCAAACACAAGTTCAAGGAGCCATGTATGCAACTCCAAATTACCATCAACGGCAACAATTACGACCTCGAATGTTCTTCCGGGCGGAACTCTGCTCGCCGCCATCCGCAAACTGGGATTTTTTAGCATCAAATTCGGTGATGAGCAGG
>CAVYQO010000006.1:0-735692 GCA_963770655.1 uncultured Chloroflexia bacterium | reverse complement strand
CTGTTCAGATCGAGCGAATCATGTTCGCTGCGAACCCTCGTCCCTGAAGCGGATGACCTCATCGGGGCCGGCCTGGTCATCTGGCGGTCTGTCGATATTTCAACTCAAGAAATCACGGAAAAAATTCAGAAATACAGCAAGGATCAAGCCTGGCCTAAGGCAATATCTGCGCTTCGTCAACTCAGCTCGCTACAGGCTGCCGGCGAGGAGCCAGAACAAGCATTGTCGGCACAAAAGCAGGCTTTGCGGAACTCGCAACTCAATATGGACTCCCTCGCGCCGCAGATTGCTTGTTACTTTTCGTTGGCGCTATTACAGTTGACTCTAAATGACGTTGTTGAGGCAAAAATATACGCTGATGCGATGGTTCGAGTAGCCGGCACTGAAATACACGAACCGGTCCTATGGGATGTCTATTCCAAAGCAGCTTTTGTGTTCACTGAATCAGGTTTTATACCGCAAGCAGAAGAACTCATCCATAGAGCACAAACCCTGGCTCATGAGGTTGGCGACATTTTTTCAGAGATAAAGCTGAGCGCTCAGTTGGCATCTATCTTCGGGAAGCTTGCCAGGTATCAGGAAGCGGCGGAGTGTTTATCGCGAGCCCTGCTGATCGTTCAAAAAATTGCCTCATCCAGCGTGATGGCGCTTCGCCTGCGCACAATGCGAGCAGAAAACCTTGCACGCGCTGGGTCAACAGATCAAGCGCTGGAGGAATTTATCAGTATATTCACAACGATTGATGCGGTACAACAAATATTAGACAAGCGTAAGTACCGCATCCGCTTCTTGGCTACAACGCGAGCCGTTGCTGAGGTAAACCAGGCGGAATTGCTGATCAAAAATCAGAATATTCCAGGAGCTTTCAGGGCTTTTGAACAGAACAAGTTAAATTCGATTAATGAGCTTCTTTGGCTCGGGGACGCAAAGATCCTCCTCACTTTTCAGGAAGCTGGGCTTATTCCGCATTTCTGTGAGAGATGCCTCAACCTCAGTCGATCGCATGAGCGCGGCGATACAGGGTCTTAAGTTGAAGCTGGCAAAACCTATAGAAGAGTCCACTCTCTGGGAGATTTTGGCTTCTCTACCGCAACGTGTGCTGATTGCACATTACGCTTGTACAAGCGACGGTGTACACCTTTTCATCCCCGATACACTCAAGCGGCAAATATGCCATCACAAAATAGCAATGACGGCTGCCTCGTTGGCTCTCTGTATGAACAACCTTCGCGACGAAGTCATAAAGTCGATCAAATATGGTGAGCCACTCGAGCAGACCTGGCAAGAATTCGCGATACGGCTAATCGAACCACTGCTACCCTATCTTCCAAACTGTGAGTTACTTTGCATCATTCCGCACGGGCTCCTTAATAGCCTTCCGTTCCATGCCATACCGGTTGCAGGTAGATATCTGTTAGAATACTGTCCGATCGTTTATGCACCTGCTGTGACAACTGCCTTGATGAATTGCTCCGAAACAGCCTGGAAGTGGCAGTCTGCTCTGGTAGTCGGTAATCCGAGTGGTGATTTGAGGCATGCAACATTGGAAGCTGTCGAGGTTGCAAAAATATTAGGGACCAGACCTCTGCTCTTGAACGAAAGTAAAATGAAACTTTGGACACAACCGCGGCACGAGGATATAATCCATATTTCATCTCACGGTTTCTTCGATCCCGCTAACCCATATTTGTCGGGCATCGTCATGGCAGATGGCATCCTCACAATCGAGCAAATCTTAGAACTGGACCTCGATGCGCAATTGGTAACTTTAAATGCCTGTGAAACTGGATTGAGCCAATCAAATACCGGACGGGAACTCATTGGGCTTAGCAACGCCTTATCGAGCAATGGCGCCAGATCTGTTATTGTTAGTCTCTGGCCAGTCGATCAAGAGGCATCCGCTATACTGATGAAGCGGATGTATGCATACCTGATCCAAGATAGCTTTACCCCGGCCCACGCATTACAATTGGCTCAACTTGAATTGGCTTACCAGAAATCCTGGTGCCATCCCTATTACTGGGCTCCCTTCGTAGTGACCGGGAATTGGTGAAAAATGGCTTGTAAATCAATCAGGAGAGCGTTTGATGGTTGAAACATTTGTTGCCTCTTCTTCGGATCGAATCTCCTATCTACCGGGCAGAATTGGGCATCAACGACATTGCTCAGTTTGTGGACGCTACGGATTCTCAAAAAAGTTTGGGGCGGATCGCGGGAAAGAATTAGAGTATCTTCAGGGAGACATCGTCGAGTTTGGGCAGCCGATGCTCATGCAAGATTTGTGCAGGACTTTGGAAATTGCCGGTATGCCTATCTCCCCTGAATTAGAAACACTATATAATGACACGGACTTCGGTCTGATGGGCCTGACTTGCGCCTTCTTGCCCAGTGAATCACGCCAATTCGTGTCTGCGCGACTTGAGATATTGCTTACCGGTCGCTTGTCCGATGCGAAAGTATCTATTTACGATGCTTATCCACAAGCAGTCGAGGAATTACACGTGAACCATTCGATCGCTGTGGGATCGAACTTTCGGTTTAGCGAAGAACCACTGTCCCAGGCAGTAAGCCGATTGACCGCGATTAATGGACTTCGATTGGAACCGGTATCTACTCCGGGGGAATCAAGAAGGACAGGATAATCTGGACGTTCGAGGCCAGCCAACGTAAAGACGTGCGAGGCCTGAAAAATCTATATTTGATCGTATCCAAACCAACGCGAACTCGAGCAATTTGAACTGAAGTTCACCATCGTTGCGCGAGTCTCAAAATGTCAGGCGGAATCGTGCCAGTTACGGTAAAAAAGACACTGGCAGGACAAGAAACCTATCCTGTTCACTGGAAGTCTCAGCGTGGCAGCGGCGTTCAGACTTATGCAACTCCTGAACCTGTCCACTCAACTTCGAAAGACCCAAAAATCCGCATTTTGTTCCTGGCCGCTAACCCGCAAGATACGGATCATTTGCGATTGGATAAAGAAATCCACTCGATCGACGATAATTTACGGCGCTCCGAGTATAGGGATAGGTTCGAAATTTTCCAGCATTGGGCCGTTCGAGTGAGTGACGTGCAAGAATTACTTTTACGCCACAAGCCTCATATTATCCACTTTTCAGGCCATGGCAGTAAAAGCGGCCAGATCGTCTTAGAAAATGATACCGGCGCAGCAGCATCGGTTTCAGCAGATGCTATTAGCAATCTTTTAAAAATTTTGCATGGAAATGTCCGTTGCATTTTATTGAACGCCTGCTTCTCTGCTACTCAGGCCACAGTAATTGCGAAAGAGATAGATTGTGTTATAGGTATGTCACAAGCGATAAGCGACGAGTCAGCCATCAAGTTTGCCAGCAGCTTCTATCAGGCTCTAGGATATGGTGAAAGTATAGAGGTTGCTTTTGAACTTGGACGCAACGCCATCGATCTGAGCGGCCTCGATGACAAAGATAAGCCTAAATTGCTCACAAGAATCGATTTCATAGCCGACAAGATTACTTTTGTGTGATTCGGAGGGGTCATGAGCAAACAGTCGATAGGTTTTGAAAAGACGTAGATTCAGAAACGTTATTGCTAAGAAATGCATGGTTTCCAAACCAGAAACATTTCCAATCATTTCCACAGCGATACAGGGCAACAATGAATATAGGGCACCAACCCAGAATCCTAAAACCATCATCAGGGTTACCCGGATGATAGAACGGAGTAAGGATTTTTCTCGGAAAACGATCCAGCAGGAAAATAAGATAAACCCCACATACAGATCTACCAGTGAGACAATTCCCCAGGGATTTGCCAGCAGCTTTGCCCCATCTGCAGAAAAATTCCCAACGGTGAACCCATAAACCAGAACAACTGTCATGGCGATTAATCCGGCTAGTGCAATACTCTTTGCGATTTTCATCACATCACCTTCTTTGGTTTAAGAAAAATTCTTGCGGGGAAACCAAGGGGTGAATGTCCTGCTTCTGGGTATTTATTCTTAATATCCCGGGCGTGTTTCCAGGGTTTTCTCAAACAGCGCTTCGCTCGAAACGTGCAGCAAGAATAAGGCCGTCAGGATTAGGCTTGTTACAGTCCACCAACCGCCTGTTGCAATGAGAAATCTGGAGACGGAGTATTGAGCGCAACTTGAGCCATCAAATTTATCCTTCGGGTTAATTTTACTTTTTTAAATTCATCAACACTTCAATCGCCAACATCGCTACCAGAACGATTCCCAGCCAGATTTTGGAGTAATTCCAAAGCCATCCCATTTCAAATAATCGAATGGATATATCCTTCGACGCGGAGAAAGAATTTTTAAGTCTATTCACCCAAACTCTGCAGGGCTGCACGCTTTTTACGATATTCGATAATGGGCAAGTCCCCTGGAATCAGGATTTCGCCAATTTTCAAACCGCTGGCTTTGGGTTGCTGGGTGATCACCACCCGCCGGTCTTCGTGAGCGATGTAAACGTTACTCGGCATTGCCAGGCGGGCAACCAGTTTTCCCAGGAGTGGCAAGCGCATAAAATTTTGGTAGAAACGCAGGTAAAGCAGGCTATGATCTTGGTCCACCGGGACAAAGGCAGCAAGGATGCGTACTTTCTCGCTGATATAGTTCTGCCACAGATTTGGGAAGATAAATTCCAGGTGAACACTGGTAGAGGCTTTGGGTGAAAGTTCACTCGGTTTACGGGGTGGTTTTCCATCATCTATGCGGTTGAAAACATAGGTGTATAGCATCTTGTCACCCTTCCATTCCACCACTGGACCATCGACAAGGGTGCGGTTGCCGCGCCCAATTGTATTGCGGTGAATGAACGGGAGATGAACCACATCCAATTGATTTTCGATAACGCGCGAGTAGTGCGCATCCCACGGATCACGGGCTGAGCTATAAGAAAAAGTTTCATCCAGGTTATCAAAGAATTCCGGCGCAGGCGGTTCTTGGGGCGTTGGGCTACCCCACCAAAGCCAGATCAATCCATATGCTTCATAGGTCGGGTAAGTATTTTACCGAACAGCAATGGGAATTACACCATCCCGGATTCCACGTTGCCAAATCAGTCAAATTGCGGAATTTGGTTAATGGCCCCACTTTATGTGTAAAATCATGTTTTTTAGTCAATATTTCGTGAAATTATAGCCAAAATAACCACTTTATACCCACTTTTGATGTGTTTTTAGATTTATCGACATTCGCAGGATTTCACTAAAAAAGTGAATCGGATATTTTTAGTAGAGATACCATGTTAAAATTTTTAGGATAAGAAAACCTGTTGTGAGGATACTACCGTGATCAATAAAATCGAATTCTCTGCCAAAAATCTTACTTCCAATGCCGGGTTATTTTTACTGCTCGAACACGCCAACAAGAATGGGATATTTGACCTGATTGATCACGATCTTGTTTTTGAGAATGCATCCACCAACAAAATTAAAATGAACCACATCAAGACCATGCTCTGTGGTAATTTCATTGGGATTGATAAGCTGGAACGATTGAAATTGCTGCAAAGCGATCCGTTGATCAATGAATTTGCCATCTCGATAAAAGAACCGGAAACAGTATCAAGATTTTTAGGGAATTTTAGTTACAAAACCACCCACATGCTGCGAGAAATCAATTTCAAGGTCTTCAAAAAGCTGTTGAGAAAGAAAAAACGAAAATCTATTACCATTGATATCGACAGCAGCGTGGTCAACGTGGAAGGCCACCAGGAAGGTGCTGTCAAAGGATACAATCCCAAAAAGCTCGGAAACAACTGTTACAACATCCAGTTTGCTTTTTGTGATGAATTAAAAGCCTATATCACCGGATTTGTAAGAAGCGGCAATA
The DNA here is from genome assembly GCA_963770655.1 of uncultured Chloroflexia bacterium. GTDB lineage: Bacteria > Chloroflexota > Anaerolineae > Anaerolineales > UBA4823 > CAZAGA01. The sequence goes on along the minus strand of CAVYQO010000006.1, from coordinate 729,874 downwards.
CATACACTGCCAATGGCGCAGCCGAAATGATTAAAGAAATCGTTGCCCATATCAAAACCGATGATTTGGAAATCCTGTTTCGTATGGACAGCGGATATTTTGATGACGATATTATTGAAGCGATCGAATCTGCTGGTTGCAAGTATTTGATTAAGGGAAAAGAATATCCAACGCTCGCCTCTCAAGTCACGGCTCAATCCATTTCATTCACGAGAGGTGATGAAGGCAGGTAAACAACTGAGCTAGTTACGAAACTGGACACTTGGAACAAAGGCAGAAGATTTGTCGTATCACGCGTATTGAAACCAGCAAAAGACAGGTCGCAACTATCTTTTTTCGAAGGCAGCGATTTCGAATACTTTTACTTTGTGACCAATACCGAACTTCCTTCAGAAAAAGTGGTCATTGCTTACGAAAAACGTGGCAATTCTGAAAATTACATCAAAGAAGCCAAGTATGATATGGCTGTTGGACACCTTCTGCTCCAATCCTTTTGGGCCAACGAAGCCATTTTTCAGTTGATGATGCTGGCCTACAATTTGTTTTTGTTGTTCAAGATGGACTTTGTAAATGGAACGGAATACCGGCAGCAAATAAAGACGTTCCGCTTGAAGTACATATTTCTGGCTGGGAAGATCATCAGAATGGCAAGAAGTGTCGTGTTGAAACTCTCAAAAAATTATCCTTATCAAGAGATCTATGCAAAAAGCCTTCCCTGAAAAAACTCCCGTTTTCTTATCTCAAACCGTTATTTCCATTTAAATTGGACTTGAAATAACCATTTCCAATGCCCAAATTTATAAAATGGATCCCCAAAAATGCTGTACAATAAAGGAAACCATGCTAAACTTAAGTACGTTCAACTACAATCATCACCCCTCCAGGGTGAAAATGGTGGCAAAATTTATTCGGCGTGGAATCCGGGTATATATTAAGATTCCCCTAAAAATCTTCGCTAGTTGTAAATTAAGATTACTTTTTATTTGATTAGAAATCAGACTTATTTTCCTTAATTTGTTTTTTTTAATTTTTACCTCTTTTTGAAAACCGATGAGGAGAAAAAAGTTATGCAAACCAAGAATTCAATTTCCAGTTTAGTTATTGTATTGATCATATGTTTGAGTATGCTAGCAGCTACCAGCAGTTTATCCCAGGCACAACTTAATGGTGAGTTTTTTATCTATCTACCACTTGTTATGAAGAACTATCCCATCACACCCCTTGTGCCAATATTAAATACAATTGATAATGAGGATGGGAATGGGAGTTATACCATCATTTGGAATTCTTCCGAAGGCGCAACCACTTACATTCTCCAGGAAGATGATAATGCTAATTTCTCAAGTCCGACGGATATTTATGAGGGATCCGGCACATCGGTGGAAATTACCGGCATGGATATTGGAACATATTATTACCGGGTAAAAGCATTAATTTCCTATGCCAGCAGTGAATGGAGCAATATTGTCTCTGTTGCTGTGACGGTTGCACTGCCAGATTGTCCAACGGCAGGGATTTGGCGAGGAACAACCAGCCAAGAAGAGAGTGTTTATTTTTCTGTTCAAAACTCACCTCAATGCCAGATTGTGTCGGGCTCTTTGAGTTTCGGTTGGGACACATATGGGACAGGTTGTTATTACGATGCGTATACCACGTTTAATGTCCCGTTCGAAATTATTGATGATAAATTCGATGCATCCAATGTTTCGGACAAACTGGATGAATTAACAGGTACCTTTACTTCACCAAACATGGTTGAAGGAAGCTTTTTAGTAAGTTATATAGTAACATCGCCTTATGTTCGAAGTTGCACAGCAAGTGGAACCTGGGATGCCCAGCCAATCCATGGCGTAAATGGGGATATTTATGCGATCCATGTACTCAATGATGGAGATATATTAATTGGAGGAAGGTTTTCTCGAGTTAACCAAACAGAACGGAATAATATTGCCCGTTTGAATCCTGATGGTACCTTGGATGAAAATTTTATCACGGACGTGGAATCCTACGTTTATTCCATAACCCAGCAAGCTGACGGTAAAATATTAATTGGGGGAAGTATTGGTGAGGTGAATGGACAGCTCACGCCATCGTCAATCGCACGCTTGAATGACGATGGCAGCCTGGATAGCAGCTTCAATCCTGTAATTACTCGCACCGATTCAAGCTTAACTGCTCGAATTTATTCTATGGTTATCCTGACAGATAGCGATATCCTGGTGGGTGGGGAATTTAACGAGGTAGATGGGCAGGAGCGAAATTACGTCGCGCGATTGAACCCTGACGGCAGCCTGGATACAACATTCAATGCATCTATAGAAACGGATTCTTCTTTCATCGTTAATTCCATCGCAGTTGATGGAGTATTGGTCTATATTGGTGGCGATTTTGGTGTAGGAGATTGGTGGACGGGTCCCCGTAATCTTGCACGGTTATCCCTTAATGACGGCAGCCTGGACGAAAGCTTTGATGCTGAATTAGAGGAGCTCTCAACGTGGGAGGTTAAACAAATTGGGGTTCAACCCGATCACAAGATAATTGTGCTGCATTCTAATAATATTGTTCGTCTCAATCAAGACGGCACAGCTGATACCAGTTTCTATGTCCCTTCTGTAGATGCATTTCCATTAACCTTGGCGATTCAAGACAATGGCAAGATTCTAGTAGGTGGTTGGTTCAGCGATCATGTGTTCCAACTGGAATCAAATGGAACTCAGAATCCAACATTCAATCCCGATCCAAACAACGGTGTTTTGGCGCTGGTAATTCAACCCGATGGCAAGATACTGATTGGTGGTGAATTTACAAGAATAGGTGAAGAGGTGCGTCATGGTATTGCCCGCTTAAACACCGACGGGAGTGTTGATACAACATTCGACCCGGGTCCATAGAAGAAGGATTTTGTGGGTTGGCTCAATATAATTTCATTTTTAAATGGCAATTAATGATCTAACCCAATATTTGTAGCCCTAATGCCACTCTCCTATGGTGGAGATATGAAATGAATAATCATTACCTTTTACCTTTTGAGAAAGGTTATGATAATTAATAAGATCATTTCAAATTTCCCTCAAGGGCAAATAAAAAATCCACCTGTTGAAGAAAAAAATATTGAATTTCATTAAGATTAAGAAATATATTTCTTTTCCAATAGATGTGATTCTACAATAGGTGTTCAGCACTGCTCGGGGTGGGAGGAGATTGCCGGGATAAGATAATCATGCCGCTTAATCATTATTTGTCCGAGCCTTTATATGGCCTGCTCTTTTTGGGTTTTATTAGGATCAGATCCTTTTGATTTTGCACCAGCGAAAGGGCAACTATTTTCTGGCCCCCGGTCCTGGAAATTCTTTTCCCATTGCTCGCCGCCTGGAAGAGCTGAAACATCGAGCCACCAGCGACGACATAGGTTCCTTCAGGTTTTAATACACGCAGATAATCTGAAATCGGATGATATCCGTTCACAGCCAGGATCAGGTCGTACTGCTGCCCGTTTTGGGTGAAATCTTCTACCTTGTAATCGATGACATGGTCTGGCCCAAGTGACCGCACCATCTCCAGATTCCTCGTACTGCACACGCCCGTGACTTCCGCCCCGAACGATTTGGCAATCTGCACGGCAAACGTTCCGACACCACCAGAGGCTCCATTGATTAAAACCTTTTGTCCTGGCTGAATATTTCCTTTGTCGCGTAAACCCTGCAAAGCGGTCATCGCCGCTAACGGTACAGCCGCAGCTTGCTCGAACGACAAATTGGCCGGTTTTAGCGCGATTTCATTTTCCCCGGCGCAGACATACTCGGCGAAAGTGTGCCCGCCATACCGGGATAAGTATCCGAAGACCTCATCCCCTGGCCGAAACCGCCTGACGTTGCTGCCAACCGCCTCAACCTGCCCGGCCACATCAACGCCGAGGATCGGGTTTTTGGGTTTCAGAAGCCCTCCCGGCATCAGGCGGATAAAGAACGGTTTTGCTCTCATGAAACGCCAGTCCCGCGCATTTACGGATGCCGCATGGATTTTGATCAAGACTTCATCATCCTGGGGAGCGGGTTTTTCTACCTCTTGGAGTTGAAGAACATCCGGTGAACCGTATTTTGTGCAGATAATTGCTTTCATGTGAGCACCCCTTCCTTATTCTCTATTTGATCATGTAGTCTACTTTTTGGCTTGAGTATGGGATATGCACACAAACCAATGCCCACAACGTATAGCATGCTCTGAACAACATTCACCTGCCAGCGCCCATGCCCAATATATGAGGAAGCGAAAAATGCCATCACTTCCGCAAAGCCGATCACAAACACCAACATCCAGAAAGCCGATTTTTGACCGGCGAGCAGGTTTTTACGGATGAGCGGCCATGTCAGCACCGAGATAACCAGCGAGCAAGAGTTGTACAGGATGGTAAAACAATTGAGCGCTGCAATGGTCTTGGCACTGAGGCTGGCAATTTCAATTTCTGAAAAAGAAGCTACTTGCAAAATTGGGGAGTTCTGTTTGAAAACGATGACATAGCTCAATATGATGAAGGCGAGTATGAAGTTGATGACGCACCATATTGAAAGAACGATTGAACCTTTTTTTAACATTGGCTTTCTCCGTGCATTGTGTTGTGTACGTTTTTTAGGTCCATTCCACTAGCATTTACCATGGATCTGAGAGGGGAGAGGGGGGCCTTCGGCCCTTCCTCTCCCCCTATCGTGCAAACCTATGCCGCGCTTAACAGTTCGTTCGTTGCTGTTTTCCAAGACAGAGAAGCGCCTGCAGATGGATTGAATCCTTTCGCGATCAGCCAGACCGCCAAAACCAGTTCCTGCGGCAAGATCGGCAGTTGGAAAATAACCTGGATTGTGGAGAAGGGAGCGATGACATTGAACATCACCAACAGAGCGCTGATGATGGTCAATGTGATTCCAACCAGACCCCAAACGCTTAGCCAACGAGGCACGAGTCTGTATTGATAGAAGACAACATAGTACATCAGGGCACCGATGCCGAAAGTCAACAGCATGGCCACATCTCTAAACCAACCGATTCCTGCGTTAATTACTGCATCTGCTGTCTGAAAGTACGATGACGCCGGGGCCCCAGCTTTCACGAATTCCTGGCTTAGTGCCAATAGGACAACATAGAGAAGAGCGCCAACAACAGTGGTCATTCCCTCGATAACCCTGAAGCCAGCCGAGCCAATCGCCAGACCTTCGTTGTATTTCTTCAAGATCGGATACAGTGCAAGTCCAATACCGGCACAGGCAACCCCCATGAAGAATTTAATCGCCGTGAAGATGAGCATCTGGCCTTCGTTTGTGGCAATCGCAGTCAAATGATCCGGAGCATTCACAGTGTTTGACATCAGTGGCAGGCTCAGTAGAGCCGGAACCGTCCCCAGGATGAATAGCACACCCACGATTGCTGCGGTCTTTCTGTCTGTCCCATGGTGACTTACTTTGGTCGTATTCATTTCTTATCTCCTTGTTGTGATTGATTTTGGCGTAAACAAGCCGCCTACGCCTATTTATGATTTGACATTTGACGCATCTGCCTGGCCCGTCCCGAGCGTAGTCGGAGGTCCGGGTTCGACAGGACTGACCGAGACCAATGGCATTCCCAAATCACGCACTTTTTTCGAGCAATCCATGCAACGCGGCCTGGTCAACCACGGGTCCGGTTAGAAGCGTGTCGCCGTCCTCTTCCAGCGTGATGGTCAGGCCCTCAAACCAGTCGGTCCACTCGCGGCCCAGATGGCCCTTGATCCTGATCTGATAGACCACGGGTTGACTTGGATCAGTTTTTGGGTTGAGTTCGTTTGACATCTCTCTTCTCCTTTTGTGGCCGGTTATTGCAGTCTGTGCCACTTGCTCGATGTACGGATACTATATCTGCTATACGGCTGAACGCCACAGTGTAAAGTATTGAATAGATACTTTGGGGTTGGTTGAAGGTGATGTTTAAATTGCTTTACGACCGCAGGCTTAAACCCCCTTGGGTGTGCAGTTCCTGATCGGTTTGCGGGCAAATTGACATTGCACTTACAACAAACCTAACTCGCGGGCGCGGGCTGTCAGCTTCAGTACGGCTTTGAACTTGCAATTTATCATAAATTCTGCGGTTGTGCCCTTTGATCGTATCCAAGGCGAGGAAAAGTCGCTCGCCAATCTCCCGATTCGAGAGTCCCTGGGCAATGAGTTGTAGTACTTCCAACTCGCGTTGGCTCAATGGCTCGATCAGGGGCTCACCGTCCCGGTGTCCTTCCGGGAGGGCAGGGAGACAGGGGGTAGATAAGATTTGTCTTCGCTCTTTTGCTTCTCAGCTTCAAACACAGCCAGCAACTTATCGATATAGTCCGGCATAACTCCATGAGCAGCTGCTTCGGACAATAGCCTGGCCATCGGTAGCCCTTCGTCCACAAAGATGCGGACGTATCCCTCTGGCTCAGCCAGGGTCAAGGCACGTTCCAGGGACACGAGAGCAGGAGGAAAGTTACCCTGCACCTCGTGAGCGAGTGCTTGCAGCACAAGGATTTCGATCGCACTTCCCTTCCTGCCACCTTCTTCTGCAGCTTGCAGGAGTCGCTCCAGTAGTCCCTGTGCGTCATGAATAGAACCATCTACAAGACCTCTCTTTTCTTGGGCGATGAGCACTCTCGCCAGGGTCATGTATTCGAACTCGTGCAAGTAGCTGATATCGTCATCAACGGATAGACCTCGTGCAAGCACCCAATCCAGGGCTTCAGCTATTTTGCCCTGTGCAATCCGGATACGGGTCTTCAACGCTGCTATTGGGCGTGTGATGGGCACTGGGGTTCTAACATAATCGTCGCTCCGCCTCTTCAAGCCGATCAAGTGCGCCATCCAGGTCTCCCTTTGACTCATGTAGTCGAGCCTGGGCAATATACCAGCGATGCTGCCAATCTGGTAATTCAACTTGCTCACCCAGCTTCCTGCCTGTCAGCAAATCATGTGCGGCAGTTTCCAGGTCGCCTCGTTCACGGTGCAACTCACTTATTCCTGAATACAGGTCCTCTGTTCCCAGAGGCATTGGCTCACCGCGCTCCAGCACAAGCCGTAATGCTTTCTCATATATACTTAATGCCGTGTTGAGCTGGCCTTGCGCCAATTTTATGCCGGCCAAGAGAAAATTTCCGGAGATTGCATCATAAGGACCGGCCCTCGCCAGTCCATCGGAGATGGCTCGGTAGGCGGCATCCAAGTTTCCGCTGGCATACTGGGCAAGTCCCAAGAGAGACGATGCTCCTCTGTGCCAACGTGAGTCTCCCTCAGGTGAGAGGTCTAGTACACGCTGAGTGTACTTGATGGTGCCGGAAATATCGCCGATGGCTTGGGCATGGTAGGCGCGAGCTGCGACTAACACTACAGGCAGCGATTTAAACTGCTCTTCATCCACAACGATCATTTCAATTGATGGGGCATCCGATTTCTCACCCGTTACAGTTGTCGGTTCCAGCCAGTATTCCGCATCCTGCATTTTGGCTTCTGCAGCTTCCAGCTCGCCAGCATTCAAAAATGCCCAGGCACAATTAACACAAAGGACAGGTCTTGCACGGATTATTTCTTCTGGAAGTATCTTCATCCAGCCAAGCCACTTGATTGACTGAGCACCAGCATGCATTGCTGGCCATTCCAGCTCGGCTATTTTCGCCACACGCTCGAAATCTTTCACGGCAAATGCGTGATGGATCGCATCCGGCGGAAAACCATTCTGCTCATACCATTTGCTGGCCTGGATGTGCAACCCGGCAATTTCTCCTGGCACGAGACTTTGCCCCAGCCGCTTGCGCAGTAGCTCGCCAAAGAGATGGTGATAGCGGTACCAGCGCCGCTCGCTATCCAGCGGGACAATGAACAGGTTGGCGCGTTCGAGATATTCTAAGGTCTCCTGACCGGCGGTTTCCTGCCCGGAAGCAGAAGGAGAACCCAAAACGGCATCACAAAGGGCTCCGCACATGCGATCAAGGATCGATGTGCGCAGTAGGAAGGTCTGGATGCTTTCGGACTGCTGCTGCAGGACTTCTTCAACCAGATAATCCAGCACAAACCGGTGGCTGCCGGTGAAGGATTGGATGAAGCTTGCGGCGTCTTGATGCCCCTGCATCGAAATCGCGGCTAATTGCAGGCCGGCAATCCAGCCTTCGGTGCGGGCTTCGAGTGCGGTGATTTCTTCCACCGCAAGGTTCAGGCCCATCACCTGGTTGAGAAAGTCGACGGCCTCGGCGGTGGTGAAGCGTAGGTCGGCGGCACGCAGTTCGGTCAGTTGGCCGCGGGCACGCAGGCGGGCCAGAGGTAAGGGCGGGTCTTCGCGGGTGGTGATGACCAGGTGAATCTGTGGAGGCAGATGCTCGAGCAGAAAGGTGAGAACATGGTCAACCGGTTTGGAATCAATCACATGGTAGTCGTCCAGGACAAGGACGAAATTGTCCGGGATGGTGGTGATTTCATTGAGCAGGGTTGTCAGAATCGATTCGATTGGCGGTGGCTGAGGGGACTGGAGAATAGCCAACACCCCTTTTCCAATATTCGCCGAAATCCCTTCGACTTTACTCAGGGCAAGCGTCTGCAACGCCGCGACGAGGTAAGTCAGAAAGGATGTGGGGTCGTTATCCCCTTCGTCCAGCGATAGCCAGGCCACCGGTCGATCGCAAACGGCGGCCCATTCGCTGACCAGCGTGGTTTTACCAAAGCCGGCGGGAGCAGAGATGAGGGCCAGTTTACAGTGCCTGCCCTCGTTCAACCGCTCGATCAGGCGGGGGCGGGGGACAAATCTCTGCCGGGGTGGGGGAATGTATAGTTTTGTGGCCAAAATAGGTGCAGGCATTAATTAATTATAAGGCTCAACTCCAATTCCACGCATACCAGATAGTGACCACATTGAACCCCTTGCTGACCGCCAACAGGAATTTGTCAAATAAAGGTGGATAGGTGGGCAAGCCAACCAGGTTGAACAGGAAAAAGAAGGCGGCCACGATGATATTCGCCCAGCGACTCGCTGGCTGGGGCAATACCAGGGTCAGGAAAACCATCAGGATGGGCGTCAACATCAAAACCGCGATTCCCAGCCAAACGAACTGGTTGAAATTCTTGTCGGCCATCGATTTTGCCAAGTCGCCGCTGCAGATGCGCAAGGCATCGCCATAAAGATGAATTAGCACGACGACCACCCAGGTTGCGGAAAGAATAATTTTTTGATCCGTTGTTTGATTACTCCTGTACCGAGATTGTAATGACCACTTTGCCTCGGGCGTGGCCTCTTTTCAAAATACCGAAAAGCTTCAGCTGTTCTACTCAACGGGTAGCTTTCATCAATAACTGGTCTGATCTTTCCATCTTCTAAAAGATCACTTATGAGGAGCAGATCTTTTTGATTTGCCCTTTTCATTATGCTTGTCATCTTCCTGCCATCGCTTTTTGACATTAAGGGTCCCAGGAACAGAGACTGGAACGTTTGCTTTGGTAAGCCTCCCACGAAGACGTAAATGCCCAGGGGAGTTAAAGCACGCTTATACGCGGAAAGCGGATGATATCCGTTCACGGCAAGGATGAGATCATACTGCTGGCCATTTTGGGTGAAATCCTCTTTGGAGTAGTCAATGGCATGGTCTGCGCCTATCGAGCGCGCCATCTCCAAATTCCGCGTGCTGCACACGGCAGTCACTTCCGCTCCAAACGCCTTGGCAATCTGTACCGCAAATGTCCCCACCCCGCCAGATGCGCCGTTGATCAGAACTTTTTGCCCTGGCTGAATATGCCCTTGATCGCGCAAGCCTTGCAGGGCAGTGACGGCTGCCACGGGTACAGCCGCAGCTTCCTCAAATGAAATATTGGACGGCTTTAGCGCCAAAGCGCTTTCAGGAACAGAAACATATTCGGCAAAACTGCCGCTGCCAAGCCCAAAAATATCTCCAAACACCGCATCCCCTGACCGAAACTGATTGATTTTTCCGCCAACTGCTTCAACGCACCCAGCAATGTCGGCGCCGAGGATCGTGTTCTTAGGTTTAAAGAGCCCAGTACCTATCAGGCGCATTGGGAAGGGGTCGGCGGTCAGTAAATGCCAGTCGCTTGCATTGATGGATGCTGCATAGACTTTTACCAGAACTAGATCGTCATTAAGAGCTGGCTTATTTACCTCTTCGAGATGTAGAACATCTGGCGGTCCATATTTTGTGTATACAATTGCTTTCATGGTTTTTCTCCAAATTCCTTTGACCGGCACTATAAATCAGGTTTAACCTTCAGGGTTAGTCCATTTCCAAGCGTACCAAACAACCAGGAAGACAAACACAAGTTGTGCAGTTGACCAAACGAACTCATAACTAGCAGATTGCAATACAAAACCTAAAACCCAAAATCCAAGAATAATCACAGCATAGAGTATGCCTATGATGCGGTTTGCCCAACGACTCACGGAATACTTCAATATCAGGGTGAAGGCACTCATAAGTATGGGAAACACAAATATTATCGACATGACCAATAATAATTCTGGGGTTGCTTTGACAGATCCGGTATTCTCAATTAAAGACTTTAACGCAACCGAATCACTTAAGCGGTACGTATCCCCGTTTAAAGAACTTAACACTTCAGCTACCCATAGCACTGCAAGGATTATCCTCACATCTAGCAGATTTCTTGCGGTCTCTTTGTTTGTATTCATTTTTATCTCCTTTTTTGAACGATATGGATGGGTTTCATTAATTTGGACTTGAATAAAATTGTGGTCGCCTCCCGTTTACCGGGGGTTGAAATGGGCTGGAAATGTTATCAAAGGCAAACCTCCTTTTCAAGGAGCTTATTCTTTTTTTATTTGAAATCTAACTGATCCGTCTGGCCTGTCACGAGCGTAGTCGAGGAACCGTTTTCGAGAGGAATGACCGAGACCAATGGCATTCCCAAATCACGCACTTTTTTTAGCAAGCCATGCAACGCGGCCTGGTCAATCACCGGACCAGTTAAAATCGTGTCGCCGTTGTCTTCCAGCGTGATGGTCAGGCCCTCAAACCAGTCAGCCCACCGGTCATCTAGGTGTCCCTTGAGGCGGATTTCGTAAGGTTGAGGCTCGTAATGATCTTTCATTGATGCGAGTGTTTCATTCATTCTGCGCCTCGTGCGTTGGCCTTGACATAGATAAATATCCTCATAGTTGGTTTCATTCTTTTCTTCGACCAAAGAATACCAGATAATGTGGTGAGGCGTCATCACCACATGTGTTGATTGATGTAGTGATTCCTAATCGGGAGGTTGTGAGGAAAATAAAAAGCCCTGGCAGTTGGTTCGAACCACCTGCTAGGGCCAGAGTTGATGATTGCGTATGCGCTATAACAAATCGAGTTCCTCGGCGCGGCGGACTGCCGCCCGGCGGTTATTCACCCCCAGCTTTTTGAAAATGTTATTGGTATGAGTACGAAGAGTGTTGAGCGACACGATCAGTTGTTTGGCAATTTCCGGGCCACTTAATTCGCTTCGGAGCAGCCTGAGCACTTCCAGCTCGCGTTCACTCAATGGCTCTATTATGTCTGATTTTTGATGGATGATTGCTGATTTTGGCGCAGCCACCGATTGGGTAAAGGCAGCCAGGAGTTTGTCCACATAATCGCTCAGCGGATGATCTCGATTGCGCGATTGTTGCTCAATCAACAATCGCATTGCTTCGCCTTCATCCACAAAGATGCGAACATAGCCTTCCGACTCGGCCATTGCCAGGGCGTGTTCCAGCGCGGCGAGAGCCTGGGGGCGATTGCCCTGCGCCTCGTGGGCCAGCGCCTGCACCAGCAGGATGTCGAGCGCGCTGCCCCGGCGCTTTTGCGCTTCGGCGGCTTGCAACAGGCGTGCGAGCAGGGCGTTGACCAGCGGGTTGGCGATTTCCAGCCGGGCCAGGGTGAGGTGCTCGAACTCATGCAAGTAGCTGACTTCATCTGCCAGCGAAAGCCCGCGTTCTGCCGCCCACGCCCGGGCTTTATCGGGCCGCCCCTGTTTGAGATAGATGCGCGCTTTCAGGGCCGCAATGGGGCGCAGGTCAGGCACGGCGGTTTGGATATAGACCCGTTTGGCCTCGTCGAGCAGGGCCAGGGCGGTTTCCAGATCGCCTGCGGCCTCTTTCAGTTGGGCCTGGGCCACATGCCAGCGGTACATGCCAATCCGCCAGAGTGGTTTGCAGACCCAATTCGGCGGCTCGTTTCAAGTGATGAGCGGCGAGGGTGTCATCTCCCCGCTGACGGTAGATCATGGACAGGCCGAGATGATGGTGGGCAGTGATGTGTTCGGCCTCCGGGCCGTGTTGGGCGGCCAGCTGCAAGGCATCCTGATAGGTCCGCTCGGCCTCGCTCAGGCGCCCCAGGCCCACCAGCAGGTCGGCTACACCAAAGGCGCTGGCAACCACGAAGACGTGATTGCCCAGCTGGGTCATGCTCTCCATCCAATCACCAAGCGCCCGGATGGCCGACTCCAGGTTGCCGCTGGCCCAGTGGGTGACACTCCAACGTGATGGCAGCCTGGGAGCGGCGGTAAAAATCATTCTCGGGAATCAATTGGATGGCCTGTTCGGCGTATTTCACCGTGTGGCGAGATTACCCTGCACCTGGGCGTTGTAGGCGCGGGTCAAGGCAATCATCGCTGGCAGGGGCTTAGGCGCTTCGTTCGCTACGTCCGAACCATCCAGGCATCGTTCAGCGTCCTGCAGGCGCAACTCGCTGGTCTCCGGTTCGCCCGCATTTGCGAATGCCCGACCAAGCAGGGTGCAAAGCACCGGGCGGACGCGAATGACCTCTTCTGGCAGCTTCTTCACCCAACCCAGCCAGGCGGCCGTCTGGAAACTTTCCTCCATCCCCTGCCAGGCCGCTTCAGCCAACCCCGCCGCCCGGACAAAATCCCCGGCTGCGATGGCGTGGTGAAACGCCGCGCCCAGGTCGCCGTTCTCTTCATGCCACTGGCTGGCGCGCAGGTGGAATTCGGCGAATTCTTTGGGTTTTCCCAGGCGCTGGCGCAGCAAATCGCCGAAGAGATGGTGATAGCGGTACCAGCGCCGTTCGTTGTCCAGAGGGACGATGAACAGGTTGGCGTGTTCGAGATATTCTAAGGTCTCTTGACCGGCGGTTTCCTGCCCGGATGTAGAAGGGGCGGGTAGAACGGCATCACAAAGGGAGCCGCACATGCGGTCAAGGATGGATGTGCGCAGCAAGAAAGTCTGGACGCTTTCGGACTGCTGTCTGCAGGACTTCTTCAACCAGATAGTCCAATACGAAATGGTGGCTGCCGGTGAAAGATTTGATGAAACTGGCGGTATCTTGATGTCCCTGCATTGAGATCGCGGCTAATTGCAGACCGGCGATCCAGCCTTCGGTGCGCTTGTCCAGTGCGGCGATATCTTCCACTGAGAGATTCAGGCCCATCATCTGGTTGAGAAATTCGGCGGCCTCGGCGGGGGTAAAACGCAGGTCGGCGGCGCGCAGTTCAGTCAATTGGCCACGGGCGCGTAACCGGGAAAGTGGTAGATGTGGATCCTCGCGGGTGGCGATTACCAGGTGCATCTGTGGAGGCTGGTGTTCGAGCAGAAAGGTGATGGCACTGTCAACCGGTTTGGAATCAATCACATGATAGTCGTCCAGGACAAGGACGAAATTGTACGGGAGGGTGGTGATTTCATTGAGCAGGGCTATCAGAATCGATTCGATTAGCGGTGGCTGAGGGGACTGGAGAATAGCCAACAGCCTTTTTCCAATATTAGCCGCAATCCCTTCGGCTTTACTCAGGGCTAGCGTCTGCAACGCAGCGACGAGGTAAGTCAGAAAGCGTGTGGGGTCGTTATCCCCTTCGTCCAGTGATAGCCAGGCGACCGGTCGCTGGCAACCGGCAAGCCATTCGCTAACCAGCGTGGTTTTGCCAAACCCGGCAGATGCTGAGATGAGGGTCAGCTTGCGCAGTAGGCCCTCGTTCAGCCGCTCGATCAGGCGGGGGCGCAGGACAATTTTAGACCGAGGTGGGGGGATATAAAGTTTTGTAGTCAGAATGGGGGTGGACATCGATCAATTATACAACGCGCCTTAATATTACTCAAAGAGCCAAATTACCGTACAATGGTGATCGTTCGAAAGTTGGTAAAAATGAAGCTGCACATTTCTGGTGTACCCGGAGGGGGCGAGCAAAAAGCAGACGTCGAAGCGGGTGAATGGGATGGCAGTAATATTGTATATACCGGGATAAAGTCATGGTGCAGTAGAAATCGTACTGAGCAGTCCAGGAATGAGCATTGGAAAAACAAGTGTGTATCGAGCGGCGCCCGCAGCTAGAATTATTCATCTGGCTGCTATAAATTCATAGAACGAATTTGCAAAATATCCTGTTACAGTAAACTATGGACAAAGGTAACCATATGGGGTAGAACAACCAGGATGACACCCATCATCTTGCTGCCTACCCCATAGGTTTCCGGTCTGGGAAAAGGACCACCAAAAATCTGCGCTGCGAGCGCCTTCAGCGGACCGTCCCCCAGACCTGCCAGAACCCATTGTCTAGAACGTGTAGCGCTGCGAGCGCCGTAACAGGATCACCAGGGACTGGCATGGAATCTGTGCACCTCCAATTGTGAGAAGGGAGGTCCTAATGCAAGTATACATCGGAATCGACTGGAGTGAACGCAAGCATGATTTGATCTTTACCAATGAAGCCGGTGGAGTAATCCAGAAGCTGGTTGTCCCGCACAACCTGGAAGGATTTCAACAGATTGATGAAGCCAGGGCAAAGCTCGGGGTACAAGCGAGCGAATGCATTCTGGGGATTGAGACAGCTCACAGCTTGCTGTTGGATTTCTTGTGGGATCGAGAATACCAGGCGGTGTACGTCTTGCCGCCCAATGTCGTCCGCAGTTCCCAAGGGCGCTACCGGCAAAGTGGGGCGCGCAGTGATCAGAGCGATGCCTGGTTGATTGCAGATATTTTACGAACGGATCGTCAGCGCTACCATCCCTGGACGCCAGGTAGCCCATTGCTGCAGCAGATACGGGTCAAAGTTTCCATGCTCAACTACCTGTCCAAAGAGTGTCAACGCATGTCGAACCGTTTGCGGGCGGTTCTGACCCGCTACTACCCGGTTGCCGCCAACCTGTTTAGCAGCCTCACCGCTCAGATCGCCTTGGCCTTCATCCAGGCTTATCCCACCCCCTCAAGCGGCTGCTGAACTCAGCTTCGAGGCATTTCAAGCTTTTGCTCGCCAACAGGGACATGTCCAAACCAAGAGACTGCCTCGCAACTATGCTTGTTTACAGCGCCTACAGCCTGTGCCAGAAGCGACCACAACGGCATACTCGGTCGAAGCCCAATTGCTCAGCCGACTGCTGATGGAACTGGTGGTGGCAAAGAACCAGGCTGAACGGGATGTGCAGGAACTCTTTCAGCAGCACCCGGATGCTTTCATCTTCCAATCTTTACCACGGGCTGGCGATTTTCTGGAGCCTGCTCTCCTAGTCAAGTTTGGTGAAGATCGCCAACGCTTTCCAACAGCGACCAGCATCCAGGCTCTGGCCGGTACCTGTCCTGTGACGGACGCCAGCGGAAAACGCAAGACGGTCAAGTTTCGTTATGCCTGTGACCATGAGTTCCGCCACATCGCCCAACAGTGGGCATTGGCTACCTTGAAAAAGTCAACCTGGGCAATAGCCTACTACGAGCAAGTCCGCCCAAAATGCAGCTCCACAAGCCATGCTATTCGTTGCCTGGCTAATCGATGGCTGGCCGTCGTCTGGAAGTTATGGCAGACAAGGCAAACGTATGATGAAGGTTACCACCTGCAGCAACGGATGCTAAGATGTAAACCGCGTCCGTGATCGTTTACCTTTCGTTTTAGATTTTTTCTCGCAACTGGATTGGCAGAAGAAATGGGTGTGTCACGAATAGGCTATAAATGTTTAGTAGGTCTTAAGAACCTATTTAGGCCCTATTCTCTTCACGCACCCATCATGCTTTTTTCTCCTTGACAAAACGTGTCCGTTGACACATCACTCAAACCCTGCTATTATTTCCCCATCGCATCCAGACCACGGCTCGCCGGGCTCTTTACCATTGAAAACCGTAAATTATGCTGAGCTGCAGAAATTGTTCGTGAAAGTGCACGAAATCAAGAATTCGAACTCATAACCCGAAGGTCCTCAGTTCGAATTTTGAGCCCCGCTACTAGAAGATTAAAAAGACGCCTAAACCGGGCGTCTTTTTAATCTTTCTTCACAGTTGCAAGATTCGAACTCATAACCCACAGGTCTTGATTCCGAATCCAATCCCCGCTACCTTTCACGAACTTTAGCTCTCAAGGCGTTTGTTTTTCTATTTATCCTACGATACCATGGTTTCCGCTGGCAAGAGGGCGTCTGACTTTCCTACTATGATATGATAGGCTTAGATGGACCCGGGCATGGAGCAACAAGATAGAAACAGCGCCGTTCCGCCGCAAACTCATATCTGGCGCTCAATGGGCGGTCCTATTTTCAGCCTGATCGGTTTCACATTCAGCTTGCTGTGGAGACGTATGTCGCCAAAAGGATCGTTCAGCCACGATCTGGCGGATGCCTCGCTGGTTGGCCACAGCTTTATCCTGCTCGGCAGCGTCGCCCCTCTGCCAATGGTCGATGGCGGTACTATTTTGAAATGGAAACTTGTCGAAGCAGGTCGACCCTCTGCGCAGGCTGATCGAATGGTACACAAGACCAGTTTGGGCCTGGGGGCTTCTTTACTCGGCCTGGGCGTCCTGCTGGGTATCAACCGAAAGCGTAAGCTGGTGGGCGGTTTGTTGGCAGCAGGCGGCGTGGTGGGGATTGCTGCGGGCATCGGGTGGCTGAAATAGAATCAGGCCAGTGCTGGAGAAAGCGTGGATGAAATCGGCGATTTGGATTAAATCTTTTAATCGTTGGCTGAACGAATCACAATATTCTGAGCCGGTGCTACTCGTTTTGGCCTCGGGATTTATTGGATTAACAACAGGGGCTGGGGTATGGGCGTTTAAAAAACTAATTGAAGTTTGCACTCATTTTTCATTTACTACAATGTCTGGCTGGCTTTCAGCGTGGGGACATTGGACAATCGCTCTGATCCCCCTCCTGGGTGGAATCGTCGTCGGTCTACTGGTTCATTTTTTTATTGGGGAAGAACGGCACCATGGGGTAGCCGGGATCATGGAAGCTGTAGCTTTAGCTGGGGGGAGATTACGCTATCAGCGGATTCTGCAGAAATCGGTCGGCGCGGCAATATCGATCGGCAGTGGGGCATCCGTTGGTCCAGAAGACCCATCGGTACAAATAGGCGCTAACCTGGGTTCTTTCTTTGGTCAAAAACTGCATCTCTCTGACCAGCGCATGCGGGCAGTAGTAGCAGCCGGGGCAGCCAGCGGAATTGCTGCAGCTTTCAATGCTCCGATCGCGGGGGTCTTCTTTGCTTTAGAAGTGATCCTGGGCGAGTTAAGCAGCGGCGCTTTTATCATTGTTGTGCTTTCAGCCGTTGGTTCGGCTGTATTTACCCAGGCAGTATCCGGAGCACAACCGGCTTTTTTTGTACCCACTTATGTTTTTCATTCAGCTATTGAACTTCCCTTTTACCTGGTTTTAGGGTTACTGGCAGGACCGATATCAGCCTTCTATGTGTGGCTCCTTTACAAGATGCGCGACATATTTGGAAGCTGGAAACGCTTACCACGTTGGGCAAAACCGGCTGTTGCCGGCCTGATGGTAGGTATCGTAGGAATATTCTTGCCTCAAATATTCGGCGTGGGATACTCGACGATTGAAGCGATCTTAAGAGGCGAGAACTTCGCGGTCAGCCTGCTCCTGGCAATTATGTTGGCAAAGATTGTGATGACGGCTGTCTCTATCGGCGGAGGATTTCTGGGCGGCTTGTTTGCGCCCGCCCTGGTGATCGGAGCCACGCTCGGTGCGGCCTTAGGAACGCTTTCGGCGACACTATTCCCAAGTTTGCAAATCGATCCACCGGCATTTGCTTTGGTCGGCATGGCAGCGGTTTTAGCGGGAGCTGTACATGCGCCGCTCACTGCGATCATCTTGCTCTTTGAGATGACAAATGATTACCGCATCATTTTGCCGCTGATGTTTGCGGTTGTGATTAGCTTGTGGATTTCTAGGTTGATCGAGAAGGATTCGGTGTACCACATCAGCCTGGCTCGCAAAGGCATCCGCCTGGAACGCGGCCGGGATGTTGAGGTGCTTGAGATGGTCACCGTTCGTGAAGTTATGCATACCGATCCCGACACAATATTGGAAACCGATAGCCTGGAAACTGCTTCGGACCGATTCTTACAAACCCACCATCATGGATTGCCTGTAGTAAACTTTCAAGGAGAGCTGGTAGGCGTTTTCACTTTACAAGATTTGGATAACGTCGACCCACATGATTGGGCAACTCACTCAGTCAGGGAGTATTGCAGCAAGGACTTAGTGGTTGCCTTCCCTGACGAAAAAATAGGGGTAGCTTTACGAAGGATGGCCGGCCGGGATCTTGGTCGCCTCCCGGTCGTGGAATCTACCCAACCCCACCATCTGCTCGGCTTGTTACGCCGTACTGACTTGGTGCGTGCTTATGACATTGCTTTGACCCGGCGAGAGGCATTGCGACACCGCGTCCATCAGGTGCGATTAGATGCAGTTACAAGCGCCCAGGTAAAGATTAATGAGATCGTTATCGAACAGCAAGCGCCATGCGCTGGTATACGCGTGGACGAAGTAGCTTGGCCAACGGGGTGTTTAATCGCCAGTTTACAGCGCGGTCGGGAGGTGTTTATCCCCCATGGGGATACCGTGTTAGAAGCTGGAGATACGCTGGTGGTTGTAACAGAGGGACAGGCCTGGGAAGAAGTAAAGCGATTGTGCGAGAACAAAATGGGAGAATAAATTTGCGTACTTTGAAAAACCTGCTTCAACCTCTGACATGGGCAAGAAAACAGGAGGTGCTTAATGAGTTAGATCTGTCTTCTTCGCCTGGTTTCGATTACTTCCTTCTGGTTACTCTGTCCTGCATTATTGCTACATTAGGCTTGATCACCAATTCAGTAGCCGTCATCATTGGAGCAATGTTGGTAGCTCCATTGATGTCTCCAATTATTGGTCTCTCGCTTGCTTCAGTTGCAGGTGAGCAACGCATATTCCGAAAAGCTCTATTAGCCCTGGGCGAAGGCGTGCTGTTGGCAGTAGCATTATCAGCGGCAGTGAGTTGGTTGGCTCATGCGTTGCCTTTTGGCTCTCTGATTGAATTGCCCAGAGAAGTGCTCCTGCGCACACGCCCGAGCCCGTTTGATCTGATTATCGCTTTGGCGGGTGGAGCGGCTGCGACCTATGCCCTGGCGCAACCTCGGTTGTCGGCTGCATTGCCAGGCGTGGCGATTGCGACTGCACTCATGCCTCCATTATGTGTCGTCGGGATTGGTATCACTTTACAACAACCCGATATTTATCTTGGCGCTGTGCTGTTATTTCTAACCAACTTGACCGCGATTTCCTTTGCCAGCATTCTCGTCTTTGCATCCCTTGGCTTCCGCCCTGCGAAAGCAAACCAACGCTGGCATCGTATTCCCAGGAGCATGATTATCTCTGCTGTTTTGGTGCTCATCGTGACTATTCCACTGATCCTGGTCACCACCAAAGTGGTTCAACGCTCCCAGCTTCAACAGAAAGTTCGTGATGCGGTCCAAATGGAAATTGTCAAACAACCCAATATGCGGCTGGTCGACCTGACCATGGATACCACTGACAGCGTGCTGCAAGTTGATGTGACCGTGCGCGCGCTGTACCAACCGACGTACAAACAGGTTGTCGCATTACAAGAAGCAGTCGCATCCTATCTTCAGCAGCCGGTGGCGCTACAATTAATTGTTGTTCCAACCACCCTTCTGGACCCGCTCGTTCCACCTACTTTTACACCAACGATAACATTGGGACCCAGCCCAACACCGACCTTTACATTCACACCGACGCGCACACTGAGACCAACACAAACGTCGACGGCTACGCCTACCGAAACACCTACATCGACGGTCACACCTACGCAGACGCTTACACCCACACCGACGCCTGTGCTGGCTTACATTGCTAACACGGGCGGTAAAGGCGTTTATCTTCGGCAGGAACCGGCAGGGAAAATCATCGGTGGCTTGCCAGAAGGAAGCCCGGTGTTGATCTTATACCAGCGAGAAACAGTTGGTAGGCTGGAATGGATAGAAGTGCAAGACCTGTTAGGTAGAATGGGTTGGATACCGGTCATCTTTTTAATTATCAAGCCTTAATCAGTCAATAGCCACACTAACCGTGCTAGGAAAAACAGGTAATAGCAGCGCAGTGTCTGTAAGATCAGCACTGCGAAAGTCGACCCCACTCAAATTCGCACCGATTTCATTGGCGGAAATCTCTCGGGATTGGTGGGCGTTCTGAAGGGTTGCCAGGCGATCTGCGAGTTCAACCTTTTGCTCATTGAGCAACCCCTCGACTATAAAGCAGCCATAGACCGCCGAAATACAACACCATTAATCCCAACGCATCTACCTCAATGAAAAGCACGCGCCGTTCCAGGCGCGCCAGATTGCCAATCAGACCCATGCCTGTCATCAACAGCCCTAACATCCCCACCAACAGAAATGCCGGATCGATCACGCCCAGAAAACGTCCTTGCAGGTAGAACACATCCGTCAGGCCGAGGGCGAACATGTTGAATAAGTTGCTGCCAAACAAATTCCCGATGGCCATATCAGCCGCGCCGATCTTGATGGCAGCGATCGTCGCCACCAGTTCGGGCAGGGAGGTGACCACCGCAACCAGGGTTGTTCCGATGAAAGTTGTTCCCAGCCCGGTGATTTCAGCGATCTCGGCGCTGGCGCGCACCATATACGGAGTGATAATCACCAATCCAAGGGCAGCCAGGCCAAAGCCAATCAATCCAGCGCGCAGGGAAGGTATGCCTGGTGGAATTTCGATTTCCCCGGTTGGTTGGCTTGTCCTATGTGTCTGGTTGGCCTGGATCAAGCGCAACGCGGCGACATAGACCAGCATGATCGTAATACTATCCACGCCGATCCAACCGATTTGAGCTGGAATATCGGCCAGGATGAAGAAGACCACCAGGCCAATTAAAAACACGGTCAGGCTGCCTGTCAGGGCGTGTTTTAGGGCGACGTTCCGCAGGATGCGATCCTGGCGATACAGCAGATCAAGAATCGCTAAAAGGAACATGTTGAACATGTTGCTGCCGAACAGGTTGCCGGCGGCCAGGTTGGGCACCCCTTGAGAAAGCGAGCTGATCGTGGTAAGTACTTCGGGCAGAGAGGTAGCCGCGGCCAACAGCACTACCCCGACAAACATGCCGCCAAGCCGGGTGCGAACAGCGATTACATCACCGTATTTGGCCAGCTGTGTGGCGGCTAAGACGATCAATGCCGCGCTGATCAGAAACGTTACCCAGACCATGCTAACTTTCCTGGGAACGCGGCGGCACACCGCTCACAATTGCTAACGGCCAGGAGGCGAATACGCCTGTATTTGGCTCGTCCAGGTTGCCGACGATTTGCTCAGTGGCGTGCAGGCAATCCTGGACCAACTGCTCACTCTCGGCAATTACGAATAACGTCAAATGGCCCTCTTCTACTAATCCGGGCGTCTGGAAAAGGTAACGCATGGGTAGGTTCTTGCGCCGGAAGCGGTGAATGCCGGTGCTTTCGACGATAGTCGCGCCGCGGATACCGGCGCGTTCCCAGGCTTCGAGCACGCGATCCAGGTGATTAGGATCGTCCAGGACAAGCATGATCATGTACATCGGGATAACCTCCATCACAAAAATGTTGTAATGAACAAAGAGATCGCTCGCTCAACGTGTAAACAAGGGGTATAGCACGGCATAAAGTATACTGGCAGCTGCGCAGGTGACCAGCATGACCGGCAGCCCGCGTTTATTCCATAATTTGGATGTAATTGGCGTGTGAGTTCGTTCGGAGAGATTTGCAACCACAATGTTAGCAGACGAGCCGATGATGGTGCCGTTACCGCCAAACCCAGCGCCAAACACTAACGCCCAATACAGCGGCTGAACATTAATCCCACGTGCACCTAATCCCTGGATAACCGGTATCAAAGCGATTGTTATCGGCACATTGTCAACAACCGCTGAAAGCCCGGCCGAAAACCAGAGCAACAATAATCCAAGTACGACTGGCGGGATCGACTCCAGCTTTTCAAAGGAAGAAACCACTCCACCCAACACGCCTGAGGCTTCCAATCCGCCGACCATCACAAACAAGGCGGCAAAGAACACCAGCACGCTCCACTCGACCCGGCGCAGGACATCATTGATATCCGGGCGCACCCATACTAAAGCAACCGCGGCAGCGCTCAATGCGATAAGGGCTGGGCTGAGATTCAAGCAGCTCTTCCAAGAAAAACAGCAGGATCGCTCCACCCAGCACGATCAGCACTCGCCGAGTCGGTTTGGGATCCTCGAGCGACTTCGCGTGGGTGAAGCTGCATGACAACTTCGGCGTTTGGAGGTTGAACGGCCAGCTCACGCCGAAAAAGATAGCGCAGCAGCTCCCAGGGCTAAGACCCAGGCGACTACCACCACCGGCAAAGAATGGGTCAGAAAATCATTGAAGGAGAACCCTGCTGCAGAAGCGATCAGGATGTTGGGCGGGTCGCCCACCAGGGTGGCAGCGCCGCCAGTATCGGAGAGCAGCGCTTCGGCCATCAGATAAGGGACTGGGATTGATGCCCAGGATTTCACAAATCAAGATTGTGACTGGTGCGATTAATACCACGGTGGTCACGTTGTCTAGAAACATCGAAACGACTGTGGTCACCGTGCCCAGCATAATGAGCAGCAGCAATGGCCGGCCGCGCGAAGTGCGCCCGGCCCAGACGGCCAGAAACTGGAAGAAGCCGGTCGGCTCGAGCAGCGCTACCAGGATCATCATTCCTAACAACAGCCCAAGGGTGTTGTAATCAATCGCCGCAACCGCCTGCGCTTCATCATAAAAACCCAATAACTTTCCCAGGCCAACCATCAAGGCTGCCCCAAGAAAGCCAGCAATCGTGCGGTTGAGCTTCTCCGAGAATATCAACCACAGGCTGACGATAAAAATCAGGCTGGCAAGAATTTGCGCCATCATGGATTGGTGGTCTCAACATCTTTCCAGGTGGATAGAATTGCTGCCCCGATATCGACGCGCGAAGCAATGCCTACCAAAACGCCTTCTGTAGAGATCACCGGCAGATCGTGAAGGTTGTGTTTCAGCATTAAGGCGTAAGCGCGCAGCAAACCGCAAGTTTCTTCCACTGTTAATCTGGGCTGCATAAGAACGGTCACCGGACGGTCGAGTTCTTTAGGGGAAGGACGGGTGCTTTCTACAGCACCGAAATCGTGAACGAAATCCAGATCCGGCAATAAGTTGAAGAAGTCGGGTAATTCCAGAGAAAGCAAATCGCTCAGCCTGACAGCACCAACCGGCCTGCCCTGCTGATCTAAAACTGGCAGCAAGCCAATATGATGCTCGACAATCAACATTGCCGCTTGCCGGATGGTCGCTGTAGTGGGGATTGAAATGACATTGCGTTTCATGCAGTTTTTAACCATCAGGAAATCTCCTTTTACTTATTTGTTCTTTCTGGCTGCAATGGTCAAGCAGCGCTTTTCCTATTTGGCAAAAAAGTAACCGATGAAGCGATAGATTTCCGGGTTGCTATTCCGCCAGCTGCCTGGGGTGAAAAATACTGTCGTCCGATATCGGCGATTTAAGTGAGCCGGCAGGAACAATAGCGCAAATTGCTGGGAATGAGAATCGTAATCGATCCGAAAGTACTGGACATCTTCCTGGTTTTTGTTTGCCCACAAAATACTGGCGAGAAGCGTTGGCAGGGTTAAGGATTCTTCAATCTGCCATGCCGGCAAAATGGTTTTTATCATTCGATTGGAGTGCCTTTCGTTCTGCCCATCCATGAAAGATCGTCAAATTCGCCGAAGTGCTCTCGAAAAATTCGGTAGTAGAGCAATTCTTCCTTACTCTTCAACTGCCAGCCATTTGGCAATGTCCGTTCTTTAGAAAAATCGGAGTCGCTGATGTGTCTTTCGGCATATTGGGCCATTAATTCGTTGACTCCTGCCCCTTCCCAAAATTTCGCTTTGGGGCGTTCAACAATCGTTGCCGGTAGGATATCGGCCACTGCCTGGCGCAGGATCCACTTTTCTACGCCATGATGTAATTTATATTTGGACGGAATACGCAGCGCATAATCTACAACAGCAGGATCGAGAAATACTACATGGGCTACTGTGCCATGAGCGGAAGCGCAGCGGTCTACACGCTGGAGAGCGGTGTTATGTAAACGTGATGTGATATCAATCAATTCATCGGACAGGTTAGCTGGATCTAGCGACTTGAGATACTCGTATCCGGCAAACAATTCATCTCCACCTTCACCCGAGAAAATCGCTGGCACGTAATCGGCGGCCAGCCTGGCAACCAGGTAATTCAAGATACTTGATCGCACCAACCAGGCGTCAAATGACTCTAAATGGTAAATTACTTCCGGCAATACAGCCAGCATATCTTCGGTTTGGACAGTGACCACGTGATGTTCGGATCCAATAAACTCCGCAACCGCCTGGGCGTGTTCTACATCTGGAGCGCCAGGTAAACCGGCGGTGAAGGTGTGAAATGGATGGAAATGTGGTTGTGCCAGGGCAGCCAGTGCACTGGAATCCAGCCCACCCGACAGCCATCCCCCCACATCACCATTGCCAGCGCGCTTGGTGACTGCGTTCTCCAACGTCCGACGCAATTCTATGGCAGCTTTTTCAGGGGTATCACTTATTAAGGGTAGTTTTCTTAGCTGGAAGTATGGTTCCATTTTCTGCCCATCGAAAGTATGGCCTGGGAGCAGTTCATGGATATCGCGGGTAAATTCCAGTAATCCTTTAACTTCTGAAGCAAAACAGAACAATTCATCATCTACCCATCCGTAGTACAGTGGGGCTACTCCAATGGGATCGCGCTTAAGGAGCATCTCGCTGCAAGCTGCCATAGCGAAATGTCCTTCACCGGCTTCATCCCAGGCTATGTGTGTCTTCATCAGCTGATTTTCCGCTGAGGCCTGAGATTCGGACCAGGCGAGAGCAAGCGTGCAGGTTTCCCCCTCAATAACAATACACCCACTGGATCCTCGATGGGCTATTTTCTCTAGACTGCGGAGCACTGATTTCATCTCCCCGCGTCGATTTACACCGACAATACCTGCCATTGATAGTAACTCCTCTTGGTTTTCAATTTATTTGTGCAAAGCACTTTTAATCTCTTGTACCATCGTTAACGAAGCGTGTTAGCTCACTAACACTCAATCCGCCAATTCCTAACTTTTCCACCGTCCGCCCCCTGCGCCAGTAGTCTGTCCGGTGGACGATACACGCCAGGCGGATGATGCTGTCCATACCGCGCACGGACACGCCATAGTGTTGTCCCAGCGAAGCAATCGGCACCAGGCTGGCCGGTACATCCTCGAAAATGTAACGATGATTGAGGGTGCTGGGCGCCTTGATACCGTAATAACCAGGCTGATTATGGATAGCCTCATGCAGGTCATCGCCGACCGTGTTATAGGCCATTTGCAGCCACTCCAGCCCGGTTCTGGCACGCAGGCCCAAAGATGATGCCACGGTAACCCGTTCACGATCGAGCACTTCAAGGACACGTGCAACAGAGGGCGTTACCCCGTCAATGTAAAATTGGTAATCGCCATGCGTGGCCTCGATCCAACCGGCATTCAGCAAGGTCAGCGCAGGATGGAAAATCGCCCCCATGTTATTCATTCCGGTGCTCAGGACATTGCCGCCATCAATGAATTGCGGATATGCCGGGTTAAACGCCTCCAGCACAGCGTGTGTCCGCGTCGCCGGCAGGGCTGCAAGCGGAACGGCCTCCTTGATCCGAAAAATGCGTGCCTGTGCTGGGCCGTCTGTACGAGAAGCATAGATAAAAGTCTCCGCTTCCGCCACGGTTACATCGGCAATGCTGCCGACATCTCGCAGCACCTTGGTAAACTCCAACGCCCCGCAGGTACGGCCAGGGTGCAGGATGACGATCTGACCATCTTTCAGGTACGGCGCGGCGCTTTTGGCGACATCCGGATGGGCGGAAGAAGGAACCACGACCATGATCATCTGAGCAGTTAGCAAGGCTTCGGCCATATCGGATGTAACCAGGGCCAGCTTGGCAAAACCGTGCGGTCCGCCTTCCGAGCTTTCCAGGTCGATTCCGCCGCGCGCTTTTAGCGCAGAGATATGATCGAAGGTACGGTTGTATAGTGTGACTCGGAAACCCATCAAAGCCAGGTGCGCAGCCATCGCTTTCCCGCCATGCCCGGCGCCAATTACAGTATAGTTTTCGGGGGTATTCATGAGTTTTCCTCCACTAATAAATTTACCAGGCGCTCACGTTCAGAAAGCAGACGCCCGGTTGAATCAACTGCCAGGCTTTGACCATCGATGATCCGGGTAATGACTTTCCCGCGCCCGAAGGGGTTATTGCGCAATTGCGGTGCGTCCAGGATGCCCCGCGTGACGGTCTGCGTTAGAACCGCGGGATCTGTCAACGGATCATCGACCTGGGGGCCGGCCAGGTCGGCGATGGCTTTCAGAGTGACCTGCGCTTCCGCCACAAGCTGAGCCCGGCGGGCCTGGACCAACGTGTCGGCGGTCATATCCGGCTGACCGGAGAGGGCATTTTCAATCGCGCGCCGTGCGATTTTGCAGGCAGCAATCACATCCTCAGCGGTGGCGGCGTGATCGGCTTCGGTGTGCCCGACGACATGGATAATATGCGGTTTGAGCGCCATCTGTAAGTAGACGCTGGCGGCCAGGTGGGCGCGGGCAGCTTCGGGATCGAGTGGATAGCTCAACAGGCCGGTGCGCGTCTGCCGCCAGATACGGAAATCCGGCCCAACTAACGGCTCGATCAAGTCCAGGAGGGCCAACATCTTGGCCAGGTCCATGGCATCCGATAGTCCCGGCGGACTGTTGAACATCATCTGGGCGATGTAATCCTTCACCCCAAAAGCGCGGGCGTTATAAGCGGAGAGATATGCGGCGACAACGAAGACCACATCGGGCGCGTCGCGCATTCCCCAATGGTGCGGCTCGTTAAGCTCCACGGGGATGCCGTGCGTCCCATACCAGGCCATCACTTGCTGGTGCTCCTTGATCGAGCCCTGCAAATCCCACGGCCCGCGCCCATCCATCTGGTTGAACCAGAAAAGCGGGATGGCGCACCAGGCAATGTTGATCGTCTCAAGATACATCTGCGCCAGGCGGATGAAGTCATCGGTCCCTGAATAGGTGCGCAGCAAGGGATAATTGCCGGTCCGGCTGGCGGTATAACAGGCTGCGATAATCGTCGGCGGAGCGCACCGGCACGCCGCCGGCGCCTGTGCGACGGGGGTCCTGGCGCTCGGGGTGGAAGAAGTTCGCCTGGGCGTCCTGGTCAACGCCGAGCGAGATCACATCAATCACCTGGGCGGCGGCAATTTGTTCGATGCCGCCGACGGGTATCTTCCAGGGTTGGCAAACCGAAATGATGCCGGATCAGGGGAAAGGGGGATTTCCAGTGGATGCGTTCGACCGTGGTTTGCGGAAGATCGCTTTCCATAGGGGTCGCTGCGCTTTGACCTTTCAGATAAGCCAGGATGGCCTCCGGCGGCTCGCTCCCGTCGAAGACGCGCTCGAAAAAGCCCAGCATCACGGGCGCGGGCAGCCACCGGAGGCGTGCCGCCAAAGGCGAACCGCACCCCGGCCTCGTGCAGCTCGCTGGCGGCTTCGGCGAACTGGCCTAACAGGCGCTCGCCAGTCTCAGGCGTCAGGCGGTAGGATACGCCAACCAGGTCGGCTTTTTCGCGCCGGGCGGCTTCAAGAACCTGCTCGATAGAAACTGCCGGGCCGAGAAACACAGTCCGCCAACCAGCGGCTTCCGCCAGGCGCAGGAAATTGCTGAACTCCAGCCACGTGAACGCACTCCCCCAGGGCAGCTGCAACAACTGTATTCATCGATTTCCAACCTCCTGATAAAGGATTTTATCCAAAACGATTTGGATAATTCTCCCAAAAAGACTGCCATGATAAGGAAGCAGTCAAAGATTATTTACCGATCGTGGATTGGCGGATCTCTAGAACCGGCTCAATCTGAACATGTTTTTCTTCCAGTGATTTCCCAGTAATTTGAGAAACTAACATTTGCACCAAACGGCGTGCAATTTCGTATACAGGTTGATTGATCGTGGTCAGTGGAGGCTGGGTATGCTCAAAACCCTCGATACCGTCAAAGCCGGCGACAGCCAGGTCTTGCCCGACGATCCAGCCGCTTTCGCGTGCGGCATGCAGCACGCCTATTGCCGTCGTGTCATCCACACAAGCAATCGCCGACGGAGGTTCAGGCAAAGCAAGCAAGGCCTGCCCGGCTTTGTAGCCGCCTTCTGTGGTCAGGTCGCCCTGGTGGACCAGGTCTGCGTCGAGGGGCAAGTGATGTGCCTGCAATCCATCCTGGTATCCAATAAATCGATCAGCCTGAATCTTCAAATCTGGTGAGGCCCCGATATAGGCAATCCGGTAATGTCCTAAGGAAACCAGGTGTTCGACTAAAACCCTGAACCAACGCTGACCATTTACTTCCACGGAAGGGTAGTCGTATAGATCCAGCGAACGTTCCAAAGTAACGAAAGGAAATTGCGCCTGGGCCAAGTACTGCACTCGCCAGTCTTGCAAGTGCATCCGGTTGAGAATCAATCCGTCTACTTTCCGACCATGCGTCCAACGTTCGTAGGCCTGCCGTTCAGTCAGGCTGCCAGGCGGAGCTGTGGACACCAGCAAATCCAGGCGATGTGCAGAGGCTTCGTCTCCCAGGCCGGCAATAAACTCAGCAAAAAAGGGGTCGGAAAAACGCGGTGTATCCGCCGGCAGGATGTACCCGATCGAGTTAGAACGTCTACGTCGGAGCTGGCGGGCTGCCTGATTGGGAACATATCCCATTTCATGCGCAGTTTTGATCACAAGCTGGCGCGTTCCTTCGGCCACATCATCATACCCATCCATGGCGCGTGACACTTGTGTGGTAGACAAATTAAGTCGTTTGGCAACATCGCGAATCGTGACGGTCATAGATTCTCTGATCCTAAAACTTGTAGTAAGTGTTTGCATGTATTATAATCCAAAACGATTTGGTAATCATCGAAAAATAGTTGGTACGATGGAGAAAACAAAATGTCTTACAACCTCGATCAAAAAACAATCATTATCACCGGCGCTAATTCCGGGATCGGCAAAGCCGTTGCCATCCAACTGGCCAAGCTCGGCGCGACCGTGATTATGGCTTGCCGCTCAGCACAGCGCGGCGCGCAGGCACTGGAAGATATATGCAAAGCCAGCGGGAGTGAGAAAATTGAATTGATGCTGGTGGACCTGGCTTCGCAGGCTTCCATCCGGCAATTTGTGACTGAATTCAAACAGCGCTACCAGCGCCTCGATGTGCTCATTCACAATGCGGCCAATTTCAACCATACCCTCAAGCAGGCGCAGGTCATGTTCACGTATGATCTGGCGGAACGGCTGAAAGGCAGCGGTGTGACGGGTTAAAAACAGGTTGAAGAACCCGTTTTTGATTTAATCACGCAGCGGTGAATTCAGAGGGACTTTTATCCAGCGAGGACGGGACATTTGCCCTCCTGGAGGGGGACAATTACCTTTTACCTTCGGGATAGTGGTACATGGCACAATATCAACCACCCTCTTACAATCTGACCAGACGATAACTGAAATCTAACCGTCTTAACTCCCGTGCTCACCGAGGAATCGTCTATGCCAGAGTAACCACTCAATTTAGATGAGGTTGAAAAGATAAAAACGTTCATTTGCCAATTATCCGAAGAATTATGCCGTATTCTAGAAAGACCTGAAATCGATCTCGATCAATTATTTCCCCAATATGCACCTTTCCAGCAAACCAAAGAGCTCCAGGGTGACCCGGAGCTCGATGAAAAGGTTGGGTAGATCGCCTCGTTATTCCTCGAAGGTTTTGCCAACGAGGGTTTTGATAGCATCCGCTACAGCCCGGCGGGTTCCCGGATTGGCGATGCGATCGATCTGCACCGCAACCTCCACTGCCTCGGGCGAAAGTTTTTCTCCGCTGATCGAACGGACTTCAAAGATTTTTAGCTTCGGCCAGTTGGCCAGCTCAAGAAACTCGTTCGGGTTGATCCCGAAATGGTCAGCCAGTAATATGCAGATGTGCATTTGCGGGCATTGACCAGCGAGGATACGCCGCACAGCCTGGTGATCCAGGCCAGCCTCCAGGGAAGCCTCGCTGTAGCTCTCGTTATGTCCTCCTAATAATCCTTCCAACCGGCTGACAAAGGGCTCAGGATCATAGACCTGGGCACGTGCATTGCGCCGTGTTTTAGCAATAGGTTTTTGCATGTCGCCTCCGTTTCGTTCATAGTGCCAGATTGGCATGAAGAATCTTACCCCCGCTCGGAAGTAAATCATAGAACGAATTTTCGGAATATCTATTGACAGGCAAAATAAACCCTGCTATTATTCCCCTATCACACCCAAACTACGGCTTGTCGGGCTCTTGGGCATCGAAAACCGCAAATTACGCTGAGTTGCAGAAATTGTTCGTGAAAGTACACCAAATCAAGATTTGAACTCATAACCCGAAGGTCCTCAGTTCGAATTGAGCCCCGCTACTAGAAGATAAAAAATAGACGCCTAAACCGGCGTCTTTTTTTTATCTTACCCAACGAAATCAAGCTTCGAACTCTAAACCCGAAGGTTCTTAGTTCGGATCATTCGCCGCTACCCCCAAAAATTAAGGACAGTTTTTTCAACATGCCAGGAATAAGCAGCCCTGCTCAATCATTTTCTCACCTGCTATTGTGATTACACAATCATCACCTGCCAGAGGTAAGTGTCTTGTATAGAACGCTGATCCAACCTGATCGCTTGTGGGTTGTCATGTAAATGCTGTTCTGCGCAAATTGAAAAGTTAAGTTAAGATTATAATAGCCCTAATCTTTAAGTATGAATACTAAGATCAAGTTCAGAAATAACGAAGTCTTTTCCCCAGAATTCCAACGCGATGCCTGATCTGGATCGTATCCTTCTGCAAACCAAGCTGCACCGGCCGCGCTTGCCGAATGACCTGGTCACACGTGCGCGGTTAATTGACCTGCTCAACCAGGATAGAGGCCGGCAGCTTGTTCTGGTCTGTGCACCGGCTGGTTTCGGCAAAACCACCCTGGTGAGCAACTGGCTCAGGCAGATGGAGGCTGATCAAACGACAGCGGCAGGTGCCATACCCACCGCGTGGCTTTCGCTGGATGAAAATGACAGTGACCTGACCATCTTTTTACAATATCTCACCGCCGCTCTGCGGACGATATTCAATGGAGTCTGTGAGGAGATTTTGGCTTTAATCCAGGCGCGGCAGCCGCCGCCCCAATCAGTCCTCTACGCCACGTTGAGTAATGAGCTCGAAAAACTTCCCGGAGAAGCTATCCTCGTGCTGGACGACTACCACACCATCCAAGGCACGGAGGTGCATAATCTGCTCGCTGAATTGGCTCGCCATTGGCCAAGACCGCTGCACCTGGTATTGATCTCACGCACCAGCCCACCGCTGCCGCTCGCCAGTTTACGTGCGAAAGGGATGATCAGCGAGATACGCACGCGAGACCTGCGCTTTACACCTGATGAGACGGCAACCTATTTGAGCCAGTCGCAATTGCCCCAGCAGAGCCAGAACGCCTTGCCTCTGCTGGAAGAGCGCTTCGAAGGCTGGCCCGCCGGCCTGCACCTGGCAGCTTTATCACTTCGCTCCGCAGACAGCCAGGAATCTGTTCTGGCGGCTTTATCCAGCGAGAATGCCAACATGACTGGCTACCTGGTGGATGAGGTGCTTACCCACCAATTTCCGGCGATCCAGTCATTTTTATTGAAGACTTCCATCCTGGATCGCTTCTGCGCTTCGTTATGCGAAGCTGTCATTGGAGAGACGGACCCCGCCTGGAATGCGCGCCTCTGCCTGGATTGGATCGAGAGCTCTGACCTGTTTCTGATATCCCTGGACAACCAGCGAGTATGGTATCGCTACCATCATCTATTTCAGGAATTGCTCCAGCAGAGATTAGCTGCTGAGCTGACGCCCGACCAGGTGATTAGCTTGCACCTCCGGGCTTCCGCCTGGTTCGAAGCGCAAGGACTGCTCGACGAGGCCTTGCAGCATGCCCTGGCAGCCGGCGATCTTAAGCTGGCAGCGCGCCAGATGAGCTCAGGGCTGCGTGATGCGCTCAACCGCGAAGACCGGCCGACCCTGGAGCGCTGGCTGCGCCTGCTGCCAGAGGAGATGATCGAGGGACAACCCGGGTTGTTGATGATCAGGGTATGGGCGCTTCAGTTTTTATGGAGACTTGACTTACAAGGGCGAGTGCTCGATCAGGTAGAAGGACTGTTGGATTCGGATGGGAGTAAAGAGCTGCCGCTGGATGACCTACAAATGTTGCATGGGCAAATCTTCAGCCTGAGAGCTCAGCAGGCGTTTTTCAGCAATCAAAATCTGCGGGCGATCGATCTGTCTCGGCAGGCGCTTGCGCTCCTACCTCGAACGTGGACATTTGGGCGCGGCGGGACGATGCTTTTCCTGAGCCTGGCTATGCAAGCCAGCGGCCAGGCGCACGAAGTCGAACGGCTGCTGCTCGAGGAATATGAGGCTTACGACGACAAGACCCAGATCTATGCCTTGATGCTATTGCGATCACTAAGTTTCATTTACCTCAATACTGGCCAGCTTGAGCAAGCGAGACAAAGCGCCCAGGTGTTGCTGCAGAATTCAACCCGCAGCGGCGTGGCCATCATGAAGAATTGGAGTGATTGGTTTCTCGGAGTGATATTTTATCAACGCAACGAGCTGGAGTTGGCCAAACAGCATTTTTCTAAAATCGTTGAAAATCTCTACACTGTGCAGATTACCACCTTGCGCGATGCGGTAGCGGGCCTGGCGTTGATCCACCAGATCAAAGGAGAGAGCACTCAGGCCTGGCGGATGGTGGAATTGATCAGCCAGCTTGACCTGGAGCAGCGTGGCAGCGAAGACGAGCGGACTCGCTCGCTGCGCGCCAGGCTGCTGCTCTTGCAAGGCGACCTCGAAGGCGCTGGCCGGTGGGCTGATACGTTTAGCGGTTCGCCGCCGGATAAACCTTTTATGTGGCTGGATGAACCGCAGGTGACCCGAGTAAAGGTCTTGCTAGCCAGGGGTGGAAGAGCTGACATTGAGCGAGCTTTAAATTATTTAGCAGCCCTTGATGAGATAGCCGACCGAACACATAACACTCGGTTTAAGATCGAGATCCTGGTATTGTTTGCTCTGGCATTGGAAGCTCAGGGAAATACCAGCCAGTCCGATGCTGTAATGAAGCAAACCGCCGACCTGGCGCGATTCGGTGGCTTTATTCGGGTATTCGTGGACCTGGGTAAACCCATGCAGAAGCTGTTGCGCCGGCTGTCACGGCAAGATCCTACGGCGAGAACGAATTGCCGCATCCTTTCGGCATTTCCAGAGGATGAAGTAAATCTGGTGAATAGCTCTCACCATCCATCCCTAAGTAGTTCGATATTGGTTGAACCCTTGACCCCCCGCGAGCTCGAAGTGCTGTCCTTATTGCGCGGGTCATCGAGTATTAAAGAAATTGCCATCCATCTCGGTATCTCCCCTGCGACAGTAAAACGCCATACCATCAATATCTACGGCAAGCTGGGCGTCAACAAGCGCTGGAACGCAGTGGCTCGAGCCGAAGAATTGAACCTTCTCCCACCCCGTTAAGCTGCGATCCCATAACCAATAGGGTTTGTTCTACACCTTAAATAAACCTTTTGGTGCTGTTTTTACGCGAGCCATGAAGCTAAGATTAATTCATGGCGTACATACCCTCCAGGAATCCAATCCCTTACGATCGCCCGGCTGTCTACCTGATCAATGTGCTGGGACGGATCGACCCAGCCTGGTCTGACCGACTGGAAGGCATGTCGATCTGCTCGACCAATGTGGAAGATGGCCCTCCTGTGACAACCTTACAGGGCGAATTAAGCGATCAGGCTGCGCTCGCCGGCGTCCTCAACTCGCTTTATGAGCTGCACCTGGCAGTGCTAATGGTGAAACGCCTGGATGGATAATCAGCAGAAAACGGTTGACAAGGATGTGTAAACTTAAATTTTTCAAATTATTTAGGAAAGGAGTGTAACAAAATGCGGGGCAGACGAGAAGAACGACGCGACGATCGCCAGCTCGGGGGACCGGGCGGCGGAGGCAATCACTACCAGATGCGCCAGAAGATGGTGGCCATCGGCGACGATTTCTGGATCGAGAACGATCGCGGCCAAAAGGTATTCAAGGTGGACGGCAAGGCGCTGCGCGTGCGCCAGACCCTGATCTTCGAAGATGCGCAAGGGAACGAGCTGTGCAAGATCCAGGAGCGGATGCTGCGGATCAAAGACAGCATGGAGATCGAAGGGCCGCACGGCGAGAACATCGCCACGGTCAAAAAAGCTTTGATCACCCCAGTGCGAGAGCGTTGGGTGGTCAAGATCAAAGGTGGACCAGACCTGGAGGTGAAAGGGAATATCTTAGATCACGAATACACGATTGGAGAAGGTCGCGACAAAGTGGCGGAGGTCTCCAAGAAGTGGTTCCGCCTGCGCGACAGCTACGGAGTTGCCATCGACCCGGGCCAAGACGATGTTCTCATCTTGGCGGTGGCGGTATGCATCGACGAGATGGCCCACGGCGGTCGATAAGCCGTAAAACGAATCGGTTATCTAACCTATATAAAATCTATTTACGAAGGAGTAACCAATGCCCTGTTTATTTGCACTGATGGCTGGAATGTTTCCCCGATTGGCAGATATTATCCTGTGGATCGCCCGTCCCGCCTTTTTCTTGAACCCCTTCGGTGGGAGCTGGTTCTGGCCGCTGCTGGGGATCATCTTTTTACCGTTCACGACACTGATGTATGTTCTGCTTTGGGGGCCGACCGGGCTCACCGGATGGGACTGGTTATGGGTTGTGCTGGCAGTATTTCTTGACCTGTCGCATTACGCCCATACCGCATACAACAACCGCAATGCCATTCCTGGATACAGCAGCACTCCAACTGCCCCCAGCGCTTAGGTGGAAAAGGTGCGCTAAACGTCCCGCAGGGCTCGCTCCGTCGCCTCCACGACGAGCTTCCTCACGATCGCGAGATCCTGGTCATTTGTCGCTCGGGTCAGCGCGCTTACTACGCAACGTGCATCTTGTTGCAAAATGGATTCAAGGCACGCAACCTCTCTGGAGGCATGCTGTCACGTACAATACTATCAGAGAATTACTCAAAGGAAGGATAAACATATGGCTACAATGGTAATAAAAGGCAAGACAATGCGTTCCGTTGATGTAGACTGGAACGAGTTCTATTACACCAATTGCCCCCTGGTGTCCCCCAGCAATGTCGACCAGGAGATCGGCTGGGTGAAAGAAGAGTTCAAGAAGATCAACATTGCGTACAAGTTCCTTCGCTCCACCCGCGAGAACGATTGGTACCCGCACTACGTCCACAACCTCGACAATCTGATGCGCTATGGCGGCTGCTTCCCAGCCATCCATGTCCAGGCCGACGTCCGCCGCACCCGCCTGATCGGGACGACGCATGTCTACGAAGGCGGCTGCATGCTGGTGCGCTCCCGTGACCCCATCTACCGGATGAAGGACCTGAAGGGCAAGAAGATCGGCCTCTCGAAGAGCCTGAACGTCATCAAGAACGACTGGTGGCGCGTCCAGGAAGAACAGGGCATCGAGCTGATGCTGATGCTGAACGACATGACCCGTGATGACGTTGAGATCGTCGAGTTCCCCTACCCAGATGACTGGTACGACAAGCCTGAGATGCTCGCCCCGATGGAGAACCCGTCAGAGCTGTGGCTGAAGCGCGACCACAAGCACGACCTGGCCTTCCGCCCGCTGGAGACAGCGCTGCTCAAGGGCACCGTGGATGCGATCTATACCCAGAGCAAAGTGTTCCAGCACATCCAGGAGCAAACCGGCAAGATCAAGGCCATCGAGAACCTGGCCAATTATCCGGATTGGACCCTGCAAGGGGCGAACGTCCCGGCAACCTGCACGGTGAGCGATGTGGCTTGCGAGGAGCATCCCGAACTGGTCGTCACATTGCTCAAAGGCCTGATCAAGGTAGGGCGCTGGGCTAACGAGCACAAGCACGCCGCGGCGGCGATCCTGGACAAGCAGACGTACTACCTGGATGTCGAGGACACCTACCGAGGGATCCAGAATGTCGACATGGTGCCCAGCCTGTCGCCCTACAACCTGGAGGCTCTGCAGATCAACAAGGACTTCATGCTCAGTCACGGCTACATCGAGCATGACTTCGACGTGTTTGAGTGGGCTGCGCCGGAATTCCTTGAAAAGGCGGCAGCGGAGCTGCTCGAGGAAGAGTGGAAGAGGCGCAGCATGGCCAGACTGCCCCAGCCGACAACGCTAGAAGAAGCCATGACGGCGCGGCTCGGGTAGCCGAGTAAAAGATCACACAAAGGTGGTCTCATCCAAACATTAGCAGCTTAAATCAGGTTGAACGTGGGTTCCAAACGGCATTTCCCTGGCGTTTGGAACCCGACTGAAATCTAGAGAGGTAATAAATGGAAACATCCTACAAACTAGATGTAATGATCCAGGTGGATGAGAGTTTATGCCTCTCCTGCGGGAGTTGCATCCGGGCTTGCCCTGGTGGTTTGATCACTAAGAAGGAATTCCCTCTCCCCATCGAAAACGGGTGGGACCTGTGCATTGATTGCGGGCACTGCGTGGCTATCTGTCCTACCGAGGCCATGCACCAGCGTTCGATGGGGCCTGAGGATTGCGATGAGATCGATATTCACCTGATTCCCCAATGGGACCGGGTAAGACAGTATCTCATTTCAAGGCGTTCTATTCGCGGCTACAGAAGGAGACCCGTTGAAAAAGAAAAGGTATTGCAGCTTCTGGATGTTGCCCGCTATGCCCCGAACGGGGCGAACCGCCAGGTGATACACTGGCTGGTGGTCAACGATCCTGAGAAGGTTCACCAGATTGCCGAGATGACCATCGACTGGATGAAAGCTGTGAAGGAAAAAGCCCCGGCTCTTTACGAGGAAGCCAACCTGGAGGTATTTGTCTCTGCGTGGGATGGCGGCAAGGATCGCATTTCCCGGGGAGCGCCTTGTGTTATTTTGGCCTGTGCCCCGAAAGATGAGCGCACAGCCCCTCCGGCAGCGATGATAGCCATTCACCAGATTCAACTGGCAGCGCCCGCACTCGGCTTGGGAACCACTTTTACCGGCAGTATCAACACAGCCGCTCAAGGTTATCCACCCCTAATTGAGCTGCTTGGGATACCGGAGGGAACTATTCCGTATGGAACGTTTGTAATTGGAATTCCAGCCGAGAAGTATCAACGGATTCCTGTGCGGAAACCCGTCGACGTCACCTGGATTTGAGAGCAATACGCCTCAAACAGACTTCATGAAAGGGATATATCGGAGAAAATCATGACCAACGATAACAATACACGCATGCAGCGACTTGGTTACCGTCCGCCGGCTGATGTCCCGGAGCCTGACCAGCTCGTGCTCGTCGAGTACGTCTCCGATGGGCGTGTGGCGATTATCACCCTGAACCGGCCGCATGCAGATAACGCCGTCACGACAGAACTGGCTGCTCAGTTGATCGAGGTACTGGAGACCATTGCAGCGCGTCCCTCCATGCGATGTGCCATCCTGACCGGATCCGGTGATAGAGCCTTTTCCGTCGGCGGTGACCTGTACCAGCGCAAGCAGATGACAAAAGAGCAGTGGCTGCGCCAGCGCCAGGTCTTCGACCGCGTTCTCTACAACTTGCGCAGGCTACGCAGGCCGATCTTCACCGCTGTCAACGGGATGGCCTATGGCGGCGGATGCGAGATGGCCATCAGCACAGACTTCATCATCGCCTCCGACGAGGCTCGCTTTGGCCAGCCCGAAGCAATGGTCGGCTTGAGCGCGGGCGGCGGCTCGCCGGTCTTCCTTCCGCGTTTTCTCCCCCCGGGGATGGCGATGCAGATGCTGATGACCGGAGAACCGATCACTGCCCAGGAGGCTTACCGGCTTGGCATGGTCAATGAAGTCCATCCAAGGGCCACGCTCATGAGTGCGGCGCTCAGCATCGCGGAGAAGATCGCCAACAACTCGCCAACGGCGGTACAGTCGGTTAAGCGTGCTGTTCAAAACGGACAAGGCGAGCCTGTAGAGCAGGCGATCGAGATCATGATGGATCAGCACTGGCGCTCTGTCGTCCATACTGACCGTGTCCAGGGAATCCTTGCCTTCACCGAAGGCCGCGAGCCCGAGTATCCGGATCCCGACTTTTGATGAACAACCTCGCGGCGAAGCCGCCCTATCAAATCACAAGATTGTATTTTTATAAGGAGATGAGCTAATGGCTACTAATGTAGGCACAATCATCCATCAGGGGATACAGGTGCCGCCGGCAAAGCAAACTGCCCTGGGGCTTTATGTGACGGCGAAAGAAGCCTACGAGATGTGGAAAGCCGACCCCGAGCGTGTTAAGGTGCTCGACGTGCGCATGGTCGAGGAGTACGTCTTCCTCGGTCACGCAGAAGGGGCACTCAATATTCCGGTGGCTTTTCCTAAATACCAATGGCACGCAGACAAGCGCAAGTACGGCTTTGAGATGAACCCTGACTTCATCGACCATGTAAAGGAAATCTTCAAGCCTGACGATACCATCGTAGCCATGTGCCGCTCCGGTGGGCGCAGCGCCTTCGCTATTAATTTGCTTGCCAAGGCAGGTTTTACGAATATTTACAACATCATCGATGGCTTCGAAGGCGACACAGTTAACGACCCCGAAAGCGTCTATCATGGCAAACGGATGAAAAACGGCTGGAAAAACTCTGCACCCTGGACCTACGATCTCGATCCAACCATGGTCTGGATTCCTACGGGTGAAGAATTGGATAAACTGCGCAGCACCCTGGATATATGATCGTGATTTAATTGCCGATAGAGAGCCTTGTGAGCCGACCGGGGTCCACAAGGCTCTCATCCGCTATAATCCTTAAGCTCGAAGGAGATATACTTATGACTGCGAACGAACTCTTTACAATTATCGCCCAGATATCCGGGGTACTCGGCATCGTCTGCAGCATGCTTGCCATGGGTTTAGGTTTAACCTTATCCCAGATCATCCAACCGTTGAAAAATGTTCGTCTGGTCTTACTGGCACTGTTGGCGAACTTCGTCTTGGTGCCACTGCTCGCCTATGGTATCACACGGATCATCCCGCTCGAAGAATCGCTCAAAATCGGATTGATCGTCCTGGCTACCTGTGCAGGGGCGCCCTTCCTGGTGTTGGAGGCGCACGGCGCCAAAGCTAACCTGGGCGTTGCCGTAGGGGTGATGACCCTGCTGATGGTGGTGACCATTTTCTATCTGCCCCTGGTTCTACCGTTCCTACTAAGCGGGGTTGAAGTGGATGCGGGGGCGATTGCTCAATCACTGATCGTGTTGATGCTGATCCCGCTGATCCTGGGCTTGCTGGTTAAGTCACACGCACCCGACACGGCTAAAAACTGGGCGCCGACCATGAATAAGATCGGCAGTCTTGGAATCCTGCTCCTGCTGGTGGTCGGGCTGGGATTGAACTTAGCCAATGTGATCAGCCTGATTGGCACGGGTGGCTTCCTGGCGTTATTGCTCTTCATTTTCGGTAGTCTCTTAATCGGTTTTGCATTTGGCGGCCGCGATCCAGGTGTCCGCAATGTGATGGGGTTAGGTACGGCGCAGCGTAATGTGTCGGCTGCAATTCTCATTACGCTGACAAACTTTGCAGGCACAATGGCAGTCCCGTATGTGCTGGTGGCGGCGATCCTGCTGCCATTGATCTTGATCTCAATCGCCCGCTGGTTGGGTAAACGCAGCGAGCCAGCGGTCTGAGCCAGTAATTACTCCACTGGGGATTATTTGGGGAGGGTGATTTTCGGCGTAAGGCGGCGCAGATCACCCTTATTTCCCAATATTCCCAATTCGTTATCGGGCGAATCATCCTTATAGTAGAATGAATAGTTAGGAGCCAAGTACAACCATGGAGAATACTTCAAAACCGCCTGCAAATCTCCTGCATCGCTATCTACCCATTTTAGCCTGGCTGCCCAAGTATGAGCGCGCCTGGTTGCGTACCGATCTGATCGCCGGATTGATCGTGGTGGCCTTATTGGTCCCCGAGGGCATGGCCTACGCCCAAATCGCTGGCGTGCCGCCCCAGACTGCCTTCTATGCCGCCCCGATTGGTTTGCTGGCTTTTGCCATTTTTGGCACCTCGCGTCAATTGATAGTGGCTGTCTCGGCGATCATCGCCACCATGTCGTTTGCCACGGTCAGCCTGATCGCGGCGCCAGAAACGCCTGAATTCATCATTCTAACTGCCGCGCTGGCAGTGTTAGCCGGGTTGATTTCCATCCTTTGTGGGCTGCTGAAATTGGGACGGGTGGCGCAGTTCTTCTCCGAATCGGTGATGGTCGGCTTTATTACTGGCCTGGCCCTGACTGTGATGATCAAGCAGGTCCCTAAGCTGCTGGGCATCGAAGGGGGGCATGGCAATTTTTGGGAGCGCCTGTACGAAATTATCATCCATTTGCCTGAAACAAGTCTGCCGACATTGATCACAGGTGTGCTTTGCCTGGTTTTACTGATCGCACTGGAGCATTATTTCCATAAGATCCCTGCCGCGCTGGTGGCGCTGGTATTCGGCATCCTCATATCGATTGCCTTCGGACTGGAAGCGCGCGGTGTGGAGGTTGTCGGTGAAATCCCCGCTGGCCTGGCGCCGCCCGCGTGGCCGGCGGTCGGCTTGCAAAATTGGTTACTGCTTATCCCCGGCGCCTTTGGCCTGGCGTTGGTAGGCTTTGCCGAAGCGATTGGCCCGGCGCGCAACTTTGCATCAGCACATAAATACAAAATGGATGCAAATCAAGAGCTAATCGGGCTGGGCGCAGCGAACTTCGGGGCGGGTTTATTCCAGGGATTTCCCATCGGTTCGAGCCTTTCCAAATCTGCGGCCAACGACCAGGCTGGGGCGCACAGCCAGATGTCTGGCATCATTGCCGCCGGCGTCACCGCCCTGGTGGCGCTCTTTTTTACGCAGTTCTTTTATGCTTTGCCCGAAGCGGCTTTAGGTGCGATCGTTATCGTGGCAGTATCTGGCATGGTCAAGGTTGCCAAGCTGAAGCACCTCTACCACGTGCGCCGCTCCGATTTCATCCTGGCGCTGGTGGCGCTATTCGCGGTGCTGACCTTCGAAACTTTGGAAGCGTTGCTGATCGCAGTGGTTGTCTCCTTGTTTGCCCTGGTCTTGCGAGCCAGCCAACCCAGGTTGGCCGTTTTAGGGCGAGTACCCAATCGCCTGCAG
This sequence comes from uncultured Chloroflexia bacterium, assembly GCA_963770655.1. Taxonomy (GTDB): domain Bacteria; phylum Chloroflexota; class Anaerolineae; order Anaerolineales; family UBA4823; genus CAZAGA01. Next base: position 688,310 of record CAVYQO010000006.1, on the reverse strand, counting down.
TTTAGCGATATACGCCGGCATCCCGAAAATAAAACTGTGCCAGGTCTGCTGATCGTCCGTCCGGAAAACGGATTGTTCTTCGCCAACGCCGCCGGGATCCGCGAGGCCATTGATGCTGAGATGACATCCAGCGCCGAGCCGGTCAAGGCAGTGCTGCTCGATCTGGGGGCGACAACCGACCTGGATGTACCCAGCGCCGATATGTTGGGCGAATTGGGTGAAGATCTGCGAAATCGAGATGTTCGCTTCATGCTGCTGCGCATGATCTTGCCCGTGCGCCAGATGCTCGAGCTTTCCGGGGTCATGGAAAAAATCAAACCTGAGGATATTTTTGCCGAACCGGCAGAAGCCGTCCTGAATTATCTTTCGACCCAATACGATGAGGCCAGTATCCAGGAACTGCTCCGCAGCGGAGCAGATATGGTCCACAGCCTGCTGCAAACGAGCCTTGCCACGGCCCCTGCGGAGCGCCAGCCTGGCCTCGCTGCCCTGGCGGACAGTCTCGATCCGGAAATCAAGAGCCCCGAAAATGATTGATCCAAACGCCAAACCGGCGCCCTATATCAAACTCCTGGGGCTTGTCGCCATGATGGGTTTGATCAGCGCCCTGGTTACTTTTGGCTTTGTCGCCCTCGTTCATCAAGGCACGTCTCTGCTGTGGACTGGAGCCGCACAAGCGCTCGGCGTGGATCAGCGCTTATTTACCTTAATCGTCTGCAGCCTCGGCGGTTTAGCGGTCGGGTTGTTGGTGAAGCTTTTTGGCGATCACAGCGGCATCTTTGCCGAAGTGATGCGCGAATTTGGCAAGACCGGGCGCTTCGATTATCGCACCGCCCCTGGGATCGTGATTACAGCCTTCGTGTCGCTCATCGCCGGCGCCAGCCTCGGTCCTGAAGCCCCGTTGGCGGACGCTTGCGGTGGAATCGGCACGGCTATCGCCGACCGGCTTAAACTCAACGATCAGGAGACGCGCACAATGGGTTATGGGGGCTTGAGCGGGATGCTCGCTGCCTTTATCACCAATCCATTCGGTGGGGCGCTGCTGGGCCTAGAATCAGCCCAAGGCGGTATTACGGGATTGACCCTCTATTTTTGGGCGCTTTTTCCCAGCCTGCTGGCCTCGGCTGTATCAACCGTAGTTTTTGTCTATCTGAGCGGGACTTTCTTCGAGACGTTGTACAAGTTTCCTTCTTATATTCCCCGGCTGAGCGACATGTTTTTCGCTGCGCTGCTAGGGTTGCTCGGTGGGTTGGTAGGCGCGTTGTTCATGCTTTCCCTCAAACGCCTGCAAAGACTCTTCCAGCCAATGAAGGAACATGTGGTATTGCGCGGTTTGATTGGCGGTTTGGGAATGGGTCTCATTGGCGCGCTCCTGCCGTTGACCCTGTTTTCGGGCGAGGAACAAACAACAGAATTGATTACCCATGCGGCGGAGTACGGCGTGGCAATGCTGATCCTGTTGGGGTTGTTCAAGCTGCTCGCCACGTCCTTAGTGCTCGCCACCGGCTGGAAAGGTGGCTATATCTTTCCGATCATGTTCGCCAGCGTCGCCCTGGGCATGGCAGTAAACCTCGTGTTTCCCACCATTCCGATTGCGGTCACGGTCGCAGCGACGATGGCCGGAGCGCTCGTGGCAACATTGAAGGCGCCTTTGTTTGCCGCGCTCTTTACCCTGGCGCTGGTGCAGAAGGAGACCGCGGCCGTGGTTGCCGTCGCCGTGGTGGTCAGCGCCTTGATGACGGCGCTGCTGGCGCTGGGTTCCGCCCGCCGTGCTGCGAGCCAGGCAGAATCTCTTCCAAAAGCGGCCTAGCAAAAAAAATATGCAGGAGGTGACCCATAAAAAACCCGACCTCGAAATCTAACCGCCTTGCCCAGTTCATTCCCGGCATTTCCCTTTTCCAGGTGTTCAATCCCGCGCTGCTGCGCAGCGAATTCGTTGTGGCTATCACGGTCTTTGCGGTACTTGTGCCCTCGGCGATGGCCTACGGCGATCTCGCGGGTGTCTCTCCTGTTGCCGGTCTGTATGTCGCCCTCGGCGCCATGGTGATGTACGCCCTTTTTGGCACCTCCAAACAGGTTGTGATGGGTCCTGAAGCGACAACCGCCATCATGACCGCCGCCGCCGTTGCGCCACTGGCTGGCGGCGACCCGGTGCGTTATGCAGAACTTGCCGCGCTGACAGCTATCCTCGTCGGCTTCCTGGCGCTGCTCGCCCGCGTGGTGCGGCTGGGGTTCATCACCGACTTCTTATCCAAGCCGATTCTGGTCGGTTACATCCTTGGCGTGACGCTGATCGTTATCGGCAGCCAACTGGGCAAGATGTTCGGCATCAAGCTCGAGGCCGACAAGTTCTTCCAGCAGGTCCTGGAGCTCATCAGCCGCCTGGACGAAGCGCACTTGCTTACCGTCGCCATTGGCGTTGTGTGCATGGCGGCGCTGTTGATTATGCGCCGGGTGAATCGCAAATTACCCGGCCCGCTCATCGTCGTCGTAGTGGCTATTGTCCTCTCTACGGTGTTGGATTGGCAGTTAAAAGGCGTCGCCGTCGTTGGCGCTGTCCCGGCTGGACTGCCTCAGCTGAAAATCCCAGCGGTCAGTGGTCAAGACATCATAGCTCTGCTGCCCGCCGCCCTTGCCCTGACAATCCTGATCTACGCTGACGAAATCCTGACTGCGCGCGTTTTTTCAAGCAAACACGGCCAAAAGACCGATGCTAATCAGGAATTTGTCGCCATCGGCATGGCCAACATCAGCGCTGGCTTATTGACCGGCTTTCCGGCTGCGCTCAGCGCCTCGCGCACGGCTGTCTCTGATCAGATGGGCGGTAAAACGCAGTGGGTTGGGCTGATCGCCGCCGCGCTCACCATCATTTTCCTGCTCTTTTTCACACCGCTGCTGGCGCCGCTGCCCACCGTGGCATTAGGCGCGATTATCATCGTTGCTTCGCTCGGATTGATCGACCTCGCCGCGTTTCGCTTCTTGCGCCAGGTGCGTTCCACTGAGTTTTGGCTAGCGGTGGTCACAGCGTTTGGCGTGCTCACCGTCGGTGTTTTGCAGGGAATTCTCGTGGCCGTGATGCTGTCATTGATCAACGTTCTCTATCACATCTCGCGGCCGCACGACGCACTTTTGGACGAGCTGGATGCCAGCGGCGGCACCGTGTATCGAGGCGTTGCCGACAAAGATACATCGCTGACCGAGCCGGGTTTGATTGTCTATCGTTTCGACGCCCCACTGGTGTTTGCGAATGCCGGATTTTTTACCGAACGCCTGGAGGACCTGATCGTCAGCGCCGGGGCGGGATTGAGGTGTGTCATTTTAGACGCCGAAGCGATCAGCGATTTTGATTCAACAGCGGCGGAGGCTCTGGAGAATCTGGATGCGGACTTGGAGCGGCGCGGCGTCGATTTATGGATTGCGCGAGCGAATGGACCGCTGCGAGACCTGCTCCAGGTGACTGGATTGACAACCCGGATTGGCAAGGAGAACGTCTATCCATCCGTCCGTGCCGCGGTGACCGCGTATCATGGGCTTTCTGGTAGAATAGAATCTAACTAAAGGAGAAAAATATGGCAATCAAGACCTACAAAGATGGAACACCGTTTACCGGGGTTATTGGGCGCACAACCGAAGAATCCTCGCCGGCCTGGCCTGAACCGCCGCGCCCCCCGGAAAGCGCGCCCAACGTGCTGTTCTTCGTGTTGGACGACGTCGGCTATGGGCAGTTGTCGAGCTTCGGTGGGCTGGTTGAGACGCCCGTGCTAGACAGCCTGGCGGCTAACGGCCTGCGCTACACCAACATGCACACCACCGCCTTATGCTCGCCGTCGCGCGGCTGCATCCTGACCGGACGCAACCACCACGGCCTCGGCCTGGCAATGATCACCGAGTTTTCCACCGGGTACCCCGGCTACAACGGCATCCTGCCCTTTGACCGGGGCATGCTCAGCGAGATGCTGCTGCCGCAGGGGTACAACACCTTCTGCATCGGGAAGTGGCATCTGTCGCCTCCAGAACACCAGACGCCGGCCGGACCCTACGACCGCTGGCCGCTCGGGCGCGGCTTCGAGCGCTTTTACGGCTTTATGGGCGGTGAAACGAATCAGTGGTTCCCGGAGCTGGTCTACGATAACCATGCGGTTGAACAGCCCTCTACACCGGAGGAAGGCTACCACCTGAGCATCGACCTGGCCGACAAAGCCATCGAGTTTATCCAGGATGCACACGTCAACGCCCCGGACAAGCCGTTCTTCTTGTATTACGCTACCGGCGCTGGTCACGCACCGCACCACGTGCCCAAGGAGTGGGCGGACAAGTACAAGGGCAAGTTCGACATGGGTTGGGACAAGTACCGCGAGATCGTCCACCAGCGCCAGCTCGAAATGGGAATTATTCCGCCTGGCACTGAGCTCTCGGCACACGACCCTGACGTGCCCGAATGGGACACCCTGCCGGCCGACACCAGGCGGTTGTATGCCCGGTTTATGGAAGTCTATGCCGGCTTCGTCAGCTTCACCGATTATCACTTCGGGCGCATCCTCGCCTTCTTGAAAGAGATCGGCGAGCTGGACAATACCCTGATCATGGTCATCTCCGACAACGGGGCCAGCTCCGAGGGCGGTCCGGTGGGCTCGCTCAATGAGATGTTCTTCTTCAATAACGTAGCAGAGACGGTGGAAGATAACCTCAAGATGCTCGATAAGCTGGGTGGCGTCGAGAGCTGCAACCACTACCCTTGGGGTTGGACCAACGCCGGCAACACACCCTTCCGCCGCTGGAAGCGCGAGACCTACCGGGGCGGCACCACCGACCCGTTTATCCTGTCGTGGCCGAAGGGCATCCAGGCGCACGGCGAGATGCGCACGCAGTACGCCCATATCATCGATATGGTGCCGACGGTCTTAGAAGCCCTGGGAGCCGGAGCGCCAGCGAGCATCCGCGGCGTAACCCAGGCGCCGATCGACGGGGTGAGCTTCGCACATACTTTCAATGAAACGACAGCACCCAGCAACCACCACACGCAGTACTTCGAGATGATCGGCCACCGCGCCATCGATCACGACGGCTGGCGGGCAGTCTGTCCGTGGCCTGGCCCGAGCTTCACCGAGGCCGCCAAGAGGAGCCGCAAGTTCGGCACCGCTATCACCAACGAGGTGCTCATTGATATCGATGCCCATGACTGGGAGCTGTATCATATTGACGAGGACTATTCTGAAACTCAAAACCTGGCTGTCGAGCGGCGGGATAAGCTAATTGAAATGGTCGGTCGATGGTATGCCGAAGCAGGCAAGTACCAGGTACTGCCAGTCGACGGCAGTGCCTTCGAACGCATCAACGCAGAACGCCCGACGATTGCCAGGCCGAGGAACAAATACGTGTATTACCAGGGCGGATCGCCGGTTCCGTTCACCGCCGCGCCCAGGACCTACAACCGGCCGTGGAGCATCACAGCCGAGGTGGTGATCCCGCCGGGCGGCGCACAGGGGGTGCTGCTGGCCCAGGGCGGCAATACAGGAGGATTCACTTTGTTTGTAAAAGACGAGAAGCTCCACTTCCTGTACAACTGGCTCGGGCATGACAAGTTCTGGCTGCATTCCAACGAGACGGTCCCGGACGGCGAAGTCGAGCTGCGCTACGAGTTCGAACCGACCGGTAAACCCGACATCGCCCAGGGGAAAGGCGTGCCGGCGCGTGGCCAGCTCTATATCAACCGCAAGCTGGTCGCCAGCATCGACATGCCCTTCTCGATCCTGAATATGTGGGGGACGGAGGGGCTGACCTGTGGCTATGACGGCGGCGATCGTGTGGCAGCGGAGGAGTACAGTGATGCATTCGCCTTCACTGGCAGCATCACGCGGGTCACACTCGATCTGTCCGGCGAGCTGATCCCGGATAGTGAAGCGGATATGAAGATCGCCATGGCGAGGCAGTAAAGGTATAGAATACAGGAGTGTGCATCGAATGATGCACACTCCGTTAATTAAAAAAACGAAATCAATTGGAGGGATAATTCTATGGCCCAGGAAACAGCGGTACTTCGCAAGACCAGTAATGCCTACAACATCTTTATCCTCGTCCTGACCGTTTTATCCCTGGCCATCATGGTGGTGATGCTGCTGCCGATATCAGAAGCAACTCTCAAGCTGCTTTCCGTTTATGACAACTTGATCTGCGTCATCTTCTTAATCGATTTTTACTTAAACCTGCGTGGGGCTGCCAAGAAATCCGATTACTTCATCAAGGAACGCGGTTGGCTCGATCTGCTCGGATCGATTCCCTCCTTGGGGTGGCTAACCAATGTCGGTAAATTTGCTGGCCTTTTTCGCCTGGCGCGCTTGAGCCGCCTGGCGCGCATTACCCGCCTGCTGCGCGGCGAGAACAAAAAGACTTTGGTAAAGGATATCCTCGAAAACCGCAGCAGCTATGCGATGTTTATTACCATCTTGCTGACCATCCTGGTTCTAACCGTTACCAGTGTGCTCGTGCTTCAATTCGAGAGCCAATCTCCGGATGCGAATATCACCACCGGTGGGGACGCGCTGTGGTATTCGATCGTGACCATCACCACGGTGGGATATGGCGACTTCTACCCGGTCACTCCGGCGGGACGAATCACGGCGATGTTCATTATGTTCATGGGCGTCGGGATCATTGGCGCTTTGGCCAGTATTCTCGCCAGCCTGCTGGTCGGGGGATCGGCCCCAGAGGAGGATACCCCTGCGGTCACCTCAGCCCACTCGGTCGAGGAAGAGCTCGAGACCATCAAGGATGAGCTGGCGGTCCTGCATCAAATGCTGGAGAAGATAGGCGCCAGTGATCGCACAAAATAACCAGACGATTCAAACTCCGCAAGCATCCACCACAACTCCGCCGCCGGTCGTAGAATCAACCCCTCCCCCACCACGCTCAACCGGTACAGCGAGCTGCATGCTGGTATCGCAAAGCCCGGTCTTAAATAGCAGCGGCAATCAGGAAGAAAGCAATGAACGCAAAGATCATTATTCCTAAAACTGTTGAATAATTACGGGGTTGGATCTGACCGTTTTGATCCATTTTCCTGATCAGCGGGAATAAACGCCAGTAGAACGATGCCGTTGCCAGCGCCAGCGCAACCAGACTCAGGCGTTGGATCTCTTTATCGGCAAAAATAACGATGACCGCCAGCAGCAACAGGAAAATCAACTTTGCTCCGGCCACCCAAAAAACAAGGTATCTGATAAAGTCGTGAATTTCTGGATCCTGTTTGGATTTTTCCCAGGCGGAAAAAACGCCCACTCCATTGGCGTACTTTGATCCAGGTGCAAAATACAAAACCAAAACATTGGAAAACTCCAGGCATATGAACGCCAGGACCACAATCTTTGCAAACATAGAAAAGATCTCCTGAACAAAATGGTTACGTGAACCGCTAAAATATATTTAAGGTTCCGTCCTCATCCTATCTTTGACTTTTTCATAATATCTTTAGCTGCATACCAGCCTGTTAACATTGCGATGGGTACGCCTGCCGGGGAATACGCCCACTGACCTGCTTGATAAATATTTGGGACGGCGGTAAAGACAGATTTGGGTATATTTTTCAATTGATTGACTACTGGAGGTGCTGTTTCAAATGACCATCCGGTAATCGCGCCTTCAGAACTTCCAGATATCTTATTGATTGTCAGGGGGGTAGACGAAAACTTGAAAAGGATATCTTCATCAATATCCTTGTAGATCGTTTGGGAAAAAATAGCGATGATCTGGTTTTCAATCGTTTTCTTGAACTCGTCATACCAGCCGGCTTTTTCCACTTTTACCATCAGATCATAATCAAACAGGCAGCTGATCATCAGCCCGGTTTGTCCTTCAGGCGCCATGCTGCTGTCCCGGAGGGCTGGGATGGAAATTTCGTAGGTATTTAACTGGAGGTATTTTGTCAGCCAGGTCGAGGATCTCGGTTTTTGATTTTTTCTCAAATTCTTCTATCAGGCACAGTCTTTCTTGCCCATTCGTCTCTCCCAGGCCTATGCTTGGAAGGTGTATAGAACAGATGCTCACCGCCGTTTTCCTGGAAATAGGAAGGCGGACGGTTAACAGCGATATACATAATGAAGATCGATTCCGCACCTTTTGAAGAAAGGACGCGCTGCGCCTCAAGCTTCAATTTTGCGGGCTGCTTCTGGATCCAAGTCCGATTGGATTCAGGGATCGATACAGCGTTTTCAAATCGGCTGCCCAGATCAAATGATCGTACGGATAGCAACCACCTTCGGAATCGATAATTTTTGATTCGGAAGGAATAACTTCCACAATTCGTTTCTTTAGCTGGATGTCTCCACCCCAGCTGCAGATTTTTTCTTCTAAAAGATGATCTAATGCACCCGTTCCACCCATGGGGTAAAAATAATCGAGGTAGACATAAAAATATCCCAAGGCGAAATAGGTAGGTGTGTTGCGGAAAAAGTGCTGGATCAAAATATCGATTAAGGACTGGTTTTTCGTTAAACCTTGCAGAAATTCTTCCATTGGGATGTTGAATTGGTTGAACTTGCGCAGGGCATGTAAAAACTTAAAGGTCCAGGGGATCAGTTTTCGAAACACGAATTTTCTGTCTTTCAGCACATCCCCAAAATTTGGATTGTCAAACTCATATAGCACCTGGTTATATCCCGAAAGCTCACTCATGAGGGGGATTATTTTTTCGATATCCGTCTGGCTTTCAGGGTACAGATGGAGCAATACCTGTTGGTACTTCTGTAAATCGTCCATCGAATTTACCTGGAACAGCTGGTCTTCAATACCAATCGAAATCTTATTTTCTAAAAAATCCCAATGAATTCCCAGATCTTTCAACATGGGCTTCACAATTCCGGAATTTACAAAGGCTCTTGGACCGGAATCAAAGGAAAATCCATCGCTCTCAAAAGTACTTAATAATCCTCCGGTTCGATCGTTTTTATCGAGGAGCAAAACATTAAAGTTTTCCCGGCTTAAATAGGCGGCTGCAGTTAATCCTGCCATTCCAGCGCCAACAATTACAATTTTTTTATTTTTCGTTACCATTAAAGCCTCCTAATTTAAGACTGATCATCCACAATTTTTCAGCAGCTTCTCTGTCCAATGCCGGAGGAGCAAGCTCTTCCTCCGTGGTAAGATTAAAAAATCTGCCGGATACTGCTTTCAGCTCAGGGGAAACACCCAAGTAATAGAGGGCTTCTGCGGAAATATCGGCAGACCGGGCAGTGCGGTCCACCAACACGCGTTTTAACAACTTGTACCCTTCCCCATTGGTTTGCCCGCTGTTGGTTTTTACATTCGCGGGGTGCATGGCATTCACCGTAACGCCGGTCCCTTGAAAATATTCATTGAACTTTATCATCGAGAGCAGCTGTGCCATCTTGGCAGCGCCATAGCTTTTCAGGCCTGAATAACGATGATTGTTCCAGGACAGATCATCCAAATCCAGACCCCAAACCGCAAACCGGTAGGCTTCGGAATTTACGAATAGCACGCGCCCGTTTTTTTGACTTTTGAGCTTTTCTCGAAGGGTATAGTTCAGTATAAACGTGCTTAGATAATTGGTCTGGAAAACCATCTCGAGGTTGTCTTCGGTAAGCGTTTTATTGGTGAGATAGACGCCAGCATTATGGATGAACACATCAATATTTCGATCCAGGCAGGACAACTGCTTTGCTATTGCGTGTACTTCCGACAACCTGGAAAAATCCGCGATCAAATAACTGCATTGGATATCGAACTCACTTGCCAGGGTTTCACATAACGCTTTGGAGCTCGTTTCATTGCGATTAATGCATAAAATATTTGCTCCATGAGCAGCGTATTTTCTCGCTGTCGCATATCCAATCCCTGAAGTTGCGCCGGTAATTACCACCAAACGATGATGAAAATCATCCAGACATATTTTGGGGTCTGCTTTCAGGTTGCGGATCATCGCAAATATGTTAGACCATTTATATTCTTTGAGGTACTTTTTCAATCTGCCTCTCATATATTTCGCATATCGTGTTAGAGGACCAGCTAGTGTTGTAATTCCTCATTGATATGCAGGGTTGCTCAGAAAATCAGGTCGCAGTTACCGGTGCATCTACATCTGATCCTTGACAAGTCGCTCATTTCCAAAAGATAATTGAATTTCGCGTATTAAATCAATTGAGATATGCGACTGGCTTCCTCAATGAATAGCTCGAAATATCGGGGTATATTATATTACTACTTTAGTTCTTTACGGCATTTTTGAAGCGGAGGGAGTCCAGTTACCGAATCAAATCAAGCGGGCCTTCGTCCCCGTCACGAATAACGTTCGCATTGAGGCAATTCGATGATATCATGGACCGAAATGCAGTTCGCCAATGGATCGATTGGATTGTAAACCAATGGTATTGGCTCACCTCGGAAACCCCACTCAAAGCGGCAAATCAACTTCATAAAACAGGAGATGATCATAAATCAAAATGAAATTCTAAAAACAATCAAAAGTGGAAGGACATGTCTTGGCATCGAGCTCGGCTCGACCCGCATCAAAGCGATGTTGATCGGCGAAGACCACAGGCCTATTGCCTCGGGCAGCCATGAGTGGGAAAACAAATTCGAGAACGGTGTGTGGACCTATAGTCTTGAGGCGGTTTGGAACGGCTTGCAGGCTAGTTTCCGCAATCTCAGCAAAGAAGTCGTTGAAAAATATAACACCCCGCTCGAGACCATCGGCGCCATCGGCTTCAGCGCCATGATGCACGGTTATATGGCGTTCGACAAGGACGGCAACCTGCTCGTCCCGTTCCGCACCTGGCGCAACACCATCACGGGGCAAGCGGCTGAACAAATCACAGATTTATTTCAATTCAATATTCCCCAGCGCTGGAGTATCGCTCACCTCTATCAAGCGATTCTAAACAAGGAACCGCATGTCAAGGACATCAGCCATCTCACCACGCTGGCGGGTTATGTTCATTGGCAGCTCACTGGGCAAAAAGTGTTGGGTGTTGGCGAGGCCTCGGGTATGTTCCCGATTGACAGTAAGACCAACGATTTCGATGAACGTCTGCTAGAACTGTTCAACGCAAAACTCAAAGCAGAAAATATTTCGTGGACGCTGCAAGATATTCTTCCCAAAGTCCTTGTGGCAGGGGACGGCGCTGGGACTTTAACGGCCGAAGGAGCCAAACGCCTCGACCCAACGGGACAATTGCTCGCTGGAACCAGGCTTTGTCCACCTGAAGGCGACGCAGGTACGGGCATGGTGGCAACCAACAGCGTCGCAGTGCGCACAGGCAACGTCTCCGCAGGGACATCTGTTTTTGCGATGATTGTGTTGGAAAAGCCTTTGTCAAAAATATATCCAGAAATTGACATCGTGACCACGCCCACAGGTAAACCTGTGGCGATGGTACACAGCAACAACTGCACGTCTGATTTAAATGCCTGGGTCGATGTGTTCCAGGAATTTACCAGGGTGTTGGGCGTGGATATAAGCGAATCCAAATTGTATGAAATGCTCTACCAGCAGGGACTCGCAGGCGATGCGGACGCTGGCGGATTACTTGCCTTCAATTATGTTTCAGGCGAGCACATCACGCATTTGGAAGAAGGACGCCCGCTGTTTGTGCGCACACCCCAAAGCAAATTCACGCTAGCCAACTTCATGCGCACCCATCTGTTCTCTTCGCTTGGCGCATTGAAGATTGGCATGGATATTCTCTTTGAGCAGGAAAAAGTAAAACTCGACCAACTTCTCGGTCATGGCGGCTTTTTCAAGACCAAGGAAGTCGGTCAGCGCATGATGGCGGCGGCGATGAATGTCCCTGTTTCCGTGATGGAGACCGCAGGCGAAGGCGGCGCATGGGGTATTGCATTGCTTGCCTCTTATATGCTCAATAAGACTGAGAATGAAACTCTGGAAGCCTATCTGCTGGATAAGGTATTTGCAGGCGAAAACAACCTGGTGGTCAATCCTGATCCGGAAGATGTCGCTGGCTTTGCATTGTTCATGGAACGCTACAAAAAAGGGCTCGTCATCGAACAAGCCGCAGTAGAAGGATTGAAGTAATTTCCAATACCTGTTGTTATAAACTTGAAGACGGGCAAGGTGGTGGAAGTCGCTTTTATAAACTTCCACCACCTTGCGGCTTAAATCGAATTACAACAACTGGTCAAGTAAATCGATCATCTCCTGATCGCCTCCTGCCGCATGAGGCAATACAGGGTTTGTTGCCCTATCAGTATGCGGCAGAACATGCCTGATTTTTCCACTCTCAAATGGTACTCATTTTGGGAGGTTGACACAGCAAAAAGCCTACCTGTTGGTCCAGATATTGGCATTCCAGGCACGAAGCCTAACACTCAAATACCTTTCGGCTTACCAAAGATATACCGGAACTGTTTCTGAGTATGGGCTAATTCAAGAGCGATATCCATACCAATCCCATATTCGCCTGGTGAATATATTTGCCATATACGGGCTGTTAGACGGGGATGATTTGATCCAGGAATATCCTCTATCGATGGATGATATAGGTTTCCGGGCAGCGCTTATACACCTGTCAGGTTTGCTCGTACTCAGTACACTTGCCTCAGAATAAGGCATAATCCGATCTTTTTCTATTAAAATTCTCATCTAATAACGAGAAAATTCGCGTACAATATATGTACAATAATTATACAAATATTAGATATTATACTTATTGAGCGATAAAGTCGATCAAAAAAACAAAAGCGGAATAAAATAAGGATGGAGGTAGAAATCAGGAATTATGGCTACAATCGCCCTTGAACAATTAACGAAACACCAGTATTTGAATATTGAGACCTTCCGCAAGACTGGCGTGGGGGTCAAAACCCCCGTCTGGTTCGTCCAGGAAGGTGAAACGATTTTCGTTCGCACGGTTGCTGATTCGGGTAAAGTGAAGCGCATCCGTAACAATGGTGGGGTGAAAATCGCGCCGTGTAAATCGGATGGCACCCTGCTTGGCGAGTGGATCCCGGCTACTGCACGCGAGATCAAAGATGTTGAGATCGATCGCAAAGTCGATCGCCTGTTGGACAAAAAATATGGCCTGATAAAAAAGATGTTCGCCTTGGCTTCGACGATACAAAAAAGAAAATCAACTATCCTTGAATTGAAAGTGAGTGATTAAAAATGAAAGATACACTGCGTCAAATTTCTGTCATAATTACAGTCATTGCCACAATTTTTATCAACATTTTGGCGAATGCCCTGCCGATCAATGGGCTGAACACCGGGCAAATTTCAGATAACTTTAATGTGTATTTTGTCCCGGCAGGCTACGTATTTTCCATCTGGGGGCTGATTTATATCGGTCTAATCGCTTACGCCGTCTTCCAGGCTCTGCCCGCCCAGCGCGAGAATCCACGTCTGCGTTCTACCGGCTGGTGGGTTTCCCTCGGTGGGCTTGCCAATATCGTCTGGATATTCCTGTGGCACTACCAGCAGTTCCCCCTGACCCTGGTCGCCATGCTGACTTTGCTGGCAAGTTTGATCGTCGTCTACCTGCGCCTGGGCACCGGCCGGACCAGCGTATCTACCGCCGAGACCTGGGCGGTGCGCGTGCCGTTCAGCATCTATCTCGGCTGGATCACCGTTGCCACCGTAGCCAATATCACCGACGTTTTGGATTACGTGAATTGGAACGCATTTGGAATTGCACCGGAGACCTGGATGGTGATTGTGCTGGCAGCAGTACTGGCAATTGCCGGGCTGGTCATTTTCACCCGGCGTGACGTGGCTTATACACTGGTCCTGCTGTGGGCATTAGCCGGGATCGCACTCAAATTTGCTGCCATCCCAGCTGTAGCAATACCCACCTGGATTACCTTCGGCTTAATCACATTGATGTTGGTGGCAGCATTCGTGCTGCGCCGCCCCAACCAAAAATTAGCGCAAGCAGCATGAAAAACCGGTTTGGGCGCATCGCTCTGGCAGTTATCGCCGGCTTACTGCTGATCGTCCTGATCGGTCCATTCCTGGTACCAGTGCCGGAGTTAGAAAATACTGCTTCAGCGCAAGAATTAGCTGACCCGGACAGCCAGTTTATCGACATCAATGGTCTGGACGTGCACGTTAAAACAGCGGGACAAGGCGAGCCCACTTATGTGCTGCTGCATGGATTTGGCGCAAGCTTGTACTCCTGGCAGGCGGTGATGGAGCAGTTCGGTCAGCTCGGATCGGTGATTGCTTTCGATCGCCCGGCATTCGGACTGACCGAACGCCCACTGGAATGGGAAGGGCAGAACCCCTACAGTCCTGAGGCCCAGGTGGACCTGGTGATCGGTCTGCTTGATCATTATGGCGTAGACCAGGCCATCCTGGTCGGCAATTCAGCCGGTGGAACGATCGCCATGCAAACCGCCCTGGCCCACCCCGAGCGGGTTTCAGGGCTGGTTCTGGTCGACCCGGCAGTATACAACGGTGGTGGTGCACCGCAATGGACACGCCCACTGCTGGCCACGCCGCAGATGCGCCATCTTGGGCCGCTAATCGCCCGCCAGATTCTGGAGCGAGGTCCGCAATTGATCGAGCTGGCCTGGCACGATCCGAGCCAGATCACACCTGAAATGCTCGACCTTTACAAAAAACCGCTGCAGGTGAACAACTGGGACAAAGCACTGTGGGAATTGACCGTGGCCAGCCGCGCCTCCGGACTGGCTGAAAAACTCGATCGATTCACATTGCCAACTCTAGTTATCACCGGCGACGACGACCGGATTGTACCCACAGCGGACAGTCTGCGGTTGGCGGATGAGCTGCCCGATGCTCAACTGGCTGTAATTCCGAATGCCGGCCACGTCCCGCACGAAGAACGCCCGGAAGCGTTCATGCAGGCAGTAAAAGAGTTTTTAGAAAAAATCAATCCATAACTTTTTGTCTTGTAGGCAAGGCACAGTGAAGCAAAAAGAAAAAAGGGTATAAGATCATGTCAAGAGTATCGCTCAACACTCCCGCCCCTGATTTCAGCCTGGCTGACTTCCGTGGTAAAACCGTGAAACTTTCCGATTTTCGAGAAAAATCGCACGTTGTCCTGGTCTTCAACCGCGGCTTTGCCTGACCATTCTGCCAGGCGCATATGGCGCAGTTGCGCCAGGACTATCAAGAATTCGTCAAACAGCAGGCCCAGATTATCGTGGTCGGGCCGGATAATGCCCAGGCCTTTACCAAGTACTGGCGCGAAAATGATTTGCCATACATCGGCCTGCCTGACCCACAGGCCAGGGTACTCAAGTTGTATGGGCAGGAAGTAAACCTGTTCAAGCTGGGACGCATGCCTGCCCAGGTGATCGTGGATATAGCCGGCACAGCCCGGTTTGTGCATTACGGCCATGCGATGTCGGATATCCCCACAAACAAGGAACTGCTGGATCTTTTAGATCAAGTGAATGAAATCCAGAAGATTCGTGTCTGATTTCAGCAATAAAAAGAATGAAAATGTCTTTCGTTGCCATTCCAACTCAACGGATGACCTGGCCGACGTGATTTTTCAACGCCCTGAGAAAAGGCGCCGGAGGTAAGGAAGCCAAAAGTCTGATCTCTTCCCAGATGTTTGTTTCATCGTCGAGAAACCTGAATACGCGATGGATGGGATTACGGGTAAACATTCTTGCCAT
This sequence comes from uncultured Chloroflexia bacterium, assembly GCA_963770655.1. GTDB lineage: Bacteria > Chloroflexota > Anaerolineae > Anaerolineales > UBA4823 > CAZAGA01. The sequence continues at coordinate 672,692 of CAVYQO010000006.1, read as the reverse complement.
GATCTGTCGAAGTGGATTATTGGGGTAGGCGTAAACATTTAGCATGAGTGAGTCATAAAATTTATGACGCGTTGAATCAGCGGGGATGGCAAAGGGATGATTCTAAGTCACCAACGAGTTCACAATCGCCTGGGTATCTCTTTGGATGCGGGAAAAGGCATAGCCCGTCGATGGTTTAACTCGACCTGCCGCGCGATCCAATCGAGAGGACGCGTCTACCGAGCTGGCGGGGGAACGGGTGGTCTGTCATGGGGATCACACCTGTTTCCACTTCCATGATCCGGTATTTGGTTATTCGCAGCCGTTCGATGATATATTCCTGCAACCCCTGGTCGTATTCTTCTGATAACAGGAGTGTTGATGAAAATAGTGTGTATTCGACAAGAGCTCTGGAATGGCTCAATGGCAAGATGTATAAAAAGCTCAATCCGCTGCTTTGCTTCGTGCGTAGATCGAACAAGGTTGCAGTATCCGGATCGAAAACAGGAGAGTCGGTCTCGATCTCCCAGCCCTTGAAGTGTTGTTTTAGATAGTGGTATTTGGCTGGTTTAGGAATGATATCCGCCTGGGTAAGGCGGCTGTCAAACACCCAGGTTGCCTGGAAAACCTCGCCATCTACCCGTACCCGGGCTCTTTCTTCTCCATCCTCCCAGCCTTCCACTGTTCCGGTCAGGAATTTTACGTTTGGGAATTGGGTCAATTCCCGGCGCATATAGTTATAAAAGTCTATACCCCTAATCATCTGGTAACGATAAGGTTCGAGAGCGATTTTTAGGTCGGTTTCATCGCTGGTAAAACGAATGTTATGCCACACCTTATAGCAGATTTCGTCTAGGGGAGTGTCTTGGCGGATCCAATAGCACCATGTACGATCATTGCGATCTTTCGAATCTTTTTCAACCAGGAGTATCGAACGAGTCCCTAATGAGCTTTGCGCCAGCGCCAATGCCAGGCTTAACCCGGATGCGCCTCCACCCAGGATGACAAAATCATAATCGATCATCGCCGTGGGGTAACCTTGACGATCACGCCAGGATGGGGTTCGAGGGTCGCTCCCATGTACAGGTGGACGTCAGGGTGTAGCAAGGTAAAGTTATAACGCTGGAGAAGACGTGACAGCACTGCTTTTGCCTCAACCTGGGCAAATGCTGCGCCAATACAGTTGCGTGGACCACCTCCAAAGGGTATAAAAGTGTAAGGTGGATGTTTGACGCCCGGTGCAAAACGAGAAGGATCAAATTGTTCAGCATTTTGCCAAATGTTATTATCATGATGGCTCAGATAGATTGAAAACATCAACCGGTAACCGGAAGGGATGCGGTAACCTTGGAACTCCAAATCCTCCACCACACGACGGTTGTTCACATGAATTGGGGGATACAAGCGTAAAGTTTCGTTGATTACTTGCTCAAGATAGACCAGGCTTCCCATCCGAGTGTGGGTCGGCATCTGGCCTTGTAAAACAGAATCGACTTCCTCCTGTGCCTGCTGCATGGCTTGGGGGTGAGAGGAGAGCAGGTAAATGGCCCAGCTAAGCAACGCGGTGCTGGTATCATGGCCAGCGATCAACATGGTCAATACCTGGTCACGGATTAACGCATCGCTCATGCCAGAGTCGATAAGGTGTTGGAGCAAGTTGTTTCCTGGTTGATTATCTTGCCTATGGGCTGCGATCAATCCATAAAGATACTCATCCAGCTCGCGTATCTTCGCTTTATAGCCAGGACGAGGAACATTCCGCCAGACGAGCCAGGTTCCAGGGGAAATGTATTTAAGGGTGGCCATGATTGACTTCCACAATCGATCCATATCCGAGGTCATGTCTTCGTTAAAGAGTGTTTCCATCAGAATCAGTAAAGCCACGCGTCGCATTTCGACAAGCATATCCAAAGGCTGATCGAGGTTCCAGGTATCACAGATCTGGTCGGTTCTGCGAATAAACGCCTCAAAATAGTCTTCTACCTTGTTGCGGTGCAGGGAGGGCAGCATACTATGCCGCAAGGCATCATGGCTTTCACCATCCTCAACAAGCAAGCCGTGCCGTAAAAGACCGGTCACGGGGTCATCTTCTGTGCGATACTGCAGGGAGTTGCGTGCCCGCACGTATGTGAAATGAGCTGCCTCGGGACCTGATAGGACAATAGCCTTAAATCCCGGGAAGGACAATGAAAATACATTGCCCAATTCATCTCGCATGGCTTTCATCGCCAGCAGCAAGCTCCTGTGAGTTTGCAGGGCGCGCAATGTAGAACGGGCGTTTTGAGCTGTCAAGGTGGGAGGGTTTAAGAGTGTCATGACATATCCTTTGGGGATTGGGGAGGCAAGGATGGCGGGTGCATTGCCAGGTCCCAGATTTAGGTTGTAGTCTGCTCCTGCCGGCTCTAGAAATTCAAATCGCCCTCGCCAAACACCCGCCGGTATGGATCCCAGCGTTCTTCCCCAGCGAGGCATGGGATCGACTCTCCCACCCGATTCCTGGGTTTCATCGAGCTACCTCTCCAACAAGGTGCGGGTTTTCCAGCCTCGGTAAGCGAATAAGAACGGCATTCCCAGCCACATCGTCCATCCCACGATATACCCACCCAGGGACCGCTTTACTTGAGCGGTCACCTGATCGATTACCTCGGTAACATCCGCACCCATCTGGTTGAAAATGTGCTGGTGGCTCCATTCTTCAAATGGGCCATGCACTTGCCGGTCGGTAAAACCAGTATCAGACACATTCTCCATGCGGGCAAGCCAGGGCAGGTGTACCGGTCCGAAGTGCAGCGTAAATTCCATCTCCGCGCCATCGGATAATTCCGATGGCGCCCGGTGGGATTCAACTCGAATGGGAGGCGGGCTAATCGCACCCATACTGTCAGGCAAGCGGTGAAAAGCTGCCACTTCCGAGAGAGGCGCCTTAACCTGAAAGCGGTGATGGTATTTCATTTGGTCAAAAAGACTGCCGGTCCTTGAAAATACGTTCGGAAGTCAGCTTTGCTGAGAGCAAGACGATTGGCAGACCGGTGCCTGGGTGTGTGCTGGCGCCCACAAAGTAAAGGTTGCGGTATTGCTGGTGGCGGTTTTTCGGTCTCAGGTATCCAACCTGCCAGAAGTCGTGACTTAATCCAAAGGCTGCTCCATGAACGAGATTGTACAGGCTTTGCCAGGCCTTTGGTGAATAAACGATTTCAAATTTGGTATTTTGCTCGAGATCAGTGATGCCAATCTCAGATAAGCGATTGAACATGGTGGAGCGGGCCTTATCAACCAAAGCATCCATATCTTGAGGTGTATTCTTATCCAGATGACCGACTGGGACAAGCGCCATGAGGGTATCCTGCCCATCGGGTGCCGCGGAAGGGTCAATGCGCCCCGGGGCATGAATATAGAAGCTGGGATCATCCGGGAGGGTATGGTCACGGAAAATACGATCGAAGCTAAGGCGGTAATCCGTTGAAAGGAAAACATTATGGGTTCCTAGCTGAGGATAGATTTTATTAACGCCCCAATAGAAGGTAATCGACCCGCAGGTATACCTCCCATTTTCTAGCTTGTGACCCAAAGCTGATTCTGGTAAAAGATTTAGATAAACGTAAGGCAGGTCTGCATTGGCGACGATTACGTCGGCAGTAAAGCGGCGTCCATCACTGAGCCGCACACCGGTCGCCCGGTCGCCACTCACCTCAATCGCCTCTGCCGGAGCATTGTAGAGAAATTGTACGCCCAGAGACTCTGCAATGCTGACCAGGCTTTCAATGATACGATACATCCCGCCCACCGGAAACCAAACCCCGTCCGCTAATTCAGTATATTGGAGCAGTGAGTATGTGGCGGGAGCGTCAAATGGGCTTAAACCCAGGTACATATTCTGGAAGGTGAGTGCAGCTTTAAGATGGGGATCCGTGAAATAATTGCCTAAATTCTGGTAATGTTTCTGTAAGGCCTTTAGCTGAAACAGGAGAGGCAGATTAGCCGGACTGAAGTAATCAAAATAGCTGTAAAAGTTACGTCCAACAAAACGCTTCAAGCTGATCGTGTAATGTCGGTGACCTTCGTTTAAATAGGCTAAATATCCCCCAAAGCTGTCCGGTTGGATGGCTTCGAACTGCGTTTTCATCTGATTAAGGTCTGCCGTCATGAGCATTTCCAAGCCATCGGTAAACCGTATCTGGTAAGTAGGGTCGACCCGCTGAAGGCTCAAGTGATCTTCCATATGCTGCCCTAAAGCAGTGTAGGTTTCGGCGAAGACCTCGGGCATCAGGAATAAGGTCGGGCCGGTGTCGAACCGGTGACCGTCTTTGAGGAGCCTACCGCAGCGACCGCCGGGCTGTGAATTTTTCTCTACCACGGTAACCTGATACCCTTGCTTAGCTAACCGCGCTGCGATTGCAATCCCACCGATGCCAGCGCCGATCACCAGGGCATTCAATGATTTTGATGTTGCCATAAGCCTCCTCTTTTTACTTGCTATAAAAAAAGATAATAGCATATTTTCCATTTATTGTCAATGTTTTGCATACATATTATATTGACAAAAATTGTACGTGTGTTTTTTATTTCCCTTTTTTATCATGATTGATTATGAGGAGTGAAATAAGATTAGGCTTATCACGTTATTTTTACCTCCATTGACTCCGAAGGTCCCCAGTTCGAATCTAAGACCCGCTGTTATAAAAAAAGACACCGGATTTGGTGTCTTTTCTTCATCTTCCCTCAATAGTTTTGCCAGTTACAACAACTGGTCAAGTAAATCGATCATCTCCTGATCGCCTCCTGCCGGTGGGCTCCATTCGACATAGACTACCTGGATATTCTGCGTTTCCAGGGCAATTCCGAAGTCTTGAATGCCCACGTTGATGGCAACGATAACGCCGTCAAAAAGGTCCATCATTTCATCCATCTTAGCGTCCTCCCGCCTCTTGGAGCAGATCGCGGCACAACCCTGCGGCTAATGCATTGCTGGGCAGGAGAAATACCCCGGCCTCGTGCAGGCTCGCCTTCTGCTTCTCTAGATTTTGCGGATCTTGTTCTGTGCCGCACACAGAAGCCACCACAGTCAGGCGGCCCCCGCGCCGCTCAACCTTTGTTTTCGCCAGCCGAATTGCCTCGATGAGATCTCCAACGGGATCCATAGATGACATTTCTCCCAGGACGAAGTCGAGCAGCAAGATCGCGATTTCGGGATCGTCTGCTTCCTTCAAGATACGCTTAAATCTTTCGCGGGCATCGATCATTGGATGAGGCTTACCCTGGGTAAAGGTATCGTCCCCTAAGTCGAGGATGCTATGCTCCAGGCTTTCTTCAGGATGTTTCAGTTGATAGCGAGAATCCAGCGGGCTATTGGAGTAGACCGGGATACCAGCGCTTTGAAGCACCTGCTGCGCCTGGTAGCAAAATGTCCCACCGGAAAATAATCCTCGCAAGTAGCGCTGCTCCGGTCGCCAGCTTTGAATTTCTCGTTCGATTATATGGCGATCCACCTGGCTTTGACGAAGGAATCCTGTGCCTTCGCTCGCACCCACGAGACGCGACGCCTCCACCACAGCCTGATCTATCGTGCTAACCTGGTAGAAATTGGGCCCGCAGTCCAGGATCTGGTGTAACCCGAGCAGACATCCGACTACTGGCTTTTGGATTTTACGGATTCGATCCTGTAGGATCGCCAACGTCTCCGCCCCAGAAGGCTTTGATATCAGGGCGATTACCTCGGTTGAAGGGTCGGCTTCCAGGATGTCCAGCCCCATGAGGGTCGTTATCCCGCCCACAGCATCCAGCAAATCGTGACTGCCAGTGCCGATTGCATGGGAAATTCCACTGCCGGCCTGATGGATCAAGCTAGTGAATTCCTGGATTCCGGTGCCAGAAGCGCCGACCACCCCCACCGCCCCTCGACGGACGTGATTGGCGAAGCCAATCCCGATCCCACCGATCAAGCTGGTGCCGCACCCTGGACCCATCACCAACCGGCGGCGAGCTTTTGCCAGTTGTTTGAGCTCTACTTCCTGCTCCAATGGGACATTGTCACTAAATAGGAATACATGCTTTCCAAGCTCCAACGCCTTACGCGCTTCGCGGGCAGCATACGCGCCCGGCACCGTAATAACCACCAGGTTGGATTCTGGATAAGCCAGCGAAGCGTCTTCAACAGAGCGGTATAGGCGTTCTTGCGATTGCGCTCCTTCGCTCCGCGGGCGGCTGGTCAAGCGTACATCCATCTCAGCCAGCAACAGATTTATCCGAGAAACGTCGTCTGCCAGGATGCCAATCACCAGGTCATTGGCAGTAGCGCCGATCACTTCCGGCGAGTTGAACCCAAGATCGGCGAGGAGCTCTTTGTTGGCGTCGGTTGCCATTAACACTGCGCACTCCTGGACTCCAGGTTCTTCCAATAATGTTTTGGCAACCTGCATCAAAAATACAGAATCATAGTACTGGTTCTTCCGGATCACATATCCTGCAGCCATACCCGGTCACCTTTATAGTCGTTATTTACCAGCATATTTCTGGCCATAGCGGGCTAACGCCTTCTTAAAGCACTCCAAAGGCGCTCTGACCAACCCGCCGCCGATCTTCGGGTAGCCTGGGTCTTTGTGTGCAATGGCGGTATCGATGATCGGCGTGATCCCTGTCTGGACCACCTTGCGAATATCGATACCCAGCGCAGCGCCTTCGAAGTTCAAGGCAGGCATCACATATTGTGGGTGGCGCGTAACGGTAATATTCCACATCTCACGGCTGTAAGCCAGCGCTTGTTCTGGCGTGCCGCCCACCAAGGTCAAAATACCAGGCGCGCCGCCCAGGACAAAACCACCCCAGCCCACGGTCTCGGCAATTGCTGAGTCGCCCATATCCAGCCCAGCATCTTCATCTTTATAACCAGGGACAAATAGGCCATCCACGCGGGGCGAAGGCGCCGTGAACCACTCATCTCCCAGACCGCTTACGCGGATACCAAACTCTACGCCGTTACGGCACATAGCGGTCACCACTGTTGAGTATTCGATCTGGCAGGCCGGGTCGGCGATGGCTTTTCCACAAGCCATGGCTATACCGAGGAAATGCAGGTTGTGTCCAATCAAATAACCCAAGGTTTTGAGCAAATCAGGTTGAGGGACTCCAGCAAGAATCATCGGAATCGAGAGCGCATTAGCGCTCAAGCTGGAAGCCGCCGTGTGGCGGTTATGCAGCTCGTCGCCCATCTGCAGCGCCTGGGTGATGATGGGCTTGAGATTGATCCCACCAGCTTGTTGAACCCCGCGGCGCATCGCCGGCGCCGCTGTATCGCGCCAAAAACGCAAGCCATTAATGGCATTCTCCGAATAGTCGCCAAACTGCTGCATACCCTCTACGTTGCGACAGTAAGCCCGGTTTCCAAAAGCTTTATTTTCGAACGACGAATACCGGCAATGAAGGGGAGATCGTTCCAGCCATCGGACCGACTGCCTGGTGGTCATGATTGGGCTCCAGGCGGACTTCACCGCGCCCGAGAATAGTTTCTGCCTCTTCGACTGTTTTCGCCCAGCCCTCGAAGAGTGTCATGCCAATAATTGCGCCGCGCTGCGCACCGCACATCCGCTGCCATTCAATTGGCGGGCCGGCGTGGGTGATCATTTTGCCCTGCAATCCAGGGACAACCTCTCCGGCAGGGGCAATATCGACAAGCACAGGATCTCCCTGGATCAGCCTGTTTGCCGCTTCTGCATTTGCGAGCTCAATCTTTTGTTTGATATCCATTGGTGGTCCTTTCAAAATTCGACCGTAGGGGCGAACCCATGAGTCGCCGGGTGTGGACTTACGTGTCTGCTGCCTGGACTCCGGTAGGCGTCAAAATTACCAGCCTACCAGAGTCGTATCAGTGTATTAACCCCAACCAGGTTTATTTGGGCGAGCCGACCACGCCCTGCACAAACCAATCCAGGGAGCTCATCATCTCGTCCGACAGGGTTTCGCCTTCGGCAATTTTAACTTCTCCAGCCTGATCCTTAATCGGCCCGGCAAAGACCACGATTTTACCTTCATCTGCGTCTTTGATCGCCTGGAGTACCTTGTCCTGAACTTCCTGAGGCACTTTAGGGCCAAACGGAGCAATGGTGATGCAGCCATCTGCTACGCCGCAGCGCAAAAAGATCGGTTTCCAAGTTCCATCGAGAACGGTCGATGTAAGCCAGGTCACCTTGTCACCGAGTGTGAAGCCGGTGCCGGTGAGCCAATTTTCGGGGGCGAACTGCTGGGCTGCCAGATCTTGGAAGCCGATTGAATAAGCGCCGCGCTCCTCAGCGGTGGAAATCACCGTAGAAGGGGAATCGACGTGCATCGTGATCACATCGGCTCCCTGGTTGATCAGTGAGTTCGTCGCATCGGCTTCCTTGGCGCGGTCGCCCCAATTGAAGGTGTAAGCGACAGTGGTTTCGACATCCGGGTTCACCGATTGGGCGCCCAAGGTAAAGGCGTTGATGAAGGTGGTTGTCCAGCCCAATGGGAAAGCAGCAACAAATCCCAATTTATTCGATTCGGTCATCAATCCAGCCGCCACACCCATCGCATACCAGGAATTCGGCGGCGCTCCAAAGTAGTTTGCAAAGTTGTCGCCCATCATCCAACCACCGGCGTGCTCGAAGATCACATCTTTATGTGTCTGCGCCAACTCGTAAGCTGGGTTCTGATGATTGAAGGCTGTTGCAAAAATCAACTTCGCACCCTGCTGGATCATGTTTTCCATCGTCGTCTTTGCGCCGGCCTCATCGGGTACATTTTCGGCCTCGATGAGCTTTACGCAGGCGATATTCTCCTGCATTTGAACCATGCTCTCATGCATCGCCTGGTTGTAACCCGCATCGTTCATTGGGCCGCCGTAGAGCGCCCCAACAGTCAGACAAGGCCCTTCGGCTGTAGGCGCGACAGCCGGCGCTTCCGTCGGCGGTACTGCTGTTGGCTCCGGTGCTTGCGTTGGGGGAACCTCCGCAGGTTTTTCAGCAACCGTAGCTTTCGTTGGTTCGGGGGCCTGGGTTGGGGCTGCAGGCGCAGCGCAGGCAGTGAGCAGCAGCACTGCGAACAGGGCAATCACAATAACGAGATAAAATTTGTGTTTCATGTTCTTCTCCTTGATTTTCTGGTAGCCTAGGATCGGTTTAGTGTTCATTTTGGGTTTGGTTTTTTCAGTGGACTTCTTTCGGGATCGGTTTTCCTCCTACTCTGTACCTTGATAGACCCGCCCGAGGCTGGCAGGCGCAGATTGCTTGCGATTACCGCCCCAGGCGATGAGAACGATAATGGTTAAAACATACGGGATTGTATTCAGCAAGAATGGCGATACCTGCAGCCCGCTCGCCTGCAGCAAAAGCTGAAAGGCGACTGCTCCACTGAAGAGCAATACCCCAACAATTGCCCGTAGTGGGTGCCATTTCGAGAAAATCACCAGTGCCACGGCTATAAAACCGATGCCGCCGGTCATATATTGGGTCCAGCTCCGCGTGTAGACAATCGCCAGGTGCGCGGCTCCCATGCCAGCCAGGAGCCCGCTCAGAAATAGCGCCTGGTAGCGTATCCAATAAGGATTTCGGCCCGAAGCAAATGCAATGTCCGCATTTTCTCCCACCGCCCGTAAGCCCAAACCCCAGCGAGTACGAAACAACAGCCACCACATCAGGAAGGCTATTGGGACGACGAGAAGTATTAAATAGTCAAATTTAAATAACGATGTATATAATTTTGGCAAACCCGAAAGGCCAGGAAGGAGCAGCTTGGGCAGAGCAACGATCCGTACACCGACAAAATCCTTACCGATAAGAGCGCTCAAACCAAACCCAAAAAACATCATAGTAAGCCCACTGGCGAGCTGGTTGGCTTTACGGGTAATGACCAGGTAGCCAAACATAAGGTTCATCAGCCCACCAGCCAACATCGCCGCCAGGATACCCAGGTAGGGGTTGCCCGTCATGCTGGCGATGGCTACGCCGCTGGCTGCACTGACCAGTAATACCCCTTCCAATCCCAGGTTTACAATCCCGGATCGTTCACCCACAACTTCTCCCAGGGTTGCGTATAACAGAGAAGTGCCGGAGTAAATAGCGCTGGAGATGACGCCAAGAATAGCTAACAAGGTCATGGTTTCGCTTCCTTAAAGAATTTGGGACGGGCAAGCACGATATAAAGAGACAGCGCCAACAGGATGTTGATAACCGCATACGGCACCCCCTGCGTGAGCTGTAAGAGGTTCCCACCGGTGGTAATAACAGATACCAGGAAAGAGACGAGCAAAATACCAACTGGATTACCGAAGGAAAGCCAACTGATCAGAAAACCCATATAGCCGTAACCGGTGGAGAAATTGGCCAGCAGCAGGCCATAGAAACCGGAAACGAGGGTCATCCCGGCCAAACCTGCAACCGCCCCACCCAAAGACATCCCGATCACCAAATAGGCCTTTACAGGTATTCCGTTGCGCCGGGCTGCCTGCGGATTGCCGCCGATGGCGCGCATTTCCAACCCCCACCGAGAATACTTCATCAGATACCAATAGAGCAACAGCAGCGCCAGAGCGATAACCAGGCTCAGATCGATGCGCGTTCCCAAAAAGGCAGGCAAGCGCGCTGCCGGAACAAAGTTAGCGGTCTTGTTGGTATCCATGGGTCCATGCCAAAACCCAAAGATTAAGAATGCGGTGATATTCACTGCCACCAGGTTCAACAGGAGCGCAGTGATCGTTTCGTTAACCAGCCCGATTGCCTTGAGGAAACCGGGGATAAAAGCCCAGAGCGCCCCTCCGAGCATCCCTAGCAGAACCAGCAGCGGCAGTAATATCCAAGCGGGTAAGTGGGAGAAGGTAAGCGCCCCCCAGGTAGCCAGGCAGGCGCCCATGTAGAGCTGGCCTTCGACGCCGACGTTTATTAATCCAATACGCGAGGGAATTGCTACCGCCACAGCAGTGATGATCATGGGAACCATAGCAACAATCACTTCTGAAAAACCGTAGGTGCTGCCCAGTGTTGATCGAAAAATATCGAAAATAGCCTGGAATGGGTTCTTGCCTGAAAAGGCCAGGATGACTCCAAAAATCCCCAGCGCCAGGAGGAGCATCAGGATATAGCGCAGTATGGCAGCGACCGTTTTGTTACTCAATAAGGTTGTTCGTTTAGGAGTTTCAGCGGATTGCGCCATTTTCGACACTCGCTCCTGTCATCAGGTAACCCAATTGGTAAATATCGGTCTCTTCCGGCCGGAAAATGCCTACGATCCGACCCCCATACAGGACGATCAGACGATCGCTCAAAGTGAATAACTCCTCCAAATCTTCAGATATCAAAAGTACCCCGGCTCCAGCCTGACGAGCATCCAGAAGGGCTTGACGGGCTGCGATAGTGCTCTGAACGTCTAGGCCGCGGGTCATGTACGAAGCAATGATAAAGCGCGGTTCCAACCCGAGCTCGCGGATAATCACCATCCGCTGAAGGTTTCCACCGGAGAGGGATCTCGCCAGAGCATACAAGGGTAATTTATAGGCCATCTTTTCCAGACCAGACTGGGTGTCCTTTCGAACAGAGCCCCAATCCATCGATAATCCTTTCCTGGCCGCATAACGCCACGGACGGGTGAGAGCCATATTCTCAAGGACGGTCATCCAGGGTACAGAAGCCATCACCAGCGGATTTTCAGGGACGAACCCAACCCCCTGGCGGCGAATTTCGCGGATGGAGAGGCGGGTGGCCTTTTTCCCAAACAGAAACTTTTCACCACTTGAACAGGAGATCATCCCGAGCACCAGGTCACCCAACTCTTTCTGGCCATTGCCCGAGACGCCTGCCACGCCCACGATCTCCCCTGGGAAAATCTTCAGGTTAATATCGACCAGACTGGTTTCTGCGCCTTCGCCATGCGTATTGACTCCGCTCAGCTCAAAAACTGGCGCTAACTGTTCATCGCTTGCTGCCTTGTGCAGCCTGGTCAAACCAGGCATTTCCTTGCCAAACATCAGAGTTACCAGTTTTGTCTCACTAGCTTCTGATCTGAGCATGGAACCGGCAACACAACCTCCCCTGAGGATTGTGATCCGGTCAGCGCAAGCTAACACTTCATTCATTTTATGAGTGATGAGGATGATGGCGTAACCGTCGGCGCGCAGGTTATCCAATACCTTATACAAGGCAGCCACCTCATGCGGCGCCAGCACCCGGGTAGGTTCATCCAGAATCAGGACCTTTGCCCCGGACAGCAGCAGTTTCAGGATTTCCACCTTCTGCTGCTCGCCAATCGAAAGCTCGGCTACTTTTATACGCGAGCGCACCTGTAAGTTATACCGGGCGGCAAGCTCCTGGATTCGAAGATCCACCTGGCGGTTATTGGTCACCATTTTTAAATCTTCGAGGAAGAGGGCAATGTTTTCTATAACACTCATGGCAGGGATCAAGCTGAAATCCTGGAAGAGCATCCCGATTCCCAGTTTACGCGCCTCGGCCGGCGAATGGATTTCTACCACCTGGTTGTTAACCGTTACCACGCCAGAATCTGACCGGTAAAAACCATACAGGATTTTCATTAGCGTGCTTTTTCCGGCCCCATTTTCTCCCAACAGGGCATGGATTTCCCCGCGATAAATATCCAGATCAATGAGATGGTTAGCCAACACCAGAGGGAAACGTTTGGTAATACCCCGTAGGGTTAACAGCGGCCCACGGCTCGATTCGGATTCCAACTCGGTATGATGGTCTAATGAAAGAGAACCAATGTCTGGCTCCATAAAAGCGATTTCAGCCTCCTTACAGGGTAAGAGCAATCCAACCCAAGCTCTGTTTCGAACTCTTCTGATTGTACAAAGAAACACAAAGTGAAACTAGCGTACTTATTCGGGGTTTTTAGCCAGGGTACATCCCGTAGTGAATACGCTAGCAAATAACAATGAGACCCCGTAGAAATCACGGGGTCTCTAAGCGGACAGGCGTAACAGTGAAGCCAGAAAACTTATCCTGAATTTGTGTCCAGCAATCCGTGCTCGCGGGCATAACGGACCAATTCTGCACGGCTGTGTAACCCCAGTTTTTCAGTCATATTCGCGCGGTAGCCTTCTACTGTCCGGATGCTGAGCGATAACTCCTGGGCGATTTGGCGGTTTGTATAACCCTGGACGACACAATTCAGCACATCCAGCTCTCGCGGGGTAAGCAATTTCTGTGGGATAGAGGGGGCCGGAATTTGTTTTGGCGGCTCGACCAGGAGCGAACGGACCAGCCTGGGGTGGATGTAAATATCTCCCAGTTGGACCATGTTGATCGCTGAGATCAATTCCTCTTCAGCGGCATGCTTCAGGATATAACCTGCTGCACCGGAGCGGATCGCTTCGCGCAACAAGGCCTCATCTTCATGAACTGTCAGGATCAGGATACGGATCTGCGGCGCAGCAGCATGGATGCGTTTTGTCACCTGGATTCCGTCCATCCCAGGCATGCTCAAATCCAATACCAATATGTCTGGTTTGAGTTCTTCAACAAGGCGCAGAGCCTCTTCCCCGCCAGAAGCTTCGCCAACCAATTCCAGGCCGGCTTCGCCCTTCAGAAGAGCGCGCAAGCCGGCGCGGACGATGGCATGATCATCGGCGATTAGGACGCGGGTCGCCATAGGGCGCCTCCACTGAGATCACGGTCCCCTTACCAGGGGCGCTCTCAACGATTAACTTACCGGATAACATCTCCACCCGTTCGCGCATTCCGAACAAGCCTAACCTGGCTTCCCTGTCCGCTTGGTTTGGGTTAAATCCGACCCCGTTATCTTCAATCGTCAGCACCACCACCCCATTGCGGCGGATTCAGGAGCACGTCTACCTGCGTTGCATGAGCATGCAGCGATACATTGGTCAGAGATTCCTGGACAATGCGAAACAGGGCTGACTCAAGCTCCACTGGCAGGCGCGATATCATCGATACCGACTGTTTCAAATTGCACGTCAAGATGATATTGGCGATTGAATTCCTGGATGTACTGCTCAAGGGCGGTGACCAGACCGAGATGGTCCAGGCTAGCCGGGCGCAGTTTTACGGCCAACGAATGCAGGTTATCCAGGACTTCGGCTGTGATTCGCTTGAGCTCGGCGGCATGGGCGCGAACCAGATCAGGCGATTCGGCGTCCCTTTCTAACAATCCCAAATTCATCATCAAACCGGCCAAAGCTTGACCCGATTCGTCGTGCAGCTCGCGCGAGAGGTGCATCCGTTCTGCTTCTTGAACCTCGATCAGGCGGTGGGACAACGCATGGAGCTGCTCGTTTCCCCAGCGCACCTGGGCGAAGAGCCATGAATTCTGGATCGCAATCGCGGCCAGGTTGGCGTAGGATTGAAATAGGAGCATCTGCTCCTCGGAAAAACTTTCCAGCGTGTCGCTGGCGACGATCAGAATGCCAGTCTGTTCTTTTCCATAAAGCAGCGGGAAGAACGCAAATGAGCTCAGCGCTTTCCCTACCGATACTCCAGCATCCACTGGCTGAAAGGATAATTTATCGTGAAACACACCAGCAACCCCGGTTCGCTCCGCATCCAAGATGCGCTGGCGGAGCCCGGGGAGGCGAGTGTGAAGCTCCGCAAGCTGTCCATTCAATCTCAAATAGGCCGGATATGCCGCTAACGGGCTAACAAGTTTTTCATCAATAGGAATCGGATTGATCCACACGGCAAGCAGACCAAAACGGTCAACCGCCAATCGGCAGATGGTGTCCGCAAGCGTTTGCTTTTCTGTGTTTTCCAGGAACAGCCTGGAGGCGTCATTCAGCGCTGCAAGCTCATCCACCTGGTTCCGGAGCGTTTCCTTTGCTCGACGCTGCTCGGACGCAGAGGCTGCTAAGGTAAGGGAGATCAGGGCTAACACCCCGGTAAAGGTTTGGAGCAAGATCAGGCTGTCGTTGACGGGCATATCCGCGAAAGGTCCCACTTCGTGGATCGTGCCCCAAATGGCGATGCCTGAAACAATGAACACCGTGCTGGAAGCACCGACCTGATCCAAGCGCAGGGCAGCCCAGATCGCAAAGGGAAAGATGAGGTAGATCAGCGCTTGATGTAATGCTCCAGCGCCGGAAGGATTCACGAACACAAATAAAGAGACAAGGACCAGGAGCGCCAGGAAAATGAGCGACTTCAACTTTTCGCGCCGTTGACCAGCGGCGAGGAAAATCATAAGCCCAGGTCAGGATGAGCGGAGTAACGACCAGGCAACCGAGCAGGTTGCCAACAAACCAGGTAATCCACAGCGTTGGAAAGGCTGCAAGCGGGATATGCTGGAATAAAGTCAGGGTGGCGACGCCGAGCGTGGCGCTGACCAATGTCCCGCAGGCGGCAGCAAAAACCAGACCGCCCACATCCCGCACATGATTGATCCTACGGTCAAACCGGATCCAGCGGGTAAGGATGGTGGCTCCGATCAATGCCTCTAGTGTGTTGGCAATCCCAAAGCCCACCGCCAGGCCTGGCGGCGCCCCGGTGAGCAGCGAGCCAATAACGACACCCAGGGTTATGCCAGGCCAGTCGCGGATGCCAAAGATTAAAAGCGCCGCCAGGGCAATGCCCGATGGCGGCCAAACGGGGGATGTGTTCTGCTGTACGTAGGCCATCTGCAAGCCGACCCGTGCAGCCAGGTGATAAACAACTGCCAGAACAACGATTTCGACGAAATAACGTAGGACTGTTTTCGATTTCAATTTAATATAAGGTGGATCATTATCGGAAAGTGGATGATTGGCATGCATCGCTAATTGTATTATAGCTGATGTATAAACTGCTGAAACAGCAACCAGGATGAATTCATTTGACAGCGCCTCGATCCTCCATTATCCTATCATCAAGCATACACACGTACACTTCTTCTCTACCAAAAATTAAATACCGAGTAAACCAGATGCATCTCGATACCATTTACGTTATTCACCATACCCACACCGACATCGGTTTCACCAATGACCAGCCTATTTTTTGGGAGATGCAGTATCGTTTTATTGATGATGCTCTGCGCCTGATCGATCAATATCGCGATTTTCCCGCCGACAGCCGCTTCCGCTGGACCGTGGAAACTACCTGCGGCCTGGCAGCCTGGTTAGAGACCGCCCTCCCGCATGAAATCGATAAACTCATCGCCGCTGACAAGGCTGGTCTGCTTGAAGTAATGGCGATGCAGACCAACAACACCCCCTTGCTGAACACTGCCCAATTGATCGAATCGCTTCAGCCAATTAATAGACTGCGCCGCGAATTCGGGCTGGACATCCGCTACGCGATGAACTGCGACATCAATGGGCAAAATTGGCCGTTGGCCGATATCCTTCTGGATGCAGGCATCGAAGGCTTTAGTATGGCAATCAATCACCACTTTGGCGGCCCGCCCGAGCCACGCCCCAATGTCTTTCTCTGGCAAGCGCCAAGCGGGCGAGTTATCCCAACCCATAACGGCTGGCAGTATTCCAAAGCAAACGATTTCGGTCTTGCCGATGATAGCGATGAAGTCCTGCTCGAATGGCTGCCAAAGATCGAAGCCTATCTCGCTAAAATTGGCTATCCACTTCCGTTCATTATCCTCGAAGGCTTTCACCCCTACGGTGATAACGGCACCGCCTGGGGTGCTTTCGCTGAGTTCGCCCGCCGCTGGAATGCGAGCGCTCAGACACCGTCTATTGTCTGCGCCACCCCGCGCATGTTCTGGGCGCGCCTCAAAAATCATCTCGCTGAATTAGCGACGATCCGCGGCGATTGGACGGATTATTGGAATTTTGGCTGCATTTCATCGGCCAGGGAAACCAGTATTTCCCGCACCACCCGCAGCCGGTTGGCTCGCGCCGATGCGCTGTATCCCATGCTGGATGCCCTCCCAAAGGCTGGAATGAAAACCTGGTCGGAGCGCAGCTTTCCACGCTATCGCGATCAGGCCTGGCATAACCTCAACCTGTACAATGAGCACACCTGGGGGGCTGATACCGCCTCCAACGAACCACAGCTTGAAGATTCGCTGGCAATGGACAATCATAAGAAAAACCTCGTCTACACTGCACGCTCGCTCAGTTTGCTGCTTGAAAGGGATGCCCTGGCCGATTTCTCACGCTATATCCCGCGGCAAGATCCTACCGACTTGCTGGTTTTCAATCTGCTGCCATGGGAGCGCAGCATCAGTGGTTTCATCCCCAAAAATGTGCTGATCCCACGCGGCCTGAGCGAAGACTCAACCTCCAGCCGGCACTTTATCGGGCGGATGACCCAGCCCAGCGACTTTTTTGCAGACCGCGCCGAAACCAGCTTTCATGGTGGCATCGGTTGGATGCTTAACCCGACGACCATCCCTGGATTTGGTTATCGCCTCATCAGTTGGGAGGCGCTGACCGAGATGGTTTCCGCCGATACGAGCGCCGAAGCAGTCATCGAGAACCAGCGCTTCCGGGTTACCTTCGATGACCAGAAAGGGGGCATCACCTCGCTATTTGATAAACAGCTCAACTACGAGTGGGTGGACTTATCCGCCGGGTACCCGCTGCACGGTTTTGTGCATGAAGAAGTAGCCGATCATGAAACCCCCGAACCACGCAAGCTGCTGTGCAACATCCATTGGATAGCCGAGACAGAGACGATGCGCGGCTGGAATCCGGGCTGGCAGGCCAATCGCACCGCCCCTGACCGGGTGCTTTTCCATCAAATCTACCGCCTGCCGTTTGCGATTGTTGCTGAACAAATCCTGGAGCATCCAGGGATTGGTAAGATTTTCCAACGTGTGCTGCTGCCCGACGATGGCGACCAGATCGAATTTCAGTCTGAGTGGGCCATGGGAACGAACATCCATCCAGAGGCAACTTATCTGCTATTTCCCTTCAACCTCCCGAATGCCCAGGCGCGTTTCGACGTCGGAGGGATACCTGTCCGCCCGGGCCAGGATCAGATCCCAGGCTCGTGCCGAGACTACTTTACGGTGCAAGGCTGGGTGGATTTCAATGATGGCGAGCGAGGGATAACGGTCGCAACACCCGAAAACCCGATGGTCCAGCTTGGCGGTTTCCATTTTGCACACAACCAGTCTGGGTTTACGCTTGAGCGCGCCATGCTGTTAGGTTGGGTGACCAACAATTACTGGGAGACCAACTTCCCAGGGGCGCAGCCTGGGGTGGTCACAGCCCGTTATACCCTCCTGCCATATTCTGGCATGTTTGACGAGTCACGCGCCCACAGGTTGGCTGCCGAGGCGGAAAACTCCCATCCCCTGGTGCAGCATCTTGGCGAACCAGCCGCTCAGGTACAGCTCCCGGTTTCGGGAACACTGCTCCATTTGCCGGATCCGCCTGTTCTCCTCCTCAGCCTGCGGACAGCGCCAGAGGGCTGTGCATTCGTGACGCTCTTCAACGCCAGCGAATCTCAGCAAACAGCCTCTATTTCGGACGGGTTGGCAAACGTTGAAACCGCTCACCTATGTGATCTGTTTGGAAATCCGCTGAAAATGATCGAACTTAATAACGGCGCATTCGAAATATCGATTGCCCCGCGGCGGATAGTTACATTGAAACTAAGATTGATATTCAGGAGCTGCATATGATCCCATCTTTTCTGCTTGCCAAGATGTATGTTAAAGGCTCGCTCAAAAATACAGACACGGGTTTTGAATTTACGCTAAAAAACATCATCGAATTCGACCCTGTTAATTGGGATCGGCCCGATCAGCGTGGGGGATAAAAACTACACGGGTGAAATGATTACCTTGATCCTTCCAGAAAAAAGCGTTTCAGGCGCTGAACTTTCCACCCAAAACACGATCGCCATCCGCATGGGTGCGCCGCTCAAGGTATCTGTTTCCGGTGACAGGCTGTCAGCAGGCTTACAAAAAATCAGCCTTGCGGCGACGACAAGTGATATCGGAAAGATTAAATTTGAAATCAGCGATATTGTTTCGGGATAGACAGATGCGAAAAATTGGCTTCCTGATCCTCTTCCTGTCTATCCTCCTCTCAGCCTGTGCGCCTACTCCGGTTATCGAAGCGGAACCGGTCAATGTTTTCTTTGCCGGCGAACCAGGCGGCGTAAAAACAGCGCTGGACCTGGCCGTGCAAGCCGGTACCATTACGCTGGTGAGCGACCTGACGCAAGCGGATGTCCTGGTATTGGATGGTGAAATTCCAGACCCGGGCGCCATCGCTGAGCGGGTGCAAGCTGGGGCCGGGCTGGTGCTTGCGCTGGGCGAAAATACTTCCCAAGCAGATGTCCAGACCGTGCTTGGTGAAGCAGTGACGCTCACCCGCGAGGACGAAGCGCTCAGCCTGGTCGGCGCTGTGGAGGGGAGCGACCCGCTGCTGGAGGAAATTGTGTGGAACAGCGCACCGCAGGTGCGGGAGCGCTCGCGCCTCGAGGGATTGGACTTACGGGCAGAAGGCCTGGTTCGTGGTTACGAGAATAACCAGGGCATTTTGTGGAAAGGGATTTCTATCCCCGATAGCAGCGCCGAAGACCGGGTGTTCGTTCTCACCCCGTGGCTCGCCGGCGGGGCAAATCCTCAGATCCAGGAATGGGGATATTTCAACTACTTCATATATCATCTTGTGGAACGGGCAGCCGGAGCCGAGCCGCTGTCTTTCTCGGCATACCCGGCCTCCCCCGTGCCGCACGCCAAAGACCGCAGCGCTTTGCTGATCTTCCTGGCAGTCGAGCTGGCGCTATTCTTCGGCGCCTTCATTTGGGTAAGGCGCTACAGCCTGGCGCATCCGGAAGCGCTGGATACGATCGTAGCGGATAAGGGAAAGTTCGAATTGAATGAAGCCTCTACCCATTGGGAGAAGGTAGGCTTCCACAGGCCGCTCTCCGGTCTGCTGGTCGGGATGGGGATTGGGATCATCCTGTTCATCCCGTTGATTATCTACCAAAATTTGATCCTGCCCCAATTCATCCTGCCATCCGCCCAGGCGCTGGGTATGTGGGGACGGGTAACCCAGTTTTTCGGCCTTACCTGGGCACTCTTCGATATGGGGACCTCCGTGGCTGCAATGAAATATTTGAGCCAATATCGTGTTTCGGATCCTCAACGTGGTTTTAAATACATCCAGGTTTACCTGTGGTGGCAGGCTTTATCGGGTGCATTCCAGGTGGCGATTGTTGTCATGGCAACCAGCCTCGGTATCGTCCGCACACCCTATGCCTTGTTTGCCTGGAGCATCGTGGTGCATACATTGATTCAAATCCCCGGTTTTTACGGGGTTTTCCGAACGACCCTCAATGGTCTGCAGCGCAACGACTATGCCCGCTATCTCGACGCAGCCTGGGCGATTGTCCTGCCAGTGATCACCCAAATTGCCCTTGTGCCGATTTTTTATGCCTGGGGCAAGGCTCATCCGGCGATGGGCGCCTCGATGGGCGGGGTAATCGGGCTGGGAGCCGCGGCCTATGCCCTGGAATTAAGTTATTTCCTACTGGGGATGTGGCTCTACCGCCGGTTAGGTTACAAGGCCAGCGTCTTATTCATGGCTCATTTTGATTGGACAATCATCAAAGAAACCTTTCGCTTTGGTTTCTTCGAGATGCTGGGTGGCCTGACGGTGGCTGCTGGCAGCGCCGTGGAGATTTGGGTAACACAGAAAGGCCTGGTCAATTATTCTGAAACCTGGGGGAATTGGATCCTGGCCGGGAATTTCCTCCTGGCCTTTACGGTCTCCACCAACCTGTTTGACGGGATCATGCCGGCGATCTCCGAAGCGCTCTCCAGTGGGTATAAAAAGCTCAGCCAGTATTACAGCGTGCAATCGTATAAATGGGGCGCGATCACCAGCGCTGTGCTGGGCACAGTCCTGCTTGTGGTAGCCCCAAAATTCATCATCGGTTCTTCAGGGGTGGAATTTCAACGGGCAGCCATCCTGGCAGTACCGCTCACCATTTTTGGCTCGATTCAATTCTTTGGCTGGCTGGGCGATGCCATCTTCTTAGGGTCCAATCGACCCTTTCTGCGGGCGGTAATGATCATGATCGAACAGGCCATCCGCATCGGCTTGCTGATCGTGCTGCTGGCCAGGTTCCAGATTGAAGCTCTGGTGATTGCTTATTTTACAGGCATCCTGATCCGCGGCGTGGTGGCCTATTTCGTTGCCGATAAATACTGTTTTCCGCAGAAGATTTATTTCTGGCAGACGCTGGCAGCTCCACTGCTCGCCGCCAGTGCGCAATATTTCGTTCTCAGCGTTATTGCCAGGGTCGTCTGGCAGGGTGATGAAATTTCGAGCGTGCTCTTGTTCTTCATTGGATTGCTGCCCGCCATGCCCGTGTTCTTCTTCTTTTATGCGCTGGCCGGCGGCTGGGACGACGCCGGGCTGGATGAAGTGGCCGAGGCCAGCCGGATGGCTGGTTTTCTGCGGCCCGTGATCAACATTATATTTACGCTTCCAAGTCGCTGGGGTGCAAAACTGAGCCCACTGCACAACCGCTTCCCAATCAAAATGCGGGCGTTAGCCATGGCAGAGGCGCAAGCCCTGACGGATGAAAAAGTCAACCTGGTCAATGGTTAATTGGAAAAGATACCCGTCTCTCAAACAGCATAAAAGGAGAAAAGATGGCCTTAACCACATCCACCAACCAGTTCCTGCTTAATGGTGAACCTTTCCGCATTCTGTCCGGCGCCATGCATTATTTCCGCGTCGTGCCCGAATACTGGCGCGACCGGCTTGAGAAATTGCGCGCCTTTGGGCTGAACACCGTCGAAACCTACGTCGCCTGGAACCTGCACGAGCCACGCCCCGGCGAATTTCACTATGAGGGGAGGCTCGACCTGGTCAAGTTTATCGAAACTGCGGCTGAGGTCGGGCTAAAAGTAATCGTCCGTCCGGGGCCATATATCTGCTCCGAATGGGATTTTGGCGGGCTGCCTTCCTGGCTGCTCAAAGATCCACACATGCAGGTGCGCTGCGCTTATCCGCCCTACCTGGCCGCCGTGGATCGCTTTTTCGAATCCGTGCTGCCGCGCCTGGCGCCGCTGCAATCGAACCGCGGTGGAGCGATTATTGCCTTCCAGGTTGAAAATGAATATGGCAGCTACGGAAACGACAAAGTCTACCTGCGCCGCCTGGTCGATGGGCTGCGGGCGCATGGGATTGATTCCTTCCTGTTCACCTCGGACGGTCCGCGTGATGGCAGCCTGCAGGGCGGCGGCCTGGCAGAGTTATTTAAAACCGTCAACTTTGCCTTCGACGCCCCCGCTGCGTTTGCGAAACTGAGGGAATATCAGCCCGAAGGGCCGCTGATGGCGATGGAGTTCTGGTCGGGTTGGTTCGACCATTGGGGCGAGCAGCACCACCTCAGCGAAGACGGCAGCGAATCCATCCAGCGCTCGGTGGATACCCTGGACGAGATCCTCGCCGCAGGGGCCTCGGTAAACTTTTACATGTTCCACGGTGGCACCAATTTTGGTTTCATGAACGGCGCCAACCAGGAATTGAGCGGCTACCGGGCGGATGTGACCAGCTACGATTATGCCTGCCCGCTCGACGAGTGCGGCGACCCGTCCCCACGTTTCAGCGCCTATCGAAGCGTACTTGAAAAATATTGCGACCTTCCCGAGGCAATCCCCCCAGAACCGGGAAGAAAACACGCCTATGGGAGGGTGGAGATGGCTGAGACCACCGGGTTGTTCGAGTTCGCTCCGGCGGTTGAGCCAGCCGGTCGCAAGCGTGACGCCCCCTTCGATGGAATCGCTCGACCAGGATTATGGCTTCATCTTATACCGCACACAGATCAGCGGCCCACGCCCCGAGGCGATTTTCCACGCCCGGCAGGTGCATGATCGCGCCTTGACTGTTCCTGGATGGACAAGCTCATGCTGTGTTGGAACGGGAGAGCGGCGACGAATATACGTCCTTCGCGGTCCCGCCGGAGGGCGCAAGGCTTGATTTGCTGGTGGAAAACATGGGTAGAGTCAACTTCGGACCCGACCTGCTCGACCGCAAAGGAATCTTAGGTGGGGTGACCTTCGCCGACCAGTATCTGTTTGGCTGGGAGGCTTTCCCGCTGCCGCTGGACGATTTGAGCGCTCTGGTTTTCCATCCGCTTCCGGCAGCAAGCTACCCGGCCTTCTTCCGCGCCTACTTCGAAGTCTATGAACCCGCCGACACTTTCCTGGCGCTGCCCGGCTGGACAAAGGGCGTCGTTTGGCTGAATGGCTTCAACCTGGGGCGCTACTGGGACAGAGGTCCACAGAAAACGCTCTATGTCCCCGCTCCACTGCTCAAACGCGGCCGCAACGAGCTGATCGTCTTCGAGCTGCACAGCGCCCAGGAACAATCCGTCGAATTCCTGGATAGGCCCGATCTAGGAACCTAGTTAAAGGGCTGCAGGCCGGAGTTGCCGCGCCATCATCTCCTTTATGATCACCCCCTCGTAAATGCAACGACTGACGTCGTTACTACAGTGAGACTGTTGTTGTGGCGACGTCAGTCGATATGATGCCCGTTTGTGCAGGCGAATCAAAGCACGCCTGGGATAGTAACCTTCGGGAAGGGGGAACCGCACAAGCTTACTAAGGTTCTTGACCTGGTTCGGCCTGGCTAACCGCCGTATCGTGCAGGTCTCTCAGGCGATCTTGAGGCCTCACCAGGTCAGACACTTCCAGCAATTCTGGGATTGTCGTAGGCGCCGATTTCAGCCGGTTGGCATACCAGCGGGCCAGAGGCATCGCTGAAAACCCGTGCAGCACCACACTCAGAAATATCGTCCAGCCAGCGATTGCAAAAAGATTCTCGGGCGGGCGGGCAAACTCATGGAATGATTCATACGCGATCAGGGTAAACACAACCGAAGCCAGACCGCGCGGACCCAGCCAGCCCATCAGGATCTGTGTATCGCGGCGAAAATGAGTCCCTATAAGCGAAAGCGCTACCGGAATCATCCGGATCAGAAGTCAGGCTTAAAACTGCATAAAAAAGCGCCAGCGGATTGAAAGCAGTAAACAAGGGGATTACAAGGATCGAGCCGAAAATCGTCCAAACAAAAAGTGACAGCAAGGTGCCAGTGGCCTCCGTAAATTCCAGGCCAGGGTGCTGTCTGTGACGGGTGATATAACTGAAGAACAAACCGCCGACAAACGCAGCGATAAAGCCGTTGCCGCCTAAGGTGATCGAGCCGAAATAGATAGCCAGGGCCAGAGTCATAATGCCGATATTCTCTGTTGCACGCGAGGTAAGCCGCTTGCGCATCGCATAAGCAAACAGCCATCCGCCAACTACGCCCAAGGCCGTGCCGACCGCTACTGCAATCGCGATATCAATGAACGCTTCAGTAAACCAACCGGTTAAAGTTTGGTTCAGCTCTGCTACGGCCAGGGCAGTGAAAAGGGTGACAAAAGGTGTGGCAATACCATCATTGAGCCCGCTTTCGACATTTAGAGCGCGGCGGATGCGCACCGGGACGCGCCGGTTGGTAAAAATTGGCAGGCCTAAGGCGGCATCCGTCGGCGCCAGGATCGCCCCAATCAGCAAGGCAAATCCGAGCCCTTCTTGTGGGAAGAGGGCGAAGGCCAGCAAGCCTCCCAGGAAGATGATCAGGGGCAGGGCGATGGCCAGCAAGCGGGTTGGCAGCCCGGCATCGTCCTTGAGCTGGTGGAGGTTCAGTGTGGAAGAATCAGCAAACAGCAGGAGCGCCAGGGTAATTTCACATAATATTTTTACTGTTTCAGGACCGGGCGAAATATTGATCCAACCTAGCCCATCGGCTCCGGTGATCGCCCCGATCGCCAGGAAAAACATGGGCATGGTGATCGAGCGGCGTCCTAACCAGACGGCTACCACCGCATAAAATACAATCAACAGCAGTAAGATTTCTAATCCATTACCCATTGATCTATAGATTATACCGCCAGAACCGTGATTATTCTTGCTTATACCCTAGTACCTAATCAAAATTTTTTTGATAGTTAAAAATCGATTAAAAGCCAGGCTGCCTTTTATATGGCTTTTTCGCCTCAGTAAGCGCGGTACCTGACCAAAAAATGGAGTTTCATTACACGCCCAAGCATAGCAATTGATTGGCGTTTCACCATCCCGAATGCTAGGGATAAACTCAAGAAATTATATCCGGTGGGAGAACAGTAATGATGGCCAAAGTTCCCCAAAGCAGGCATGACCCGCTTGCCACGATCGCAGTGAGGAGCAAGTCGGGTTCAAGCAATGTTGGGCGCTGCCTTGAAGCGTTTAAGCTCATTTGCCTACTGCTAAGGGGTTGCTGCCCGAAACACTTGGATCTGATTATTGCCATAGTCGGCCACATAGATGTTCCCGTCTTGGCTCACCTTCAAACCGCTCGGTTCACGCAATCTCAACTCTTGGTTGCCAGACGCGCCCCACGTCAGCAGAAAACGCCCGGTGCTGTCAAACTTTTGCACGCGATTCCCTTTATACTCAGTGACATACACGTTGTCACGGCTATCCACGGCAACCCCGTAGGGACGATTGAACTCGCCTTCTTTGAACCCGAGCTTGCCCCATTTGGCGAGGAAATGACCCTCCCCATCAAATTTCTGGATCCGATCATTGTAGGTATCGGCGACATAAAGATTGTTCCGACTGTCCACGGCCAGATAGGAGAGTTGATTGAACTGTCCATCGCCAGAGCCAGCGCTTCCCCATTTGAGTAGAAAACGCCCAGCACTGTCGAACTTCTGAATGTCATTCCGTACATAGTCACTGACATACACATCGCCGTGTTGATCAACGATGATTCCGAGCGGCGCTAGAAATTGGCCCTCGCCTGTGCCTTCACTTCCCCACTGGAGTAAGAAATGGCCTTCGCTTGAGAACTTCTGGATACGCGAGTTATGGGTGTCGGCGACGTAGACGTTTCCCTGAGAATCAGTAGCGACGCCGCCATAGCCATCCACGCCATCCATAAAGTTGAATTCACCGTCACTGGTGCCGTCGCCTCCCCACGCTATTAGGAGGCGGAGGTTGGGGTCGAATTTCAGGATGCGCTGGTTGGCACTGTCGACGACATACAAATTGCCTTGCTGATCAAAGGCTACATCCACGGGGAGCCGGAGGTGATCGGAGTCGCCAGTGACAGAGTTGACTACATCAATCACCGGGAGTGTGGAGGGGGTTGTAACCGAGCTGGTAGGTTGGGGAGACGCAAGGATGATAGTGGGCGAAGGTTTCGCTGGCGGCGTGACCGATGGTGTCTTTATGGACGGTAAGACTGTCTGATTGGATGAACAGGCGCTTATAAAACTTATCAGAATCAACAAGCTAACAGTGGTGTGCTTTAGTGTCATTTCAACCTTTCAAACTTCCATCAGAGTCAGGTTGTATAGCACCCAACAATATAAATTGCGATGCCGTTCGAGTCAAGCATTACGCCCGCAACACCGAACAAGCGAAGGAAAACGCTGATATCACTGAAGCTTCACAAAAGAGTTATGATCACGGGAAGGGGTGCCAGGCCAGAGAAAGGGCAACTGCCAGGCTCGCCAGCAGCGCTCCAGCAGCGATAAATATCACGCTGATCTCAGAGCTCTCTTCCTTGGTTTTCAGATAGGATGGCAGCTGCTTAAAGACGTCGTGCAGCTCACCAGCGCTGGTTGCGGCGTAATATTCGCCGCCGGTCATCTCGGCGATCCCCATCAGGGTATCTTCATCGATACCACGCCGGAACCTACCTCCACCCTGTCCACCCCCACCGAATCCACCGCCGAAGCCGCCGCCGAACCCTCCACCGCCGCCTTGGAATTGTCCTTCCAGCGCCTGGTCGCCGCAGTCCATTGTCCCACCCGAGGCAGTGCCATAGCCGATGGTATAGACGCGCACACCTCGATCGACAGCCTGTTGGGCGGCATCTAAGGGCTGCGGGCCGGAGTTGCTGGCGCCATCGCTCAAGACAACCACGATATCCGGTGCAAATTCGCCTTTGGGCATCACCGGCAGGGGTTGGCTCTCAGCATTCGAGGCGTTGGCGATTGGGCCACTGGCTTTATTTACTTCAGCAATCGCCTGCAGCGCTTTTAGAATCCCGCTGCCGATAGCCGTCCGGCGCGCAGTGGTCAGGTTTTCCACTGCAGAGCGCAGCAGCTCGGCGTCGGAGGTCGGGGGTTGAACCAGGGCGGCGAAGCCAGAAAAAGCCACAATTCCAATCTGGGCGTCGGCAGCTTGCCTATCGATGAAGGAAAGCACCGCAGCCTTAGCCGCCTTCAAGCGGTTAGGAGGAATATCCGTCGAACACATGCTGCGGGAAACGTCCAAGGCCAATAGGATCGTCGGTTTACCCGAGGGCACGATAACCGTCGCGGTGGGGCGGCTGAGGGCCACGATCAGGCAGGCTAAACCCAACAAAAATAGGGCAAAGGGCAGGTGGCGGCGCAGCCGGGCAGCCGGCGGGAGCGCCTCCCGAACCAGCGCCAGGCTGGAATAGCGCACTGCGTACTTGCGCCGGCGGCGCAAGACCCACACGTAGACCGCGATCAGGATGGGGATTAACCCCAGCAATAGGATGAAACCAGGCCATAGAAATTGCATGGGTACCTCCGTCCGGCCTAAGCGATCTTGCGCGGCTCAGGCCTTGGGCTCAAGGAAGCCTCCCGAACCACAGCAGCATCAGCGCCCCCCCAACGAGCAGGAAGACGATGCTGATTCCGGAAAAAAGCGAGGTGACTTCAATTTTCTCCGGCTTGATCACCAGCTCGGGAGCAATGTTCGCATAAATCCCATTCAGATCGTCTTCGCTCTGAGCGTTGTAATATTCTCCGCCGGTTAAGCCAGAAATCTGCTCGAGGGCGGTTTCATTCAGCCGGGTTTGGACTGTGAAACCATTAATGTGCAGCGGCGTCCCGGCAGTGCTGCCGATGCCGATCGCGTAGATGCGCACGCCGTGCTGGGCAGCAGTATAGGCAGCCTCGAATGGGTCCGGGGGAGCCGTATTCTCCCCGTCGGTGAGCAGGACGATAATGGCTGGCCCTTTCGTGCCTTGGGGAACCGGGGTCGAGGTGGGCGTAGTTTCAGAAGCAGGGGCCTTGTCTTCAGCGGCTGTAAGCGTATCCAGGGCGGTCAAGATGCCAGAGCCCAGTGAGGTTCCCTGTTGGGGTTCCAAGCGCTCAATCGAAGCCAAAATCGCGGCCTGATCGTCGGTCGGCGCCTGCACTGAAATTCCACCTTCACTGAATGCCACCACTCCAATTCGCACGCTGGAAGGTTGGCGCTGGACGAATTCGCTCGCCGAAGCCTTGGCGGCCGCCATGCGATTTGGCTGAAGATCTTCAGCCGCCATACTTCCCGATACATCGAAGGCCAGGATCACGGTCCCCTCCAACCTGGGCAGACTGACGGTCATCTCTGGCCGCGCCAGGGCGATGAGTAAACAGCTTAGCCCAATCAAGAAGGACAGGGCGGGGAGGTGCCGGCGCCGGCCAGGTTGGCGTTTCTGAAATTCGCCACCTGTAAAACTGGTGTAGCTGGCAGCAAGCCGCTCTCGCCGCCGCTGCAAATAAATGTAATATCCGATGAAGAGCGGGATGAGCAGCAAGGCGAGCAGCATAAACGGCCAAATGAACGTCATCGCTTCGCTCCGTCTACCGTCTGCGCTGCTGGCGCAGACGGACAAAACGCAGGATTGCAGCCACAAGATTTTCATCCGTGGTCAGAGAGAAAGCATCTACGCTGGCATGCTTGAAAGCTGCGTTCAGCGCATTTTCGCGCTGCAGGGCCGCCTGGTGAAAGCGAGCGCGCAATTTCGGGTCGTGGGTATCCACATAAAGCTGCTCACCGGTCTCCGAATCTTCCATAATCACCGGCCCAACGTCCGGCAGATCCAGCTCGCCAGGGTGCCATAAACGCACCGCAATCAGCTCGTGACGCTGGTTGAGCAGCGCCAGGGGCCGCTCCCAGCCCGGTTCGCTGATGAAATCTGAAACAACGAAAATTAACGAGCGGCGTTTAATCGCATTCAGCCCACCCTCTAGCAAGGTGGATAATTGGGTGAACGGCGCCCGCTGTAGATAGGGCTGCCTGAGCAGATCGTTGACCAGGCGCAAAACTTGCTGGCGCCCGCCGCGCACCGGGATGGTTCGTTCGACCTGGCTGCCGTACAAAACCGCCCCCACCCGATTGCCATGCCGGGTCAAAATCCGCGCCATCGTCGTCACAAATTCGATCAGTCGCGTACGTTTCAAGGCAGCCTGCCCGCCAAAATCCATCGAAGGGCTCATATCCAGCAAAAACCAGGCGTTGATCTCGCGATCTTCCATATACTGGCGGATGTACAGGGTGTTCATCCGTGCGGTGACATTCCAATCGATATAGCGGATATCGTCTTGGGGCTGGTATTCGCGCAGACCCGCGAAATCGATCCCGTAGCCGTAAAACAGGCTGCGGTAATCGCCTTGAAGCTGGCCATCCAGACGGCGAATGACCTGCCAATCGAGGCGCTGCAGGATGCGCTCAGGCGTTAATCCGGACGCTTCCGTGCTCACGTAACGGTACCACCGGGAGGGGGATCCGGTCTAGAATTTTTTCCAGCAGATCATCGCTGGTGAGGTTGTCTGAAAGCGCTTCGTACGACAGGACAATTCGATGGCGGATCACATCCAGGGCCATGTCCAAAACGTCCTGCGGTAGAGCATAATTTCGCCCGCGTACGAAGGCTAAAGCCCGTGCGGTTAAAATCAGATTGATCGAAGCGCGCGGGCTTGCTCCGTATAAAATATACGCGCCCAGCTCTTTCAGCCCAAACGCATCCGGCTGGCGAGTAGCGGTCACAAGCCGCACGGCGTATTCGATCAGCGCCGGGTCTACGTATACGTTGTCAGCCTCCTTTTGTAAGCGCAATAAATCTTCGCTGGCCAGCACCTTGTGCACCGGCTGTAAATTGCTGGTCATCCGTTCGACAATCACAAATTCTTCGGTGGGCGTCGGATAGCCCACCAGAACTTTTAACATAAAGCGATCCACCTGGGCCTCCGGCAGCGGATAAGTGCCTTCGGTTTCGATTGGGTTTTGGGTGGCCAGCACCAGGAAAGGATCCGGCACGCGATAGGTGTCGCGGCCGATGGTCACCTGATGCTCCTGCATCACTTCCAGCAAAGCGCTCTGGACCTTCGCCGGAGCGCGGTTGATTTCATCAGCCAGGAGCAGGTTGGTAAAGACCGGCCCAAGAGAGGTGTTGAACTCACCCTGCTTTTGGTTGTAAATCCGGGTCCCCACCAGGTCGGCGGGCACCAGGTCGGGGGTGAACTGGATGCGCTTGAACTCCCCCCCGATCGCTTCGGCCAGGGTCTTAATCGCCATGGTTTTTGCCAGCCCGGGCACACCTTCGACCAGGATATGCCCACGCGCCAGCAGAGCGACGATCATCCGTTCCAACAGGTGATCCTGTCCGACGATGATCTTCTTTACTTCATATAATACCTGCTCCATCGGTTTATCGTTTTTATCGGGAGGGTTAAAAACCATGGCTAACTCCTTTTTTACGGTTAATAAGGCGGGATTCCGGCTGCGCCGCCGGCGATATTAATCGGAACCGCAAAGCCGATGCCAATAAAGAAATCCTCATCCGTGGGATTGATGATTCCGACGACGATGCCAATAACCTGCCCGTAGCGGTTCAACAATGGGCCGCCCGAGTTGCCCGGGTTCACCGCGGCATCGATTTGGATCAGGTGATCCAATTCTTGCTTCCGGCCCTCGGGTCGAAATTTTCGCCCGAACCCGGAAATCACCCCGGCGCTCACCGAGCTGTACAGCCCGAAGGGATTGCCAACCGCAAAGGCCTCATCACCTACACGCATGGCATCTGGATTGCCCAGGACAGCCGGAACCAGCACCTCCGGCAGTTGATCTGACCCCAGCACAGCGATGTCATCCTCCGCCTGGACCGCTAGAATTTCCCCTTTGGCTTTGGTGCCATCGGCGTAGATAATTTGGATCTCGGTGGCGCCATCGACGACGTGCAGGCTGGTCAAAATGTCCCCACTGTCGTTAATCACCACCCCACTTCCCAGTCCTTCACCGCTGCCACCGTCTTTGCCCTCGAAGTGCGATTGGATCAGCACCAGGGAGGGCTGGATGAGCTGGTAAACCTGGGCAGAATAGGGCGCGGCCGGCGTCGCCGAGGCCATCACCTGGAACACCGTCGCCCGCAGATCGCGCTCGGTCAATGGCGCCGGCGCTGGGTTCAAGGTGTTGAAAAGCGCAAATCCGAGCAGCGCGGCAAGCACTCCAGCCGCAAACAGGGCAAACCCACGCCCTTTCCGCCAGAAGCGGGAAGCCAATGCGCGGAAACGGCTGGGGTGGTCGGAATTTTGGGCAGCTTTTTCGTTCATCTGGGTCAGATCCATTACACAAACGTCCGAAATCGATTTAGCCAGGGATCTGGTTGGTTGATTAAATGTAACATATAAATAGATAATATTCACCTAAATTCTCGATTAGAGTTTTTATGAAAATTCATTCGCCAGAAGATATCCAATTTACATCAAATCCGCCGAGGAGGTCATGATCGTCCTGGCTGAAGGCAGCGATAACGTTGTCTCGGATGAGGCGGAATATGTTTTTGAAAACCCGGAAGATGGCGAACCAAACGCAGCGATTTTCAGTGCGGCTGATCTGACGATTTACGGCGCTGGCAGTCTGGGTGTCAATGGTACTTACAAGGAATTGGCAGCCTTGCCTCGCTGAGTGCAAGGCTGCGGAATTATGTCTGTTATAAGCGCAAAATCCCACTTGCCGGCTGCACCCTTTGTTGGGCAGCTCGCTTGCATGGGTCAGTGGAGCAGGAGGGGCAAACTCACTTCTTCAAAACCGGCAAGCCCTCCCCCATCCATTCAAGCAATGAGCCGTCGTACACCGCGACATTTTCATGACCGGCGATGAGGTGGGCAATGGCGTTAATCGTCGCCGCGATGCCGCCCCCGCAGTAGGTGATAATCCTCTTGTGGCTCGATATTTCTTGCAAGCGCGTTATGAAAGTGTCATCAGGCGCAAAGCCATCCATTTTTACCAGGAAATCCCAGACAGAAACAAACGTCGAACCTGGAATGTAAGTCCCGCCATACAATTCAGGGGGCAGGGTGTGCTCGATGCAAATGCCCTCGTCCTCCATCGCGGCCAGAACTTCTTCCTTGCTGGCGAACATGGCTGGCCTTGGTTCACTTTCAAAGGTTGTTGGTTCGTACGTGTGGGGTTCTTGCTCTACTTGTCCACCCGCTTTTGTCCAGGCTTCAAGCCCGCCATTGAGGACGCGCACATGATTGTGGCCGGCGTAGCGGAGAAGCCACCAGGCGCGGGTTGCGGCTGGCAGCACGCCAGGCGCGTAAAGGATGACCTCGGAGTCTTGCGAAATCCCAATGCGGCCGATTCGCTCTTGTAGCTGGGCAGCCGGCAAGGCCATATAATCGTACTTGTTATCTAAATCGGAGAAAAAGTCATGATCAAAAAAGGCCGCGCCGGGGATGTGGCCCTGGAGATATTTTTCGTAGGCTGTTGTTGGGTCGGTCGCGATTTCAAAAAAAACGATGGTGGCGTCGTAGAGACGAATGTTGGAATCATCCAATCTTCGACGCAGTTCCTCTACTTCAATGAAAATGCTTTCTCTGTTCATCTGCTATTCTCCTGATGGCTGTGTAGCTAATGAAATCTGGTAGTAAACCTGAATACTCAAAGTCAGCGGATCCTTATTATATAACACCTTCAAAATCGATGAAAACTTGTCCGTCATGAATCGCATTGCAATATTTCTTGTTAATATAAATAATTTGTAAATAATTTTAAAACATCGTGCAATATGGAACTAATGTCATTATAATTGGTTTAATATTCCCGGTTTTTACCCGTAAATTTTTAATTTTAAGGAGGTCATCCATGCAAACCAAGCCCAAGACACTCGATCATCAACGCAACCTGCCCCTGTATAAGATCTTGACTCTGGTGATGCTATTTGCCTTTGTATTTGGCATGGCAGTACCGGCAGCCCAAGCCCAGGAACCCGAGCCGCCTGAGGAGCCCCGCACCTTTACTCAGGTGTACAGCGACGACAAAACCGTTACCGCCGATCAGATCGGGATCACCGCCGCGACCACGCCGACGAATTCAGCGGGGATTGCCACCGCCGATCCGAACGGCGCCCATGCAGTCTACGCCTGGCCGATGGTCTTTAATCAAATGGGCCATCTGATGGAATCCTACCAGAACTATGGTTCCTCGGCCAGCGGCGCCTATTTCCACCACGGCATCGACGTGATTACCAACAACTACGGCGTGAACGTCTACGCCGTGTCTGGCGGCCAGGTGGTCAATGTCCAGAACTACAACACCAGCGACCTGTACTGGGAAGTGGCCATCCTCGATCCCCAGGGCTACGTCTGGCAGTACCACCACATCGATAAGAACACCATCCCCAGCGCCATCAACAGCGCCTTTGCCGCCTGGCAGGCCAACCACACCACCGGCGGCTTCATCGCCGCCAGGGACCTTGATTGGCAAGAACGTGCAGTGGACCGTCAGCACCTTTGGCTATTACTTCCACCACATCCATCTCAACATCCTGGCCGCCGGAGACGTGTACATCAACCCGTTGGAGTTCTTCACCCCCAGCTACGATACCCAGGCGCCTGAAATCCAGGGGATCGGTCTGCTGGAGAGCAACACCGTCACCGCCGGGAACACCGTCTCGGGCAGCTATGGCCTGTACGTCCGGGCCCGCGACCTGTACCTCAGCTCGGTGTATTACCTGCCGCCGTATAAGTACGAGTTCGCCCTGGACGGCGGGCCGTGGACGACGGTGTGGCAGTTCCACTCCTTCCCCGGCGGCTCGAACGATTACACCTATGTGAATGATTTCTACGTCTACCCGCCCACCTGCGGCAACTATTCCTGCCGCGATTTCTACATCGACCTGGGCTTCACCACCTCCGGGCAGCGCGCCTTCCCCACCACCCCCGGACCCCACACCATCCAGGTGCGGGTCGCAGACTACCAGGGCAACACAGCCACCAGCTCATTCAACTGGACGGTATATAAAACCTACGAGAACACCACCTCGGCCAGCATCACCGATAATAGCTGCACCGCCGGCACCGGGGTAACCAAGACCTTTAACGTCACCGATGCTATGCTCGTCAGCGATCTCAATGTCGGTCTGAACCTCACCCACGCCACCCGCGGCCAGCTCAAAGTGACCCTCAAAGCGCCGGGCGACGCCACGGCCACGACCATCGTCAACACCAGCACGGACGCTTATGACAACTACGACGTGCTCGTCGATGACGCCTCGACCAACAATATTAACGACGGCAGCAACGACACAGTCGCCTCGCCCTATTACGACCGCACCGCCGGACCGAGCACCAACGCCAGCCTGGATGCCTTCAATGGCAAGAGCGCCCTGGGTACCTGGACGATGGTGATCTGCGACGGCACCAGCGGCACCACCGGCACAGCCAGCCGGGTCAAGCTGGATCTCGCCGGCACGGTCAACACCAACAACCCCCCGACCGCCAATCCAGGGTCGCTGAGCACGAATGAAGATAGCGCTGCAGGGGTTACCCTGAGCGGCTCAGACCCGGATGGCAACCCGCTGACCTACAGCGTGACCAGCGCCCCAACCCACGGCGCCCTGAGCGGCACAGCCCCCAACCTGACCTACACCCCGGCGGCCAATTACAACGGCGCCGACAGCTTCCAGTTCGTCGTCAACGACGGCCAGGTGAGCTCCAGCCCGGCAACGGTCAGCATCACGGTCAACCCGGTCAACGACGCTCCGGTTGCCAACCCCCAGGCGGTTACGACCAACGAAGACACCGCCAAGGCGATCACCCTGAGCGGCTCGGACGTGGACGGCAACCCGCTGACCTACACCGTCGTCAGCCAACCCGGCGCACGGCAGCTTGAGCGGCAGCGGCCCCGAACCTGACCTACACCCCGGCGGGGAACTACACCGGCGCCGACAGCTTCACTTTCAAGGTCAACGACGGAACGGTTGACTCAGCCCCGGCCACGGTCAGCCTGACGGTCAGCGCAGTGAACGACGCCCCGGTCGCAAACCCGCAGGCGCTGGCTACGAATGAAGACACCCCACTGGCGGTGGTCCTGAGCGCCTCGGATATCGACAGCGGCAGCCTGACCTTCAGCGTCAGCGCCGCCCCCAGCCACGGCGTCCTCTCCGGCTCAGCCCCGAACCTGACCTACACCCCGGCAGCGAACACCAACGGCGCGGACAGCTTCCAGTTCGTCGCCAATGACGGCCTGGTCAATTCCGCCCCGGCCACGATCAGCCTGAGCATCGCCGCAGTCAACGACGCCCCTGTCGCTGACGCCCAAACCGTCGTCACCCAACAGGATACCCCGGTCGGGATCACCCTGAGCGGCGCCGACGTCGAAAGCGACCCCCTGAGCTTCAACGTCCTGGCAGGCCCGACGCACGGCGCCTTGAGCGGGACCGCCCCCGACCTGACCTACACCCCCGAAGCGGGCTATATCGGCGAGGACAGCCTCTCCTTCGAAACCAGCGACGGCCAGGCCAGCTCGGCCCCCGCCCTGGTCTCGATCACGGTCACCCGCACCAATCACCAACCGGTTGCAGATGCCCAGGCCGTCGCCACGGCTGAAGACACTTCCCTGGCGATCACCCTGAACGGCACCGATCCAGACAGCGACCCGCTGTCCTTCAGCGTGGTCAGCGCCCCGGCCAACGGCAGCCTGAGCGGGACAGCCCCGAACCTGAGCTACACCCCGAACGCCAATTTCAACGGCAGCGACTCGTTCACCTTCACCGCCAACGACGGCCTGGTCAACTCAGCCCCCGCCACGGTTGAAATCACCGTGACCGCGGTCAACGACGCCCCCGTCGCCAACTTCCAGGCGGTCAGCCTGGCTGAGGATGGCGCGGTGGCAATCACCCTGAGCGGCGCGGACGCGGAAGGCGACCCCTTAAGCTTCAGCCTGGCCAGCAGCCCGGCGCACGGCGCCCTCACTGGGACGGCCCCGGACCTGACCTACACCCCCGAGGCTAATTTCTACGGGCCGGACAGCTTCAGCTTCACAGTCAACGACGGGGCGCTTGATTCAGCCCCGGCCAGCGTCAGCATCACGGTGACCTCCGTCAACGACCTGCCGGTCGCCAACCCGCAGTCGCTCGCCACGAACGAAGACACCGCCCTGGCGATCACCCTGACTGGCTCGGATCTCGAAGGCAGCGCGCTGAGCTTCAGCATAGCCAGCGCCCCGGCGCACGGCAGCCTGAGCGGGACAGCTCCGAACCTGACCTACACCCCGGCGGCCAACTACTCCGGCGCCGACAGCTTCACCTTTACCGCCAACGACGGCCAGGCCAGCTCAGCGCCCGCTGTGGTTGACCTGACCATCGCCGCGGTCAACGACGCCCCGCTCGCCAACCCCCAGGCTGTGACCACGGCCCAGGACACGGCCAAGGCGATCACCCTGAGCGGTTCGGATGTCGAAGGCAGCGCTTTGAGCTACACGGTCGTGAACAGCCCGGCCAACGGCGTCCTCACCGGAACCGCCCCGAGCTTAACCTACACGCCCAACGCCGGCTATTCCGGCGCGGACAGCTTCACCTTCAAGGTCAATGACGGCGAATTTGACTCGGCCCCGGCAACCGTTTCGATTACGGTCAACCCGTCCGGCCCGGTGACGGTCTTCTCGGATACCTTTGAGACCAGCCTGGGTTGGACGCGCAACCCGAGTGGCAACGATACCGCTACCCTGGGCGTGTGGGAGCGGGCCAATCCTGAGACCGTTACCAGCAGCGGCACCAAGCAGATGGGCACTACGGTCAGCGGCTCTTACGACCTGGTGACCGGACCGCTGGCCGGCAGCAGCGCCGGCGCTTACGATATCGATGGCGGAAGCACCACGATCCGCTCACCCAACATCGTCCTGCCGGCGGGCAAGACCCTGACCCTGACGCTCAAGTATTACCTGGCGCACCTGAATAATTCTTCCACGGCGGACTACCTGCGCATCAAAGTCGTCGGCGCAACCACCACCACCATGCTTCAGGAGCTGGGGGCGACCAACGATGACGATGCCGCCTGGGCGACGCTGACTTACAACCTGAGCAGCTACGCCGGGCAGACGGTTTACCTGCTGATCGAAGCAGCCGACGCCAGCGGAGCCAGCCTGGTGGAAGCCGGGGTAGACGACGTAGTCATCACCGGCCAATAGCAGTCATGAATTGAAGGGGCAAGATCGAGATCTCGATCTTGCCCCTTCAGGATTAAAACTTGCGGTGCGGCGCCGCAAAATCAAAAAATATTGAATTATACGCGGTATATCGCGTAAATATTGCATTAACAAGGTTTATTAGCAATTTGAAATTCTACGTAAATATCATTGAAATGAGGATTGGCTTAGATTATGATTAAGTGTGGGTTTTTTTTATTAATCTAGAAAAGTTGCTAATCGAAAAACCAAACAAACCGTTTTTTATTGAGGCATAGAGATGGAGGATAAACAAATGCAAGCTCTCAGAGTAAATCGCAAAAATGGACATTCAGCGCGGCGCTTGCGCTGGACGAGAGGGGGCCTCTCTCTCTTCTCGCTGATCATCGTGCTTAGCCTGGTGCTGGCCGCGCCGGGGGGCGGGGCGCTGGCAGCCGGGCCAACCGTCCAGGCCCAGGATGGGACGGTTCTGCCCGGAGACGCCCCAGGCGCCGGATGCGATCACGGCTGCCTATAGCTATACCAACAATATTTCTTATAATATTCCCGATGGCACTTCCAGTGCCCAGAATGGCTGCGCCTTCTGGCCGGCCACGCGCTACTTCCTGGTCAATGATAACTTCACGATCAACGACTTGAACGTAGAGTTCAGCCAGTCGCATGCCAGCCGCGGCCAGATCCAGGTCAAGCTGACCGCCCCGGACTGGCACCACCAAGGGTAATCGTGCCACCTCCGCGATACATGAATAACTACTACATCACCATTGACGACGACAGCAGCGAATGCGTTGAACGACGGCAACGATGATACCATCGGTGGCACCCGCCGACTCGGACCAGTACCAGCAGGCGCTTCTGAACGCCTTCAATGGCAAAAATGCCCACGGTCACTGGACGATGACGATCTGTGATAACACCTTCAATGCACCGGGCGCACTCTTCAATGCCGCCACTACGCTGGTTTTGATGGCACAGCAGTGACACCCACCCCACTAAACCACCAGCAGGGCCCGGCGGTTGTCGAAACCTACTTTGTACCCTGGCCGGAAGACCAGGTCTGGACTGCATTTAGCCGGATTTACCCGACAGTTGTTCAAGTTACGCAACC
This sequence comes from uncultured Chloroflexia bacterium, assembly GCA_963770655.1. Taxonomy (GTDB): domain Bacteria; phylum Chloroflexota; class Anaerolineae; order Anaerolineales; family UBA4823; genus CAZAGA01. The sequence continues at coordinate 634,476 of CAVYQO010000006.1, read as the reverse complement.
TTCCGAGATCGTCTATGATGCTGCCCCGCGCCAGCCAATGGTCGATTATACCGGCATCACTATTACAGAGGCCAGCACCGTGATCACCTATGATCAGTGGGAGGACGGCTATGAAGCCGACCTGACCTATCCGGCGCACGAGCAGCACCCAGGTTTGGGGAGATGGCGATCTGCTCAATGGCGTGGCGCCCGGAGACGCCGACGATGTCTTGTCTGCCGGGCAGATCCTTGTCTTGAACGAGGTCATGGTATCAGACACGGGTACATTGGATGATATCGTGGATTTCGACGCCCGTGACAAGATTGGCGCCACCAAGCCCATCGGCGTGACCCGCTCGGTCTGGTCAGACGGTTCGCAAACCATGTTCGCCGCCGCTGACGAGGTTTACCCGGTCGATCGCTGGGGCACGCAGTTCTATTCGCCTGTCGGAGACGACGCCGATTTGAATGCCATGTTCGAAGTCAGCGTTGTTTCCATTATCGCAGCAAACAATGGCACCCTGGTGGACATCGACAAGGACGGCAACGGCACGTACGAGACCACCGGCATCGCCCTCGCCCAGGGCGGTACCTATTTCATTGACGACAACACCGATGGAATGGACCGCAACGGAGGCATCCGCAGCAATGCCGGGCACCCGATCCAGGTCAACCTGATGACAGCCGACAACTGCGCCGGATATGAAAGCCGCACCTACCCGCTGCTGCCTTACGACCAGTGGAGCAACAGCTACTTTCTTCCGGTGAGCACGATTACCACAGCCACCGGCCCCGGGAATGATGACGTCCCAACCACCGTACATCTGTTCAATCCCAATGCCAGCTCAATTAATGTGGCATATGACTATGACAGTGGTTATGCCGGCTATCTCACGATTGCAGCAGCCAGCAGCAATACCCTGGTGATGCCGGTCGGAGAAGGAGCGCACTTCTATAACATTACGGCTCCCCCCACCACCACAACCAACGACGTAGAAGACCAATTCGCCAGTGCATCCTACAGTCTCAATACGGGCTCGGTAAACTGGGCTTCAAACTGGGCTGAGACCGGTGACGACAACGCAGCAAACGCCGGGACGATTTACATCACTCCCGGTACTTTGCGGTTCCGAGAGAGCTCGGCTGCAAACGACGCCATCCAACGTACTGCCAATTTATCTGGTGGCTATACTACGGCAACGCTGAGTTTCACCTTGAATGGTACTAACATCGATGCCTCTCCCGATGACAATATAAAAGTGCAGATATCGGGGAACGGCGGCACAAACTGGACCGACCTGGCGACCTACAGCTCGGGTAATGATCCAAATGGATCAACAGTTAGCTTTGATGTATCGAGCTATATCGCGTCCAACACCACGGTCCGTTTTATCATGGTTGGGGCTCTTGAAACGGGCACTAGCGATGGAGAAACTTGGGATTTCGACAATGTCAATATCACCTTCTCCTACACAACCGCGGCCACTCCGGGTACAAACCTGTTCTACGGTGTCGCCTCGGTCAACTCGGACAACGCCGGCGGCACAGGCGATGACCAGAACTCCTCCTACGACTGGGGCATCACCATGGTGCCCGAGAAGGTGATGAGCCAGTACTTGATCGTTGGCTGGGCGCCGGGCGATGACCCGACCTTCCAGGGCACGGCCACCGAGAACACCGCTCCCATATGGCTGACCGGCGGACACCCGTCCGGTTCGTCCATGCCGACCGGCACTTATGACATCTGCGTGGACTACAATGGAGATGGCGGCGCGACCCTGGATGGGTTGACCGGTCGTTATTATGACCGTCAAGTTACTGGTATTGCCCCCCTGACGCAGATAAAAATCTATAAAAATAAGGTTGTTCCACCCGATGCGGGGAATGGCACGGCGGGCGACGACCAAACCGGCACCCAGATCTGGGTCTGCGGTCCATTAACGCCCGGACCGGGCGACCTGGCTACCGACGCCATCATCACGGCTGCCTGGGGCGCCGACCCGCTGGTAACTTCGCCAAGCAAGCCAGGTCTGGACATGGGCTACACGGTGCGCAACCAGCGCACCTGGCGCGCCGCCAAGAGCGCTGCCCTGCAGGTCGACCTGAATGGCAACGGCCTGTACGATGAGGGCGACACAATCCGCTACACCATCACTGTCGCCAACACCAGCGCCGCTACGATCGGCTCCCTGACGGTTACGGACACCAATCCAACCAACGTCACCTACGTGATCAACTCGACCTAACCTGACCAACGATGGCACCGCCCCGCCCTCGTCTGGGCCCATTGCCGATGCCGGGGCCACCCCCTTCCCGTTGGATGAAGGCGGCTACACCTATACCAATCTTGACTCCTTCAAGACATTTACCATTTCCTACGATGTGACCATCAACACCGGGGCCAGCGACTGCCGCGAGCACGGTCACCAACATCGCCCATGTCACCGATGGCACGCTCACCCTCAACCCGGATGTCACGATCACCGTCCAGGCAGCCGCGCACCGGCGATATCGGCAACTACGTCTGGCTGGATGAGGACGGCGACGGCGACCAGGACGCTGGCGAAGCCGGCATCCCCAACGCCAAAGTCCAGCTCTGCTCCGATGCGGCCTGCACCACGGTGCTGGCGACCACCTACACCGACGCCAACGGCGGCTACCTGTTCCCCGACCGCACCGCCGGGACCTACTACGTCAAGGTCACCCCGCCAGCCGGCTTGAACCAAACCTATGACGAGAACGGCGCCCTGGATAACACCTCCCAGGTGGTCCTGACCCCCGGCCAGGAATACCTGACCGCCGACTTCGGCTACAACTGGAGCACCCCAACCGAGACCAACAATCCCGAGCGCTAGGCGCCACCGGCGCCATCGGCGATAAGATCTGGGTGGATGTTGACGGCGACGGCGTTCAAGACGCCGAGGAAGTCGGCATCGCCGGCGTCACCGTCCAGTTGACCAACCTCGGCCCAGACGGCGTGTTGGGCACCGGCGACGATGTCGTTACCAGCACGACCACGAACGCCAACGGCAGCTACATCTTCGATGGCTTGTCTGCCGGTTCGTACGTGGTCACTATTCCGACCCCGCCAGCCGGCTTCACCCAGACCGGCGACCCGGATCACTTTGGCACGACCGGGACCAATGACAATAAAACCACAACCCCAATCGTGCTCGGTCCAGGAGACGTGTTCGTCAACGCCGACTTCGGCTACCAACCTACCGCCGGAACAACCGGCTCGATCGGCGACACCCTGTGGCTGGATGCGGACCGCGCCGGCGATATCGACGCGGCCGAACCCCGCCTGCCCGGCGTGACGGTGTCCTTGATCAAGGATACCAACAGCGATGGCGCCTGGGATCCGGACGGCGTTGACAATATCCTCGGCAATGGCGACGATGAAGTCATCCTGGCTACCGACGTCACCGACGCCACTGGCCAGTACCTGTTCAGCGGTCTGCCTGCCGGCGGCGGCCAGGACTACCTGGTGTGGGTCAACGACGCCAACAATGTCCTCGGCGACCTGGTCCCGACTTATGACTCGAACGGTACCGGCACACCCAATCTCAGCCCAGTGACCAACCTGACCACGGGCGGCAACCTGCTCCAGGACTTCGGCTACGCCCCCACCGGGCATGACGCCGGCGAGGGTCTGATCGGCGATACGGTCTTCCTGGATCGCGACGCCAGCGGCACGTTTGACCCCGGCGAAGGCCTGGAAGGCGTGCTGGTCAAGCTGTTTGCTGCAGATGGCACCACCCTGGTTGCCGTCACCACCACCAACGAAAACGGCCAATACTTCTTCGGCGGGCTGCCCGCGGCCACCTATGTCGTCCAGGTACAAACCGGTACGCTGCCCTACGCCGGCCTGAGCAACACGGTCGACCCGGACGGCGGCAGCAACAGCACCTCCACGGTGGCGATCGCCGCTGGTGGAATTAACCTGCTCCAGGACTTCGGCTACCGCGACACCTCCAGCCCGAACACCATCGGTGGCACGATCTGGAACGACAGCAACGCCGACGGCACGCTGGTTGGCGGCGAAGCCGGCCGCTTCGCCGGTGTGACCGTGGTGCTGTATAACGCCAGCGGCAACATCGTTGCCACCACCACCACCGACGCCAACGGCAACTACAGCTTCACCAACCTGCCCGACGGCACCTACACCGTGGACGTCACCGACGATGCCAACGTGCTCAACGGCTACTGGAAGTCCACCGGGACCGAACCCCGGCAGCGACAACAACAGCCAGCTCGATCCCTACACCGTCTCCGTGACCGGCGGCCAGAACAACACCACCGCCGACTTCGGCTACTACCAGCAGCCGGCCGCCCTGGGCAACTTCGTCTGGGAGGACCTGGACGGCGACGGCGTCCAGGATGCCGGCGAGCCCGGCATCCCCGGCGTGCCCGTCACCCTGACGATCACCTGGCCCAACAGCAGCGGCACGACCACGCTCAAGACGACAACCGATGCCAGCGGCTTCTACAGCTTCGCCAACCTGCTCCAGGATGAGGATTATCCGGCCAGCGGCGGCGCTGGGCAGCCTACCCTGTCGGTTTCGATCACAGCCCCGGCCGGCTACGCCTCCAGCCCGCAGAACGCAACCACCGAAGACCTGCGACTCGGACAACCCGGCCGGCGAGCCCGCGGCTGCCACCAAGGGCAGCGCCAACAACATCTACGACTTCGGCCTGGTGCGCAACGGCACGATCGGCAACTACGTCTGGCTGGATGAGGACGGCGATGGCGACCAGGACGCTGGCGAAGCCGGCATCCCCAACGCCAAAGTCCAGCTCTGCGCCGACGCGGCCTGCACCACGGTGCTGAAGACCACCTACACCGACGCCAACGGCGGCTACCTGTTCACGGATGTACCGCGCGGTTCCTACTACGTCAAAGTCACCCCGCCGGCCGGCTTGAACCCAACCTATGACGAAAACGGCGGTCTGGATAACATCTCACCAGGTCGATCCTGACCTGCTTCCGGCCAGGAATACCTGACCGCCGACTTCGGCTACAACTGGAGCACCCCAACCGAGACCAACAACCCGAGCGCAGGCGCCACCGGCGCCATCGGCGACCGGATCTGGGTCGGATGCGGACGGCGACGGCGTTCAGGACGCCGAAGAAGTCGGGCATCGCCGGCGTCACCGTCCAGTTGACCAACCTCGGCCCAGACGGCGTGTTGGGCACCGGCGACGATGTCGTCACCAGCACGACCACGAACGCCAACGGCAGCTACATCTTCGATGACCTGCCTGCCGGTTCGTACGTGGTCACTATTCCGACCCCGCCAGCCGGCTACACCCAGACCGGCGACCCGGATCACTTTGGCACGACCGGGACCAATGACAATAAAACCACAACCCCAATCGTGCTGGCTCCAGGAGACGTGTTCGTCAACGCCGACTTCGGCTACCAACCTACTGCCGGAACAACCGGCTCGATCGGCGACACCCTGTGGCTGGATGCGGACCGCGCCGGCGATATCGACGCAGCGGAACCCCGCCTGCCCGGCGTGACGGTGTCCTTGATCAAGGATACCAACAGCGATGGCGCCTGGGATCCGGACGGCGTTGACAATATCCTCGGCAATGGCGACGACGAAGTCATCCTGGCTACCGACGTCACCGACGCCACTGGCCAGTACCTGTTCAGCGGTCTGCCTGCCGGCGGCGGCCAGGACTACCTGGTGTGGGTCAACGACACCAACAATGTCCTCGGCGGCCTGGTCCCGACTTATGACTGCGAACGGTACCGGCACACCCAATCATCAGCGCAGTGACCGACCTGACCACGGGCGGCAACCTGCTCCAGGACTTCGGCTACGCCCCCGCCGGGCATGACGCCGGCGAGGGTCTGATCGGCGATACGATCTTCCTGGATCGCGACGCCAGCGGCACGTTTAACCCCGGCGAAGGCCTGGAAGGCGTGCGCGTCGGCCTGTACGACTCGACCGGCACGATCCTGCTGGCAGTGACCACCACGAATGAAAACGGGCAGTACTTCTTCGGCAACCTGAGCCCGACCGCGACCTACGTGGTCAAGGTCGATACCACCACCCTGCCGGCGGGCGTGACCAACACGGTTGACCCGGATGGCGGCACTGCCAACCAGTCTTCGGTCAACCTGGCCGCGACCGGTCCGGTCAACCTGCTCCAGGACTTCGGCTACCGCGACACCAGCAGCCCCAACACCATCTCGGGCACGATCTGGAAGGACACGAATGCGGACGGCTCGCTGGTGGGCGGCGAGGCCGGGCGCTTCGCCGGTGTGACGGTGGTGCTCTACGACAATAACGGCAACGTCGTCGCCACCACCACCACCGACGCCAGCGGCAACTACAGCTTCTCCAACCTGCCGGATGGCACGTATAAGGTGGACGTCACCGATGACGCCAACGTGCTCAACGGCTACTGGAAGTCCACCGGGCCGAGCGCCGGCAGCGACAACAACAGCCAGGTCGATCCCTACACCGTCACCGTGTCCGGCGGCCAGAACAACACCACCGCCGACTTCGGCTACTACCAGCAGCCGGCCGCCCTGGGCAACTTCGTCTGGGAAGACCTGGACGGCGACGGCGTCCAGGATGCGGGCGAGCCCGGCATCCCCGGCGTGCCCGTCACCCTGACGGTCACCTGGCCCAACAGCAGCGGCACGACCACGCTCAAGACGACCACCGATGCCAGCGGCTTCTACAGCTTCGCCAACCTGCTCCAGGATGAGGATTATCCGGCCAGCGGCGGCGCTGGGCAGCCTACCCTGTCGGTTTCGATCACAGCCCCGGCCGGCTACGCCTCCAGCCCGCAGAATGCAACCACCGAAGACCTCGACTCGGACAACCCGGCCGGCGAGCCCGCGGCTGCAACCAAGGGCAGCGCCAACAACATCTACGACTTCGGCCTGGTGCGCAACGGCACGATCGGCAACTACGTCTGGCTGGATGAGGACGGCGATGGCGACCAGGACGCTGGCGAAGCCGGCATCCCCAACGCCGCGGTCCAGCTCTGCGCTGACGCAGCCTGCACCACGGTGCTCAAGACCACAACCACCGACGCCAACGGCGGCTACCTGTTCACGGATGTACCGCGCGGGTCCTACTACGTCAAAGTCACCCCGCCGGCTGGCTTGAACCCGACCTATGACGAAAACGGCGGGTCTGGATAATATCTCAACCGTTACCCTGACCTCTTCCGGCCAGGAATACCTGACCGCCGATTTCGGCTACAACTGGAGCACCCCGACCGAGACCAACAATCCAGGCCCAGGCGCCACCGGCGCAATTGGCGATAAGATCTGGGTGGATGTTGACGGCGACGGCGTCCAGGATCCCGAGGAAGTGGGTATCCCAGGTGTAACCGTCCAACTGACCAACCTCGGCGCGGATGGCTTGTTGGGTACGGGTGACGATACTGTCATCACCACCACCACGAACGCCAACGGCAACTATGTCTTTGACAACCTGCCGGCAGGCGCCTACGTCGTGAGCATCCCCACTCCGCCAGCCGGGTATACCCAGACCGGCGACCCGGATCAATTTGGCTTACCCTGCACAACCTGCGATAACCAGACCAGCGCCCCAATCGTCCTGGCTCCAGGCGATGTGTTCGTGAACATTGACTTTGGCTACAAACCCGAGACGCCCGCTGGTTCGATCGGCGATACGGTCTGGTTCGATGCCAACGCCAACGGTACGCAGGATGGCGGCGAGTATGGCATCCCCGGCGTGACGGTGTCCCTGATCAAGGATGTTGGAACGATCGGCGTGTACGAGCCAGGGATTGACCTGATCATCGCCACCGACATCACTGACGCCAACGGCCAATACCTGTTCAACGGTCTACCCGCCACCGGTGTGGAAGACTACCTGGTATGGGTCAATGACACCGATAACGTGTTGGGCAGCCTGGTTCCCACCTACGATGCCACGGCGCCTGCCAACGGCATTAGCAGCGTGCAGAACCTGACCACCGCGCCAGTTACTAACCAGGACTTCGGCTTTGCGCCGCTTGGACAGACAACCGGCGAAGGGCTGATCGGCGACACGATCTTCCTCGACCGCGATCTCGGCGGTGACTACGATGCCGGCGAGGGCCTGGAAGGAGTTATCGTTCGCCTCTACTCCGACACAAACGGCGATGGCAACTACGACGCCGGTGAACCGCTGCTGGCGGTGACGGCAACGGACGAGAACGGCAACTACGCCTTCGCCAACCTGCCCGCCGGCAACTACGTGGTTGCCGTTGTCACGAGCAGCCTGCCGGGCGCCCTGACCAATACGGTCGATCCCGGCGGAATTGGCCCGCTGAATGAGTCTGGCGTCACCCTGGCCACAGGGGAGATTAACCTGACCCAGGACTTTGGCTACACCGGAGGTAGTTCTATTCCGGGCACGATCGGCAACCTGATCTGGAATGATGCAAACGCCAATGGTGTAGTGGACGGCGGCGAGATGGGCATCGCCGGGGTGACAGTGGACCTGTACTGGGACTCCAACGGCAACGGTGTTTTAGATGCCTCGGACAAACTTGTCGGGACGACCACAACGAACCCCGCCGGCGGATACAACTTCTATAACCTTGGCGTCGACGACGGCGGCGGTGACATCAACTACTTCATCGACGTCACCGATACGGCCAACGTGTTGAACGGTTACTGGCACTCGAGCGGTACGGCTAACGTAAATAATAACAGCCAGGCGGATCCTTACCTCGTAAATATGAACGGTGCTACGCGGGATAATGACACCGCAGACTTCGGCTACTACCAGAAGCCAGCCGCCCTGGGCAATTGGGTGTGGGTTGACGATGGCGATGGCATCCAGGAAAGCGGCGAACTTCCGATCGTGGACTGGCCGGTTACCCTGACGATCACCTACCCGAATGGGGTTGTGGTGACCTTGCAGACGACCACCGACGCCAACGGCTTCTACAACTTCGCCAACCTGCTCCAGGACGAGGATTACGATGGCGCTGGGGCGGGCGAACCGACCTTCACGATCACCATCCCCATCCCAACCGATGGCACGCCCAGCCCGGTCAACCAGGGCGGGAACGACGCCCTGGACTCGGATGGAACCACCTCCGGCAGCAATGTGACCGCCTCGGTCACCGCTGGCAACCCGCTGGTGAAGGGCGCCACCAACCCGGATTACGACTTTGGTTTTGTGCTCAGCCCGACCAACCTGACCGTTTCGGATCCATACGCCAGCGTCGCCAACCAGACGATTGAGGTGAACTGGCAGACCTACAGCGAAATGGACATCCTGGGCTTCAGCCTGTACCGGGCCGTTGATCCCAACGCCGTCCCGGCCGATCGCAGCCTGGTGATGGGCCCAACGCCAGCCAAGCACCCTGGCAAACCGCTATCGGACACCTACCAGTACGTAGACAGCGATGTCCAACCGGGCGTGTCCTACACCTACTGGCTGGTTGTACAGATGAAGGACGGAACCTCTTGGACGATGCAGCCAACGACTGCCGGGCTGCCAGAACTCGAGAAGAAAGTTTACCTGCCGAGCATCCGGCGCTAAACGCTCGGCCTGGATCACCAGGTCAACCATCCACTTGAAATAGAACAGGGCGGCGAAACCGCCCTGTTCTATTGCGCCTTTTTATTTACGCGAATTAATGCAATAATTAATGAGTATAGATATAATTAATCGGAAAAAATTGTATATTGGAAAACCAACTCGGGTTTGTGGGAGGCAGGCGATGAAGAAAAAACAAATTCGTATAAAGGTCAGCGATCCCGGTTTCATCCGGAAAATCCTGTTCTTTCTTTTGCTAACGATCCTCGTTGCTGGCTTGCCGGGCGGCAGAACCCTGGCGCAGGAGGGGGAGCCGCCTGAAGAGCCGCGCCTTAACGTTCAAGACCAGAGCGCCCAGGGTATCGGAATTAATGGGCTGACTCCGCCGACCGGTTCCGCTGGCATCGCCACGGCCAACCCAAACGGCGCACACGCAGTCTACGCCTGGCCGATCGTCTTTAACCAAATGGGCCATCTGATGGAATCCTACCAGAATTATGGCAGCGATTCAACCGGGGCTTACTTCCACCATGGGATTGACGTGATTACCAACACCTACGGCGTGAACGTCTACGCCGTGTCGGGCGGCCAGGTGGTCAATATCCAGAATTACAACAGCGGCAGCCTGTACTGGGAGGTGGCTATCCTTGACCCCCAGGGCTACGTCTGGCAGTACCACCACATCGACACCAACACGATTCCCCAGGCGATCAAGGACGCCTACAGCGCCTGGCAGGCCAACCACGCCACCGGCGGCTTCATTTCCGCTGGGAGCTTCATTGGCAAGAACGTGCAGTGGACGGTTAGCACTTTTGGGTATTACTTCCACCACATCCATCTCAACATCCTGGCCGCCGGCGACGTGTATATCAACCCGTTGGAGTTCTTCACCCCCAGCTACGATACCCAGACGCCCGAAATCCAGCAGATCGGCCTGCTCAAGGAGAATACGATCGTACCGGGGAACACAGTGTCGGGCAGCTATGGGCTGTACGTGCGGGCCCGCGACCTGTACCTCAGCTCGGTGTATTACCTGCCGCCGTATAAGTACGAATTTTCCCTGGACGGCGGTCCGTGGACGACGGTGTGGCAGTTCCACTCCTTCCCAGGCGGCGCGAACGATTACACCTATGTGAACGATTTCTACGTTTACCCGCCCACCGATGGAGACTATAACATTCGCGACTTCGTCGTCGACCTGGGTTTCACCACCTGCGGGCAGCGCGCCTTCCCCACCGCACCTGGACCGCACAATATCATCGTGCGCGTTTCCGATTACAACGGCAACAGCGCGGTCAAAACGTACTGGTGGACGGTGTCGAGCGCCTATGAGAACACGACCACGGGCTCGATTAGCGATAACGGCTGCGGCAGCAGTACGGGTGTAACCCGGACATTCAATGTGACCGACGTTGGAATTGTTACAGATATCAACCTCGGCCTGAACCTCACCCACACCTCGCGCGGCCACCTCCAGGTGACCCTCAAAGCGCCGGGCGATGCCACCGCTACCAACCTGATCAATACCAGCAGTGATTTCATCTGATAACTACGATCTGCTCATCGACGATTCATCGACCAGCGCCCTGAATGACGGGGGCAATGACACCACCGCCGCGCCAACATACGAAGCCGACCGCACTGGCGCGCCGCGGAGTTGATCTGAGCCTGGATTCTTTCAATGGCAAGAGCGCCCAGGGGACCTGGACGCTGTTTGTCTGCGACGGCGCCAACGGAACATCGGGCACATTGAATAAGGCCAGGTTGGATATTTCCACCCAACCCCTGACCGGCAGCGCGATTGGCAACCTGGTCTGGCTGGATGAGGATCAAGACGGTCTGCAGGACACCGGCGAAGCTGGACTGCCCAATCTGAAAGTCGATTTGTGCGCGGATACAGCCTGCAGCACGGTGCTGCGCACAACCTACACCGACGCTGCTGGCGGCTATCTGTTCAAGACAAGCGCTGGCGCAAATTTGACCCCCGGAACCTACTATGTTCGCGCCAACCCCAGCGCCGGGCTGAGCCAGACTTTTGACGAAAACGGTGGATTGGATAACCTCTCGCAGGTCAGCCTGGCTTCCGGCGGGCAGTACCTGAGCGCAGATTTCGGTTACGCCTGGAGCGGCAGCGGACCCAATGGGCCAACCGCAGGGGGCGGGGCAATCGGCGACCGGGTGTGGGTGGACGCCAACGGCGATGGACTACAGCAGGGCAGCGAGATCGGTCTGGCCGGCGTCAGTGTCGATCTCGTGACGGCTGGAGCCGACGGCCTGTTTGGCAGCGGCGATGACGTAATTTCGGCAAGCACAACCACCGATATTCAGGGCGCGTACTTGTTCAGTGGGCTTTCCGCTGGCGCTTACCAGGTGCGCCTGTCGAACCTGCCGGGCGGTTTTACCCAAACTGGCGACGCTGACGAATTCGGGGCGATCTGCACGACTTGTGACAACCAGACCACCACGCCATTGGTGCTTGCTCCCGACGACGTCTTCGTCAACGCCGATTTCGGCTACCAGCCCGCTGGCGGGACGACCGGCTCGATCGGCGACAACCTGTGGCTGGATAGCGATCGAATGAACGATGTCGATGCCGGCGAGCTGCGTTTGATGGGGGTGACCGTTTCATTAATCAAGAGACCTGAATGGAAATGGCGCCTGGGAGGCAGGCGAGCCAATCATCGCCCAGGATGTCAGCGATGCAGCCGGGCTGTATGGCTTTTCAGGCCTACCGGCGACGGGCAGCGAAGATTACCTGGTTTGGGTAAACGATAGCGGCAACGTCCTGGGTGAGCTCACCCCATCCTTCGACGCCCACGATGGCTTGAACCAGGCTAACCCAGCCAGCGGCTTGGTCACCGCCCTGACCATCAGCGCCGTTTCCGATCTGACCCCGAGCGCGATCACCGATGCCGATTTTGGTTACATCCCCTTCCGTCAAGATACGATCGGCGGGACGACTGGGGTGGCTACGACGCTCGACGGCCTGATCGGCGACACGATCTGGCTGGATTCGAACGCTAGCGGCGCTTTCAATACCGGCGAGGGGTTGGAGGGCGTCAGCGTCCGGCTGTATGCCTCCGGCGGTACGAATCTGCTTGCCAGCACGGTTACGGATGAAAATGGGCAATATTTCTTTGCCGGATTGAACCCGGCCAGCAGCTATGTCGTCCAGGTGCAGACAGCCAGCCTGCCCTATGCCGGCCTGACCAATTTTGTCGATCCGGATGGCGGCACAGCCAGCTCGGCAAATGTAACCCTGACCAGCGGCGCGCCGGTGAACTCATCCCAGGATTTCGGCTACCGTGATTCCAGCAGTCCCAACACCGTCTCCGGTACGGTCTGGAACGATCTGGATGCCAATGGGGTCCTGGATGGCGCTGAAAGCGCTCGTTTCGCCGGGATCAGCGTGCTCTTAACCACCAGCACCGGCCGCCAGGTGGCTGCGGCCAGCACGAATGGCAGTGGCGCTTACAGCTTTGCCAATCTGCCGGACGGCGCTTTCAATGTGCATATCCGCGCTGCCAACCAGGGGTTGAACGGCTTTTGGAAATCCACCGGTCCCAGCGCGGGGAACGACGGCAACAGCCAGGTCGACCCATATGCTGTCACGGTGACGGGCGGTCAAACGAACGGGACCGCCGACTTTGGTTATTTCCAGAAACCCGCCGCGTCTTGGCGATTGGGTGTGGTTTGACGAAAATAATGACGGCATCCAGGATGCCGGCGAGAACCCGCTGGCGAATTATGCGGTTGACCTGACGATCACCTGGCCGGATCTCAGCCAAACGGTGCTGCACACCACCAGCGACGCCAATGGCCGCTACAGCTTTGGCAACTTGCTCCAGGATGAGCGCTACGATGGGAGCGGCCCCGGCGAACCGGTCTTTACGCTCAGCGCCCCGATCCTGTCCGATATGATCGTCAGCCCGGCTGATGCCACCAGCGATGATCTTGACTCGGACAGCGCAGAGGTCGGCGGCAGCGCAACAATCTCGATTGGAGCGCCGAATTCCGCCCTGGTCAAGGGCTACACGAATGTCAATTATGACTTCGGGTTTGCGCCCAGCCCAACTGCGCTGACGGTTTCATCGCCGGTCGCCAGCGCTTCAGCGCTTTCCATCGTTGTAAACTGGCAGACCTACAGCGAAATGGACGTTTTGGACTTCAGCCTGTATCGCGCGGCCGATCCGAACGCTTCCCCGGCCGAGCGCGCCCTGGTGGACCAACAACCGGCCAAACATCCCGGCAAGCCGCTGCACGATAACTACCAGTACCTGGATGGCAATGTCCGGCCGGGCGTCGCCTACACCTACTGGCTGGTGGTACGCTTGAAGGATGGGGCAATAACCATGGCTCCGACCAGCGTGAATGTATCGCCCAGGATTTACCTGCCGAGCATCCAGCGCTGAGCAAGTCGATCATCAACCGAAAGACAGCGGAATGGCCGCGGCGCCCGCCATTCCGCTGTCTTTTTTGATAAAACTCCTAAAATTATTGTAAATATTGCATAAAAACTGCTTTGAATACCAAACTTTAACAAATTAATTGAATATTTGGGTATATAATTCAATTAGTTTATCATTTACATATCCTCGAAAGGGCAAACCTACCGTGAGATAGGGGCGCAAAGCAATGGGCCTGTCGGGATTGAACAGGCTGCCAGGCTGCCGAAAGGAATCTTCGATAAGATTCCTTTATTTTTTAAGTGAGTAATGTATGAATTATTTAGAAATATGATCAACATTGATAATAATATTGCGGAATATATCAAAAGGACTTTGCACATTCGCATTTGAGTTTTAGAGGATGAACCCGGGAGGAAACCATGTTAAAGATTAAATCCACAAATCGAAATCAAAAATCTTCAGACCACCCAGCCACACCTGACCAAAGATCAGCGCTGAAAATTTTATCTATTTTTATCCTGATCATTTTACTTTCAACAGTCGGTTTACAGTTCTTGAGCCCAGCACAGACTGCCAAAGCGGATGTCGCCGCCGGTTTCTCGGAGTATTTCATCCCCGGTGCAGCCGACGATATCTGGGATATCCTGAACGACTTATCGCCTTTTTCTGGGAATAACTTCCTAAACGTGATCACCATGCCGATCACCACGCCTAACCTCACGGTGTATTACGATCACTGGGAGAACGGCTATCTGACTGGAGCAGCCGGTGATGAAGTATATTCCGGATATGCCGTCGGCAGTGTGCTGACCTTCAAGTCGCCATCGATTTCATCCAACCCACGTGGTACAAACCTGACCGCCTGTGCTGGCAGCACCAATCCCGCCGGTACAACTAGCAACTGCTACGACGGCATGGACCGCATTTTTGTCGTCGGTGGGGCGGTTTCGATCGCCCAGGTCTACTGGCCGACAGATGAAGGCACGGTGTATGCCAACGGTTGGGAAGTCTATCCACTCAAGGCTTGGGAATCAAGCTATACCATGCCGGTGGGTGAGAACTTGTATCGAACCGATTCGACAGCCTATGCAGATTTCGACTGTGTCTATGTCCTTGTCGAAGCCAAGGAGGATGCGACACAGGTTACTTTCGACAACACCAGGACGAGCCAACCCAGTTCTGGTAACTGCGGACGCAACTGGTGGGCGGACGGAAGCGTGACTCTCGCCAAAGGTAAAACCTATTTTCGCGGCGCGGTCGATACCGCCTCAACCATTGTTTCGAACAAACCGGTAGAGGTGCAGATTATCGTCGGCCGCGAAGATTCTACCTTTGACAGCCGCTCGCATACCCTGGTGCCCAGCGGGCAATGGGATAACGAATATTACAGCCCGGTTCCTGGTTACAGCGGGACGAATGTCAATCTCTATTTGTATAACCCAACCGGCAGCACCCTGGCAGTGACCTATGACGACTCGGCGGCCGGCACAACCACCTGCAATGTCCCTGCCTATGGAACCTTGAGTGTCAGAGCTTGCAAGGGCAGCTTTGTAGCCGCCGGCTCTGCAGTCTACCTGAGTGCAGCCTCCAATTTCTTTGCCCTTGGCGAGTACGACAGCGGCAGCTCGTCCCGCAACTGGGGGTTCAGCATCATCCCCAAATCGTCGCTCAACTCGGAATATTTCCTCCCATGGGCGCCGGGGAACAGCAACGTTCCCCCTTCGGGGACCAATGGCTCGCCGGTGTTTGTCACACCGACGGTGAACAGCCAGGTCTTTTATGTCGATTACAGCCCGATTACCAGTCCACCGACCGTGGATGCTACCTTCACCCTCAACCTGCTTCAAGTTCAGAAAATCTTGGATCCAGATATTGACAACACCGGCATGCATGTCTGGTCAGACTACCCCTTTGCGATGACCTGGGGTGAGGACGCCCAATACGCTGGAACCGGCACCCCTTACATCGACGCCGGTTACACGATCTTACCGCCAAACCCGGAATGGATTGATATTGCCATGGATGTGGACAAATCAGCCAACCCCGAAGTGATCTCACTGCTTGTCGGGGAAGAGGTGGAATTCACCGTTGCTGTGAAGTCGATCGTCCTTCCAATCGATAATATCTTCATCGACGACTATCTCCCGCCGTATTTTGCCTACGTCCCTGGCACCACCTCGATCATTTGGCCAGGTGGAACTTTCACCGCAGACCCAAGCATAACCGGCGCAGTTGGAACAGGATATATCCTGCATTGGGGCACTCCATCGGGTAACATCGGCGATCTGGCCGCCAACCAGACGATGACTCTGAAATTCAAAGCGGTCACAGTCACCGGGTTCAACGCCCAAACCAGCGTGAATAACGTTACCGGGACCGGTTATTGGGGCCTTATCCCGCTAACTGCTACGGCCCAGGCGATCGTTACCGCGGGCCAGCCTGGCAAGATTGTGGTGATCAAAAATGCAATACCGGACAGTTCCCAGGACTTTCCATTTACCCTGGTCAACCAGGCTAAGCCAAACGATCCAACGAATTTCGTTCTGGATGACGATGGCGACGGAACCTATTCAAACACTGCTCAATTCGGTTTAAAACCAGGAACCTACACTGTCACTGAAACCGCAGTAGACAGTTGGTATCTTGTAAACGCTGCTTGTTCCAGTTCAGTGCCTGGGAATACACCCACCCCAGCCAATATTCCTCTGGCTGCTGGTGAGACGGTGACTTGTACATTTACAAACACCCAGGCAGATTGGGGCGACCTGCCGGACAGCTACGGGACGCTGCTCGCCAGCAATGGCCCCCGGCATGCGCTCTTCCCAGACACAAACGGCGATGGCTTACCGGAAAGCCTGGGGGCGACCTCAGCGATCTGGTTAGGCGCTTTCATTCGAGAACCCGGATGGCTCGAGCACAAATGCCCCTGGGAAAATAGATACCGAGCTCAATGGCATCCCAACTGCGGATGCAACCGGGGACGACACGAATGCCGCTGTCAATGATGAGGATGGCATCCTGCTCGATGCCTTCGTAGACTCATCGCATGAGTTCAATGTCGATGTCATCTGCACCAGCTCGGCCCCAACAGCCTCGGGGTGGCTCGTCGTCTGGGTAGACTGGAACCATAACAACACCTTTGATGGCGCCGAAGTTTCAGCACCCCAGATCAGCCAGGCTGTTTCGTGCAGCAACTCAGGCACATCCCAGATTCTCACTTCGACCTATACCGGCTTGAGATCAGCGGTGTATTATCGGGCCCGGCTTTTTGCGGCACAGCCAGCCAACATGTCTACGGCCTATCTCGGCATGGTCACAAATGGCGAAGTTGAGGATTACTATTTCTCCAATTCTCCCACCAACCTGACGCTTTCTAATCCGATTGCCACTTCAGGAGAGACTGAAATCAAGATTGCCTGGGCGACGTACAGCGAGATGGAAATCACGGGGTTCAGTCTCTACCACACCAGCCCACTCGACGCTACTCGCAGCCTGGTATGCGCACTGCCCGCCCAAAAAATTGGAAAATCTATGGGGGCTGCTTATTCTTGTACCGATAACAATATTCAGCCCGGTGTGGCTTACACCTACTGGTTGGATGTGCAGATGAAAGATGGCTCGACGGCGACGATGGATCCAACGACAGCCAGCCTGCCGCTGCCCGGGATCAAAATATATCTACCTGGCATCCAGCGCTAACAGCCAAAACCCTGCCTGAGAAAAGGGATGGACGCGTGGTTTGTAGAACCATAAATCCATCCCTTTTTGTGAAAAAATACAATTTTTGATGATATACTAAGAAAGAGGGATTAATTCGAGGTTTTCCAGGATAACAAACAAGCAGTCTAATCCCCAAACTTCATTTTACGAGTGGTCGATACCATGGATGATGAGCTTTTGCATACGGTTTACGAGCATGATCCCAGGATAGTTTCGCGCTTGATTGCCGGGGAAATAATCCTTGTCCCGATCCGCAAAAATGTCGGCGAATTCGAGAGTATTTACACGTTGAACGAAACCGCGGGGCGCGTCTGGGAATTAATCGATGGGCAGCGCTCGGTGGCTGCGGTGCTCGAGCAGATGTTGGCTGAATTTGAGATCGATCCAGACCAGGCTGAGGGCGATTTAACAGAACTTTTACAGAATCTTTGGGAGCTTGGAGCTTTGCAAAAGATATAATAGGTATAGGTACCTTATGGATTGTCCATCGATAACGAATCTTGGGTACGGGGCTTTTAGCGAAAATTTGCACGCCAAGAGCAGCCGGGAACGCATCCCGCTGAACGGTTCCTTTGAGGTAACCATGCGCTGCAACGTTCGCTGCCAGCACTGTTATCTGCCGTTGGCGCAGCGGGCTGGTTCGCGCCAGGACGAGCTCAGCTTTACGGAAGTCGAGCGGATCCTGGGTGAGCTCGCTGATGCAGGCTGTCTCTGGCTGCTGCTCACCGGCGGTGAACCGTTTATTCGTAAAGACTTTATCAAAATCTATGACAGCGCCAAACAAAAAGGATTTATCACCTCGATCTTTACCAATGGCACGCTGCTGACCGAAAAGATTGTAGATCACCTGGCCGAATGGCGGCCTTTTGCTATCGAAATCAGCCTGTACGGCGCCACCCAGGAGACCTACGAACGGGTGACCGGTGTTCCGGGCTCGTATGCGCGCTGTATGCGCGGCATTGAGCTGCTCCTCGACCGCCGGCTGCCCCTGCAGTTGAAGAGTGTATTGATCACCTTGAACCAGCACGAGCTGGCACAAATGAAAGACTTTTCCGAAAACCTGGGGCTGGAGTTTCGTTTCGATCCGGTGATTAATGCCGGAATCGATGGCGATCCTTACCCCACCCAATTTCGCCTGGCGCCTGACGAAATCATAACTTTTGAAACAAATGATCCAGAGCGCTCGAATAGCTGGCCGAAGGCGTATCAAGAATATAAAGATTTGGAATTGAACACCCGGCAGATGTACACATGCAGCGCAGGGAAAAACTCATTCCACATTGATGCCTTCGGAAAATTAAGTATGTGCATGACCGCCCGCACGCCGAATTTCGATTTGCGCAAAGGGAGTTTCCAGCAGGGTTGGGAGGGCTTCATCAACGATATGTTAGCCCTTGAATACAGCCAGCAATATAGCTGTTCACAATGCGAGCTGCAGATGATCTGTGCCCAGTGCCCGGCCATGGGCTTGACCGAATATGGCGATCCTGAAGCCTATGTTCCGTTTATTTGCGAGCTTGCTCATTTACGAAATGATGCATTTAATCTGCCGGTTACGAAATGAAGCAATTAAAGCCAATTGACCTATAGTCCTCATTTCTAGCAGCATTTATCGACCTGTTGAAGGAGAAAAAAAATGAAAGAAGAAAAGTATACTGACGCACAAACGGTTTCTCAAGAGAAAAAAGCCTACACCAAACCAGCCCTCAACAAAATCCGCCTGGTGGCCGAGGAAGCAGTCCTGGCATTGTGCAAATATAACAACGGCGCGAAAAGCGCGTGCACGCCCAACCCGACTTGCGTACGTACCCGGCGCAGCTAACCCGGGCAAGTCGCGGATTGATGCTGCATCCTGATGCCTGCTCCATTAATCTCAGCCTGGGAGGTGTTCCCATCTCCTTAATTCCGGATCAGGATGGTGGAGAGTATGAACTTGTCAGGCGAGTCGTCGAATTCCACAGCCGCAGTGAACCTGAGATTACGCTACAGGTTCACTGCGGTTGGTTTCCCGAGGTAGACGACGCCCAGCTCAGCTTTGAAACTGATCACGGTTGGCAGTTGTTCCAGGCGGGAGATAAAAAGGTAATCCGCGTCCGCTCAGCCGAACAAGATCCATATCAGCTTGGCATTTTTCCAAACGATTTTCGCTCGGGGGACATCTACGTTGCTCCCTATGAAGACGCGCGATTGCGCACGTCGGGCGATCAGCAATCGTCATCACTAAGCAGCGCAGCCAGCTTTATTTTCCCTTTAAGCTACCCGATGGGCGAATTGTTTATGATGAACCTGCTCGGGACTGGTCTGGGGATGCTCTTCCATGCCTGTGGGGTCATTTACCAGGGAAAAGGTTATCTTTTCACCGGTCATGGTGGGGCTGGGAAAACTACGACTGCACGATTGTGGGAGACAGTCCCTGGCGTAAAAGTTGTCAATGACGATAAAGTGATTCTACGCAAAGAGGCTGGCGGGTTCCGCATGTATGGCACTCCCTGGCACGGCGAGGGCGGGATGGTTTTGCCCGATTCAGCGCCGCTACAGCGGGTTTTCATCTTGAAGCAGGCTGACCAGAACACAGTCACCCTACTCCACCCGGTCGATGCCGCCGGTCGCTTGTTGGCGCGGACTTTTGTTCCCTTGTGGGATGCCGACAAAATTGATTATTCCTTAAAATTTTTAGATGAGCTTTGCCAGGCTGTCCCATGCGTGGAGCTGGGTTTCCTGCCCGATTCCAGCGCAGTGGAATTCGTCCAAAATTTAAAATAAACTGCATCATTCAATCTGGGGCGAAACCCACATAACTTACCGTAAGGGCTGGTGAAAATGAGTAAAAATGGTATTTCTGGGCGTATATTATCTCTTTCATTCACATTCGTTCTTTGTTTATCATTCCTGTTCAGCCCGTTCGTTCAACCTGCTGAAGGAGCGAATGTAGGGGTGGATCATGGTGTCCGCCCTGCCGGTTTTCCTCCGCAGACAGATTTTCCCTTCCTGCGCGTTATCGAAACGACAGCGGAGGGGATTGTCGTCGAGTTCGCCCCGCCTGCCGTGGCGTTTGAAACCTCTACGCTCGATGGCGGAGAGTGCCAGCGCGTAACGATCCCCGGTCTGCCCCAAACGGACGACCCCGGCCTGCCTTCCTTGCCCGTTCAAGGAGCAATGCTGGGCATCCCCCAGGAGAGCCAGCCAACCCTCCAAATTCTCTCAGCGGATTGGGTTGCCTTGCCGGGCGCTCATCGCCTGTGCATTGCACCTCAACCAGTTTTGACCCGTTCTTCCGCCAGGGACGGACGGGTTCCACCCTTGGAACTGAGCGGATACACTACCGCCGCCAATCCGTCCACCCTGATCGATGCCTTCTTGCCGGCGACCTCCGCCGAGCTGACCTCGACCGGAAACCTGCGCAGCCAGCATTTTGCCGAGATTCGCTTCAACCCGCTGCAGACCAACCCGGTCACAGGTGAGCTGCGCTATTACCGAAAAATTCAGGTAGCGCTCAATTTTAATTTGTCGAAAAGCGACGGTGGGGCTGGCGCACCGGTCAGCCTACCACTTGCAACGAGCTCGGAAGGGCCCTTCGAAGAAAATTTACGCAGCGCCTTGCTGAATTACGCTGAGGCGCGCGCCTGGCGTGCCGCCGGGACGGCTTTCGCCGGGACGGCCGGCGCCGCGGCACAGCGATGCTGCGGAACCAGGTGTTCGCCTTCCGAACAGTATCGAGGCCACCCAAAGCCAGCCAACGTATAAAATCCTGGTCAACCAGGATGGTCTTTATCAGGTCAGTTATGCCGCGCTCCAATCGGCCGGTGTTCCGGTCGATAGCCTGGACCCGCGCACGTTTCAGCTGCTCAACCAGGCGACCGAAACTGCCATCATTGTCCAGGGTGAGGCGGATGGGGTTTTTAATTCTAGCGACTATCTGCTCTTTTATGGGCAGAAAACGAATACCAAGTACACCGATACCAATGTATACTGGCTATCCTGGGGTGGTGCACTGGGATTGCGCATGGCCAGCCTGGGCGCTGCTCCGAGCGGGACGGCCAGCGTCCCCCCAGATTACCTGACGACCCAACGGGTTGAGCTCGATACCGATTACTATTCGGATGAGCCCAGCGGTCCTAACAACGACCACTGGTACTGGGGCCTGGTTTATGCCTCTTCCGGGCTGGCTTTTCTCGATTTCCAAACCAATTTACAGCACCTTGGAGCTGGCAGCCACACCATCACGGTGCGCGGTCTGCTCGAGGGCTATTCCGCGACGCCCAATCACCATACGAAAATCTACCTGAATGGTCATTTAATCGACGACCACTCCTTCGCCGCCGGATCGGAATACACTTTCAGCGTCAGCGCACCGCAATCCTATCTCGTCGAAGGGACGAATACCCTGCGCGTGGAATGCCCGCGCGACGGAAGCATCACCTTTGATACAGTCCTGGTGAACTGGTTCGAAATCGATTATTACGATACCTATTTTGCCGAAAGCGACAAGCAATTCTTTGACGGCGACACAGCCGGGACCTGGGAATACCAAGTCGATGGTTTCTCCACAACCGACATCGAAGCCTACGATATCACAAACCCGCTGGCGCCAATCCAGATCACTGGCGGGGCGATCCAGGTTACTTCGAATGGCCAGCGCATAGCTTTTGAAACGACCATCCCCAGCGAACACCGCTACCTGGCCCAGACCTCAGCCCAGCGCCTCAGCCCCCTCAGCATCAGCCTGGACAGCGCTTCGAGCTGGAAATCTCCAGCGCTGAGGGCAGATTACATCATCATCAGTCACGCCAATTTTCTCAGCCAGGCGCAGACCCTGGCGAATTATCGCGCCAGCCAGGGCTTGCAGGTTCAGGTAATCGATGTTCAGGATCTATACGACGAATTCAACGGCGGCGTTTTCAGCCCAGAAGCGATCAAATCCTTCCTGTCCTATGCATACACCAGTTGGATAGCCCCTGCGCCCAGTTTTGTGCTCCTTTTCGGGGATGGCAACTTCGATTTTAAGAATATTTATGCGTTCAACGAACCAAACTATATCCCACCCTATTTAGATGAAGTAGATCCCTGGATCGGCGAAACTGCCACGGATAACCGCTATGTCAGCGTCAGCGGGAGCGATATTCTACCCGATCTGTATATTGGCCGTTTCCCGGTCCGTTCGACCAGCGAAGCGCAAACAATGGTGGATAAAACTATTAATTACGAACAGATCGCTCCGGTCGGCGGGTGGAATGCCTACCAGCTCTTCGTCGCCGATAACGCCGACAGCGGTGGTAATTTTCCGGTGATCTCCGACGGGATAGTAAATGGCTATGTACCTCCCAGCTATACAGTGGACAAGATTTACTACGGGGTGAATTACACCAGCTCCAGCCTGGCGCGGACTGCTTTGCAAACTGCTTTCAACCAGGGCCGCTTGATTATCCATTTCGCCGGTCACGCTGATACCCAGCAATGGGCTTCAGAAACCCTGCTGAAGGTTGGCGATATTCCCTCTCTGTCAAACGGCAGTAAGCTGCCTTTCATGCTGCCGATGACCTGCGCCGAAGGTTACTTCACCTGGCCTAATCCAAGCGGCAGCGATTATTCCTCCTTGGGAGAGAGCATCGTCCGGGCGAACGGGCGCGGCGCCATCGCCAGTTGGTCGCCAACTGGCTACGGTTTGAGCTCCGGGCACGACTTGCTCGACCGCAGCCTGTACGATAACCTTTTCAATAAACATTACAACCAGCTTGGTTATCTGACGACCCAGGCTAAGTACAGCCTGTTCGCTAACAGCTCCAGCTATAACGATCTGATCGAAACTTATTTACTGTTTGGCGACCCGGCATTAAGGCTGCAGGCGCTTGCAACGCCGCTGCCAGCGCCGACAAACCTCCAGGCAGCGACCGTCTCCAGCGCCCAAATCAACCTCACCTGGCAGGACAACTCGAGCGATGAGACTGAGTTTCGCATCGAACGCTCGCCGGATGGCTCCAGCGGTTGGACGCAGATTGCCACAGTCGGTGCAAACAACACCAATTACAGCAGCAGCGGCCTCAGCGCCGATACATCCTATAGCTACCGTGTGCGGGCGTACCGCGTTGGCGATGTACAAAATTCGAGTTATTCCAACACGGCGACTGCCAGGACCTACACCAGCCGCTCGATCAATTTCGTCCCTGGCTGGAACCTGATCACCCTGCCTCTGAACCCAGGTTTACCCTACCAGGCCGAAACTTTCCTGGCGGCGATTAACAGCCAGGGAGTCGCCTGCACGGAAATCTACCGCTGGATTTATGGCGGGTGGGATGGCCATTATGCCGGCGATGGCGATTTCAATAATTTCGACCTCGTCCTGGGAGAAGGGTACTTCGTGAAATGCACCGGGTCGCGGAATTGGAACATGGAGGGAAGCAGGTTGACCGCTGGGGTGACCCTCCATCTGACCCCAGGGTGGAACCTGGTCGGGGCGCCTTATCCAGAGACAGGCTACCAGGCGCACAGCATCCTGGCTGGGATCAATAATCCAACCATCGCCTGTTCCGAAATGGCGCATTGGATCACCGGAGGTTGGGTGACGCATTATTATGCTGATCCAGATTGGGATAATTTTGATATTTACCCTGCTGAAGGATACTTTGTAAAATGTTCAGCAACAAAAGACTACACTCCCTGATATTCCGATTAAGAATGGAGGCGTAAAATGAAACCAAAAATCAAATTGTTAAGCCAAATCCTAATCATTATCTTCATATTATTCATCAGTTTAGCCGGGAATAATAGTCAGGCTGCCCCGCAAGCAGACCCGGGAATAAACCAGGTCTACGTGACCAACGTGCGCGATGGCAGCTTTGTGGTTAGCTGGACTACAAACCTGGCCAGCGATGGGAAAGTCGAATGGGGAGCTACCAGCGCACTAGGAAATACAAATACAGATAGCGTGGTGAGCACCTTCACCCATTATGTCACCGTTTCTGGGCTCTCCCCTTCAAGCCTGTATTATTTCCAAGTCGTCTCCGATACGGCGACCAAGGATAACGGCGGGGTCCCCTTCCAGGTTACTACAGGTCCGACCCTGAGCATACCGACTCCAGGCAATACGGTGCGCGGCTATATGTACGAGACCGGTGGAACGCCGGCCGTCCCTAACGCAATTGTCTATATGCAGTTACAGAATGGAGATGGATCCGGAACTTTAGCGTCGTCGCAATGGTTCTCAGCGCGCACCAGCGGTACAGGATCCTGGAGCTTCAACCTGACAGATGTGCGCACCGCTGATTTTAGCTCATACTACGTCTTTACGACTGGAACGGATAATTTGCGCATTGTTGGGCAGGGCGGCGATAAGGGCACAAAGGGAGCAGATCCCACGCCCTGGATCATCTCGATCCCGGTAACTTCACCCTCTAATCAAGATATTATCCTAAACTCGGGGCCAACCGCGGTGAAGATGGTGAACCTGTCTGCGCACGCCCAGGGGAATGGGGTTTTGATCCCAACACTCGTCACAGTGGTCGCTGGGCTGGCTGCCCTGCTCTGGATCATGGTTCGCAGAGGCAGAGGCAACCCAGCCTGATCGCCTGTCCCGAAAGAAAATGGCAAAGCTGCGCCTGGCAAAGAATGCTGGGCGCAGTTTTCTCTAATGTGGGGTGATTTCCCTATTTATTCAGAAAACTCTTTATTGCACGCAGGCGGGCTAATAACCCTTCTAACAGACCTATCCTGGATAGAAAAGCCACCAGGTAACGCTCCGGCCCCAGGCCCAGGAAAACTCGCTGGCCGTCCCGCTCAATCGATACAACACATCCCAGGATTGCCTCCGCCCCAACCAGGTCAGTATCCCGACCCATGGCGTTATCTCCCTGGATCCGAAAAACGTTCCCTTCTTTAGCGATAATCCGGTGGACGACGAGATTGCCGGTCGAAGGTCGGACGAAAGCGACCACCTTTCCTAGAGCAGGTTTTTCTCGACTGGTCGGGACGATGACAATTTCGTCACAATTTTTAATGAAGGGCGCCATACTTATCCCCGTCGCCTGAAAGCGAAAATCTGCGCCTTTAGCCAGAACCGCCTTCATTAAACCAAGCAAACTCTCACCCGATATGGCATAATCATCCACCTTATCCTGCGAGAGAGTTTGCTTCTGCGGCGCCGACGACATGCAATTTCTCCAAAAATGGTGATTGGTTATCGGTGATCAGTGATTTATAACTGAATTTCGATTTTCAGTTATAGCTAACGAGGTTTGATGTTCATTAAAAGCGAACTGCTAGCTTCTGGCGGCGGAACGCTAACCACACGAGCATAGCCACCGCCAATCCCAGCAGCAGCCATTCATGCGGCTCGGGGACGCCGGTGAGCGGCAGGCGCGAGCCGGGTGTGGTTTCGGCCAGCGCCTCGACCTCGCGCTGGTAGCGGTCTTCACCTTCAGTCAGATTGTCAAGCAGATTCTGCTGCTGTTCGTTAATCAAGACAATCATCGAAGAGTACGGGCTAACGATCTGGTATTTCAGCGCCAGGGCATGCAGGGCATCCAGGGTATCCAATTGGTTAATCGTACCACGGTTGCGCTGGATCTCGGCCAGGATCAAACGCCTGGCAGCCAGGGCGGCAAACGGCTCATCAGGTTGATGAGCAATACTTTTCACCCCAACGGGGATCGCCTGGTCTACCTCGGAGGTCGGCAGCACACTCCATAAGTACCCATCCACCAAATCGGCAGACTGCTGGAGGCCGAGGGCGGAGTGATGAACAGCGATGCGCTCCAGCGCTTCGTCAAGGCTGCTCGCCACACCGCCGCCGGAAGCCTGAATGGCTTGCAAAGTCTGGTCATCATATCCAAGGGGGATATCCGCTCCAGCGTGCACGATCCAGATCGGAGCGCTTGATTCAACCGGCTGGGCTTCGCTCGCCCCCAGTTCATAGCCAGATCCATCGGTGAGCACTAACAACGCATCATATTGTTGATTGCTGCGCTCCGCTTTGCGCAAAGTATCATATTGGGCAAGCAGTTGGGCTGCATTTTGACCGCCATAATACACCAGGTCTTGCTCGCTGAGCTCATTCAAGGTTTTTATTGACGGCGGTGCACCCCGGTAAGGCGAGGCAGTCAAATAGACGTCAACCGGCGTATCGAGGTTGGTCAGCGATTTAAGCTGATCCAAGGTGGATGCGACCTCGGCGGCATGAGCCTGCATGCTATAGGAGCGATCTAAGACAACACCTATGCGCAGCTTCTCGGGCAGATCAGGCAGGACCGCCTGTCCGGACGGGATTGCCAACACGGTTTTTCCACCCGCAAGATCTACCCGGTGAGCCTGAGCCTGGTTTTCCCCGGCAACTGGGAGTGAAGCAGGCAGCCATGCATTCGCTTCTGCGCGCATTGGCTGGCCGTTTACCAGGCGTTCGGTGCCGTTATCCCAATAGACATTGCGCAGGAAAGCAAGCTTCGCCATTGGCCAGGAATCACCCTCAGCCATCTCCCGCCACGATAGCCATAAGTACAGCGGTTGCGCCTCTTCCACCAATGTGCGCGAGCGGCGTTGATCATAGGTGGTTCGCATCGGGGGGATCGGATAAACGCGCAGTCGATACTGGCGAGGACCGATTTGTTCTAAGAGCGCTGGATCGATGCTCCGGCGGACCTGTTCGCGGTAGACTGCCTGGGCTGCGCCGCGCGGCGCTACCTGAAAATTGTAGGCTGTTTCTTTATCCGGGTTATCCCCCAGCCACACACCCGTTAGCACCGCCGACTCTGGTAAGTTGAAGTAATAAATCACCTCTTGCTGATCGGTAGTTTGGTTCTGGTAAACCTCTTGCAAATCTACATCCGCCCAATCGCCATGCTCAGTCAGGGTAAGCTCCTGACGAAGCAGGCGAACTTCGCGATCGTCAACTGCCTGCCAGGCTGCCTCTGCCTGGTTGGCGGACCACGTCGAGCGCACACTGCGCACAATCGTCTGGCGTTCTCCTTGGGTAATCGGGGTATCGAAAAATCGCTGGTATAAACGCGCCGCTTGCTGGGGTTCGTTGACCAGCGCCTGGTTATCCACCAAATTCTTAACATCTGGGCGTTTGACCGGCTTATACAGCAGTGGGCTGGCGACGCTTTCATATAAGCGCTGCACTGCAAAAGCTTGCTGGCGCGGCAACTTTATCGAATTGGCATAAATATCGCTGACATGGTTCACCTCGCCTTCGGCGCTGATGTAGCGAAAAGGCGCCAGGTAGGCATTCAGGAGACCGCTGCGGATCGAATCGCTTTTTTGGAGCAAGCTTTGGGCTTCGGCCGGCGTAGCTGGCGGAGTTTCCAATAAGGCGAAAGCATGCTGCTGCGGCTGCTGGTTTACCAGGTAGAACATCCCAGCACAGACAAGCACCATAACACTAACGACTACTGCGGGCCGGACCCAGCCCAGGCGGTCTTTTAGTGCCTCAAGCGTTCGCCACCAGGCGCGAAAGCTCAGGTAAGGAACGACAATCGGCGTCAGCACAATCAGGGTTGCCGTGTATCCAAGAAGGATGAACCCCAATAAGCTAAAGGGCAGCATGAGTGGGGTGTCGCTGATAATCTGACCTAACCCTTGCCACAAGTCTACAAGGATGCGGGGCAAATGAGAAATGAAATACCCAAGGCTGCGCAAAATTTCAACTCCAAGAGGGATTGCATAAAAGGCAATCCAGATCGCTGCATACAGGCTGGTCAGCGCCATCATTGTTAAGCCTGCCAGGCGCAAAAACTCGACACCCGAGCGCCGGCGACCACGGTATTGATCTAGCAGGTACCACAGGAAAGCCGCCATACCTGACAGGGCGATCAACATTAATAAAAGGGTTCCAGGTGTGGCCTGGCGAATAAGAAAGAAGCGCACAGCGAGCATGAGCATCAGCGGCCCTTCAATGACATATCCCAGGGCGAATAGACGATCCGGAGAACGACGCAGGACAGTCAGCCCTAAGATGATGACGATGACCGGGATGGAGGCCAAAACCAGTCCATAGAGCAAGAAAGTGGCCGGGATGGAGCCGGTGCGTACAGCCACGAAGGTTTCCGGGAGCACAATCGGAGCGAACCCAAAAGACATGAAAGCCAGGAAAATTAGGTTCCAAGACCAAAACAAAATATACTGCAGCCATTCAACCCTGGTTAGTTTTATCGGAGGTTGGGATTGCGAGGTTTCCATCGGATTACTCCTCTCTGCCATAATTATGGTGTTATTGCTGATAAACTGTTCTGAACGGACTGGCGCAGAATCTTAAAGAGCGCCTGGGCTGACTCCCCATCTGGATCGATCGGGTCGTCGAACAGGATTGTAACCAGGACCCATTGTTGTGGTTGGGGAGATAGGTCATCCCAAATCCGGACGGAGTAATCGTCTGTGACTTGCTGGTTGGATTGCAGCCAATAACCAGCAGATAACAGAGGTTGCGGGTCGCTGGGATTGCCAAGATCGAGCCAGCGCAGCGGGAAATCATGCTCCACGAGAAGGGCGCGCAATTCCTGAACTTCCAATCCATAAACTGTGAAACAGCGCTCTGGACGATGGTGAGCTCGCCAGGTATTGCTGGTGATAAAGATCAACGAACCGCTTAAATCGTGCATCTGGAAACGCCAGCGCGCGGCGGAGACAGGAACAGTTCCTTCATCGGATAACCAATCCATTTCGACCGGATTTAAAGGCCAGTCATTTAGGTTTAAGGAGCTAGGAAAACGCCAGGCAAAAGGAGCGGCTGCAGCCGGTTCCGGCCCAGGGGCATAGCTTAACGCCATAACAATCAAGGAAATCGCCAGGACCGGCGCCAACCATCGAGGGCGAATACTCCGTAGGGGCAATCCTGATTGATCGCCCGATCCCACGGTATCGTCTGACCGACGAAGCGAACGATTGCGGCCGGATGAGACACCTGCCCAGTGCAGCATCCCCAGGGCAGCAGCGCAAGCCAGGCTAAAACCGATTATTCCCAAGGGTACGTGCATCATTTCTGCCAATAATCGCCAGCCGAGGACCTGCCCGACCAGCACCAGGATGACTACTCGAGCCAGGTTGGCGGCAACCAGCAGGAGGATAAAACCCAAAGCCGCTAAAAGCCAGCGTTTGTTAACCGGCCTGTTTTCGATCCAGGTCGCAGCCAGGAAGAAGAGCCCCCCTGTCCACAGGCTTTTTACCCCGCTGCACGGGCTGTCAATCTGCGAGAGACCATTTTCAAAAACCAGGATTGTATCTACCCCGATGTTGGGTACGCCTAAGGCAGCCAGACCTTGACTGACCATCCTCGCCGTCGCCAGGCGGAGGGGGTAACCGATAAATGTGTCCATATGTTCGCCGAAGGGGAGCACTCCAACGAGCAGCAAGGCAGCCGGTAAACCCCTGCGCCAATCGCGTTCATCGGTCCAGCAGGCCAATAGGCCGTAGGTTGCCAGGCCAAACAGGCTGGCAGAAAGGGTATTAATATCTAACCAGCGTTCCGCGGCAAGAAAAGCCAATGCGCCGCTAAGCGCCAACACCAGCCCGGGCAGATATAGATGCACCGGATCTGTAAAAATCGGCAGAGGCGATCCAATGTGATCACCCTTTTCAGCGTAATTGCCTCTTCGTGATCGCCCGCGGCGGATCTCGAGACCAATCAGAACCAGCACTGCCAATAGGACAATCTGGTTGGTGCGGAACTCCTGGCGGGTGAAGATTGTACCTAAATAAGCGTAAACGGGACGAAATAGCCACAGCCACAAGAAAATAATCACGCAATTGCTGAGCAGCACACCTGCCCGCTGCCAGCGCCGTCCGGTAAAGTATTCAGAGAATGAATTCATATCGAGATTAGGGAAATTCTACAAACCGCGATGAATTTTTAGCTGCTGCAGTTCTTTGTCGCACATCCAAGATCCTTGCGGAGGCTGTCCGACAGTGATCGGCGTATTGATCGCAAAATAGGGCTCATAGAAAGGCGTGACCCCATCGCCCCAATCATAGTAACGCTGAAAAAACGCATACCCCAGGCGAAAACCATTTGAACCCGCCTGGTAGCACCATACCTGACCTCGTCCAGTCAAAGGCCCAAGCAGCAGCGGCAGATAATCCGGGGTCAAGGCGCTCAATCCAACGGGATAGTTTCCTTGCTCGAGGCGATAATTTTCAATCGCGTGGCCGAGGCGAGCCGCCCTTGCCTCAGTAATCGCCAAATAATCAATCCTAAGCCCAATAACAAACGCCAGGATCATAAAGACCGGCCCGGCAACCAGGAAGAACAAACCAGCCTGACGGCTTCTTCCCTTGCCTGTCAGAAACAAGACCAGACCAGCAATGAAACCGACCATGATGACGCCAAATGGAAAATGATCCTCTGGAGCACGTCCAGTCGCCCGCACCAATACACCCTGCCGCACAGTTACGGCTGCCGCGCACAAGACGAGCGCAAGTGCCAGAAATAAATACAGATTCCTGGTATACCGCTTACCCTGGCGCGGTTGGTCGAGACCGCGTTTCAGACACAAGGCTGCAATAACCAGGGCAGCGATCGCCGCCAAGGCGCTGACGATCCGATAAATTCCGTGGAGAACAACATCATTGAATACCGTATGGTTGCCCACCAGCCCAAGTGCATCGGCGATTAAGAATACCCCTATAAAGACACCCGCCACAAACACGATGTCTACCCCAAAATTGCAGAGCGCGGCTGGGTACGTGTCTGATTTCCAGGCCAGCGCGACAATATTCCAGGCAAGGATAAGGTCACCACAATCCATACCCACGTAAGCAGCAATCGCCAGGCCTGGCTTGGTAAGAATGCATTCCACGATAGCCAGGAATTTTCTGGGGAAAGCGGCCAATTTTTTATCAACACAATCCCGACCGCCAAAGTGAGTCCAACTAAGAGCGCGGCCAGTCGCTTTCGACTTGCGGTACTGCGCAGGTAGAATAAGATTCCGGCCAGCAGGCAGAACAATAGCTCCATCTCGCCCTGGGAGAGGACCGGGGTGAATTGTTTAATGCGATGGCTCTCGAAGAGAAACAACAAGGCGAAAACGGATTCACCGTAGAGAACATAAGTAATCAGCGTCCAGTCATGGCGAATTCGTCCCAAAAAGGGTTGAAAGCGATTGAATACGGCCAACAGGGCGACCACAAGCAGGGTGAGACAGAACAACATCAGCCAGAGCATTCCGGTGGAGGCGACTTTCAGAATTAAAAAGGTATTGTGATCCCATTGACCGGGGGTAAAATTGGCAATTAGCGCCGGACTGGCCTGGCTGGCTATCCATTGGAAGACCACCAGGTAGCCGGCTACGACGAAGATAATGCCGACATAAGACAATGACCAAATTGGAAACCCGCCCAGCCAGCCCAAGAAAATCATTACGATTAAGAAGAGAAGCGCCGCCAGCAATCCAGATCCGGTGGAAACCTGGGTGCCCTGATGATTTAGAATGATTCCTGCGGGAAGCAAGAATACCATCAAAATCAGGATAAGCTCCTGCCAGGATTGCTCGCCAATATTGTTCACCTGCTGCGGGGTGTGGATTACGCCACGGGGGGTGCTGTAAATTCTCTTAAGGATTCCGCTGCTGCGGTGTATCTGCAGTAAGGAAATTGGCAGCCTGACCAACTCATAGAGACACAGGTAAGCCAGGGCAAAAGCGCTTTTCCGTGAGGCTTCCTGTGCTGCTTGCGCGAATACCTCCTGCATTTCCTCTTCAAACTCTGCCCGAAAGTTTTGCGGGTATAAGCGCAACGAGGCAGCGAATAAATGAATGAGAAATTGAGTATTCATGGTTTATTTTTTGTCAAATCGTGTTCCCCAGGACACGCACCTGGGCTGCATTCACCAGACCTTGCAAACGCTGAACCTCGGCCTGTAAGATCCCTTGGCCAAAAAGAGTCAGGCAGTAAGCCTTCCGCCCGCGAGCATCATCGTTAAATCGCTGGATCTTCCGTACGTTGAATCCAATTCTGGTCAAGCAAGCGCTTCAGTGCGCTATAAAGCGTTCCGGTACTCAGCTCAACCCGACCGCTGCTGAGCTGTAGAACGTCCTTCATAATGGAATAACCATGCCGCGGCCCTGGCGCCAGGCTTAACAAGATAAAATACGTTGTTTCAGTTAGCGGCAAATTCGAGTGGATTTCTTGATCGTTTTCCATAGGTTCCATTAATATGTCGTGCAATGATATGTAACTCGATTACATATTACACGTAATTTTTGTAGGAGTCAAGAGGGAAAATATCCCAAGACCGTAAAAAATACAGAAAAAAGACGCCAAAGATGGCGTCTTTTTATATCCCATTGCGGATTACCCGGCGTTCTACTCGTTTTGGGTCACAACCCAGCGCGGGGTTTTGCCTTGCAACACTGCCGCCACCTCTTCGGCGATGGCAATCCCGGCGCGCTTCTGCGCTTCAGAAGTTTGGGCACCCATGTGCGGGGTGGCGACCACCTTGGGGTGCTCAGCAATACTGCCAGGGAGCGGGGGCTCGGAGGCAAACACGTCTAAAGCTGCCCCGGCCAGGTTGCCCGAATCCAATGCGGCGCGCATTGCATCTTCGTCTACAACCCCACCCCGGGCAGCGCAAATCAAGCGCGCGCCTTTCTTCATCAAAGCAAACTCTGCCTGGCCAAGCATACCCTTCGTCGCCGTGGTCAGCGGCAAGTGCAAGGAGAGATAATCGGCACGTTCTAGAACTTCCTGGAAGGAAACTGGTTCAATCCCCCGGCTGCGGATTTCGTCCGCGCTGATAAATGGATCCAGGGCGATGACCATCATCCCAAAAGCCTTGGCCAAAACGGCGACGTGAGAGCCAATTCTCCCCAAACCTACCAGGCCAAGCGTTTTCCCATACAATTCGCTGCCCATGAAGGCGCTCTTCTCCCACTTCTGCTGCTTCAGCGAAGCATCGGCTGCGGGGATCTGGCGCGCCAGGGAAAGCATCATGCCCAGGGTATGCTCTGCCACCGCAGTTGTGGCTGCCAGCGGGCTATTCACCACGGTAATGTGATGCTCAACCGCAGTCTTGACGTCGATATTATCGACACCCACCCCGGCGCGGCCGATCACCTTAAGCTTCTTACCCGCTTCAATCACATTCGCTTTGACCTTGGTACGCGAACGCACCACCAGGGCATCGTATTCGGGCAATATCGCCATAAGTTCCTCGGCAGTTATCTTTGGATTACTGACAACCTCGCCGACACCGCGCAGCAGGTCCAAACCTGCCTCAGCCAGGCCATCTGAAACAATAATTTTTAACTGAGCCATTACAACCTCTTTAAGCAAGTCCCTTCGAAGGATTTATTGAATTAGCCATTTGCTCGTTGAAATTCGCGCATAAACTCCGCCAAGGCTTTGACTGATTCAAGTGGCACCGCATTGTACAACGAGGCGCGTAAACCGCCTACCGATCGATGGCCTCTGAGGCCCACCATGTCGTTCTTTTTAGCTTCCTTGGCAAAAAGATTTTCCAACTCTTCCGATTCCATACGAAAGGTGATATTCATCCGCGAACGGTCAGCGGCTTGAACATGGCCTCGGTAGAAACCACCGCTTTGATCGATGGCATCATACACCAACCCGGCTTTGGCGATGTTCCGTTTCTCGATGGCTGCGAGACCACCCATTTCCAACAACCAGCGGAAAACCAATCCAACGATGTATATCGAAAAGGTTGGCGGGGTGTTATACATCGAGCCTTTATCAGCCTGCAAGCGATAATCCAACATGGCCGGCAAATTGGCAGGGACTCGTTCGAGCAGGTCCTGGCGCACGATGACCAGCGTCACCCCGGCCGGTCCGGCGTTTTTCTGGGCGCCGGCATAGATCAGGTCATATTTTGTCGCATCGAATGGGTGGCTGAGAAAATCGGACGACATATCGCACACCAATGGAACCCCAGCAGGCGGTTCGGGTTCACCAAACCATTCATTGCCGTGGATAGTTTCGTTCGAGGTAAAGTGCAGGTAAGCCGCCTTCGGATCCAAATCGCTGGCAGAAAATGTGGGCAGGCGGTCAAAGTTGGTTTCCTCGGTCGTCGCAGCCACGCGGGTGACCCCGAGTTTTTTGGCCTCGCGCACCGCAGTCTGGCCCCATACACCGCTGACCAGATAGTCCGCCGAAGCGCCAGCAAGGCGCATATTCATCGGCAGCATCGTAAACTGCATGCTGGCGCCGCCTTGTAAAAATAATATTTTATATTCTGGAGGAAGATTGATCAGCGTTCGCAAGTCCGCTTCGATTTGAGCCATAAGTCCCTCAAATTCAGCCGAACGGTGGCTCATTTCCATCAGCGACATGCCTGTCCCGTGATAATCCAGCAATTCTGCCTGGACCTGTTCTAGAACAGATAGCGGCAGCGCCGCAGGACCGGCATTAAAATTACGCACACGTTTATAGACAATTCTTAGTTGGTTTGAATTCATTGGGGTAGCCGCGCACATTTTTATTCACCTCATTTAGAAATTACATCGTTTATTCATCGAAAAGGAAGGTCATTTCACCATAGAAGCGCACTTCTTTGGAAGACATTTTACGCTGCAGCCATTCTTGCAAGCGCGCGTTCTTTGCTTCCAGCGACTCTTTAGATTTAAGTTCACTCAAGGGGTAATTGACTCTCAAAATCCGTCCCTGGATCAAGTGACGGGTCAATCCGGCCGGCAGCAACTCGCCATCACGAGCCAGCGCCAGGACTTCGAAAGCATCATATTTTGGAAAGACAATCACTCCAGCCAGGTCGGAGTATAGCCGCTGGGCTTCTTCCAGGCTATCCGTCATCGCCCGGTGCAGCTTGCCGCGATCCTTGTACGTATCAACAAGCGCATTTAATAACTGGTTTTGTTCGTGGACAAATAAGCCGGGAAGCTTTGGGCGCGCCACGTACACCTTACCATCCATGCGCATGATATACATCAAACACTCACGCCTGGCCAAGGCAGCCCGAGCATGGAGATGATCCAGTGGGAAGAGGTCGGCGCCTTCGACCGAGCTTAAAACCTGAGTAAATTCTTCTGGCTCAATCCCAGAGATTAAGTGGTGCCAGGTGGTCAGGGTAACCATTGGCTCTTCATACTTGACGACTTGAGCTAATACGTGCGGGTAGCCCAGGCTGCTCAAAGCCGTGGTCCGATTAGCGCCATCTAACACCATGAAACGGGGATCCCCGTCGCCAATTGGGGCAACGATGGGTGGGTTTTTAAGTAAGCCTTCCGACTCCAAACGTTGGGCTAACGGCGCGGTACGCTGCACATCGTTATACTCGTGTTCGACGAGTAGTTTCAGCGGTAAAATGCGCAGATCTGGCGGTTGTACTAAATCAGATGGGTGGACAGAGGTAGTCATAATTTTTCGAAACACTCCTTAATAAAAGCTGGCAGCCTGTCAAAACCACGCCAAGCTGCCAGCTTATCTTTCATAACGAGCTAAGCAGGTACTGGAAAATTCACACAGAGCTGTTTGACTTCTTGGCGCACACGTTCTTGAGTAGAAAGGTCTTGTGTATCACGCATAATTTCACCAATCCACGCAGCCACCTGGGTTAATTCGTCTGTGCCAAAGCCACGCGTGGTTACCGCTGGCGTACCCAAACGAATGCCGCTGGTCACAGTTGGCTTGGCCGGATCGTAAGGGATCATATTCTTGTTGGTATGGATAGCGGCTGCGTCCAAGGCCAGTTCTGCTTCTTTGCCGCTGACATTGAAGGAACGCAGGTCAACCAATACCAGGTGGTTATCGGTGCCGCCGCTCGTCAGCCGAAAACCTTCTGTCTGCAGACCGGCTGACAGCGCCTGGGCGTTATCCAGAATTCGTTGGCAATAAGCCTTGAATTCCGGGCGCAGCGCCTCGCCAAAAGCGACTGCTTTAGCGGCTATAACGTGCATCAAAGGGCCGCCCTGCAAGCCAGGGAAAACAGCGCTATCGACTTTCTTGGCCAGGTCAGCCTTACATAAGATCAATCCGCCGCGCGGGCCGCGTAAGGTTTTATGCGTCGTGGAAGTGACCACATCGCAATACGGGATCGGGCTCGGATGCAAACCAGCCGCAACCAAACCAGCGATATGGGCCATATCCATCATCAGGAAAGCCCCTACCGAATCAGCGATCTGACGCAAACGTTCAAAATCGAACCAACGTGGATAAGCGCTGGCGCCAGCCAGGATTAACTGCGGCCGATTCTCTTCCGCCATCCTGGCCAGGTCATCATAATCCAGGCGCTCGGTCTCAGGATGTACGCCGTAATGCACAAAGTGATAAATCTTGCCGCTAAAGTTAAAGGAAGCGCCATGGGTCAAGTGACCGCCGTGATCAAGCTTCAACGCCAGGACAGTATCCCCGGGTTTGATGATTGCCTGGTAGGCAGCCGCGTTCGCCTGGGCGCCAGAGTGTGGTTGGACATTAGCGTGCTCTGCACCAAACAGGGTCTTTACGCGTTCGATGGCGAGATTTTCAGCAACATCAACCCACTGGCAGCCGCCGTAATAGCGATGGCCTGGATATCCTTCGGCATATTTATTCGTCAGGACAGAGCCGAGCGCGGCGAGGACTGCCGGGCTGACATAGTTTTCTGAGGCAATCATCTCAATGCCCTCATTTTGACGGCGGCGCTCAGCCTCGATGGCTTCGTATAACTCAAGGTCTTGCTCGTGCAAGATCTGGCGTGGGTCAGGTGAAAACTCCCAATCCATAAATTTAGCGTCCGAATTATTAAGTGAATAGCTCATCAGCCATCTCCTTCTTTTACTGGCAGTGCCAATGCTGCGGTCTTTGCTAGCAGCGTTTTTTCAATGGGCAATACCCTCAATTACGCTCACCCATTGACTGATTGTCTGATAACTCATCGTCCTTGCTTATCCTTTGTAGCAAAGAATCGGATTGCGCACTGCCTTGACCTCGTCCATCCGGCTAACGGGCGTGGTATGAGGGGCTGTGTGCAATACTTCCGGTGTGCTCAATGCCTCGGCTTTGATGGCGATGAGAGCGTCTGCAAAGACGTCCATGGCTTCCTTGCTTTCTGTCTCGGTTGGCTCGATCATCAAGGCATCGTGAACGATCAACGGGAAGTAGTTCGTTGGGGGATGCTGTCCGTAATCGATCAGGCGCTTAGAGACATCCAGGGCGCGAATATCTGTACCAGGAATGTCGCCATGAACGACGAATTCGTGCATACAGGTGCGCTCGACAGCCAGTGCATAGTGCGGAGACACCTTGGCCTTCAGATAATTCGCGTTCAAAACTGCATTTTCTGAAACAGCACGCAAGCCATCCGGGCCCATCATACGGATGTACGTATAAGCGCGGATGAACATACCGTAGTTTCCGAAGAAAGCCTTGAGCCGGCCTATCGAAAGATCTGGTGAGAAGAGTTTGTAAACCGCACCTTCCTTTATTGCGATTGGACCAGGCAGGAAAGGAGCCAACTCCTTGGTGACGCCAATTGGGCCGCTCCCCGGACCACCACCGCCATGCGGGGTTGTAAATGTCTTGTGCAGGTTGAAATGCATCACATCAAAACCAAGGTCGCCAGGGCGGGCAATCCCAAGCAAAGCATTCAGGTTGGCGCCATCGCCATACATCAGCCCGCCACAGGCGTGTACTGTTTTACACACTTCGAGGACATTTTCTTCGAACAGGCCAAGCGTATTTGGATTGGTCAGCATCAAGCCGACGACAGTGTCATCGCAGGCTGCTTTTAATGCCTCCAAGTCAACATTGCCACGTTCATCCGAGGGGATCTGCACCACAGTGAAACCACTCATTGCACTCGTAGCCGGGTTTGTGCCATGGGCCGAGTCGGGAATGAGCATTTTGGTGCGTTTTAGGTCGCCACGGCTGACGTGATAAGCGCGCATCACCAACACTCCGGCGAACTCGCCATGCGCTCCCGCAGCCGGCTGCATACTGACCGCAGCAAAACCTGAAATCTCCTTCAACATCTCCTGGAGGTTATACATTAATTGCAGGCTGCCTTGGACTGTGGCTTCTGGCTGCAGCGGATGCACCTGGCTCAAGCCTTCAATTGCCGCGGCCTTCTCATTCACCTTGGGGTTGTATTTCATTGTGCAAGATCCTAAGGGGTAGAAGACCGTATCGATCGAAAAGTTTTTCTGGCTGAGGTGGGTGAAGTGGCGGACAAATTGGAGCTCGCTTACTTCAGGCAGATTTAATTCGGCGCGAACATAACCAGCCGGGAGAGCTGCCAAGGGAACATCGGCTTCTGGGAGGGTGAAGGCCATCCGGCCTGGAGAGGACAGTTCGAAAATTACAGGTTCAGGTTCGTTCCACATAGCTCACACTCCCTCGATATTTTTTAATGCTTCAACCAGGCGATCAATCTGGGAACGGGAGTTCATTTCAGTTAGACATACCAACATCTGGTTTTTCCGTTCCGGGTAATCTTGCTCCAAGTCATAACCGCCCAGGATGCCCTTTTTGAGCAAGGCGGTGTTGATCTCGGCGACAGGTTTTGGGCATTGAACAACAAACTCGTTAAAAAATGGGCCGCTATTCAGAACCGAATAGCCCTTTAAAGCGCTTATTTGCTCAGCAGCGAAATGCGCTTTGTGGAAGCACAACTCTGCCACCTGGCGCATCCCCTGTTTGCCCATGTAAGCCAGGTACATCGCCGCAATCAGAGCAATCAATCCCTGGTTGGAACAAATGTTGCTGGTTGCTTTTTCGCGGCGGATGTGCTGCTCACGCGTACTCAGGGTTAACACGTACCCCTTCCGCCCTTCGGTATCTGTAGTCTCACCGACCAGTCGGCCGGGCATTTTCCGGACGAACTGATCTCGGGTGGCAAAGATACCCAGGTAAGGTCCACCGAAATTCAGACCAGCGCCCAAGGGTTGTCCTTCAGCCACGACGATATCCGCGCCATATTCACCAGGTGGGGTAAGCAGCCCGAGGCTCATCACCGGGGTAGCGACAACCACCAGGAGTGCACCAGCCTGGTGGACAGCGTCCGCCAGGCCATTGACATCCAACAAATCGCCAAAGAAAGATGGATTTTGAACGATTAGACAGGCCGCATCCTTATCCAACATGGCCTTCAATTCATCGAGCGTTGCTGAACCTTCGTCTCCAGTGATCGTCACCTGATCGCCTGGCAGATAAGTCCGTAAAGTCTGGCGATATTGAGGGTGGACGGACGGCGCGACCACGATTTTGCGCCGTTTACCGTTGGAAACATTCACTGCCATGATGGCAGCCTCAGCCATAGAGGTCGCACCATCATAATGGCTGGCGTTGACCACGGGCATCCCGGTAAGCTCAGCCACCATGCTCTGATATTCAAAAATCGCCTGTAAGGTGCCCTGGCTTACTTCGGGTTGGTACGGGGTATAAGCCGTCAGGAATTCACCGCGCGTGGCAAGGTAGGGAACAGCACTCGGGACAAAATGGTTGTAGGCACCGGCGCCCAAAAAGGTTGCGAAGCAACCTGTCGAGCTATTCTTTAATGCCAGGCCATACAGCTCCTCGAGCACCTCCATCTCCGAGGCGGCTTTGGGTAATTTTAGTTCCGGGAACCGGTACTGCGCTGGGACGTCATGAAAGAGTTCTTCTGTCGAAGAAATCCCAATCTCTGCCAGCATCTCGCGCCGGTTATCATCGGTTAGGGGAAGATAAGGCATCTTTATTCTCCTATCAACTTGGCATAATCCTCAGCGGTAAGCAGCTCTTCCAAACTACTGGAATCGGCTATCTTGAATTTTATAATCCAGCCAGCGCCATATGGGTCGGTATTGATCGCGTCTGGGGTATCCACCAGGCCAGTATTGACCTCGCTCACCTCACCAGCGACCGGCATATACAGATCCGAGGCGGCTTTGACAAACTCGACCACCCCGATGGTATCGCCAGCAGCAAAACTGGCGCCGACTTCCGGCAGATCCACAAACACGATATCCGAAAGTTCATTTTGGGCATGATCTGTGATGCCATAAGCATAAAAAGCGCCATCTGCGCGCACCCACTCATGGGATTTTGTATAACGAGCTTGCGAATCGATACTCATTGATCCTTCCTCCATTTATCTAGAATTTGAATTTATCGCCGGTAAGCCGGAATATAGAATGGCTTCTTGACAATTTTTGCTTTAACAGGTTTCCCGCGAATAATGATGTCGATCTCTGTATCGCGGGCTGAGATCTCGCGAGGCACATAGGCCATCCCAAGGTATTTCTTCGTAGTCGGCGAGAACATCCCGCTGCTCACAAAGCCAACTTCTTCGCCATTGAAAAACACCGGATAATGTTCTCGGGCAACGCCCTTGTCGATCATCTCAAAGCCGACTTGCACTCGCGCCGGTTTTTCAAGTCGCTGCTTGAGCAGTGCATCTCGCCCGATGAATTCTTTGTCGTACGAAATCGCAAAGTTCAACCCTGCTTCTACCGGGGTGATATGGTCGTTGATTTCGTGACCATATAGGGGCATACAGGCTTCGAAGCGTAAGCTGTCTCGCGCCGCCAGGCCAATGGGTTTGACCCCATCTGCTTCTCCCGTTTTCAAGATACCTTCCCAAACTTTTAATGCCTGGACAGCAGGGAAGAAGATCTCGAAGCCATCTTCGCCGGTGTAACCAGTGCGCCCGAGCAGGACTGGGACATCGCCGAGGATGGTATCCTGCACCGCGGTGAACCGCGCCACCTGGCTCAAATCGACGCTGGTCAGACGGTTCATTATTTCTGGCGCCTTCGGACCCTGAAAAGCAATCATATAGGTTTCTTCAGAGATGTCCTTGATTTGCACGTCATAGCCGCGAGCGTGATTTTTTACCCAGGCGACATCCTTATCTCGGTTCGAGGCATTAATTGCCAGGAAGAAATAAAAACCATCGCCTTCGGGCATTTTGTAGACAAACAAATCGTCGATACAAGTACCATCGGCGTAGCAGAATATCGCATAATGAGCGTCTAAAAGCTTCATCTGGGTCACATCGTAGGTTACGACGTGGTTGACAAACTCCTCAGCACCGGGCCCACGAATTTCCATCTGACCCATATGATCAATATCAAATAAGCCAGCCGCATTGCGAGTGGCTTCATGCTCCTGGATTGGGCCAGTGGGATATTGAACCGGCATTTCATAACCTGCAAAAGGCACCATCCGGCCGCCGTTATCGACATGCCATTGATATAGTTCGGTTCTTTTTAAGATCTCTGCCATTTATGACTCCTTTTTCTTTGATTTTTACCCCGAGTCACACACCCAGGGCTAAAGGGTTGCAAGGTACTTCTTGATTTAATTCTACCTTGTTCGTTGCGATTAGTCGACCAGCCTTTAGTACAAAAAGTTTTTCGACCTGGCCCACCAGCGCCGCCGATGGTGAAGGCGCATCCAAAACTACAAGATCAGCGACACAGCCTTCATCAATACCATATCTTTGCAAACACAAAATTTTTGCCGCATGACTGGTGGACATCTGCAGCAGCGTATCTAGCTCATCCACGCTGTCCATGTGGGCGCCGTATGCCAGGATTAATCCTTCTTCTAATAAGTCGAAATTACCCAGAGGCCGGTAAGCATCGCGGACATTGTTGGAAGCATAAGCCAGGTTTACCCCGCAGCCAGGAGCTGCTTTACCCGGGTCAGGCCGCGGCGGACATGCCTGGTATCGGTTCGACCCAGGCGATACATATCCGGCTGGCTGATCACATTCATGCCAGCCTGCAGGATCAGTTCGATCGCTCGTTCAGCGACATCGGGCAAGGCTGAATCCAAAGCGCAAACGTGGCCGGCAGTAACCCGACCCTGATAACCAGATTCGATTGCCCTCCGTGCGGCATAAACCACTTCCAGGTCATCCAATTCGACGCTGTGGGGAATGCTCAGATCCGCATGGATATCCAGGTCGACATCCAAGGCCATGGCCATTTCCAGGGCAGCATCAATATGCTGACGGAAATCTACGCCTGGTTTCGTCTCCAGGTTGCTGGCGCAGCCCATCACATCCGCCCCCGAACGAAAAGCCTCGTGAAATAAATCTAAAGTCCCTGGATGGCTGAGCAAGCCTTGCTGAGGAAAGGCGACGATTTGCAATGTAAGTCGATCGGCAACCTTTTCGCGGACGTTTACCAATGCTTCAAGATGGCGCAAGCCAACTTTTGTGTCGACATGGCATTGGGCGCGCATCGCCACCACACCATGCCGGTTAGCAAGGCTGACAGCCTGGAGGGCGCGTTGTTCAATATCCTTTTGGGTAAAAGCCTGGCGACGCTCTTCCAGATCCTGGTTAAGCTCAAGTGGAGAATGAAACGGTTTCGCTCGTCCTGGACGATAAGGATCATTCATCAAGGCAATATCCAGGTGCAGGTGACTTTCGACAAAACCTGGGATTAACAAGCACCCAGCCAGATCGATCTCTTGCTGGGCTTGAAAATCTAGCCCGGCGCCACGCTTGACCACGATCCCACCATCGATCGCAAGATCGGTGAGATCAAGTTTGCCAGGCAAAGCAGCGTTGCGCAATAGCAGATCGACCATCATTTTTTACTCTTCGCCTTTATTCCAGGCGCCAGGATGATCCTGATCAAATTCGTTCAACATGCGGATGCACTCATTGTCATTGTACACGAGTACTTCCACACCGCGTGAGCGTAAATATTCTTCAGCACCCAGGATGTTAGTATTTTCACCGATGACAACCTTCGGTATTTTGAAAAACAGGATGGCTCCGCTGCACATATCACAGGGAGATAGCGTGGTATATAGAACTGACCGTTTATATTCTCGTGGAGCTATGTTCCCGGCATTATCAATGCAATCGATCTCGGCATGGCGAATGATGCTGTTTTGCTGATTTTGGCGGTTATGCCCACGCCCAACAATCTGCCCATCTACAACCAATACCGAACCAATCGGGACGCCGCCCTCCATGACGCCCTTTCGGGCTTCTTCCATCGCTGCGTGCATAAAAGGATCGACCATACCTGGTTTATTCCTCACCCACACCATACGGCTGACCGAAAACAGCCGGCAGCCCAACCAATTCCTTGTACCCAGGACGTGAATAGGCCAGGCGCTTACTCGTTCGCAGCCCATAACCAACCAGACCTTCAAGAAGTTTCAGCGCGCCGACCACACCATCGATAACCGGGATACCCAACTCTTTTTCAAGGGCTTTATCCAAACCTGTCATTCCGGCGCAGCCCAAACAAATGACTTCTGCACCGTCTTCTGCGATCGCCTGGCGGGCCGCACTCAAAATCATGGCGTAGGTCTCTTCAGGACTGGCCGACTCTAAGGCGAGGACTGCCATCCCGGTTGAACGCACCGAGGCGCAGCGCTCTGCCAGACCATAATGGCGCACGGCATCCCATAGCAGTGGCTCCCATTCCCGGTTCGTCGTTACGACACTGAACTTATAACCCAGCATACACGCGGTCAACATCGAGGCTTCGGCAATCCCCACCACAGGTTTATCGGTAATCTCGCGCAGTGCATACACCGTTGGGTGATCGCTGTAGCAAGCAATCACGATGCCGTCGCAATCATCCAGGT
The DNA here is from genome assembly GCA_963770655.1 of uncultured Chloroflexia bacterium. GTDB lineage: Bacteria > Chloroflexota > Anaerolineae > Anaerolineales > UBA4823 > CAZAGA01. The sequence goes on along the minus strand of CAVYQO010000006.1, from coordinate 590,372 downwards.
ATTTCAAGGCGGTTTCCAGTGTGCCGGGTGAGCTCAACAGCTCATCATAGATGCTTTCAATCGAACGCGGCCCGGACGCCGCGGTTACTGCCAATACCTGCGTGGTGGAGAGTGCATATCGTCCAGCAATCGAGCGGATCTTTTCGGTGAAACTCTCTGATGTGTTCGGGTTGATCATCAGAATGCGCATTTTATCTCCTCAGGGCGGACCAGTGTGTCCGCCCCTAAATACCGTCGGCCACACAAGTCCGCCCCAATAAGGGCAAAACCCAGGATCTGCCCTTATTTGATCAAAATTTCCGGTTTGGATAGGATGTGGCCTTTATCATCGAACTTCAAATCGGCAAAGCGCGAAAGAGGCAAACGGTCAACATACCAGGATACCGCGCCAGTCATCACGAAATCGGCGATATCACGCCCGATCGTGGGAGCTTCGATAACGCCATTCCCACCCGCGCCTGCCGCCAGGACATAACCTTCAACGGGCGTAGGCCCTAAAACGGGGAGGAAATCCGGGGGTTCAGCCCGATAACCAACCCATTCGTTTACAACGGCCGATTCAAGCAGGCGAGGATATTGCTCCATCAACTGATCGGTTAAGAAATCCCAAAAATAAGCGTCTGTGCCGCCTGTCATCGGCAGCAAATCGGGGTCCCAAAATCCGGCATGTTCCGGGTCATTAAGATCCATGCTCTGGTGCGACTTGCAGATAAATACATTATCCTTGTCTTTGCGCGCATAGAAACGCGGGTACTTCAGTACCGGGAAGGGATAACCAAGTTTTTCGGTCGGTTCAAGGATAAAGACTTCAGCTTTTGTGTGCCAGATGGGAAGCTTAATCCCAACCAGGCTGGCGACATTTCGAACCCAAGGACCGCTTGCATCGATAACCACATCCAGATCGAAATGACCCTTAGAAGTATTGACCCCGGTTACTTTGCCGTTATCGGTACAAATTTCATCCACCTTTGTGCCGATGTGGATCTGGACGCCGCGTTCGCGTGCCAGGCGTGCCAGGGTGTTTGCAGTCATCGTGGCGTCGAAGAAACCGTCATCCGGGCACCAGCCAGCGCCGAGAATTCCCTCCAGGTTCAAGTCAGGAATGATCTGGCGAATTTTATCCTGATCAGTCCAATATTCAGCCTGGTAACCCGTTGCCACCGTCAAGGCTACAGCCTGCTTTACGTACATCTCATATTCTTTGTATGGGCATACGGTCAGGGTGCCGGTCTTCTCGAACCCGGTTGAGCCAGGGAACTGCTTTTCGATGCCTGTGTAGAAATTGAAACCAAACAGGCGCACCGACCAAAACTCGTGCGCCACTGAATCGTCGATCAAGCAAAATGTCGCCGCGGATTTTGCTGTCGTGCCAGAACCGATGCTGTTCTTTTCAAAGAGGGTGATATCCGCATCCGGATATTGGCTTAAAAAGTAGGCTACGGAAGTACCAATGATTCCGCCGCCGATGATCCCGATTTTCTTTTTCATATGATTAATCTCCTTGGGCAATCACCTAGGATTGCCCTAACAAATTCGATTGATGGGCAATCATGCAGGATTGCCCTCTACTTATTTCCAGGCAGGCCGGATACCGCGTGCTTTGATGCGCTCGACTAAAGCCGGGATGAATTCGTAAAGATCCGCCACAACACCGTAATCAGCCTGATTAAAATATCGGTGCGCCCTCATCGGTGTTCACTGCTGCGATGAGCCGTGAATCTCGGATACCGACAATGTGCTGGATTGCACCGGATATACCCACGGTCAGGCAGAGTTCAGGTTTTATCTTCGCGCCAGACAGGCCTAACCACTCGGGGAACCAATCTCGGTCCGAGGCAATCGGTCGAGAGCAGCCAAGATGACCATCTAATAGCTCAGCTAATCCAGTGATCATCTGTAAATCTTCACGCTGTTTTATGCCCTGACCGACATCGATGACAAGTTTCGCTTCTTCCAGGCGCACGCCACTGGTTGGTTTCGGTTTGTATTCCTGGATTGTAAGGCGTGAGGGACCGATCTCGAAATCCAGGGGGACACTGCGAACAGATTTCGCGGCGATCGAGACGGTTTCAAAAACACCCTGGGCGGCGGTCAGGATGGCCATGCCGGGCTTGAATTGATACGCAGCCAATCCAGTGCCGGTATAGAGCATGCAGTGCGCGGTCGTAACCGGCCCAGCCGGCTCCACTTCAAAACCTACCACCCAGGCGGCATACCCCGCGCCCGTGCGCTCGGCAACCCGCGGCGCGGTTTCCATGCCTAACTTCGTGGCGCCTATTAATACCACGGCTGGATCTGCCAGGCGAATAGCCTCGATCAAATTTGCCGTGGTCGTTTCCGGGTTGCGAACATCGCCTTTGAACAAATAGGCAACATCCACGCCGGTTTCTCCCAAGGATGCCGGGGCGCTAGCAGTGAGTGCTGCCACCGTCCAACCTAACATATCGGCTTGTTGGCGTGCTTTCCCGATCAATTCATTTTGAAGCGTTGGTTTTTCACTAAATACGAGGATGGTGTTTGTGCTCATCGTTACGCGCCTCCTTTAACTACATTTTCCTGAAGGAGTGCATCGATCAATTGATCGGCTAACTCGGCTGGCGACTTCCCCTTTAATATATTTTGCTTGCGATGAACGACAACACCCACCTGGGAAGCTGAGGTGAAGCTGCTTAAACCTTGTAATTCGGCTGGTGCTAAGCCCAGATCGGCTTGAACCTGCCAAATCGTGACCGGTTTCTTCTTGGCTTTGATCGCGTCCATTAAGGTTGTCCGGCGTGGGGGAAATGCTTCTTCAGCAACGCTTACCAGGGCTGGCAGCGGCGCGCTCACGGTCTGCAAGCTATCTTCCAAATCGCGATCTGCCTGTAAATTGCCTTCGCCCACGCTGAGCTGGCGAACATAGGAAACCAGGGGTAGATCCAATCGTTCGGCCAGGCGAGGACCAACCTGGTAGGTATAACCATCATCGCTGGCAAAACCACATAAGATCAAGTCGAATGGACCCAGCTTACGAATGGCAGCTTCCAGGATTTGAACAACTGCCTGGCTGTCGGCCGCGCCGTTGAAGGAATCTTCAACCAAGAAGACCTCATCCAACCCCATCGCTAACACATCCTTAAAACTATCCCGGGCCGCGACGGGTCCAAAGGTTAATCCCTGGATTGTTCCCCCTGAGGCCTCCCTCAAACGTACCGCGGCTTCGACCACATTTTTATCGATGTTGCCGATTTTTTCGGGAACGCCGGCCATGCGCAGCTCTTTGCTGGCAGGATCGACTTTTATTTCGGCTACATCCAGAGAGTATTTAATTAAAGCGAGTATCTTCATTGATCATCCTCCTTTACATACTGGGACGGGTGATTTCCGCCCCGAACTTTCTGCTAACCATAGCGGAACATGATGCCAAATCCGCCCTGAGGATTCCGCCAGGTGATGCCTTTGTTCCCGCCGGTGTCACACGAAATCTGGCAGGTGCCACATTCCAGGCAGTTTTCATAGCGAACGGCCACATGCTCATCCACCCATTGGTAAACATTCGCCGGGCAGGCGGTCAAGCAGGGTTTGAGATCGCAGCTTTTACAGCGTTCCTGATCTACCAGGATGTGGCTCTGTTCTTCGTCAATCTCGTATTTATCCAGTCCAAGTCGGGCATCCAGGGTTAATGTTTTCATCGTCATAGCGCCACCCCTCGTCCAATTTGATAGAGGTCTTTCATTAATGTGAGCATGGAAAGTTTTCCCTTCATCTCTCGGCGCAGGGTTGCCAGAGCTTTTGTTCCAGGCTGGGTGGTCGGGCTGAACATTTCCTCGACTACTTTGCTAACCAGGTCAGGGTAGAGCTCGAATAAGCGCTCATTTTCCAGAAGCGGATAAGTATCCTTATAGGTTTTCCAATCCTGGTAGATCGGGGTCTCTTTAAGGTAAGTCTCATAAGCGGCAAGGGCCGCGGTGGAATATCCGCCATTTACTCTGGCCGCCAAAATGGCCTTTGCGGCCGCGGCAGCAGAGATGACCGCGAAATCCATTCCCCGTAGGGTCAAAACATTGTTCACCAGCAGCCTGGCAGCGCTTCCAGTCACAACGTAACCTTCCCCATAAAGCTGTGACATCAGATGAAAACCACCACGATGGACGGTTTGTGCAGAATACTCGACGACCTCTCCGCCTTCAATGATGCGATTCACGAGTGGATGGCGCTTGAACTCATCCAAAATCTGGTGCGGCTGCTTCTTGCTCTTATACAGAGAATCAATTTTTACGACTACCCCTAACGACAAAGAAGCTCTATTGGTATATATGAAACCGCCGCCTTCGATGCCAAAGGTATGCCCAACCAGGGTATATGCCATGCCCGTCTGCGGCGTGCACATGAAGCGCTCTTCGATGGTTTTTTCGGGTAGGGCAATAATTTCTTTGACGCCTAAGGATACGTCGTGTGGGTGAAATTCTTCGCGTAATCCAGCCAATTTAAGCAGTAGGGAGCGCGTCCCTTCAGCCACAACGACCACGTCTGCGCCTATTTGATCCGGGCCAGCCTGGATCCCAATCACCCGGCCATTTTCAACCAATAGCGAATCGACTGTGACGCCGGTAATTAATGCCGCGCCAGCTTCCTCAGCCTGTTTCGCCATCCATGGATCAAATTTTGCCCGCAAAACACTGAATGCATTGTAAGGGGGCTGCGAGGCCTCCTGGCTGCGAAAATCCAAGGCAACCGAGGAGCTTTCAGATAGCATGGCGAGCTGATGAGCGGTAATCGCCCGTTCGACCGGGGCGCTGTTCCAAAATTCCGGAAATATTTCGCTGACCAGTTTCGAATAAATCAGCCCGCCGGATACATTCTTCTGACCCGGCTCCTGGCCCCTTTCGACGATTAATACATTCATTCCCTCGCGGGCAAGCATTGCAGCAGCGGTAGATCCCGCCGGCCCGGCGCCAATCACGATGACATCAAATTTTTCCATAATCAAACCACCAGTCAGCAATCAGCTTTCAGTGGTCAGCCATTAGCTGTTACTCTTTTAGCAATACGCCTACAACCAATAACCAACCACTGATAACCGATTACTGATAACCATTCACTAATCACGAGTAACTGATAAACCAATCACCCGTTAACCGTTCCCATCCTACGGGATAATGCAGGCCATCACGCCCTTCTGAGCATGCAGACGATTTTCGGCTTCATTGAAGCAAGCCGCGCCCCACTTGCCGTCCAGGACTGCATCGGAGACCTCAGCAGCGCGTTCGCAAGGCAGGCAGTGCATGTACTGGGCGGTCGGCTTGGCCATATTCATCCGGCGCTCGTCGGCGATCCAGCCTTTGTACTGGGCAAACAACTTGACCATTTCATCTGGCTCAGGTTTGGCAGTAACTGGAGGCAGCAGGTCGAGGCAGACATAGTTCTTGGCGTAGACCACGTCGGCGCCTTCACAAGCGTCTTCCATGTTATCAGACACGGTGTAAGAGCCGCCGTTCAATTCGACGTTCGCCTTGATCGCAGCTTCGATTTCTGGATCGATATGCATCTCCGGCGGTCGGGAAAAGACGATGTCCGCGCCGTAGAAGCTGGCCGCGTACATGAAGTCATGATGTGGGGCGATCGGTTTCTTTGGGCTCGAACCCCAGGTCCAGGTCACGCCCAATTTGCGTCCGCGCAGGTCGCGCCCAAACAACTCGCGCAAGGTCATCACATCGGCCATACCCTGGCAGGGATGATACTTGTTATCTTCCATGTTGATCACCGGCACTTTGGCCCACTTGGCAAATTCCTTGATGATCTTCAGGCTCTTTTCGTATTCCCAGTTCACCTTGTCGCCCAGGATGCGAATGGCGAGGCAGTCGCCCATGCTGGAGAGGACCCGGGCAACATCCGAAATTCGCTCCGAACCATAACCCTGGTCTTCGCCTTCCAGGGTCGGCAGGCGAGTAGCATCGGGCTGCAAGAAATGCCCATGGCCGCCCAACTGGAAGATGCCGGCCTCGAAGCTGTTGCGCGTGCGCAGGGACGGGTTGAAGAACATCATGTGCAGAGTGCGCATTGGCAGGATGTCGTCATGACGGCGGCGCATAACCATGTCAGCTTTGAGCGTGAGAGCCACGTCCAACATTGTGTCGATTTCTTCCTTCGTGAAATCGCGCAGGGTGATAAAATCACGACCTTTCAATCCTTCAGTAATCATCGTATTCTCCTTTTTAATATTTTTCAATTACTCAATCGGCAAGGTGACATCGATCACCGGACCGTTAATACCTTATCCGCCGCTGAAAAGCTCGCGCCACTCTCGGCCAACCTGCTCCATCTGGGATTTCGCTCCGGTGCGGCGCATGCGGTAAAGATGAAACATGCCCAACTGCCATTCGGTCATCCACCGCGCCGCAAAATCGCCCTGAGCGGTTTCTTCGAAGATTTTCTCGATCTCTGCCCGGTCAATCACGCGTGGTCCACTCATCCGCACTGCGAACTCACAGGTGCGGCTGCTGCGCTGCGAGATATATTCTTCGATGCCCATCTCGTCCATGACATCGACCACCGAGCGCAGCGAGCGGATTGACTTTGCGTAGGCGAAGTAGGGCGGATAGCCATGTTCAACCATGACTTCAAACACAGCGCGCATCAAAGCAATCGTTCCACCGTAAAGCACCTGCTCTTCAAAGTTATCGCCTTCGGTTTCGGAGTCGAACTCCACTTCAACCACCCCAACCCGAGTGCTGCCGACGGCTTTGGCAATTGCCAGGACGATTTGCATTGCCTCACCAGTCACATCCTTGTCAACTGCGACCGCGCCATAGATCCCCGATCCTTCAAGAAATTTCTCGCGCACCAGATGGCCGGGGGAATTGGGCACAAATAAGACCACATTGACATTGTCCGGAGGTTGGATCGCGCCGTAAAGAACGTTAAAACCATGTGCAAAACTCAATGTCGCATTTGGCTGCAGGTTCTTATGAATAAACTCACGATATACCGATGGCTGGGCAGGATCGGCCAGCAGCACATGGATGACATCTGCCCGCCGCGTGGCTTCGGCAAAGTCATACACTTCAAAGCCATCTTGTTCAGCCTTGTTCCAATCCGGAAAACGATCCCGTGGCCCCGCCCCAACAATAACCTTCAGGCCGCTGTCGCGCATGCACAACGCTTGCGGTCCGCCTTGGATGCCATAGCCAAGCACGGCAATTGTCTTGCCCTTTAAAACATCCAGGCTGACATCCTCATCTCGATAAACTTGGTTTAACATTGTGTTCCTCCTCTCACCAATAACCAATCACGGATAAATCATCACTACAGAAATTGGGTGTAATCACGGTTAACATCTTTGTACAACAGATAAGCTGATTTTTCCCAACCGGTAGAATAATAAAACTGTGGGCAGAAAGGCGCCATATAGATAAAATCATCCTTCTGCACTTCGATCAAGTCATGGTTCAGCCAGTAAAGCCCTCGACCATAAAGCATATACAGGCCATGTTCCATCACATGCGCTTCAACCATGCTGAAGTACACCCCAGGGTCAAAGACCTGCAGGTTGATCCCCATATCGAAACCGAGCTGTTCGTAAGGGGTCAAGTGCTGCTCCATGTATGTATCTGTCGGATCGGCGCGCACGTCGCTTTCATGAGCCACAACCGGATCAGGAACAGCAATCCCATCCGCTTTAACATAGCGGCGGCGGATCCAAGCCAGCCGGCTGAGCTCATCGCTTTGATTTGCAAAGGTAAAAACCGCCTGGGGAGGCAGCCAGGCAAAGCTGCCCTGGACAAATTTATGCGACTTGCCTTCCACCTCGAATTTAACCTGGCCCTCCAAGACAAAGAAGAACTGTTCGAATTCTTCCTGATGGTTTCCAACCGTTCGGCCATTCGGCTCGACCAGCAGCTCATGCTCAACGAATTTGGCGCCGTGTTGGGGTGTGGACAAAACCTGCGCCAGAACGCCTTCGAAGCCGGGTAGGTGATGTTCGACCCGGTTTGCCTTGGGAAAGATCATATAGCTCCCTGGAATATTGATACAGCGGCAGCGCGAAGTAATATCGGCATCGCTTACGATCAGTTTTGCAGTTTGTGCTTGTTGCATCATTCTAAAAACCTCCGTTGTTCAATAACGGCGGCAATCATGCTGGGTTGCCCCAACATGATCACCTTACAGCCAGCGAAGCGCTAACAGGGTAAGAAATCGCACTGCTTCAACAAGCTGTGTCGTCGAGACATGCTCATCGGGTCCATGAGCCACCGCCGGGTCGCTCGGGCCAAAAATGATAATCGGCAAGTGTGCTGTGTCCATCCGGCAAACCACCGACCATCGCTGGTTTGTGCGTACCCGGTTAAAGCTCGGCTTTCACCCGTAACAGCCTGTAGAGCCTGGTTGGCCAGGACAACAAATGGGTGATCAGGCGGTGTGTTCACGTTCGCCGCCACCTCTCCTTCTGAGAATAGTTCATAATTGAGCGGCTCAACAAGTTCCGAATAATCATCCAAGGCTGTTTGAATCTCGCTGCATTGCCTCTTCACGGGTTTCGCCCGGTAATAAACGCCGATCCATTTCGATCTTACAGCGATCCGGGACGATGTTCCACTGCAGCCCACCTTGAATTTTGCCAACGTTGAGTGTCGCCGGGGGAAGATAGGGGTGCGATTTTTCGAGCAAGCGCGGAAAGAGTTTTTCTTGCAGCCAGGTTAGGGCTCGCGCAGCTTTCAGAACTGCATTTTCACCAGCCCAAGGCATTGCGCCGTGAACGCTTTTGCCAAAAATTGTCAAATCGATCCCGCATGCGACGCGTTCAGCAATAGCCACCTGGTTTGCAGTTTGTTCGCCGATCACCAGTGCATCTGGGTTTAGTTTTCCTTGATCGCGCAGCCACACCGTGCCTTCAAGAGCACTGGATTCTTCATCGGCCACCACAGCGAGCTGTAAACATCCCTGCGGGACAAACCCTGCCCTGGCCAGGGTCACCATGGCCATGACCTGAACCGCAACGCTGCCTTTATCATCGCCTGCCCCGCGACCAAAGACTTTGCCATCTCGTACCTCGCCGCCGAAAGGATCCACCGACCACCGGTCCAAATCGCCTGCCGGAACTGTATCGATATGAGCGTGATATGTCAGGCAAGGCGATGCGGAAGGCTCGCCAAGATACGCTAATAAGCTGGGTTGAAGGTCCTGGTGAGCCAGGATTTCATAGCCTGATTCCAGCTTCCGCCAGCTTTTGGGCGACAACGCTGACAGCAGCGCGGGTATCCCCAGGAGGATAGTCGCTGCGCTGGCGGATCAAATCTTGGAGCAGCTCGACCACTTCGTTCTCGTCAATTAAATCCAGGACTCGCGCCTCATCTGGGCGTATGGGTTGCGCCTGTAGGGGCGCAGGGATTTCGGCTGAATCTGGTTGAACAATGGCAGTCATCGCTGACAATCAATCGTAACTTTATGAATAAGAATAAGTTGATATTCGGCGCAGCAATTTGCCGTAGCCGGGTTCGGCCAGGATCTGGCCGTCTTGATAAACTGTTTTTCCACGCACAAACGTGCGAATAACCTGTCCCTTGAAGCTTGAGCCGACATAAGCGCTGAATTTATTCTTATAAAAGAGCTGGTCGGCAGTCAGGGTCCATTCTTTATCCAGGTCAACAACCACCAGGTCAGCGTCTGCACCCACTTTAATGGCGCCTTTTTGAGGCGACAGACCAAATAATCGCGCCGGGTTATACGCCAGCATGCGCGCCAGCGCCGGAAGCGGTAAGCCGCGTTTATTGACGCCTTCGCTAAGCATCACAGGTAAGGTTAATTGGACACCCGAGATACCTCCCCAGGCTTTCCAAATATTATCCATGCCCTTTTCTTTTTCTTCCCAATTACATGGGGAGTGATCCGAACCGATCGTATCCACCAGGCCATCCAGGACACACGCCCACAGGGCTTCACGGCTCTCGCTGGAGCGGATGGGCGGAGCGCATTTTGCTGCCGGGCCGATTCGCTCAAAGTCGGCATGGTCAAAGAATAGATAATGAGGACACGTTTCTGCCGTCACGTGGGCGCCGGCTTGTTTCGCCTCGGCGATGGCGCGAATGCCATCGGGAATAGATACGTGTACAATGTGCAAATTTCCGCCAGTGACCTTAGCCCAATAGCTAGCGCGTTGGACGCATTCCAGCTCAGCGAAGGGTGGCCGCGATTCATACCAGGCGGCCCGGTCGGTACGTCCAGCCGCCTTGAACTGCTTGCTCAGATAAGAACAAACCCATTCGTTTTCAGCATGCAGCCCGATTACATTTCCCAAATCGCGCATCCTGAGCAGCCCGGCGTAAATCAAATCGTCATTCAAACGTTCGAATTCAACCCCGCTGGCGCTGGCAAAGGCCTTGTAGCCGATCACACCATCTTGATTCATATCATCCAGGTCGGACAAATTGTTATCGACAAGACCACCCCAGTTTCCATAATCGATCACTGCCTCACCAGCCACTACCTGGCGTTTCAACGCCAGGGCAGCCCGGTTGGTCGTAGCCGGGATCGAGTTGAGCGGCATCTCCAAGATACTGGTGACGCCACCCGCCGCCGCTGCCATCGTCCCTGTGCGGTAGCCCTCCCAATGGTCGCGTCCAGGTTCATTGAAATGCACATGTGCATCAACCATTCCCGGCAGCAGCACTTTTCCCGCTAAATCGAGCACCACGGCTGCTTCAATGGGTTGGTCGCCGCGCACCACTTGGGAAATTTTTTCACCACTCAAAGCGACGCCCCCATGAAACACTTCCTGCTCTGTGACAACTTGTGCATTCTTCAAAAACAAATCGGCGCTCATTTTTCTACCTTCCATCATTGAGTGCTTCGTGTGGCCAGTTTGGGAAAAAATCCAACCAGCCACACAAAGCAAGAGGAGAAATATGCTTTATGGAACAATCCAGGTACCGGTCTCGCCGCGCAGCGCGCGCCCGATGTTTTCAGGATTTGTAATTAGAGCCTTTTTTCCGCCGCGCTCGATGAACCAAATACATGCCTGGACCTTGGGAGCCATGCTGCCTTTGGCAAAATGGGTGCCTTCCGCCAGGTAAGCTTTAGCTTCTGCTACCGTCATTTGATCCAGCCATTTTTGTTCTGGCTTACCCCAGCTCACGGCCACTTTTTCAACTGCCGTGCTGATCACAAATAGTTCAGCTCCGACGAGGGTGGCGAGCAGCGAGGATGCAAAATCCTTATCGATTACCGCAGCAATCCCTTTAAGAGCCCCCTGTTCATCAGCCACCACTGGAATACCGCCGCCGCCAACGGTGACCACGCACATCCCCTGGCCAACCAGGGCTTTGATTGCCGGTTCTTCGACTACACGCATCGGTTTTGGCGATGGAACAACCCGCCGCCAGCCACGTCCAGCATCCTCGACCACTGACCAACCCTCTTTTTCCTGCTTTTCCAGGGCTTGTTCTTTTTCCATGAAGGTACCGATGGGCTTGGATGGATTCTGGAAAGCCGGATCATTACGGTCAACTTCGACCTGAGTGACAATTGTGGCTACATTTTTGGCTATTCCACGCTTTAGGAATTCGTTATATAGGTTCTGCTGAAGCATATAGCCCGTCGCGCCTTGGGTATCCGCTCCACATACATCCAGAGGCACCTCGTGAATACCTTCCACCCGATGAGCAATCTCGGAGCGGCGCAGTACAAACCCTACCTGTGGCCCATTTCCATGCCCGATAGCTACCGTCCAACCAGCTTCGATCATGTCAGCAATATGCCGGGTCGTCTCGGCAACTGCTGAATACTGATCTGCAATTGATTCTCGACCTTTGTTAACCAGCGAGTTACCACCAATCGCAATAACTGCAATTTTTTCTGTCATCTAAAAAATCCTCCTCATTCAATTCTTTATTTCTGATCGTCGGATCAAGGGCACACCCATAGGTATGCTCCTACGGTATTGCCCCGACATGTGCATCCCAATTTTTAATAATCAGAACCTCACCACTTCCTAAAAACACACCATAGCTTGCCTGCGGGAGCCTGGCAAGTTCATCCGACGGGATGATTAACACAGATTTCCCACCCGCCAGTAAGAAATCTCGGCTGGCGATTAATTTTTGCTGGATCGGATCAGTGCTGGGCATGTCGTGGATTAAACTCTCCAGGCTGGCCAGGTCGAGCGATCGACACCGCGTCTCGATGCCTGGCCCCAATACACCAAGAAGATTTTCCAAAGGGGTCACAAACAAAATCGAGTCGGCCTGGATTTCCATAGCCAACAAAACAGCCGTAAATGCTTTGTCAACCACTGCCTCGACCCCAACCATCTGGCCACCCAGATCCATTCGAACTGGGACGCCTCCCCCTCCAGCGCAAATGATGATCGTCCCATGTTCGACCAAAGCATGGATTGATTTTCCTTCTACGATTTTTTTCGGTTTTAAAAGCGGCACCAGCCTCTGGTAGCCATATCCAGACACATTGCCAAGTTCCCATCCACGGGTGATTTGATAGGTATGAGCTAATTCTTTATCAAAAAACGGACCGACGCCTTTCTTGTTAGAAATACCAACCGAACTTAGCGAATTACGATCTGCATCCATCGATGAATCGATCGCAGCCGGTTCTTCAATGACAACCTGAGTGATCAAGGTGACGACATCCCGATTAATTGCATGCACTTCAAGCCAGTTCTGAAGCGCCTGTTGGAGCATATAACCAGTTGCGCCCTGCGTATCCGCTCCACAAACGTCTAGCGGTAAATCGTAGATCATATGCCTGGCAGCTTCGCTGCGCAGCAGCATAGCGCCCACCTGCGGCGCATTGCCGTGACAGATAACGATCTCGTCTCCACGCAGCAAGAGATGTCCCATGGCTTCAACCATGCGAGCAATCGCAGCTTTCTGTTCTTTCAACCCAGTGTTGTAGCCCAGCGAAGCCAGCAATTCACCGTCGATCGTTATGACAATCCGCATTAAGGCCTCAGACGCCCAGAATTGCGCTCACCAGGGCCATTCGGATGGCAACGCTATAAGCAATTGCTTCAAAGTAGAGTTGGCTTGGGGAATCGTCGATGCGCAGGTCCATCTCGCCTGCTCGCCGCGGCAGGGTGTGGGTGATATAAATCGTACGGTTCTCGTCTTTTGAGACCTTTTCGAGGGTTTCATAACGCACGAAATAATTGTCCATCACAGCCTTGAATGCCTCAGCTTCAGCGCCTTTTGGAGCGCTGCACCCAGGGAGGTAAATCATATCGACGCCAGAAACCAGGTCATTAAGGAGTTCTTGATTGAGGTCAAAGGCTTCTTCGACTTGTATCCCGCGGCTGGCAATTTTCTGGTGAACTTCATCAGGAATTCGCTTTTCCTTCGGGCTGGCCAAGACAACTTCAGCGCCTAAACGAGCCAGGCCTTGAGCCATGGAATGCCCAGTGCGGGCTTCGATTAAGTCGGCGCTGGCAACGCAAACTTTCAAACCTTTGATCCGGCCAAAAGTTCGGTACAGTGTATACAGATCGAGCAAGGCCTGGGTGGGGTGCTCCCAGTGCCCCCAACCGCCATTGACAACCGGCGAATCAGAATATGGCGCTGCCTGGCGAGCATCGACATCATTGAAGTGACGCATAACAATGATATTGGCGTACTTTGAAACCACCTTGAGCATGTCCGAGAGGCTTTCTTCCTTGGCTGCCGACGAGGTGACCATTGGGTTGGCTTCGCTGATTACCGCGCCACCCAGACGATGCATTGCAGTTTCAAAGCTCATTCGGGTGCGGGTGCTGGGCTGGAAGAATAGCGTCGACATCACATTGCCGGTTAGTAAAGGTACCATTGAACGGTTGAATGGTTCTAATACCAAAGCCAGATCAAACAAGCCATAGATTTGGTCATCGGTCAAGTCATTAACCGACAGCAAACTACGTCCAATGAAATTTATCTCATTGACGATCGAACGAATTGTTTTAATTTTTGCTTCTGCCATGATTTTCCTCTTTCCTATGATCGTTTTTGATTCGGATGCCTGTTGAGCATTGTTGGAACGCATGCCATGTTGGCGCATACCATGCGCCTCTATGCTTTAACCTGCTAACTTTCAACTTTTCACATTCAAAACTGCTCGTTCAAACACACTTACTGCGTCTGAACGGTCCAATAATACTTTAGCGTAAAACCTGTAAGGATTAAATCATGAACCCATAAAGAAACCATAAAGGTTTACTTTCGGTAACTCGTTCCGGTGCATAGCCAAGTCCTATACCTGCCGGCCCGGCTTGCATATTCAAGGTTGCAGTGGAGGCGCATCGGATGCACTTCTGCCATTGAGCAATCGCCGGGCATTACCAAACTGCATTGAGGTTCTTTCATGGGCTTCGACTTTTGCATAGCGAATACGCATGACTTCATAGCGCTGATCGAAGTAAGGTGCTCCACTGCCGAACAAAACCCGTTCGGCGCCAAAAGTCTGGACCGTTTCTTCAATGAAGTCCTGGCGATAGACGCCAGCAGTATCGATATACAAGTTTGGAGAAATGCTCATTGCCAGTGTCACATCAGCCTGTCCGAGCCCGCTGATATTAATCTGGCCGCCATTGCTCATAACAATAGGAGTCTCCGGCCAGCGCTCCGCCAGCTTTTGGATTTGAAGCGCCTCTGACACCCAAGGATAACCAGCGGCGACCAACAACGGCGCATGATAGTCCTGCAAAGCCTCCATAACGACAGCAAGTCGAGGCATGTCAATCCGAAAGGACTCTTCCCAGGGATTCAAGTAGAGGGCCTGCAGCCCGAGGGTCTCAAAACCTCGCCTGAGCAGATCGGAGGCGTTGGGCTGCCAGGGATCGATGCGGACTGCTCCTACAAATCGGTCCGAGTGTTGGGCGATCTCCGCGGCGAGCCTGGCGTTTGCTTGCCCAAGGTCGTAAGAGACCGGTTTTAGCGGACATACCAGGGCTCGTTCTATTTCCAGATGATCCATACGCTTCAGGAGCTGGGTGGCGCCCTCTTGAGTTCCATCGAATGAATTCCCCAGAAAAACTCGAAAATCAAAGAACATGGCGCACCTCTGCCATAATTCGACGGATATTGCCTGAAAACACCATCTCCTCTTCGATTCGGGATAATCCAGCCAGGCGCACCTTGTCTAATTCCAAGCCCGGTAAACAGCCGGGCCCGTCGCTGGCAAAAAGGACGCGTTCAACCCCGAGGACATCGACAGCCCTGCGGATCATCCATGGATAGGGCACAGCAGAAGTATCAACCAGAATATTCGGCAATTCGCTTCCAAGTTCCAATACAGCTTCGTTATGATAATATCCGCCCATATGGGCCAGGATCACTCGGGCCTGGGGTACCAGGCGAGCCGCCTGGGCAACTTCCTCGGGTAAAGCCAGGGCCTCATCGCCTGTATGAAAGAGAATTGGGGCGTTATATTCGGCTGCTCGGCGCATCACCCGCAAGGTGGCTTCTCCATATGGGAACCCCACATAGCTAACCGGATGGAGTTTGAGGCCTTTCATTTTAAAGTCAACAATAGCTTGATCCAGCGCATCAACCGCTCCAGGTGCATTTGGATTTAGTCGAATATACCCAATCAGACGCTCTGAATAGCGTAAGACAGCATCGCGGATGTAAAGGGTGGCTGGGTCGTTCGGTCCAGTCGCATCGCGATAAGGCATAACAATCGCCTGGTCAATATGGGCCTCGTCCATAAGTTCGACGATCGTTTCCGGTGGGTCGAACCAGCCCCAAGCCTCCACCAAATCAACATGAGCATGCGAATCAACAATCATTATTAATCACCCGACCCCGGATAATGAACAAAACGGCCCCATATGAACCGTTTCATTCCAGGACAAACTAAATTATAAAAACACGAGCTTGCTCACAATCCCAGATACGCCCGGCGTACATGTTCATTTTGGAGCATATCTATACCGCAGCCATATAAAACGACCTCACCGTTTTCGACTACAAAGGCCCTGTCCGAAATTTGGCAAGAATGCTGGACATTCTGCTCCACCAGCAGGATCGTAATCCCGAGTTCTTTATTAATCCGGACAACCATTTCAAAAATCGAAGAAACTAGTTTTGGCGAGAGACCTAACGAAGGTTCGTCGAACATGATCATTTTGGGCGAGGCCATCAAAGCACGGCCAATAGCGACCATCTGTTGTTCACCACCTGATAGCGTTCCGGCAAGCTGCTTCTCACGCTCTTTTAAACGTGGAAACATATCATAGACCATCTCCAGGTGTTCAGCGACGACTTGCTTCTCTTTGACATTGTAGGCGCCCATCTGCAAATTTTCCAAGACCGACATATCCGGAAAAAGCAGCCGGCCCTCCGGCACCTGGACTACGCCTTCAGCTACGATCCGATGGCCCGGCATATCGCTAATGCGCTTGCCGTTGAAGGTTATTGAGCCCTTATGCGGTTTGAGCAGACCAGAAATCGTTTTGATTAAGGTGGTCTTGCCAGCGCCATTCGCACCAATGACCGCTACGAGCTCTCTATCCTGTACGTCAAGAGTGATGCCTCTAAGTACCTGGACATCGCCATAATAAACATCAATTCCCTCAACTTGTAACATTTGCTTCTCCCAGATAGGCCTCGATCACTTGTGGGTTCTGAACGACGATTGCAGGCAGATCCTCGGCTATTTTTTCGCCGTGGTGTAACACGATAATACGCTCGGCGAGCGACATGACCACCTTCATCACATGTTCCACTAAGAGGATCCCAATCCCAGCTTCGCTGATTTTACGAACCATATCGATGACTTCGTCTGTTTCAATGGGGCGCAGGCCAGCCATCGTCTCATCCAATAGAATTAATTGAGGATCTGTAGCCAAAGCGCGGGCGATCTCCAGGCGTTTACGACCGGCTATCGGTAATCCGCTGGCCATTTGATTCGCAAGCTGACCCATTCCCATAAATTCAAGAGCTTCCTGTCCTTTTTCACGAGCAATTTTATTGTCGCTTGTACGTGCGTAGGCGCCGATCATCACATTTTCGATGACGCTGATCCCACGAAATGGTCGAACAACTTGAAAAGTTCGCGCCAAACCGATTTTACAAATTTGATCCGGGCGCATGCCGGTGATATCACGCCCTCCAAAGAACACCTTCCCTGAAGTCGGCTTATAATAGCCGGCGATTACATTGAACGCTGTGGTTTTTCCGGCGCCATTCGGGCCAATCAAAGCAACGATATGACCTTTGTCTACATTCAAACTGAAATCATTGACCGCCACCAGGCCGCCAAAACGTTTGGTAATTCCTTGAACATCAAGAAGCGTCACTTTACATCACTCCCTTATCCGAGCGAACACAGGTCCGCCCCTACAAAACTATTCCGTCCGCCAACGCCGGGTCAGCTTAAGGTAAATTGTATGAAATACCCCAGCCAAACCACGCGGCATAAACATGATCGCCAGCACCAAGAACGAACCATAGACAATTAAGCTCGTACCGCTGCGTCCTGCCGCCAGCGAACCACGAATAAGCTCTGCCAGGGGTTTATTGACCAAGGCCCCCAGGACAGGTCCCGCCAGGCTGCCCAGCCCGCCAATAATCGGGCCGGCCATAACGATCTCCACATTCAAACCCAGGTCAAACACCTGCGGCGGCTCGACGTATGTCACATACATCACATAAAATCCACCGCCAATTCCAGCCAGTGTAGCCCCAATTACCACGGCTAGCGTTTTATATAGCGATGTATTTACGCCTAATGCTGCAGATGCAGCTTCATCCTCGCGAATTGCAACGAAGTATTTTCCCATTTTTGACTGGTAGATCAGGTACTGCACAAGAACCCCAAACAAGGCTAATCCCAGAGCGATGTACAGGTATGGTTCTTTATTATCAAAAATCATCTTCGTCCAATGCGGGTTGCTCAAGCTCAAGCCCATCCCAATCGCACCACCGACGAAATCCCATTTCAGGAATATCGTTTTCAAGGTCACCATTAACGCAATCGTAAAGAGGGCAAAATAATCTGCTTTAAGTCCATATCGCAAGGTAATTAGAGCAACCCCATAACCCAGCAAGGCGGCTACTCCACCAGCGACCAGAATACCAATCCAAGGGGTGACGCCAAAAGTATTGTACAGGACGATTGCCGTATAAGCCCCGGTCGCTACGAAGATAATTTGCGCAATCAATAGCTGCCCGGCAAATCCGGCGACAATATTCCAAGACGTGCCGATAAACATATACAGCGCGGTCAGGATTAAAATGCCCATATAGTAGGGCGAACGCACAAAGAAAGGCGCCAGAGCCAGTAATGCAAGCAAGAAAAGACTAAAAGCCAACTGCGTGCTGTCCCAATCCAACAAAAGGCGACGCAGCCAACCTTGGCGCTTCGGCTTAGCCGAAGATGGATCAACGGAGGGGTTTACAAGCATATCACTGCTCATGTGCGCTTCCTCCCAAAAAGACCTGCGGGTCTAAACAACAAGATGAGGATAAACACGAGCATACTGGCGATGATCTTTACATCGCCGCCAAATATGAAACCCGCAAAGGCCTCGACAACCCCAATGATCAGACCGCCAAGAAAGGCGCCGATAAAATTCCCCATCGTCCCCAACACTACGACGACAAACGCTGTCACGCCGAAAGCTTGTCCAACGGTAGGGATCATTTTGTAATTTGGGGTGAGCAGCGCCCCGCCCACAGCAGTAACAGCTGCGCCAATCCCAAAGGTGAGTAGATAAATAAATTTTACATTGACACCCATTAACAAGGCTGCATCACGTGATTGAGAAACCGCGCGAATAGCCTTGCCGGTCTTGGTGTACAACAGGAAGAGATACAAAACCACAGCAATCGCCATTGCAGAGAAAAACGCGATCATGCGCGGGACGCTGAAGCGTAAGCCAAACGCTGAGAGTACCGCTGTTTCGTATGAGACATGGATCGATCTGGGCTCTGCTGTCAGGAAGAATTGAACCAACCCAATAAGCAGCGTAGAAACGCCTAACAACAGGATAATTTGGTTAAGCGGGTGGGCGCTCAGCACATGCTGAACCAATCCGCTCTGGATAAGGGCGCCTAGTCCAAAGATAAGCACTGCTGCAATTGGCGCGGCCAAGTATGGGTCAATTCCAGCCAGGGTGAAGGCGAAGTAGGCAACGTACATGCCCAACATCAGAAACTCACCATGGGCGAAATTAAGGATGAGCATAACGCCGTAAATTAACGTCAGACCGATCGCCACCAAGGCATAGATCCCACCCGTGAACAAGCCGTTTACGATCGTTTGCAGGAATATTTGCAGATCCACTCATAACCTCCTTTTTTGGTCAGGCACACACGCAGGTGCGCCTCTACTTACCTGCTCAACAAGAATTGGCGAACCCCTTGCAGTGCGGTTGCCAGAACAAGGACCAACCCTTGCATGGCCAATTGCCAGTGGATCGGTAAACCCAGAACCACCACCAGGTTTAAAAGCATAATCAGCAAGGCAACGCCTGCGGCAGTTCCAAACAGGTTGCCACGCCCCCCGGTGAAAGTTGTCCCACCTACAATCGCCGCTGCGATGGAATTCATATTGTAATCAGCGCCAAGGCGCAAATCAACATAACCGATGTAACCGCTCAACACAAGGCCGCCCAACAAAGCTAACATCGAGCAGATCGCGTGAGCTGCGATGATAATCCAATCGACCTTGATGCCTGTGTAGCGAGCTGCCTTCGGATTCCCGCCAACAGCGTAAATCCAACGTCCAAAGCGGGTGTACTTGAGGAGGTAGATAAAAATCAAGTTGATGAGCAGCCAGACCAACAAAGCAGCCGGGATAAAAACAACGGGTTTGATACTGATCGCCCGCAGCAAGGCTGGCACCGTTCCGCTTGCCTGGCCCTTGGTATAAGCCAGCCGCGCCCCTTGAATGAAAACCAACATACCAAAAGTGGCAACAAATGGCGGCACCTGGCGTTTCGTGATCAAGTAACCATTCGCCAAGCCGATCACGGCCGCAATTGCAAATGCTTCAATTAACGAAATTAAGATCGAATTGCCTGCTTCGGTCTGGACTACTATCACTGCTCCGAGGGCCAACACCGCACTTACCGAGAGATCGATCGAACGAACCAACAAGACCAGCGTTTGGCCAACTGCCACGATCCCCAGTACTGCGATCTGTATCGAAACCGTCTTCAAGTTTGTTGGGTTGTAAAATGCTGGGGCGATAAAGGCCGCGATGATTAATACGATTACGATTAATATCGGCGCTGCCCATTGGCCTGCCAGATCTACGCCGCGGACAAAACGAGGCGAGGGGCGGAAATTAATGAATCTCCGCATGGAATTGGACTTGGTGACTGTCGTGTTCATGTTGACCTCGATTTATAGGCTGCCACAGCGATGAGCACCACCAAACCTAATAAAAGTTGTTGGTAGAAAATATTGACCTGCATCAGATTAAAGACATTCGATAGGAGACTAAGCAACAGAACGCCACCCAACGTCCCGAGGATCGAACCCCGACCGCCATATAAGCTAATTCCGCCTACAGCCACAGCTACGACCGATTGGAAAGTCATTCCCTCTGCAGTGCCTGGGTCGCCAACGCCGGTGCGAGCCAGGAAGAAAAGGCCGGCGGCGGCGGCAAATACGGAGGCCATGATATATGCAGAAACCAGGGTGCGATTGACGCGGATACCCGAGAGTTGGGCGATCCGTTCTGAACCGCCAACTGCGTATAAATGCCGGCCCAGGCGAGTTCGTGTGGTCAACATGTATACCCCGAACCAAATCAAAGCCATTGCAATCACACTCACCGGTACAATGCCGATTTTTGCAGTATAGATCTGCTGATAGGCATGTGGAATTCCCCGGATCGGCGTCGTTGCGATTGCCAGGTTGACGCCGCGCAAGATACTGGCAATACCGAAGGTGATGATGAATGGGTTAGCATGGGTACGTGTGATCAACAACCCGTTCATCCCGCCTAAAATGACGCCAATTCCAAGCCCCAGGAGGATCAACGGGAGAATTAAGCGGGGATCGCTGTTGTTTGCAGCAAATAAAGTTGCTACAGTCAGGCCAACGGTTCGCGCCACCATATCCACCGAAATATCCATACCGCCGGTGAGGACCACTAAACTTTGTCCAATGGCGATCAGACCCAAGATGATCGATTGGCGCAAGATATTGAGCATATTCGAGGGTGTGCGGAAATTCTCAGCGTAGATCGACGCAATCCCCGCAATCAAGATGATGATCGCGTAGATCAGAATAACTGAGGCGTTATTGCGGGCGAATGCTGACCATTGGCGCGAACGGGGTACAGTCGTTGCCAAGGGGTTCAGGGTAGGTTGCATAACCTTTTCTCTCCTTTCGAGGGTGTACACATGGAGGGCGGATACTCAGCTCCATCCGTACAATGGCACATTACTGGCGCTTTAAGCCACCCTCAAGATAGTAGTGAATATCTACTGTGGCGGGTGGGATGAATTCATCATCCAATTCAGGCTCATACCACTTATCAACAGATGTGTGATCGAACAACTCTCCGACCTGCATCAAGGACTTGATATGAATAAATTTTTTCATCGGCTTGCCGTGTAAAATATCCAGGGCAGTTTGCAGACCGTAGCGAGACATTGCCGGTGGGTCTGGCATACCTACAAATTGAACTTTCGCTTCCTTTGCCAGGCGGAGAATCCCATTGGGGACATTTACCATACCGAACTTTGGTAGGGTCGGGCCTCCCTCCATAAATCCCGGGGCTTCGATAAATGCCTGGGCCGCACCAAGCGCCATTTCGCCCCCTCCGGCCCACACGCCATCGATCTGTGGAAAAGTTTTCATCAAAGCTTCCATCTTTTGTCTGGCTAAAGCAACATCCCAGTGAGCATATTCTTCAGCAATTACTTTTATTTCAGGGTGTTTACCGAAGGCCTCTAGAGCTGCCTTGCGCCAGACCATCGTTGAATCTGCACCCTGGATGCCGTTAAACAAGACAACATTGCCCTTTCCACCCAATAAATTCGCCAGACCTTCGGCTGAGGCATACCCAGCTTCATAGAAATCGATGTCGACATGAACTGTGAAGTCTTCGCCATCGATGCTATTGGCGCAGAGCACCACCGGGATGCCTGCAATCAGGGCAGCTTTCAGTACAGCACGAAGCGCGAGTCGATCCAACGGATCGATCACAATTGCGTCGGGTTTCTGCTCAAGAAATTTCAACAGATCTGCTTCTTGTTTTTGAGCATCATTGGTCGCAGAACAGAGCAATGCCCTGGAAAGAATCCCTTGTTTCTGCAATTCTTCCCCATACGCTTGAATGGTAACGTTATATGTAAGACCCCAACCATTACTGCTGTCCTGCTGCAGGGCAGCGATCACATATGGGCCTTCTTTCTTATATTTTGAGGTATCAACATCTTGTTGAGCGTGGGCCAAATGGGTAGCCGTAGCCAGATGCATAATTGCTTCTTCAGAAAATTCTGGCCGGTCTAGTTCTCCAACCACTCGTCCTTCATGAAAAACAAGTATCCGATCGCACATTCCGATTAGCTCAGGCAGCTCTGATGAGGCCATGATTACACCCATGCCCTGGCGGGTTAATTCGCGAATACGCTGGTAAATTTCTGCCTTCGCGCCTACATCGACGCCGCGGGTGGGCTCATCAAAAATGACCAATTTTGGATTGGTGAGCAGCCATTTTCCAACCACAATTTTCTGTTGGTTTCCACCGCTAAGGTTCTCTGCAGTGACATTCGGTAAAGCCGGGCGTATCTGAAGATTATCAATAATATTAAGAACAGCACTCTTTTCAAGCTTGCTCTGCAACATTCCCCCACGTTGAAACTTAAGCAGATTTGGTAAAGCCAGGTTAAAGCGCATCGTCTGGTTCAGCACCAATCCAAAGGCTTTTCGATCCTCGGGCACCAGGACCAAACCTGCCTTGGCGGCGCTGCCAGGATTGCGCGGCACGGGACGTCCAAGATAGATTACATTCCCCGAGCGGATCTTAGCCAGTCCAACCAATGAGCGGCAGACTGTAGTGCGCCCACTACCGCCCAGTCCAGCCAGGCCAACGACTTCGCTCTTGCGGACCGAGAAATTTACATCATATACTGTATCTTCGATGCATAGGTTTTGCACTTCTATCAGCACCTCACCCGGCTGAACATCAGGCGGAGGATACATATCAGTAAGTGAGCGCCCTACCATCAGACGGACAAGTTCAGCGTCATTTGTCTCGGCAACGTTTTTCGTTGCCATGGATTTACCATCTTTTAGGACCGTTACCCGGTCGGCAATTTCAAATATTTCATTCAGACGATGTGAAATATAGATAATTCCACATCCTTCTGCGCGCAGAGATCGGATCACGGCGAATAAGCGGTCCAGATCGCGGCTGGG
Organism: uncultured Chloroflexia bacterium; assembly: GCA_963770655.1. Lineage (GTDB taxonomy): Bacteria > Chloroflexota > Anaerolineae > Anaerolineales > UBA4823 > CAZAGA01. Next base: position 567,033 of record CAVYQO010000006.1, on the reverse strand, counting down.
AAGCACCGCCGAGGGCTCATCCATGATCAGGATCCTGGCATTCAGGGAAAGCGCTTTCGTGATCTCAACCAACTGCTGCTCACCCACAGTCAGGTTTTTGACAAGCTCGTTAGGATTAATATTTTCGCGGGCGCCTAACCTTGCAAGCAATTGGCTGGCATGCTGGGCTCGTTCATTAAGTTTAATAAGACCAAAGCGGCCCAATGGAGGCGCCGCCAGGTAGATATTTTCAGCAACCGTTAGCTCAGGAAGTAAATTAAATTCCTGATAAACCGCGCCGATGCCTAAATTGCGCGCTTGTTCAGGGTTTAAACTATCATAGGAACGTCCATCGATCTGAATGGTGCCTTGATCTGCAGTGTAAGCGCCAGTTATGACTTTGATCAGCGTTGATTTCCCTGCCCCATTTTCGCCAACCAGGGCATGAATTTCTCCTTTACGCAGATCAAACGACACACCTGATAAAGCATGGATGCCACCGAAGGTTTTGTAGATATCCGTGAGCACGAGCATGCTATCCGAGAGACTCTCTTGGCCAGCTGGTGGATTGGCGGGGTCAGAAATTGGCATGGCGATTAACCTACCTTACCGGATTGATTGTTTCGAGCATTTTCCGGCAGATGGACTATTTAGATTTTTTACAGGCGCAAACGTGGGTGCGCAGCCTACTAATCAAAGTTGTTTATTTGAAAATCTGCCTGCCGAGAGCCTGTCTCGGCAGGCAGATTTTGTGCTAAGTGCTAATTACTACTGGCTACCTTCAGCCTACTTGCGCTCGAAACCACCATCGATGTAGTTTTGAACATCAACAGTTGCAGGTGGGATGAAGTCATCATTAAGTTCTGGCACGTACCACTTCAAACCGGTGGTCTGATCGTAAGGATCAGCGCCATCCATCAAAGTGCGCAGGCTGATGAACTTATTGACATCTTTACCCTCGAGGATGTCGATAGCGGTCTGCAAGCAGTACTTGGACATCGACGGGGGATCAGGGGCGCCAACAAACTCGTAATCATTTTCTTGCGCCAGGCGCAGGAAGCCATTCGGGACGTTGACCATGGCGAATTTCGGAGCATCCTTGCCTGCATCCTGGTAAGCCAGGGCAGCGCCTAATGCCATTTCACCGCCACCAGCCCAAACGCCGTCGATCTGCGGGTTGGCAGCCATCAGCGCTTCCATTTTCTGCTTGGCTGTGGCGATATTCCACTGGGCATATTCTTCAGCAATGACCTTGATGTCAGGGTATTTGCTCAAGGCATCCATCGCTGCGGCTCGCCAGGTTTCGGTCGAGTCCACACCGGCGATGCCGTTGAAGAAGATCACATTGCCCTTGCCGCCGAGCAGTTTAGCCAGGCCCTCACCCGAGCGATAGGCGACTTCGTAGAAGTCGACATCGACGCGAGTGGTGAAGCCTTCGCCTTCGATACCGTTGGCGCACAGCACTACCGGGATGCCCTCATCGATAGCCCGTTGGATCACGGCAGTAGAAGCTGCCCGGCCTAGAGGTTCGATCACGATTGCATCCGGCTTCTGTTCGATGAAGTTCTCGACATCGCTGATCTGCTGGTTGGCGTCATTCGTCGCCGAGAAGAGCAGCGGCTTGGCCAGCTTGCCAGCAGCTTCCAGTTCCTTACCGTATGCAGCGATGGTTACATTGTAGGTGTTGCCCCAACCATTGCTGGGGTCTTGCTGCGAGACTGCGATCGTGTACGGGCCGTCTTTCTTGTAGGCGGACGTATCGACTGGAGTGGCGGCGTCTTTCAACAGCGCTTTAGAATAATCCGATGCTAGAGCTGGATCATCTGCCGCGGCGGGCGCTACAACCGGAGCAGCAGCGCCGATGCCGCCTTCGCGCGCATCCCAACCTGGAACTGGCCATACAGCCTGAGCAGCCGCGAGGTTATCGGGCCAAACGGCTACTTGCTGGCCATCCTGCCACTGAGCGATAACCGAGGCAGCCTGCTTTAGGCGACCCTTCTCATCGAAGGAGGCTTCGGGCCACTGGAATCCCCATTTTCCGCCGGTAAAGGTGGAGGTGCGCAGGGTTTCAGCCAGTTTCTTAGGATCGGTCGAGCAAGCTTTCTCCAATGCATCAGCCAGAAGGAAGGTCGAAGCATAGGTGGTGTTATAGGTGCCGCCTAGTTCCTGGCCGGTGAAGTCAGCAAATTTCTTCTTAAGGTCTTCGCTGACGTTCAGCTTGCTGACCGGAGCGAAATCCTGGGTGACGATGATACCATCGGCGAGTGGAGCGCCGCCAACTTCATTCAAGAAGAAAGATGTGGCAAAGCCTGAACCGAGGGAGATCATACCCATCTTCGGGTAATACCCCTGCTCTTTGGACTGCTTGACGAGCTGGGGAGCCTGGTTATTGCCGAGCACGAACCAGGCGTCTGGGTCGAGCTGCTTGACTTTCAAGATAGTGTCAGTGAAATCCTGAGCGCTGCCTTCGTAGGTGAAGCTATCGAGCAGCTCAATGCCCTCGGCCTCGAGACCCTTCTTCCAGGTGTCTTCTACTTCGGCGCCGAAGGTGAAATTCGGGACCGTGATGACGGCTGTCTTGACGCCATGATCCTTGGCCCATTTGGCATCATCAGCGCCCCACTGCTGTAGAGTGGAAACAGTCTGAAATACGTATTTCAGACCGCGATCGGTGATCAATCCATCCAGGGCATTGGGAACGATGTAAGGAACTTCATACTTCTCAGAGATTTCCGAGGCAGGCAGGGTGGTGCCGCTGAGCGCAGAGCCCATTACAGCCACGACGCCTTCTTTGGTGATCAGGCGCTCCATTTCAGAGTTGCCGGCTTCAGCTTTGCCTTGGGTGTCGCCTTTTACCAGTTCGAGCTTGGCGCCATTGAGGCATGCGATACCGCCGGCTGCGTTGATTTCGTCAATCGCCAATTGGTGGGATTTGATATAGGGATCTCCCGCCCAGCCAGCATCCGCGCCAGTCAATGGGTATAATGCGCCAACTTTAATCACTTCACTTGCTGTAGTACTGGGTTTTTCCGCCGAGACTGCAGCGGTTTCTGCGGGAGCCTGGGTTGCAGCTCCACCTGTGCAGGCACTCACCACCATAACCATCAGAGTGAGTAGAACAAATAAAATCGACAAACGTTTCATAGTTTTTTCATCTCCTCATGCTACTGTCTTCAAAAATATGGATGGTCGAACAGGCAACTCGGGTACGTAGGTATCGTTCTGGCGAATCCTCCTTCTAAGGTCTTTACAAACGATCGGCTGTAAGCTTTACAGCACATCTCTTCTTGTGAGTTTTTTCACTTTCTTAATCGATAAGCCTATCCAATATTCCTCAGATTTCTATGTTATTAATATTGCTGAGTATTGGAAAGACCAGGACACATTTCTGACTTCAGGATAGCATAAACACAATCAGGAATACATCAAGAAGATATAAAGAAACCATAAAGATAGAGGCTTTGAACAGGATACGGCCGTGAGCCGTGTGTTTCAGGAATGGATGCAGGTCTAAACCTGATTATCCTTTGGGATTAGTGATAATCCGAAACAAAGCGATAACCAATCCCTGGTTCAGTTACGATATAAACTGGCCGCATGGGATCGATTTCAATCTTGCGCCGGAGTTGAGAGATAAAAACCCGCAGGTATTCGCGTTCTTCGCCATATACATTTCCCCAGACTGCTTTGAGAAGTTCGCGATGCGAGATTACTTTTCCAGCGTGCTGCGCCAGATAGATTAAGATATCATATTCCCGTGGGGTGAGCTTTATATTTGCCCCACGCAGACGCACCTGACGCGCCTCGGTATCAATAAGGAGATCGCGATTAATAATCAGCCGTTCTTCGCTAACCCGTCCGGTGTTCATCAAGCTCCAGCGCCGTAGGGAGGCCCGAACGCGGGCTAGAAATTCCTCCATCCCGAAAGGCAAGACCAAATAATCATCGGCTCCGACATCCAAAGCATCAATTTTTAATTTTTCTGAACCAATCGTCGATAAAACAATCATCGGTGATAGGCTAAGCGTGCGTAATTGCGTACAGATGGCTAGACCATCAATTTTGATCGTGGTGAAATCCAGGTTGATTACGATCAGGTCGGGGTTAAATGAAGAAGTGATCAGGTAAGCTTCGTGGTCATCCAGGGCGATGGTGACCTCATAGCCGCGACCAACCAGGTTACGGCGCAAGGTTCTAAGGATATTCGGTTCGTCGCCAATCAGCAAGATCTTATTCGTAGTCATGCCCAGGTTGTCAGCGTCGAAAATAGGATTAGGATTCGGTAACTGCAGGCACCCACATACGCAGCGTAGGTGGTTCATCGACGGGTTCCAGGATTTCGACAAATATTTCCTGTAAGTGAAGGATTTCGCAGGCGATATGCAGCTTCAGAACATTCTCCTGTGACAGAAATTCAACGCTTGTCGGATTTGTTTTACATTGATGCATCTCCTCAATTATTTTCATAATCGTGGGATCAAATCCTGAAAAATCAAGGAACCAGTGTCTATTTCCTTCGGTTGCCGTTATCAAAATACTCTCGGCTGTCTTTTTGGAATTAATCACTTCGATGAGCATCACAAGGATCATCGAAAGATACTCGTAATCCACCAAAACGAGTTTGCCTTCATCCGGAAAGCTAACCTCAACGGTCAAATCAGGCAGTTTGAGCCGGGCGCGCTTAACGGCTACCAAGAGGATTTCCTGGAAGACTTGCGGGTCACGTTTGAGAACCAAACTGCCGGCCTCGCCGCGGAACGCCAGGGATAAGAGCACGATAAGCTCAGATACCTGGTTGACGCTGCTGTTAATTGTTTCCAAGAATTCGTGCTGATTAGCATTATCCCAAAAAATATCGTAATTCAGCAAGCTGGAAACGGCTGCCTTGATTGAAGCAGAATAAAGCTGAAGCTTCCGGCTGGTATCCGCATACAATTCCCAATAATAAACTCTCTGCTGCCTCAGTACTTCGAGTTCTCGCCTCAGCGCCTGGTTATCGCGAAGCAATTTCTCGGTTGATAATTCTGATGGTTCAGGATTTTCTACGCCCATGGTTAATTTTTAATTACCCGTATTTTTCTGAATCAGATCTGAAATAAGCTGATCGAAGGCTGGCGGGAGCCAATGCGTAAACCGCGCTTATTCTGCAAATAATCACCAAGATGGCTCAGACTGGTAATCATGACTTGCTCGCCGCCATTCCGTAAAAATTCCGCGGCTGCTATTAAAGCTCTGCGCACAGTCTTTGAACGGATTGTTTCCCGGGCAAGAACCGCATCCAGCTCTTCGATGGTAATGGCATTGATCCCGTCGGTTATCAGGCGCTCAAGAATAAACTTATCCTCGCGATCGGTAATCAAAACTAAAACATTGGCTTTAAGCTCTTGAGCCAGCATACAAGCTACCTGCTCCGTTTCGATAACCACCTCAATGCCTTCCAAATCGCCTTGTGCGTTGCGCATGACCGGGATCCCACCTCCCCCCGCGGCGATGACGATATCGCCACTTTCGACTAATTTTTGAATACCTTCCATTTCAAGAATTTTTTTGGGGGGTAACGAGGGGACGCCGCGCCGGTAACCACGACCTGGTTCTTCCACAATCCTCCAATTGCGTGACAGGCGATACTGTTCGGCTTTGTCACGATCAAACCATGGTCCAATTGCCATAAGGGAAGCTTGATCCAGGTTTTCTGTCTCTACCAGGGTTTGGGTAAATATACTCATCACTTTCCGTTGAAAATGATGCTGCTCAAGAATATTGGTTAACGCTTGAGAAATCATATAGCCAGTCGCCCCTTGTGTATCTGCACCGCAGACATCTAGAGGAATTGGATGTAAGGCGTGGCTGGCAACTTCAGAACGGAACAAAACAAAACCAACCTGAGGTTTGTTGCCATGCAAAATTGCTAATTTTGCTCCACTTTCCAGGATCGGGGCTAATCCTTCCGCCAGGATCCTGGCATTCAGGCGCTGATCCTTGATCGTCGAACCACGTCCATCCGCTAATGCTTCCCCACTTACCAGGACCACAACAGTTCCGTCCATATGATTGCTCCAAAAAATCAAAAATAATATTCACATCAATGTTATTCTATTTTACCTTTACTCAGCGCCAGCGGACTAAGGATTTCCTAGATTTCTCAAGGCTCGATTTCCTGCGCCTCACGGGTAAATATCATGATTATTCGGGTAAATTCTATGTAAATTATATATTCTTCCTCCAACTCCGTATAGTATAATCAGTCACACGATATTAATTTCCTGAAAATTGAAACCATTTCGCAATGCAATAAGAATATTTTATAGAGGCGGATTTGGAAAGCGAAACATTTCTTAAACTATCAGGCAAATCGATAGGATGGAAGGAACAGCTCATTAAATATCGCCATTTACTTTTGGCCTTATTTGGTTCAGTGATCCTTGCCCTTGAGATTACTGAACACGCCCTAACCCATGAATTTAGTCTTTCCTTTTTTATCGAGAATCTGCTCTTTTTAGGTTTGCTGGGGATTGTATCTGTACTCGTAGACAATTTACTAGATTCTATCGATGCGCGAACCCGCGCCGTGCGTCTCCTAGAAGTCAAACACAACTTAAGTTTACAGCTCTCCTCGGCTAAAGATTGGGATGCTCTGACTGGGGCGATTATCCAATTCCCATCTTCAATCACCTCTCCCATTTACACTGCCCTGTTTTTATTTGATGCGAACACAGACAAGTTCATTCTGGTCGACGAGCAGGAGCACACGAACCAAAATACAAACAGGTTCCAAGTTTCACAATCCTCGACGACTTGTGAAACGTGCAAGAACTCTTACCACGAAAAACAACATAAATTGGAAGCCTGTAAACTATATGCAGCAGATTCGAATGATCTCCCCAGAAATGGGTACTGTTTTTCATTATATAATGGCACAGAGCTTGTCGGCGTTTTACACCTCCATCTAAATTCAACAGATTCTCTCGATTTTTCCCAGATTGAAATTCTGAATGGCGTCGGGTTTGAAATTGCAATCGCACTTAAATCTGCTCAACAGCAACGCCAAATCGCCAATTTAATGGTAGCCGAGGCAGCAATCGCCGAAAGGCATAAAATTTTCCGAGATCTCCACGATGTCCTCGGTCAAAACCTGGGATATCTTCATCTAAAGCTAGACCAAGCAGTAACCGCTTACGATGACCAGGGTCTCATCCATACAACCGACCTGGTGAAGATGCGCGATGTTGCTGAGGAATCGTATGAACTCGTCAGAGGGACGTTGGCCGCTTTGCGTTCCAGCACCACTCCCTATCTCTCCAGCCTGTTCAATGAACGGTCTAAGCTATTGTTAAAACAAGGAAATTTCAATTATTCATTCCAAGAGCAAGGCCAACCCCGCCCACTTCCCCCATTGGTATTACACAACACCTATTACATTGTGAAGGAAGCAATAAATAATATCAGCCAACATGCTGCCGCCCAAAATGTTGAAAGTAAATTGATTTGGGGGAACAGGGATCTCACGATTATAATTACCGATGACGGAACAGGTTTTAATCCAGATCATCTCGATTTACAAGGCCACTTTGGGCTAGCAATCATGCATGAACGAGCGGCTTTAATCGATGGTAAGCTGGATATTCAATCACAGATAGGGAACGGGACGAAACTTACTATCTGGATACCTATAAAACAGTAATTCGAAAAGAACGATGAAAGTCTTGATTGTTGACGACCATATTCTCTTCCGAGATGGACTGGTTAGCTTGCTCACTAGCCGGCCCAAATATCAGGTAGTTGGCGAGGCAGGTACGGTAAGCGAGGCAGTTCAAAAAGCCGTCCAACTCAAACCCGATTTAGTACTCATGGACTACAACATGCCGGATGGCACCGGCCTGGATGCGACCCGAGCCATTCTAGCAGTGTTACCGAACTGCAAAATTATATTTCTCACCGTCGAAGGTAATGACGAGAATTTATTCGAAGCCTTGCGAAGCGGCGCAAAGGGTTATGTCCTCAAAAATGTTACCGTATCCTATTTGCTCAGCAGTTTGGAAGCATTAGAACGGGATGAGTTTGCAATCTCACCAGCAATGACCACCAGCCTGGTCAAAGAGTTTTCTAAATCGCCAACAAACCTTCCCACTGCAATTCAAGCCGGTCGGAATGACTCACTCAGCCCACGAGAGATCGAAATTCTAGGCGAGCTTTCAAAAGGGTTAACTAATCAGGAGATTGCTGACAAGTTATTTTTGAGTGAAAACACCGTGAAACACCACGTTCACAGCATCCTGACGAAGCTCGAATTGAAAAACCGCCATGCCGCCGCTGACTATGCCCGGCGGCGAGGGCTCTCGTAAGTGTTAACCCGTTTGGCCGCACAACGTCTGCCCTATTGCACCACCGGGTGCGCCTGAAGAGGCGCACCGCGGTGTCTTTCTACCCGAATACTAGAACGGGTTAACCCGCGGGTTAACCCTCCTGTGAAAAGGCCATCTATCTAGATGGCCTTTTTGTTACCTTTTTTTAACCCACTCGGTCGATGATTGGCTGGCAATAAACCGGTAAGATGTTAATGGAAGAATAGATAACTCGATAAAGGATATTGCTTTGCAGAGAAATCGGATCCTCGTAGTTTCAACCGATACGATCTTAGGCGCTGGCGTGGTCAATATTTTAACCCAAGCGAAAGAGTTTGAAGTGATCCGGGTCAACTCCGAAAACCAAAATGATTTGATCATGGCCTTAAATGATTATCTCCCATCAGCAGTTATCTTTTCAGAAAACTATTTTAACAGCAACAATTTTCTGCTCCCATATTTAATCAATAATTATCCAGGCCTGCGCATCATCACCGTAAATTCCGACAATAACTGGGTTCATGCGTATTTAACGAACGAGATTTTTATCTCCCAGTCTTCCGACCTGGCTGAGTTTATCCGCTCTCAACAAGTCATTTGATCTAAACCGTTCATAACCAAAGGAGGATGCCTCTATGTATAGAAATATCCAGGGAATAACAAGCAAATCACACAACTCTCAAACCAGATTATGGCGTGTGCTTTCGATCTGGATGATTTTAGTGATTGCTTTCCCCCTTCAAGCTGCCCTCAGCACCAGTTCTGCGCTGGCGAAGCCGGTCACCCCCCAGGTTGCCACGACCAATGTGGTTACCCTGGACGTGGTCAGTGCTCGATCTGAACCAAACCATCCTGGTGGGGCCGTCTTAAAGGGTACTCCTGTTCCAAATTACAGGTATATATTGAATGTCGATAACACGGGTACAACCAACCAGCGTTTGGATCCGGTCACCAGGGCGTTACCCTATGAGTGTACTCCGGCTGACCCGAATTACCCGGCTAACTGCCAGTGGGTCTCGATTGCAGGATCGAAAGGTTCGAGCCCAATTTATACACAGGGAGATCAGGCAGATTTCGCCGGAGGCATGAGCCTCCCCGACGGTCGCTACCTGATTTCGGTTCTGGCAGATGGTTATAAGCTAGACGGCGCCCACTTTACTATACCTCTAGAAGTGCCAGGGGTTGTAAAGGTTGAGCTGCAGCCGCATCCCTTGCCTAGCGCTACCATCCAGGCAGCTGTGTTTGAAGACATTACTCCGGTTAACAGCGCCCCGGATGTCCCTGCAGAGCATGGTTTAGCTGGTTTCTCTGGCGAAATATTTGATTATATCGATCGCGTCACCACCGATGTCTTCGGCAACCCGCTCTGCACAGAATATGATGCGAATGGCGACCCGATCGCGGGCAGCGGCGGAAGCTGTGTCAGCAAATGTTATGTCGTTGACAATGCAATTGATGTCGGGACAGTCTCTCCGGTCGATACAGCCGGCCGCTGTCCTGCTGATATTACCGGGTTGACCCAAACTCTCGAAGGTGCAGCGATACCTGCTGGCGCAGTCATCGAGGGCAAGATTAAAATTCCGAACTTGGGTCCAAATCGCTACGCTTTGACCCTTATTCCACCCACAGGCTCAACCTGGATCCAGACCACCACCCTGGAAGGCAACCATGATTGGGATTCCTGGGTCATGGAAGGTGCAACCGGATTAGATACCGAGTTTGTTGTCGCCGGCGAGCCTTTCCCCGCTGTCTTTTTCGGTTATGTTCCGGTTAAGCCGATGCCCGCCAGCAGCGCCACTGGTCATGTGAAAGGCGTCATTATGGCGACCAAGGTGTACGTCCCCACCAAAGGCGGCCTTGGCCTGCCAGGGACCATCTGGGGCGGTTTGACCGGCGCCAAACTCGATAAACCGATCGACAGCCCATGGATCGCCTTGACCGATTTACAAAACGGGGACACTGCTGTCTTTGTTGGCCAGGGGAATCCCGATGGCTCTTTTGATATTCCGAATGTACCTGCTGGCAACTATACACTCACCTGGTGGGATGAACCCCAGGACTATATCTTAGACCTGATCAACGTCACCGTCGGCAACGGCGAGATCGTAGATATGGGCATCCTGCCCCTTACCGGTTGGTGGACAACGCTTGAAGGATTTGTCTTCAACGATTTGAACTCAAACGGCAAGCGTGACGCAGGTGAGCCGGGTTTGGCTAACTTCCCGGTGGTGATGAAGAAACGAGAGAATTCGCTGATGGACCGCGGTGCAGTGGCAGTCACCACTGACGCCAACGGGTATTACTTTATGGAGAATGCCTATCCGATGACCCAGTGGCTGGTGCAGGAGGCCTATGCTGACCTGTATTACACCACCGGCGTGACCTACCAAGCGGATAATCAACCGGCTGAAACAACGGTTTTAGGCCAGGGCGTCGACGTTAGCGTCTTACCCATCATCGGCCTAAGTGGCCGCTTGGATTGGGGCGTGAAGGCTTATGCCCCTGGAACGAACGGCGGTATTGTGGGCAGTGTCACCTATGACACCACCCGAAACGAGCTGGACCCACGCTACTCGGCCGTTGAAAACTGGCAGCCGGGTATTTCTGATTTGACTGTCAATCTCTATCTGCCGGTATTTTGCGGTGTGCATCCCGGCGTTGCCTGTGATTCAACTGGCCGCTACGAATTGGCTGCCGATGGGTCCTATGCAAAAGGACAGCTGCTAAATGTCTACACCACCGAAACCTGGAGTTGACCGACCGACTGCGTCGCCCGGGATGTCGATGGTAATCCATTGGTGTATCCGACCGACCAACAGGTGCTGCCGGTGAGTTCGAATGACAACTGCCTGGAAGGTCCTTTGATGGGTGTTCAGTTCGGCCCGTATCCGGATCTCTCGGATCCAGCAAACCCGAACTTTGGCGCTTCTGTCGATGGTAACTATGGCTTCGGCGATGGCTGCTTTGGTACCGGTGGGGCAAACCCGGATGGATCTTGCGCAGATGGTTCGGACCCGACCCCTCTGACTGCCCGAGATTACCTTGTCGAGGTGGAGATCCCGATGGATGCCACCGGACGCCCGATGTACAAGGTTACCAAAGAAGAAGATATTAACATCTACAACGGCGATCAATGGGTTCCCCAGGTACCTCCTGCGGCTTGCGCGGGCTCACTTCACACTGTGGATGTAGCCGGTGTGGGCACGGATGGATACCCGTCTGTTGATCTCGGAGGGGGAGTAATCGTTCCTGTCTCAACCCCGATCGATAATATACCCTTCGCAGATGCTGGCGGCACCCCATACGAAGGCCAACAGAAGCCATTGTGCGACGTTAAGCTGGTCACTGTCAGCAATGGGCGCTCCACTGCGCCTGGCTTCACTTTGTTCACCGACGTTCCTATCCCTGGTCGTTTCTGGGGGCTTCTGGTGGATGACCTGAACTTCTCCAGTGATGGGCGTTCGCTGCTGTACGGTGAGAAAGCCGGCGTCCCATTTGCTCCGGTGGGCATCTATGATTACACCAACACCATGGTCTACACCACCGAATCTGACTTCAACGGTCTATTCGATGTACTGCTGCCGTCCACCGACCGGATTAGCTGCCCAACCCCCTCCGGTGTGTGCGCTAATTTGTACCGGTTCGTCGGCAATGACCCAGGCATCCCTGGCCGGTTGAACCCCAATTACAACCCTCAATTCCGCACGATAGCGGCCGAGTTCGAGGCTTTCCCGGGATTGATCGTACCGGCTGACCTGGCACCTACTCAGGTAGGTGTCAGCATCCAGGTGCCTGGCTCACAGTTTGTCAACCCGGTGGCGTGCTATATCAATGATCCTGCTGTTTCGGCTATCACACCCGAGCTCTTCCGGGTGTCTCAACCCTACGTCAATGTAACCAATGGATCGGGAGCCTTCACCATCACCGGGCAAGGATTTGGCATAGCCCAGGGATTAGGTTCTGTTACATTGGATGGCGTCCCGCTGCCAATCAATACCTGGACAGCAACCCAGATCGCGGTAGGAGTGCCCACTTCCACTGCAGCAGGTCCACACCAACTTAAGATCACGGCAGCCAACGGCCAGAGCACGATTAGCGGCCTGACCTTCTCCGTCCTGAAGGCTGGGTCCTTTGGACCCTTCCCAACCAATGCAGTGTTGGACAATTTCAACCGTTCGAATACCAGCGCAACGCAGGCATTGGGCGGGAACTGGGGGGCGGATGGCAGCAATTCTGGCATCTACCGGATCCCTAATCTAAGTTCTGGTTTCCCAAACCAGGTCCAGGTGCGCGGCAATGGCAACACTTACTGGACGCCTGGTCAACCCTTTGGCGCCAACCAGGAAGCCTTCCTCACTTTCACGAAGATGTCCACTTCCGCGACGGAACAAGCCCTACTGCTCAAGTTCACGGGCTCCAGTCCGTCTTCCAACAATGCCACGCTGATTGAAGTACAGTACAACGGGACGAATAATACTGTCCAGGTGCGCACAAAAAACAGCGGGCAGAACCTCAACTCGGCGACGACTCGGCTAAATCTGACCGCGATCACTTTTGCCCCCAACGATCAGCTCGGCGCCCGCGCTGCAGCAGATGGAACCGTTACCGTCTACAAGAATGGCGCTCAGATCGGCAGCGTTGTCGTACCCACGACTGGGTCCGGCGCCTGGGCTGCAGGCGGTGGTCGGATCGGCGTGCGCTTTAATGGAACTACGGCAGCCAATGATGCTCGCTTCGATAATTTTGGCGGCGGCAGTATCGCCCTCATCGGCGGCTACCTGCCCAATATCTATGAAGTCGGCCCTGGAAAGACCTACGACCCAGGGTTGTTCGATGCGAATAATCCTTCGCACGCCGTCCAGAATGCGCTTGACGCGGCGGCTGCCAGCCTGGGACCAGATCTGGTGGTGGTTTACCCAGGTACGCCCCAAGGCGACCGGATCAACCCGCGCGGCGCTTACTATGAGAACATCATAATCAACAACCCGGTCAGGCTGCAAGGCGTTGGCCCAGGCGGAACGTACCCAGACGGAACGTACGTCGTTGGCTCGATCCTGGATGGCAGCGCCTATGGTGGCGATACCAATATCTCTACCGCCTGGCGAACCAAGGTCGGTACGTTAACCTGGGACGGCAACCAGACCGTGTATGACGGCCAGGTAATCTATGTCCTGGGAGTCAACGGTCAATACACTGCAGCGAACAACGTAGCCATCGATGGCCTCGATATCCGCGGCGGCGACCAGATGGGCTTCCCGACGAATATTAACCAGATCGGCGGCGGTCAAACCGGTCTGCCTGGTGCAGTGGTCACCCAAGGTGGGGCAATCTATGCCAATGCCTATGTTCCTTACCTGCAGGTTACCAACAACGTCCTTCAGAATAACGGCGGTGGGTATGGCACCCTGCGCATCGGGACTCCCAACCTCCCCGCGCCGGACACCAACCAGCACAACGAGAACATCCAGATTAAGTACAACCGCATTATCGCTAACGGCGGCACCAACCTGGCAGGCGGTATTGCCCTCTTTGCCGGCTCCGATAACTACGAGGTAGCCTACAACGATATCTGCGGCAACTTCTCAGCGGAATATGGTGGCGGCATCAGTCAATATGGAATGAGCCCGAATGGCAGGATCCATCACAACCGGGTCTACTTCAACCGCTCATACGATGAAGGCGGTGGGATCATGATCGCCGGCGAGCTGCCAGCTAACCCAGCCACCCTTTCCCCAGGTTCTGGTCCGGTGGATATCTACAACAACCTGATCCAGGCTAACCTGGGCAATGATGATGGCGGCGGTCTCCGTTTCCTGATGGCGGGTAACTTCCCGATGAACGTGTATAACAACATGATTAGTAACAATGTATCGACCCATGAGGGCGGCGGGATCAGTTTGAACGATTCCCCTGCTGTGCGGGTGTACAACAATACGATCATGAAGAACCTGACGACCGCGACGGCGATCACCAGCAATGGCCAACCTGCTCCTGCCGGGTTATCTACGTCGGCCAACAGCGACCTCTTGCAAGCTGCTTTACCCTTAGGCAGCCCGTCCTTTAGCGATCCGCTGCTGTTCAACAACATCTTCTGGGATAACCGCGCAGGCACACGCTCCGGTGGAACGGTAATCGGCCTGGGGGCGTCCGGCGATGCAACCCCGATCAACAACTGGGATTTGGGGAACGCCGATTATACCGGGCTTCTTTCTCCGACCAATTCGCTGCTGCAGACAGGCACCGGGACGAACGCATCGCCAACGAACCTGGTTGGCACAGATCCGACCGTTGTCAGCACTTACGACACCTCGGTGGCATTCAGCCCATGGCGCACCAACCCGGCCTTTGTCGGCGCCATTCTGGTCTCGGTGGAAGCTCCTCCGCAGCTGCTCGGTAATTACCACCTGCAGAACGCATCGGCGGCGATCAACCTGGGCGCTTCGACTAAGAACAGTGTCAGTGCCCCAGCGGTAGATTACGACGATCAGCCACGGCCGCAAGGTCCCGGGTTCGATAGCGGTGCTGATGAAGTCGTTACTCTCGCCAGCACGGATCTATCGATCACAAAAACCGATGGCCAGACCAGCGTGGCGCCCGGAAGCACACTCACCTACACCATCATCGCAGCCAATGCTGGACCAGCAACTGCGACAGGTGCAGTCGTCAGCGACAGCTTCCCAGCGGCCTTCACCAGCGTAAGCTGGACGTGTACTGCCACAGCGGGATCGAGCTGTGCGGCGGCAAACGGCACAGGCAGCATTAATGCAACTGTTACCCTGCTGTCAGGCGGCTCGGCTACCTTTACCGCCAGCGCAGTCCTATCGGGCAGCGCCAGCGGTTCTGTCGCCAACACAGCGACCGTGGCCGCTCCTGCCGGCGCATCTGATCCGAATATCGCCAATAACAGCGCCACAGACACCGATACGGTTGCTGCTGCGACAGCCAATCTATCAATCACCAAAACCGACGGCCAGTCTAGTGCAGCGCCTGGCAGCACGCTTACTTACACCATCGTCGCCGCTAACGCTGGACCGAACGCGGTAGCAGGCGCAGCCGTCACCGACAGTTTCCCGGCAGCCTTCACCAGCGAAAGCTGGACGTGTACTGCCACAGCCGGCTCAAGCTGCTCCGCAGCCAGCGGCAGCGGCAATATCAACACAACAGTCAACCTGGCAAACGGCGGTTCAGCTACCATTACAGCTACTGCAGTGCTGTCCGGAAGCGCCAGCGGATCCGTAGCGAATACCGCGACCGTGGCCGCTCCCGCCGGCACAACCGACCCGAATACCAGCAATAACAGCGCCACCGATACGGATACCATCGTCATTCCAACCCTGCCAGTATTAACTGTCCTGGATAACTTCAACAGGGCAAACGCCAATACCCTTGGGGCGAACTGGAGCCAGTTAACCCTTCTGAGCCAGGCTGCCATCCGGGTTAACACCAACCAGGCCCAGGCAGCTCTAGCTGGAGCGGCGTACTGGAATGTCCCGTCTGGTGGTTTTGGCGCAATCCAGGGTGCAGCTTTCAACTTTGCTGTCGCTCCCGTGAATGGAACCAGCTTGCTCCTTAAAGCTAGCGGCGGCAGCGCTACCATTCCGGCCAACTTCATCCGGGTACTCTACCAGACCGGCCAGGTGTTGGTGGCGACGACGACCAACAGCGGGGGCAGCTACAACCAGCTTGGGACGCTAACCGCCACCTTCGCCTTAGGCGACACGCTTAGCGCGGTGTCCGACGCAAACGGGACAGTATACGTCTGGAAAACCACCGGGGCTACGACGACTTACGTCGGCAGTGTACCGATCCCTGGCGCTGGCTTCTGGACTGGCGCCGGCCGTCGCCGGTCTCCAGCTTCCGACAAACGCCCGCGTAGATGATTTCGCAGCAGGCACTACTTTACCCATTGCAGCTCCAGTAGCAATCGCCCTGGGTGACGCTTCGGCAAGCTACCTGTTCATACCGTTT
This sequence comes from uncultured Chloroflexia bacterium, assembly GCA_963770655.1. Taxonomy (GTDB): domain Bacteria; phylum Chloroflexota; class Anaerolineae; order Anaerolineales; family UBA4823; genus CAZAGA01. Next base: position 550,744 of record CAVYQO010000006.1, on the reverse strand, counting down.
GTGAGCCGTTAGACCATAACAATCGGTTTGGGGTTGGCTGGCTCTACAACCAGCCAACCCCAAACAACCGGGAACCCGATTCGTTCCGAGGAGGAATCAATATGAGCACACGACCTACCAAACAGACGCAAAGGGCAGTGACACAGGTCCGCCCCTACAGCCGGCGCGATTTTCTGAAATTTGCCGGTGGGGCAGGCCTGGCTGCCGCTGGAGCTGCAGTTTTACCGAAGATGTTCGGCAAGCTGCTCCTCCCAGACCAGGTGGCGACCGCGGCAAGCGGACCGCCGAACCTGTATTACGCGGGCACCGATGGCTGGATGTCCCTACCGGCCAGTCCAACGATTGGCTTCTATCATCCGGATTCTTATGCACCGGCTCCCTTCACAACTTATATCTTCGGCTTTCGCAACATCACCGGGTTGAACGACACCCAGAAGGCTCAGCAGAAGATGAAAGCCCAGCACAACGCGCCGTTCTTCTGGGTGGATGAATATAACGGCAGCAACGAGTTTCGCATGCAGCTCACCAACTTGGGGCTGCAAATGCGACCCGACCTGACCGACGCCCACACCCTGCACTGGCACGGTTTTCGCAATGTCATCCCGTTTTTCGATGGCGAGCCGACTGGCTCAATCGCGGTGCCGGTCAACCAGAACCTGACCTATGTTTACCGGCCGCGAGATGCTGGCACCTATATGTTCCACTGTCATGTCGAAGACGTTGAGCATGTACATATGGGCATGACCGGATTAGTCTTCGTGCGACCTGCTCAGAATGGCAACACTTCGTTTTACCCAAGCGGTAAATATGCCTACAACGATGGCAACGGTTCGACCGGTTATGACCGGGAGTTCGGCATGTTTCTGAGCGAGGTTTGGGCTGAAGCGCACTGGGATGACGCCCATATTCAGCTTCCAGATTGGACAGATTATCACGCCGATTTCGCCCTGCTGAATGGGCGGGTCTACCCCGATACCCTGGCGCCAAATGGGTCGATCGACCCGTTCAACCCCGTGCGAGATGCCGACGGCGACTTGATCCCCACGCCAGGCTACGAACATTTGAAGTACCAGCCCCATTCAGCCCTGGTGAAGTGCAATGCTGGTGAACGGGTCTTGCTGCGGTTCGCCAACCTGGGTTTCAAGGAAGCAGCGATGACCTTGACTGGGATCAAAATGAGGGTGGTAGGACGAGACGCAACCCCCATGCGCGGGCGAGATGGGACCGATACGATATATTCCACCGATGTCGTCGATATGGGCGCTGGCGAAAGCTACGATGTGATCTTTAATGCTCCAGCTTACCATGGCCCAGGCCAATATGATACTTATTTGCTATATAACCGGAATCTGATCCGGTCAAATAACCTGGCGACCGGAGGTTTTGGTGGGCAAATGACGGAAGTGCGCGTATACCCGGCAAATACACTTAGCCCGCAGTCAATCCCGAATGCCTAATCTAGGAGTAGGGGCGGATAGAATCTGCCCTTTAGAAGGAGTGAAACATGCAAACACAGAAACGCAAATGGATTTGGGTGGGGCTCTCGTTGCTGGTGATCGCAGGTTTAGCGGCGATGATCATCGTAAGCCAGGCTGGCCCAGCAACGGCTCAGACGCCACCGAATATAGGGATGGTGTGCACCACTGGGGCCAGCCCGAACCCGACCTTTACTTTTAACAACCCAGACCGGCTATATCCAACTGCCGGACGGAAACACCATGTTTATGTGGGGCTACTCCCTGGGTGGCCAATCCTTCCAACATCCTGGACCGGTATTATGCGTCAATCAAGGCGACACTGTGACGGTGATCCTTCAGAATAATAACCTGAATGAAGATGTCTCGATCGCATTTCCGGGTCAGGAAGGGGTTTTGGCAAATGGCGCTCTTGCTCAACCACAATTCAATGGCAGTGGAACGCTGACCTCTCTGACCAACGCAGCCGCCCCGGGTAGCAGCGTAACTTACCAGTTCGTCGCTTCTAACCCCGGGACTTTCATCTACGAAAGCGGCACCAATCCTCGCAAGCAGGTTAGCATGGGCTTGTTTGGGGCATTGATTGTGCGCCCAACGATGGGCGCAAATTTTGTCTACAATCGAGCAGACAGCCAATTCACGCAGCCGGAAGAGTTCTTGATGTTGCTCTCAGAGATCGATCCCTACTTGCACCAGGCTGTCGAGTCGGGCGCTCCTTACAATTTGAACAACTACCGACCACGTTATTGGTTGATCAACGGGCGCGGTTTCCCAGACACGATCGCCGATAACTACGCTGGCTGGCTGCCAACCCAGCCGTACGGCGCGCTCTCGCGGATCCATGCCTGGAATAACAGCCTCCCCCCGAACGATCCGAACTACCATCCCTATCCAGGTCTGGTGCGCTATATCAATGTCGGCACTGAAGATTACCCCTTCCACCCCCATGGGAATAATGGAGCGGTGATCGGGCGGGACGGTCAACCTTTGGAAAGTCCATCTGGACAAGATTTATCTTTTGAGAAATTTGCGATCAATATTGGCCCTGGACAAACCTGGGATGTACTCTTCCAATGGCACGATGCTGAAGGCTACAACAGCCAAAATAATCCGGTCCCGGTGACAGTTCCCGGTGTGACCGAATTACAATACGGCCAGTTTTACAGCGGAAGTCCATACCTTGGTGAGCAAGGACCTCTGCCTATTGGCGCTAACTCGCTCAACATGTGCGGCGAGTACTATATCATTGCCCACAACCATGCCTTATACCAGATTACAGCCTGGGGCGTAACCATGGCCAGCCAGATCACTTATGTCAGAGTCGATCCGCCTCTGCCGAACAACTGCCCATAACAGGAGACCAACATGCATAAAAACAAGCTTTTTACAGGTTTACTAACTACGGGCGCACGGCTGACAATCATCCTGGCTATGCTGACAGCACTTTTCAGCAACGTGATGCCAGCTGCGGCTGCTCCGCGGGTCGTCAGCGTCAGTGTTGGCGCTCAAACCGGGTCGCTCACTTATGGAACCGCAGGCAGTGCTACTTACACTGTGTCGGTCACGAAAGGCACCCTTAATTCTCTAACAGCCGCACTCAGTGTCACAGGGCTGCCAACGGGCGCCAGCGGCGTTTTCGTGCCTGCTCAGCTTTCCTGGGGTACAGGTGTGGGCTCCACCCAGAATTCGACGCTGACAGTCACCACCACGGCTGCAGCGCCTGGCGGTGCGGCAACATTTACTGTAAGAGCGGAAAGGGTTGGGAATGCCGGTGATTTTGCAACAGGAACCGGAACATTGACAGTTAACCCAGCCGCTCCTTCGGTTACTTTTGGACCTGCTCCGACGCCTGTCTATGCAGGAAGCAACTTCACGGTTAACGCGACGACGAACTCAAACGGCGCGCTGACCTACAGCGCAGTCAGTGGACCCTGCGCGGTGGTAAACGCAAGTCTAGGAACGTTCAGCTCAAGCGGTGTGGGAACCTGCCTTGTCCAGGCTAATACCGCCGCAACCGCGAACTTCCTGGCCGGCTCGGCACAGCAGTCTGTGTCAATCACCACTGCCCCAGCGACGCCGACTATCACCTTTGGCGCTGCCCCGGCTCCGATTTACCCGGGCGCAAACTTCACTGTCAGCGCAACCACCGACTCAGATGGCGCTCTAACCTACAGTGCGGTGAATGGGCCATGTTCTATAGTCAACGCCAGCACTGGGATCTTCAGCCCCACCGGGGTAGGAACCTGCCTTGTCCAGGCCGATACCGCTGCCACGGTTAACTACGCAGCTGGTTCGGCCCAGCAATCCATCCTGATCCTTCCTTCGGGTCCAACCACGGTTGTCGATCTCTGTGCAACCGCTGGGACAATCACCACACCGGACAATGTCGTCACCCCAATTTGGGGGTACGTCCTTGGAAACTGCAGTGGCAGCCCGACTGCCAGCCTGCCCGGTCCGACAATTACCGCCAATCTTGGTGATACCGTTGTCGTTACCTTGCATAACAACCTGGCTGAAACCTCTGCAGTTTTATTTGAAGGACAGGAAATGGTTCCCGATTTGAGCGGTGCGCCGGCGAACGGTGGGACGAAAACCTATTTCTTCACCGCCTCCAATCCTGGCACGTACTTGTACCAGGCCGGGCTGCTGCCCAATGCTCAACACCAGGTAGCGATGGGTTTGTACGGCCCTCTGGTAGTCCGCTCGGCAATCACCGGGCAAGCTTATAACGATCCGACGACTGCGTATAATGACGAAGCAGTGCTCGTATTGAGTGAGATCGATCCGAATCTCAACGCCAATCCAGCCGGTTTTGATATCCGCAGCTATGTGCCGAAATATTTCCTGATCAATGGCAAGGCATATCCGGGCACGGCTCCAATCCTGAGCGCAGCCGGAAACAAAGTCCTGCTGCGCTACCTCAACGCTGGCCTGGATTACCATTCCATGGCAGTCTTGGGTGTGCATCAGGACCTGATCGCCCTTGGCGGAAACCCGGCGCCCTACCAGAGACGAATGGTTGCCACCACGATCTCGCCTGGCCAAACCCTGGATGCAATCGTAAATGTTCCACCAGGAGCAGCGGCTGGAAGTAAATTTGCAATCTACGATGCCAACTTGATGCTGCATAACAGCACCACGGCTGGCTTTGGCGGGATGCTCACCTTCCTCAGCCTGCCGGCTGGCGGCCCAGGCGGCGATACCAGCGGACCGGCAACCAGTGCGGTAGCGCTTTCTCAGAATCCCTCCAACGGCAGCTCCGCCATTACCCTCAGCGCTTCAATCAGCGATAGCGCCAGCGGCGGCGCAAATGTTAACGCTGCTGAATACTTCATCGACGCGATCGGTGCGAATGGTTCGGGAACGTCGATGAGCAGCGCTTTTGGCGCTCCTACAGTCAATGTTAGTTCAACCCTGTCAACAGGTTTGCTGGGGTCGCTATCGAGCGGCAACCATACCTTCTACGTTCACGGTCAAGACGCACTGGGCAACTGGGGCGCCACGAACTTTGTCGTACTCAACCTGGATAAGCTCGGGCCATTGAGCAGTGGATTGGCGTTGAACCCCAATCCGAGCAACGGTACTGCGAATGTAGCCTTGAGCGCGACGGGCAACGACTCCAGCAGTGGCGGATCGAACGTGACGGCCGGTGAATACTTTATCGATCCAAGTGGGACGCCAGCAAATGGCACCGGTACGGCGATGACGGTCAATACACCTGCTCCGATCGCCAGCCTGACAGCCACCATCCCGGCTGCCACTGTGAATGCGTTGAGTGAAGGTTCACACACCGTCTCCGTTCGCAGCCGAGACGCGCTTGGAAACTGGGGCATCCTCACCTCAATTTTGTTGAAAGTGGATAAAACTGGACCGGTGACCAGCAGCGTTGTCGCCAACCCAAATCCGAATAACGGAGCCCTCCCATACAACGCCAACACCCAGGCAGTTCATCTCACAGCCGCTTTCACGGATGGCGGGGCGAATATGAGCGCAGCCGAGGCCTTTATCGATGCAGTTGGAGCAAATGGAACGGGTATCCAGATGATCGCCACTGACGGCTTGTTCAATAGCCCGAGCGAAACCGGTTATGCTGATCTTCCGCTCTCGACCATCAACCTGCTCAGTAGCGGAAACCACACCCTATATGCTCATGGTAAAGACTCGGCGGGCAACTGGGGCGCGACTTCAATAACGACCCTGGTGATCGACAAGGCAGCCCCCACGACCAGCGGCGTCACGCTGAATCCAACTGCCTCCAACAATACAGCAGTTGCAGTCAGCGCTAGTGCCAGCGATAGCGCCTCGGGTAACAGCAATATCAGCCATGGGGAATACTTCATCGACATCGCCGGCGCAAATGGCAGCGGTACAGCGATGAACGTCAGCCCGAATGCCCCTGTGGCCACGCTCAGCGCTACGATCCCCGGATCGACCATTGCCGGTCTCACCGCCGGCAGCCATACGATCCTGGTCCATGGTCGAGATGCAGCCGGTAACTGGAGCACGACTGCCGGCGCTACCTTGCTGATCGATCGAACTGCGCCGACCACAACCAGCATTACCTTATCCCCTAGCTCGTTCTTGGCCGGGTCTGTCTCAACAATCAGCCTGACGGTAAACGGAGCAAGCGATGGCGGCGGTAGCGGGGTCACCGGTGGAGAATTCTGGATCAATCCACCAACGAGCTCAACCCCAGCGCCTGGAGGCGGTACACAGTTCAGCGGAACTTCCACCAACATCTCGGTCAGCGCGTTCGCTGCAGGTACTTACACTGTTAGCGCCCGCGTCCGCGACCTGGCTGGCAACTGGAGCACTATCCGAACAGCAACATTGACCGTAACTGCAGCCATACCCGATGCGATCTTCTTAGATGGCTTCGAAGCCGGCGTGGTTCCACCCTGGTCAAGCCGTTCAACGAATAATCCCAACCGCTTGAATGCGACTGCTGCAGCCGCGTTGGTTGGCGCAACAGGTCTGCAGGCACAGGGCAATAATAACAACTACGTCCAGTTCAACTTCGGCACTGCCGCTAACCCTGCGACTGGTACCTTTGATGCCCGTTTCTACTTCAATCCGCATGCCAATACCGGCAGCAACCAGGATATCTTCAGTGCAGCCACCTCCAGCGGCTTTGGAACCACGGTCTTCCGAGTCCGCTACCGTTGGAATAGCGGCACACCACAGGTGCAGATCCAGGTAGGCACTGGGACCACCAATGCAGCCTGGACCAACATCAATACAACCAGCAACTACATTGAGGTAGTCTGGCAGGCAGTTGGCAGCGGTGGTCCGAACCCTGGCAGTCTGGTGCTGTATGTAAACGGCATCTCATCCCAGACCCTGACCACAACGAGCACGAACTCGGTCGGAGCCTTCCGCATGGGCTCAGTTAACAACGGCGGCAGCAACATCCTCGAATACTTCGATGCCTTCTCAGCGAAGCGTTCGACAACGCCGCTAGTTGGGCCATAAATCAAACTTTTGTAGGGGCGGACCTTGGTGTCCGCCCCTACAAGCAATCAGGCAGCCAATCTTATAAATCAACAAGCAAATCGTTCCAAAATCGTTCCAATCAGCGCCGCGATCTTGCTCGTACTGGCGCTCAGCGCAGTATTTGCATACCGGGCAATTGCCACTCGAGCAGCGCCGCCAGCCTCCCAGGTAGTCACAATACGCCAGCTCGAAGAAGAATATGGCTTGAAAGTCAACCTGGTCGCGCTGACTGCTGGCGGCGGCATGCTCGACGTTCGATTAAAAGTAACCGATGCTCAAAAAGCAAACCAACTTTTTAGCCAACAGACGGAATACCCGGCGATTATGGTTGGCAAAAAAGGCCCGCTCCTGAAGGTGCCCCAGGAGGGTCAGCAAGACTTGAAGCGCCTGGAAAACGGCAGCATGATCTTTTTGCTGCCCATCAATTCTCATGCTGCAATTAAGCCAAACACCTCGGTCACAATTGTGATCGGCAGCCTCCATCTAGAACCGATAAAAGTCCAATCATAGGAGCGCGTGTGCTATGCAGTCGAATGGATCAAAACCCAATAAGATTCTTTGGATCAGCCTGTGTGTAACCGGCATCGTCCTGGCTGTGTTCGTGGGTGGTCTGGTATATTCAAGAACACATCCAATAATCTTTGTAAATCCCCGGGCTGTCCTGATTTCCGAAAACGAGCTGGCAGAGAAATATGGGCTGCAGCTAACGTTGACCGCCACCACTGCGATGGATAGTTGGGTTGATGTTCGTTTTCGAGTTCTAGATGCCAACAAGGCTCAATATATTTTGGAAAATCCAGCCCGCCGGCCGGTTCTGCGCGTCGAAGAGGGCGAGCATACCCTGATCTCCACCCCATCGAACCGGGGAGCCCATCACCATGTTCTGCGAACTGGGATGATCTATTACATGCTCTTCCCAAACCAGCATCATCGCGTACGACCAGGTACTCCAGTTCGGGTTGTGTTTGGCGACCTGGTGTTGAATACGGTTTTAACTCAGTGATTGGTGATCAGGCAATAAAGATATGAAGAAATTATTGATGTTGTTGGTGATCCTGCTGATCATCACAATTATTTTTCCGGCGCAAGCGAATTATCAGCACGTCCAGGCGGCTCAACCATTGTCCGCAATCGCCCGGATTGACCCGCTGGTACGAACCAAACTCCAAAATATGCAGCCGGCAGAGATGCTGACCGTGATCGTCACCCTACCTCAACAAATGAAATTTGATAGTGGGAAAAGGATGGAGCAGGCAGCAGTAATCTACGCCCTGCAAGCCAGGGCAGCGCTCACCCAGGCGCCTATCCGTGATTTCCTGGACCAACGCCGCTTTCAAGGCGAGGTAGGGCAGGTGATTTCGTTTTGGGTGTTCAACGGTCTGTCCGTTACAGCAACACCTGCTGTGATCCAGGAACTGGCTGGCCGTACGGATGTCGCTCTAATCACAGACGACGCAATAGCCATCCAACCGGCTGCCGCCCCGCCGGAACCAAACCTGACAGCGATCAATGCGCCCGCCCTGTGGAGCATGGGATATACCGGCCAAGGGGTGGTTGTAGCCAGTCTGGACAGCGGCGTCTCGATGGATAATCCAGACTTAGCAGCGCGCTGGCGCGGCGGGAGCAACAGTTGGTACGATCCCTACAACCAGCACCCGGCAGCGCCGTTGGATTTGAGCGGTCACGGCACCTGGACGATGGGTGTGATGGTAGCGGGAGAGGCGAGCGGTACATCGCTCGGGGTTGCACCCCAGGCTCAGTGGATTGCGGCGCGGATATTCAATGACCAGGGCAAATCCACTACCACCGCAATCCACCAGGCTTTCCAATGGCTGCTCGACCCAGATCATAATCCCAATACAGCGGATGCGCCGCATGTTGTCAATAACTCGTGGACACTCAGCGCGCCGGGCTGCAACCTTTCTTTCCAGCTCGATTTGCAATCCTTACGCGCCGTGGGGATCGTCCCGGTCTTTGCTGCGGGTAATTTTGGGCCAAACGCCAACACCAGCGCCAGCCCAGCAAACTACCCTGAAGCTTTAGCCGTTGGCGCTGTCGATAATAATGGCGGTATGTATGCTTACAGCAGCCGCGGGCCTTCGGCTTGCGGTGAGACTTCGACAATCTACCCCGACCTGGTCGCTCCAGGCGTGGATATCAAAACAACCGATCTCTACGGATTGTACAACCTGGCTAGCGGCACCTCGCTATCCGCGCCTCATGTTGCAGGCGGTCTGGCTCTATTACTGCAAGCATTCCCAAATAGCACTGCCATCCAGCAGCAAAACGCTCTGCTGAATACTGCGCTGGATTTAGGCAGCAGCGGGCCGGATAATAATTTTGGAAATGGCCGGGTCGATCTGCTGGCTGCATATCAATGGTTATTAAATAATAACAATCCAACCCCGACACCCACCTCGACCAACCCGCCAACTGCAACCCCGACAAGCCCACCAACTGCTACCCCGAGCAGCGTCCCAACAGCCACCCCGACCAGCGCGCCAACCGCTACCCCGACCAACCCGCCAACTGCTACCCCGACCAGCTTCCCAACAGCCACTCCGACTAACGTCCCAACAATGACACCGACCCCAAATCCCACGCAGTCAGGCGATTTCATCTTTAGCGATGGATTTGAAGCAGGCAATCTGAACGCTTGGTCGGCCGCCGCGACCGGTTCGGGTCGCTTAACCGTCACTTCCAGCGCAGCTCTGGCTGGCGCGTATGGGCTGCAAGCGCAGATTAACAACACAACCCCCCTTTACACTGTCGACCAATCTCCCGCAGCCGAAGCTAGCTACCATGCCCGTTTTTATTTCTCTCCTCATGGGGTCACAATTGGCAGTCGAAAAGTTCATGACCTTTTAACCGGGTTGGATGCGCAAGGTAAGACAATTTTCCGATTACAAATCCAATCTGTTTCAGGAAATTACCAGGTGAGAGCTCAAATTCTAACCAGCGGTAACAAGCAGGCCTTCACGAACTGGTATTCGTTCAATAACAGCAGCCATTCTTTTGAGGTTTCCTGGCAGGCAGCTTCGACCTCCACTGGTACAAACGGAACCGTAAACCTTTGGCTGGATGGCGCTCTCAAGCAGACCCTTACTGGCCTGGCGAATGGTTCCTATCGCCTGGAAGAAACCCGCCTCGGCCCGCAAAATGTAAGCAGCGGAATTTCCGGAACAGAATTCTTTGACGCATTTGTTTCGACCCGAACGAGTATAATTGGGCCGTAGGTTTGGTGATTTGGTGATTGGTTATCAGGCAATGAGTGATCAGGCGAAAGGACATACGATAATGAGAAATCAGTCAATCAGGCAATTCAGTAAAGTGCTTCTCATTGCTCTAGTGCTTGGCGTAGGCGCATCTATGGGTGCCCCCGTACCGATTGCGAGCGCACATGAGGTAGAGCCGATCTCGGCGTCGCCGGCGGAAGGCGCAGTCCTGGCGGAATCTCCCGAGCAGGTGCGCCTGACCTTTGCTGAAGAAATTAGCGAAACGGGCAACGCGCTCCAAGTATTTAATGAAAAAGAAATGCAGGTAGACCTGGGGGATGGCGGAGTGGATTTAAACGATTCCCAACATGCAGCTTTGGTTGCCAGTTTACCCGCTCTTTCCGAAGGCGTCTATCTTGTCAAATGGAAGATCACTCTGACGGATGGGGACTCGAGCGAGGGTCAGTATTATTTTGGGATTGGCAATGTCATCTTACCCGCTGCTCCTGTGGAACACGATGAAAATGAAACCGAATCTGGTTTTTCTGTTTGGTTTTGGATAATCGGTGGGGCGCTGCTTATCGCCGCTATTGCTGCCGGGTTTTGGTGGTTTCGAAAAGGGCGGAATGCCTCTGCAGGGCACACGGACACATAATCCATACCAAACGGGCGGATTCATAGGTTTTCACCAAATGGACGGACGCATAGGTCTGTCTCCACACAATAATGAAATTTTGGCAGACACGCTTCACGAAATTGAAGGCTATCGGGATTTGCCTGGCAGTCTTTGTATATTTCTTGGGCTGGGCCAATTTGGTTCAGGCTCATGCTTTTTTACTGCGCTCTGAGCCAAGCGACAATAGCGTTTTAACTGAAACACCCTCCGAAATAAAACTTTGGTTCACTGAGCCAACAGTCCCACAATTCAACAGCGTTGAATTATTCGATATTGATGGTAATTCGCTACCGCTCAGGAATATTACCGAAAAATATGGGGATTCACCATCCCCCGGCGAACATACAGGTTCGCCCCTACTCGTCTACGCGCCTGGGGTCTTAGGTCAAGGCGTTTATACAGTAAACTGGAAAGTCATCTCGGCCGCGGATGGTCATATCAGCAACGGCTATTTTGTTTTTAAAGTCGATCCAACGACCGCGGGGTTGGATGCACAGGGAATACAAGCAGTGGGAGCAGGCAATTCGCTCCAAAAAGGCCGAATCCTACCACCCCTACCGGATATTGTTCTACGGTGGGCGATATTTTGGGGTCTTATCATCCTCACCGGCGCGGCTGGTATGCTTACTCTCGTTATAAAAGCGCCAACGGAAGCGGGAGAGGACCTCGATTGGACGGATCGGGCGGAGACACAGATCCGTCTAGACGACATAAAACGCCAGGCAGCCGAGCGTTTGCTCAAGTTGGCATTCGTCACAACGAGCCTGCTTTTCGTGATCACGATCCTGCAGCTCGCCTGGCAGATGTCAGCCTTGGTGAAGAGCGGCTCGGTTTCTGGTTTTTCTTTTCACACGATCGGTTTGTTGTTTGATACACCCTGGGGATATGCCTGGTTAGCTCGTCAAGTTATCCTGGGGATTTTGTTTGGGATTTTTCTGTACAAAAGGAATTCGGCGAAAAAGGCGCACGCGCGTGCGCCCCAATGAGCCCGGCGCGCAAGGTGCACGAAGGAAACATCCAGATGAACCCCAATCGAACGAACACACAGGTTCGTCCCTACGAGGTTGGGCAGAAATATTCATTTTAGGCGCGCTGTTTACCCAATCCATGATGAGTCATGCCGCAGCAGGGGCAAATCCAGCAGCCCCGGTCCTGGTGGACTTCCTCCACTTGTTATTTGTTGGGCTGTGGATCGGGGGGTTGTTCGCTTTGTGCGTTGGGCTGCTGCCAACCCTGCGCAAAAATTGGGCACGTGAACACATAGGTTCACTACTACGCGCAGTATGGGGGCCATTCAGCCGGATCGCCCTAATCAGTGTAATTATGGTGATTGCAACAGGTATTTACAGCACCGGTCAGCGGGTGGTATCGGCAGATGCATTGTTATTAACCCCTTACGGAAAAGTATTGTCTGCAAAAGTCGGCTTGATGCTGGCAGTAGGCATCTTTGGCTTGATCAACAGCATGATGCTGCACCCCAAGCTATCAGCCCCGCTGGCGCGCATGCTTAAAAAGCCTGCGGGCTGGTCCCCCATCCATATCTCCCAATTTGCCAGGTTCGTTATGATCGAAGCTGCACTTGGTCTTGGCGTAGTGATTTTCGTCGGGGTCTTAACCGCCTTGCCTCCAGCCAGAGGAGTTGAATTTCTGCTCCCCGAAAAAAATCAAATCGATAATATGGTTGAGCCTGTCAACGATTTGGTTGTGGATCTGTCCGTCAAACCTAACCAGCCGGGAGCAAATATCTTCACAATTAACGTGCTGAACTCGCGCCGCCCTGCTCCAGCCGAAACACTGCGCGTGATTGTGCGCACGACCTATCTCGAACAAGATTTTGGCGTAAATACTCAGGATGCTGTTCTGGTCGCTCAGGATCGTTTCCAGGATAACTACCGGATGAGTGGAAATCTATTGAGCCAACCCGGCCGCTGGAAAATTGAAGTCGTGGTGCGCCGAAAAGGCCTCCCCGATAGCCTGGCAGCATTTCAATGGACTGTAATGCCGCCAGGCGGATACCGTTCCCCGCTGCTCTCACGTTTCCCGTGGCGAGGCGCAATGACCTGGATTTCACTGCTTCTCATGGTTTCAGCATGTGTTGGTATCGTTTATATCATCGTAAGGGGTTACCAGGCGATCAGGCGATGAGTTAGTCGTCATGCGCGCCAAATGCGGCTTTGAGCTTGGCTTCGTCTTCGGCGCTCAAGTTCGTGCGCAAAATCGAGGCATCGAACTGGGTCAATTCCGGCAGAACTTTATCTTCAGTCCAGCTCTCGACCATCAAAAATAGCGCCGATTGGCCAGGCTGGATCGTTGCACCGACTTCTTTGATAAACTTATCATCGATGCCGACGTCAATAGCTTTGCCAGCGATTGCGCCCATAACTGCGCCGACCGCTAACCCCATCCAGGGCATAAAGAACAACAGACCGATTAACATCCCCCAGAAGGCACCACCCAAAGCGCCTGCCCCAACCAGGTTATTGGCTTGTTTTACCTTCACTTGCCCGTCAGGTTTGCGGATAACAGTAGCCGCATCCGAAAGATTAATCAACTGCGCCTTCTGCAGGGTCTCTAATTCTGCAGACATTTTGCCAGCTCCAGACTCATCCTGAAATGCAAACACGATCAGTTCACTCATTCGATTTCTCCTTTTCTAATTATTGGTTCATTCATAGTTATCGCGCCAGGATCACAATCAGATCATTTACATTTGTTCCGGTGGGACCGCTAAAGATTAAGCTGTTCGCAGCCTTCAGTACCGGGTAAGAATCATGACTCAGCAGGGCAGCTTCGGCATCCAATTCATTCTGACGGATTGCTCGAACGGTCTGCCCATCTACAAGAGCACCGGCTGCATCCGTTGGACCATCTGATCCATCGGTTGCCAGGCACATTACCAAAATATTATCCAACCCAACGATCCCAAGCGCCGTCGACAAGGCAAGCTCCTGATTTCTGCCGCCATGCCCAGAACCGGTCAGGGTTACCGTGGTTTCTCCCCCGAAAACCAGGCAGGCCGGCGCTCGGATTGGATCGCCATGATACACGACGCTTTTCACGAAAGCCGCGATCACCTTGCCAATTTCTTTTGCCTCGCCCTCCAGAAATGTCGACAATAACACACCCTGGTATCCCAGGTGAACAGCCTGGGCTAGCGCGGCGTTAGCCGCCAGCCGATTTGAGCCGATAATGAAATTATTTACTCGGGTAAACAGCACATCCCCTGGTTTTGGAGTTTCAGCGATCTCCCCTGCCAGGCCCATGCGCAGATGAGTGAGAATTGCTGCAGGGGATATATCTAGCAACGAATATTTTTGAAGGATCGACCATGCCTGAGAAAACGTTGTGGGATCAGGCGCCGTTGGTCCAGAGGCGATCACATCCAGCGGATCGCCAACCACGTCGGAAAGAATCAGCGAAACCAAAGGCGCAGGAGCCGCCAGGCGAGCAAGCTGACCACCTTTAATTCCATCCAGATGTTTACGTATCGTATTGAGTTCTCCGATCGTTGCCCCACTTTGCAATAACAATCTTGTCAGGTTTTGAAGATCACTCAAACCAATTGGCGAAACCGGATTTGGGATCAGAGCCGAAGCGCCCCCGGACAGCAGTACAAGGACCCGGTCGTTGGACGCGGCGTCCTTGAGGAGATCAATGATTTTCTGTGCAGCTGCCAGTCCGTTCTCATCCGGCACCGGGTGTCCAGATTCGATACTCTGAATATTCCCCGGTAGGAGGATAACCTTGCAAATGTCCATAGCGAGTGACGACCAACCCTGCGCTGAGATGGTCGCCAAGGATCTCAGCGGCGGCTTGCGCCATCGCTGGGGCAGCTTTACCGACAGCAATCAGAAAAATTCGCTCGACCTGGCGGCTGAAATTGCCAGCCAAAGTGGCGGTCAGTTCCCAAGAGGTAGATTCAAAACACAGCCTGTTGCCATCGAACGTCATCCACCGCCGAACCGCCGCGCCTGGATCAACCGCATTCAACGCTGCTTCCCGGATCGCCAGCATGTCCTTGGCCAGGCGAAGCTGCTCATTCTCGATATAGGTCACTTGCTATTGTCCTGACACCCTCATCCTTCGTAGGAGAAAACACATAGCGGGTGGACGTATAGGTCTGCCCCTAAAGTTTGTGCCTACGGTCTGCCCCTATAATTCTCCCAATGCGTTCATCTGACTGGCTGCATAGCCAGCGCCGAAGCCATTATCGATATTCACGACCGTCACTCCCGAAGCGCAGGTATTGAGCATGCCCAGCAAAGCGGCCAGCCCACCAAAAGCTGCCCCATAACCCACACTGGTCGGTACAGCGATCACCGGACGGCGCACCAGGCCACCAACCACGCTTGGTAGAGCGCCTTCCATGCCAGCGACAACAATCAAAACCCTGGCAGCCAGTAAACTGTCTAAGTGAGCCAATAGGCGGTGCAATCCGGCAACGCCAACGTCATACAACCGTTCTACCGGGTTGCCCATTACCTCGGCTGTCACTACAGCCTCCTCAGCAACGGGTAGATCAGATGTACCGGCGCTGACCACCAAAATCGTCCCCTTGCGGCGCGGCAGTGGCTGTGGTTCATAGACCATCGCTCGGGCAAGATCGTGGTAACGCACAGTGGGTATCCTTTCGGATACTGCTGCGTAAACTTCCGGCGAAGCGCGCGTGGCCAGCACCGGGCTGGCACCCTGAGTCAGGCGCTCCATAATCGCCAGGATTTGATAAGTTTGTTTGCCTTCGCAATAGATGACTTCGGGGAAACCCTTACGCAGGGCACGGTGGGAGTCCAGCTTGGCAAAACCAAGTTCTGTATATGGAAGCCTATTCAGCGTATCGAGGGCTTCTTCGATGCTCACCTGGCCATCCTGTACGTTCGATAATAATTCTCGGAGTAGCGTTTCATTCATACGAGCATTATAATTGGGAATCAGGTGATGAGTGATTGGGGATTAGTTCTGAGTTATTAGGCAATTGGTGATTGGTAATTAGGAGAAAGGTGCGCACCTAAGTACGCCCGTTCAGACGGTCGATTTCGTCCACACAGGTGCGTCTATACAGAGGCCAGGCTATGGTTCAACGAATTGGAATTGTTACCGGCGGCGGAGACGCTCCCGGGCTAAACGCGGTAATCCGGGCAGTGGTTAAAGCTGCTGCGCTGCGCGGCTGGGAAAGCGTTGGGTTCCTTGGCGGGTTCGAGGGGATGCTTGATCCGATCCAGATTATGGAACTCAATTACAAGCAAATGGGCAGCCTGCTCTATCGGGGGGGAACGATTCTAGGAACCAGTAACCGTGGCCGCTTTGCAGCGAAAACTGGCTTTGGCGAAGTTCAGCGGATACCGGAAGAAATCTTAAACGAAGCAAAGTGTAATTTCGACAACCTTGGCTTGAGCGCATTAATAGTCATTGGCGGCGACGGCTCTTTAACCATCGCCCAACAACTCTACGAGACTGGCATCCCGGTAGTCGGTGTACCCAAAACAATTGATAATGATCTAGACGCCACGCTACAGACATTTGGTTTTCAGACCGCTGTAGCCTGTGCGGTGGATGCCCTGGATCGCCTGCATACCACAGCCGAAAGCCATAACCGGGTGATGGTCCTGGAGGTGATGGGCCGCTACGCAGGTTGGATCGCCTTGTATGCTGGGTTAGCCGGCGGGTCAGATGTGATCCTCATCCCAGAAATCGAATTCGATTATCCAGCCATCATTAAGCGTATCCACGAGCGCGAGGGCGAGGGCAAGCATTTCACGATTGTGATCGTAGCCGAAGGGGCGCGCCAGGTTGGCACCGAAATCGTAACCTCCGGCGCAGCCGGCGAAAACCGAGAAGCTCGCCTGGGTGGCATCGGCCCGCTGGTAGCAGCCGAAATCGAACAGCGTACCGGAAAGGAAACCCGGTCTGTGGTGCTTGGCCACTTACAGCGCGGCGGCCCGCCTTTGGCCTGGGACCGCCAACTCTGCACTCGTTTTGGGGTCAGCGCTGTGGAGGCAGCCGCGGCGAATAACTTCGGTACAATGGTCGCCCTGACCGCCACAGGAATTGAGCCGGTGAGGCTTACCGAAGCAACAGGAAAAATCCGCTTGGTGCCAATCGATGGAGAAATGGTGCGAGTAGCCCGGGCTCTTGGAATAAGCTTTGGAAATGAATAAAACCCTGGAAAAGACCCTCCCCAATAAAAAACATTTGACCTCGGATCTGCTGGCCGGCCTGACTTTCGCTGTGGCCAATATTCCCACGGCGATGGCGCACGCCATCCTGGCCACAGTTAATCCCGTTTTAGGTATTAATACCCTGATGATAGCTGTTCCCATTGGCGCTATTTTTACCAGTTCCGTGTATATGAATATTTCGACAACCAGCGCCTTATCCGTCGCAGTGGGCAGTTCTCTGGCGACATTTTCTACCGGGCAAAAGGTCCAGGCTTTAGCTACATTGGTACTTTTGGTGGGTATTATCTCCCTGGTCCTTGGGCTGCTCAAAGCCGGAAGCATGATGCGCTTTGTGCCAAATTCGGTGATGGTGGGATTTATCAACGGCGTTGCCGTGCTGATTATCCTTGGCCAATTGAGCGACCTAACCGGTTATAACAGCGACTATTCTAATAAAATTGCCCAAACCCTGGATATGTTCTTGCATACCGACATGATCCATTGGCAATCTTTGATGATTGGTTTAATGACAATTGGTATCATCGTCGGTCTAAACCAAACTCGATTTCATAAGATCAGTGCGCTGGTTGGATTGGTGACCACCACAGCGCTCGTTTATGCACTTAAACTGGAAGACATCGAGCTCATTCAAGATGTAGCCAATCTCACCGGTACGCTGCCCCATCCAGCCCTCCCTGATTTCAGCCTAATTCCTCCCTTGATCATACCGGCGATATCCATCGCCATTGTTGGCCTCGTTCAAGGCGCGGCGGTCAGTCAGAATTTCCCCAACCCGAACGGAAAGTTTCCCAGCGCATCTGGCGACTTCGTCGGGGTAGGGATCGCTAACCTTGTCACCAGCTTTTTCCAGGGAATTCCAGCCGGCGGATCGATGTCCGGCACGTCTTTGAACGTCAGTTCTGGCGCAAAAACGCGCTGGACCAATATTTTTGCCGGAGTGTTCGTCATTATTATCACCCTGGCATTTTCTGGCCTGGTCAACCTCGTTCCAATGCCGGCCCTGGCTGGCCTGGTGCTGCTGGCAGGTTTCCAAAGTCTGCAGATCCCCTCAGCAATCACCGTGTGGAACACAGGCATCGTATCTGGCGCTTTGATGATCTTGACGTTTGTCCTTACCTTGATCGTCCCACTCCAATATGCTGTGTTGGTCGGTGTGGCATTTTCAATTTTGTTGTTCGTTATGCAGGAATCCAACCGGGTTCTGATCAAAGAATGGGTAATTGTGCCTGACGGATGGCCATTGGAACGACCCGCGCCGGACAAGCTGCCGCCCGGAAAGGTGACCCTCCTAATGATCTACGGTAGTGTATTCTTCGCGGCCAGTAAGGTTTTCGAAAAGTCACTACCCGCAGCAGACGTAGCCGATCGGTCAGTGGTGATCATCGGTCTGCGCGGCCATACCGAGATCGGCAGTACGTTTATTAATACGCTGTGGCGCTACTCGGATACCCTCCAGGCTCATAACAGCAAGCTCATCCTGGTGGGAATCGATCAGGACGTATACGAGAAGCTCAGACGGACAGGATTTCTGGATGCAATCGGAACAGATAACGTCTATCTAGCCACGGATCAAATCGGCGGTTCGCTGAACCTGGCTTTGGATTCAGCGCATCGATGGCTGGAATCCTGAAGATCTGAGCCCGGCCTCAAGCTGAAAGCGGCAGGAAAATCGAGATCGTTGTCCCCTTGCCAGGTGTGCTTAAAGCCCGAATGGTTCCGCCATGCGCGCCAACCAGGCTTTTTGCGATTGCCAGGCCCAATCCCATCCCACCGGAATCACGACTCTTATAAAATCGATCGAAAATATGGGCCAAATCCTCTGGTTGAATCCCCACGCCGCTATCGGTGACTTCGATGGCGGCCTGGCGGTCTCCATTTTCTGTCTTCACCCAATAGCGGATCTGGATCGTTCCCTCTGGTGGGGTGTAGCGCAGCGCGTTATTGAGCAGATTCACCAACACCTGGCGGATTCGTTCTGGATCGACATTTAACCAGGGCACCTGTGGTTCTGCAATCACCTTTATCCGGATAATGGCTGTCTGGGCTTGGACCTGGAACGCCGAGGCAGTTTCCTGGATTAAAGCAGCCAGGTCGGTCGGCTCCTTTCGGAGCTGCAGGGCGCCGCTTTCTGCCAGGGTGAGCATGCGCAGATCATCGACGAGGCGAGAAAGCATTTGAGTCTCATCCAATAGTGAACGCAAATTGGCTTCATCAGCCGGGTATACCCCATCCAGTAACGCTTCCAGAATACCCTGAATCACAGTCAAAGGCGTACGCAGCTCATGCGTCACATCTGCTAATAAATTACGGCGCTGCGTATCTTGGATCTGCAGACGTTCTGCCATGGTGTTAAAAGCACGTGCGACCGCGCGAACTTCTCCCGGACCTTGTTCACGAGCACGCGCTGAAAAATCCCCCTCAGCCACCCGGTCGGCTGCTTCCAATAAATCGCTGACTGGAATTGAAGCCCGGCGTAGCCCACGCGCAGCCCAAAGCAGGAATGCAAAACCGCCAAACAAAAACGCCAATCCTAAAGCAACTGCCCAGCCCATCTCCCCACGAAAGGCAGGCAGCCTGGCCAGCCAGCTTACAGCAAGAGCAAAGAAGAGCAGTAGGAAAACGAAGGCAAGCAGGGAAAACAATGAAAAAAAACAGCCAACCCGCCGGGTAAAATGTCTGCGCCTGAATTTACCCGGCGGACCTGCTGGCGGCCATGGCTCGTTTTCCGGCCACCAGGCCGGACGGTTTGGCCGATCATGCCATTTGTGTTTCGGAGAATTCACGACGCTCGCTCCGTGAACTTATACCCAACCCCATAAATTGTCAAAATATACCTGGGCTGGTGAGGGTCGGGTTCGATCTTTCGGCGGAGATTTTTGATATGGGCGTCGATGGCTCGCTCGTATGACTCAAACGCCACGCCATGCACTGCCTCAAGCAGTTGGCCACGGGTAAAGACCCGCCCCGGCTGACGCGCCATGGCAACCAGGAGCTCAAATTCGCTCGGGGTTAATTCCGCGATCTCGCGGTTCGCCGCTGAGACATGCAGCCTGGATAAATCGAACGATAAATCGGCAGCCTGGAATTCGTTTGCGGCAGTTTGGCCGCCCTGATCGATCCGCCTGAATACCGCCCTTACCCGGGCTACAAGCTCCTTTGGACTGAAAGGTTTGGTGAGATAGTCATCCGCGCCCAATTCCAATCCGATCAGCTTGTCGCTTTCATCTCCGCGGGCGGTCAGCATGATGATCGGAGCGTTCGATGATTTCCGTAATTCACGAGTTACATCTAACCCATCCAGCTCCGGCAGCCCCAAATCGAGAACGATCATGTCAGGTTTTTCCAGACGGCCGATGGTCAAAGCGGTATGACCGTCGCTCGCGGTGCGGATCGAATAACCAGCGCGTTCGAGGTAGTCCCTTACCAACTGCAAAATTTTTGGTTCATCATCGACAACCAAAATCGTTTTCATCTATAACCTTTTGGATCGGTCCAGCCGCCAAACAACTAGCGAGTGGACCGATCCTTCTTATTTAATGATTCTAATCAGGATTGTGAGTTTGGGGGCTCGGGTTTTGGCGCATGAGCCTCTGTGTGCCATTGATCAAAAACGGATCGAGCGCCACGCCGCCAGCCTTCCTTCTCTTTCATCCATTCATCGCTCCCCGGACCGGGATAATGATGACCCCAGCGGCGTGGTCCATGCCAGAACATCCCCCTGAACGCAAAAGAAATCATCAACACCAGAAACAAAGGGACGAGGCAGATTAGAAAACCAAAAAACGGGAATCCATAAATTGGCCAAACTGGCATGCCATAAGGTGCAACTGGCGCGCTGACCTCGGTATTCATCATTGCCCCCTTAGTGACGCCCAATGAGTAAGCCCAAACGCCCAAACCAATGACTGCCCCGATGAGAATCAGCGCCATGACCACCCGAAAGACTATACTTTTGTTCATTTTTTCACTCCTTTATTCAGTTTCATATCGTAAACAGAAGTATAGAAAACAATTATGAATTGAGTGTGAAGAAACCAGGGAGAAAATACGGATAAAAAGAGAACCGCATGAGTCCAGGGCGGCTCACGCGGTTTTAAGGTTCAAAAAGCTATCTACGGCTTGTTCGCAGCAGCAGCAGGAAAAGGTTGATGAAGTCGAGATAGAGGGTTAATGCGCCCAAGACGATCAGTCCCCCCATTCCTTGCTTACCTTCTAACTGCGCAGATAGTTGTTTTAGGCGTTGGGTATCCCAGACCGTCAAACCTGCAAAAAGGAGGATGCCGACGAAATTCATCATGCGGTTGAAGCCAGGCGAGAGTGGGAATAACAAAGAAAAGAAAAGCCCGAACATCCATCCCATCAGCGCCATTAATAAAAACATGCCAATCCCGCTGATATCCTTTTTCAAGAATATTCCAACGAGGCTCATAAATAAGAACATGCCGGCAGTTACCCAAAAGGTATAAGCAATGCTGCTTTGGGTGTAATAGATGAAAATGGTTGAAAGGGTCAAGCCGGTCAAGGCTGAGTAGACCAGGAACATCAAGAGGGCAACGCCAGGCGAAAGCCGCATCACCGCTGCGCTCAACCACACAACGATCATAATCTGGAGTAGGAATAACCCAAATGCCAGCCACGGATCGGTAGCAATTCTAAATAATAGATTTTTATTGCCTGCGACCCAACTGGCAACAATGGCAGTAATCGCCAGCCCAGCGGACATGACCAGGTAGACGCCGGCCATGAAGCGGTTAAAACGGACTTCGCCAGCAGCCTGAAGTGTTTTTGCTTGCGCCATAAATTTTCTCCTTATAAATCAAAAATGTTGAACTTCGATAAATTTTAATCGAATATTCTAAATTATGAACCTTTTGGTTTGTGGCGCTGGCGAGGCGGCCGGTGTGACTTTCCTGGTTCTTCGTTCGTCTTCAGGGAAGGATCTTGGCTGGCTAACATGGGCATAATCTCATCAGCGAAACGCCCTTGACGCAGTAAATCTGCCATAATCTTCATGGAGGGATCGATATAGTGGTAAAACAGCTTATAGCCAGCGCACAGGTAGTTTAAACCTGGTTCGCCATCTGGAGTATCAATGAAGCGATCTTTTGGACAGCCGCCATTACAAGCAAACCGCACCTCACATTCCCGGCAGTAGCGCGGTAAACGATCCTGTTTATCTTGTCCAAATTGACGTTGCTGAGACGAAGCAACCAGTTCGATCATGTGCGTTTCTTGAATATTCCCAAGCAGATAAGCGGGTTCCACAAAATGATCGCAAGAATACATATCGCCATTATGTTCCAAGGCCAGGGCATTGCCGCAGGTTGGGGCAAAGACACACAAAGTATGTATACCCACCCAGCTTCCCAGGGCGACATCGAACATCTGCACGTATACTTTACCGATATCGCGCCGCACCCATTCATCAAAGACCTCAATTAAGAAACGGCCATACTGCTCCGGGAGGATCGACCGTTCGGTAACCAACTCGCCAATCTGGGTGTAGAGCGGGCGATCGCCGCCTGACCCCGTGCTCCACCCCTGGTTCGCTGTCGACAGCGAATCCGCTGTGGCCCGTTCGATAATTGGGATAAATTGGATGTATTCGGCTTTCAAATCGTCCCTAAAGAAACGATATACCTCCAGTGGGTAGTCGCCATTGACCGCGTGCAGTGTACACAAGATATTGAAATCCACCTGGTATTGGCGCAAGATCTTCCAGCCGCGCATAACCTGATCAAAGGTACCCTGGCCGCCCTTATTTACCCGGTATGCATCATGCATGGAACGCGGTCCATCGACGCTCAGACCAATCAGGAAATTGTTCTTCTTAAAGAATTCCGCCCATTCTTCATCGATCTTCGTGCCGTTCGTCTGCATCGTGTGTAAAATCGTCTGCCCAGGTTTTTTATACTTTTGGGCAAGGTCTACCGAGCGCTTAAAAAATTCCAGACCCATCAGTGTCGGCTCTCCCCCCTGCCACGCAATATTGATTTCATCCGCTTGTTGGGATTCGATCAATTGTCGAATGTACATTTCGAGCAGATCATCCGCCATCCGAAAGCGACTGCCAGGATAAAGCATCTCCTTGGAGAGGAAAAAGCAGTATTTACAATCTAAATTACAGATTGCGCCAGTGGGTTTCGACAACAAATGAAATGCTGGCGGTGCATTCTTTGGAAAGCCAGTAAATACAGGCGATTGGGCTGCAGGATTAATATTTTCGATTTCCATAATAAAGAATTCTCCTACTGGGTGGCCTGGTTTGTAACCAGGCTGGATTCCTTTAATCGGGTCAAGAGAACGGCATTAACGATCATCAAACCGGCTAACAAAACAAGCGGCAGGCTGAAGCTGCCGTCTGGGGCTCGCAGCGCTTCCATAGCGAAGATAAACACAACCGAGACCTGGCCGGCCAACGAAAGCATCCCATTCGATGTCCCCTCGGGTACAGGAAATGTCAGCTCCGCCGCGTACTGGTAACCGATCGGGGCGATCCCAATGAGGAAAAAGCCAAAAATGAAGGCGCTCACCAAAAGCAGGCCAAAAGCTTGGGCGAAGGCGATGCCGATCAACCCTGGGATGCACCCTAATACACCCAGGATCAGGAATGGCTTACGTTTATGGGTTTTGTCAGAGAGCAGTGGCAGCAAAAATGCACCAAGGATGCCGCCCAGGAGAAGCAGCCCACCGACAATCCCTGCTTGCTCTGGGCTGAAACCGCGAGGTCTCAAGACACTTTCAATCCAGGTCGAAAGCCCGTTGAAGATGCCATTGGCAACAAAAAATACCGCCATCAGCACCCAGAAAGGGGCGCTGCGCACCAAGCTGCGCAAACCATCCAGCATCAAGGCGCGCAGCTCCAATTCCGGCGGGCAAGGCGGCGTCGGCGGCTTCTCGCGGGCGAGTAAAATAAACAACGCGCTAGCGATGGCCCCGGCAAACCCGTAGCCCAAGAGCATTTGAGGAATTCCAAAGCGCTCTACCAACAAGGGGGTCAGCGCAAGGCCGATTCCAGTACCAAGAAAGTTACCGACCGCCGCCAGCCCAACTGCGGTCGCCCGCTCGGGGATCGGGAACCAGCGCGCGGCTACTTTGGTCCAGGAGTTAAGGAAGAATGGCTGGGAGATGGCAAGCCCGATGGTGGTTAACAAGACCAGGTTGTAATTCTGACCAACCAGGCCGCGCAATATTCCAAATATACCCATCAGCACAGCTCCCACGCTGACCGAGCGGTAAAATCCCCAGGTATCGATCATCCAAGCCACCGGCAGGGAAAGTGGAATAAAGATAATCATGAAGATCATCGAGAGCAATCCAATCTGCAAATCGCTCACGCCATAATAATTTGCTGCGGGTAAGGTTATCGACCCGAAGGAAATCCATAAGATCTGGATGGCAATATTGACCAGCATAAAAACGGCCAGAACTACCCAACGGTAAGGATAAATTTTGTAACCTGGCACAGCCATGATCACCTCCTACGGACGCACTTAGGTGTGCAGCATCTCGTAAACCCGACGCAATCGAGATTTCTTCCGATTCTCGCGCATAATCCATTGGATATCCGGGTCAGGCGAGCTGATCCAGCGTTCGAACCAAGGTATGCCCATCTGAGGGTCGGCGGCGACTAAGACACTCCAGGCATAACCTAATCCTTGGCGCAGGATCCGAAAACCATCGGAGTGGCGGTCTTGCTCATCACCTAGCCCAGCAGTGATCCTGTCAAACAATTCCAAAGCCTGGGCAAGCAGGTCTTTATCAACCAACAGGCGCGGTTCAGCCAGGCCAGCGACCACTGCCCGCTGCTCCAGCAAGCTGCCTTGCACCCAGTTGCGGGCGATTTCTAGCAGGACAGAGCTATTCATATCGCCAATCCGCTGCAAGCCCATTGCCACGGCTTCGCGCACCCGCCAGCGTGGGTCGCTGGCATATGGCCGCAATTGCTCGACCAATTCGGGTTGGCCATCGGCGACTAAAAAACCTAATCCGAGCACACCGCAGAAAGCCAGGAACTCATGGGGATCGTTAACCGGGGCAAGCTCAGGGGTAAAACTCAAGAAATGATTAAACTGCTCCAGATTACCCTCGAGAGCTACCGCCTGGGCCAGTTCCAGGTTGCCGCGCGGGCCGGGAAGGCCTGATTCACCCAATAGGAATAGCTCCCAATCCGAAAGCTCACGCAGCTTTTGTTGATAGAACGCTATTTTATTCACTTGGGGATGCCCACAGGATAATTTACAAGCACAGTTGTGTGCACGCCTCCGTGTCTTTAGTTTGGACCAAGGCGGCGGGAGATTGATTGAACACGCTCACCTCCGGATGGAAGAGTATGGATTATTATTATCCCACACCCGAAGGAATTCTTAAGTCGTACCTGTGTGCGCCTTACGAATGAACCTCCTTGTGCCCCTCTTCGCCCTAAGGTGAGCACCGCCTTTCGCCTATACGCATGCCCCGTAACTGAATCAACGCTGCACCAGAGGCAGGAACCTTTTCGTGACAACACCGCCAACGATATCCAGACGAAGGATTGAAGCATCGGTATTGCCCTGGTAGGCCTCAATCGGATGCAGTGTTTGCCAATTTGCCCGGTCCGTACTCCCGCTGCCGACGATGGTAAGGCCGAGGCTGTCAAGAGCTCTCAAACCCGCTCCACCGGTGAAGGTACTGTAGACCAGGTTGGATAAGTCGCTGTTCAGAATGACCAGGACATTATCCACCGTACCCGTAAGACCCTGTCCACCGCCCGCCAGGGGGAAATCAGTCGAGTAAGACTGCCCACTCATCACAATCCGGCCAAAATAATCGACCGTAATCCCTTCGGAAGCATTATCAGCCAATTTTCCACCCAGGTAGGTGCTGGCTACCAACCGCTTCCCATCATTGGAAATGATGGTCACGAACAGATCTCCGTCGGTGGTGTCGCTTGCGCCACTGCCCCCATGAAATACTTGCTGAAAGGCTCCTGGAGTAACTGGATAATTCGAAGAATAGGTTGTCCCTGAAAAAACTGGATTACCCGCCCGGTCAATCCATAAATTGTGGATACTTGCCGCAAAGTCATTTCCCGAACCGCCCACATAAGTGGCAAAGAGCAATTTCTTACCATCGGGAGATAAACGGCCCAGGTAGGTGTCCCATTCGCCATTGAAACTCGAATCATAGGCGTTGACAACCGCTGCATCGACGGAATTTGTTGTTGTCAAAAAATAAACGCTGTTATCCGGGGCCACACGGAGGGCGCCGCTGGGGCGCTCGATCGCCGACCCGCCCAGTAATGTCGCCCAAAGCACCTGCTGTCCATTCGGGCTGATCTTGGCGACAAGCATATCATCACTGCCCAACGGTTTACTCCGATAGCCACGAGTAAGGCCATCGGCAATCGCTGGCGAAGCTGTGCTGCCGGCTGGGAACCCGCCGATCACATACACTGCCCCGGATGAGTCGATATCTAAGTCACGGATGGCATTGACCTCAGAGACGCCAAAGTAGGACGCCCAGATCACCTTCTTGCCGTCCGGGCTCAGTTTTATAATAATCCCGTCCTGGTTGCCATAGTACGCATTCCAGCCTGCCATGAATTTCGTCTGGAAAGCATTGGGGGTAATGTAGGGGAAATTACACCCCGCCCGCCCGGCGATATAGATATATCCCCAGCTATCCACTTCGACGGCATAGGCTTTATCAAAGCACGGACCGCCCATTAGGGTAGACCAAATCATCTGCCCATCTGGACGAAGCTTGGTTACAAACATATCCATATTATCTACGCCGTCCGGATTTGGGCCTGGGTTATGGACTGTTTGAACAACGCCAGGGGTTGTAGGAAAAGCTGCTCCGCTGCCGGGTACGCCAGAAATTGTACCGCCGACCATAATGATGTTGCCCTGGCTATCCAGGGTAACATCTCGGCTTTCTTCATAAGCGCCACCGCCCAGGTAGGATGAGAAGGATGAAGGGTAGGTTATTTCAGGCTCAGCACGTCCTGACTGAGGGGTTAGCGCCAACCCGATCAGACAGACAAACAGAAACAGCGCCTGGCAAAGGTGCAGGATTTGTGCCTTGTTTCGTACGACGAACGAAAATATTCGGCTTTGCATAATCCACTCCGTATTTACGTAATATTTACAAAATATTTATGGATTATACAACATGAATTGTATTTAAAGCCGAAATGCAATGATTAATTGTTATCAAGAAAACTGCTGATTAGCTGTTCGCCTGACCCGAGGCGTACCAGGCGGTGAAGTGTCCCGCTTTGTTCCTTCGTTTTTGGGATGCCTTGCAATGGGTAAAGCTTGCCGATGCTTGAAACAGCCCAGGCCAGTTTGTTATTCCAAGATTGTTTGTGAAAGCAGGGCAAGGATCGGGAAGTTGCGCCGGATGTATTGCCCGCGCTGCCCCGGTGGGACATCAACTGGCAGGTTGTTCGGGGCTAGCGGGATACCCTGCCCATGCCGGTTGATCGCCCAGGTTTGCTCACTTCCAAAGGTTACCGCAGCAGCTTTGATCCATTCATCCGCGCGCAAACGCAGAAGCTCAAAAGGCTGCACAAGCAGATCGCTCATTTGCCCACGCGCTGCCCGACCCTGATCGGTGCCTACCAGGATTGTTTCCCCTTGCTGGGCTGGCAGCAGCCGCACCGGTATGCCGGTATAACGTCGCTCTAGTTGAAAATACGGGCGGCGAGCGATGGTATTCGCTAACATCACAGCATCGAAAGCTCGACCTTGTCCAGCAGCGGTAATCATACACACCAGAGCTTGATCTGGCGTTTCCGGACGCCAAGGCAGCATGGCTGCTGGCTTCTCATCGAAATCCAACGGCAGGGAACTGGTAATACCTTCCGGGTCAGCTTGCTGGGCCAGGAAAAGATCGCGCACCGGTTGTGAGATCAGCTTATACTGGTTCGTGGCGATCAGCAATTGTTGGTCAAGGCTGGCGGTGAAGACCTGCATTGATTCCGCTGCCCTCCGGGAGATAGCTCCATCGTGGTTTCCAAAAGCTGCTTCTGAAAAGAATCGCAGCAAGTTCGGTGGGATCAACACTTCGGCTGCTGAAAGCAAAGAGGGTTGCAGTGCGGCGCAGTAGATCCCGGACTCATTGAGCAAGAACAGCATTTTTTCTGGGAGATGCTCCGGTTCCAGGGTTGCAGTTTGGCGCACCTGCAGCCGGCTCTTGACGCTTTCCAGCACGACTGGCGCAGCTTGTTTCTCGGAAGAATGTTTGTGACTTATCACGCCGTCGGGGAGATTTTTATCAAGGGCAAGTTCTGACGAGCGAGCCGCGGACTCGGCGGTATAAACGGGCAGATCAACCTTGCCGGTTTGAATCTGCCGGCCGCGGATCGCTAGCCCAGACGTGACGCTGCTGAAGGTATCTATCGACTGGACCTTTTCATAACCAAACATTTCCTCGAGTATGCGAACAAATAATGGAATTTGCGAAGAACCGCCGGTGCGGATCACTCGATCAATTTTTTCAGGCTGAAGACCTGCTCGTTTGACGGTTTCCCTTAATTCCACCTGAATTGCCTCGACCTCTTGAGCGATTGCCCGCTCAAAAGTCGTCCGAGAAACCAACTCGTGAAAAGAAAAATCGTCTGTTTTCACGGTTAAGTGGCTGAGAAAATCTTCCGATAGCTGGCGCTTACTCCGCTCGACCAGGTCAAAGATCATCAGCGCATAATTCGACGAGACAACTTTCAAAAGCGCCTGGGTTTTCTCTGGTTCTGGCGAGCCAGCGTGAATTTGCTGGAGCATTTCCAGGTTTTGGGGAGTATTCAACGATAAGATCTCGGCCGGTTGAGCCAGGGTGTCGAAGATATGCGCTGGGATGGGCCGGCGAGCGCGGTGGTGAATATATTCCAGACCTTCACCCAAATGGCGAGGAACAATCGCTCGGAACAAACGCTGATCGAAAACGTCACCGGCGATCGGCACACCACCGGTGGCCAGCACTATGCGGCGCCCCTTTCCGCCCACTTTCATAACCGTAAAGTCAAGCGTACCGCCGCCAAAATCAAAAACAAGGATCGTCTCTCGCTTCGCCAGGGTTCGTTCGTAAGCAAGCGCGGCAGCCACTGGCTCGTACTCCAAATAGACTCTTTCAAAACCAGCTTTAAAGGCTGCATCTAACAGGCGGCTCTGAGCAATCTGATCCTCTACTGGATCTTGGGCGAAATGTACTGGACGACCCAACACAATTTCAGTTACCGGAGCATCTAGCTGTTGCTCCATTTGCATTTTCATCCCCATTAAAAAGATCGCCACTAAATCACTGGGACTGAACCAAGTCCCTCTGAAGGCGGTGCCGTAGTAATCACGGCTGCGTAAGGCCGTTTTGATCGAAGTGAACAATCGTCCTGGGGAAAACTCATCTTCATAAACGTACACATCGCGGTAGAAGACAGGCAGCTCGGCAAAGATCTGAATAATTTCCCCGACCCACACCTTGCGAAACCGGGTCGGACGTCCGATATTCTGATCGAAATAGAAATTTAACGCCGCACTGCCCAAGAAATAATCCCCGGTACGGGTCATATAAATGGCTGAACGACATACCTGCGGGCTTGAACCAGTCGGGTCCAGGGTCAGCAAGTGTACATCGCTGCCGTCAAAAACAGCCGCGCCAGTATTGGTTGTACCAAAATCCATGCCGATAATCATGTCTTTTTCTTGCCCGATTAGAAGGTTTCGAAATCGAACTAGAAATTATAACATTACCCCCTTAAATACTCTTATTCGATTTTACAAAATTTCAGATTACAAGGACTGGACAGGCGCCTAATTCGATGCAGCAACAATGAAATAGATCGCCGCAGCATCGATCAAGACGTGGATGCTCATAAAATACGGCATCAAGCGCAGACGCCAGCGTAAAGTCAAACCAACCTACAAGGCAAAAGGCAAGAACATCAAGAATCGCCAGGCAACGAAACGAGCATCCAGGACGAGCGGTAAGGTTACGTGTTGAGCGGCTAGAAAAAGGACCGGCAGCAATACAGCCAGCCAGGCATTTCCAGAAAGAGACTCAATCCGGGTCATGCAATACCCAAAGTAGGTTGGCAGCTCGGTCAAGGCATGCGTGATCGGCATTAAAAACAGGGCGGAGACTGCAGCCCAAAGCGGCAGCGCTTGCCCCATCATCTCACCGGCAATTTCAGCCCGGCCGAACAACAACCTCCCAAAGATTATGTTTGGCAAATAGCCTACCGGACCGAGAAGGATAAACATTCCTAACATAAGGAGCAGGTCGCTTTTCAGATGCTGGCGGTCAAACCGGTACAGATCAACCAGGTTTGAACCTTCTTTGTAGAAGCGCCAGGCAAGCGATCCATATAACCATCAGGTTGGTCAGGATCGCTGCCCATGGCCACCAGGCGATTGAGGCCGCCCACGGATTTTCTGAGCCTCGCCAGGCTAAGGCGATGGCAAAGATGGTTTGCCAGGCAGCAAATAGGACCATGCGGATTACCAACATCCCAAGCGACCAGCTCCAGCGGTACATAATTACTTATCACCTTGTTTGCGAATACTGCCCAGGCCGGTAATTTTTTGCTTCACGACTGGATTGCCATAATAATTAATCGATCCTGCGCCAGAGATCGATGCATCCAACTGCTCATCCACCCAAACCGTGGCGCTGCCAAGCCCAGAGATATGGACTACTGCTTGTTGGCTATGTAGATCGGCTGCGTTGAATCCACCTGCACCGCTGATGTTCACATCCAGGTAATCCGCCGTTCCATCTGCCGTAATACTTCCGGTCCCGCTCAGGACAGCCTCCAACCGCGAAGTTTGTAAATTATCCAGGTTAATCCCCGAGGCTCCCGAATTGGTGATTTTTAGCTGATCCGTATTCAGGGCTGCCACGTTTACTTTTCCAGCACCCGAAACGACCAATCGCTCCAGGTCCTTAACGACCAGTTGGTAGTGGATCGTACCCACCGGCAGCATGCGCACCCCAGGTTTTAACCCAATTTCCAGCTCACCTGCGCGAACCTGGGTCGTTATCAGCGGAAGCAAGTTATCATCTGCCGTGATCACCAGGCTTTCCGTTTCGCCCTGGCTGATTTCCATGTCACCAAATCCGCTGAAAACAACGCGGTTGAAACCACTAACCTGCCGTTCCTCGGTAGTCATCGTTCCCGATCCTTTCACAATTTCTCCAGAACTTAATTCCTGGTTGAGATTGATCCCAAAATTCGCCCAATTCATGCGTTGAGTCCAACCTTGTTGGCTGCCATAAAAGGCAAAAATAAACATTCCTGCAACGACCACCACGCCCATCAGCGCCCCGACCCAGGGATAACGTCTTCCGGTGATAATATCCAGTCCTACTGCAATTAAAAGCACTGGCCACAAACTTAATACGCTGACTGCCTGGGACATCGACAGCCAGCCGAGGAGTACCAGAGTCCATAAGCTGCCAATCCCGATCATCAGCACTGGCCAGAATAGATCCCGCCCATCGCCGCTGACCTGCTCCGGGCTGCGGATGAGCCGCACAGTACGCACGACCAGCAGAACCAACCCTACGCCGGCAAAAGCAATTGGGAAAAAGACAGTGCCGCCGGTTGGCGAGCTGCCGAAGATCGTGAAGATCACTTCGAAGATGAACCCGAACACTAAAAACAGGATTAAGCCGACTTTACCAACATTCAAGCCAGCTTCTTTTGCACCTGGCCGGTCACTCCATGATCCATAAATGTAAAGGCCGGCGCCCACCGAGGCGACAATCAAACCCCAGGCATACGCCCAGGTTCCCCAGGCGCCGGTTAAATTTTGAACGAAGGTAATTAATCCGATCGCGGTAAAAATCGCTCCTGGGATCGCCAGCGGGCCAGTCGTCTTTCCGCCCAGAAACATAGCCACGAAAAACAATACGCCAATGCCGATGTTAATCAACGGCCACATCCCGCCCCAATCCAGAAAATCAAACATTTGCCCAAAAAGGAACAGCACCCCAGCAACGACCAAAATCGATCCAAAAACCAGGGCTGCTCTACGATTGGTTGTATCCATTCTGTTTACTCCTTTTCTATTTGTGCGTACACCCGATTGGCCCTAACTTGCTAATGAGTTGAGTATAACGATATCTTTTGAATAGATGCCTATCCGCCGGTCAGGGTTTTTACTATCCGTTCGGTCAGGAATCTTGCTTGGGCAGGTTAATTCCCTTCTGCTCGATCGCGGATTCCTCTGAGCATACCGCGTTCCATGATGAAGACCCCGAACTCGAGAATATGCCGCCAGGAAGCATCCATTCCAAGGCGTGAGCGAATCAGCAGGCGGGTGGTATCTGCATCGACTGGCTGCAGGATAAAGCTCCAGGCATCCACCCACTCCAAGCCGAGGGCCAGCTCGGCTGCACTTTGAGCTGGATGGCCGACGATCAAGGCGGCTTCGGGTTGGATCGCCGCCACTTGAAAAGGCGGCGGCCCAGAATTCTCGGGGCACATTCTGAGCAGGTCTCCTGGCTTGAGATCTTGCCACTCCGGGTGGATCCTATCCGCATTGACCTGTGGACACTGGGCCATCCGCTCCAGGCTGGTGTAGGAATAAAGCCCGCCTTTATCTGCGCCCATTTGAACTAGCCAGGGCCAAATTTCAGCCGGGGTGGCTTCTATCGTAATTCCGCGCGTGGATTGATCTCCCTGCCGGTTTGGGATGAGGGCATCACCGGGTAAAACGGCGGCGACTTCAACATCGCTCGCCCCCCAATGCATTTGCCACGGCTCGATCAGGAGCTGGTAAGCGCCCCAAATCAACACAACCAGACCCGCAAGGACGATTAACACAGTTCCGCAGGATTTCCAAAAATGTTTCATAACGATTTCTCCATTTCAACAAAAGATTGAACCGAATTGATTGAACCTGGAGAGTGGATGGATTTCGAGCACAGCCAAGGGAGCTCACCAGCCACCTGCCAGACTGTTACCGCTGCATCGATCTGTTCTTGCCCCGAGTTCACTGCCACCGAAATGCGGTGGTGGCCGTCTCGCACAAAATAAATTTCGCCGATCTGGATTAGCTCGATCGCTGGCAGGCTGATCCCCTGGCCGTGGGCGATGGCGATGCTGACCCAACGATCACGGGTTCGTTCACACAGCGGGCGAAAACGGCTATCAAATTCACAAGATTTTCCCTCGCTCCCGTAGATCTTCCGAATAGGTACACTTTGTAAACCGGCATAACTGCTGGCGCTTACCTTTAACGAATAATCAGCGAGGTTAATCAACCGCTGTCGGCCGCCAGTGATCCAATGTCCAAAATCTCGTCCAGCGGCTCTTCCCCAAATTTCGATTGAACCTGTGGATGGCAGTGTTCAGCAGTTTGGCATGCTCAGCATGAGGGTTATCGGGTAGCAGATGGGGATTTGATTCGCTCAGGGTGTTAAAAATTTCAAACATTATGTTTAATCCTGCGAGAT
This sequence comes from uncultured Chloroflexia bacterium, assembly GCA_963770655.1. Taxonomy (GTDB): domain Bacteria; phylum Chloroflexota; class Anaerolineae; order Anaerolineales; family UBA4823; genus CAZAGA01. The sequence continues at coordinate 517,272 of CAVYQO010000006.1, read as the reverse complement.
TGATTCTTCTACGCTTAGTTTAGCGGATGCGGGGTAAACGATCCCTGGACTGTGGTCAGGTTTCTACCTGTCCATTTGGTCAGGCGCTCCCCCATATAATAAAAAAAAGCTGGCGAAGCCTGGTCACCAGCTTTTCTAACCCTACCTGCATAGATTCAAGCACGCTTAAAATAAACCATCAAAAGCGCGGTAATGATGAAAAGCACCACCCCCCAGGCGATGAAGCCTAAAAGAGAGAGTGGGCTGGCCATTAAGAACCCCAACGCGCCGAGCAGGGCAAGCACCCCATATCCGAACGACAGCCAATGCAGCCAGGTATCTAGCCTGGCATTGGAGAAAATCGGCGCAGCGCAGAGGAACGCCAGTCCTAAAAACCAGCTCCAGCCCAGGAATTCAAGCCCCAGCATCACTGAATAATCCCCGTAAGCCAAGAACCAGGAAATACCTTCGAGATTACCACTCATTTGGCTCTGGCGGACGACGCCCAGTTGGGTGAAGCGGTTAATACTGACCGCCAAGGCGAAGAGCAGGCTGAATCCAAGTGCAAGCTGGCTGTAGATCTTTTTATTTTGCGGAGCAACGAAATGCAGGGCGGTCATAACTGCAACAATGATCGGCGCAGATACCAGGGTGATGATCCCCCCAAATAACTGCAGCCAGGCCGGAGGTTGGACGAACTGGCCTGTGATGATGGCGAAGAGAATCACCAGGAAATAGATTATCCCGAGTGCGGTGACGATCGCCGCCGACCAAAAACCCAGTCGTTTGACCTGGTCGTTTTCATCCACAGAATGAGTTGAAACAGTCATCGCAGCACCTTCCGGATATGTTCTAGAACTTGCTCAGGAGAATCGCCTTTATAGATGAAACCAACTGCTCCGCACTGCAGCGCTTGGGCGCGGTCCTCTTCGCGCACGCTTAGGACGACGACCTGTAAACCAGGCTGAATGAGCAGCACCCTGGATATCATCGACCTGCTATCACCGCCTGCGAAGCGCCAATCCAAGAGCAAGATCTCAGGCTTGATCTCCACCAATAAATGCTCCAGGCGTTCTAGATCAGGGGCTTCAACCAGGGTAATATTTTCCAGGCGACGCTCAAGCATCAGTCGCAAAGCAGAGCGCAATACCTGGTCGGCGTCTGCCAGCATTACTCTTTTCACTCGGATTCCTCATCCTTTGACTGTGAATATATCAGCTTACCCCCTGGTCAATCCCAGCATTCCGGCTAGTCTCTGACTGGTCTTAAGTAGAGGCAGACCTACGGGTAGCCCTCCTTACGTGCTGCCCGACCCAGGCATCCGCCGGTCTTTCAATTCAATCCCCCATGTCTGTGGGCAATCCTAAGCGATTGCCCTGCCCTTAGACATCAACCAGATGTCGCTGCAGCGCCAAAGTAACTGCCTCTACCCGGCTTTGGACGCCGAGCTTCATAAAGATATTGCCGATATGAAACTTGACTGTCCCCAGGCTGACCACCAATTTTACAGCAATTTCCTGATTGCTCATCCCCTTAACCATTAAAGCAAGCACTTCTCGTTCCCGTTCAGTAAGCTGATTATCCGCGGTCGGCGGCTGGCGCAGCGAGTTCGCCAGGACCTCAGACGCCTCCGAAGAAAGGGTCATCCGCCCGGCATAAGCCGAACGAATCGCCCCGGCAAGCTCCACCGCGGTCACATTCTTTAAGAGATAGCCAATCGCCCCGGCCTGAAGCGCGCCTTGAACCAGGCCCTCTTCCGGGAAGCTGGTCAGGGCGATCACCTGCACATTCGGATAACGCTGGCGGATCTGGCGGGTGGCGGTTACGCCATCCATAACTGGCATAACCATATCCATCAGCACCACATCCGGCTGGTGCAGAGCGCAGCGCTGCACCGCAATCTCACCATTTTCGGCCTCAGCAACCAGCTCCAGGTCTTTATACACCATTAAAAACTTACTTAAACCGCCGCGAACAACCGCGTGGTCATCGACAATCATCACCCGGATAGGTTTTTGGCTTGAACTTTCTTCATTCATTGCTTGTCCTCCAGTATTGAGTTGCCAGGCAGCTCTAGAAAACCTAAAACACTGGCGTCGGTCCAGGTAACCACGACCTTGGCGCCTTTGCCTGGAGCGCTGGTCACTTCCAGGTCAGCATTGATATTTTCGGCCCGCTCGCGCATAATCCGCTGGCCCAGGCTGGCAGCGGGTACCTTATCTGGGTCGAAACCAACCCCGTTATCGCGGATTTCCATATGGACGCCAGCCGGGCTCATCTGCACACTGACCACGACCTCGCTTGCCCGGGCATATTTCACTACATTATTTAAAGACTCTTGAGCAATCCGGTACAAAGCAATCTGCACATCTGGCGGCAAACGGCGAGAGCCCTGGACCTCCAGGCGGACCGGTAGGCGCGCCCGTCCGATCAGCGCCTCTACCAACTGGCGAAGCAGATCTTCAAAGGGAGTTTGAGATAATGTCGCCGGACGCAGCTCCAGAAGCAAGGTGCGCATCTCTGCCAGGGCGCCGCGGGTTAGTTGGCGCAGTTCCTCGGTACAGCGCAACGCCTCTGCTTCATCCATTTTCCATAACTCTGGCAATACTTCAGCGGTCAGGCTGGCAGAGAACAAGGTCTGGGTGACTGCGTCGTGTAAATCCCGCGCCAGGCGGTTTCTTTCAGCAGCGACAGCCTCCTCGGCGGCTTTGACTGCCAAGGCTTCTTCTGCCCGCTTGCGCTGTTCAATTTCTTGTTCAAGCAGATTGTTGGCTTCGCGCAGCTCATGGGTGCGGACCATGACAGTTTGCTCGAGCAACTGGCGATATTCTGTATCGCGGGCTGCCATCCGTTCTTGTGCGTGCTTTTGTTCATCGATATCTTCCATCATGCTTAGGATGTAAAGAGGCTGGCCATCAGCGCCGCGAACCAGCGAGTGGGTGATCCGCCCCCAGCGCGGAGCACCGCTTTTATGAATATAACGCTTTTCCACGGTATAGGAATCGCGTTTTCCCTGGACCAGCTCGGAAAATTCGAGTTGGTCGATGGACACATCCTCTGCGTAAATAAAATTGGTGGTTATTTGATCTGTAAGTTCCGCCCGCGAGTAACCAAGCATTCGTTCAGCGGCAGGATTCATGGTCACTGAGCGCCGCTCAAGGCTGATCAAGGCTATCGCAACGATGGCGTGTTCGAACATCGCTCGAAAACGGGCTTCAGACTGCTCCAAATCCTGAAGGGCTTGCTTCTGGGAGTCGATATCCTCGAGTATACCAATTGCAAAGCGCGGCGAGCCATCGCCAGCACGCACCAACGAATAATTCAAACGAGCCCAGAACACGCTGCCATCCTTACGGATATAGCGTTTCTCAATGTTATAGGCATCCCTTTTTCCAGCAGCCAGGTCTTCAAAAAGCTCTGCATCGCTCATCTGGTCCGTGGGCAAGATCATCGTCATCAGATCAATTTGCTGCAGTTCTTCTTCAGAGTAACCAAGCATGCGTTGGATAGCCGGGTTGCCGCGTAAGAAACGCCGCTCCAGGCTGGTGATCACAATCCCCACCTCAGCATGCTCATACATCGCGATGAACTGTGCTTCTGCCTGCTGCAGTTCATCGGCGGCGCGGCGAGCCAACTCTTCTTCGGCACGAATGCGCTGTTCGATTTCCTCTTCAAGGCGCATATTCACCTGCTGGAGCGAGCTGGTTCGTTGATCAACCACAGCTTCCAGGTGCTTGTTCTGACTGCGTACCTGTTCAATCCGCCAGGCCGCGCCTCCCGAGGCCAACAGGACTAATCCCAAGAGAAAACCTGCCTGGAACCACCAGGTCTGCCAGAACGGTGGGCGAACCCGCACCGGGAGGGTGAGCCCGGTTTCGTTCCACACCCCATCATTGTTCGAGGCCTTGACCCGGAAGAGATAGCTCCCGCCAGAAAGATTGGTATAGCTCGCAAAACGGCGTTCCCCAGCATCCACCCAATCTTTATCGACGCCTTCCAATTTATACTGGTAGCGATTCCGCTGGGGGGCGTGAAAATCCAGAGCTGCAAAATCAAAGGAGATGAAATTCTGCTTGTAATTCAAGTCAAGCGGCGTCGCTCCACTCAAATCGACCTGAACCGGTTCATTGAATACCCGAAAATGGGTCACCGCTACAGGCGGCGGTTCAGAATTTGGTTGGATTGCCTGCGGATCAAAAATGTTAAAACCACGTACGCCGCCAAACACCATCTGGCCATCGTGGGTCTCCAGGCAGGCCCCAGAATTGAATTCATTGCTCTGCAGCCCGTCACTGGCGTCAAAGTTTCGCCAGCGGCCGCGCAGCGGTTCAAACTGGATTAAGCCATTATTGGTGCTGATCCACAATTTGCCCTGGCGGTCCTCCTGCATACACAAAATGGTATTGTTTGGCAGGCGGTTCAACTCCTGAAAATGGGTAAAAGTATCGGTGAAACGATCGAAGCGATCCAGCCCAGTCTGCGTTCCAACCCAGAGCATGCCACGCTCGTCCTCAAAAATTGTCCAAACGCTGTTATCCACCAGGCTGGAAACCTTTTCAGGATCGTGCTGATAATGACTGTAGGCAACCCGATCGTCATCCAGGCTGTCCGGATCGAGGCTGAACATGCCCTGTCCCCAGGCGCCGATCCAAAGCGTGCCATTTCGATCCAGGGTCAGGACAACGGGCTGAACCCCTTCTGGCAGCCTGATATGCCGGAAGCGTTCCTGCTCTCGGTCAAAAACATCCAAACCGCCCAGGGTGGCGATCCACAAACGCCCAGATTTGTCTTCGATGACTTTGGAAATATTATCATTGACCAGGCTGTCCGGGTCCTGGGGGTCATGTTTGTAGGTAGTGAATTTACCTGTCGGCCGATCCAATAGACTTAGCCCGCTAAAGGAGCCAACCCACATATTGCCCTGGCTATCATCGAAGATCGAACCAATCGTGTTGTCTGGCAGGCTGGTTGCGTCCCCAGGATTATTTGTAAAATGGCTGAATTTTCCTGTAGCCGGGTCAAAGGCGTCCAGCCCTCCGCCCCAGGTTCCAATCCACAGGACACCCTGGCGATCTTCAAAAAAAGTACCGGTCACATTGAAACCCAGGCTTGCCGGGTCGCCGGGGTGGCTGCGATACAAACGAAAGCGCTGGACCTGTGGGTTGAGTTTATTGAGGCCGCCGTTGATCGTCCCTACCCAGATGATTCCCGAATGATCCTCGAACAACGTCCAGACGATATCGGCGCTCAGGCTACTGTCTTCGAAAGGATCATGGCGCTGGTGGATAAATTTTAAATCCGGATTTTGGGGCTCTTTCGCTTGGCTTACATCCAGCAAATCGAGCCCGCCCCCCCATGTACCGATCCACAGGTAACCCTCTGGATCCAATCTCAAGTTTAAGACATTATCATTCGCCAGGCTGAGAGGGTTTTCGGGGTCATGGCGGAAACGGGTCACCACGCCAGTTTCTGGGTCAAGATGGTTTAACCCGGCGCCGTCCACGTAGAACCCACCAGTTCCTACCCACAGGGTTCCGTCAGGAGCCTGGATAAGACCGGAAATGGTATCGCTGCTCAGGCTGTGAGGATCTTCAGGATCGTGTTGGTAGCGCTGCGATTCTCCCGTGGCGGGATCAAAATAATTCAAACCCGCCCCGGGCGCGCCGAACCCACCCGTGCCTAACCACAGCTTCCCGGTCGGGTCTTCCAGAATCGTCGATATTGCGCTGCTGCTCAGGCTGGTAGGGTCCACCGGGTCATAGCTGAAATGTTGGAAGTTTCCCGTCATGCGGTCAAGCTGATCCAAACCTCCGGCAGTAGCCACCCAGAAACGGCCGGCGCGGTCTTCATGGATCGCAGTAACCAGGTCATTTGCCAGGCTGGCGGGATTGGCCGGGTCATGCTGGTAGCGGGTAAAACTCCCGGCGTTCGGGTCATAGCGATTTAACCCCCCGCCCCAGGTGCCAAACCAAAGCATACCTTGCGAATCCTCGAAGATCGATAACACTGAAGCATGACTCAGACTGTTCGGGTTATCGGCATCCGGCTTGAAAACAGTAAACTCGTAGCCGTCGTAACGATTCAGACCGTCCTGGGTCCCCACCCATAAATACCCCTGGCGATCCTGGAGGATCGCCAGGATCGCATTCTGAGATAAGCCATCTTCGATGGTCAGGTGGTCGAAACGAAATGGGTTTTCAAGCGGGATCCCGGCCAGGATATTTACGGGTTCTTGTAGAGAAGAAGGGGTATTGGATTTGGTCCCGCTGCGTGCTAAGGCAGCCTTGACTTGCCCCGGCGACAACCAGGTAAGGCTTAATGAAATCCCCAAAAAAAGCACGAAAAATAGGTTTATTTTTGGGTATTTCACTCGCACCAACCGCGCCGTTTCGGAATGAAAGCCTTCGCTGGTCTCAGGTTTCTGAGATGAGAGCTATTAGGTGGCAGGCACAAACGCCGGAAAACACCTGGCTGCCAGAAATAAAATTTTAACACAAACCAGGGCTGTCCATGAGGCCAATTTTTAACCTTGCACTCATCTATTGCTCGCCAGGCGAAATTCGCATTCCATCAGGGCGCTCGTAAACTTCTCGATTACAATACTTTTAACAAACAAATGAGCCGCCGCACCGTATTCACCCCTTACCGTCCAAAGACAATCCTCAACAAAGGCAAACGCCCAGATCATTGGTTTTGGACGCGCTACAGCGCCTATCCTTACCTGGGCTGCCAGCACGGCTGCGAGTTTTGCTACTGCCGTGAACGCAAATACGCCCCGTATGACGACCCGCACGACTTCGCCCATGTGATTAAGGTCAAAGAAAACGCCCCCGAGTTGCTCTGGAAGGCGCTGCAGCGCGCTCCGGTCGACCTGATTTTCACCGGCGATTACCAGCCTGCTGAGCGCAAATTCCAAATTTCGCGGCGCATGCTGGAAGTGTGCCTGGAAATGGGCTTTCCGGTGTTCATCCTGGAGCGCTCCCCGTTGGTGCTGCGCGACCTGGATCTGATCCAGGCGATCCACCAAAAATCCCGCGCTGTAGTGGCCTTCAGCATCACCAGCGCCCCCAATTCGCCTGCTTACGCGCAGGTCACAAAAATGGAAACGCTGGCGCCTGGCGCAGAGAAGCGTTTCGCGGCGATGGAAAAGCTGGCCGCAGCAGGGATCCCCACCGGTATCTGCGCCATGCCATTGCTCCCCGGGGTATGCGACACCCCTCAAAACCTGGAAGCGCTCGTGCGCTGGACAGCCGAGCACGGCGGCCAGTTCGTACTGGCCAGCAGCCTGACCCTGGCCGATCAGCAGCGCGATTATTTCTTCGACGTGCTGGCAGAGCGCTTCCCCGAACTGGTCGACCCTTATCAAAAGCTCTACCCTCCCGGAAGTTATGCCCCGGCTGGCTACGACTGGCGGGCGGTTGCCCTGCGAATCCGCGAATATTGCACGAAGTACGGCATTCGTGATCGCCAACCGCGCCCAATTATCCCTGGCGATAAACACACCCTCAACCGTAAAATTGTCGAACATCTGGCGGAAAACTTATATACCCTCGAGCTGGAGAATGCGCCTGCACAGCAGATTTGGGCATATCGTAAAGCTGCCTGGGCGGTTGAAGACCTGGAACAGGATATCCGCCTGGTGTACAAGAGCATGGGCCTAAAAGGGCTGCAAAGCATCCCAAACGTCGGGGCGGAGATGGCTGGCGAGATCCAAACGCTCATAGCTCAATTGGGAAACCAGGGGGAATGAGAGGAAGTACATGGTTAAGACGCGAAGTACGCAAAGTCTTTATTAAGTGACTTCGCCTCCTTTGCGGTTAAAGCGTTTTTTCTAGCCAGTTTCGCAAACCAGCAGGTTCCACTGCCGAAACATCGATCCGCTCGGCCTGCAAGAACTGGGCGAAACGGAGCAGCCCCTTGCCGATAGCTGTCGAAAATTGGGGATCATTTTGCGGAGCATGCTCCTCCAGCCAGAAACCGTTTATGAACAAGGTCGCCGATTTGCGCTCCAACTTGGGGTCCAGGCGACCGACCAGGCGATCGCCATATAAAATCGGTAGGGTATAGTATCCCCAGCGGCGCTGGGCAGCCGGTTTATACACTTCCCACAGGTAGTCAAAATCGAACACAAACGTAGACCGGCGTCGGGCGCTGGTAATTTCCAAAGGCGCCAGGAAAGTTGTTTCATCGAGCGTTGTCGGACCCAACGCCTGCCATTCTTGGGGCATCCCCCCACCTGCCAACGTTTCCAACACCGTCAAATTTTTTGTCAGTGTGTACCAGGCGTCTTTAGAGCCTTCGACCTGGATTGTGGAAACCTCGCCATCCGCTGCCAGGCGCTCCAACCAGGCTTTCCCCTCAGCCAGGCTGACCTTGCGCTGGATGGAATCACTCAGGCTGGTGATCCAAGGGCGTTGGCGCTGCATACCCATGAACGCCAGGGATTTGCGGGCGAAAAACTCCTCGGCTTGCTCCACCGGCGCGGCATAATCCAAAGCGGAGGGCACCACCCGGCTGCGCAGATCGTAGACCCGCTGGAACCCCTGGCGGCGGCTGATCATCAGCTCGCCAGTCAGCCACCAGTGGAATAAAGCCACCCCGGTGTCCTTACGCCCGCGGTAGCTGTTTACCCGCCGGTTTCCGCTGAAATCTCGGTTTCCCAGCGGGCCGCGTTCCTGGATAGCAGCGTAAACCTGCGCCAGGGCCTCCTGGTGTTCTTTGACAAAGTCGATACGGTAAGGCGTCTGCGCCCGGCGGGACATATGCAGGCGCCAAAAGGGTAATTCAGCGATCGGGTAGACGAACAAGGTGCCGCCATAATCGAAGAAGCTGCGCTGCTGGTAGACCGCCTGGTCGAGGAACTCAGGCCGGTAATCCAGGATACGGCCCCATAAAGCAATATCCTGGCTGCGGGCGGCGACATTGAGCGGATCGAGCTGCAGCGCTTCAATTTCGTTCAAAGCCTGGGTAACGCCGGTTAACCCTGCCCAGCGTCTTCCCGGCCATAGGCCCTGCAAGCCAAGCAGGAAGCGCCGCAGGGTGGTTTTGGTGATGGCTCAGGGATTCATTAAAAATATTATACCTTTGATAACCTGCCTGGTCTGGATGGTCGCCGGCGGCTACTGAAACAGATCAGGCTTTTTTATATTTGGCCCAGCGCATCAATAGGCGCTGAACCGGGCAACAGGCCAGCCATTTTTGCCGCGATGCCAGTCCCTGGACTGAACACACTTCTGGCAGACAAAATTGTGCAGAGCCACAACCCGAAAACCGATGTTGTTGTTCCTGTTATTCGGATTGTTCCTGTTACGATCGGCGACGCGGGCGTTGTTCTGATTGTTGTTCCACGACCCGCCGCGCAGCGCCGCTCTTTGGCCAGCGCCCAATCAAGCGTTTACGCCTGCTTGATCCAACCTCCTAACAAACGACCGATTTCACTCAACAGCCGGGCAGAGTATTCGTGCTGCTGGATTGAAAGCAGTTGCAGATCTTGTGATAGCCTCAACCAGACCCGCAATTGCTCCAACTGCACATCAGCTTTGTCCAGACACAGACGCCTTTCATCGCCTTTCGCCTTGCCGGCGGCAACGATTAAATCTTGAAAATCCATCACCAAGCGCTGGATCCGTTCGCCTAAACCAAAGCGATGCTGGCGAGGGAATTTTTGCACTTGAGGAATAATCCACAGCAGATAATCGTAGGTTCTTACAAATAAGGGTGATTCTTTCATTGGCTCATTCGGGGAATCTCAAAGTCGAGCACTGCCTTACGCAGCCCCCAGCTATCCGCATAACGAACATGATTGATCCAGCCTTGGACGCTGCGATCAAGCTCAGGATAACATTCTGGAGCACTCTTCACTCTTTCCAAAATATGCTTCAAGCGGCGGCGATAATGCACCACCCTACGGCGCTTAACCAACCGGTATTCGGGATAAATCCGGAAGCCGAGAAATGAAATCCCGGTTTTACACGGATACACCTCAGCCTGGTCTTCATGCAAGCTCAGGCGTAATTCGGCCAATTGATTAACCAACGCTGCCCGCCATTCCCACAACTGTTCTTTGCGATCAGAAAACAATAAAAAGTCATCGACATAACGAAGGTAGGCGGGGCATTTTAGGTCGCGCTTGATAAAATGGTCGAAATGATTCAGGGTAACATTCGCCCAAAATTGGCTGGTCAAGTTGCCGATTGGCAGCCCGCGGGGACGAAATGCTGCCAACAGATCGTCGCCTGAAAACCAATCCATTTGGTACACTTCACTGAGCACACCTTTTCCGCTGGCCAGGATCGTCTCACACAGCCAAAGAGTTTTTTCATCGGCTATCAGGCGTCTGAGTTCTGCGCTCAAGATTGCATGGTCGATCGACGGGAAAAATTGGCGGATATCACATTGTAGAACAAAAGAATAATTTCTGGCAAATTCTTGGGCGCGATCCAGCGCTCGATGCGTGCCTTTGGCTGCCCGGTTTGCATAAGTGTCGTGAATAAATCGCAATTCCCATATCGGCTCGATCACCTGGCATAGGGCATGGTGCACCACCCGGTCGCGAAATGGCGCGGCCGAGATCAGGCGCCGCTTCGGCTCGTAAATCGTAAAGCTGTGGTAAGGGCCTGGTTGGTAGGTCTGGTTTTGCAGCGCATCCTGAATTTCGAATAACGCATCTTCCTGGCGGCGTTCGAAATCGGCGACCTGCTCCTTCCGCGTTTGCCTTTGCGGGCAGCGCGCGGTAAGCAAGATAGAGATTTTCGAAAGCCCAAATTTGAGGATAAAGATTTTGATACGTCTTCATACGGTTCACCATTGCCCTCTATTTCGGTTACATTTATAAACCTGGGGAAGGGGCAAAGCCCCTTCCCCAGAACCCTATCCCCACAGAACACAGAAAACAGGTTTCAGGGAACAAAGGCCATGGGCAGAGCCACAACCCGAAAACCGATGAGGTCGTTCCTGTAATTCGGATCGTTCCTGAGACGAGCGGCGACGCGGGCGCTGAGCCTGAAGGCTCGTCCCACGACCCGCCGCGCAGCGCCGGATTTCTTTCTTTCACTCCATAATCATTGCCTTGCCATTCCAAGACATTACCGCCCATGTCCATGATCTTCCAGGGCTCGCTGGCGCCCGTTGGATACATCCATACCGGCGTTGTGTGAAGTATTCGGCTTTCACCAGTATTTGCTCGTTCTATGATTTCCCTTTCAGCACTCGTTATTGATCCAGGACGATCCCAGGGAAAGCGATCATCAGGCAGGCGGCCGCCCGCAGCCGCCTCCCACTCAAATTCTACAGGCAAGCGCACGAGATCCAATTGTGTAATTTCCGGGTTATAGCGGGCCTCCGGAAGCTCCTGCCAGCTGCGCTGCAGCCAGCGGCAGTAGGCGCTGGCCTCCCACCAGGATACGCCGACCACCGGGAACCCACGCCGGCTCGACCCGAAACGCGGATTTCGCCAGGAGCGCGGCAGCAGAACTTCTCCATCACAATCGGAGTTCGGTTCTGCCTTCGCCCAAAGTAACCATTCCCAGCCCTCCCCACCAGTCTCTCGCCAGCTTTGACCATCCGGGGCATAACGCTTGAAATCACACCACAAGGTTTCATCGGTGAAGTTCTCAGGACTTCAGAAAACGGGCATACTGGTCATTCGTGACCGGATAGCGTCCCATGTAGATCGTTTTACCAGCTACCTCGACCGGTAAGAGGCGATGCAGGTCTTCTGGCAGCCAGCCTAATTCATCCAACGTGTCGGCCGCGGCGGCGCGAGAACGGATCCCGAGGGTGCCTTGCTCCACCAAATGTTGCAGCCCCTCAACGATCCGCGCCTCAGCGCCACAGGGTTCGGTTGGGAATGCCCGTTGGTATAAGATCAGCAGATCCCCGGCCAACCACAGGGCATTCCAATCGGCTTTGGTTGGAACCGCAGGGGCTTTTTCTGGAGCCAGTGTATCCAGCAAAGTGCGCATCCGGCTTTTTTGAGCTGGCTTTGTGGCGAAGCACAAATGTTCTCCCATTAACATGATCACCTCACGCCAGCGGTCGCTTTGGCGCAGCAAATCGCAGGCAGCGTTTTCAAAATCTGGCAACTCAATCAAGTAGAGCGCCGCGAGATATTCTTCGAAGGTGAGATGGGGGAAAGCATACACCCGGTGTGGAGGTGCATCGGCCGGCTCACCTGCGAGCGAGAGCGTCCCCTGGTACATCAGCAGGCCGTTCGAGCTCTGGCAGTAATCTAAAAATATCTTTCCCTTATCATTATCGAAATATCTTTGGAAAATTGCCGAGATCAGCTCCTCGGTTACCATGGCGATTTTACGCTGGTTTCCGGCGGCCTCATCCCGTTCTTTATGTGCCTTGAAGGCGATCGCTGAAAGCGCCGTTTCCAAGGGAACGCGCTGCCCGCCCAGGGCGTCGATAATCGTCGGCCGTCCGGATTCTACGGCTTGGTCTGTCACCGGGCGCAGTTGTTCCCAACGAACCAGGAGCAGATCCACACATCGATCATAAACCTGGGCGCGGGCGTCCGGCAAATCCCCATAATGGGTGTGCACGATCGCCATCATCGTCAGAACTAAGGGATTAGGAGCGACTTCATAAAGTTTACGTCGATCATCCGCTTGCAGCGAGGCTAAAAGCTTATCCTGTTTCCGGCTGTATTCCCCCCGGCGACCAGGATCGATGTGGCTTAATTCAGCATGCCAGGCATGCACAAAAGCCTCAATCTTGAGCAGGTCGAACTCGGCCAGCTCATAGGTTGGCCAACCGCTGAGCTGCCAACGTGCATCGTTATAATACGAGTAAGTCCTGCACGTTACCATAAACCGGCTGGCCGTCACAATCCGGTAACGCGCCGTAAAGTCTTCTACCGCCTGGACGATGACGGGGCGCAGCTTTAAATTCGCTACCTCATCCAGCCCATCGAATAGAACCAGACCGCCCGAACGGGTTAATCCTTTAATAGATAAAGGGCGTAGCCGGCGGTGCGCGGATCGCTTGATAGGGTTTTAACGAGATACTCCTCGATCAGCCCGGCGTGGCCCTTCTGCAGGTCCGCCGGTAGAAGTCTCCGCTAGCCTGCCGAGCGAAACCATCACCGGCAGCAGCGATCCACCCTGCCAACCCTCTAAGAGGGCCTGAAGATCGCTGCCCTGGCTCCAGTATTACTAACGCCATGCGCAGGGCTAGGTAACGCACGAATGTCGATTTTCCGGTACCAGGAAGGCCTAATAACACGATCTGCCGGTCGGGACAGTCAGTAAGCGCCTTTAAAGCGCTCAAAGGCTGGGATCTACTGAATGCCTCTGGGACATCATCAGACTTCTTGCCTCGTTTTTGTTGACCCTTATCAACTTCAACCTGAGCCGTGGTATCCAGCGAGATATACAGCGCCTCCAGGGTCATGCCGCCCTTGCTGGGATCAGCAGCCTGGGGATCCAGCCCTACCAGGCGCATCTTCCGGCAGTCTGTGATCATCGCCCGTAGGTATTCTTCTCGAGCCGATAAGGGATCTGTCGGCAGCACTGGTTCGGCTAGATCAGGTACAACAGGCCTCGTAATTGCCGCCCTGGGTCTAAAGACATCGAACCCCACAAACAATAGGACGCCAATCACGGTAATATAAATTAACCATCGATAGGCATCTGGGATGGCGTTTCCATAGGTCGCCAGCGCCCAGATTAAGCCAATCACGAATAAAATCGCAAAGGCATGAATTGGTTTAACTTTTTCAGCCAGCTTCTTTAAGGTTTCATCCCAGTTCATCCGCCTACCTCCCCACGAATCCAGGTTGTGTATTATCAATAGTTTAGCATGAACCCTGCTTTTGACTTTGTATCAACCCAATTCTGGACCTCATCACTTGACACCAATCACGAATTACGAATTGCCGATCCCGAACCCCAAATCACCCTTCTCTCATCGCCTGATTGCCCCTCACTTCTTCACCGGATGCCTGAGCACCGTCCTCAGCTTCTCCGGCGCAGCCTTGCGTGGATCGCCCAGGTAGATCTCGTGGTGCTTGCCATGCAAGGTATAGCCATTCGCCTCGGCAAAAGCATCCATCTTGGCGATGGTCTCCATCTCGGTCGCGTACGGTCCAAGGTGCATGGTCTGGATGCACAGGCCTTCCTCGAAGCCCTCCAGGCGCAGCAAGGCAAAAGCAGGTTGGTCGCCGCGTTTCTGACGCAGCTTTGCCAAACCCTCCTGGAAGATTTCTGGGGTAATCAGGTCGGGCTGCATGATCATCACCGTGTACCGCCAGCCGGATGGTTGGGTGATGTCGAATGTTTCGCGGTCAAAGCCCGCCACGCCCCACAGCCCTTCCAACGCCATCACCGGGTAATCCACCGGGTTTTCCGCCCGCTGTTTGAGGCTGAACTTGAGCGTGTAGGAAATCCCATACAGGGCTTCCATCGCCGCCTGGAAAGACGGCGAATTCCCTGGCCCATGTCCGGCTTCGATCTCGCCCTCGATTTTGGCAAATTGAAAACGCGGCACGGTCACCACCTCGACTTTTTTAGGCGAAGGGTTATAAAGATGCTTCCACTGCTTGTGTAAATCTAACGTTTCCATGCCATGCCTCCGCTTATAATCCAGAAGCCATCCTGGTGAATTCTTTTGTCCACTGCTAGCCATTCCTTTAATAAGATTCTACCCGCAGATGAAAACAATTCCAGATGAATATATCGCCGCTTTGCCATCCTGTGTTTCTACCTTTTTTGCGCTCAACCGCCATCGCTTACGCTATACTTAATGGAAAACAAGCCAAGGAGGTCGGATTATGAATCAAATGACGACAACCCAGGAGAAAAACCTGAGAAAAACTTTCAAAATCTTCAACCGCTTCATGCTGCTGCTCTGGCGGTTGGGGCTGGGCGGGTATGGCAATAATACCCGCTGGGGCGGCTCGATTATGGTCATCAGCCACACCGGGCGCAAGAGCGGCCTCTTGCGCCGGACACCGCTCAATTATGCCATCGTCGACGGTGAGATCTACTGCACCGCCGGGTTTGGGGCTGGGGCAGATTGGTACCGCAACATCCTTAAGAATCCGCGAGTCGAAGTCTGGCTGCCGGATGGTCGTTGGGCGGGGATTGCCGAGGATGCCAGCCAGGCGCAGAATCGAGCCGAGATCTTGCGCCGGGTATTAATCGCCAGCGGCTTTGCAGCCCCGCTTTTTGGGGTAAATCCTGGCAAACTGAGCGACGGACAATTAGAAGAAATCCTGCAGAGCTACCGGATCGTGCACATCCGGCGCACCGAGGCAGTGACTGGCCCAGGTGGGCCGGGCGAACTGGCCTGGGTCTGGCCGGTTTCCACCTTCGTCCTGCTGGCGCTTTTGCTGCTTCGGAAAAGACGAATTCGCTAACAACCCTTGACTCTGACGTTACGTTATCGTGTATGATCGCTGGTATGGAGATGGGAGCGAGGGCTTACACCGTACAACAGCTCGCCGACCTGGCCGGGGTCAGTGTGCGCACGCTGCACCATTACGATCAGATCGGGCTGCTCAAACCATCCGGGCGTACGCCGGCGGGTTACCGGCTGTACCGCCAGCCTGAGCTGCTGCGCTTGCAGCAAATCCTGTTTTACAAGGGATTAGATGTTTCGCTGGAAGCGATCCGCCAGATCCTGGACAATCCTGCCTTCGATCCAGTCGCCGCCCTACAGGAACATCGCCGCAAGCTCGAGCATGAGGCTGAAAGGGTGGCCCAATTGCTCCACACCATCGACAAAACGATTCTGAAACTGACGGAGAATGATATGGAACTAAGCGATGCAGAACTTTACGAAGGATTTACCCAGGAACAGGCCGAGCGCTACCAACGCGAAGCCCGTGAAATGTATGACCCGAAATTGGTTGAGATTTCCGAGCAGCGCGTGCGTAAGATGTCGAAGGGCGAGTGGCAGGCGGTGAAGGCAGAAGGCGATGCGCTCACCCGCCAGCTCGCTGAGCTGATGGATCGAGATCCCGGCGATCCGCAGGTGCAGCAAGGGATTGCCCGCCACCACGCCTGGATCGAGCAATTCTACCCGGCCTCCGCTGAGCTGTATCGCGGCCTGGGCCAGCTCTACGTGGAAAACCCTGAATTTACAGCCACCTATGATCGCTACCGGCCGGGACTGGCCGAATTTATCCGCGCAGGCATCGAGTATTATTGCGACCACAGCCTGGCGTGAGCCAGCCTGAGGCAGCAAACGCCCCTGGGATTACCGAGGGGCGTTTTTTTTCTCCCGACTCCACCAATGAGTGTGCTCTGGGGTCTCCATCTGCACCAGGGCTGCCTGGGTCTGCTGGTAGCCGCGTTCGATCAGCTCTTGCCAGCGGTCGAACGCATACACCGGAACCGGTTTCTCGGCGTACAGATGAATATAATCAACCTGCACCCGCGCCGCGGCTGCCAGAGCAAATTCCAGCTCCATCTGGCGTTTCCCCATTGTGTTGACCAGTTTGTTGAATAGCGGTCCAAATCCCTGCGAGTCTTCAGGGATTTCACGGTTTTCCTGGATATCCAGGGCGATGATCCGGCGTGGTTTAAGCGCCAGGGCGGGCTCGATCGGCAGGTTGCTCACAACCGCACCGTCCATGAGCAGCATACCATTGCTCTCAATCGGTGGAATCCAAGGCGGGATTGCCGTGGAGGCAAGCAGAGCATCCAACACCAGGTCTGTCATTTTCAAGCCATAGATCAAGCGCGCCTGGTGATTAAGATCCGTAGCCACAACCAGCACCCGGGCCCCTTCCAGGTCGCCAAAATGCAAATCAGGTGAGATGCCATGCGCAATATACAATTCTCGCATTCGCCGTGAGGGTTCGGAAGCAGGTCTTCGCACCAGGGCGCGCACCATTAAGCGCAGATAATCATCCGAAAGTATCTTTTTACTGGCGCTCTCCTGGTATACGCTCTTGAGCGCTTCGACCCCACCCTCATTGAAGCCATGCAGCCCCAGGAGTGCGGCATTCGCCGCGCCGATTGAGGTTCCAACCAGGATATCCGGCTTTTTACCGGCTTCCAGCAGCGCCTGGATCGCGCCGACCTGCAGCGCACCGCGTGCCCCTCCCCCACTCAATACCAAAGCCAGTTTCTTTGCCAATCTGCCTCCCGAGATGCTTTAACTGCTGGATTTGCAACCGTTCTTTTCCTCGCCTACCCGTGATCCAGCCTTCTCATTATATCTTTTAGTAATGTCTGGAAGTGTAATTCTTAATGATTGACCAAAGGGTTTTTTTACATTAAAATTAACTTATATCTTTTCCCCCTTTTTTTATGATAGCAAGAAGGAGTACACCTATGGCTGCTGCAGTAGATCGTTCCGAAAAAAATCTTCCAATTGTCCCCTGGTGGTTGGTGCTGCTGGAGGGGCTCGCCCTGATTGCGATTGGAGTAATGCTGTTGATCCAACCGGGGGTCACAACCACTCTTTTGGTTCGCTTCCTTGGTTTCTACTGGCTGATTAAAGGCTTTGTGAATATCATTGGGATCTTCTTTGATCATCGCCTATGGGGTTGGAAACTGTTCGTCGCTATCGTTTCGATCTGGGCCGGAGTGTTGATCATCAACTCCCCAATGATCTCAACTCTCCTGGTAGGCTTTTCGATCATCATCCTCATGGGAATCCTGGCGATTGTGGTTGGCGTTGGCAACCTGATCGAGGCCTTTCGCGGCGCTGGCTGGGGTACAGGGATCCTTGGCGCCCTGGCTATCCTGGTTGGGATACTGCTGCTATTGAACCCGGCGATTGGAACGTTGACCTTGCCCTTTATGATCGCAATCCTGGCGATTGTTGGCGGTGTGCTGGCGATCATCGGCGCATTCGCCCTACGGAGCCTGGTGAAAAAAATGAAACAGGCTGCGGGTCCTGTTCCGGCAGTAGCGCGAACAGGGGCTATTTCTGAACCCCCCGCGCCCGGGTCTGTCAAAGTGACCCAAGAAAGTGTATCTTACTCGCGCCCCACCAGCGAAGGAACGATTGAAATAGCCAATGCGCAAACAACGGTTGTTGAGACTGCCACAGGGGAAAGCGCAACAGTCGTTGAAAGTGGCAGCGCAGTCGTCGCCGCTGCCACCGGGGCAGTTCTGGCGGCCACCGCGCAGCGCATGGAAGCAGTTCAGACCGAGGAGGGGGTTGCCGTCTCGGCGACAAAGTCCGCCGCGGTCGTAGTGGAAGGCGAGACAGGTCCGGTTATTGAAGCAGTCCAGGACAGCGTAGCGGTGGTTGAGACCAGCGGAGGCGAGACGCTGGCTACTGCGGAAGAGCGCAGCATGGTCGTCGATGTCGCCACCGGCGCGGTGCTGGCGGCAGAGGTCAAACAAGCTGCAATGGAGGACACCAGCGAGGGGACAGCCGTAGCAGTCAGCGATACAGCCGGGGTGTTGGTCGAGACCGATGCCGGCCCGGCGATCGTGGTCGCCCATGAAAGCCGCGGCTGCATTCGAATCGCCCGAGGGCGAGATCAGCACGACCGCTGAAAAATCGGCTGTTGTCGTCGATGCTGCCAGCGGCGAAGTGCTCGCCGCTGCGGCTGTGCTAAGCATCCCAGCCGGCGAGCTGGTCGAAACCAAGGAAGGCGAGGCTGACGCTGCCGTCGTTGATGAACTCGAATCCACCGAGGTCGAAATTCCAGATTTCGTTGAGATCCCCGAAGAGCAGGCTCGTTTCCTCAAGCAAGAAATCGAGTATGTCGAAGGCATTGGACCGGCCTATGGAGAAAAGCTGAAAGCAATCGGCATCTATTCGCCGCTCGATCTGCTCCGCAAAGGCGCCACGCGCAAAGGCCGCGAAATGATTGTCGAGGCCTCTGGGATCAGCGCAAAATTGATCCTTAAATGGGTCAACCATGCCGATTTGTTCCGTCTCAAAGGCATCGGTTCCGAATATGCCGACTTGCTTGAAGCGGCTGGCGTGGATACAGTGGTTGAGTTGGCCCAACGCAACGCTAATAACTTGCATGCCAGGGTGGTCGCACTCAACGAAGAGAAGAAATTGGTCCGCCAGGTTCCATCCCTATCTCACGTGGAAGACTGGATCGAACAGGCCAAGCTGCTCGGCCGCATCGTAAGCTACTAAGCCGTATCAGAATCAAAAAACCACCCAACTCTTGAAAAGGTCGGGTGGTTTTTTTATGTTGGCTACTGGCGCGGCTGCGCAGCCGGCCAAAAGATCAATAAGGGGTTATTATCAGGACCATAGAAGGCGAGCTCGTTACCGCTGAACTGGTAGCTGCGCACGGATTGCAGTTGCCTTAGGTATAGACTTTCCTGTTCCATCAGGCCAGGCGGATCAGGGCACATCATCTGTGTGCCTAAATCTACCTGGATGGTGATCGAGCTGTTCGCGACAGTGTAGCGCCCTGTGTAATTATTACAGCCCGCCGAGCCCTCCAGGCTGCTATTTTCCATAAACTGAGCGGTGGTTAGGGTGCCTGCCAACGGCGCAATCAAGCCTTGCTGTGGATCGCTGATCGATTTCAATTCCCACAAGATCCCCACAAATGGTGGGGGCTGGGGAGCTTGACTGACAGTGATTGCACGTTCGCTGGAAGTGGATTGTCCGGCACCCTGCGCCTCCAGGCGGTAAACGACCGAACCGGGGGTCGTCGGGCAATCCGAAGCGCTGCCGGCATTGGGAGCATTATCGAGAATTACCTGCCCACTGCGCAGCAAACGCACATAGTCAACCGTGCCATTGATTTGCCGATTAATGTTGACGCATCCACCCAGCTCGATTTGACTCGGTTGGACGTCGAAGGCAGCAACGCTGGGCGGCGGCAGCGGCGCAGTGGTTGCCGTTGGCGGTAAGCTATCGAGCACTGTTACCCATTGATCCTGTCGGGCCGTTCCGCCCGGGCCATTCGCCTGGATTTCGTACATCGTTTGCCCTGCCCCAGACGGACAGTTCTGGATCGTACCGGTCGATGGCCCATTCACCCAGATCGGGTTGCCATTGCTGAAGATATTGACCCCAGTGACCGTGCCAGTGGTTTCCCAGCTAATTTGAACACACTGACCGAGCTGGATCGTAGTGGGATTGACGACAAACCGGTAAATTTGAGGGATATTCGGGGCGGGGGTTGGGGTGGACGGGTTGGCGGGTGGAACGCGAATGCCCACCCAGATCCGTTCACCAAAAGCGGTATGGCGTGGATTATGCATTTCCCAAAAGCCCTGGTAGGTCCCAGGATACAGTGGAGCAACCAGGTTGAGATAAAGATCGTAGGTTTGTCCTGGTTGTACAACCCCGCTAATTGGGGTTGCCACGCCGCCCATTTGCGAATAGGGTGTATTTCCAACCGCATAATCCAGGTAATATTGGTTATTCCAGGCGCAGGTGCCAATATTGCGGATACGCCAACCCTTTTGGAAAGGTGTCCCCGGCTGGATCACTGGGGGGTTCTGCATATTGTTATCGGGGTAGGTCAGATCACTGACGAACTGCATCCCATCCACACAGCCCGGTGGGGGCGTTGCGGTGACGATGACCGGCGGCTGGGCAGTGGGCTGCGCTGTCGGCTGAGGTGTTGGCGGCAGCGGGGTGGGTACCGGTATGATTTCATCCGGGGCGAGGTCTAGATATTTCTGGATTAAAGCAGCCATCGTCCCATCATTTTGAATTTGGGTCAGGACGATATTGAATGCATCGCCTAGCCCCTGGCAATCCTGGCCCAGACCGATCGCATAGCGCTGCTGGCTTAATCCTTCCCCGACCAGGGTTGCGCTGCCCTGGTTGGCAAATTTGTGTGCCGGTCCGGAGTTGTAGAATCACGAGGTCAAGGTTGCCCGTGATTAAGTCGTTTATGGCAAGGTCTATGGTTTGGTAGGCAAAGATATCACTGGCTGGAGATAACCCGGTGTCGACCAGGTTGGTCTGCACCCAGGCTTCATAAACGGAACCGCGCTGCACACCAATGCGTTGGTTCTCCAATTGGCTAGCCTTTGCGATTGGCGGCTGGCTCGAACCAGGCGGCGCAAGGATGCCTTCTGTACCAACGTAATACACATTCGAGAAACCGAACTGTTCCTGACGCTCTGGCGTCACCGATATGGCTGAGATGGCGGCGTTAATTTGGCCAATTTGCAAAGCGCTGCCCAGGCCATCAAAAGCAATATTGCGAAACAGCACCGGGACGCCCATACGTAGGCCAATTTCCTTCATCAGGGCAATATCAAATCCATCCAGGGTGAAATCACTGCTGAAAGTTTCAAATGGGGGATAATCTGCCGAAGTCCCAACGACCAGATTGCCTTTCATCAGGCACAGCAACGCAGCTGCATCCGCGGTGGCTGTTTCAATCGGTGCTGGTTGTCCTTTGTCCTTGTCGCTGTTGAGGTTGCGCAGGATCATAAATCCCAAGAGACACAAACCGATCAAGGCCAACACAAGGATCACAATTAGAAAAATATCCCATCCGCTTAGCTTCTTCTTTTCCATCCTGGTTTCCTCCTTCACTTCATTAACATCGATTCGGCTTCAGGATTCAACAAAATTTTGTTGAGGTGGCACTATTTTAAAATACGGCGCAGTGCTTCGAGAAGCAAGATGACATTTTCTGGCCGCGCCGAAAACCCCATCAGCCCGACCCGCCAGACCTTGCCTTTCAGCTCTCCCAGTCCACCCGAGATCTCGATATTGTATTCTTCCAGCAGTCGCCGGCGGACCTGGGCTTCATCGACCCCTTCCGGAACCCGTACTGTGGTGAGGGATGGCAGGCGATGTTCCAGGGCAACGTGACAAACCAAGTCAAGGTCAGCCAGCCCATCCCAAAATAACTGGGCAATTTCGGAATGACGCTGCCAGCGCGCTTCAAGGCCCTCTTCAGCGACAACGCGCAATGCCTCGTGCAGGGCATAATTCATGCTGATCGGCGCAGTGTGATGATAAGTGCGTTCTCCACCCCAATATTTTTGGAGCATACTTAGATCCAGATACCAGTTGGAAACTTTACTTCGCCGATCCAGGAGTTTCTGTTCTGCCCGCGGTCCGAGAGTGATCGGCCCCAGGCCTGGGGGAGCGCTCAGGCATTTCTGCGTGCCGCTGTAACACACATCCAGATCCCAAGCATCAACAAACAAAGGAACGCCCCCTAACGAGGTCACCGAATCGACAATCAAGAGCCCACCTTGAGCATGGACGAGGCTGGCAATATCCAGTACGGGTTGGAGCGCGCCGGTCGATGTCTCTGCCTGTACCAGGCATACCACGCGAGCGGGTCGCTCGGCCAGCGCTGCGGCGATCTCTTCTACCGTGAAGACCTCTCCCCAAGGACGGTGAATTTCCTGCACAGCTCCGCCGTACCGCCGGGCCATCTCTGCCTGGCGTTGACCGAAATAACCGTTAATGCATACGAGCACCGGGTCGCCCGGTTCGACCATGTTAGCAATCGCCGCCTCCATGGCTGCGCTGCCAGTTCCAGATACCGGCACAGTCAGGCGATTGGCAGTCTGAAAAACGTAGCGGAGCAGTTCCTGGGTTCGATCCATCAGCTTGAGGAAGGCGGGGTCCAGATGACCCACCAACGGGGTGGACATCGCCCGCAAAACGCGCGGGTCAACCAGGCTGGGACCCGGGCCGAGCAGCAGGCGCGGCGGCATCTGCTGTCCTTCTTCTTGGGATAATTTGCGCATGGCTTCAGTTGTAGGAATCATATTCTCTTCGCATGGTCTCCTGAGGTGTACAATTTTACAATTGTATTATAACCTTTTCGATTGAAAACCGAACTTTGCGAAGTGGAGCAGGTAAATTCTGATACAATCAGTCTAATTAGCTGCCAAAATGACGATATCACCCAGCTTTCATTCCAGGAGGAACGATAATGATCACTGGCAAACAGCTTGAATTTACATCGCAGGGCAACCCTGTCTCGGCCTACCTTGCCCAATCAGAACAAGGAGGGCCAGGGGTGCTCGTCCTGCATGCCTGGTGGGGCTTGACGCCTTTTTTCAAAAGTGTATGCAACCGGCTAGCGGCTGAGGGTTATACCGCCCTGGCGCCGGATTTATACGGCGGGGTGACTGCGGCAACCATCGCTGAGGCTCAGGAGGCGCTCACGAACAGCTCGGATGTTTACATCGAGGCGGCTGTACTGGGTGCGTTGGAGCAGATCCGTTCGCTGCCAGGCGTGCAACCAGGTCAAATCGGGGTGATTGGCTTTTCGATGGGAGCTGCCTGGGCGATTGTCCTTTCCACGCTTGCTCCCGAAGACATTAAAGCTGCAATCCTTTTCTATGGCGCTTATGCGGTAGACTTCCACCAATCTCAAGCGGCCTACCAGGGTCATTTTGCCGAAGTGGACGAGTGGGAACCCACTGAGGGCGTTCAGCAGATGCTGGCGGAAATGCAGGCTGCCAGGCGGCCTGCAGAGCTCCACACCTACCCGGGGACCGGGCATTGGTTTTTTGAAGACGATCGTCCGCAGGCATTCGACCCCAAGGCTGCCGCCCTGGCCTGGGAGCGATCGCTCGAATTCTTGGCTAAATATTTGGTGTAAACCCGACGATGGGCGTCAAAAGCGAGGGTCTTTTTTGGCAGGAGGCGGATTGGCTCGAAGATGTCTGTGCCTGGATCGATGCGCAGCTCAGCACGCTGGGCGCGTCTCGGCTCGGGCCGGTTACGCAGCCGCATACCCGACCCTGGTCCATCGTTTTGCAAATTGCAAGCACGATCGGCACGCTTTTTTTCAAGGCTGCTGCTCCCGCGCTTAAACACGAGATCGCGATCACAAAAGCCCTGGCAGAATGGTATCCGGATGTATCCTTACCCATCCTGGCGGTCGAGCTAGAACAAGGCTGGGTGCTGCTGCCGGATGGTGGCGAGCGCTTGCGCGAAGTATTGAAACGTAATAGCGATATTACGCGGTGGGAGACCATATTGGCTCGCTATGCCGAGCTGCAAATCGATGCGGCGAATCGCACAGCCGAGCTGGTTGCCCTCGGCGCGCCGGATCGACGCCTGAGTTGCTTCCCCGCTGAGTTTTCACGCCTTTTAGCAAGAGAGGCAGATTTAATGATCGGCCTGCCAGATGGGCTCACCCGCCAACAGCTCAGCGATCTCCACAACTTTCAACCCCAGCTTGCCGGGCTGTGTCACACCCTGGCTGAAATGCCGGTACCGGCCTCGCTCAACCACGGCGATTTTCATGACGGTAATATTTTTGTGCAAGGGGATCGCTTTCTATTCTTTGATTGGGGCGATTGTTCACTATCACACCCGTTTTTTTCGCTCCGCACGGTCTCGGTCAGCCTTGAAAACACGCTGGGGGTATTCGAAAACACAGCAGAATTTGAGCGTTTGTTGAATGCTTACCTCGAACCCTGGGAGATCATTGCCCCTAGAGCAGAACTGCGCCAGGCCTTCGAGTTCTCCCAACGCCTGGCGCCGCTCTGTTCAGCGCTTTCTTGGGAGTACATCGTCTCTGCAACACCACCCGCCCGGCGCGGCGAATCGATCTATGCTTTGCCAGGCTTGCTGAATGAGCTTCTGGAGCTCAACCAAGACATCGTATAGCTAGAAATACGCGGAAAGGCGATGTAAAGAAATCACGGTTTCCTCAACCGGTATATAATCATGAATATGGATGCATTTCCAAACCTGCCCGATTTTCCTATTGACGAGCAAGCCATCCTTTTAGGCATCCTCTTCGATCAGATGCCGATGGGGGTCGCAGTTTTTGATCGCAACTTGATCCTGCAGCGCTGCAACCCCACCTGGGCGGGATTTGTGGAGAAATATGGACCGCGCGGATTGGGAAAAATCCATCGTGGGCTTCACTTTTATGAAATGAATCCGGGTAACCAGGCTGTCCTGGTTCCGATCGTTCATCGTGTCCTGGCTGGAGAAAGCATCCAGCAAGAATCATTACGCCTTCAAATTGAGGACATGGTTTCTTATTGGGATATTACCATCCTGCCTATTTTGGATTCTGGGCGGGTTGAGTCTTTTTTGATCGTCAGCGTAGACGCCACCCAGCGTACCATCAGCTTGCAAGAATTGGCAAAATCCTATCAAACTCTGGAGGAACGTGTCGCCGAACGAACTCGTGAACTTGGGGCGTTGAATGCGATCTCCGCAGTGGTCAGCCGCTCATTGGATCTCAAGCAAATCCTGGCCGATGCTTTGGAGAAAACCATGCAGGTGATGGAAATGGATTTTGGGGTGGCTTATCAGGTAGAGCAAGACGAGGCGGATCCAGAATCGGCGGAAATCTACCCGCTTGCCCAGGCCGGATTCAGCGATAAATTCGTCTCGTTTGCCGGCGCTCTGCCTTTAATCGGATCCACGATCCAGCAAGCTGCCCGGCTGCGTGAGCCGTTTGTCTGGCTGCCGGCTGAGCCTGGCGATCCGATCCTGCGCCAAATACTAGAGCAGTTTGGCGCCCTCCAGGCGGTTACCGTACCGCTGATGGTTAAAGATCACCTGGTTGGCGCAATCATCCTCGGGGCATATCAATACCGAGTACCTACGCCGGAAGAATGTGCTTTGCTCGCAGCCATCGGCCAACAGATTGGCGTTGCTGTTGAAAATTCTCATCTCCGTGAGCAGGCAGAACAAAGTGCAGCGATGGCCGAACGTAACCGCCTTGCGCGCGAACTTCACGATTCGGTTACCCAGTCGTTATACAGCGTGACTTTGTATGCAGAAGCCGCTAATCGCTTGCTAGCGGCAAATCGGTCCAGCGAAGCCGCTGAATATCTGCGCGAACTGCGCGAGACTTCCCAAGCCGCCCTGCGTGAGATGCGCCTGTTGATTTTTGAGCTTCGCCCGCTTGCCTTAGAAAAAGTCGGCCTGGTCGACGCACTGCGGATGAGACTGGAATCGGTTGAAAGCCGGGGCGGGATCCAAACTGAGCTGGTCGTGAACGGGATCGAAAATCTACCCTACCCGCTCCAGGAAGAGCTCTACCAGGTCGCTACTGAAGCGCTGAACAACTTGCTCAAGCACGCCCATGCGCGCCAGGCCTCGATTAGCCTGACCGTCGAAAATGGGGAAATTCGCCTCGAGGTGGTAGACGATGGCGACGGCTTTGATCCGAAAGGGGCTGCTTCCAGCGGTGGTTTCGGCCTGGCAGGGATGCGCGAGCGCGCCCAGCGCCTTGAAGGTAAATTGGAAATATTCAGCACGCCTGGGCAGGGCACCCGGGTCGGTTTATGCGTCCCAATCCCTAATCCCAATCTTCCCGAACCAGGGAATCAGCTGCGGAGGAATTCATGAAGAATAGCATTCGGGTCGTTATTGCTGATGATCATTCCATCGTGCGCAAGGGCATACGCGCCTTGCTCGCCACTGAAGCAGATATCCAGGTGGTTGGCGAGGCTGGTGATGGCCAGGAGGCAGTGGCGCAGGCCCGCCTATTGCGCCCGGATGTCATCCTGATGGATCTGGTCATGCCAAAAATGGATGGCATCGAAGCCACCCGGCAGATCAGCGTCAATCTCCCGGCGACGCGCATCTTGGTGCTGACCAGTTTTGCAGCGGATGATAAGGTGTTTCCGGCGATCAAAGCTGGCGCGCTTGGCTATTCATTAAAAGATTCAAGCCCCGAAGACCTGGTTCGTTCAATTCACCAGGTTGCACGGGGCGAACCGTCCCTGGAGCCATCCGTCGCACGTAAGGTGCTCCATGAGCTCTCCCACCCGCTTAAGATCGAGCTGACCACGGACCCGCTTTCAGAGCGAGAGCTGATCGTTTTACGGCAGATTGCCCAAGGGCATAGCAATCGTGAAATCGGCGAGCAGTTATTTATCAGCGAAGCCACTGTGCGCACCCATGTCAGCAATATTCTCAGCAAACTACACCTTGCCAGCCGCACCCAAGCCGCCCTGTACGCATTAAAAGAAGGAATTGCTTCTATCGATGATATCCCGGACGTCGAAATTTAGGTGGGTTTGGTTGGCTTACACCAAATGCTGTAGCCATCCGAAGGAAAATGTTTAGAACGATCGCAGTAAAAAGCGGTCGTTTCGTTTAGGCGAATTCACTTGTTTTTCCGATGCTAAGTGGGTCAAATCGGATTATTCTAGAAGCCAGCGCCGAAACGCGCTGATATTGGTTTCCATGGGTAGCAACCAGGCAGATAGATCATCCATGATCCGTAACGTGCAGATTCTCATTATCGCCAAACAACATCATTCTCGCCAGAGTTTACGGGCGCTGTTGAACACCTGGCCGGCTGTGACCAAAATATGCGAGGCTGAAAATCACAGATCCGCCTTGTCGTTATGCCAGTTAATTCAACCAGACCTGGTGATTATTGATTTACTGCAGCCTGAAAACGGTGAAACGTTGATCATCACTCAAATTAAATCGCTTTGGCCGCATGCCAAGGTGATCTGCCTGTCAATGTATCCTGAGGCGCTACAGCAGGCTCGCCAGGCCGGGGCCGAAGTTTGTTTGAGCAAAAGCGATTCTCCTGAATTGCTGCTTACCTCGCTAGAGCGTATCCTATAACTAAGTCAAATGTCGTATCAGCGTCACTGCGCTGATCAGGTCAATTATTTCTGGCGAACCCATGCGGGTTATGTTAAAATAAGTATTGATAACAAGTCGGCAGACTCTGTCCCCCATCAGCAGACCTGGAAGTAATAAAGGAGTAAGCAATATGGAGAACACCAAAGACAATGCCAAGACCGGGCAAGCAGCGGTTCCACAACTGCGCCTGCGCACCGATCTGCGCGGCGGCGCCAGCGTTGAAAGCTGCATGGCCAACCTTGAATCTTGGGAGAACAACTACTACAAGCAGTACAATCATGTCAATGCGACTAAACCCACCCCTTGCAATAACCTCTAAGCAGAATTAAAAATCTGGATCACGATAAAGGTTGGTTTCTGATAGGAGTGATGTAAATGAAGATCAAAACAGACGTTTACGCCGGTATGACCTACGAGCAGTGCGATCAAGCACGCCTGTGGTGGAAGAATCAAGCAAATATGATGGAAGCCTATGGCACCAACACCTCATCGACGCCTCCTGCGGGACTATGGTT
This sequence comes from uncultured Chloroflexia bacterium, assembly GCA_963770655.1. GTDB lineage: Bacteria > Chloroflexota > Anaerolineae > Anaerolineales > UBA4823 > CAZAGA01. The sequence continues at coordinate 489,319 of CAVYQO010000006.1, read as the reverse complement.
CCCATGTATGGGCAATCCCCCCGTTCCCGGCAGCGGAAGCGGCAGCACAACTCCCCCTCCAACCACCCTTCCTGCGGGCGGCGGCTATGTCGCCGGGGTATGGGTTCCTGACATGAGCGGTACCTGCGCATAATTTAAGGATAATTTGCAAATGAAAATTAAAACAGCACTCAAATCGGGCAGCGTGGTTAATGATGCTGCATCCCTCGGCTGCCAGGCGTTAAGATCAGGCGCATCTGTCTTTGACAGCGCCGACTATCAAGTATATAAGCTGGCCAACAGTGTCACCGGAACAACCCAATCCGCGTTGAATACCGCAAAAAGTTGGCTTGGGCTTTCTTGATGGTTGAGAACAATCTTGTGCAAAACTGTTAACCATCTTCGATGGAAATAGGAGAGACACAATGAATCTACGCACCAATGTGAAATCCGGCGCTGCCTGCTATACCGTTAAATCCGGCGACAGCCTCAGTACAATCGCCTATAAATTTTGTGGTAATGCTTATCCGGATACGATCAACCGCATCTATTACTCAAACCTGGCTACGATCGGCCCTGACTCCAGTCTGATCAAACCCGGTCAGAAGCTTTACATCCCCGATTGCTATTAGTTCCACCTGAACGTGGTTCTTTCAAACCAAAGGAAACCGTCTGAAAAGGCGGTTTCCTTTGGTTTTGGATCCGGCTGGAATCTGGTCAGAGGATTTGCTTTCTCACAAATATTGCGATAAACTCAAGAGTGTTCAAGCAGACCAACCTAAGGTAATCGATGATTCCCACAAGGAGCTAGTCAATGTCCATTGATAAAACCCGCGCCGAAATTATTGCCAGCATCTGGCAGGCTGTTGCCCAGAGCGGCGTCAATCTGACGAATGTCCCCTATGACCAGCAAGAAAAATTAGTCGCCAAAATCGCCGATCAACTCATGTTGACCTTGGACCAGCTCCTTGGAGAAGCTGGACCCGAACCACAAGCTGAAACCGAGGAAAAAGCGGATGAGACCGGGGATGAATACCGTGAAGACGTTCTCTGGAAAGGCCGGCCATTTCTATCGCTCGTCGAACACTACACCATAACCACCGATCGAATAAAAATTGTTCATGGTTTTCTCGGCAAGGATATCGAAAATTTTGAGCTTATCCGCATCCAGGATCTCGATATGGAGCGTGGGCTCACTGAACGGATGCTCAACCTGGGCGACCTGATCATTCAGGGACAAGATCCATCCCAACCCAAGATCGTGCTGCGCAATATCTCCGATCCTGAAGCAGTTTACGAAATGCTTCGCAGGGCCTGGCTGGCGGCTCGTAAACGCCACGGTCTACAATTTAGAGAGTATATGTAGGGGAGGTCATATGTCACCACATCCCTTAGCCGGTCATCCCGCACCGCCCGATTTTCTCCCGAACATCCCTCGGTTAATTACGAGTTATTACAGCCTGCACCCCGATATGACCGAAGCCAGCCAGCAAGTGGCATTTGGCACGTCTGGGCATCGGGGAATATCCACCGGGGGCAGCTTCAATGAAGATCATATCGCCGCAGTCAGCCAGGCAATCGCCGAGCATCGCCGTACCCAGGCAATTACGGGTCCGTTATTCATTGGGATGGATACCCATGCCCTTTCTGAGCCGGCGCTGGTCACCACGATCGAAGTGTTAGCCGCAAATGGCGTTGAAGTCCGTTTCCAACAAGGATTTGGTTTCACGCCCACCCCGGTGATCTCCCACGCCATCCTGACCTATAACCTGGGGCGCAGCAGCGGTCTGGCAGATGGGATCGTGATCACGCCCTCGCATAACCCTCCAACAGACGGGGGAATTAAATATAACCCGCCATCTGGCGGACCTGCGGACACCACCACCACAAAAACAATCCAGGAGCGGGCTAACGAAATTATTCGCTCCGGGATGGCGGGCGTTAAAAGGATCACCCTTGCAAAAGCGCTGCAAAACAGCTGCGTCCGAGAATATGATTACCTGACTCCTTATATCGCCGATCTTGAGAATGTGGTCGATCTGGACGCAATCGCCCAGGCTGGTTTGCACATCGGCGTCGATCCACTGGGGGGGAGTTCGGTCGGCTATTGGGCGCCGCTCGCCGAGCGCTACAGATTGAACCTCGAAATTGTCAATCGCTATGTCGATCCAACATTTTCTTTCATGACCCTGGATCATGATGGCAAGATCCGCATGGACTGCTCCTCCCCATTTGCAATGGCCAGTTTGATCGGGCTGAAAGACCGCTTTGACATCGCCTTTGGCAATGATCCCGATTGCGACCGGCATGGAATTGTCACCCCCAGCGCCGGGTTGCTCAACCCGAACCATTTCCTGGCTGTGTCGATCTGGTATTTGTTTCAGAACCGGCCTGGCTGGAACGCGATGACTGCAGTCGGAAAGACCCTGGTATCCAGCTCAATGATCGACCGTGTTGCAGAACATCTGGGGCGGCGCTTGTGCGAGGTGCCGGTGGGCTTCAAATATTTTGTGAATGGATTGCTGGATGGCACGCTCGGTTTTGGCGGAGAGGAGAGCGCAGGAGCCTCATTCCTACGCAAAAATGGGACAGCATGGACCACGGATAAGGATGGCATTATCCTGGATTTGTTGGCAGCGGAAATCACAGCCCGCACCGGTCGCGATCCGGGCGAGCACTATCGGGACCTCGAAGCACAATTTGGCAGTCCGGCTTATGCCCGGATCGACGTTCCGGCGGCTGCGCCGCAGCGCCAGGCCCTGGCCCGGTTGACGCCAGAAATGATCCTGGCCAGTACCCTGGCGGGTGAAACAATCACTGCCCGTCTTTCCAATGCCCCTTGTGATGGCGCCCCCATCGGTGGGTTAAAGGTCGTTACCAAAAACGGTTGGTTTGCTGCCCGACCATCCGGCACTGAGGATATCTATAAAATCTATGCCGAGAGTTTCATCGGTCCAGATCATCTAAAACGGATCCAGGAAGAGGCTCAGGTGATCGTCCAGGCGGCATTCAAAGCGGCTGGGCTGTAATCGCCAGTCTTGACAGCGCAACTTATTTGCGCTACTATGAATTCTCTGCTGGTCAAAGCTTCCTATCTCTAGTGCAGATGAAAACTTTGAAAATTAGAAAACAAAGTAAGGAGTTCAAACGATGAAAAAGTACCCTGCTTTCCGCATCATGGCAAGCCTGACCCTGGCGGCGCTGTTGTTAATCACAACTACGGCTTTCCAGGCCCCACCGGCGCAGGCCGAACTACGGACGGTCACCTTGACCATCGACAACCGCGCCCCATCAGCAATCAGCCTCAGCCTGGTTGGACCCGCCAAATATACGCTGGCGGTCCCCGGTGAAACCATTAAATCCTACACTATTAATCAAGGCAAATACACCTACACCATCAAGGGGTGTGGGATGACAGCGAAAAGCTCCCTGAATTTGAGCCGGGATACCCTGCTGATCAACCCAGTTTGCGGCGGCAGAGTCAATACTATCCCTAAAGACGCCTCCAAAATTGACCTGAGCGCAGTGATAAAGGTCGTCCCTGTGACCCTATCCAGCGAACTGGATCAGAAAACGATCGTCATCATGACCGGACCATCACCATATGTATTCACCATGGCATCCGATCAAGAGAAAGCAGTCACGATTGGACGAGGCACCTACACCGTACGATATTTTGCCTGCGGGGTAAATGTCAAACGCACTTTCCAGGCCGTCAAGGGCGCAACGCTATATCTGCGCTGTCCGTAAACTTTCCCGGAAAAAAGACCGATCTATACCTCCCCCATCACCGCGCTGGAGATGGAGGAGGTATTCTTTAACAGTGAAATTCGGTCTGCCAGACAGGACTGATTATGGTATAATTTTTTCTAATTGAAAACGGCGTTGATCGGGACGAGTAGCTGGCATTGGACCTGCCAGGGAGTGGAGACCGAAGATTGAAAATCTCCATCAGACACCCGCTAGTGAAAACCACCCGTAAGCCTGACCTTGAACAGCAAATTGCTCAGTATGGGAAACGATTAGCCTCGTTATCGGCGATAGGAGATCAGTAATCCGCAGGGATGCTGAAATCTGGGTGGAACCGCGTGAACCAAATCTCGCCCCAGTGGGGTGAGATTTTTTTATTTGGAAGGAGTAAGACATGCCAGAAAAACAAGTTGCTCGGTATGAAGATAGCGATCTTTACCGCATCCGCCATTCCTCGGCGCACGTAATGGCCCAGGCAGTATTGGAAATGTTCCCACAAGCCAAGTACACCATTGGCCCTCCAGTGGAAGACGGCTTTTATTATGATTTCGAGCTGCCGCGCTCGTTGACCCCCGAAGACTTGGAAGGGATTGAACGACGCATGCGCGAAATCATCGCCGGGCATTTTCCATTCCAGAAAGAGATCCTCTCGGCTGACGAAGCCCGCCAGGTATTCAAAGACCAGCCTTACAAGCTCGAATTGATCGATGGGCTTGAGAAAGGCGGACTGGACGAATACGGCAATCCTCTTCAAGAGAAACCGGAGATCTCAATTTATACCCACGACCGGTTTGTTGACCTGTGCCGCGGGCCGCACGTTCACGATACTGGCGAAATATCCCCGCAGGCAGTCAAATTGATGAGTGTGGCGGGGGCGTACTGGCGTGGCGACGAGCATAAACAAATGCTGCAGCGCATCTATGGTACGGCCTGGCATAATCCTCAGGAGCTGGAAGAATATCTCTGGCGATTGGAAGAAGCGCGCAAGCGCGATCACCGCAAGCTGGGCCGTGAGCTTGGCCTGTTTCTTTTCTCTGACGATATCGGTCCGGGTCTGCCGCTGTTCACGCCCAAAGGTGAGATCATGCGCTATGTCATGGAGAATTACGTCCGCGAGGTGCAAACTCGCTATGGCTACTCCCATGTCTGGACAGGCCACATGGTCAAGGAAGATCTTTACCGGCGCTCGGGTCATTACGATAACTACAAGGATGCCATGTTTCCGCCGATGGTGGATGAGAATATCACCTTCCGCTTGAAGCCGATGAACTGCCCCAGTCATATGACCCTGTTCCGCGAAATGGGCCGCCATTCTTATCGAGAGCTGCCAATGCGTTTCTCTGAATTCGCCACCTTGTATCGCTACGAGAAGACGGGCGAACTGACGGGATTGACGCGCGTGCGCTCTTTGACCCAGGACGACTGCCATATCTTCTGCACCGAAGAACAGATTGAAAGCGAGTTTGCCCTGGCTTTGAACCTGATCCGCGAGGTATTGAATTGCTATCGTTTCAGCGATTACAAAGTGCGCCTGTCTTTGCGCGGCGAGGGCGGTAAATACGTTCAGGATGACGAAAAATGGTCCAAAGCTGAAGCCGCCTTGCGCAGCGCGATGGATGACAACGGTGTCGACTATTTCGAGGCTACGGGCGAGGCTGCCTTCTATGGCCCCAAAGCAGATTTCCTGGCTCGAGATGTGCTCGGACGAGAATGGCAGCTCTCAACAATCCAGGTGGACTTCATCCAACCTGCTCGTCTCGGGCTGTCCTACATCGCCGAAGATGGTCAGGAGCACACCCCGGTGGTGCTGCACCGCGTGGTGACAGGCTCGACCGAGCGTTTCCTGGGAGTCGTCATTGAACACTTTGCCGGCGCCTTCCCAGTCTGGCTCGCCCCGGTCCAGGCAGTGATTATCCCGATCGCTGATCGCCACCTGCCCTTCGCCAGCGAAGTCGCCGAGCGGCTCAAGGCTGCCGGCCTGCGTGTCGAAGTCGATGAGCGCGGCGAGCGCATGAATGCTAAGATTTCGCGATGCGCAAACGATGAAAGTGCCTTACATGTTGGTCGTCGGCGACAAGGAAATGGCCAATGGCGAGGTGGCATTGCGCCTGCGCTCCGGAGAGAATCCCGGAGCGATGCCGGTTGAGTCGTTCTTGGAGAAGGCGCATCAAGATATCGAGATCGGAATATAATAACAAGCAGGTTCGGGCAGGTAAGAATTGCCCGAATCTGCTTCAAACCAGGATCGATTCCGCGGCAAACGTTGACGAAACAGCCTTTTCCGTGGTATGATCAGCGCCGTTATTTGGACGGAATCAGTAACTACAATCGAGAATAAGAGGAGCACCTTATCAGCGCAATTAACTACCGAGTTAATGAAATGATCCGCGTCCCCCAGGTTCGCCTGATTGGGGCAAATGGTGAAAATGTTGGAGTTGTCTCGATTGAAGAGGCGCTCCAGATGGCTCAAGACGCCGAGTTGGATCTGGTTGAAGTCGCGCCGAATTCAGATCCACCGGTTTGCCGGATTATGGATTTTGGCAAGTTCATTTATGAACGAGCAAAGAAAGAACGTGAAGCCAAGAAGGCTCAAACGAAGATCGAGGTCAAAGAAATTCGTCTGCGCCCAAAAACCAACGAACATCACCGCGATCTAAAAGTTCGCGATGCTCGCCGCTGGTTGGCTGAAGGAATGAAAGTCAAAGTGCGCATCCGCTTTCGCGGCCGGGAGTTTGATTATCCCGAGATTGCGCTCCAAGACCTGAAAGAAGTTGCTCAAGAACTGGCCGACATCGCCCTGGTAGAGCAAGCGCCTGCCCTGGAAGGTCGCACCATGCTGATGGTGCTGGCCCCGGGGAAGGTGGGCAAGAAAAAGTAATCTCGCTTCACTGCTATCCTTCTCGGATGATTAGAGTTGCTGAGATCCGCGGATGAGAAAGAAATCCGCGGAATTTTGTGTGAAAGAAAGGAATTCGATCGTGCCACGCAAGCAAACAAGCAAGAAACTGAAGATGAAGACCCATAAGGCAACCGCAAAACGCTTTCGCCTGACCGGGTCCGGGAAATTAGTGCGTACCAAGGGCGGTAAAAGCCACCTGCGGCGACGCTCGAGCCCGCGTACCAAGCGCATGTTTGACGAAATGGTGCCCGTGAAAGGCCGCGGCATCATAAAGTCAGTCAATCGCCTAGCGCCGTACCTGAAGAAAGCCGGTTAACCGGTATCTGAAGGATTGAAGAGGCTGCACAATCTCGTTGGCGCCTCTGTTCGTTCGGAATAATCCCTTTTCATTCGCGGGCTGTTGGGTGCACGCAACAGGCAGCAAAACTAGCTGCCGGCGCCCAGGGGTTCGCAGGAGCGTATCAACATGACTCGTGTAAAGACTGGCCCTTACCGCCGCCAGCATCATAAGAAAGTATTAAAACTGACCAAAGGTCAGTATGGCTCTCGCCATCGCTTGTTTCGCCGCGCAAACGAGGCCATGCTTAAAAGCCTGTGGTATTCCTACCGCGATCGCCGCGTTCGCAAGCGTGATCTGCGCAAGCTGTGGATTGCCCGCATCAATGCTGCAGCGCGCCAGAATGGCACGACCTACAGCCGCCTGGTGCATGGCATGAAAGAAAACCACATCATCCTCAACCGCAAGGTCCTGGCCGACCTGGCAGTTCGAGATCCGCAGGCATTTGCAGCCGTAGTCGCCAACGCCTCCTTGTAAACAGATCGGATTCCTCACACACCTGACCGGGACAAGCATTGTGGCTTGCCCCGGTTTTGTTTTATAATAGTATTTCCTGTTTCCAGGAGGAGGTCGTATGTCACAAGCACCTGAAAAAAAGATCGTCAAGAACCAGGGTGGCTTTCTAAACGAATTAATGATCCGCATCAAGCTGGTCTTTCGTTTAATGGGCGACAACCGAGTCAATCTCTTTTACAAAGTGATCCCTGTTGCTTCTCTAATTTATCTGGTTTCCCCTGTAGACTTGCTCCCGCTCGTACCAATCGATGATGCCCTGGTAGTCTGGTTGGCCACCGTTTTATTTGTTGAGCTGGCTCCTGCGGATGTCGTCAAAGAACATCTCGATGACTTACGCAAGATAGTCCAAATTGGCTGGGAGGATGCTCCCGACGAATCAGCGTCTGATCCATCCAACGAGGATGGAGATATCGTTGATGCCGAATTTCATGAAGTGACAGATTAACTCCTTCTGCAGTCGCTTTACAACTATGGATATGCTAAAGAAACTTCTTATCCTGGGGGTTTTAGTTTTAACTGCTTGCGGCGGGCGCAGCGCGCAGCCGCCTGGGCTGTCTGTTCCGACGCCGATCGAAACCCCGACTAGCCTGGCCCTTGCTGCTCCGCTGCCGCCCAGTGCCATCCCAGTGACGCCAACCTCCACCCCCTCCCCCGTTCCAAGCCCGCTGCCTCCCTCACCAACGGCGCCGCCAATCGAAGCGCTCAATTTCCCAGACACAAGCCAATACACATGGCGTCCTTTGGCTGAAGGATTAAACCGGCCGGTCGATATTACTCACGCCGGCGATGGCTCTGACCGGCTGTTCGTCATCGAACAAATCGGTATGATCCGGATTATCCAGGAAGGTGTGCTGCTCGATACACCGTTTTTGGATATTCGTGATCGGGTTGGCAGTGATAGCAACGAGCAGGGCTTGCTTGGTCTGGCCTTTCACCCAAATTATGCCGATACCGGTCGTTTATTTGTAAACTACACTGACAAATCTGGCAATACAGTCATTGCTCGTTTTCATGCGGACCCTGCCCAGCCAAACCTTGCTGATGTCTCCAGTGAAACGGTTTTGTTAAAGATCGACCAACCATATCCAAATCACAATGGCGGCGAGCTCGCCTTCGGCAAGGATGGTTACCTTTATCTAGGGTTAGGCGATGGCGGTTCGGCAGGTGATCCGCAAAATAATGCCCAAGCGTTAGACGTCCTGCTTGGAAAAATTCTACGCATCGATATCAACCAGGGTGAGCTTTACACAACCCCAACGGAAAATATCTTCGCCCAAGGACAGCAGCCCGAAATTTGGGCTTATGGGCTGCGCAATCCGTGGAGGTTCTCTTTCGATCGCCTGACAGGAGATTTGTACATTGGTGACGTAGGCCAAAATCAATGGGAGGAGATTGACTTCTTGCCGGCCGGTCACCCTGCTGGCGCAAATTTCGGTTGGAGATACCTTGAAGGCAGTCACCCCTTTAGTGAACAATCTCCCCCCGCGGATCTAGAGCTGATTGGACCGATCGCAGAGTATGATCATTCGCAAGGATGTGCAGTGACCGGCGGGATTGTGTATCGTGGATCAGAAATGCCCGAATGGAATGGGATCTACGTGTTCGCCGATTACTGCAGTGGAACGATCACCGGGCTGCTCCAAGACACTCAAGGGGGTTGGCTTCAGCAGGACCTTTTCCAAAATATTGGCCTGATCGCCTCATTTGGGGAGGATGAGCAGGGTGAAATCTATCTTGCTGACCACGCCGGGCGGATCCTGCGCCTGGAGGGGAATAGCCCACCCACCACCCAACCAGTAAATTCAGGCGTTCCCTTGACCGCGGGCGATTCTCAACCCAGCGATGGCGGGCTCAACCACTATCAAATCAGCCTTGCGCTTGATTATCCAAAACCAGCCTTCAAAGGAACTCTTCAATTCACAATGACCAATCGGGAGGTTGTCCCTTTAGATCAGCTCTATTTTCGCCTGATTCCGAACGGCGGGCGCAGCTATGGAGACGGTTCCCTGACTGTTACCGAAACGCAGCTCAATGGCGCGCCTGTAGAGACCAGGCTCTCAAAGGAAAATACCGTTCTCGAAATCCCTTTAGACGTGGCGCTTCAACCTGGCGAACAAGCCATGTTAAATTTTGATTTCAGCGGCAGTGTCCCGGAAAATTACGGCTCGGATCCAACGGGGTACGGGATCTATAACCAGACCGATGGCGTGTTAGCCCTTGCTGGTTGGTATCCGATCCTGGCGGTGTACGATGAAGATGGCTGGAATCTGGATATGCCGTCTGCGATTGGGGACTCGGTGTATAGCGATAGCGCCAGCTACAGCGTTGAGGTCACCGCTCCGCAAGACCTGGTGATCGCGGCCAGTGGCTCGCAGGTTGAGCGGACGGCTGATGGTGATGACTACCGCTACCGTTTCGAAACCAGGCCGGCCAGGGACTTCTTTTTGGCGGCGAGCCCAGATTTTTCGGTTTTGGAGCAGAGCATAGACGGCGTCAAAATCAACGCGTATTATCTGCCCGACCACGCTCAAGCCGCCCAGCAGGCTCTGCAGGTAGCTGTAGATTCGCTTCATACCTATAATCAAAGTTTTGGCGCTTACCCATATTCTGAGCTCGACGTCGTCGAGGCCCCGATGAAAAATGCAGCGGGGGTGGAATTCCCCGGTATTGTGCTTATCGGAAGCTTCCTTTATGACAACCCCAGCCGGCAGCTTTTCGATATTGCTACCGCCCATGAGGTTGCTCACCAGTGGTGGTACAACGTGGTCGGCAATGATGTTTTTGAGGATCCTTGGCTGGATGAGGCGCTTACCACCTTCTCCTCCAGCTTGTATTTCGAAGAGTCAGGCCGACAGGCTGCAGCAGATGAGATACGCGCCAACTGGCAGTCTTCCGTAGCAGCTTTGATCCAAAATGGCCTGGATGATAAAGTTGCTCAATCGCTGCAACATTTCGAAAATTCACCAGACCCCAGGATCTATGGAACCGTAGTTTATACAAAAGGGGCGTTATTCTTCCAAAAACTGCGCGAGGAGATTGGCGACAAGGCTTTTTTTGAGGCGCTCCAGAATTATTATCGTGACCACCAATTCGAAGTCGCCAAGCCTGAAGATCTTCTCAATACTTTTGAAAAAAGCGCCGGTAAAGAGCTGGACGAAATATTCAAAGAATGGCTGTACACAGCCCAAGGCTGAGGCTGCCTGGTCGAAAATCATGAAAAAAACTTATATTCTTGTCACCGTCCTCGTATTTGCAGCAATTCTGCTGGCTGCCTGCACTGCATCTTCCGGCGCCGGCTCGTTGACCACCTGGCCAAAAGCTACCGCGACAGGCGCTGTGAATGAGCCAATCCAACCGATTTCGCCAACACCCACCGCACCCGAACCAGTTTTTATTCCTCCACCGTCTTCGACCTCAACACCAGCCGAGCTGCCGCAACCAACGCCAACCAGTCCGCCCGCCCCGACAGCAACTCTTCCACCCCCACTCCCACAGCCTATCCGCTTTGCAGTGATTGGTGATTTTGGCAGCGGCGATCGCAATGAAGGCGATGTGGCGGCCTTGGTTAAAAGCTGGAACCCTGACTTCATTGTAACTGTGGGTGACAATAATTATCCGGATGGCGCAGCAGATACGATCGATGAAAACATTGGCCAGTTTTACCACGAGTACATCTCCCCATACCAGGGCCAATACGGTGCAGGCGGCGATAAACTGCGCTTCTTCCCGGTTCTTGGGAACCATGATTGGAACACTAATTACGGCCAGCCGTATCTGGATTACTTCGCCCTACCGGGGAACGAGCGTTATTATGATTTCACCTGGGGTCCGGTGCAGTTTTTCATGATTAGCAGCGACTTGCGCGAGCCTGACGGCGTTTCAAGGAATTCTATCCAGGCGCAGTGGCTTCAACAAGGATTGGCTGCCTCGCAGTCGCCCTGGAAACTGGTAGTTATGCACCATCCAGCTTATTCGTCGGGTACGCACGGGTCGGTGGATTGGATGCGCTGGCCTTATCAGGATTGGGGTGCAGACGCAGTGTTAGCCGGACATGATCACTTATACGAACGCCTGATCGTCGATGGCTTACCATACTTTACGAATGGTCTCGGCGGCGGCGCAATCTACGCCTTCCTGGATCATCTCGAAGGCAGCCAGGTACGCTATAACGATGATTATGGTGCAATGTTGGTCACAGCAACCCCAGAAAACCTGGTTTTTGAATTCTACAACCGGCAGCAGCGAATTGATCGACCGATTCGAACTAAACCGATAAACCGCTCCTACAAGCGATCCCCCAATTTGGAGTCATCCCTATGGAAATCAACGACCAACTGTTCACTGCTCAACACATCTACCTGGCCGCGATCGATCATATCAAAGACCCTGAGGTTGAAACCCGCTGGACGCATGACGCCGAATATATGCGCATGCTCTATCCTGAGCCTATGCGACCGCTATCACAGGCTCAGCTTAAAAAGAAATATGAAGCAATTGAAAAAGAACAAGATCAACATAACTTGTTTTATTTCACGATCCATGATCGACAAGACGAGCGGCTGCTTGGTTTTATCCGTCTGTTTTGGGTAGATTGGACGAATGGGAATGGCAATGTCCAGCTAGGCATCGGCGAACCGGGCGACCGCCGGCGAGGCTGTGGTAGTGAAGCGCTTCATATGCTTATGACCTATGCATTTTCGGAGTTAAAATCTGCACCGTTTATCAGCGACGATCGCCGAATACAATCAGGCGGGCCTGAATTTATTCCTGAAAGCCGGTTTTTGCGAGGAAGTTCGCCGGCGGCAGGCTCAAAATCGAGACGGACGGCGCTGGGATGTAATCCACATGGGACTTCTTCGCGATGAGTGGGAATCCCGCCTCGGAGGCAAGCCATGATTGGCTCACTGCTGACCGGCAAACTGGTCCGCCTGGTTGAAAAAGAGCCGGAAGTCATGAGCAAAGAATTTACACGCTGGGCGCGTGACAGCGAATACCAACGGCTGCTTCATTTTGATCCAGCCTCACTTTGGTCTGAGCGAAAATGGAAAGAGGCAATCGAGACGGAGTTGGGTAAAGAGAACGCCGCTGAGTATTTTTTTAGCATTGAAACCTTGCCCGAAGGACGTTTCATCGGCTTTATCGGTTTAATGGGGATCGAGTGGAATCATGGCAACGCCTGGGTAGCCGTCGGTCTGGGTGAGCGTGATGATTGGGGGAAAGGCTATGGTACAGATGCCATGCGTTTGATCTTGCAATATGCCTTTCTCGAATTGAACCTGGACCGGGTCACCCTGGGCTTTTTCGAGTACAATGCGCGAGCCCAACGCTCGTACGAGAAAGTAGGATTTCGAATGGAAGGGCGCCAGCGGCAGATGCTGCAGCGCGCAGGCAAGTATTGGGATGTTCTGATCATGGGAATCACCCAGCCTGAATGGCAAAACGCTTTGAATGAAGATAGACAAGTCGAGCAAGGTATCGAATGAACCCTGACTTATTATCCGGAAAGCTTGTGCGTCTTGCCGCGGTCGATTCCGACGAGATAGCGAATGCAGTCTCCAAATGGTCCCAGGATTTGGAGTATTGGCGCTTGCTGGATACAGGCGCCGCTCAACCGCTCTCGATTTCAACAAACCCGCAAGTGGTTTGAGGAAACGTTTACAGAAGGGAACCCAAGTAATTACGCGTTTGTGATCCGAACGCTTGTTGACGACAAACTGATTGGTGATATCGGTTTAGATGGCATTCGCTGGAACCATCGAGAATCCTTTGTCGGAATCGGGATTGGCAACCGGGATTACTGGGGAAAAGGATATGGTTCAGACGCCATGAACATTCTCCTGCGCTTCGCCTTTCAGGAGCTCAACCTGGAGCGGATTTCATTGGATGTTTTTGAATATAACTCCCGCGCAATCCGCTCCTATGAAAAATCAGGGTTCTGCTATGAAGGCCGGATCCGCCAGGCCATCAATAAAGCCGGAAAACGCTGGGATTTGGTCTATATGGGCATCACCAAAGAAGAATGGCAGAACAAGCAGGTTTAGTCAATCCACCGCCCGTATCGGGACTCTTCCGATTTGGAAAAGATGCTTTCCATTTTGACGGAGGGACGCCAGGCAAATAATAACGCCTATTACATTCACCCCGGCGATTTGCAGTGGTGGTTGTATTATCCTGCGCCTGGAACAGATCCTTTCAAATTTATAACCCTTTGGGAGAGTGAGCAATCGCCCGGGCGGATCATCGCCTGGACGCTGCTCTCACCACCCGCGCGGGCTTTCGATGTCTATATCCATCCAGAGTGGATAAGGACAGATATCGCCAAATCGATTTACGCGTGGAGTGCCGAGGAATTGACCCGGCTGGTAAAACAAGCAGGCGAAAACCAAATCACTTTCGTTTGGGCGGCTGTGGGTGATACCTGGCTAAAATCGCTGCTCTCCCAAATCGGTTTTTCACAAGCCTCAGAAGGATATCTCAACTTGCAGCATTCCTTGAAGGCAAGGATCCCGGTTCGAGAATTACCCCATGGATATACCCTGCGTTCCAGCGCGGGAGAAACGGAGTTAATGAAGCGAGCCGAGGCGCAATATTCCGCGTTTGGTTCGCGAATGCCGTTCGAAGATTATCAACAACGATTTGCTCAATTTGTCCACTCGCCAGTGTACCAGGCGGATCACGATGTCGTCATAGAGGCGCCGGATAAGCGCATCGCTGCCTTCTGCTATCTGTGGTTCGACGACACGAATTCCATTGGCTTGTTTGAGCCGGTCGGGGTCCACGTGGATTTTCAGCGTAAGGGATTAGGGAAAGCTTTGATGCAGGAAGGGCTGCGCCGCATGCAGGCTGCCGGGATTAAAAAGGCCATGCTCAACGTCGAGGAAAATAATTGGGCAGCCCGCCGCCTGTATCAGAATGTAGGTTTCAAATATGCGGAAACCTTAGTCACATTTCACAAGAGACTCGGAATGGAGCCGGAATGAGCATTCGGGCGGTTATTTGGGATTTCGGCGGGGTGCTGCTCCGGACTGAAGATTATTCTGGTCGAGAGCAATTGGCGAAAAATCTAGGGCGGTCCCGTGCTGAGCTTGAGGACCTGGTTTTCAATGGCGTCTCCGGGGAGCGTGTCCAATTAGGGCTCATCAGCGATCAGGAGCATTGGAACAATGTACGCCTAGGCTTAGGATTATCTTTGAGCGAATTATTCGATTTTCAAAAAGCATTTTGGAGCGGCGACCGGTTGGATTATCAGCTTATCGAGTTCATCCGCGCCCTCCGGCCAAGTTATAAAACTGGATTGCTCAGCAACAATTTCCCCAGCCTGCGCCAGACGCTGCGGGAAGTATGGAAGATCGAAGACGCTTTCGATACGATTATCATCTCGGCTGAGGTGGGTCTGCTCAAACCAGATGAACGAATTTACCGCCTGGCGCTCGATAAGCTCCAAGTTGCGCCTGAAGAGAGTATATTTGTGGATGATTTTGAACTTAATTTGAGTGGGGCGCACGCTGTGGGAATGGAGTCGATCCATTTCCAAAGTTCAGCTCAGGTTCAGGCAGAACTCATACAGCTCCTCCATAGCCAGGCACATTCTGGAGAGTAGTTATGGCTGTTAAAGCAATTGTTTGGGATATGGGCGGGGTCATTCTTTATATGCGGGATGAAGCGCCACGCAAACAGCTAGCCAGCGACTATCACCTACCCTTGGAGCGGATTTATGCTGCGATCTTTGACAGCGCCACTGCGCAGCAGGCCATGGTCGGCCTGATCCCTGTTGGAGAACATTGGCGGAACGTTGGCGAATCCTTGGGGATTCCTCCGGATAAACTGCTGAATTTTTTGGAGCGGTTTTGGAGCAGCGACGCTATCGATTTTTCATTAATCGGTATCATCAAGCAGCTCAAAGCGGATTATAAAACTGGCGTCCTCAGCAATGCTTGGGGTGATTTACGCGAAATTATGGCAAACCGATGGAACATCACCTCAGCATTTGATGACATCGTGATCTCGGCAGAAGTCGGCCTGGCCAAACCCGACCCACAAATTTATCAAATGGCAGCGGACAGGCTAAGAATTTTACCGGGTGAAATCCTCTTTATCGACGATCTCGCCAGAAACATCCAGGCCGCCCATAAAATTGGCTTTCGAACAATTCAATTCATCACCCGCGCCCAAGTTTTACGCGACCTGACCCGAATCCTTGAATCAGATGGTGAACACATTCATCCTGAGCTGCAAAAGACCATCGACAATGTGCGCGTTAACCAGAATGAGCGGCCATTTAACGTCTATGACCTGATCCAGCTTCAAATCGAGCTAGAATATCAGCTCGACGCCCAGGAACATATTATCCCTTTCCCTGGCTCTAGCGAACAAGCTAGGCTGATCATTTACCAAAGCAGCAATGGAATTTGGCCCTTTTTTCAGCCTGACTTCCCCCCAGTAGTACAAGAAGAGATTTTGCGGGTCGGACTAAGGCAAGCTTTTGAGTCTCCGCAAGAATTCCAAAAAAGCCTGTCCAAATTGGGGCATTATCAATTAAGCGGTCCATTCCATTCGTATATTTTTCCCGAAAACTTTGCAGTGGATTTTCCGGAAGTGCACGAAAATGGCGGACGATATGAGATACTTATCGATAATGTTCCGGTGAGTTGGGCCTGGAGCATCCGCGAAAATCAATACTGCGTTGAAGTCGCGGTTGAAACCGCGCCTGGATTTCGCCGGCGTGGTTTTGCCCGGCGGGTTGCGGCAGCCTGGGGCCAGGCAATTCAACACCAGGGGCGGGTTGCTTTCTACAGCCACGCTGCCGATAACCATCCTTCGAGAGCCTTGGCGCGCAGCCTTGGATTGTTAAAATTTGCTGAGTTGATTGGAATCGAATAAATTGGGAGGCCTTTCATGGAATTAACGTCTCTGACATTAGTTGAAGCCAGCCAATTACTCCACTCAGGCCAAATCACCCCGCTGGAGCTTACCCACGCCTTCCAGGAACGAATTGCCCGCCTGGAACCCCTGCTGAATTGTTTTATCACCCAAACGCCAGAGCTAGCCTTGAACCAGGCGCGCCAGGCAGAAGAAAACCTGCAAGAACTTGGTGATGCTGCGGATTGGCGCGCCTCCCCGCTGCTTGGTATTCCGATCGGGTTGAAAGACCTGTTTGAAACCAAAGGTATCCGTACGACTGCAGGGTCGACATTTTTTCGCGAATATATTCCTGCTCGGGACGCAAAGGTCGTTGCCCGGCTTAAAAAAGCCGGTACAGTCACGCTTGGCAAGCTAAATCTGCATGAGATTGCGCTGGGTGTTACTACAATTAACCCACACTTTGGCGTCTGCCGTAATCCCTGGGATCCTACCCGGATAACCGGTGGCTCTTCGGGTGGGTCAGGAGCGGCTCTAGCAGCCAGCATGTGCCTTGGCGCCCTGGGCAGCGACAGCGGCGGATCGATTCGCATCCCAGCTTCGCTGTGCGGCGTGGTGGGTTTAAAACCTACATACGGCCGGGTCAGTTTGCAGGGAGTGATCCCTTTAAGTTGGCATACCGACCATGCGGGTCCGATGGCAAAATCTGTCGAAGATGCCGCGATCTTATTCGACGCAATCGCCGGTTACGATCCCGATGATCCAGCTTCGATCCGCCATCAGCGGGTGTCTACCTATACGCGGCTTCGCACAGGCCTGCGCGGCGTGCGTGTCGCCCTGGCTGCCGATGAATTCTTCTCCAAGACCAATAGCCAGGTGTGGGACGCGGTCGAAAACTCACTGCAGGTGTTCAAAGACCTCGGCGCTCAAGTTGTGCGAACAACCTTTCCCGGTATGCTGGAAGCTGGTCAGGCAAACCTTGTGATGGTTACTAGCGATGCGGCTGCCTACCACCACGAGCGACTGGTTTCCCACCCCGAGGGGTTCGGAGAGGATATCCTCCGCCGCCTGCAATCTGGAGCAGCCCATCCCATCGAAGATTACATCCAGGCGCGCCGAACGCAAACAGTTCTGCATCGCAAATTCGAACAATTTTTCCTTCACCATGACATTCTGATCATGCCCACAACCCCGGTAGCCGCTCCGCCTATCGAGGGACCTGACGCTCTAGAACAAGCCCGCCTGCTCACTCGCTACACAGCTCCGTTTAACCTGACAGGCTTACCGGCAATATCCTTACCGTGTGGTTTCACCGACCAGGGTTTACCGATTGGCTTGCAAATCATTGCCCGGCCTTGGAATGAACTCGGCGTGCTGCAAGCCGCTTACGCCTTTGAACAAGCCACAGATTGGCGGAAGAGATCACCGCTCATTGAAAAAGCTTGACGCCTACCGCGTTTATTTATTTTTGGAAGGCGCTGGATCCTTCCTGTTCTCAATGATCTTTGCTGCCAGCTCGGTGTACCAGGTTACGAAAGCAGGGCTAAGCCCGCTCCAGCTCGTCCTGGTTGGCACAACGCTTGAAGTCAGTGCATTTATTTTTGAAATACCCACTGGAGTTGTCGCTGATATCTTCAGCCGGCGGCTCTCGATCATCATTGGCTATTTCCTGATAGGGGTAGGATTTATTGTTGAAGGTACTTTTCCATTCTTCATCCCGATCCTACTGGCGCAAATCATTTGGGGACTTGGTTGGACTTTCACCAGTGGAGCGACGGAAGCATGGATTTCAGATGAAATCGGCGAAGAACGCGCCAACAAAGCCTTTCTACGAAGCAACCAAATCAGCCAATTTTCCGCCCTGCTCGGCATAGGCGCAGGAGCCATCCTGGGAAGCATGCAGATCAACCGTCCAATCCAGCTCGGTGGGCTGTTATTAATGGTGTTGGGATGTGGATTAATAATCATCATGCCAGAAACTGGCTTTAAACCAGAACCCCGCGGCGACCGAGGTCTCTGGGATAATATGTCAGCCACCTTTCGTGGCGGGGTAAGAATGATGCGCAAACGGCCAGCGCTTATCAATATTTTATTCATCGGTCTATTTTTCGGGCTTTATTCAGAAGGCTTCGACAGGCTCTGGACGAAATTGATCCTGGATAACTTCAGCTTCCCGACCCTATTTGCCTTCCAGCCAATTGTCTGGCTTAGTATGATGCGCGCTGGTGGAATGCTGCTATCCATTGGCGCCAGCGAATTTGCTTTACGGCGAGTGAATACAACCAGCCATCAAGGGGTTGCACGTGCTTTAATGTCATTAACCGTGGTCTTGATGGCCAGTCTTCTAACTTTTGCCCTAGCGCCAGTTTTGATTTGGGTGGTACTGGCATACCTGTTGATCTACGTAGCCCGCAATGTCCTGGGGCCTTTATATACTGCCTGGGTCAACCAAAGCCTGGATTCACAGGTGCGCGCTACGGTCCTATCGATGAGCAGCCAGGTAGACGCGATTGGTCAGATTGTTGGCGGACCGGTGGTCGGCCTAATTGGAAATTACGTTTCCGTTCAGGCAGCCATTGTTGTCTCCAGCCTGAGCCTCACCCCGATCTTTCCTTTGTTTGGCCGCGCGATCCGCCAGGAAGGCGAGCCAGAGACCGCGGCTGACATTTCTGGATAAATGAACCGCAAATTGAATAATGGGAGCAAGTGATGATAAATAATCTATTGCCTTCAGGATACCGCATCCGTCCAGCCGTGCTTGAAGATGCCCCAGCGATCAACGAATTAATTCGCACCTACGATCTGTACATGACTGGTGAAGCTCACCATACCGAAATTGAACTCTTACAGGAATGGCAGCGCACCGATTTTCAACTCGATCAGGACACCTGGGTAATCATCGCCCCGCAGCCTGGATTAAGCGAAGGAAAGGTGGTCGGCTATCAGGAAATCTGGAACCGCTCGGAGCATGCATTCCTAAACGGTGACGGCTACGTACATCCTGAATACACCAATCTGGGAATAGGCACTGTCATGCTGCGATTGTTAGAAACGCGGGCGCGCCAGCATATCCCACTCGCGCCGCCAGAACAGCGGGTGTTTATTCGCAACGGCGTCGACGGAATTGACCTGGCAGCCTGTGAGCTGCACGAACATGAGGACTATACGCCTGTCCGCTATTTATGGCACATGGAAATTCATTTACACGATTCTCCACCCGAGCCTGCCTGGCCCGCTGAGTTTCAAGTGCAGAATTTAAATCCAGGAGAGGATGTGCGCCGGGTTTTCGATACTTTGGAAGAAGCATTCCGTGATCATTGGGGCTACACACCCTGGAATTTTGATAACTGGCAGCGCCGGATGTGTTCCGAGGATAATTTCGATCCGAGCCTGTGGTTTCTGGCAGTCTGTGACTTGCAAATCGCCGGCGCGGCGGTATGCCGCCAGTTGGATGAGAGCATCGGATGGGTCAGCCAGCTTGGAGTCCGTCCAGCCTGGCGGCGATGTGGCCTGGGCAAGGCATTGCTCCAAACCGCCTTTCAGACGTTTTACCAGCGGGGAATCCAGTTGGTTCGAACTCGGCGTCGACGCTCAAAATCCTACCGGGGCAACCCGCCTTTATGAAAATTCGGGTATGCACGTATCCCACCGTTTTATTGTCTATGAAAAAGAGCTTCGCCCTGGGAAAGAATAATTGAACTCAACCAGAATGAGTTACGAAACTCCCCCGCATGGTTTTCGCACCTTTCTCATTGTTTGGGTGACTCAGTCGATCTCTGTTTTTGGCAGCGCACTGACCCTCTTTGCAATTAATATCTGGTTGACCCAAAGCCTCTACCCCTTTCCCGAACAAAAACAGCAGCTTGCTGTGGCGCTCGCGGTAGTCAACCTGGCATATGCAATCCCCGTAGTATTTGGCGCCCCATTAGCCGGCGCGTGGGTTGATCGCCATGATCGCAAACGGACGATGATGGCCATGGATTTTTTCAGCGGCATCCTCAGCCTGGTTCTGATGTTTATGATGGTTTCGGACAGGCTGGAATTATGGAATCTTGCGATTTTAACGAGTATGTTCTCAATTGTAGCGGCCTTTCACAACGCTGCCTTTGATACTTCCTATGCTATGATCGTCCCTGAAAATCGTCTGCCGCGCGCCAATGGGATGATGCAGACGATCTGGGCATTATCGGGGATTGTCTCGCCAATGATCGCCGCGGCAATTATCGCCCTGCCAGCCCTGGCCCGCCAGGGGGATTTTCCAGGTCCGTTAGGCGACTGGTTAGCCGGACTGCAAAATGGGGTACCCCTGGCATTTGCCATCGATGCTGTTACGTTCTTCATCGCCTCGGCAACCTTGATTTTCCTTTACATACCCTCTCCAAAAGCCAGCGACGCGCCATCCGGAGGGAAATCCAAACCGGGGGTATGGGCGGATATCAAACTTGGAGCGATGTATATCTGGCAGCGCCGCCCACTGCTGTGGCTCCTGGCGACCTTCACCGTGGCAAATTTTGTCGGTGGACCAATGGGCGTCTTCCAACCGCTGCTGGTGAAGTTCAACCTGGCCCCTAGTTGGCATTCCCTGGGCTACCAGTATGAAACCGCCCTGGCGTTGTTGGCCTCGATTGGCGCAGTGGGCGGATTCCTTGGCGGTTTGGTGGTCAGTATCTGGGGAGGATTAAAATCCCGGCGGGTCTATGCTGTCTTGGCTGCCTTGATTGTCGATGGGCTTGCGATGATGGTCCTCGGCTTGAGCTCAATGCTCTATCTGTCTGCCGCAATGATATTTATCTCAGCGGCGATGATCCCATTCATGAATTCCCATTCACAGACGATCTGGCAAACTCAGACTCCGCGCGAATTACAAGGACGCGTATTCTCGGTACGCCGGGTGATCGCCCAATTCACCTGGCCGCTAAGCACGATTTTTGCCGGGTTAGTTGGCGGATTGTTTAATCCTGGGATCGTGATTACGGTTCTGGGAACCATCCTGGTAGTCTTTTGTGTTCTACAATTCTTCAACCCTTACCTGATGCGAGTGGAAGACAAGGCCTACCTGGACGGCTTAGCCGAAAGCTACACGGTAGACCATCCTGCTTGACGATCAAGTCGACCTGGCAGCTTTTTCTGTTCGAACCATTAATGGAGGAAAAATAACCATGACCAAAAAAATCATCCGCCGCTTCGATGATGGTTTGATCTTACGCACGGCCACGCCCGGCGACGCGCAAGCATTATCCGATTTCAACGCCCGCATTCATAGTGACCTTGGGCCGGACCAACCCGATGAGGGCGTACGCGCTTGGACTCGTGATTTGCTCGAACGGCCACACCCGTCTTTTCAGCCGGGCGATTTCACGATTGTGGAGGACCCAGCTACAGGTCAGATCGTATCTTCTTTGAACTTGATCGCCCAGACCTGGTCTTATGGCGGAATTCAATTCGAGGTCGGGAGGCCTGAGCTTGTTGGAACGGCCCCGGAATACCGCCAACGCGGTTTGGTGCGCGCTCAATTCGAGGTGATCCACCAATGGAGCGCCCAAAGAGGCCAACAAGTATTAGGAATTACCGGGATTCCGTATTATTACCGCTTGTTTGGTTATGAAATGGCCATGGACCTGGGTGGCGGGCGGATCGGATTTGCTGGATTCATCCCCAAACTTAAAGATGGCGAAGTCGAACCCTATCTTATCCGTCCTGCTCTGGAAGGCGATCTCGCTTTTATCGCGGATCTATACGATAAAGTGCAGAGTCGCTACCTGGTTCACTGTGTCCGCGACCAGGCGCTGTGGCGTTATGAGCTGAGTGGGAAAAGCAGCAAAAATGTGGATCGGTCTGAGCTGCGCATGATCGAGACAGCCGCGGGTGAAGCAGTCGGCTACCTGATCCATCCGGGACGCTTGTGGGGACCCAGGCTGGCCGCAAATCAATTTGAACTCAAACCAGGAGTCTCTTGGGGACAGGTTACCCCCTCTGTGGCGCGTTATCTCTTCGATACAGCCAAAATTCTGGCAAACCAGGCAGAAAATCCCATCGATGTGGATGGTTTTGCTTTTTGGTTAGGCCGTGAACATCCAGTTTACCAGGTGCTGCATGACAGCTTGCCCAGGGTTCGCCAGCCATACGCCTGGTATTTGCGCGTCCCCGACCTGGTGGGATTCCTGCGCCTGGTCAGCCCAGTTCTCGAAAAAAACCTGGCTGCATCTTCCTATCAAGGCCATACCAGAGAGATTAAGCTCACCTTCTATACCCAAGGGATCTTATTGAGCATAGAGAACGGTCTCCTGGCAAAGATCGAGCCTTATTCGCCTTCCCCTGTTGGTCATGCTGGCGACGCAGCCTTCCCTGGTTTAACCTTCTTACAACTGCTTTTTGGTTACCGCTCCTTGGAAGAGCTGTGTTTCGCCTTTGCTGATTGTTGGTATGAAACCGACGAAATTTTTGGGCTGCTCAATGCCTTATTTCCCAAACGCCCATGCAATCTCTGGTTTGTTTCGTGAGCTTAGCTTTGTCGAGATACGGAAAGGATTTTTTCGAATATAAAACCTGTAGATCAGGAAATTGGCTGGGGGGTCCGGGCGTAAACCGGTTCAATCCAATGTTTATATTTTGGAAAACGGCCACGCACGGTATCCTGAAAGATCTGACGGAGACGCTCGGTAACCGGCCCCATGCTCCCCGTCCCAAGCCAGCGATGATCCACCCTGGTAACCGCCATAATCTGTGCAGCAGTACCGGTCATGAATAATTCATCACACAGGTAAACTTCTGTCCGGTCAATCTGGCGTTCGACCACCGTCAAGCCAAGTTCTGCCTGGACCAACTCGATCACGGAGCGCCGTGTAATTCCTTCCAGAATATTTGCGGTAACCGGCGGCGTTACCAGCACACCATCGCGGAGCATGAAAATATTCATGGCGCTGCCTTCGGAAATATGCCCATCCTGATTAAGCACCAAAGCCTCATCGAAACCCGAGAGAACCGCATCCGTTTTAATTAAAGCTGAATTTGCATAAGCCCCGCTCACTTTGCCACGCGCAGGGATGGCATTGTCATCCACCCGCCGCCAGGAAGAAACCGTAACGTGGGCATTGGTGTCATTAGAAACGTATTTATCGAAGGGTAAAGCCACCATTGACAGCTCATCCGTCAACCCATGCAACTTAACGCCAATAATTTCATCCGCTTTGAACGCCAGCGGGCGGATATAAACATCGCAACGATAGCCCTCCGTGCGGAGCAACTCTCCGGCCAATCGCGTCAGGCTTTCGGGGGTCTCATCGATCTGGATATTGATCAGTTTTGCAGAATTGATCAAGCGCTGGAAGTGATCCTTCGGACGAAATAGAAATAACTGCTCTTCATCATCATTCCAATAGCCTCTTAGGCCGCCGAAAACCGCGGTGCCGTAGTTTAAAGCGTGGGTTAAAACGCTTACCTTTGCTTCAGAATAAGGTACGATTTGCCCTTTAAAGTATGCGTAGGTAGGAAGGTCCATCAGTGCATCTCCTTGTACTTGAAAACCGTTTTTTCATCTGCGAGAATGATTATAACAACTTTTTTCCGGCTATTCACAATTATCAACTTCGGAGTATACTCAACTACTGTTAATCATAACTGGCCGGGAGGTATTTTTTATGAAGCGGGCAGTAAGCATCAGCATTGGATCTTCCAAACGAAACAAATCGGTAGAAATCGAATTGTTCGGCGAACGAGTGGCGATCGAGCGCATCGGCACGGATGGCGATATGGAAAAAGCGGCCCAGTTATATAAGGAGCTAGATGGCCAGGTAGACGCGTTCGGGGTAGGCGGCGCGGATTTAGGAATCCTGGTGGACAATAAATGGTACCCGATCCAATCCGTCCAGTCCTTGATCCGTTTCGTGCAAAAAACGCCGGTTGTCGATGGCGCCGGTTTGAAAAATACCCTGGAAAATCGGCTGGCGGCATTTATTGACGCCAACATTGGCGAAACCATTGCAAAATCTGGCCGTAAAGCGTTTATGGTCGGCGGCGTCGACCGCTGGGGGATGGCGAAATCTTTCGTTGAGGCAAATTACGAAGTGATCTTTGGCGATTTAATGTTCATCTTGGGGCTGCCGATTGCCATCCATAAACTGAGCACCCTCAAGGTATTGGCAGCGCTCCTGGCGCCGGTAGTCGGTCGCTTGCCTTTCGAATGGGTCTATCCGACCGGTGAAAAACAGGAAAAACGGATTCCGAAGTGGGGAAAATACTACGAATGGGGAAGCGTCATCGCCGGCGATTGCCATTATGTTAAGCGCCATATGGCAGACAGCCTACCGGGCAAGGTTATCGCTACGAACACGACCACGGTTGAGGACGTTGAATTCTTCCGTAAGGCCGGTATTCGCTACCTGGTAACCAGCACCCCGGTTTTAGAGGGACGTTCCTTCGGCACAAACATGATGGAAGCAGCCTTGGTAGCGGTGGCTGGCAAAGGACGCAAGCTTACCTTAGACGAACTAAATCTTATGCTTGACCAGCTCGGTTTACAACCTCAACTTCAGGAGTTGAACACATGATGATGGATGCGATCGTCACTGCTGGCGGTATACCCCAGGAAGGGGAGCCCTTATACGATGCGACCCAGGGTGCATCGAAAGCCCTACTCGATATTCAGGGCAAGCCAATGATCCAATGGGTATTGGATGCGCTGTGCCAGGCGAGCACAATTGAACATATAATTATTGTCGGTCTGGCAGAAGATAGCGGTCTGGATTGCCCAAAAATTGCTGGATATCTACCGAACCAGGGCGGGATGCTGAGCAATGTCAAAGCCGGCATCGCTCGCGCCGTCAGCATCAATCCTGATATCGGCCACGTGCTTCTAGTTTCATCCGATATTCCTACGATTACCTCAGAGATGGTGGATTGGATTGTAAATACGGCGATGGAAACTGACCTGGACGCCTATTACAATGTGATCACCCGCCAAACCATGGAAACCCGCTTTCCAGGCTCAAAACGGACTTACACCCGCCTGAAAGATGTGGAAGTGTGCGGCGGCGATATGAATATTGTCCGCGCCTCACTGAGCACCAATGAAGCATTGTGGGAAAAAATTATTGCTTCCAGAAAAAACCCGCTCAAACAAGCCAGCCTGTTAGGTTTTGACACCCTATTTCTGGTGCTTTTCCATTTGGTCACCCTGGAAAACGCTGTCAAAAAGGTTACCCGCCGGCTCGGGCTTACCGGCCGGGCGCTTGTCTGCCCGTTTGCAGAAGTTGGCATGGATGTAGATAAGCCAAACCAGTTCGAGCTTGTGCAGGCTGACCTGGCAACCCGCAAGAGCACATGACCACTTTCCAAAAACTGCTCAATTTGGATTGGCAGTATTCTGAGCGCCTGAGGGTCGCCGAAAACCCAGGGGGGTTGCGCAGCCTTGCCAGTCTCCTGGCACATTCGGGAGATTCTTGGCTTTGGGGGGTAGGATTAGCGCTGGTCTGGCTGCTTGGCGGCGAATATTTGAAGCAGTACGCCGTCATCCTGCTGATCGGAATTTTGCTGACGGCTGTGCTGGTATTTGCGATTAAGTTTACGGTTCGCCGGCGCAGGCCAGCCGGGGAATGGGGGACAGTCTACCGCAAGACAGATCCGCACTCGTTTCCGTCTGGGCATGCCGCGCGTGCCGCAATGCTAGCAGTGGTCGCGATCAGCCTTGGCCCAACCTGGTTTGGCGTCGTTCTGGCTATCTGGGCCCCGTTGGTTATGTTGGCTCGAGTTGCTATGGGAGTGCATTATCTTTCCGATGTAATCGCCGGAGCGCTGCTTGGACTGGCCGTTGGTTTGATCGGTTTGAAGTTCTTACCACTCTTTATCGCTTAACTGAATTCCGGTTCATTTCAGCTTTAAATGCATCGAACAGGGCTGAAGTGGATGGATCGAGACCGTAGGCCATCGCCAGATAATACGCTGCATAATCGCCAAAATGCAAGCAGGACCACAAACTCGCCAGGGGTGTTTCTCCCGACGCATCGAGGTAATCGGTCGGCAGACCCTGGAGCATAAAGAATTGACGGGTTAGATCGCTTGCCTGGCGGTTATAGGACGAATCGCACAACCCACGCAAAAATATCGCCACTGTCTGCGAGCGAAGATTCTCAGGCTGTTCGACCCCGGCGAGCAAATGATGAGTAACATCCGGAATCTGTTCGAATTGCGCCCCCGCTTTTGCAAATTTATTGATTTGGATTGCCCAACTACGCGCCGCAGGCGCCAACAGCCCTGATCCAAGGACAGTAACCCAGCGCCCCACACATTGACCAGCCATTCGCTTGGCAGGGTTATTCGCCGCTGGAATCTCTTTTGCAATGGCAGATTGCTGCTTGATCAGCAGCCCGATCGTCTCTTCCAGCTCCTGCCCTTGATCTTCCGCCAGCCCCAGTCGGACGACTAACGCCAAGAGATGGCTGAAGGTTACTGCCAGGGCAGAAGCCTCCCCGACCGGTGAATTTAGCTTCCACATGGACAAGTTTTTCCTGGCTGCCAGCTCTGCCAACTCGCCGCCGGTCGTCACTGCCAGGCAGGCACAGCCTCTATCGGCGGCTTGCTCAAAAGCCGTGAGCGTTTCATAGGTATTTCCAGATAATGAAATTCCAATTACCAACGTCTCTGAACCTTGCACCCAGGCGGGCAAGTCGTGGCCGCGGTAGATCCACAGCGGCAGGCGAGAGTTCCCATGCACAAGGACTGCGACCAGCTCAGCGCTGAGCGCTGCGGCGCCCATCCCACACACCACAACCTGCTGCAAACCAGGAAATTGTGGAAGCGCCATTCTGGAACCCGCCTGGTAGCCGCGCTTTAATTGCTCCGGGACAGCGTGGATCTGCTCATAGATCTGCTGGCTGTCCAGCCTTCGAAATAAGTCCAGGTCATCCAGGTTCATTTTCTGCCCCCTTTTGAGTCGTCAACGCCAAACGATAGACTTTTCGACGTGGCCAGGCGGAGAGTTCAGCCACCGAAGCCGCCGCCTTTGAGGCAGATTCTCCCCTGGATAAAGCTAGATCAATAGCCTGGCGAACCTGAGCTTCACTCCATTCGGACGTACGTTTCTCCCGACCACCCACAATCAGGGTAAACTCTCCCCGTGGCGGTTGTTCCAGGTAATGCGCATGCGCCTGGCTGATCGAGCCGCGATAAATTTCTTCATGCAATTTGGTCAATTCACGCGCGGCGCACATTGCCCGGTCTCCCAGGACTGCTTCTAGATCCTCCAGAGCTTCCAACAGACGATGCGGCGTTTCTAAAAAAATTAGCGTATAAGGAAGATCGGCGATTTCTGCCAGCATCTGGCGGCGCTGGCCTGGCTTGCGCGGCAGGTAGCCGAGATACAAAAAAGAATCGGTGGGCAACCCAGAGCTTACCAGCGCTGCCACTGGGGCGCTCGGACCGGGAACAGGGCTTACTTGATGACCAGCCGCCAATACAGCCTGGATAAGCTCCAAGCCTGGGTCGTTCAAGCCAGGCGTCCCCGCATCAGATACCAACGCCACATCTCCCGACGAAAGCGCCTCCAGGATTTTGTCGACCTTGACCAGCTTGTTGTGTTCATGATAACTGGTCAGGCTGGCGCGGATCTGATAATGCTCCAACAGCTTTCCGGTATGGCGGGTGTCCTCCGCAGCAATTAAGCCAACCTGGCTAAGGACGCGCAGGGCGCGGGCGCTGATATCTTCCAGGTTGCCAATCGGTGTTGCCACTAAGTAAAGTGTGCCCATTTTCAGGATTCGGTTGGGTGGGTAATTTTTTTAATCCGCCGGGCTAATTCTCGCCTTGGCAAGAGAACTCGCCGCTTACACTGCAAGCATTCCAGACCAATATCTGCGCCCAGGCGAACAATCTTCCAATCAAAACTGCCACATGGGTGTGGTTTGCGCAGGCGTACAACATCGTTCAGGTTGAGATCCGGCAGCATGTTTGGCATTATAACATGCTCATCCAGGGGGAGTTGCTAACCGGTTAATACCTGATTCCGTCGCTCCTGAGCAGAGCAAAGTCCAGCTTATATTTTCACAGGCTCAAAATGGTATAATCTTTTTTGGAGGAAATGAATGTTATTCAACCTTACCCCTTCGATGCTCATATCTTACATATTTGTGTTATTAACTGCGTTTGCAGTGCATGAGTTCGCGCATGCTTTTGTCGCCAGCCGCTTTGGCGATACCACTCCAGAAATGAACGGCCGTCTGACCTTGAACCCTCTGGCACATCTCGATATCATGGGTTCGCTGATGCTCCTGGTGGTCGGTTTCGGCTGGGCAAAACCGGTCCCGGTGAATGTATATGCCCTGGAACGTCGCTCGCATTGGGCTCCGCTTTGGGTGTCGTTAGCCGGACCCGGATCGAATTTGCTGATGGCGCTGCTGTTTGCGATTCCATTCCAATTAGGCCTGGTCACCCTTACTCAAGCCCAAATCGGGATGGCAACCGCCTCTCAGCATATTCTGCCCACATTGCCTCAGCTCATGTTCGTGTTTGTCCAAACCAATATCCTGCTGATGCTTTTCAACCTGATCCCGGTATCGCCGTTGGATGGTGAAAAGGTGCTTTACTACCTGCTGCCTCCGGGCGGTCAGCGGGTCATGGATCAAATTCGCCCTTATGGGCCGATTCTCCTGATGGTTTTAGTTTTCAGCAGCTATTTTCTGCCCGGTCGTATCAGTATTTTGGATATTTTGATCGTCCAGCCGATGAACCTCTTACTCAGTTTACTCGTAGGATAGATAAGCGTGCGGATTAAGTACCGGGCCAGTCAATTTTGGAAGGCATTATCCACCAGGCCCAGCCTTGAACAGATCACCAAAGCCAGGAATATCCTCACCCCACAACTGATGGGGCTTTTCTTGACCATGCAGCCCAGTGAACAGGCTCACAGTTTGAAAATTTTAGAAGAACTTGAGCAGCAAGGGCACGTCCAGCCCGACTTGCAAACTGCAGCGCTGCTGCACGATGTTGGTAAGACTCGCTACCCATTGCGGATTTGGGAGAGGGTCGAAATCGTGATTGCCAAAGCCTGTTTTCCCAAAATAGTCGAAGCCTGGGGAACAGGGGAGGCGGTCGGATGGAAGCGGCCATTTGTCGTCGCCGCCCAACACCCCGCCTGGGGAGCCGACGCCGCAGCCGCAGCCGGCGCTTCGCCATTGAGTGTAGACTTAATCCGCCGTCACCAAACCCGGTTGCCGACCGATTTTTATGGTAACCAACCCTCGGCGCTCGAAGAGCAATATCTGCATTATCTCCAACTGGTTGATGAAAAAAATTAAGGAGCGACTATGCCCGTTCAAATAACAATTCTCGGTCTTGGTCAGATTGGCGCATCGGTTGGCCTGGCTCTGGCAAACCAAACAGAGCTGGTGTCACGCCTGGGACACGATAAAGAACCCTCCGTTTCACGGCGAGCCAAGCAAATCGGCGCTGTCGATCGGACTGAATATAACCTGCATGCTGCGGTCGAGAATGCCGACCTGGTACTCCTCACCCTTCCGATGGATCAAATCCGAGAAACCCTCGAGCAGATCGGCCCGGATCTTAAGGAAGAAGTGGTTATTATGGACACTGCCCCGGTTAAGGAAGTGGTGGCAGGTTGGGCTCGAGAATTCCTCCCGGCCAAACGGCATTATATTGGCCTGGTCCCGGTGCTGAATCCCGCTTACCTCCACGAAATCGACTCTGGAATCGATGCAGCCCACGCCGATTTGTTCCAACGTGGTTTAATGGCAATTGTTTCCCCGCCAGAAACCAATTCCGCAGCAATAAAGCTTGCGGCAGATCTGGCGCGTTTGTTGGGGGCATTTCCATTATTTGCCGATACCGCCGAGATGGATGGCATCATGGCCGCCACGCATTTGCTGCCGCAATTAATGGCGGCAGCCTTATTAAATGTTACCGTAGATCAACCCGGTTGGCGTGAGGCGCGAAAACTTGCCGGAAAAGCGTATGCCGAAACCAGCGAGCCGATGGCCCAATTGAATACTCCGGCTTCGCTTTCATCAACCGCAATTTATAACCAGGTGAACTCCGTCCGGGTCATTGACAGTTTAATTGCGGCTTTAAGCGCGATGCGCAACGACATCCAAAATCAAGACGAGAAAAGCCTTCTCGGTCGCCTGGAACGCGCCCACAGCGGGCGTGAAACCTGGTGGCAGCAGCGCCAGGCCGGCGATTGGGCAAACGAAGAATTGAGGTCTTCCACAGAAATCCCCAAAGCCAGCGATATTTTCGGCAATCTTTTGGGCATCCGCCGCAAGCCAAAGAAATAAATCTGCAAAATAAAAAAAGGAGAAAATGTATGTCGAAAACACTGCAGTGGATTGAAGACGAAATCCAAGGTTTAAAAGATGCTGGTTTTTATAATCGTATCCGCACGCTGAGCTCTCCGCAAGGCGCGTGGCTGATTGTGGATGGCAAGCGGGCGCTAAATTTCTGTTCGAACAATTATCTTGGCCTGGCAAATCACCCACACCTGGTTCAGGCGGTTCAAACAGCCGTAACCCAATACGGCGTTGGCCCTGCCGCGGTGCGCACGATCGCCGGGACAATGGACCTTCACGTCCGGCTTGAAGAGCGCCTGGCGGCATTCAAAGGTGTGTCTTCGGCAATCACGCTCCAGGCTGGCTTTACCGCCAACCTGGCAACGATTGCAGCGATGGTCGGTAAAGACGATGCCATTTTCTCAGATGAATTGAACCACGCCAGCATTATCGATGGCAGCCGCCTGTCTGGCGCTAAAATTATTCGCTACGCCCATTGCGACCCAGACGACCTGGCCCGTCAACTGCAAGCATATCGCCAGGACTTCCCCAAGGCGCTGGTCATTACCGATGGCGTATTCAGCATGGACGGCGATATCGCTCCCCTGGATAAAATCTATGAAGTTGCTAAGAACTTCGAGGCGATCTTAATGGTCGATGACGCCCACGGCGAGGGAGTGCTCGGGCGGGGTGGACGCGGAATCGTCGACCATTTTCACCTCCACGGAAAAGTGGATATCGAAGTCGGCACATTATCGAAGGCCTTTGGGGTGATGGGCGGCGTGGTCGCCGGTGATCCATTGGTTGTGGAATGGCTTCGCCAGCGCGGGCGTCCATTTTTGTTCTCGTCGGCGATGACTGTGCCAGATGCAGCCGCCTGCCTGGCTGCTTTGGATGTCTTAGAGGAATCCACCGAACTTGTCGACAGATTGTGGGAGAATACGCGCTATTTCAAAACTGAAATGCAGCGCTTGGGCTTTGATACGGGGAAGAGTGCAACCCCGATCACCCCGGTAATGCTTGGAGAGGCGCCCCTGGCCCAACAGTTCAGCCGCGAACTATTTGAGACGGGCGTCTTTGCCATGGCGCTTGGCTTCCCGACGGTGCCGCGGGGCAAGGCGCGCATCCGGGTGATGATTTCAGCAACCCATAAAAAAGAAGACCTGGATTACGGTCTGGAGGCTTTTACCCGCGTGGGTAAAAAACTGGGCGTCATTGTTTAGTCCATAAAAAAACAACACCCCTGCGGGTGTTGTTTTTTTTAAATTTGAGATCTTTATCCCGGTTCGTTGAACGGATCGATGGTTGGGTTGGTGCCAGCCCACATACAGCTTGCGCGCCCATCTAGATTGCAGCCAAAGGCATGCGAACAACGATGGGCATAGATGCGCGGTTCCTGGTCGGGCAAGATTTCAGGCGGATATACCAGTTCGGCTTCTAAACCAACTTCCTGGTCGACATGATGACAGTAGCGGACTTTAATAATTTCCCAGGTTTTTTCAGTCACAATATACCTCCATACCAACTTTTCTAGATTATATCCTGCCATTGCCGGGCTGAAAAGTGTCAGTTGTCATCTTTTATACCGGATAAATTACATCTCTTTGGGATTATCTTGCGTTTTGCCAGGCGCCGAACGTGGAATTTCGTTTTTCAAGCCAGGTGAAGGATGAAGAAAAATCAATTATAATTATCGCTTAATAACTAGAAGCATTCACCGCTCATTATCTGAGTGTTCGATCGAACGCTCAGAAGTGAACCCAACTTGCTTGAAAGGAGGTGTGTTGCTGGTCGAATAAATAATCTCCCCTGTATCTGCAAGCCAATTCAAAGAAAATTTTTCCATAGGAGGAAGAAGATATGAAACGCAATTCACTGTACACGCTTTTGGCCGTGGTCATGGTGTTCAGCCTGATCCTGGCCGCTTGCGCCCAACAGCCCGCCGCCACCGAAGCGCCGGCTGCTGCTCCAACTGAAGCGCCTGCCGCTGCTCCGACCGAAGCCCCAGCGGCGCCTGCCGAACCTGCTCCCACCGAAGCCCCAGCGGCGCCTGCCGAACCTGCTCCGACCTTTACTGGCTTAAAACACGAAGCCCCTGATTGTGAGTACGGCGGCAACGTCAAATCCATCGAAGCGCTGGATGAGTTCACCGTCAAGGTAACTTTGTGCAACCCAGACCCGGCCTTCCTGGCTAAAATCGCTGTCCCCGCCTTTGGCATCATGGACGCCGATTACCTGGCCGAGGTTGGCGGCGACGCAGCCAAGATCGCAGATAATCCCGTTGGCACTGGCCCGTATGTTGTCAAAGAATGGGTACGCGGCGATCATCTGACTTTTGAACCCAACCCCACTTTCTGGGGCGAGGCGCCCAAAAACTCGACATTTGTCTTGAAGTGGAACAAAGAAGCCGCCGCTCGCTTGCTGGATCTGCAATCTGGCAACGCCAGCGGCATCGCTGAAGTCACTTCGGACGATGTCCCCGTCATCCAGGCTGATCCGAACCTGGCCCTGTATCCCCGGGTAATCAACAACTTCCTGTACATGGGTGTCAACAATGCCATCCCACCCTTTGACAACGAACAGGTTCGCCAGGCCTTTGCCATGGCGATCGACAAACAGCGCATCGTCGATAACTTCTATGCGCCTGGTTCTGTCGCCGCCACCCAGTTTGCACCTCCTGGATTGAAGCCCGGTTTCACCGATGGCTACCAGGGCACGACCTACGATCCGGTCAAAGCAAAGGAAATGCTTGACTGCTGCTGGTTTCGACTTCAACAAGGAATATGTGCTCTCCTATTCTGAGCGCACTCGCCCGTATTTCCCACAGCCGACCAAGATCGCCCAGGATGTCCAGGCACAATTTGCTGAACTCGGCATCAACGTCAAGCTGGAAATGGAAGAATGGGCATCTTACCTGCCAGCTACTCGCGAAGGCAAGAAGACGTTGTTCTTCCTGGGCTGGAGTGAAGATTTTCCAGATGCCACCAACTGGTACGATGTCTTCCTGACTGGTTCGACGCCAGTTTTGGTGCACCTTTCCCGGATATTGTCGAGCCGCATCCAGAAAGCTGCCCGCCTGACCGATCCGGTTGAGCGCCAGAAGCTGTACGATGAAGTTAACAAACTGTATGACCAACACGTTCCTACGGTCGTATTAGCCCATGGCACCACCAACCTGGCCTTCCTGGCTTCGGTTAAGAATGTGGTCCTTGGACCCTACAACGAGAATTTCCAGCAGATGGAAACCGCGGATGGTACCCTGGTCTTCTCACAAGACGGCGAGCCTGTCTCGCTGGACTGCCCGGACGAGACTGACGGCAGCTCCTTCCGCGCCTGCTTGCAGATCTTTGACACCCTGTACAACTTCAAGTGGGGCACTGCAGATCTCCAGCCTGCGCTGGCCGAGAAGTGCGAAGCCAATACAGACGGCACCGAGTGGACCTGCACCCTTAAGCAGGGTGTCCAGTTCTCCAACGGCGCTTCGCTGGACGCCAACGATGTGGTGACCAGTTGGGCGATCATGTGGGATTACAACCACCCGCTGCGCAAGGGCAACACTGGCAGCTTCCAATACTGGAAAGACTTCTTCGGGCCAAAAGCCTTGAACGAGCCCGCTTCCTAAGACCTCACGTATTTCGAAAATCGTATAGGGCATGCATCTGCATGCCCTATACGATTAGTTCACAGTAAAGAGCTTCCATTATGGTCCAGTTTATAATTCGCCGCCTCATCCTGGTCATCCCGGTCTTAATGGGCATTTTGCTGGTCACTTTTACGATTACGCGGCTGGTGCCTGGAAATCCCTGCTATGTAATGCTAGGTGAAAAAGCCACCGTGGAAGCATGCGACCAGTTCATGCAGCGCTACGGCCTGGACAAGAGCATCCCCGAACAATTCGTACGGTACATGTTTAACCTGCTTAAGGGTGATCTGGGTGATTCGATCAAGGACCGCCGCCCAATTGCAACCATTATCGCCGAACGCCTGCCAACGACGATCGAGCTCACCTTTTTAGCGATGATTTTTGCTTCCATATTTGGGGTTACGCTGGGAATTATCTCGGCAGTCAGACGCAACAGCGCAGCAGATACCATTACCATGATAGGTGCAAACATCGGGGTCAGTATGCCGGTGTTCTGGTTAGGGCTGCTTCTTGCCTATGTATTTGCTCTTCTGCTTAAAGGGACACCTTTCGCATTACCTCCGAGCAGCCGTCTTTCAGCGGGGATGTCGATGATCCCCCTGGCGAAGGTGTGGGGGTTGGAAAATTTATCTGCCCTACCTGCCTTCCTGCTCAGCCTGGTCTCCAATTCAGCGATCCTGAACGGACTGCTCACGGGAAATTTCGCCCTGGTAAGAGATGCCCTGCGCCACCTGATCCTGCCAGCCATTGCCGTTGGGACGATCTCCATGGCAGTCATTGCGCGGATGACCCGATCCAGCTTGCTGGATGTCTTGGGGCAGGACTACATTCGTACCGCGCGTGCCAAGGGCTTACCCGAGCGGGTGGTAATTCTTAAACACGCCTTGCGCAATGCCTTAATCCCGATTGTCACGATTATCGGCATCCAGATGGGTGGGCTGCTGTCGGGCGCTGTGCTGACCGAGACGATTTTCTCCCTACCGGGGGTAGGCTCACGAATGGTCGAAGGAATTCTCAGCCGAGATTACCCGGTGGTGCAAGGATTTGCGGTTGTTGTAGCAGTGATCTTTGTTTTCACCAACCTGTTAGTAGACCTGTCCTATGCATATCTTGACCCACGCATTCGGTTAAAGTAAGACCCTGAAATCATTTATGGAGAAATCGCAGAACGAATCCGTCCCCCAATTATCGGCCGAATCCGTAACCGTACGCGGCAGCATGGCCCTCCAGTCTCTGCGTCGTCTACTTCGCCACCGCTCAGCCCAATTAGGCATGTTCTTATTAGGCATCCTGATCATTTTTGCGCTTTTTTCCGACCTGATTGCTCCTTATGATCCGCTGATCCCGTTGAAAGGCGTCAAACGCCGCGATACACCGTGCATCCATTTGCTTGGCTGCCCGAAAGAGGAACCACAGCATCTGATGGGGATCGATGGCAACAGCCGCGACCTCTTTTCGAGGATCGTTTACGGCGCCCGCCTATCCTTGATCATTGGTATTTCCACGATTACCTTTGCAATTTTCTTGGGAGGCGTGTTCGGAGCGATTGCTGGTTATGTAACCGGGCCAACCGACGACGTGATTATGCGCTCGATGGATGTGCTGCTGGCTTTTCCAAGCCTGCTCTTAGCGATTGCAATCGTTGCCGTCCTGGGACCTGGGTTAATGAATGCTTTGATAGCGATTGCTATTATTGAAATTCCCATATACGCCCGCGTTGTCCGCGCCAGCGTGATTTCGGTGAAAGAGCTTGAATATGTCGATGCCTCGCGGGCTATGGGCGCTTCGCACTTTCACCTTTTATTTTCGCGCATCCTGCCGAATTCGCTCACCCCGCTGATCGTGCAGGGCACTCTGGGAATTGCCACCGCGATCCTGAGCGCGGCCGCGTTAAGCTTTCTGGGCCTGGGGGCGGAGTTTCCAACCCCTGAATGGGGGCTCATGTTAGGCGAGGAACGCAACAGCGTTTTCAATGCCCCCCACCTGGTGTTCTTCCCTGGCCTGGCAATTATGATTACCGTCCTGGCGTTTAACCTGATTGGCGATGGTCTGCGCGACGCTTTGGATCCCCGTCTCTCTCAACCTGGTTCGTAAATTAATCACCCATGGAAGAAAAATCTGGCGCACGCATCAGCCGCAAAGCATTTTTGCAGGCATTTATTATCCTGTTAATTTTAATGGTCGTGGCTGGAACTTTAACCAGGATCATCCCCGCCGGTCAGTACACCCGGGTCGAAGTCGCTGGACGCACAGTGATTGACCCGACCAGCTTCACCTATGTCGAAAGTCCAGATTACCCGGCCTGGCGCTGGTTCACTGCCCCGTTTGAGGTGCTGGTTGGCCCAAACAGCCTGACTGTCATTGCCATCATTCTCTTCATCCTGCTGGTGGGAGTGGCTTTTGCCATTATGGATCGCAGCGGAATTCTAAAAGCCGCCATCCCCAGCCTGGTGCGGACCTTTGGCGGAAGAAAAATTCCCCTGCTGCTGGTGATCACCTTCGTCTTTATGGCCCTTGGCGCTTTTTTTGGGATATTTGAGGAGATTATCCCGCTGGTGCCGATTGTGATCGCCCTGGCCTACTCGTTGGGTTGGGATTCGCTGGTTGGGTTAGGCATGTCTGTATTGGCCACAAATGTGGGCTTTCTCCACAGCGATTTACAACCCCTTTACAATCGGCGTGGCTCAAAAGCTGGCCGGCCTGCCTTTATTTTCAGGCGCTGGGCCACGTATTATTCTTTTCATCATCGCCTACGCCATCATGGCCTTATTCCTGACCCGTTATGCCCGCAAGATCGAGCGCAACCCTGAAGCCTCCCCGGTTTTCAATGAAGATCAGGGAGAGCGCGCCAAATATAAGCCCTTCGACCTGAACGGCAGCGGCCAAAGCAGCCCAGGCATGAAGCGCGCCGGAATCTTCCTGGCAGTGATGTTTGCCTTGATCCTGGCCCTGCTGGTAGCCTCGCCCTTCGTTCCCTTCCTTTCCGATTATGCTCTACCCCTGACCGGGCTGTTATTTGTCATTGCTGGGGTGGGTTCGGGTTTATTAGCCGGCGTCGGCAGGGGAGTGTGGAAAGCAGCCTGGGACGGTTTCACTGGCATCGCTCCAGCGGTAATCCTGCTGCTCATGGCAGCCAGCGTGACCCTGATTTTCGCCAGCGGCGGAATCCTGGATACCATCCTGCATTCGGCGGCGGTAATTTTCTCGCAGACCACCCCGTTTGTCGGAGCACTTTTCATCTATCTCCTGACTCTATTCCTGGAACTATTTATTTCATCCGGGTCGGCTAAAGCCCTCCTGGTGATCCCAATCCTGATCCCGCTTGCGGATATGTCTGGGATCAGTCGCCAGATCGCGGTCAGCGCCTATGCCTTCGGAGATGGCTTCTCAAACCTGGCCTACCCAACCAACGCCGCTTTGCTGATCACCCTTAGCCTGACCGTGGTATCCTACCCCAAATGGCTGAAATGGCTGCTGCCCTTGTGGTTCTGGATTTTCCTGCTGACCGTAGGGTTCCTGGCTGTGGCAGTAGCGATGAATTACGGACCGTTTTAAGGACGGTTGAAGGTTGCAGGTTTGAAGGTTCTGACAACGACTTTTTTACCCGATCTGAGACACAGTATATCCTTCGCCTCCGCTCAAAATCTGGAGTACAATTAATAAAATTAACTCTTTTTTAATGAGAAAGGAGGCGGCGTAAAATAGATTACCCATACCTGATTCACCCCCAAACCAACCATTTCAAACTATCAAATCGACTCAACTAAGGAGAATCGAGAATGTCTTTCAAGAAGATAACCTTTACGCTTTTGGCCCTGGCTATGGTTTTCAGCCTGGTCCTTTCGGCCTGTGCACAACCCACCGAGGCCCCAACGGCTGCCAGCCCGCGTGCTCCTGCCGAACAGCCGGCCGCGGCTGCCTGCAATGAAGTCGAAGTCTTCTCTTGGTGGACCGGTGGTGGTGAAGCTGCTGGATTGGACGCGATGATTAAAGTCTTCCAGGCAGCCAACCCAGGCATTGAGTTCATCAATTCGGCTGTAGCTGGCGGCGCGGGCACCAATGCCCGTGCAGTCCTGGCCACCCGTCTTTCCCAAAACCAGCCCCCCGATAGCTGGCAGGGTCACGCCGGTCAGGAGCTGATCGGCACCTATGTGAAAGATCAGAAGATCGAAGCGTTGAACGACCTGTACACATCCGAAGGTTTGTTGGATGTGATGCCCGAGACCCTCATCCCGCTGATCTCGCAGGATGGCAATATCTATTCGGTTCCAGTCAATATCCATCGCGCCAATGTGATGTGGACCAACCCCAAAATCTTGGCTGATAATGGCATCGAAGTTCCTACCACCATGGATGCCTGGTTTGCGGCGATGGACAAACTCCAGGCTGCTGGTGTGGCTCCCCTGGCGATGGGTGAGCAGTGGACCGCCATGCACCTCATGGAGACTGTCCTGCTCGCCTCCCTGGCGCCGAGAAGTACAACGGCCTGTGGGACGGCGCCACCGATTGGGCCAGCCCCGAAGTGATGACCGCTCTGGACAACTACGCCAAAGTGCTGACCTATGTCAATGCTGACGCTGCCTCCCTGAGCTGGCAGGATGCTGCTCAACTGGTCGTCGAAGGCAAAGCTGCATTTACGGTAATGGGCGACTGGGCTGAGGGCTACTTCAGAGAATTAAAGAAAACCCCCAACACCGATTATGGTTGGACCCCTGTCCCCGGTACCAACGGCAACTTCCAGTTCCTTTCCGACTCGTTCGTCCTGGCAGTTGGCGCTCCGGATCGTGACTGCGCCCTCGCCTGGCTGAAAGTAGCTGGTTCAAAGGCTGGTCAAGATGCGTTCAACCCCGTGAAGGGCTCCATCCCGGCGCGCAGCGACGGCGATAAGGCTCTGTACGGCGAGTACCTGCAGTCAGCCATGGCTGATTGGGCCAGCAACACCGTGGTGGGCAGCTTGACCCACGGCGTGGTGGCTAACGACTCGTGGAAGAGCGAAATCGATACCGCCCTGGGCTTATTCCTGGCGGACAAAAATGTCGCCAACTTCCAGACTGCCCTGGTTGCAGCCTGCAAGGCTTCTGGCCCCTGCAAGTAACCTCATTGCCTGAATGTGCTGGCGCAGTGGATGCGCCAGCACATTTTTTATCTACGCGGGAGCGTGCATGTTCAGCCGAAAAGATCAAATAAGCGGGTTTCTGCTGGTCTTACCTTCGCTTATCGCCGTGGGTATTTTCGTATATGGCTTTATTTTCTGGTCTTTCCGTGTTTCTTTGAGCCAGTGGAAGGGTCTGACGCCGGATTACACTTTTGTTGGGCTTAAGAACTTTCTGAATTTATTTCAAGACCCACGCTTCATGATCGACATCCGCAACACGGTGGTCTTCACCCTGGTCTTCGTCCTGGGTTCATTGGCGATCGGCTTAAGCCTGGCAATTTTTCTCGACCAACACCTGGCAGGCGAACCTTTCTTCCGCAGTCTGTTTCTTTTCCCAATGGCAATCTCCTTTATTGTCACCGGCGTGGTATGGCGCTGGCTGATGAACCCGGCGCTCGAAGCAGGGCGGGTGAGCGGCCTAAACCTGATCTTCCAAAACCTGGGGTTAGATTTCTTAATGAACAAATGGCACCTGACCCCCACCTGGGGCATGGCCGCCATCGCCATGGCCGCCATCTGGCAGATGTCCGGTTACACAATGGCGCTCTACCTGGGCGGGCTGCGCTCAGTTTCCGATGAACTGCGTGAAGCCGCCCGTGTGGATGGCGCCAGCGAGGTAGCAATCTACACTCGAATTGTCTTACCGCTGCTCTGGCCGGTAACCCTGAGCGCGGTGATTATCCTCGGACATATCTCGCTGAAGGTTTTTGACTTGATTGTGGCGGTGGCTGGCAAGCAGCTTGCCCTGGATGTGCCCGCGATTTATATGTGGCAGACCACCTTCGATGGCTTGTTTTATGGGAGAGGGGCCTCGATCGGCATTCTGCTGTTGATCAGCGTGGCGGTGCTGATCGTCCCTTATCTGTATAACTCGCTGCGAGGGAGCGCGAATCATGAGCAGCGCAAGCAGTGAGCAGTGCGACTAGCAGTGCGACCACCCGTCTATCTCCCCAAAAACCTGCCCACCGCCGCTTTCGCTTTCAAAAGCGCTATCTGATTTACATTCCGCTGATTTTCATGACTTTGTTCTATTTGATGCCGCTGTACGTGATGCTGGTGACCGGTTTCAAAGCTTTCGACGAAGTCAATCTGCAGACGATGTGGGCTCTGCCGCGTGGCCTGGCGTTTGACAATTTCATCGAGGCGTATGCAAAGCTCAAACCGCACTTATGGAACAGTCTGCGCATGGTCATCCCGGCCGCGCTCATTTCATCCGTGATCGGCTCGATCAATGGCTTTGTATTGGCGCGCTGGCCTTTTCGCGGTTCCAACGTGGTCTTCCCCCTGCTGCTCTTCGGCATGTTCATCCCTTACCAGAGTATCATCATCCCGCTGGCAGTATTTATGAAGGACATTGGCCTGGCTGGCAGCATGTGGGGACTGATCCTCGCCCATGTGATTTATGGGATTCCGATTACCACCTTGACCTTTTACGGCTATTACATGACCGTGCCAAAGGAATTGGTAGAAGCTGCGCGGATCGATGGCGCGGGTATGTTCGGCACTTTCCGCAACGTTTTCCTGCCGATTTCAGCTCCGGCGTTTGTAGTCGTGCTGATTTGGCAGTTCACCTCCGCCTGGAATGACTTCCTTTTTGCCGTGATCCTGACCGGAAACACCCAGTGGCCGGTAACTGTGGCGCTGCAGAACATGGCCGGCAGCCAGATTATCGCCTGGAATGTTCAAATGGCCGGATCGCTTTTAGCAGCCTTGCCAACTTTGATCGTGTATATTTTCCTGGGGCGCTACTTCCTGCGCGGTTTGATGGCTGGCGCTTTGAAAGGCTAAATCTCAGAAAGATCTAAAATGATGGCAACTTACCTGGATGAACATACAGCCGCTCACGTGGCCGAATTATTCCGCGCCTTCAGCGACACCAGCCGGGTGCGCTTGCTCTCTGCCCTGATCGAAGGCGAGCTGAACGTCAGCACCCTGGCTGAAGCTGTGGGTATCAGCGAATCTGGCGTCTCTCACCACCTGCGTGGTCTGCGCCAGATGCACCTGGTCCATGCTCGCCGGGAGGGCAAGGAAGTATATTATCACGTCGAAGATGAGCATATCATTGCCCTCTTCCAGCAAGGGGTAAATCATATTCGCGAAAGAAAAATTTAAACCAAAAAGCGAAATAGATCACCCTGAAATTTCCTGCTTTCAACCCAGCTTATACTAATTTTTTACTCCTTTTCCTACTCTTCTTATCGTAATTATTGGGATCTGGCGTATAATATTAGCTAGACTTCAACGCTGCTGCGGTGGAAGCTAGACTGCCGGATCGATTCTCGATCCTCCATTCCAGCGCTCCACGATAACTCGGGCGGACCCCTAGCCATTAAAGATCCCTATCGTTTCGTAAAAAGGAGACAGGTCATGAATATTGCTTTAGCGTTGTCTGGAGGCGGTTATCGAGCGACGGTTTTCCATTTGGGGGTGATGGCCAGGTTGGCCGACCAGGATGTCCTGGAACAAGTCAGCGTACTTTCCACTGTTTCCGGCGGCAGCCTGTGCATTGGCCTGGTTCATGGGCTGAATGGTATGCGCTGGCCGACAAGCCAGGAATATCAAACCAAATTGCTCCCTGAAGCTCGCCGCATTCTCACCACCACAGACTTGCAGAAGGACCTGATCTCTCGCGTGCTTGGTTCATTCTGGATGCTATTTAGCAGCCGGGCCAAGGCGCTTTCAAAATTAATCCAGGAGAAATGGGGGATCACCGCCAGGCTCAGCGAGCTTCCCGACAAGCCGCGCTGGCTGATCAACGCAACCTGCTACGAAACGGGCAAGAATTGGCGTTTCGAAAAGCGGCGCATGGGCGATTACCTGTATGGTTATTCACACGATACGGCTCAAATAGCGCTGAGTGATGCCATGGCGGCCTCTGCTGGCTTTCCTGGTGGGATCGGGGCCTTGCAGCTCGATACCAGTCAAGAAAAATGGTACAAGTACACCAGCGGACCCGCCCCGGTATTGGCTGAAGCTCCGGATGCCTCGCGGGTGCAAACGATAACACCCGCTTTTACACAAGTTCATTTATGGGACGGTGGAGCGTATGACAACCATGGGCTGGAAGGCGTGCACGATTTCATCACCGGTTGGCAGCTTGGCATCGAATTCTTGATCGTCAGCGATGCCGCCGGACGAGCCAAACCAGAAGCCTATCACATGGGACCCAAAGCCATCGGCCGGCTGATGACCGGAATAATGATGGATCAGGTTCGCTCCTTGCGGGCGCGGGCGATTATCGAGCGTTTTGTTAATCACAAAGATAAGGGCGCATTTTTGCAAACCGGCAACACTTGTGAGAAGATCATTCGTTCTGCGCGGCGCGATTCCGGATTAAGCAAGGCTGAGATCGATGCCGAGGTTGCGCGAATGGTTCCTGGATGTCTGTCTGATGACGAAGCCAAACAGGCTGCCGAGATGGCCACTGTGATCCGCAAACTGACCCAGGAAGAATATACGCGCCTGTTCCGCCACGGTTACGAGGTCGCCGATGTGACTCTCTATGCCTATTACCCAGAGCTGTACCCATATATCGGCTATTTGAACTCACGTTATGCAAAATAGCACTACCCCGTGGTTTTTCGCCTCGAAATGTCCGATTTCGGGTTATTATTCCTATAGAATATTCCATTTGTGAGTGTTGATAAACACAGAGGTCGCATGTCTCATCATGTTTTGATCAAAATTCCACCGCCTCAAGATCGCCTGCTCCAGGTCTTTGCTTTTGATCCCAGCGTGAACATGAACG
The DNA here is from genome assembly GCA_963770655.1 of uncultured Chloroflexia bacterium. Classification (GTDB taxonomy): domain Bacteria; phylum Chloroflexota; class Anaerolineae; order Anaerolineales; family UBA4823; genus CAZAGA01. Next base: position 446,160 of record CAVYQO010000006.1, on the reverse strand, counting down.
TGGAAACCGCGGTGATCAACCAACTGAAATTAAGCGTGCCCTGGGAGGATCTCGAACCCGGGCCGGTTGGAGAATACCTGGAAGTGGTCGACGTAGACCCGGCTTCCAATTTGTTCTACCCACCCGTTGATCTGGACGATCGTTATCTTCTGGTGCAGGATGGCCTGCCGCCTTCTGAAGGCTCGCCTCAATTTCATCAGCAAATGGTTTACGCAGTGGTCAGCAAAACCATTCAGAACTTTGAGCTGTCTTTGGGTCGTAAGGTGCTCTGGTCGCCCAGGCGGGTCAGCGGCAAGGAAGAATATGTCGGCCAACTGCGCCTGTATCCCCATGCGCTGCGCCAGGCTAATGCCTACTACAGTCCGGCTAAGAAAGCCATCTTGTTCGGCTACTTCCCGGCTTCTTCCAGCGATCCTGGCAGCAACTTGCCGGGTGGGGTGATTTTTACCTGCTTGTCGCATGACATTATCACCCATGAATCTACCCACGCTTTGCTGGATGGATTGCATCCATATTTTTCCGATCCTTCAAACCCGGATGTGCTCGCCCTCCACGAGGGATTTGCTGATATTGTCGCTCTTTTCCAGCATTTTTCACACCCAGATGTCCTGCGTCATCAGATTGCGCAAACGCGCGGCGACCTGGCCAGCGACAACCTGCTGGCCGAGTTAGCCCGCCAATTTGGCGAAGCTACGGGCAAACGCGGCGCCCTGCGCAAGTACATCGGCAACCCACCCGATCCATCCGCCTTACAAAGCGCCAGCGAACCCCATACCCGTGGGGCAATCCTGGTAGCGGCTGTCTTCGATGCCTTCTTGACTGTTTACAAGTTTCGCGTGGCCGACCTGCTGCGCATTGCTACCGGCGGCAGCGGAGTGCTAGCGCAAGGGGCTATTCACCCCGACCTGGTCAATCGCCTGGCGGAGGAAGCCGCCCGCATTGCCCAGCACATCCTCGGCATGTGTATTCGCGCCCTGGATTACTGCCCGCCCGTCGATATTACCTTTGGCGAATACTTACGCGGCATTGTCACCGCCGATTACGATCTTGCTCCCATGGACCAGGAAGGCTACCGGGTGGCCATGATCGAGAGCTTCCGCCGGCGCGGCATCTACCCTTCCAATGTCCGCAATCTCTCTCAAGAAAGCCTGCTTTGGTCATCGCCCGAGCAGGACAAAGTGCTGAATTCCTTTTTTGATTTCGAACATCTGACCAAGATCCAATGGTATGAATCGGTTCAAAACGTCACGAATAGCCAGCGCCGGGCAATTTTCACAAGTGAAAACCAGTTCCGCGCTCGTTTTAAAGATTGGATCTATGGCCAGGAGGAAGGACCCACGCCTCGCCAGGATAAACTAGAACTGGAAGCCAACAGCCTGCAGAACTCGCTACCTGGAAGGCTACCCGGACCCGCTCGAACGCGCTGCGGTTATAGCAGGTTCGTTGAATTTGTCCCTCTGGCCGGACCCGAAGACGCAGAGCATCTACCTGGATGACTCCGGAAAACCGGAGATCGAGGTAAATTCTGTGCGCCTGGCCTATCGGGTGGACCGGGACCGGCGCTCCCGGGTGGACCTGGTGGTAGAAATAAACCAACGCCGCCGTGGTTACCTGGATCCACTGGTTCAGGAGCAGGTTGACAGCGGACAGCGACCCCTTGCCACCGCCCCACGCCCCGATTTCATCTTTCGCGGCGGTGCGACCCTGCTGATCGACACCGAGACCGGCAAACTCCGCTACGTCATCAGCAAGAGCGTCGACAGCCAACGGCGGATGAATATCACCCGGCGCTATCTGGCTTCTCCCGAGCGCTCCCTGGGGCTCACCTATTTTGGCGATGCCCGACTGAATTTTTACAAGGGAGATGACGCCTGGCAAGAGCCTTTTGCTCTGCTGCATAGCGATAACCGCTTTGAGGAGGAGTTCTAATGGAAGCGAATCTCCAAAATGCCGCCCCAAAACCGTCCAAAGCTGGCGCAAGGCCAAAGAAGAAACTTCGCAGCGTTCAAATTCGCATGTATCGGGTTGGTTTTGGTGATTGTTTCTTACTCACCTTTAATCCAACCTCGGCTAATCCTTATCATATGCTGATCGATTTTGGCGTCTACCAGGCTACCCGGGAGCTGAGGGCACCTTAAACAGATATCGCGAAGGATATTCAAAGTTATACCCGTGGACATATCCATACCGTCGTGGCGACCCACGAACACGCAGACCACCAGTCTGGTTTCAGATTGGCTGCCGATGAGCTGAATCAGATCCAAGTCGATGATCTCTGGCTGCCCTGGACGTCTGATCGCGGCGACCCCGATTCACAACGGCGCAGCGACAAAGCCAAAAAGATCTGCCTGGCCGCCAATGCTGCTGTGCTGCGCATGCCCGCTGCCCAGGCCACAGCAATCCAAAATGTGCTGGATTTTGGCCCGAGCTCACCCGAGAATTGTTCGAGCAGCCCGCTCTGGGCTAATCTGCACAATTTTCAGCGCACGACTTTCCTCGAACCGGATGACGTCATTAACCTGACCTCCCTTGGGGTGCGGATATATGTCCTGGGTCCGTCTCGTGAAATTTTCCGACCAAAGCAGAGCAAAGCCGGGCAGGCGGTCCCTGGACAGGGGATTGCTTTGAATCAAACCGACTCCTTTCTGGCTGCCGTGCTGAATCTTTCCGGTCTCGAGCTAAGCGAAGACCAGGCAGGTGCGCTCCCCACTTCTGACGCTGCGGAATTGTTCCGCCTGAGCCTGCCATTCGACCGTTCGCGCGGTATCCCGCTCGATGAGATGGTCGCAAAGCGGGCAGAGCTACATCCTCTAGCACACAGACATCTCCAGAAAATAGCCAACAATCCGATCCGAATTCCCCATCAGCCAGGCCGGTCGAGCCAGAACTCGGAGCTCACATTTCTCGCAAACCATTATGGTTTCAGCAACGAGCCAAGTCAAGCGCCGGATTGGCGCCGGATTGATACCGATTGGCTGAATTTTGCCGATGCCCTGGCGTTGTCAATCGATAACAGCGTCAATAATACCAGCCTGGTTCTGGCGATTGAGCTGGTTGAAAGTGGCAAGGTTTTGCTTTTCCCTGGAGACGCTCAAACCGAAAGCTGGCGGACCTGGAAGAACAAAGAAGCCGATGTCACGGATTTACTCAAGCGCACCGTAGTGTATAAGGTCGGTCACCATGGAAGCCATAATGCAACATATAAAGAAGAAGGCCAGGGCATTCACCTGATGAATCATCCAGACCTGGTGGCTTTCTTACCTCTCGATGAGGTCATGGCCCGTGACACAATCGGCTGGGATATGCCCGATTCTGAGGTGAAACGGCTGGTGGATGAAAAATCCCATGGGCGAGTCCTGCGGGTCGATATTTCCAGGGAGCATCCCGAAATTCCCGAAAGACCTGTAGGAATGACCGAAGAAATCTGGAAGAACAGTTTCCTGACCCCAGCCACCGGGTTGGACAGAACAGGAATGGAAGAGCAAATTTTTAAAGTCGGTTAAAATAGACACGGTTTCAGGCCAGTATCTGTGGTTTGAATATATTTTAAAACCCTGAAGAGGATGATATGTTAGAAACAAGCGAATCGGTAAAGATAGCAGTTCCATCTTTTTTTGAAGGGCCCAAGGTTCAGATCGAAAGGATCTCGGTTGGGCCGGGCGTGCCGCTTGGGATTGAGCAGGTTTACAATTCCGAAGTTGGCATCGGCGGGGCATATGGCGCCTGGGGGAACAGCTATGATAACGATGCGCTGCAAATCTTGATCGAAGAACATATGGAAAGGCGGTTGGAGCCAGACGAGCGCATGAATTTGAGCGAGCTCGGTTTCACTCATCGCCATCATATCCCCCGCCTGACTGCCAAAGAGGATGTCGAGCTCGAGATAATGGTGGGAGCACAATTTCTGCGCCGGGCTGCGGCGGCCTGCGGATGGGAGCCGGCCGAGATTGCAGGTGTTTTGATCGGCTCCAGCGGTCCGGTGATTGAAGATTTCACCAGGCAAATTGCCCGAGCTGCCGGAATCCCCGACAGCGCTGTGATCACGAGCGTTCATAAGGCTTGTGATGGGGCGGCTGCCGGGCTGAACCTGGTCTTAAACCCCGATCTCCCAGTTAACCATTGCCCTCGACGCAAACCTGGCTGAGTATCTTCATGGTAAAAAGGTTCTCGTCGGCGGCATCGAAGGGCTGAGCCGCTTCCTTAAATTCTCCCATGATATCAATGCAATACAGCTTTTTGGCAATGGCGCCGGGGTGATTGGGGTAATCCCTGGGGTAACGATGAACCTGCTGGCAAGTAAAACCTTCGAGAATTTCGACGAAGAAGGGGTTTTACAAGTGCGTATGGTATATCCCTATGCACAACAGGATGTCATGGATGAATCCTACGTAGCGGTTAGCACTGCGGGCCGCAATGATTACCGCGTCGCCGGGTTGATGCATGCGCCCATCAATGACGAACCGGTAGTCATGGCTGGCTTGATGGGGATGGTCAAACTATTTGTGCGCACCGGGGTGGAGGTTGTGCGCGAGGTCCACCACGATTACGTCGAGCGTATGGCAGCCGAAGGCCGCCAGGACAGAACGATCGCGGTGGGTGTGGTGCACCATGCAAACTTAAAAATTAACAAACTCAAAGAGAAACACCTGTTACGCGAAGGTATTTCCATATCCTTGCCTTGGGTCATGAGTGAATTTGGCAACACCAGCGCTGCATCCGTGATGATCGCCTTCCTGCGCCAGTTATCAGGCATGCATCGCGGCGATCATATCTTGATCGACGGCTTCGGAGCTGGAACGTATTACGATACCATGGTGGTAGAATTAGGCGGAGGCAGGTAGCGATTCACATCCCGCTGATGTAAGTTAATCTTGCCGAGCCAGGTGAAAATAAGCCTGGTAGACCTATTCTTTTGGGAGGGTCTTATGAAAAAGGTCTTGGCGTACGTTACTATCTTCGTGGTCGCACTTTTCGGCTTGACCTTTATTCCCTTGTTGCCAACCAGTACGCTCGCCTTGGCCAAGCCATGCAATATGGCTACCTTTGTCAAGGATATTACCTTTGCTGATAATGGGATTGGCAAAGGGCCTTCCGTTAAACCGGGGACCAAGTTCCGAAAAACCTGGCAAATTAAAAACGTTGGCACTTGTACCTGGACGCCAGAATACAAATGGGCCTTCGATCACGGCTTTCTACTCAACGGCAAAAGCACCCAGCCGCTGTCCAACACCCCAGTCATGCCCGGGCAGACTTTAAATGTCTCGGTGGATCTGACTGCGCCAATGGAGGAGGGCGTCTATACCGGTTATTGGCGCCTGGTGGATCCACAAGGCCAAGATTTTGGCACTACCCTTGGCCGTTCGTTCTACGTGACCATCACGGTCAGCTCGGCATACTCCACAGGAAATACGAGCAGTAAACCTAATAACCAGACGAACCGGGTGATCTATTATCCCTTTCGGGACTGCGCCCCATCGCGGCTGTTTGTCGGAGATCATGTTTACGTTTCATATGGCGGGGGACCCAATGGAATCCGCTCCGCTCCCGACGTGCACCCGAATAATATCTTTTACCGGGCTCAAGAAGGCGAAGGAATGCGCATCCTCAGTGGGCCAAAATGCAGTTGGGGTTGGCTGATCTGGGAAGTTCAAACAGACAGCGGTCCCCGCGGCTGGACGCCGGAAAGCGATGGGGAAGAGTTCTGGTTGATCCCGATGGATGAACCGCCCGCGCTGCCGAGCGCATTAAAGAATAACCGCACTGCCTACGAGGCATACCAAAAAGCCAACAGTATCATGCAGGACACTTCCCTGACCGATGATCAGAAACGCAGCAAATTGCGCATTGTCCAGAACACATATGGCGAAGAAATTTTTACCACCGTGATCCGCTACGTGCCGATTTACGATAGTGAAACAGGCCAGGTAATGTCTTTCGATAGTTATATGCGATTATTTGCCAGTGAAAGCGGACGCTCGACCAGCAGCGCCCCGATCGAGCAGGATCCGGTTGGAGCGGGTTTGTCGATCTTTTTCAACCCGAGTTCAGAAAATATCCAAAAAATGTTAGGAATACCCTGAGGAATAAACCCATGAGCGCTTACGTCATCGTCGATATCATCGTCACAGATCCTGAAATCTATCCCGATTATATGGCAATAGCCCAAAAAGCCGTAGCCCAGTACGGCGGAAGATACCTCGCTCGTGGTGGTCAAACGGATACCCTGGAAGGCGATTGGCTGCCGAAACGCCTGGTGATCCTTGAGTTTCCGACCATCGAACAAGCCAAAACCTGGTGGAATTCACCAGAATATGCCCCAGCAAAGCGACTCCGCCATACCGCGGCCAGCTCAAAAATGATCGTTATCGAAGGGTATGAAAATTAAGTCATGCCGGTTGCTTATGATACCCCGATCCGCACGAACGCCCAGAACCTGGAACGCATTTTAGGGGCAGGCTTGCCGGTTCTCATTTCGCTAGAAATGCCGCGCTGCGAACCGTGCAGTGTGCTCGATGAGCCATTTAAAGTGCTCGCCCGCAGCTATGCAGGTCAAGTTTTGATTGTCCGTGTAGAAGACTCCAGCATCGGCGGTTTGCTTGAACGCTTTGGTGTGAAACGGATCCCAACCTTGCTGTTATGGCACGGCGGTCGTGTGGCTGGTCGTATCGAAGGTGCGGCAGGCATTGAAGATCTGCGCCAAAATCTCGAATATTTGTCCGGAAAGGTTGCCAATCCGACTCCAGCCAGCGGTAGGAGCGTTCCAGCGCCTGGACGCGACCCACTCCCATTGCCAAATACCAACCCCAGGTCGGGCGATACAACTGGCGCCAGGTCAGCGGAGAATGCTGATGGCTCCCCGGTGGTTGTCAATGATGCCAGCTTCGAAAGAGATGTACTCCACTACCATCTACCTGTGCTGGTGGATTTTTGGGCGCCTTGGTGCGGGCCGTGCCGGATGGTGTCTCCTATTGTGGAAGAACTCGGAAGAACATATCAAGGCCGCTTGCGCGTGGCAAAAGTAAACACCGATGAAAACCCAAGATATGCGAGCAGCCTGGGCATTCGAGGCATTCCTACGCTAATCTTATTCAAAAATGGCCGGGAAATCGATCGGCTTACCGGTGCAGCGCCAAAGCCAACGCTGCAAAATTTTATCGAACGAAATCTCAAGTAATTTACAAGGTGGGTTTCCGTAATCAGGCTTTGTGCTTCCTCCTGACGACAACCAAAGCAACATCATCAAGGAATACTTCGTAACCCATGAATTGCCGCGCCTCTTGGATGAGCGCCTGGATCAAATCTGCCGCGGATAGATCAGCATTTTGGCGTAAAAGAACCTCAAGGATCTCAGGCTCGAAGAATTCACCGGCTGTATTCCGCGCCTCGACCAGGCCATCGGTATATAACAGGAGTATGTCCCCAGGCGCCAGGGTGAGCAGACTTGACTCGTAATGTGAGCCGCTGAACATGCCCAACGCAGGCCCGCTGCGCTTCAGTTTTTCAATCCGTCCGTCATGCTGGTAGTGCACAGGTGGGTTGTGGCCGCAATTGACATAGGTGAGTTGGCCATTGCCTGGTTCAAGCAGCCCATAAAAGCAGGTAACAAAATCGTCTCTACCCGAAAAGTCAGGCAGCATCCGATTGATCGCCTCGGCAATTTGGGCTGGCTCCATATCCTTGCGTGAATGTGTCCGCAGCAGAGCCCGAAAAGACGACATAACCAGAGCAGCCGGCACCCCATCGCCCGATACATCCGCCACAGCCAGGCCAAGCTGGCCCCCGGCAAGTGGGATAAAGTCGAAATAATCGCCGCCTACCTGGTAGGTCGGTAAATAGAGCCCGGCGATTTCATAACCGGGAATTTGTGGAGCGCTGTTGGGCACCAGGTGCGCTTGGACGGCTTGAGCAGTCTTTAGCTGGCCTTCGATTTGCTCCATTTCAAGTAAATTATGATGCTGCATCGCCTTATCGATGGTTATTGCCGCCGCATCGGCGAAGAATCGTAAAGTCTTCACATCCCTTTTATCAAACGCGGCTACAGTATCGCTTTCAAGGTTGAGCGCCCCAATCGGTCGATCACCCAGGAAAAGCGGAATATCAATTTCGGAGCGAGTGCTCTGGCGACCGACAACATAACGCGAGTCTTTGCGCACATCGGCAACGACCACAACCTCGCCTGTCCGAATTGCGTAGCCAACCAAACCCTCGCCATAGCGCATCATCCGGTTGCGATGTTCTTCAAAAAAATAGTTGCGCAGGACAATTCCAGCCACAACGTTCCGAGGTTGTTGTAAGCGCGGGGGCAGGATGGCGCGATTTAAGACAAAGATGCCTGCTGCATCGTAATCTACCAGTAATTTGACCTCGTCCAACAAGATGTTTAGAATCTGGTCCAGGTCAAAAGTATCTCGCGTTTGTTGTGATATTTGCAGCAGAAGCTGGTACTTACGTTGAGAAGTCAGCTTTTTAGGGGAAGCCATTGCGCCTCGCCGGTACTAGTGGGATTTGTTTATTCATTTTAACATGGCTTGGGGTTCAGGAATGAAAACAGAAGGCTCGGATATCTTTCCAAAGTGGCTGTATTACTGCCAAAGCGTCTTTGTGCCAACGTTGACAAGCTCATCATCCTGCGATAGACTTTGTGCCTATGTATATTAACCGCAACCAGCTCGAAAATAACGAAGATCAGACCCTGGCGCCGTACGGAATGCGCAGTAAATATTCGCGAGGACGCGTCTATCCGGAGAAAGAGCCCGAATACCGCACAGCTTTCCAGCGTGATCGCGATCGCATCCTGCATACCACCGCCTTCCGCCGCTTGGAATATAAGACCCAGGTATTTATCAACTATGAAGGCGATTATTATCGCACTCGCCTGACCCACACCCTGGAGGTAGCCCAGATCGGGCGCACAACCGCCCGCGTCTTTAGGAGCAAATGAAGAGTTGGTCGAGGCGATCTGCCTGGCCCACGACCTTGGCCATCCACCATTCGGCCATTCTGGCGAGGTCGCCCTGGCTCGGCTGATGACCGAGCATGGCAGCTTCGATCATAACAAACAGTCGATGCGAATTGTGACCCTGCTCGAGCGGCGCTATCCCGATTTCCCCGGTTTAAACTTGACCTGGGAGGTGCGCGAAGGAATTGTCAAACACGAGTCGGAATACGATATTGCCGATGCAAGCGGTTATAACCCAGATCTGCGCGGCAGCCTGGAAGCTCAAATCACCAATGCCGCTGACGAGCTGGCTTATACTGCGCATGACCTGGATGATGGACTACGCTCTGGCATGATCACCCCAAGAATGTTAGAAGGAATCACACTTTGGGAGATCCTGGCGGAGAGCGTGGGCTGGCAAGGAACCGAGCTCGATGACCTGGCACGACACCGGTTGATCCGCCGCTTAATAGGTATGGAAGTCAGCGACCTGGTGGAAGCCACCCATGGGCGCCTGCGCGACAGCAACATTAAGTCTGTCGATGAGCTTCAGCGCCTACCGTATAATGTGATCGGATTTAGTGAAGATCTCCACCGGCGAAATCGCCAATTGAAAGATTTCTTGTATAACAACCTGTACCGTCATTATCGGGTCGTGCGAATGCAGGTCAAAGCTGAACGCATCTTGAGCGATTTATTTGCCAGCTACAAAGCGACCCCGGCGATCTTGCCGCGCCATGTCCAGGAGCTGATCGAAGAACGCGGTTTGGAACGCACGATTACGGACTATATCGCCGGGATGACAGATCGCTTTGCTAGCGAAGAGCATCTGAAGCTTTTCGATTTATCGGTAAAACCATAATCTGAGGAAGAATAATGCCCGCCTGGCAGGAGTCAAGCGCCAGGCGCCGCTTAAGGAGAGATCTATGGCCGAAACTCCATACCTGACTGCTGAAGGCGCGGCCAAGCTGCGCGATGAACTCGTCCAACTGAAAGGCCCTGAAAGAGATACGATCTCCAAGCGTCTTCGCGACGCCATTTCTATGGGCGATCTTTCTGAAAACGCCGATTATCATAAAGCCAAGGAAGATCAAGGCTTTCTGGAAGGGCGCATCCTCGAGCTCGAGTATATTCTCCGCTATGCGATTATTGTCGAAGCAAATGATGTTAAGAGCGATGTTGTAGGAGTTGGCGTGCGAGTCACAGTCCAGGAAGAAGACTTGGACCCAGAAACCTTTTACATGGTCGGGGCTAAGGAGGCAAACCCACGCGAAGGTAAGATATCGAATGAATTGCCTATCGGACGGGCTTTAATTGGCAAACGTGTGGGCGACAAAGTGAATGTAGATACCCCCGGCGGTGAAATTTCACTCAGAATTCTCAAAATTGAATAAAAAGAGTAGGGATTGGGGGCACCTCCAATCCCTACTCTTTTTTATACCTCCAGATCGTTAATCCCCAACCTGCCAGACCTTTAAATCGAGCACAAAGCGCTCGAAATAGTTCCCAGCGGCCCCCTGGCCGTAGCTCATATTGACAATCCGGGCTACCAGGCGCAACGTGTTGGTTTCAAGGATTACCGGCCGGTCAATCTCGGCTAACAGGGTTTCACCCTTCGCCTCTAGCTTTTGGCGCCGGTTGGCATCTGCAAAAGCCTGGTCGCTCATCAGCACTTTCGTAGTCGTGGGGATATGGTTCTTGTCGAACAACCATACTTCAAAAGCAGAAACTTTTTTGGGTCCGCCTACCCCACTGAAATCGGCGATCGCAACGCCGTATTCCCCAAGAAAATCGCCATCTACCTCGATACTAAAGACCTCATCAAAAAGGTCATTTCCGATTTGATAAGAGGCGATATTCCGCGAAATCGAAGGGATATCATCTGGGTTATCGCTGTATTCCCCTGGCTGAGCTTTGCTGTCAGCAGCAGATGATCGTGAGCCGCCCAATTTAATTACTCCAAACTTGTTCAGCAAAGCCAAGGCTGCTACAATCGCTGCCAGAATCAAGCCCCCTGCGCAGACAAGCGTGATCCACGAGCGTGAGCTGCTTCCAGACGCCGGTTCTTGTGCACCTTCTTTCGCTAATGGAACGACGGTGGAGCCCGCCTCTGGCAAACCGGCCTGGCCAGTCTGGTCTATGGCGCCGGGCGTGGTGACGGGTAAAGATCCCACCTGTGGCTGACCGGTTTCTCCTGGCAGTTCGCCGCCAGATAAAACCAGGCTGCCAAATGCAGCAACCAATTTTGGATCTTGCGCTGCGGGATTTTCCACAATTTCATTCAGCGCAGCCGGGGCATCTGTGTCAAGCGAGTCATAACAAGCCTTTGCCCTGGCAGCGTCGCCGTTGTAGCCATAGGCGTCAATACAAGCGCGCATATAGCTCACTTTAGCGTCAGCACGTAAATCCGCAGGCGCGGCATCGGTCCACTGAACTGGAGCCAGCCACCAGCCAAGGATCACCAGACCAATAAAGAGCCCGGCTACCAGACCCAGCGCCCCAGCTATCCACGGATTGGCTATCAAACGTTTAATCGTTTCCATCGCGTTTCTCCCAAATCAAGGATCTGTCATCCTTTACAACAGGTTTATCGCATACTTGTTCTAATTTTATTTCATATTAAGCAATTATGCAACCTAAATACCGAATCAATCAAAAGAGAGTGATTAATTAGGTGCAAGGTTTGTACCTGATAATAAAATGTGCGTGGGAAGGGGCTGCCTCCCACGCACATTCTGGAGAATTTTAGTCGGCGGCTTCCGCCATTTCCTCGCTTAACACTTCCTCCAGCGGGAAGATTTCCTGGCAATTCAAGCATTGCGCATTGCGTTTATCGGCAATGACCAATATGCCGCCGCAATCTGGGCACTTGGGCGGGATGGGTTTTTTCCAGGAAGTAAAATCACACTCAGGATAGTTGGCGCAGCCGAAGAAAATCCGATTCTTTCGGGTTTTCCGCTCAACAATCTCACCGCCATCCTTCGGACAAGTCACCCCGATCTTCTCGAGCCAGGGTTCAGTGTAACGACAGTCCGGGAAACCGCTGCAGCTGATAAACTTGCCGAAACGACCCCAACGGATAACCAATTCTTTCCCGCATGTAGGGCATGCCCGCCCAATCAGCTCGGGACCCATGTTTAGCTCGGGCATTTTTTCTTCTGCGTATTGCCAGGTCTCGGCTGAAGGGTCCATAGAACTCACGCACGACATTTACCCATTCCATCTCACCAGCGGCGATCAGATCCAGGTCGGTTTCCATCTGTGCAGTGAAACCCAGGCTCATCACATCCGGAAAATGCTCCACCAGTAAGTCACACACCGTGAAACCCGTCTCAGTTGGGATCAAACGCTTGCCGTCGCGAATAACATAACCTCGCTGTTGGATAACACCCAGGATCGGAGCATAAGTACTCGGGCGACCGATTGAATTTTCTTCGAGTGTGCGCACCAGGTTGGCCTCAGAATAACGCGGCGGCGGCTGAGTGAAATGCTGTTCCGGCAATAATTGCACCAGTCTCTGAACCTGACCCTCGCTGATCCCCGCCGGGATGCGCGCCTCCCCTTCATCATCAGAAAGTTGTTGATCCTCATCTCTGGACTCTTCGTAAACAATTAAGTATCCAAGGAATCGAATCGCTGAACCGGAGATACGGAACAGGTAATCGTGATCCGATGCCGCGCCCAGTGACTTCAACGTTGAGCGTATCATAAATTGCAGCAGTCATTTGTGAGGCGACAAATCGCTGCCAGATGAGCTGATAAAGACGAAATTGGTCGCGAGTGAGAAAGTCCTTTACGATATCGGGGTGGCGTAATACCGAAGTCGGGCGGATTGCTTCGTGAGCCTCCTGGGCGCTGGCGGCGCGTGTCTTATATTTCGGCGCTTCAGGCGGCAGGAATTTCTCACCATAGCGCTCGATGACAAACTGGCGGGCTTCATTTTGAGCCAATTCAGAAACATTCGTTGAATCGGTGCGCATATAAGAAATCAAACCTACCGGTCCACCGCTTCCGACATCGATGCCCTCATACAGTTGTTGAGCTAAAGCCATCGTGCGGCGGGCTGAGTAACCCAAGCGGCGGGAGGCTTCTTGCTGCAGCGTGCTGGTGATAAAGGGCGCCTGCGGATTGCGACGGCGTTCACCGCGTTTGATTTTGCTGATCTGGTACGCGGCAGTTTCCAAATCCACCAATAGCGGGTTTACCAGTTCGACGGCGCCTAGCTCCGGTCTCCGCTTCATCCACCCGAACCAGCTTGGCGATGAACGTTTCCTTTAGCTGTTGAGGTTGAAATTCAGCTGCGATGGACCAATATTCCACCGGGATGAAGGCCTCAATTTCGCGCTCGCGCTCGACCACCAAACGCAAGGCAACCGATTGCACCCTACCTGCTGACAGCCTTCCGCGGACCTTACGCCATAAAAGCGGGCTCAAGTTATAGCCCACCAGCCGGTCGACAACTCGCCGGGCTTGTTGGGCATCCACCAAATTCATATTAATCTCGCCCGGGTGGGAAAAAGCTTCGGCGATAGCCGGTTCGGTGATCTCATGAAAAACCACTCGCTGGGTTAACTTCAGGAGCGATCTTAACCGCATCGATCAGGTGCCAGGCGATTGCCTCCCCTTCACGATCAGGGTCGGTAGCCAGGTAAACTTCCTCGGCGGTCTTGGCCAGCACCTGCAACTCTTTAACCACTGTTCTTTTGTTATTCATGACGCGATACTTTGGCTGAAAATCATGCTCCACATCGACAGATAGCTGCGAGCGCAGCAGGTCGACCACATGTCCAACCGATGCGCGCACAGTATATCCCTTTCCCAGGAAACGTCCCACTGTTTTCGCTTTCGCTGGCGATTCGACGATTACCAATTTCCCCGAACGGCGCGTCCGATTTTGCGTTACCTTTTCAGGCGCAGCCAGCCCCTCGTGGGCTCGGTGTACGCCCCATCCGAAATAACGTTGTGCCACATACAGGACATATACCGCGAGTTGCGGGAACGGCATTCTCTGTAAAGACTGCTTGCGGTTCTTGAATCTCGCGCTTTGTTTTACATTTTACACAATATGCTTCCAAGGTTTCCTCCTGGATTTAAGCTCTAGAACACAACAAACCAGATTCTAGAACGTATCACTAAACATAATCTTGACCGCGTTCTTTTAGCTGTTTGACCACCTGGCGCACTTGCTGGGCCTTATCCTTATCACAGATCAGCAGTACATCGCCGGTATCGACAACCACCAAATCCTGAACCCCAATCGTGACAATAAGGCGATGCGGCTGGTTAACATAAATCAGGGAGCGCTCGGTATCCAGACCGATATGCTCGCCGCCCATTACAATGTTCTTTTTATCATCCCCTCGTGCTTCATTCACAAGCAGATCGAAGAGAGAATCCCAGCTGCCCACATCACTCCAACCCAAGCCAGCTGCAGGTAAAACAACTACTTTTTGAGCATGTTCCATGATGCCGTAGTCAATCGTTTCGTTACGCAGACCTGTCCATACCTGGGCAACAACTTCCTGCGCTTGGGAGGTCCCCCAGGCCTGAGAGATCTGTCTCAAGCCGGAAAACAGCTCCGGCATCTGACGCTGGATTTCATTCAGAATATCTTTAACCTGCCAAATGAACATTCCTGAATTCCACAAATGCTGGCCATCGGCAATCATTTTGTCAGCCTGCTCTTGATCTGGTTTTTCCTTAAATCGGATTACCTGGTAGGCTTTGCGATCGTCAACATCTGCCGCTAAAGACCCCCGCTGAATATAACCAAAACCCGTTGAAGCTGAGGCCGGTTGGATTCCAAGGGTGACGAGATTACCATCCATGGCTATCTTGCCAGCAGTGTGCAAGATCTGGCGAAAGCGCGCCTCGTCGGCTATGAAATGATCCGAGCCAAGAACGGCCATAATTGCTTGCGGGTCAATCTGCTGCAAGGCGACGCCAGCCAGGCCGACAACCGAGGCCGTGCCCCGAGCGGCTGGTTCAATCAAATAATTTTCAATCGGAATTTCACTGCACTGGGCTTGAAGTTCCTGGGCTTGTTCCTGGACTGTGACCACAAAAATGCGCTCTGGCGGGAAAAGCTGGCGAATCCGGTCTACGGCTGTTTGGAACATGCTCCGCTCGTCGAAGAGCGCCAGCATCTGCTTCGGCCGTGCCTGACGCGAAAGCGGCCATAAACGGGTACCGCCGCCGCCAGCCATGATCACAGCATAATAATGTTCAAGCATTTTTTTCTCCAAGTGGCCAGTTAGCAATGTCTACTCAATATCATAGTGCTGTCCGGCTTCGCGCACAGCAACATATTGCATTCCACCAACCTGGCGTACCAGACCTTTTAGTTCCATCATAACCAGCGCCGCCGAGACCTGTTCAATGGGCAGCTCGGTCTGCTGGCGGATCTCGTCGACATGCAGCGGCTCGTTGCTCAAGGCGGCATACAGTTGCGCTTCAACAGCGTCACCGGGCAGCACCACTCGAGCGATTCCCTGTTCCACTGCCTGGGTCAGATTCAGAATATCGAGCAATTTTGCACAGCTCAGGTAAGGTCGTGCGCCCTGTTCAATAAGCAGATTGGCGCCGATGGATTGAGGCGCATAAATATTGCCTGGCACGGCAAATACTTCGCGGCCTTGTTCGGCCGCAAATGCTGCGGTAATTAATGCACCGCTGGATTGACCCGCTTCTACAACCACAATAGCTCGCGAAAGTCCGGAAATAATCCGGTTGCGGGGAGGAAAATTAGCTGCATCCGGGGCTGTGCCCGGAGCATAGTCACTGAGCATGGCCCCATGTTGGCAGATTTGTTCAGCCAGTTGGCGATTTTCAGGAGGATAAATCCGGTCTACCCCGCAGCCCAATACCGCCAGGGTGCGTCCACCCGCCTGGATGGCTGCCCTATGCGCCAACGCATCCACCCCACGGGCCAGTCCGCTGACTACTGTCACACCGCAGCGAGCGAGATGGGCAGCGATCTCTTCAGCGACCTGTTTACCATACGCAGTTACCCGGCGTGTACCTACAACCGCCACCGAAAAGTCGTCCGCTGGCGCCAGTTCACCGCGCAAATAGAGCACCGGTGGAGGCTGCGGAACTTCGGTAAGGCGAGCTGGGTATTCTGCATCGTCCCAAGTTAATACATTTATGCCCTGCGCTTGAATCCGCTCCCAAACGAGGTCAAGTGATACACTCGCCCGCACCTTGAGGAGGGTTTCCAAAACCTTAGGGGTGAGCCCTGCAGACTGGAGTAATTCCGGAGAGGCTTCCCAGGCACTACGCGCATCGCCAAAAGCATCCAGAATCAGACGCATTCGGGCTGCACCAATACCTTTTACCAGGTTAAATCCCACCCAATAGCGCTTGTCAGCATCCATGAACAAAATTCTATTCTGGGAGCAGACCCGGCAGCAGATGCACTCGGATATGCCCCTGGGTTAAATCAATTGCTAGAATCACGGATTCGATCGCCGGTAAAAGAATCTCCGGTCCGGTTTCTGGCTGAACGATATAGACATCATTTGCAGGCGAATTTAGAATTTCAACCAGCTTTCCCAGAACTCGTCCGTCTTCGTTGATTACCTGAAGGCCCAAAAGCTGGTGATGATAATATTCGCCTTCTGGGAGCGGTGGACGGTCATCGGCGCGCACGTAAACGAACTGATTTCGATACGGGGCAGCCTGCTCAGGCGTACCTATCGAAGCAAAAGAGAGCAGCAGGGTGGTGCCATTTGGCCGGCGCGTTCGTATGCGAAAAGGCTGATAGTCATCACCGATATAGACCAATACCCCAGGGCGAAGCCGCTCAGGGAAATCAGTGTGGATATCAAATACCATTTCCCCGTGCACTCCATGCGCCCGGCGAAGCTTGCCGACTACTAAGAATACAGGCTCGCTCTCGAGCGGCGAGCCTGCGCGGGATTGCATAAGTGGATCCTGGTTATCTGCGCTCATCGCGGCTCGATAATATCCAGGGTCACCCGTTTTCCTTCCTGGGCAGCCGCCACGCGCAGCAATACACGCATGGCGTTGGCGACACGACCGCTCTTTCCGATGATCCGGCCCATATCTTCCTTGGCAACGTTTAGCTTAAGCACAATTTGCGAACCAAAGCGTTCTTGGGTGACGCTAACCAGAGTGGGATCATCCACCAAGGAGGCGGCGATATACTCAATGAGTTCTTTCATCGTTTTTCAGCGTTAATCTCGATCAGGATATTTGCGTGGTTTTTGGGTTGATGTTGCGAACTGCCGCAGCTGACTTTGCTTCAGCCATCAGGATATCCACAGCTTCACCATTCTTATAACGCTCATAACGGGCTGATAGGCCAGCCGAGCGAAAAACCTGCGAGCAAGAATCACTGGGCTGGGCGCCGTTATCCATCCAGGTATAGATCCGGTCTTCTTTCAATTCGATAGTTGCAGGCTGGGTGCGAGGGTTGTAGAAACCCAGGATTTCAAGGAACCTACCATCACGCGGGGACTCCTTCTCGGCGGCCACAATACGATAGCTGGGCTGACCTTTGCCGCCAACGCGGCGTAGACGAATACGAACCATAAACTTTTTCTCCTTAACTGTCATTGCGAGCATTCTTTGCGAGGCAATCTGCCTGCATTGCACACTCATTATCTCAGGTAAATTTATCCAAACATCCGCGGCAGCCCGCGCATGCCTGATTTCTTTATTGTTTTAAACAATTTCTGCGCTTCACGAAACTGCTTCATTAAGCGGTTGACATCTTGGACATCTGTGCCAGAGCCGCGAGCAATCCGCCGGCGGCGAGAGGCGTTTAACAGGTCTGGGTGGCGGCGTTCACGAAGAGTCATCGAGCTGATAATGGCTTCAGTCATCTTAAGCTGCCGCTCGGCGTCTTGCGGTGAGATTTGACGGGCAAGCTGGCCCATTCCGCCGGGCATCATATCCAGAAGCTGGCCCAGGGGACCCATTTTACGAAGCTGGCGAAGCTGGTTGGCAAAATCTTCGAGACTGAATTCGCCAGACATGAGCTTTTCAGCCTGTTCACGGGCGCTTTTTTCGTCATAGGCTGCTTCAGCGCGCTCGATGAGACCGAGCATATCGCCCATGCCCAGGATCCGCCCGGACAAGCGACCAGGGTCGTAAGCTTCCAAAGCATCTAATGCTTCGCCAGTGCCAAGGAATTTGATCGGTATGCCGGTTACAGCCCTGATCGAGATCGCCGCACCGCCGCGGGCATCGCCATCCATCTTGGTCAGGATCAGCCCGGAGAGTGGAATGACATCTCGGAAACCTTTGGCGATATTGACCGCCTCCTGGCCCACCATCGCGTCTGCTACCAACAAAATTTCACCCGGGTTCACTTTGCTGCGCAGAGCGCGCAATTCGTCCATGAGCGGAACATCTAGTTGTGAGCGGCCGGCGGTATCGAGAATAACGATCGTATAGCCGCCTTTTTGGGCTTTATCGACGGCATTGGCCGCGACCACTGGCGGCGGTTGGTTAGGCTCGAAGTAAACTGGCAGGTCCAGGCGCTCGCCCAGGGTCTCCAACTGGCGAACGGCCGCAGGCCGGTAGGGATCGCAGGCAACCAGCATGACTCGCTCACCCTGGGCGCGCAGCATGCGGCCCAGCTTACCGGCGTGAGTGGTCTTACCAGAGCCCTGTAGACCGACCAGCATCAGAACGTGTGGACGAGGGCCACTGAGATTCAAACGCTCGGCAGGTCCTAGCGTGGCGATCAGCTCTTCATTGACAATCTTAATTACTTGCTGGCCGGGGTTGAGCGCCTTCGAGACTTCAGCGCCGATGGAGCGTTCGCGCACCCGGCTGACAAAGTCTTTGACCACGGTATAGTTAACATCCGCCTCTAACAAGGCCAGGCGGACTTCACGCATTGCGGCATCCACATCGGACTCGGAAAGCTTTCCACGCCGCCGCAGCCCTTTAAATACTTCATTTAACCGTTCGGTCAGGTTCTCAAACATAGCATTGAATTTTAGCCTGGAAAAGGTATAAGGTCAAGGTGTATTCGCCGAATTTTTTCGATCTTATCGCTGCAGAATTGAAAGCGTTTTTTAATGTAGAGAGATATTGCGATAATCAAGATTGTTTAAATCCGAATATTCCAGTAGAATCGATAAATCATGAACCCGTTTGCCAGTGCAATGACATGGAGGAAAAGATGACCGGCAAAATTGAAACAATTATTATTGGCGGTGGACAAGGTGGTCTAGCCACAAGTTACTACTTGAGCCAGAGTGGCCGAGAGCATCTCGTCCTTGAACAAGCAGCCCAGGCGGGAAACACCTGGAGAAACGAACGCTGGGACTCTTTTACGCTGGTAACGCCGAATTGGGCTTTTCGATTGCCTGGCGCTGAATATCAGGGGGCGGATCCAGATAGCTTCATGCCGCGGGATGAGATCGTAACCCGATTCGAACAATATGTAGATCGCTTTCACCTACCCGTGCAGTATCAGACCTGCGCAACCGCCGTCGAGCCTGGGTCGCAAGGAAATGGTTTTTATGTTCACACCGAAAGTACCACCCTGGCAGCTCAAAATGTGGTGGTTGCTAGCGGTCTTTATCAGCGACCCAAACAGCCTGCATTCAGCGCCAATCTTGCCGCCGACATCACCCAGATTTCATCCAGTGATTACCGCAACCCGCGAGCGCTCCCGCCAGGCGCGGTGCTGGTGGTGGGCAGCGCCCAATCCGGCTGCCAGATTGCAGAAGAGCTATATCAAAATGGACGCAAGGTCTATCTAGCCACAGGATCAGCTGGACGCGCTCCACGCAGATATCGAGGCAAGGATATGTATGACTGGCTGAACCAGACAGGTTTCTTTAATCGGACTCCCGACATGCTTCCTTCCCCAAATGCCAGGTTTGCAGGTAACCCGCATCTCAGCGGTCGGGATGGCGGTCATACACTTAATCTGCACCAATTTGCTCGCGATGGGGTAATTCTACTGGGGCGGATACAAGGTGCTGAAGGGCATAAAATTTGGTTGGACTCCAATTTGAAAGAAAACCTTGCAAAGGCTGACCAATTCGAAGCTGGATTGTTGAAAGTGATTGATGAATTCATTCAGAGACAGGGATTGGTCATTCCCGCCGAAACATTGCCTGAGCTGCGCAATGGATATCTGGTGGAAGAAATCCGCGAATTAGATTTAGGCGCGGCGGGAGTCACAGTCATCGTTTGGGCGACGGGTTTCCATTTTGATTTTAGCCTGGTCAAACTGCCGATTTTCGACAGCGCAGGTTTTCCAATTCAGGATCGAGGGGTGACAAACGTCCCAGGTATTTATTTTGTAGGGATGCCCTGGTTAAACAATCAAAGATCCGGCCTGTTAATTGGGGTGGGCGAAACGGCCGAGCACATCGCCGAGTCAATCAGCCACCCTTAATCTCAGAAAGACTAACCATCTGGTTCAAATTGGGGATAACCACAAAGTGAGTGTTTACTTCGGTCTCGCAACCATTTTCCCTAAAACGGGTTAATATGGTTAGTATCGAAGTATTCATTTTTTCCGTCATAAAAAATATTTTTTAACTAGGAGCTATCATGGCAAAAGTAGCAATCGTGACTGACAGCACTGCTTATATCCCTAGAGACCTTGTCGCTCAATATGGGATCAGCGTCGCTCCGCAAGTTTTAATTTGGGGGGAAGAGACTTTCAACGATGGGGTTGACATTCAGCCCGTTGAATTCTATACCCGTTTAAAAGGATCCAAGACCATGCCGTCTACCTCGCAAGTGACGCCCAAGGCTTTCCTGGAGGCCTTCCAGGCTCAGCTTGATCAAGGCAACGAGGTACTGGCGATCCTGCTCTCGAATGATCTTTCGGGGACAATTGCTTCGGCGGTTCAGGCCAAAGAATTATTTCCTGGGGCGAAAATCGAAATCGTAGATTCGCGCACCACAGCGATGGCGTTGGGGTTCATTGTCCTGGCAGCCGCGCGGGCGATCGAAGCCGGGGCGAGTATGGCTGAAGCCAAAGCCTTGGCAGAGCAAGCCAGGAACCAGGTAGGTGTGGTGTTCGCGGTGGATACGCTCGAGTTCCTGTATCGGGGTGGGCGTATCGGCGGCGGAAGCCGCTTCCTGGGGGCAGCGCTCAACATTAAACCCATTTTGGAAGTAACCGGCGGCAAAGTAGAAGGGATCGAGAAGGTGCGCACCCGCAGCAAATCGCTCAGCAGGGTGGTAGAAATTATCGGTGAGCGGATTGGCGGGCGGACTCCGGTGCGCCTGGCTACCCTGCACGCGAACTCCCCGGACGATGCTCAATTGCTTCTAGAAGAAGCCAGTAAATTGCTGCACCCGGTGGAAAGCGTCCTGGCCGAGGTCAGCCCGGTAGTAGGTACACATGCCGGACCGGGCACGGTAGGGCTGGCGTTTATGGCGGGTTAGATAACTGAGATCATAAAAATCGCCAGGATGAACACAACATCCTGGCGATTTTTATTTCCATCAGATGAATATACCGTGTGCGATTGATTAAATGAGGCGGTTATAATAGAAGTCAGCGATGGACATTTTCTTTCAAGATCCAGATGAAATCCCCTTGCCACCAGAAGAGGTGCGCATCCGACAATTACGCGCCGAGGTCTGGCCCGATGGCCGGCGGGTTCGCGTCTTCTTGGAAGTTGATCCCTTTCAGAAACGACCGAGCGCAGAGCTGACGATCCAAGATTTGGATGGGCAGATGCTGGCCAGCGCCAGCATTATCGAAAGTATGACCCGCCAGATCGAACTGACCATGCATCTGCGTGGTGAGATGCAGCCAGGTTGGATCCATCTTTCTGCAGTTCTGTTTTACCTTGCGCCGCTGCCGGAACCGGGCCAGGCTGTCGAAAGCGAACCAACAGGCAAACCACAGATCACCGATCAGAAACGAATTAGCTTCGAACGATCTATAGTCGAAAATTGAGGCGTATCCACTGATGAGGTCTTTACTCCGCCTGGCGCCATTTCTACGTCGATACAGGCTCACGGTTAGTTTATTGTTTGTCTGCCTGCTCCTGCTAACCGCAGCCGACCTGTCAATCCCATATATCATCAAACAGGTGATCGATATTGGCCTGGCAAACCAGGAAATCGGATATCTTGCCCTCTCTGCAGGTGTGATTTTGATGATCGGCATTGCGCATGCCGGGTTGAGCTATGCGCAGCGCTATTTGAGCGAGTGGATTGCTGCTCACGTTGGTTATGACCTACGCAACAGCTTATATAATCACATCCAATACCTGCCGTTCAGCTTCCATGACCACTCCCAATCGGGACAGTTGATTAGTCGCTGCATCGAAGATGTGCGCGCCATTGAACGCTTCACCGGTTTTACAATTGCTGAATCTGCCCGGCTGGCTTTGATCACCATTGGGGTCTGCGTCATCCTATTTCGCGCCCAACCAGAATTAGCCCTAATTGCCTTGCTGCCAATGATTCCATTAGTTTTGATCACCACAAATTTTGGCAAGCGAGTGGGCGGCTATTTTTACAAAGTCGATCATGCGCTTGGAGACTTATCGACGCGGGTTCAGGAGAATGTCAGTGGGGTACAGGTAGTCCGCGCTGTTCGCCCGGGAATTATACGAAATCGAGCGCTTCAGCAAAGCAAACCGGGTTTTATATAACGCCCGGGTCAAAGTAATGAGTGAGTTCAGTAAAATAATGCCGACCACGATGTTCCTGGTTACCTTGGGGACTATCCTGATCCTGTGGTTCGGCGGGCAGTTGGTGATCGAAGGGCAGATGACTGTCGGCGAGGTGGTGGCCTTTAATGGTTACTTACTGCTCCTGGCCTTGCCAGCTCAGCAATTAGCCTGGCTGGTAAACTCAGCAGGCGAGGCGGTTGCGGGCATCCAGCGCACTTATGAAATTTTGGATCTAGTGCCCGAGATCCAATCTCCTGCTGGAGCGGTGCAATTTTCCGAAGTAGCTGGCAAAGTCGAATTCCAGGCTGTTGATTTTAAATATCGGGATCAAAATATACCCGCTCTTGAAAATATTGAGCTGACTGTCGAGCCCAATCAGGTGATTGCTTTGATCGGACCAACCGGTTCCGGGAAAACCTCGCTGATCAATCTGATACCCCGGTTTTATGACGTCAGCCGGGGAAGGGTCCTCGTGGATGGGGTAGACGTGCGCCAGATTGAGCTCCAGTCGCTGCGCCAAAAGATAGGGATCGTTCTGCAGACTTCCATGCTGTTTTCGGCAACCATAGCAGAGAACATTTCCTTTGGAAGGTCCGAAGCAAGTCAGGATCAAATTGAGAACGCCGCCAGGGCAGCACAAGCGCATGAGTTTATCCTTGGGCTCCCCAAGGGTTACCAAACCGTTGTCGGTGAAAAAGGGGTAACCCTATCGGGTGGGCAACGCCAGAGAGTGGCAATTGCTCGGGCGCTGTTGCTGAACCCACGAATTCTTATCCTGGACGATTCGACCTCAAGCGTGGATACTGAAACCGAACGCCTGATTCAGCTGGCCCTCACGGAGTTGATGGAGGGCCGGACAACGTTTATCATCGCTCACCGGCTTTCAACCGTCAGGCGAGCCGACCAAATCATCGTGCTCGACCAGGGCCAGATCGTTGAACGCGGGACCCATCGAGAATTGTTGCAGAAGGGCGGCTTATACACAGAAATTTACGAGCTACAGCTAAAGGATCAAGAAGAATTCCAGGAGCAGATGGAGCAACTGGAGGCGGTTTCGACCAATATTTGGTCCAGGATTGACACGGATGAAGAACGAGCGTAAAGAAGCATCTGAACGCGATGTTTCTCGTTGCATCTCAAAAAATACCAGGATGAACCGATGACCCAAGCCAGCCAGGGTGATGAAGATATCTTGTTGAAAGGCTTCGATCCACAGGTAAGCCGTCGGATTGCGGTCTTTATGCGACCATACCAGGCACGATTATGGTTTTCACTGGCGCTGATGATCGTAAATTCAGCCGCGGCGGCAATGGGGCCGTTTCTGGTCGGCAAAGCGGTTGATCTGGGAATGGAAGCAGGGGATATCACTGCTTTACGCAACATTGCCCTGTTATACCTGCTGACGGCAGTGATACAGTGGGCCTCAATCTATGTCCGGGTTAATATCATGGCGCGGGTTGGCCAATCGGTGATCTACGATCTGCGCGAGCAGCTTTTCGGACATCTCCAAGGGTTATCTCTGGGTTTTTACAGTCGTTTCAGTGTTGGAAGGGTCATCACGCGCGTCGTCAACGATGTCAGCGTTGTGCGAGAATTTATTACCTGGGCGCTCTTGGCGATCGCTCGCGATCTATTCACACTGATTTTTATCATCATTGCCATGCTGTTGATGAATGTCCGTCTTTCCTTGATCAGCTTTGCGGTGCTGCCGGTGATGATCTTGATTACGAACTGGTTTCGGAAATCCGCCCGAGAAAATTATCGCCGGGTCCGCACCGCGATCAGTTGGGTAAATTCAGCTCTGGCCGAGAATATCAATGGTGTTCGGGTAGTCCAGGCATTTTCCCGCCAGGAAGTCAACTATCGCAACTTCAGCGAGGTCGTTAATCAGAACAACCTGGAGCAGAACCTAAAAGCCGCGCGAGTGGCAGCAGCCTATCCGGCTTCCATTGACTTTCTAAGTTCTCTGGCGGTAGCCCTGGTCGTCCTGTTGGGTGGATTTGCAGTATTAGGATTTTGGGGTGAGAGCGCGACCATTTCGGCAGGTGTGCTAGTAGCTTTTGTGCTATACCTGCAGCGGTTCTTCGAACCCGTGCGCGATTTGAGCCAACGCTACGATGGCTTTCAATCAACAATGGCGGCAGGAGAACGGATTTTTGCCTTATTAGACACACCAGGCGAGGTCTTAGATCAGCCCGACGCTATGGATCTACCAGTCATCCAGGGACAGGTCACCTTTGAAAATGTCTCCTTCCATTATTCCGACGATCCGACGCCAGTGCTGACCGGCATCAACCTGGAAGTATCGGCTGGCGAGACAGTTGCGCTGGTGGGTAAGACTGGAGCGGGCAAGTCAACCCTGGTGAAGCTGGTCAGCCGTTTCCACGATCCTAGCGAGGGCTGCCTGAGGGTAGATGGTTATGATCTGCGCCAGGTGCATCAAAAAAGCCTGCGCAGCCAGATGGGAATTGTCCTCCAGGATCCATTCCTGTTTGCCGGCACGATTGCTGAAAATATTCAATTCGGTCGTTTGGAGGCCAGCCGGAGCGAGCTGGAGGCGGCTGCCCTGGCGATCGGTGCGGATGATTTCATCCGGCGTCTACCGCAGGGTTATGACACTGTTGTCGAAGAAGGCGGCGTCTCCCTATCAGTGGGGCAGCGCCAGTTGATTTCTTTCGCTCGCGCGCTGCTTGCTGATCCACGCATCCTGATTCTAGACGAAGCTACTTCGAGTGTGGACACACATACTGAGCGAGCAATTCAAGACGCCCTCGCCCGCTTGCTCAAAGGGCGAACAGCTTTCGTCATTGCGCATCGCCTATCGACGGTGAACAACGCCGATAGGATCGTCGTCGTGGAGGGGGGACAGATTGTTGAGCAGGGCTCCCATAGCGATCTACTCCGCTCGGGAGGAATCTATGCCCGCTTGTATAATGCTGGTTTTACCGAGTACGACGACAGATGACTATGAGGCAGCTTTTTTGAAATAGTCATCTATTTGGGAGCGCAAGTTGCTTTTTAGGAGTTGAGTATCCTGAGTGATGCCGCCACCCTGCGCCAACCGGGCGTCTCCACCGCCCCGCCCGTTGAAAGCCGCCAGCAGCACAGCCAGCAGATCTCGAGCTGCCAGGCCGCTGCCCTCAGCACAGCTCACCACCAACGAGAATTTCTGCCCATCTGTGGATGCCAGCACCCCAATTACACCGGGTTTCTTTGCCAGCTCGCTGCTCAACAGGCGTACCTCGCCCGGGCTCCGGCCTTCGAAAACTGCCAGAACAACCTGATGCGCAATGATTTGTTCAGCGCCTTGGGTCAGGCGCTCAGCCTCCCAAGTCAGCATTTCTATTTGCCTGGATTGAAGCTCCTTCTGGATCTTTTGTAAGGTTTCGGCCTGGCGCAGCACCATCCCACTTAATTCGCTTTGACCGATACTTAACGCTGCGGCAAGGCCGCTGACCGTCGCATAGCTGTCCTGGAAGAGTTCCAGGGCTTGCCAGCCGGCAGCGAAATGCACTCGGGTACGCTCGTTTTGTTTTTCAGTTTTGACAATTTTGATCACGCCAATCTGCCCTGTGGCTGCACAGTGCGTCCCACCGCAAGGAGTGTAATCAAAACCTTCGATTTCGACGATGCGAATATCTTTGCTGACTTTTGGCGCCCGACGCAGCGGCAGCCCGGACAGCTCGTCGGGCGAGACGAAATAAGACCGCACCGCCCGGTTTTCATAAATGAATTGATTGGCCAGATTTTCAGCCTGTTCAAGCTGATCCTTGCTCAGGTCAAATGTTGGAAGATCAAGCGTGGATGGCGAGTAACCGTTAATATTGGCCGACAGTGTGTCCAGGTCAAACAGGTGGACAAAGCACTGGGTTAAGAGGTGCTGAGCCGTATGGTGCTGCATATGTCGTAAACGCCTCCCAGCATCGATCTTACCGAGAACCTCCCCGATCTGCAGCGCCCGGTCGACGATATGCACGACCAGCTCGCTTTCGTCCGTTTTGAATACGTCAATCACTCGCGCTTCATTAAGCGTGCCGGTGTCGTGTTCTTGCCCGCCGCCTGTCGGATAAAAGTAACTGCGATCCAGCAGGACACCCACGCGGCCATCGGCTAGTTTTTTGATTTCCACCACCCTGGCCTGGAATTCTAACAACAAGGGATCATCAAAATAAAGCATTTGCTTATTGAGCATGACGAGCCTCCAAGGATATTATTTTCCCATCCCGGCCAAGAGCATTTTTTGCCCTATTTCTTCTGCTAAAGAAGGGTTTTCCTCTTCCAGCAAGAGTGCCAATGACAGCGGAGTTCCTTTCCAGTCCGGCAGGGTACCGCCTAAATACCAGGTAACCGCCTGACTGTCATGCGGAGCAACCGCCAGGCTCTGCCAGAATGCCTGACCGGCAGCAGCAAGATCGGTGGCAGCCTGGTTCGCTTGCGATTCAGATAAAACCCGCTGAGGGGTTTCCTGCGCCAGGAGGGGCACCCAGCCGCGTTCTGGCTCTCTCACTGCACTGACCAATTGAACTGCTGGGCGGGTACCGCCAGCGCTCAAGGCGGCTGCGGCGACACTCAACTGCAATGGACTGGCGAGCTGTCCGGTTCCTAAAGCCAGATTGCCTGCCTCGCCCGAATTGGGGCGGCTGCCGCTATTTACGGGCAGGTATGTCAGCGGCGGAGCGTATAAACCCAATTCGCTAAAAAATGCGGTTAACGCCTCGCTTCCTAATTTCTTTCCAAGCTCGGCGACCGGTCCAGGGCAACCCTGGGCAATTAAAGTCGACCATGATAATCCGCCGGATTTATGTGCGCAATGCAGCGCCTGATCGCCGAGTGGGTAAGATGCATATGCAGTTGAGGCAGGGAGAGATCCGCTTGGTTCGGTTTTCGCCAGGAGCAGCGCTCCAAGACTAGCTCCGTATGGATAGAGACCTTGAGCAGCGCGGTTAAGCAGCGGCGCATCTGGGTTTTGCAGCAAAGCCTCCCCCAATTCTGAGAGGCGATTTGGATTAAAAGTCGGATGCGAAGCCATTGCCAGGATTTCGCCGGTATGCGCATTCAACAACACCAGCGCCCCTTTGCGCCCAGCCAGAAGACGATCTGCATTGGATTGCAGGTCCAGATCCAGCGTTGTGCGCACATCCACGCCTGGAGGGGGTTGGCCGTAAACCAGGCTGCTCCACCAGATTGTCGCCAGTGGGTTGCCCTGTAAACCGCGCAGGTAACCATCCAGGCTGGCTTCTAAACCAGCCTGCCCATAAATCGGATCCGTATAGCCTACAACCGGACCTAAATCTGGGTAGAGCGATTGGCGGACATACTCGCCAGGCTGGCCATCGCTCAGGTTAATCGCACTGGTTCCGGCGGTCAAGGATAGAACCGCGGCGCACAAAGCGATCGTTGATCGAACGGCGAGGGTTATCGCTGCGCGCTAGAAGGGCTGGTCCGCGAACCACTGCCCACCAGCCAGCGATAAATGCTGCCGCGGCTAACCCAATCAAGAGCAATCCGCCAACCTGTCGAATAGGCCGAGAGGCAGAGGCGTTCAGGGCACGCCCCGGAGCGGCGCCGCTGATTAAAATCAATAAAAGCAGGGAGATCATCGATACCACCAACGACGATCCTCCATACGAGACAAACGGCAGGGTGACGCCGGTCAGGGGCAGTAGACGTAAGTTGCCAGCGATAATTAAAAAGCTCTGGCCAACCAGATAAGCAGTCAATCCGACAGCCAGGTAGCGCTGGAAAGCATCTGACGCGCGCAATGCGCTGCGAAAACCGCGTATCGGCCAAGAACGCAAGGAGCAGAATCAAACCGATTGCCCCAACCAGACCGGTTTCCTCAAAGATTGCCGCAAAGATAAAATCGGAATGGGCTACGGGGACCAGGCCAGGATTACCTAGGCCTGGGCCTCGCCCCACCAGGCCGCCATTCGCTGCGGCTAACAGAGATTGAACAATTTGATAAGAACGACCACTGGGATCTAACCAGGGATTAAGCCAGGCATCGAAGCGCACCCTGACGACATCAAACAAGAAATACCCTGCGGCGCTGGCGGCAATCAAAATAGCAACCGCTGCTAGGGCTACGCGGCGGCGGCCAGAAGCGACATATACGATCACAGCATATAAGAACAAGAAGATCGATGCTGTACCTAAGTCGCGTTGGACCACTAACAGCAGCAGCGCTAACCCTGTCATCACCAGGGTGGGCGCGAGGAGCGGCAGCAGCGATCTACGCTGAGCTTCGCCGTCACCTCCTGGCAGCGCCATCCGATCTGCAAGGTAGGCCGCCAGGTATATGATCAGCAGCAGCTTTAGCGGTTCAGAAGGCTGGATATAAATTCCCAAGCCCCCCAACCACATGCGCGGGCCATAACCAAGTGGGTTTACGCCCAAAATAAAAGTGAGCCCAGTGAGAAGTATTCCACCCACCAACCATAAGTATTTATAGCGCCGTAGAAAACGAAAGTCCGGCGATAAGCGTAAACCAAACAGGAATAGTCCAACGACAATCACCAACCATACGGTTTGCCGTAAACCAAAATCAGGAAACAATCGGAATATCGTAAGCAGACCCCAACCCGTCAACATTCCGGCAATGGGTAGTAGAAACGGGTCGCGATTTGGCAGCCGGCGAGCGCTGAAGATGTGCAGCAGATTGAAGAGCGCTAACCAGATTGCAAAGCCGAGCCAATGACCCAGATCGGGCGCGGTTTGTAGAGAACGCCCACGCACCACCGGCGCCAGGCTGAGCGCCAGGCTGTACAATCCCAAAAATAAGGCCGCAAGATTGAGCAAGCGGCCTTCAGCGCGATCTGTGGGAGTGGAATTCGCAATCGGGATCAAGCCAGGTATTTCTTCACTAAAAGGTCTAAACGATGGCGGGTTTCAGCCTGAACAACTTCTGGACGAGTGATCAGGGCTTCGGCCAAGGCGTGACCACAAGCGCAGGTGCGCTGAAGGCCAGCCTGACTGAGCGCCATGTTACGCACAACCTTCTGGGCGATACCTGTATTGCGATTTAGGATCTCGATGACTTTTTCTACTGTTACGGGTTCCTCACTAATGTGCCAGACATCGTAATCAGTGACATGCGCCATAACCGCGTAGCATAACTCTGCCTCGCGGGCTGAGAAAGGCTTCAGGCGAGGTCGTCATGCCAATTAACGCCATTCCCCAGCCGCGAAATACGTTTGATTCTCCGCGCGTAGAAAATCGGGGTCCTTCAATAGTAATCAATGTTCCACTACGATGCATCTTCGTTCCGGTGTCATCCACTGCAGCCTGAAGGCGTTCAGAAAACTGGCGGCAAAATGGCTCTGGGACGCTAACGTGAACCACCAACCCATCGCCAAAGAAGCTTCCCTTGCGTTGGCGAGTGAAATCGAATAATTGGTCTGGGATTACAATATCGCCTGGGACAAAATCTTCACGCAGTGAGCCGCAGGCGCTGATGCTGAGGATTTGTTCAACGCCCAGCGCCTTTAAGGCATAGATATTCGCCCGATAGTTTACCTCACTGGGTGAGATATGATGTCCTAAACCATGGCGAGCCAGGAAAGCCACCGGGACGCCTTCCATCATGCCTGTAATCACTGGGGCACTGGGCTTGCCAAAAGGGGTATCGAGGTTATGTTCTTGGACACCCTCCAGACCGGGCATGCTGTACAGCCCAGAGCCGCCGATCACTGCTAAAGTAGGAGTTAATTCAGGCATCTTTCTCTCCGGTTATCATTCTGGTAATTTCAGCGTAGGTTCAATGTTGGACGCTATCAAGGAAGGCGTAATAGCAGATGGCACAGTCGAGATAGACACCTGGTAAGACACCTGGCCAAATCGCAGCTCATCGCCGCTGGTTAATACGATAGGATGAGAAACCGCGGCCTGGTTCAAAAAAGTGCCGTTCGTAGATTGCAGATCTTCGACCCACCACTGGCTCAGTCGATAAACCAAACGAGCATGCTGACCTGAAATCGTTTGATCAATGATATGTAGATCACAGGCAGGGTCTCGCCCAATCATAACCTCTGCTGAAGCCGGTATATAGCTCTCGTGATCCGGATGAACCAATGGAATCAACATGAGCTCAGGGATACCGGCGGCAATAGGGCCGGCCTGGGCTTTCAAATCCAGCCAAAGCAAGCGAAACGCCCATCCCAAAAACAGGAACAAGGCTCCCGCCGCTAAAACTCGTAAGGTTAATAAAATGATCCCTAACATCAATAATACTCGTATTCTTGGTCATAGCCTTGAAAGCAGGCAGTCCAGGTCAGCCTGTTTGCATTTTCAAGGTATCATTGGGAGTTTCTGCATCCTGACCATAAACAAGCGGAACTCCCGAAAGCGAGACCACATCACCAGGCTGCAGGGTGCATTGGTGTACTCTTTCACCATTCACCCAGGTTCCACCCGCAGAGTCCAGGTCGAAAATTACATATTGGCCATGGGCGGCGCGAAGTTGCGCATGCACACGAGAGATCCGAATATCATCGATCACGAGGTGGTTATCGCCGCGCCGGCCAATGTTTATCACAGCCTGGCGGAGTGTAACCACCTCGACGCCATCGACGATAAAAAAAGCATTCGAAGGTAAGGCGGCTGGCGGGTTCCCGGACCGCTGTGTTTCCACTGCAATTGTGCTGGGCAGTCCGGACTGGCTGTGATAGGCCTGGACCCGCAACTCTCCAGCCGGCAAATCCGCCACTTCACTCACTCGGATCGCTAGCTGCCCAGCAAAATGCCAACCTGCTTCATCGCCCTCCTCATACAAGGTCTGGATGAGGGCGTCTAACAAACCTGGGTCGCCCGCCAGTCCGGCGGCTTGCTGTGGGCTCGCCTGGAGCACAAATAAATTCGGACAGATCGATTCGCCTGCCTGACCTGTTTGAATGCCCTGGCGCATTGCTTCCACCAGGCGCAAGGCCAATTCGTGGCGCGTTTGGCTAGTGGGGAAGAGGCGCGCGGCGCTGCCCTCTACCAACGTTTCGATGCGGTGTTCAAGCTTTCGCAAATGCCCGGTGAAGTTTTGCGAAGAGAAAAAAGATCGTTTTACCCAGGTCATGGGGTTATTATAATCGCAAGTAGATGGGCAAAACAGCACACATTAACCTCCTGGGGCAGCTAAGATCTTGGAGGGCGATCTCCCGGCAGCCAAAAGTCGGCATCTGCAAGTTCTGGGCATCTCGAAGGGAGTATAATCTGCTTGGGAGGTTTCTTATTGGAACGATCTCCACCTGTTTGACGTCTTAGAATAAAGATAAGCTTTCTAAGGAGATATTAATGAAAAACCCTAAGGTTCGATCATTTTGGCGCCTATTGATCGTTCTTGTGGTGCTC
The DNA here is from genome assembly GCA_963770655.1 of uncultured Chloroflexia bacterium. GTDB lineage: Bacteria > Chloroflexota > Anaerolineae > Anaerolineales > UBA4823 > CAZAGA01. The sequence continues at coordinate 414,249 of CAVYQO010000006.1, read as the reverse complement.
CTCAGCGCCTGCTCTAAACCGAAAGCCACCCCAATACCTGCAGACACCCCAGTATCGATAGAGCCCAGCAAGACAGCGATTGAGGCTCCCTCAGTTGTCCCCACCGTCGCGCAGCAGGAAACTCCAACCGCATCTGTATCCCTGGATATCCCCTTAAGTGAAATGCCAAAATTTGCCAGCTTTCAGCTCCCTGCAGTGGCTGCAGCACCTGTCCCCCCGGCAATTGTGCCCGCACAAGATCTGAGCAACGTGCAGATACCTTTTGCGCTATCCCAAGAGCAGCTCGATCTTCTGGCGAATAACGGTTTTGTGGTTAGTCCAGGGGCGGATAAGGAATTTTTTAGCCTTTACGAGCAGTCGCGCTATGATAACCAACCCATTTTTGTTACCAGCGACTCCCTTTTGCATATCTACCACTTGCTATTTGACAAAGTTTTACGCAGCGCTGAAGTGCAAAGCTTTATTCCGCTCCTTAGCGAATTGAACCAGGCTTTGTTAGCACAAACGGATGCTCAGTATCAGCAGCTCAAAGGCGGACCCTGGGAAGACGCTGCGCTCCGTAGTGTAGCTTTCGTCGGCGTGGGCAGCAAGCTGCTCGACCCGAACATTCAGATCCCTGACTATGCTGTGGAACTTGTCCAAGCAGAGTTGGATCTAATCGAAGCTGCCAGCGGCATGCTGCAATCGCCTATCTTTCCAGGTCTGGAAAACGGCGAAGATTACACCCAGTATATCCCCCGCGGGCATTATACGCTCAGTGAAGACCTCAAAAATTACTTCAAGAGCATGATGTGGTATGGACGCATGACCTTCCGCCTCCAAGCACGCGATCCCGAGGTTGGGAAGGCGGAAACCCGTTCGGCGATCCTGCTGGTAAATGCGTTACTGAACAGCCAGGTTGAAGGAAAGCCAGCGATGGAAGCCTGGCTAGATCTCTACAACCCAACTGCGTTCTTTGTTGGTCGCAGTGATGATCTCACCGCAATGCAATACCAGGATGTCATGAATGCAGTGTATGGGGAGGGGGCCTCGGTGAACGACCTGGCGGATGATACCCGCCTGGACCAATTCATCGAATTGGCCAATCAACTACCTCCACCGAAAATCCTGGGGCTGGTGATTAACGACACCGACGATGAGACCCAGCTCACCAAAGGCCTGCGGTTTATGGGCCAGCGGTTTGTACCCGATGCTTACATCTTCCGCCAACTCATGTATCGCAACGTCGGCACCTCAACAGATCGCCGCGGGTTGCCAAAAGGGCTTGACCTGTTCGCGGCGATGGGTTCTGAACGTGCCTATGAAATTCTCGACCAGATGGGGGAAACGAAGTATGAAAACTATGCCGCCCAAATGCAAAAGATGCGCTCCTGGCTCTCGAGTCTGAATGTAGCGGAATGGACCGAGACGCTGTACAACACCTGGTTGTACACCTTCTTTCCCTTAATCCAGGTTCCAACAGAAAACTACCCAGCGTTTATGCGCAGCGCTGCCTGGCTTGACAAGCAGTTGAATACCTCCCTGGGCAGTTGGACCGAGTTGAAGCATGACACGATTTTGTATGCGAAACAGGCTTATGCTGAACTGGGCGGTGGACCGCCGCCGCCCCCTCCCGTACCGCCTACGAATTATGTCGAGCCGGTTCCTGAATTTTATGCCCGCCTGCTGGCGCTTACCCAAATGACACGCAGCGGATTGGAAACACGTGGTCTTTTAAGTGAAAGCGATGCAGATAGTCTGATGCGCCTGGAAGAACTTGCCGGCGCCTTGCAGACAATTGCCGAAAAAGAACTGCGCGGCGAGCCGCTCACTGAGGCCGAAAATGAGCGTGTCCGCTATTACGGTGGCGAGCTTGAACACTTAACCATGGCTGCCGCAGATACAGCAGATACCGAGGACCCAAATGCCCCGAAATTCCTGGAAGAAGAACAACAGGTCGCCCTGGTGGCAGATGTTGCCACTGACCCAGGCGCAGATGGCGGTCCAAAGGTCCTCGAAGAAGGCGTCGGCCGCGTCAACCAGATTTTTGCGGTAGTACCCATCGTCAGTGCGGATGGCTCCACCTATTTACAAGTGGCCAGGGGCGGGGTCTTCTCGCAGTATGAATTTCCTTGGCCGGCTGAAGACCGTCTTACAGACGAAAAATGGCAAACGATGCTCGAAAATGGCGAGGCGCCCCCCTTGGCCGATTGGATGTCCAGCTTTTACACAGAGCAAGGGGAGAATATCCAGCTTACCCGAGCAGTCTTCAATTTACAGCAGGCCATTACAAACGCTTATTGGGGACTTGGCTACGGAGCGGTAGAGGATCCGGTCCTAGAGCCATTCCAGGCGGATTTCCGGGCACTGCTCAACGCAAAACAATATATCGGGCGCCAGCTCATCAACACCCAATTCCGTTCGATGGATCGCCAGTCCGTTACGCAGGCGGTGGCTACCGTCCGCGAAACCTGGCAGGATAAGCTCTACCAATTCAGCGGAGATTATGCCAATTATGACGAACCTCCAATCGCCGAACGAGGGCCATTCACCCTGGATGCCACCTACACCCTGACATTCCAGGACGGTTACTGGCAGGTGACCAATGTGGTTTACGCCAATCAGCCGCCAAACTGGTAACTGCGCTCATTCTCCCAGGATCAAATTCTGGATGGTCAAACTTTTGATCCTGGGGATATTAATCAGTTTACTCGCCCAAACTGGTCTATACACTCCGGCAGCAGCCCAGGGTACGGCCACGGATCCTCTGCCAGATTCCTGGTTATACTTGCGTAACGGACAGCCGTTGACGGGGGATGAGCTGCCGGTGGAAATGGTCGCGGTGGGGGATATTATGCTGGGCCGTACTGTGAGGGCCAATGCCCAAACCCTGGCAGGTGTCAGTTCGTGGCTGAGCGCGGCAGATCTGACCATTGGAAACTTCGAAGGCGTCCTGACCCCGACCGGCAAGGACCCTGCGGTGCTGTCGCAATCCATTCCGGGCAAGCCGTATCGCCTGGCGATGGGCAGGCAGGTCCCGAAGCTGCTGCATGAGGCCGGGTTTGACCTGCTCAGTCTGGCAAATAATCATGGACTGGATCTAAAAACGGCTGGCCTGGAAGATACCCTGGGTGTGCTTGGATCAACAGGCCTGGAGGTCATCGGGATCAGCCCCGCCCCAGACGCAGACCAACCCGTGATCCTTCGAGATGTCAATGGAGTGAAAATCGCCTTTCTGGCCTTCAGCATGATCCCGGTACCCAGCCGCCCTATCGTGGGTCTGGTACCCACCCGTTATGATGCCGAAAAATCCGCCGCCGCGATTCGGGCAGTTCGCCCACAGGCCGATGTGGTGGTTGTCAACATGCATTGGGGAGTTGAATACCAAACCCACCCCGATCCAGCTCAAATCCGGGCAGCGAAAATTCTGTATGCCGCAGGCGCTGACTTGATCCTTGGTCACCATCCCCATGTGGTACAAGGGACGGCTGTTCTTTCTGGATCTGATCTCGCCATGACCGAGCCATCCCGGGAGCCTGGTTTTGTGGCTTATAGTCTGGGCAATTTTGTCTTTGACCAGTTCGAAGGCGAAACGCTGCATGGTCTGGCGCTGCGCATCTTTCTCGACCAGGATGGCGTGCGCGGCGTGGAGGCTTTACCCTTGCAAGCTGCCACCCGTCCCAGGCTGTTAACGCAGGAAGAATCCGTACCTTTGCTGGCAAGACTTCAACCCGCCTCACAGTCTACTACCGGTTTCGTGTGTGACAGTGCTACCTGCCAGCAGCGTAGGCTATCGGAAGGCGTCCAAGGCGGTGTGTTTGTCACCGGCCAAAGCGACCTGACCGGGGATGGCCAGCCCGAGATTATCAGCCTTAATGATGGCGCCATCGACATAGCCGAGGCGGGCGAAATTGTGTGGACCAGCCCATCCGAATGGCAGGTACTCGACCTAGCCTTGGGCGACCCAAACGATGATGGCCGAGCGGAGCTGCTGGTTTCGCTGCGCAAAGCAGACCCAGATGGCCTTCAGCGCAGCCATCCTTTCATCGTCGGCTACCGCGGGGGGATGTATAAGCTGCTCTGGGGTGGATCAGCTTTGAGCACACCCATAACGGAGGTTGAGCTAGGCGACGTGGATGGAGATGGATCTGATGAATTGGTAGTATTGGAAGAGCAAGCCGGCGCATCCTGCAGCGTAAGTGTACTTGACTGGCATGGTTGGGGTTTCCTGTTACATTTCCGCAGTAAGCCAGGCTATTATCAAAACCTGGTCCTCCAAGCGGATGGAGGCGCCCCCAAGAAGAATATCGTGGTTGAGCTTTTTCCTGCGGATCATGCCTGGGAAATGGATAAACAGAATTTCCGATGAACACGCCTGGTACCAGCGGCTTTCGCGAGATTGAACATACTGCTGATTGGGAGCTGCAGGTTTGGGCTCCAGATCTACCAGGTTTGCTCGAGCAAGCAGCCCTCGGCATGAATGCCCTGACCGGGCTGCGCCTGCAGCCCACACCGCGCCAGAACCGCCAATTCCGGCTGGAAGCCAGCGACCCGGAGCGCCTGCTGGTCTCTTTTCTCTCCGAGCTGCTTTGGTTAGGAGCGCAAGATGGGTTGGGGTTCGATGTCTTCGATTTATCAATCCAGGAAAATGCACTTCTTGCCCAGGCAGCAGGTGCGCTGATTGCCAGCCAAACCAAAGAAATCAAAGCGGTTACCTATCACCGCCTCGTAATCCATTCTAGGGGAGATGGCCTCGAAGTGAATATCGTTTTTGATGTGTAGGGAGCCTGCGATGGTGAATCTTACCGATCTAACCCAGATTAACCAATATGAATGGGAAATCCCAGTAAGCTTCCGAGGCGACATGCGCGTTCCGGTGCGTATCTTTGCCACGCGCAAGCTGCTTGAAAAAGTCATGGATGACCAATCGTTGGTGCAAGCCGTAAACGCAGCCACCCTACCTGGATTGGTTGGGCATGTCCTGGTGATGCCGGACATGCACCAGGGATATGGGTTTCCGATCGGCGGGGTAGCTGCCACGCGCTACCCGGATGGGGTGATCTCGCCTGGAGCGATCGGTTATGATATTAACTGCGGGGTACGCCTGCTGGCCTCACAGATTCCATTTGAAGCTGTTGAAGGCCAGATGAGCGGACTGGCAACCGCCCTGAACCATTTTTGCCCGAGCGGTGTGGGCGGCAAAGGCGAGCTGCGCATGAGTGAAGCTGAGCTGGACCAGGTATGCCGAGAAGGCTCCCAATGGACGCTTAAGAAGGGCTATGCGAATCAGGCCGATTTACGGCGTACCGAAGAAGGCGGTCGCCTGGACGGGGCTGACCCGACGAAAGTCAGTGGTCGGGCGAAAGAGCGCGGTCGTCCTCAACTGGGCACACTGGGCGCTGGCAATCATTTTATCGAGGTCGATGTGGTCGAGCAGATATTCGACGCCCAGGCTGCGCGGGTGATGGGCCTGACTGCAGGCTGCCTGGTGGTGCAAATCCACTGCGGTTCGCGTGGTTTCGGTCACCAGGTCTGCTCGGATTACGTTGAAACTTTCCAGGACGCAGTGCGACGCTATAAGATCCAACTCCCTGACCGTGAATTGGTATGCGCTCCTCTAGATTTGCCCGAAGGCCAGAACTACCTGGCCGCCATGCGCTGTGCTGCGAATTACGCCTTCGCCAACCGTCAGGTGCTGGCGCATAACGCCCGCCAGGCCTTTGAACAGATCTTTGCGGGGAATATCGCAGGCTGGCATTTACACCAAGTCTATGATATTGCCCACAATATGGGAAAAATCGAGACCCACACAGTTGAAGGTAAGCAAATTAAGGTATGCGTGCACCGAAAAGGTGCCACACGCGCTTTTGGCCCCGGCGCACCCGAGCTGCCCGTAGAATACCAATCCATAGGCCAGCCGGTCCTGGTTCCGGGCAGTATGGGGACAGCCTCCTGGGTATTGGTAGGGACAGCAGAAAGCATGCTGCAATCCTTCGGCTCATCGTGTCATGGAGCCGGCCGGGTGATGAGCCGAGCAAAAGCGAAGAAGGAAGTTCGCGGCGATAAGCTCCGCCAAGAGCTAGAAAACAGCGGAATCCGGGTGCGGGCTGGTTCGCTGGCCGGCCTGGCTGAAGAGGCGCCTGAGGCGTATAAAAATGTTGATGCTGTGGTTGAAACCGTGATTGGCGTAGGAATTGCCCGTAAGGTAGCCCGCCTGATCCCTGTGGCAGTGATAAAAGGTTGATTGTTTATGAAATCACGGCCAGGTGAGCGTTTATAAGTTTTATCAGATCAACCACTGGCAAGCGCAGGTTTAATCCACGCTGTCCCGCGGAGATATGAATCTCCAAAAAATTGTTGGCGGATTCGTCCAGGATCACCTGAAAACCGCGGTTGATCAAGGCGAGCGGGGAGATCCCGCCAGCCTGTAGACCGGTCAAATTTTCAGCTTCTCGTTCGCTGGGCAGGCGGAGCTTCTTTTCTCCAACGGCTTTCGCCAGGGCCTTCAAATCAACCTCTTTATCCCCAGGCACAAGCGCAAGAATCGGTTTTCCTTTAATTTCACGAACCACCACAATCGTCTTGAACACTTGGTCGAGCGGCACGCCAAGTATTTGCGCGGTTTCGACAGCGCCGAGCTTTTCTTCAGGCAGTTCGAAGGCTGTATATGGGATTTTGCGTGAGTTTAACAGACGGGTAACGTTATTTGTTCTCATTTGGCAAGCACAAGGTAAACTCAGCCCCACCCTGGCGGACATTCGCTGCAGTCAACGTTCCACCATGCATTTCGGCAAGTTGGCGCGCGATCGCCAATCCCAACCCCGATCCCCCTTCCGTCCGGCTGCGCGACCGGTCAACCCGGTAAAAGCGCTCGAAAATTCGCGGCAGTTCATCCGCTGGGATGCCGGGACCGCTATCGATAACTCGAACCAGGGCACTCTGCTTAGAACGGTCTATATTCACCACAATTTTTCCACCTTCAGGGGTATAGCGCTGGGCATTCGATAACAGGTTCCCTAGAATTTGCTCAAGGCGTAGCGGGTCAACATTGACGATTAATGGATTTTTTTGCAAGCCAGGATCGACCACAACAACAAGTTCAATTCCATGCACAGCAGCCTGTGAAGTAAATCGCTCCACGATCCTACGGACCAAACCAGTCAAATCGGCGGGCGTGCATTCCAATTGCAGTTGACCAGCATCCGCCAGCGCCAGGGTTCGCAGATCATCTACCAGGCGAGTTAACAGCAGGTTCTGGTCGAGCACGGGTTGAAGATTCTCGGCCGTGGGTGGGTAAATGCCATCCTGCAGCGCTTCCAGGTGGGCGCGCTGCACAGCCAATGGATTGCGCAGCTCGTGGGAAATATCCGCAGTCATTGCCTGGCGGTTCACCTCGGCCTGGTGGAGAGAATCAGCCATGTGGTTGAAAGCCTGGCCAAGCTCAGCCAGTTCGTCTGTGCCATGGACTGCCACTCGCTGGGTTAAGTCGCCATCGGCCATGCGCTGGGCAGCTCCGGTGAGTTGGCGCACGGGCAATAGTAAGCGATCGGAAAGCAGCAGCGCCACAACCAGGGCAATTCCACCTGCGATTAGGCCAGCAATAAGCGCAGCCCGGTTTAACCGGTTGAGAAGATAGCTGCTATCGTTAACCCCAATCCCGCCTTCTACCAGCAGATAACCCACCACGCGCCCATTCACTCGCAGCGCCTGTGCAGATCGGCGCTCGGCTGCGTTCAAAGCGCCAGTCGCTTCACCGCTGCTATCCAAGAGCAATTCACCGGATGAATCGGCCAGACGCAGACGTTGGCCCATCATTGCCATTCCAGCCATGCCCTGACCGCGCATCATGCCCTGGCCGTTTCGACTCAGCAAGGTCACTACGCCCTGCCAACTGCCATTCGTGCGGTAAAAATCTTCAAGTTCCCCGCCAAGCGTATCCACATTCACCATACTGCCGCGGAACATAAACGCCTGCACCTCTCGGGCTGTGCTGCGCCGGGCAATAAGCACCACAGAGGCGATGGATACCAGCATGACGAAAACAAAGGACAGGATTAGTCGGGTACGCATCGAATAATTTATTCTTTCGCAAATCGGTAGCCAATCCCAAAAACCGTCTCGATATACTGCGGGTTCTTTGGATCCACTTCGAGTTTTGCACGTAAATTTTTGATGTGGGCGTCGATTGTACGCTCATAACCTTCGTAAGCTGTTCCCTGGCTGGCCTCGAGGAGCTGCAGGCGAGAGAATGCCCGCCCTGGCTGCCCAGCAAGGGTGGCCAGCAGGTTGAACTCGGTCGGGGTCAATTCAAAACCATGGCCTTGACGAGTAACTTCGTGCGCATCCAGATCGATCACCAAATCAGCCACCCGTACTACCTGCGGTCCAACTGGGTTAGTATCGACCCGGCGCAGCAGCGCCCGCACACGGGAAACAACCACCCGCGGAGAAAATGGCTTAGTCACGTAATCATCTGCGCCTAACTCTAAGCCGAGGATTTGGTCGGTCTCGTCCACCCGAGCGGTCAGCATGATGATCGGGCAGGCGCTCTTCCGGCGGATCTCACGGGCTACATCCAAACCATCCATTCCTGGCAAATTCAAATCCAAAATCACCAGGTCGGGATGCTTGTGTTCCCAGGTAGAAAGGCCGCTATCACCCCGGTAGGCAGTAAGCACGCTGAAACCAGACTGCTCCAGATACGAACGCAGCACCTTGACCAGCTCAGGTTCATCTTCGATAATCAGGATTGTTTGCATCATGAGATTATACAACCCCTGAAAAAATTTAGCGCCGTTATCCGGCGCTAAATTTTTACAGGAAGTTCTAAGTGTTAGGGCTGCGGGTTTTGAGCGCCCATCCCAGGACAACCGCCGCGGCCAAAGCCGCCCAGCATCCGTCCGCTCATCATACCGTTTTGCCACATACTTTCCATCCGCTGGTCCATGGCATCAGCCTGTTCCTGGGTAAGAACGCCGGAAGTAACTGCAGCCTTGAGCGCCTCATCATGAGCCTGTTCCATAAATTCCTGGATCTGGTCATCGCTAAGACCCTGAGCCTTGGCGATTTCAAGCGGGGTTTCACCCGCCTCAATCTTTGCTTGAAGCTCATCCACGCTCAGGCCAAGTTTGCCAGCCAGGGCGGCGAGCATCGCCTCGTGCATTGGACCAACCATACCCTGGGCATAACCGCCCATCATCCCCTGACGAAAACCCTGCCGACCGTTCATCATACCAACTCTGGCAGCCAGATCTGGCAAATTTCCTCGATGCATCCAACCACCCATCATTCCCCAACCAGGTTGGGTCTGGGTCGTTCCATCATTAACTGGAGGCTGGGGGGTCGGAGGCGTCTGAGCTTGGGCAAAGGCGAAACCCACCACGCCAAAAGTCAGGATGGTAATCAATGCTCCGATACCGATATAAAATAGTTTCTTCATTATCTAGCTCCTAAAATTCGTTTTTGTGTCTTGATATTTGCTTGTTAGAGCAGCGTTCGCTCAATTTCCATAAGTATAACGAACACATATGAAGAAATTGTGAAGACGATTCGAATTCCTTATGAAGTCTTTTGATTTACGATCGTTTTAAGCTGGGATAAACATTCGGTAATCAGCGTCGTTAACTCCTGGTTTGATGCTTTCCAATCCAAAGCCGGCATAAAGGTAATTATGGTTTTGTCATCGAATATCTGATAATGAAGTCCGTATTGGCGTACGTAGGGGAGGCGTACCCCAGGCCGGCCGATAAGCGGAGTTTCAGGATAAATCTCCGGAAATGAAACCAATACGTCCCGCCGAATGGGTCGGAAATAGCCTCGACGTTTAAACAAGATCATCATCGCTGAGTACAAGTAGATGGAAAAGCGCCGGCGCAGCCCTTTCTTCATGGATAATAGTTGTAAATTTATAATTGCTAATAATGATAGCTGGCTGCGGGCCTGGCGAGAAGTCTGTTCTTGAGAAGTCTCCGCTTTTCGAATCAGCTCCAGCGCCTGACTTGGATCAACCGGATCCTGAAGCAAATATTCCACACAGGCTTCCATCTCGGGAGTGGTTACCACTGCCGAAAACATATCCATGCAGCGATAACGACTCATCGACAGAAATTGGTTCACCCGTGGAGTGCTTCCGGTCAGCTTGCGCCCAGCCAGGGCAAGCCCTAAGATAAATAACTGCACAGCCGAAAGTCCTGAGGCTGCAAAATCTTGTCGCCCAAAACCAGCGATTTCAAAAGTAGATTGTTGGTCATCCAGAACTGCCTGAAAATCTTGGTTGGCCAGCTCGTAAAACTTGGGATCGATCTTAAAACGCAGCCGGGTCGGTTCGGGCAGCACCTCCATCGAACCGGTACCTTCGATTTGTAGGGGGCTGGCCACAGCTCGGCGTTGGATCTCCGCTGCACCGCGCATCATCACATTCCCATCCAGGTAACAGGTGAAATTACAAAGCACGCAAGCCTTGCCATTTCCGAAAACAACCAATTGTAAACTGGCATGATGCCAGCAATTCTGCGGATTCCCCACTTGGGCCAGGCGGGCGGCTTCGGGATAGCTTTGAGGATGATGATCCAAGTCGAGACAGACTGTTAACAGGCTGTGGCGCAAGGCCAACAAAGATTCGTGGCTTTGGGGGTCGGCATGCATCTGGGAAAAGGCCTGGATCTGGGTGTGGTCGGCTGCGTTGGTCAGCATGCCGGGTCCAAGATCGCCAGGGGAATCTTGAGCGTCTGCATCACTTTCAGCGAGTTTTTGCAAAGCGCTTGCGACATGGGCAGCGGAAGTTTCCAGATCAGGATGATCAAACTTCAATTGATAAACGTGCCCCCGGAGCATAATTGTTACCGTTTCAAAGGCCGAGCTTTTGAACATCGTCACCCCGCCGGCTTCCACTGCCAGGGATGTCCCGAAAAGGTTGGGATATTGACCCATCTCCAAGGCTTGACCTCGCAAGGTGTCCGCTGGAAGCTGACCAGCAAAAATATCACTGCATAAGCTGCGCGCACCGATCAACAGCACCGCTGCGCGCTGAAATGGATTCAATTCCCGCGGATCGTCAGCCAGGTTGATCGTGGCGGAAATGACAGGTGCATACAATCCAGGCAAGCGTAAATTGGTGCTGCGTTGGATTTGCTCGATTTTATCGGGCAGCTCGGGGTAAGCGCGTTTCAGGCCCGTGACCTTGATTAGAAAGCGTGAAAGGCGCAGCGAACTTGGGGTCAGGGTGCCAGCCAGGGTCAGGTACGTCTGCGGGTCGTCGAGATCGGGCAGGGGTACCATGGGTGGTTTAGGGTAAGCCGCGATCTGTTCATAGACATCCTGACTGCGGAGAGGTGTTTCCATCGGTTCGACCTTCCTCCTCCCAAGGCACGCACATTGCTATGCGCCTTCGGGAATGTAGTTGAATTATCCTTCTTCCCCGGAGAGCAAGCGGACCTTTTGCCAGGGCGGTAAATTGCTCTCTTCAGCGAGGATCGTGCGCAGTTCATACATCTCGTCACGCAGGGCGGCTGCTTTCTCGAATTCCAAGTTTTTAGCGGCTTCTTTCATCTGCTTCTCTAATTCAACAATCAGCCGCTGCAGCTCACCCTTGGGCATGCTCGCCGGACCGCTCCCGGTGCGGTATGCACCTTTTGGTTCAGCTACAGCTTTAACCGAAAGCTGGTCGGTTAGATCGCGCACTGCCTTAAAGATGCTCACCGGCTGGATCCCATGCGCTTCGTTATAGGCTCGCTGCTTGGCGCGGCGCCGATTTGTCTCATCGATCGCCCGACGCATCGAATCCGTTACATGATCGGCGTACATCAGCACCCGGCCATCAATATGGCGGGCTGCCCGGCCGATCGTCTGAATCAGTGCAGTTTCGGAGCGCAAAAAGCCTTCTTTATCAGCATCCAATATCGCCACCAGCGAAACTTCCGGTAGATCCAGCCCTTCGCGCAACAGGTTGATTCCGACGATCACATCGAAGACTCCCAGGCGCAAGTCGCGGAGGATCCCAATCCGTTCGAGTGTATCGATTTCGGAGTGCAGATAATGGACTTTGATCCCAAGCTCCATCAGGTAATCCGAAAGTTTTTCAGCCATCCGTTTCGTCAGGGTCGTCACCAGGATTCTTTGCCCCACCTCCACCCGCTTGCGGATCTCACCAACCAGATCATCCACCTGGCCTTCGATCGGCCGGACCTCAACCTCAGGATCGACCAGTCCCGTGGGACGAATGATCTGTTCGACCACCTGGTCGGCGCGCTTCATTTCATACGGCCCAGGCGTAGCCGAGGTATAAATGACATACCCCATCTTGTTCTCAAACTCTGGGAATGTCAGGGGGCGATTGTCCAAGGCCGATGGCAGGCGAAACCCATATTCAACAAGGGTCTCCTTACGTGAGCGATCACCGTTATACATACCGCGAACTTGCGGAACGGTCATATGACTTTCATCCAGCACGAGCAGGTAATCGCTGGGAAGGTAATCCATCAGGGTCCATGGCGCGGTACCGGCGGCGCGTTGGTCCATGTGCCGGCTGTAGTTCTCAATCCCCGAACAATATCCCACTTCGCGCAGCATCTCCAAGTCATACATCGTGCGCTGCTCAAGGCGCTGGGCTTCGAGGAGTTTATCTTGCGAGCGCAAAAATGCAACACGTTCGGCAGCCTCATTCTCAATATCGGCGATGGCTTGTTTGAGTTTATCCTCGTCTGTAATGAAGTGTTTGGCCGGATAAATCGCTACTGTAGGGAGCTCATGGATAAGTTCGCCAGTCAGGGTATTAAACTCAATAATGCGCTCGACTTCATCTCCAAAGAACGTGATTCGGTAGCCAGATTTGTCCTGGTAAGCGGGGAGGATGTCGATACTGTCGCCGCGCACTCGAAATGTCCCCGGACGCAGCTCGAGGTCATTGCGCTGGTAGTGGCTTTCGACCAATTGGCGGAGCAATGCATTGCGCCGATAAATAGCGCCGCTCGTCAGGTTGATCACCACGCGGCCATAGGCTTGCGGGTTGCCAATTCCATAGATACACGAAACCGAAGCAACGATAATCACGTCCCGTCGAGACATCAGGGCAGTCGTGGCGGCCAGTCGCAGTCGTTCGATTTCCTCGTTTATATCTGCGTCTTTTTCAATATACAAATCGTGGCGAGGGACATAAGCTTCTGGCTGGTAGTAATCGTAGTAAGAAACGAAATACTCGACAGCATTTTCGGGAAAGAAATCTTTAAATTCAGCATATAACTGGGCAGCCAGGGTCTTATTATGGGCCATGATCAGGGTCGGCTTCTGGATTCGATCGATGACCGAGGCAATCGCAAAGGTTTTCCCTGTACCAGTTGCGCCAAGCAAGACCTGGTCTTGATAACCCTTCTGTATCCCATCCACCAATTGTTGAATGGCTTCAGGTTGATCGCCTGTAGGAATATACGGAGCTTGCAGCTTAAAATCCATATTGAGTTCTCTTTAGATTAAATGACGTAAATCGGGTTGCTGAATATCCAACCACGTGACATCCCCAAGTAATCAATGTACACTTCTACTCGATAAATCCCTGGTTCTGTGGTGATATGTGCAATCGTATCCCGCTTCTGCCACGTTTTGGTGACCTTGCCATCTTTAATCAGATGGCATTCGGCTGGTCTGGGAAGGCGGACTTGCAGGGTCACGCCATTTTTGGCAGAAATTTCTTCCCCCATCCACACGCTGCCCTCACGCCCTTGGGCCGAGAAACGGAAATTTCGAGTGGGTGCAGGCAGATCGTATCCGATGAAGCTGCGCCCTCGGCTAAGCGCCTCATAAATTGCACGTTTTGCCTCGGCCACATCGTCGCTTAGTGGGGCTGGCAGCAGTAGGTGGTTATTTACTGCCCGAAAATGATCTTCATATGGATACACGACCCGGTGCAGCGGGCCAAGGCTGAGCTGCAGAGCATGGGCATCTGACCCACCGATCGCTACCACTCGACTGCCCTGGCCTAGAAGCTCGTCCCATCTGCGCAGCGCCTCGGGCAGCGGTCCCCGAGCTACCCGTTTAAAATTGTATGCATAGTAGATCGCGTGGAGCTTAGTTTTTAAGTGGGTTTTTAATTCCGAAAGACCGTTCCACAGCTCAATGCCGGTGTACCCTTGCACCCCCCAATCCGCCCAGGACAGATCGTCCTGCCCGACGGCGGCAGCAGGTGGATCAACGATATGCGCTAAAAAGGATAAGCCATGGTATTGTTGAACCGCTTCGATCAGGCGCTGCGGATCTGAAGACCAGGTCGCCAGCTCACGGTTTGCCCCAAACACTAATAAATGACTCTTTTGTGGATTCCGTGCCTGGTCATGAATCTCCTCGCCAACGAGTACGAGCACTTTTTGATTGCCCTGTTGGTAGTAACCTTCCAGGCCATTAACCCAAATATTATGATCGGTGACGATAACGACATCCAGGCCAGCACGACGAGCGGCTTCAGCAATGCTGGCATGCGAACCGCTGCCATCCGAATATGTGGTATGCATATGGAGATTTAGAATTATTTCATGCATTTGGGCCATGGAGTGATTGACGAAAACCCTTACGAAAGGTATAATCGCCCTGCTTAAAAAGAATATTTTTATTCGACAATTGGCGGGCCTGGCCCGTTTTTGTTCGAAAGTTGCTGAACTCGATTCTGCAGCAGGAGGCGCTTGTGAAGGTTTATATTGATTTCGCCCTGATTATAACGTCAATTGCTTTAGTGATTAGTGTAATTTTGCAAAGCAAAGGCGCGGGATTAGGTGGTTTGACTGGTGTCGACACCGGCGGTGTTTTCGCTGCACGGCGAGGCTTGGAGAAAACGCTCTTTCGCATTACCATTATCTTAAGCGTTATCTTCTTTTCACTCGCCACACTTTCCGTGATTATTGCCTGATTTCATCGGTTGCCATCGAAGGGCAGCTAAATATGTTTGGGGCGTCAGCAGCTATTTCCGCCTGCAGCGCCCTAATTAATATTATTTATCCTTATGAAAAAACTACGTTGGCAAATCCTGGTGGTGGTGGTTGCTTTGATAGCCATCGGGGTGATCCTTATCAGCCAGCAGCCAGCAGCGTTATTGCCAGGCCTCGCTCCCGCGTCTGAATTGAAGCCGGTTGAAGGGGGGATTTACACGGAAGCGCTGGTAGGCAGCTTAAGCCGATTAAATCCGCTCCTCGATGATTACAACCCCGCGGATCGTGCGGTGAATCGCCTGTTATATAGTGGTCTGATTCGCTTTGACGATCGTGGCCAACCATACGGCGACCTGGCCGAAACTTGGGGAATATCCCAGGATGGGCAGGTTTACAACTTTTCGATACGACCGGATGCCGTATGGCATGACGGCCAACCGGTTACCAGCGACGATGTGATTTTCACAATCGATCTCCTTCGCAGCGAAGGTGTGCCTGTCCCAGCCGATCTAAGAGAGTTTTGGAGCCAAATTGAGGTCATTGCTCTCGACGAGAAAACACTTCAGTTTCGCCTCCCAGAACCTTTTGCTCCCTTTTTAGATTATCTTACATTCGGCGTGCTGCCAGCCCATATTTGGGCAGACACCCCCCCAGAAGCCCTGGCCGATTCGGAGCAAAACCTCAAGCCAGTTGGTAGTGGACCATTCAAGTTCGACCAGCTATTCGTCGAAAATGACCAAATCCAAGGCGTCCAGCTTTCTGCTTTTGGCGATTATTACGGTAATAAGCCTTTTATTGATCAGTTCATCTTCAAATATTACCCCGACGCGGCGCAGGCGCTGCAGGCCTATCAAAAGGGAGACGTGCTCGGGGTCGGACAAATTACTGAAGAATTGCTCCCGGCGGCCTTACAAGATGCCAATCTGTCGGTGTACACTGGCCGGCAGCCGCGCCTCGGTTTAGTTTACCTGAACCTGGATAAAGCCGAGCTGCCATTCTTCCAAGACCCTGCGCTGCGCCGGGCTCTGCTGCGCGGGATAAACCGTCAGCGGATCATCGATCGCTTATTGCGCGGCCAGGCAGTGCTGGCAGATGGCCCGATTTTACCTGGCACCTGGGCATACTATGACGGTATCGAACACCTTGAATATGACCAGGAAAGCGCCTTAAAGGCGATTAAAGACGCCGGCTATACCATTCCGGCTGAGGGCGGCGATGTGCGCAGCAAAGAAGGCGTTCAATTCGCGTTTGAATTGGTCCACCCCGACCAGGAGCCGTATATCTCAATCGCCCAGTCCATCGCAGAAGATTGGGCAAGACTGGGCGTAAAGGCCGAATTGAAAGCTGTTCCTTATGAGGAGCTGCTCACGGGATATCTGGAACCAGGAACCTACCAGGCCGCCCTGGTCGATCTCAATCTGGGCCGCACTCCCGACCCCGATCCTTACCCTTTCTGGCATCAATCTCAAATCAACGAAGGCCAAAACTATGCGCACTGGGATGATCGCCAGGCTAGCGAATACCTGGAACAAGCGCGGACAAAGGTCGATCAGGAAGAGCGCTTACGGCGATATAAAAATTTCCAAGTTCGTTTCACCAACCAGATGCCGGCCTTACCGCTGTTCAACATGGTGCAGTCCTTCGGAATCGACAAAGCTGTCCAAGGCGTGCGGGTGGGCCCGCTTTTTGATCCAAGCGATCGATTTAACAACGCGGTAAATTGGTTCCTGGCGACGCAGAAAGTCAGCCCAGCTGCAGATAATTAAACGAGATTTCTAGAATTTCCCCACTTCAGGGTGAGCGATTATAAAGCTGCCGATAAAGATTGAATATTTCATAGATGCTGCGCACGTAATCGCGGGTTTCACTGTACCGAATTACTTCCAAGAATACATCAGGATCATCCTGGGCCAGCTTTAGCCACTCGCTAGCGTTGCCTGGGCCGCCATTATACGCGGCCAGAGCTGCAAAGAGATTCCCATTGAAAAGATTGCGCTGTGTATCCAGATAGTCGATCCCAAGCGCGATATTTACGACTGGTCGATCCAGGTCAGATGTGGTAAAACCTTCTGGCCAACCCAGATTCCTGGCAATATCCGCGCCGGTGGCAGGCATAATCTGCATTAGACCACGCGCCGCGGCTGAAGAGCGGACAAAACTCTCGAATAAACTTTCCTGGCGGATCAGGCTATATAAGAATAGAGGGTGAAAATTATACTTTTGAGCGGCAGGGATAATCAGATCTTTGTAATGGATCGGGAAGCGCAGGTAGTTAAAAAATGGCGGGGCGTTTAATGTCTGTGCATCACTCATCCCGGCCTGATCGAGCACCTGGCGGGAGGCGAGAGCCGCCGATCGGTAGAGGCCGAGCTCAGACAGGTAGCGCGCCAGACGATAAGACCCGCTCGGGTCTGCTGTGAGCGCCTGCCGCAAATCTTCAAATTCGGCCCGTGCCTCATTAAATAATCCCACCTCCCAAAGCTCGGCCCCGCGCTGCAAGCGCGGGTCCAGAGCCAATTCGCCCAAACCGCTAAAATCGGTATCTGCAGGGAGATTAAATGTACTGATCAGCCAGCTTTCCGCTTTCGCTTGCTCGCGGAGTGGATCGTACACCAAATCATAATCGAGAGGCGGGCTAAAGGGTTCTCGCCCACTCAGGTGATCCACTGCTCGCTCGCTGTAATACCCTGTGGGATCCAAATCGGCCGCTGCTTCCCAGGAAGCCTGGGCGGCAGCCGCATCGCCCAATTTTTGCTGAGCCTTGCCGATCCAATAATTTGCCTTGGCGCGCTCTGCCGGGTCAGGATCAAAACCCGCCAGCCGCTCAAAACTAAGGAATGCGCCAGCATAATCCCCTAAACGATAACGCGCCAGCCCGCTCAAGAAAAGTGCCCGCCCAGCCCGCTCATCAGATGGGTAAAGATTAGCAACTCTTTCCCACAATTCAGCAGCCTGTCCATAATTCGCGCTGCGCTCAGCGATTTGAGCTGCATCGAATAAAAACTCGCCAGCGCGTGGATGCGCTGGCGCAGCAGCCACAAAATCGAGCAGGGTTTGGACGGCCGAATCGTATTGATCCAGAAAACGCCACTGGGTATCGGCTTTCTGCTCCCAGGCATCGTCCCAATAGGAATCCTCGGGGAAGTTTTGGATTATCTTTTCCCAATCGTTAATCGCGGCTTCATAACTGCCTTGCTCGCGCTTCGCCATACCGCTAAAATAGCGCGCCGTGCCCGGAGCCGCTGGCTCATTTTGCAAATAACGATCCAATGCCGCCGCAGCAGCCCCATACTCACCCGCATAATAATCAACCAGACCGCGGTTAAGTTCATCCACGGGTATCCCGGCATCGACCAGCGCTACCAGGGCCGAATATGATTCGTATGCAGTCGGGTAATTATTTACTGCCTCCTGATAGACAGCATAAGCCTGCTCGGGCTGTCCGAGATCGGTATATATTTGGCCTCTGCGCAGATCGATCAGCGCTTTGGTGAAGTCATTACTCGTGCGGTTGAACAAATCCTCATAAAGCGTAAGCGCGCGGGTTAAATCGCCGCCCAGGGCATATGCCCGCGCCTCTTTCATTTCCAAAAAAGTGCTATCCAGTAAACCTGGCGATTGGAAAGCCGCGCGGAAGTCAGCAGCAGCCGCCGCATAATCGCCAGCAGCAAAATTTGCATCACCGCGCAATTCCAATACATACCCATCAATCAAGCCAGGTTGGCGTTTCAGGTATTCCCCATAGGCTACGGCCGCTTCGGCATAGCGCTCTTGGGCGGTGAATGCCTGGGCAAGGACAAAGAAAGCATATGCCTGGCGAGTAAACTCCGGATAATCCTGGATCAGCCTGGTGAGAGTTTCAACGGCCTGGTCCGGCTTGCCAGCCAGCAATTCCGTCCGGCTGATCCCGAGCAAAGCTGCGGCCTGGACTTCTTTGTCCGGGCTGGCTTGCAGGGCCGTCTGGTATTCGGTCAACGAGGCGTCCCAATCGCCTGAGCGATTGGCCAGATCGCCCAAAACAACCCTGGTCGCTGGGATCGGGGTTGGTGTGTTTGTGGGGGTTGGTGTGATCGTCGGCGTAGGGGTTATGGTAGCGGTAGGCGCTTGTGTGGGCGTGGCTGTTTCTCTAGCCAACAGCGAAACCCTCGGAATACTGCCGCAGCCAACCAGCAATAAGCCGAAGAAGCTGCACAAAAATATGATTTTAATCTTCATAAGCGACACTATAACCTGATGAATAGGGAATGTCAATGCTTGCGGATGCATAAAAAAGCAACTACAATTAAACCGGTCGCATGTGTTAAAAAATACGCTTTTCCCCAAACGGGGAGTTCCGAAGGAGATCATCTTGAGCGATAACCTATTAATGAAAAAACTTCAATTGAAAGTTGGCCAAAGCGCAGTGGTGCTGAACTCGCCGGCAGGTTATCTCGACCGCCTGGCTGAGGCGGCCCCGGCTACTCGCCTCAGCGCTTCCTACGATTTCATTCAACTGTTCGTCTTGGATAGCCAGGAACTGGTTTCGGCCTGGCCGCAGATCCATAAAGCCCTCAACCAGGATGGGCTGCTGTGGATTTGCTATCCCAAGCTGAGCTCCGGGGTGAAATCCGACTTAACCAGGGATGCAGGTTGGGAAATCGTCTTCCAGGCTGGCTATCGTCCGGTGACCCAGATCGCTATCGATGAAACCTGGTCAGCCCTGCGTTTTAAGCCAGCATTGCAAGAAACCGCACAAGATATTATCGAAGCCCAATTTTCAGGAGCTAAAGCAGGTCTGCGACCACTTTATGATCGCATTTTGGCTGCAATCCAAGCCTTCGGCCCGGATATTCAGATCAACCCACGCCAGTCGTATATCGCCCTGGCGCGTAAACAGCAATTCGCGGTGATCAAAGCCAGCACAAGCACCCGCCTGGACCTGGGGCTGCGCTTGAAAGAGCCGCTCCAGGCCTCGCGCCTTGAGCCAGCCGCAGGCCTCGGCAGCGCCTCAATCAATTTCAAAATTAGCCTGAGTAAGCTTGATCAAGTCGACCCAGAGCTTATTGGTTGGCTGCGAGCCGCTTATGAGAGCGCTGGTTAAACCGTCGATGCCCATTCCGATCCTTTCCATTATTGGCAAATCTAACAGCGGTAAGACCACTCTGCTTGAAAAACTAATCCCGGAATTGAAGCGGCGTGGTTACCGCGTCGCGACTGTAAAGCATCATGCCCATGCTGGATTTGAAATCGACCAGCCGGGGAAAGATAGCTGGCGGCATGCCCAGGCTGGCAGCGATGTAGCCGTGATCGCCGCCCCGGATAAACTGGCTATGATCCAACGCCTGGATCAAGAGCTGACCCTGGATGAAATCGCCGCAAAACTATCTGGCGTGGATCTCATTCTTAGCGAAGGCTACAAACGCGCCGCAAAACCCGCTATCGAAGTGGTTCGTGAAGAAGGAGGCCTGGCTTTGATAGGCGAACCGGGTCAATTGATCGCCATCGCCTGCGACGTTGCCTTGGAGGCACCAGTCCCAGTGTTTAATCTGAACGAAGCCGCGCCATTAGTTGATTTTATCGAGCGTAATTTTCTGATGAACAGCTGATGATGGCTTATCTATTAGCTGCCTGGCCATTCATCGCGTAGTACGCCCATATAGACCAGGTCGAGGTATTCCCCAGCGCTCCAGACCTGTTGGCGCAACCGGCCTTCCTCGCCGAATCCACAAGCCTGGTAAGCGCGGATTGCCCTTTCGTTGTTTCCGTTTACCCGTAAGAATACTTTCCGCAAGTTTCGCAAGCGAAAGGCATAATCGAGCAGCAAGCGGATTGCCTCGCGGCCGTACCCTTGACCCCAATAAGCCTGGTCGCCGATCGTTATCCCCAGTTCGCAGGTACGAGCAGTCTCATCAAAATTATACAAAGCGCATTGACCAATAAATTTTCCGCTCGCCTCGATCGCAAAACGGGCGTTATCGCGCCCCCCTGCACTTGCCTGGGTATCGAATTCGGCTTGCAAGCGTTCCAACGGCTGCGGCATGGGTGGGTCTCCACCTCCAGCCAACTCAACGGCGATGTTATTGTTAAAAATGCACAACTGTTCAAGATCGTCCCTACGAAAGGCGCGCAGGATTACTCTTTCTCCGATCAGCATATTAACTCCTTGATTTGATATATCGGGAATTCAAGATACTTACAATCTTTACCAGGATCCATTCTTGCGAAAAGTTTCCAACCAGAACGCTCCCAGGCGACAAAATTCAATCACGGCACTGATCGCGCCAATACTGGGACGATTGCGTAAATATTCGTTTTCTGGCTCAAATAGATAATAGGATGCTGGCACCCTGAGCGGTTCATACTCGAAAAACGCCTGTTCTAAAGCATCGGCCAGGTTCAAAGCATCTTCCAGAATCACCAACCTGCCATTTCCCGTTGGATTCTCAGGTAAACCGGTCAAGGTTATTTCACTGTCGTAACCATCCCAGGGAATATCAAGATCTTGCCAACCGTTTGACGTTGAAACCCCAAGGGGATTCCAGCCGTATAGATCCGCCAGATCGAGCAAGCCATACCAGGCAGTCCGGGTCAGGTTGAGTATTCGAGTTGGGTCGCGTTGGTTACGCAGCGTAAAGATCACAGCGCAATTCTCCCTGTCACCAAGAACCGAAACGACAGTGCATTATTGATAAGCCAACGAATTTTACTCGATATTTCGGTTCACATCACAGATTTTTTATGAAACGACAATTCCTATAGCATCTGCCCGAGTTCTACCAGATTTCTTGCATCCTGTTTTTTTCGATTGTCCGTGCGGTATAATACGCAAATGAAATCAAATTTGTCGCTTTTTTTCATGTTGATATTTCTTCTGATCATCACTGGATTAACCGGGTGTGGGAACAGAGAATTTCTGTCGACGCCTATAATCAGCCAGGAAGACCCCGGCCTCGCCGCCGCGACTGCTGTTGAACAGACACCCACAGCGGACCCTACCCCCACAAGCCAGCCAACCGTTCCGACATATACCCAAACCGCTGCCCTGACAGCCACTTTCCCAGTTCAGCCATCGCGACAAACTGCCACCTCTACCCCTCAGCAGACACCTACGCCAGCCCAACCAGTCGCCATCATTCAGCAGCAAGCCCACTGCCGTTATGGTCCAGGTACGGCCTTTTTACACTCCCACGACCTGTATCCAGGCGATCGAAGCCTGGTCGATGGGCGAAACAGCAATTCAAGCTGGTTGTGGATCCAACCGGAAGGTTTAGAGAGGCATTGCTGGGCCGCGGCATCTGTCCTGACCTGGCAAGGCGATGTGAACGCATTGCCGGTGGTTACCTCGAAATTGCCTTATTCAAATCTATACGGGCCGCCGCAAAATGTTCAAACAGCCAGGGATGGCAATCAAGTGACCATTGCCTGGGATCCACTGCCGTTCACAGTCGATGATTTCCGCGGTTATATGCTCGAACTGAGGACATGCCAGGGAGGGCGCGCTGACCAGCACGACAATTCAGACAAACGACACTTTAGTAACGGTGGTCGATGAAACAGACTGCGGCGGAGATTCTGGCGGCCGATTATGGGGTGTCGAAAAGCATGGATACACTCAATCGGTTGAGATCCCCTGGCCGTAGCTGATTTGGTTGTACATGTGGGTCGATAAAGATCTCGAGCAGTCTCACAGGAAAGAATTTTTCTAGATTGGGAGCGAAATCTACGCCCGGATAATCTCTAGAATCTCATCCCGGCGTGTTTCCATTTCTGCTTGAGAAGCAATTGATTCCAGGTTCAGACGCAAGAGGGGCTCGGTGTTGGAGCCGCGCACGTTGAAGTGCCAGCTCGGATAGACCACCGAAAGTCCATCCAGCCAGTTCTGCTGACCATCCGCGAAACGGCTGGCTAATTCGGCGATCTTTGCCTGAGCATTTGGAACTGTAGAATTGACCTCGCCGGTGATGAAGTACTTGCTTTCGAGCGAGGCGAGCAACTCCGATATTTTCTTTCCGCGCCGCGAGAGCAGCTCAAGCAAGACGAGGGATGGAAGAATGCCGGAATCGGCGTGATAAAAATCGCGAAAATAGTAATGCCCGGTGACCTCGCCCGCGAAAACCGCATTTTCATCGGCCATTCGGCGTTTAATGAAGGCGTGCCCAACGCGTTCCACCAATGGGATTCCCCCTAACTGTTTGATTCGATCGGGGACAGCCCAGGAAGCGCGTGCATCGTACAGCACTTTCGCTCCAGGATGCTTTTCCAGGAAATACTCAGCCATTACCGCGGTGAGAAAATCGCCGGGGACAAACTGACCGCGATCATCGATGGCAAAAAAGCGATCCCCGTCTCCATCAAAGGCAAAACCGATATCTGCCCCGAGCGCAACGACTTGCCGCTGCAATTCGGCTCGATTTTCAGGCTGCAGTGGATCCAGGCCATGATTGGGCAGGCTGCCATCGGGTTCAAGATATAAGCCGGTGAGCCGAACAGGCAGACGACTGTAGACTTCGCTTAAAATCGGGCCAACCATCCCATTGCCAGTGTCAACAACTACTTTTAAGGGCTGGATCGCGGTTGGATCGACAATCGAAAGCACCTTTGCAATAAAAGCATCCCTGAAATCTTTGCGGATCACCTGTCCTTGCCGGGCAGGGGTCGGAAATTCTTCGTTTTCCACCAGCCGGCGTACATCCTGGATACCCGCGTCACTGCTGAGTAAATAGGGCATCTTGCGCACCATTTTGAAGCCATTGTACTGTTTGGGGTTGTGCGAGGCGGTGACCATCATCCCTGGCAAGCCCATCTCCGCGCAAGCATAATAGTATTGATCGGTGCTAACCATACCCAGGTCATAGACGTCTGCACCCTGATCGGTCAGGCCAAGTAACACCTCAGCATGCAGCGCAGGGCCAGAAAGGCGCATATCCCGCCCAACGACTACCTGTTTCGCTCCTAAAAATGTTGCAAACGCCCGTCCGATGCGATATGCCGTTTGCTCATTCAGCTCAGTGGGGTAGATACCCCGAATATCATATGCTTTGAAGATATTTCCATGTACGTCCATTTTGCGGTTTTCCCTTTAGGAAATTTTACCATCAGGGAGTTCAGATTTGCTGTAGATTGGATCAATTCGGCTTGAATCGCGACAGCATCGTATAATACAGCAGTTGTGCGACATTGAAATCACAACAATAGATCATTCTTGCACCGTACAGGCAAACAGGTTGATGTTCACCCACCCTCACCGACGTTACAACCCTCTAATAGACGCCTGGGTTCTGGTTTCCCCTCAACGCAGCGAACGCCCCTGGCTAGGACAGGTCGAAAAGAAACCTACGGAAATCCGCCCTACCTACCTGGCTGATTGTTACCTTTGTCCAGGAAACAGCCGCGCCGGCGGAGCTAGAAATCCAGACTACTCAGCCACGTATGTGTTCACGAATGACTTTTCAGCCCTGGATCCAAGAGCCCCTGCAGTGAGCGATGAAGCTTCCCCCCTCTTCAAGAGCGAAAGCGAGCCGGGTACCTGCCGGGTGGTATGCTTCTCCCCACGTCATGATCTGACCCTCCCCGAAATGACCCTGGATGACATCCGCACGGTAATCGATGTATGGGCAGCCCAATTGCAAGAATTGGGGGATCAATACCGCTGGGTGCAGGTCTTCGAGAACAAAGGCGCCATCATGGGCTGCTCAAACCCTCATCCGCACGGACAGATCTGGGCAGGAAACAGCCTGCCCGATGAACCCGCAAAAGAAGACCAGCGCCAGGCGGCGTACTATTCTCAGCATGGATCTGTGCTCCTGCTCGACTATGCGAAGGCAGAGATCGAACGTGGGCAGCGCGTGGTTCTGGAAAACGAGCACTGGCTGGTAATCGTTCCTTTCTGGGCGACCTGGCCTTTCGAAACAATCCTCCTCCCGCGCCGCCAAGTCCTGCACCTGACAGATTTAGATAGCGATCAACGCGCTTCTCTGTCAGAGATTATGAAAAGCCTTTTGGTACGTTATGACAATCTTTTTGAGGTGTCTTTCCCATATTCGATGGGCTGGCATGGCGCGCCGACAGACGCCGCAAGTTATAACCATTGGCAGCTCCACGCCCATTATTATCCCCCGCTCTTACGCTCTGCAACGGTTAAGAAGTTTATGGTCGGGTATGAAATGTTGGCCGAACCGCAGCGCGACCTCACCCCCGAGCAGGCTGCCCAAAGACTGAAGAACGTTTCTGAGATCCATTATCGTCTGAGACAGAACGAAGATTAGATTGTTTTTAGGGCCAGACCGCGCTAGAGGGGGAAATGAACTATGGATAATATGTATCCGCACAGATCTTTTTTACATTCATAGTATAATATCTATAATACTACCTTGACAGTCATAGTAATATGCTGTACAATATTCATATGGAGATGATTATATGAGCGAGAACAAAATCACATCCGACCTGCTGCGTGGCCATACCGATACGATGATTTTACGGCTCTTATGCGAAGCTGATCGCTACGGCTACGAGATTGTTAAGCTGATTGCCGAGCGCTCGGGCGGCGAGTATGAGTTAAAGGAAGCCACGATGTACTCCAGCGTCCGGCGGCTTGAGGCGGACGGTGATATCGAGTGGTACTGGGGTGATGAATCTCAGGGCGGACGGCGTAAGTATTTTCGGATTACCGAAAAGGGTAAGTCCACTTACGCCAACAACAAAAGCAATTGGGAGTATGCAAAGCGCGTACTCGATAATTTGTTGTAAGGAGATGTGACTGTTATGAACGAGAAATTAAACCAGTATTTGAACGGCGTTTTTGCGCCTTACGATGGGGTAAAAAGCGTCGCCGAACTAAAGGCTGACCTGCTCTCCGATTTGCAGGAGCGGTTCCGTGAACTCAAAGCCGAAGGCAAGGACGATGAAACGGCTTTTGAGATGACCATTGACAGCATCGGCGACATCGAACAAACGGTACAGGAGGTGGCCAACCTCTCCCGCTCGCTGGAGCGGCAGGTGCTGATAAACTTCAGCGCGAGCAACCTGCCAAAGAGCGACTTCGCGGGCGTTACCGTGCATAAAGGAAAATTTGAAGCGAGCGCGCTGCGCGGCTCCGACTTTGCGGGCGCGGACCTGACCGGCAGTTCGTTTAAGGCCAGCGATGTGCGTGAAGCCAATTTTGACGGCGCAAATCTGACCGACTGCACCTTTTCCGCCACTGACCTTACGGGTGCGAGCTTCAACAAGATCCATTCTTGTACGCACCGAATTCAGCACGTCAGGACCTGACCGGAGCAAAATTCAGCGATGTAAAACTGATCGACGTCAAGCTGACCATGACCGACCTTAGAAAAACAATCTTTGAAAACTGTATCTTTAACGGCGTGGACTTCAACATATGCCGATCTGCGGGGGCATGTGCCTTGACGGGCAGACCTTTATTGGCGTCAAGTTTGACAAGGCGGCGCTGAACGAAGTTTCGTTTAAGGGCGCGACACTTAAAAATGTGTCCTTCGTTGCAGCGGTTACCTGGCTAGCTGGTCTAAGAAATACTACCGTGCCATCAAAACCATCTGCTTTGACGGCGCGACGATGGATAAGCTGACCTACGCCGCACTCAAAGGCATGGAAGCCGATTTATCAAAGGTTACTGTTATATAAGGAGTGAAGAATATGCAAAACCAGGCAATCCAAGTGAAAGGGCTGCAAAAGTCCTACAAGAAACTTCATGTTCTAAAGGGCGTAGATTTTGAGGTGGAAAAAGGCAGTATTTTCGCCCTGCTCGGCTCCAACGGCGCGGGCAAGACAACGATTGTCAAAATCCTCACCACGCTGCTCAAACAGGATGGCGGAACTGCCACCGTCAACGGATTCGATGTTGCGGCAAAGCCCGACAATGTGCGGCAGTCGATCAGTCTGACCGGGCAATTTGCCGCCGTGGACGAGATATTGACCGGGCGGGAAAATTTGATCATGATCGCCAGGCTGCGGCACCTCAAAAATCCGCGTCAGGTCGCGGATGATCTGCTGAACCGCTTCGGCCTGACCGATGCCGCCGACCGCAGAGTTTCCACCTATTCGGGCGGTATGCGCCGCAGGCTCGACATCGCCATGAGCCTTGTGGGAAAACCGCAGATCATTTTCCTCGACGAGCCGACCACCGGGCTTGACCCCGAGGCGCGCATCGAGGTTTGGAAGACTGTCAAAGAGCTTGCTGATAATGGCACGACGGTATTTCTGACCACGCAGTATTTGGATGAAGCCGAACAGCTTGCCGACCAGATTGCCATTCTGCATGAGGGTAGGATTATCGCCAACGGCACGCTCGCGGAACTGAAAAAGCTGTTCCCGCCCGCAAAGGTGGAGTATGTTGAAAAACAGCCGACATTGGAGGAGATATTCCTCGCAATCATCGGCAAGAAGGAGGAAAAATAAATGGAAACGGCAAAGAAACACTTTTTCAGCGATATGGGCGTCATGCTTGGACGTTCCATGCGCCATATTTTCCGCAGCATGGACACCATCATCACGGTCACCATCATGCCGATTGCGTTGATGCTGCTGTTCGTCTATGTGTTCGGCGGTGCCATTCAAACCGGCACGGATAACTATGTGAATTACCTGCTGCCCGGCATCCTGCTGATTGCGATTGCAAGCGGCATCGCCTATACGTCTTACCGTCTGTTTATGGATATGCAAAGCGGCATCTTCGAACGGTTCCACTCCATGCCGATTGCGCGTTCGGCCGCGCTGTGGGGGCATGTGCTGACCTCACTGGTATCCAATGCGATTTCGGTTGTCGTCATCATTCTCGTAGCGCTCATTATGGGCTTCCGCTCGTCGGCAGGAGTATTGTCATGGCTTGCCGTGGCCGGTATCCTCGCGCTGTTTACGCTGGCCTTGACATGGATCGCGGCGATTGCCGGACTGTCCGCAAAATCGGTGGACGGCGCAGGCGCCTTTTCCTACCCGCTTATCTTCCTTCCGTTTATCAGCTCGGCGTTTGTGCCCACCGAATCGATGCCGTCCGGTCGTTCGTGCCTTTGCCGAAAACCAGCCAGTGACCTCGATCGTGGAAGCCATCCGCGCGTTATTGTTCAGCCAGCCAGTGGGCAATGATATATGGGTCGCACTTGCATGGTGCATCGGGATTATGCTCGTGGCATATTTCTTTGCGATGAGGGTGTATAAAAAGCGGATGTAAAAAAGGGAGGACCTCAGTTTCGACTAACCACTAGGCTGGATGGGCCGGCTGTGCCGCCTGTTTTGGAATGCTGATTGTGAACTTCGTACCCGAACCCAATTGGCTCTCCACACGGATCGACCCGCCTTGCGCTTCGACAAGCGAGCGCGCAATCGCCAGGCCTAACCCGGTTTCACCGCCAGTTTGCTGACGGGCTGGATCGCCCCGAAAAGATCGTTCGAATATCAGGGGTAGGTCTACTGGAGAGATCCCCTCGCCATTATCCGCGACCGTCAGAAGGACCTGGTCATCCTCCTGCCCGGCAGCCAGGATAATTTGGCCTTGTGGAGGAGTATGGCGTAAAGCATTACTCAATAAATTGCCCAAAACCTGCGCCATGCGTTCTGCATCGACTTCGATTTCTTGCAGATTTGAAGGCAGCGCAAGCTCGATTTTAATACCCTGGCGTTCCGCCTGGACACGGTAGGCGCTGGCAGCCCGTTTTAACAGCTCATCCGGTTTAATCCTCACTGGCTGCAAAACCAGTTCACCAGCATCCGCCAGGGAGAGTGTGCGCAGATCCTCAACCAAGCGATTTAGGTGCAAGGTCTCCTGATACAAAATACCATAGACCTCGGGGGTACCGGGCAGTTTGCCATCATTCAAGGCCTCCGTATAGCCAGCGATCACGCTCAGCGGCGAACGTAAATCGTGAGCAATGTCAGCGGTCATCTGGCGCCGAGCCTGTGTAGCCTTCTCTAGATCTAAACTCATCTGGTTAAAGGACGATGCTAACTCTCCCAGCTCATCCTTCGAGCGCACTTTTACCTGTCTGCCCAAGCGCCCACGAGCAATTTCGACGGTCGCCTCGGTCAGGTCACGCAGGGTACGCGTCAAAGAGTATGCCAGCAAGCTGCCAAGGATGAGGGCCATCACCCCTGCAATGACTGCGCTGAGCAAGGTAGAAGTATTTACGTTTCTCAAGAATTGCCCTTCAGGAGAGGTGGCGACGTATTCACGCGGCCCTTGCGCCAGCAGCAGCCAGCCAGCCGTTTTTCCATCCACCGTCAGCGGTAAAGCCGATTCAAGTTGGGAGGTGGAAACAACCTGGCCGATTAAACTCTGCTGGGGGCTGTAAATCACCTGATGATCGGCTCCGACCAGCACAAAATTATTCTCATTGTGCCTGGGGCTTCGCCCAGGGGAGAAATCGCCCACAATTGGACCTGATAAACCGGCCAATGAATCCGCTGCCCCCTGCCAGCTTCCCACCTCCTGGTAATAGACAAGCAGCGAATTTACCAGGTTTTGTTGCTCACGACTCAGGATAAACTGGGTAAAGGCATTGCGCGTCCGCTGTTGAAAGATTACTGCAACCAAAACTGCCCCGGTTACGCCGACGATCAGAAAAGCCAGAGTCAATTTGAATGTAATCGAGCGCATGGCATCTCCAGGAATGAGCTATGCTTGCGCTGCGAAACGATAGCCAACGCCATAAACTGTTTCAATATATAAAGGATTAGCGGGATCTGTCTCTACTTTTGTGCGCAGGTTGCGAATGTGAACATCGATCGTACGCTCATAGCCTTCGTAAGCTGTCCCTTGCAGACGTTCGAGCAATTCCAGGCGGGAGAAAACCCGGCCTGGGGCCGCCATCAAAGCCACCAGCAGATCGAATTCAGAAGGAGTGAGATTAACCTGCTGATCCTCCACCGAGATCATCCGGGCAGCTCGATCCACCATGATATTGCCAGCGCGTAATATCTCCTGGCTGCTGCCTGATTTTTCCAAACGGCGAAGAACAGCGCGAACCCTGGCGGTCAGCTCTCGTGGACTGAAAGGCTTGGTCACATAATCGTCGGCGCCTAATTCCAATCCAAGCACCTTATCGTTCTCTTCAAGCCGGGCAGTCAAAATGATGACCGGCGTTTCAGACTCGCGGCTGTACGCCCGCATAAAATCATATCCACCCATTTCAGGCATCATCAGGTCCAGCAAGATCAAGTCAGGTTTTTCATTTCGAGCGACATACAAAGCTTCGCGGCCATCGCTCGCCACTACAACCTGAAAACCCTCCTGGGTTAGATATGACTTCAACAGTGTACGCAGCTCGGGTTTATCATCAACGACTAAAATCTTTTTTGGCATATACGTTTTCTTTTTCGGGCAAATCGATTTACCCTTGATTATAAGACGATTCGGCGGAGGCCATTAGAGCATCTGGGGAAAAAGATCTCCCAGATGCTCTATCTATAACCAGCTCAGCCGAATATCACCGTTATTTACGGGGTGACAGATGGGGTTGCCGGGTTGGTCGGGGCTACGCCGCCCCGCTCGCCATGTCCACCATGACCACGTCCACCATCGAAACCACCAAAACCATGGGGACCATCAAATCCTTTCATCCCGCCAAAAACATTCCCTTGAGCGTCCTTGAGAATCAGATCTGCCTGCGCCTGGGTAATTACCCCATCCGCTACAGCCTTTGCGACCGCAGTCTCGAAAGCAGTCTTCATCGAGGCCTGGAAATTGGCGTCAGCATAAAGAGCGTTGCGTCCTTTCATCAAGTCGGCCTGTTCCTGGGTGATCGTACCAGCGGTCACAGCCTGGTCGAGGCGGGCATTATTGGCCTGGGTTTGTGCAGCCTGGAGCTCCTCCACGGAGATGCCTAAGGCATCTGCCAGCAAAGCGTTGAAATCGATAGCGCTCTGATCGAACCAGCCTCCGTGGCGACCACCAAATGGAGAATTGGTCCCGGCGGAGTTCATCTGATCTGCCTGAGCTTGAGTAATTAATCCCAGCTCGACAGCTTTCGCCACGGCTGCTGTGTTTGCCTTTTGATAAGCTGCAGTCAGATCAGCCTCGGTAATTCCAAGAGCACTTGCCAATTCTGCACTGCCTGCGCCATCGCCCAGACCTCGTCCGGGTTTCACAGCCGGCGCGCTCGAGCTCAGTTGTCGGCGCGGTTGGTGTCGCAGATTGAGCGCTTGCTGAACGATAGGCGACTGCCCCGAAGGCAATCACCAGCGCCAGGGTGCCTAGCGCCAGGGTCGTGATAATCATCTTTCTATTCATGTGTGTACTCCTTTTGTACAAATGTCCTGTTGATAAGATTTGATCCGTTCAGGATCTATGCCCAAGGATAACAAGGGCCTGTTCAGAAATTGTTAAGAACCTATTTTGAAAATATGTGGATTATCGACCCATAACAAGGGGATGTTACGCAGAATATTTATCATATCTTCATCGCTTCTTTACAATTTTCAAATAGGTTGGTGCTATGATGAGCCCAAGACGAAAGAGAAATAATTGGAGGTATAAAATGAGTAAAACTGCAAAATGGATCCTTGGCATCGGGCTCGGCCTGTTGGTGGTCGCCTGTTTGGTGACTGCTGGTTTTATGGTTATGGCCCAGCGAGTAAATTCAGCTTGGATGATGGACAGCCGCAGCGGCTGGTTATGGCACGACGATTTATCGACGCCATGGGGTAACAATTCAGGGGATCAAGATCAAGGACAGATGATGCCCTGGGGTAGAATGCCCGGGGGTCGCCTTCCTCGAGCAGGAATGTCAGGTTTCGCCTTCCCATTCTTTCGAATGGGCGGCTTCCACACGGGTTTCTTCTCCCCCATACGTTTTATCGCCGCGCCGCTGCTGTGCCTGGGTTTCCTGGGAATCCTGATCCTGGGCGGCGTTGCCATAGGTGTGAATGCCCGCAAACCCAAGAAAACCACCACCCTAGACCAGCCTATCCCGGCGAGCGAAACGGGACCCAACCCTGAACCAACCGCAAATGCGGTCAGTGAGCCCTCGACAGCAGTCTCAGCAGTTGAAATTCGCACCTGTGGGAATTGTGGACGTGAAGCCCAAGCTGAATGGGGACACTGCCCGTACTGCGGCAATACGCTTGCTTGAAATGTGCGTTTTATCACAAAGATGGCTTATCAATGATATAATCATTCGGCAGAAATCAAAATTTTTTCTGGAAGGAGACCAAGATTATGTCGATGAAAATTACAGATGAATGCATTTCTTGCGGCGCGTGTACCCCTGAGTGCCCGACGGAATCGATCAGCGAAGGCGACACGATTTACATCATCAACGCCGATTCCTGCGTTGAATGCGAAGGACATTTTGATTCGCCGCAGTGCGTGGCTGTCTGCCCGGTAGATTGCATCGTCAAAGCTTAGCAAAAAAAACTTAAAAACACAAAAAACCGAGGATATACCCTCGGTTTTTTGTGTTAATCCACTAAATGATACAATGCCTGGTGGAGTATTTTTAGCCTGGCAAAATCCATTTTCTCCACTTCACGGTCATAAGTCATATACCCATTTTCCTCAATTTCCACATCCACTGCCTGGGTATAAATTGCCGCTGAAAGCCCCGCTTGTATCCATGGTTTGAGCTGGTTTTCCAATAAGGCGACGTAAGCAGTGGTGAGTTCTTCCGGCGAGGTAAATTTCCGATAACCGAATTCGCTGGCCGGGTCCCAGGTATGCTGAGGGATTTTCAGGCTGTAACCGCCGAACTCGGAAAGGACGACGGCGCGGGCTTTTTCTGGGGCAAACCTGGGCAGCTTTTTGAAATAGACGTGCAGGCTGCGCAAGTCGCCGCCGCCCTGCTCGAACCAGCCGCTGGCATGATCGACCAGGCGGGTTGGATCGTAAGAGCTCAACCATTCTGCGTAACGTTTGGCGTCAAACTGGCCCCAACCTTCATTGAAGGGCACCCAAACCGCAATGCACGGAAAATGGTAAAGGTGGTCAACCATCGCCTTCAGCTCATCCTGGAAATCTTGACGGGATTCCGCCTGCTCACGTCCGGCTTTGCGGTAATGGTTATCCCGGCGTCGCGAGCCAAAAAGAATCGCCAGCAGCGAAGTGGTATCGCCGACCGCTTTCCCGCCGTTAGGCATATCTTGCCAGACAATCAAACCCAGCCGGTCGCACTCGTAATAAAAACAAGCTGGCTCAATTTTGATGTGCTTGCGCAGCATGTTGCAGCCGAGATCCTTAATCATTTTTAGGTCGAAGCGCAGCGCCTCTGGCGAAGGAGGGGTGTACAAGCCATCCGGCCAATAACCTTGATCCAATGGGCCGAATTGAAATAAAGGCTGGTGATTTAAGCACAGACGCAGGTCACCGCGGCTGTCTTTCTCCAGGCTGAACTTGCGAACCCCGAAATAGCTGTGCACCCGATCCTCGCCTACCTGAATGTCCAGATCGTATAAATGAGGAGAATCAGGACTCCACAACTTGGGAGTGGGAATAGCAAGAATCGTCGTTTTGCCTGCTGCTTCCAGCCGGGATCGACTCACCAACTCCCCATGATCAAATATTTCCGCAGTTCCTCCCAGCGCACCTGTCCCAGGGACGGCCATCTGAAAATCAATCTGGATCGATTCGGTATCGATATCTGGAGTAACTTTGAGACTCCGCGATATATGCGCCTGGTACAGGCTCGAGCCAAACCGTCTGCCAGATGCCAGATACCCGCGTATACCAAATCGAATTCGGCTGGCGTACCTGCTTGCCGCGCTGCTGCCAGTGAGCGTCGGTCGGGTCCCACACCGAGAGGATGATCTCATTGGACGATAATTCATCTTCACCATCGTCCTGGGCCAGGTAATCGGTGATGTCAAAGCTGAAAGGAACATACCCACCCTGGTGGGTTCCCGCGACAGTGCCATTTATCCACACCCTGGTTTCCCAATCAACTGCGCCAAAATGGAGCAATACGCGTTGATCTAGCCAATTCGGAGGGCAGCTTGAAGCGTCTCCGGTACCATAAGCGCTCGTCAGGCTGCAAAGCGCGTTTGACCCCCGAGAGGGCTGATTCGAGGGGGTAGGGGACCAAAATCTGGCCGGTGAATTTCGGGAATGCAGTCTGGGCTTGTGGGGTTATGTCGTAATCCCATAATCCGTTCAAATTTAACCACGACGAGCGTCTTAGCTGTGGGCGCGGGTATTCCTGCCAGGCATTTTCAGGGGTAACTTCGCCAGCCCAACGGGTCAGTAGCTGTCCAGGGATTATTTTCCAAGGTTCCATAGGTATATTCTTAATGAATGGAGTTAGACCTTCGTGTGTGATTCCTTCATGAAGGCCAGCGGAATCAGGGCGAGCATTGTGGCCAAACCCGCCACCTGGAAGATCAATGGCGTTGGAATAAACCCGGCCTGGCCATCTATTATCGTCGGAATGCCAAAAGCGCTGGCCAGCCAACCGCCGATTAAAGGACCGGGCACCATCGTAAACGCCACGGTGAATAATATAAAATAACCGGCAAACTGGCCTCGCTTGTCTTCGGGGTAAAGATCCTTTGTCCATGCGCCGGTGCTGATCATCCAGGCAGACATGCCTGCCAGCCACAAGATCCCCGTCAGCACGAGCGGTAAGATGTCCTTCATCAATGAAAACAAGAGCAGGCCGATCATTTTCAACAGGATCGCCCCAATAGCCAGGCGTTTGCGGCCAATCCGGTCAGCCAACAGGCCAAAAGGATATGCCAGGGCAATTCCCCCGATTAAGATACACACAAAAATAACCAAGGAAGCCTGCAGGGTTTCCAATTTTAAATAATGGTTTAAGTAAATAATCAAGTACGGGAAAAAAATTTGCTCGGCGATGCCATAAATTGTCAAGGTAAACAGCAGCAGGAAAAGATAACGGTTCGAGCGCAAATTGTTGAGGCGAAAAGTATCGGCAATCTGTCCCCAATAAGAATGCGCGGGAGGGGTCGGATCCGGTTTCTCCCGCACCAACAGACCTCCTACCAGCCCTAAAATAAACACCAAGCCGCCGATCAGATAAAAGAATATGTAATAACCCCAGGCATCGATGATCAATCCGGAAGCGCCATAAACGATCAACACAGCCACCCAGGTTAAAATTTCAACGACGCCCATCACCCGACCGCGATTGCGGCGGTCAGAGATATCGGCAATATACGCATTCAAAGCTGCATCGTTGGCAGTGGAGCCAAAGAAAGTCATGATACAGTCAAATACGATAGCCGCGCCAATCGCCAAGGTAACCGGACGCAAGAAAGCCGCCGCGGGAAAAGCTGCTGTAAACGCCCCCCACGCCAGGTAGCCCATTAATATATACGGCTTTCGCTTGCCCCAGCGTGAACGCGTCCTGTCGGAAAGTGCACCCATTAAAATGCTGGTAATCGTCGCCGTGATCGCGCTGGCTGCCACCATCCACGAGATCGGACGTGGATCGGGGATGATATTATCGTACATAAAGGTATTAAAATATTGATTTTCCACCCCCCAGGCTAGCTGCCCGGCAAAACTCAGCAGGATCACTGCCAGCCAGATGGCAGTCGGAATCTTCGGCGAAGGCTGTTCGGATGCTTCCATAATCTTTTCTTCTCCAGGTAGAGTCTGCATTATTCTCAGGTATTGATCCAAACAGTCATTCTTGAAGCGCCGCGGTTCCCCCAAAGCTGGTAGGGAATAAAGATTAAAGGTTCGCCAATGGTTGTTTTACCGTGCAGGATCATCGTACCGCCGAAGAAGTCTGCCGAAAATTCAGGCTGCAAACTGTCCAAATCGAGGCGGACGGCGAAAATATCCACCATCGGGTTGTCCACGTCTTCGAGGCAGTAAACCAACGCGCCACGAGTTACCGCTGCCTTTCTGCGATGGCCTTTAACCTTTGGATGCGCTCGGCGGACCAGGATAGGCAGATCAAAGGAGATCTTGATTTCATCACCGGGTTTCCAGGCACGCCGGAGCTGTACAAAGCGCGCTGGACGGGGATCGTAACCTTGGGCGGAGCGTTCTGGCAGAACAACCGCCACGTCACGCGCTTGCGCTTCCAAGGGTTCAATCCTGGAAAGATCGACCGGAATCAGTTCCGACAACTCCTGAGAAACAATTTCGATCTGTGGGAAATTTGCCCAGGTAGGCAGCCGCAGATATAGGCTAAATTCAAGCGGGGCATCCAGAGCAAGCTTTACTAGAACGCGGCCATTCCAGGGCAATTCTGAGAGCATTTCGATCTGAACCGGGCTTTCCAGGGGCAGCGCAGCCTTGCTGCCGATATACTGGTGAATCCAGATCGAATCCGGAGAAGCGCTATACACATAATCGCCAAGCCAGGCCCAGGTGCGCGATAGGTTGGATGGGCAGCAGGGGACCTCATACCATTCCTGGCGCTCGATCCCACCCTGGCAGGTCAGCGGATTATTATACAGGTAGTTTTCTCCACTCCAACCCATGCCCACTGCCGCAGCATTATACAACTGCCATTCGAACAGCTCGCTGTATTTTGCCTGATGGGTAATCATCGCCATCTGCCAGTTCCAAAACAGGCTGGCCAACGCCGCGCAGGTTTCGGCATAGGCAAATTCCGGGTCAAGCTCATAGTCCCGGCCAAAACCTTCCATGACTGGCAATGAGCCAATCCCCCCGGTAAGGTACATCCTGCGCAGAACCATATGCTCCCAGGCTTGTTCGAGCGCCGGCAGAAGCGAAAGATCGGAGCGAGCGCGCAGCAGCATTGCCGTGGCTGTTTGCAGATAAGCAAAGCGTACGGAATGCCCGACGGGTATCGTTTGCCGGCGAATTGGTGCATGCTGTTGAAAATACTTCCCTGACAGGGCATTGGCATACCAACGCAGCTTTGCCAGCGGCGGGCTCTTGGCAAAATTATCCGGAGGGCTTTTAAACTTGGCAAAATCCGAGTTTTCCAACTGGGATGCCTGGCGCTGTTGGCGGATGACTTTACTGCGAGCATTTGCGCTTGCATTTTGACGGATTAAGGAGAGAGCAAAGAAACGCGTCCTCCCACGCTGTTCCAGAAAATGCTGCGCCAGGTCCAGGTAAGAAGAATTCCCGGTCAGATGATATAAGCGCAGCAAGGCAAGCTCGACCTCTTCATGACCGGGCGTGCGCTGGGGCGCTGCGCCGAGAAATTCCTTTACCAGCAGGTTTGCCGCTCGGATGACAATCTCCGATGAGCTCTGGGCGCCCTGTCGCCTGGTGGTGAGAAACCCCAGCTTCGATCAGGTGTCCATGGCAGTACAACTCATGCTCGATCTGCAAGTTTGTCCAGCGCACACCTGGAAAGTGGATCTGGTTGTAGGTAAAGATGTAGCCATCGGGTGTTTGACAGCGCCCCAGCAAGGCGATTAAATCACTCAACCAGGTCGTCCAGGCGCGGATCGGGATTTTTGGGCAAGATGCGCGCCGCGGCCTCTAGCCACTTATACGCATCCGAGTCGGCGAAGAACCGGCCCAGGCGAAAACCTTGTTTTTCTCCAACTGCAATGCGAAAATTATCGATGCAGCCGCTGGCTACTAACATCTCCCACTGGTGGAAGATCGCGCCATGCGCATTGATCTCCAGGCGCGGCGTCCAAAAGGGGTCATGAATACTAACCTGATCCACAGCAAGTTCGTTCATTGTGCAACCTTCTATATCCAGGAAGCGAGGATAATTGTCCTGACCGTAAAAGGACGGCTAAGCGCGATCACAGCCGATTCTATTCATTTCAGATCCAGTGAAAATCAAGCAAGCTAGACTTATTTTACCAAAAGGACAGAGAATGAAGACGATCAAAGCGCCCGGAAATGAAGCCAATAAAAAGGGGTTGTCAGAAATCTGACACCGCGCTATAATGTGGGCCGGTTAATCGGGGCGTGGCGCAGTCCGGCTGACGCGCTTGCATGGGGTGCAAGAGGTCGGAGGTTCAAATCCTCTCGCCCCGACTGGAGACCGCTTATCTTATGGTAAGCGGTTTTTGGTTTAATTCCTTATTGATATGATTTCTCAGAACTTGTGATTATCCACCGGACCCCCCATCCTACGCACTTGTGAAACAGCGCTTGTAGCGCCTAAAAAACAAGTCAAATCTCGATTGTGATGATGACTATCTTATGCTAATATTAATAATAAATGAAGTAGATTGAGAAAATCATCATCAGACTTATGCATCTAATCCAGTGGTCAACAGTGAAAGGAGAAAGAAGTCATGCAAAACAAAAACCAGCAGGTGAAGGTACATTCCGACGAACCACAGCAAAATGAGAATAAAGAAACGCAGCATAAAACCCCACAATTGAAAGTACACACGGATATCCGCATCGGGATGTGCGTTTTGGACGACTATTGTGGGCAATGGGTTTGTTGTTAATTTTTTAGGCGGAGCCCGATATTTCTCAGAAGATTTTGCTTGGGGCATCCTTATTTCGTTTTGCTGACTTCCCATCCTGTGCGCCTGGGCGATATCTTTCGTCGTCTGCGCCAGGTAGCGGCGCAGCACGGCTAGCGCCTTGCATGAGGTGCAAGAGGTCGGAGGTTCAAATCGCCTCGCCCTGACTGATGTTAACAACAAAAAAATGCGGCTTTGCCGCATTTTTTTGTTCCTTATGGTTTTTGCGCTGAGACCGCTACGCTGTACAAGCTGACCCCCGGCGTGGTCGTTTCAGCCCAGCTGTGCTTGACGCGAATATCAAGGAAACCTGCCTGAGTGATCAAGTCGAGATATTCCTGCTCGGGCAGCGCGCCATACACGCAGCCAGCCCATTCAGCAGGATCCGCCGCCAGCTCACGCGGGAAAGCCTGGCTGGTAACCATGTCGCTTACTTCCAGCCTGCCCGCCGCTTTTTAGGACCCGGTAGGCTTCCTGGAAAACCTGGCCTTTATCCTCGCAAAGATTAATAACACAATTCGAGATCACCACATCCACCTGGTTATCCGCCACAGGCAGCGCCTCAGCCTGTCCCTGGCGAAATTCCACCTGGCTGTAACCAGCTCTCTCAGCAGTATTGCGGGCTCGCTCCAACATCGCCGGGGTCATGTCCACCCCAATCACCCTACCCAAAGGACCGACCTGGCGAGCAGCCAGGAAAGCATCGATTCCACCGCCGCTGCCGATATCTAAGACGAATTCCCCAGTCTGCAGCCCGGCCAGGGCTAAGGGGTTGCCGCAGCCCAATGATATTTCAACCGCTTCCTGAGGTGCGTCGCCCAATACATCGGGGGTATAACCTAACATGAATTGAGGGCTCTGCACCACCTCAAGTGAGATGAGCTCGGCGCTGGAACCGCTGCAGCACGAGGTAGATCCTTCTCCAACCGGGCTCGAACAACATCCCGCTTTACCCTCTGCCGTTGCTCCATAACCAGCCTGGACTGCCTCACGAGCTCCTGAAAGTCGGCGCGTTCCAACCGCCACGAAAGTACTGATGCTGACCTGCGGCTGTTCCGTTTCATGATCCTGAGAAGGATCAATTCCTGCATGGCAGTTCTCACCTGTGCCCGTTACGATCACATTTACCAACCCGGCTTGCCTCAGCCAGCTACGCATTTGATCATGTTCGAACCCCTGCCAGGTATCCGCCATTTCTTCGCGCAACCAGGCGTACGGATGAGCGTACATATCTGTGATCACTAAACGCCCCCCTGGGCGGAGCAGCCGGCTCATTTCCTGGATTGCAGCCATTGGATCCGGACAATGATGCAAATACATATTCGCAAAGACTGCATCCATGCTTTCGTCTGGCAGCGGGAAGCTTGAGGCCATCCGCTTCGTCGTAAATAACATTTGTGAAAGCACCCAGATTTTTCCGAGCGATATCCAGCATTGCCATAGAGCCATCCAATGCATAGACTTGCTGTACGAGCGGCGCCAGGCCAGCCGTCATAAAACCAGTTCCAGCGCCAATATCCGCCACAATGTACTCCGGTCGGAGATATGCTTTGCGGATCGCGGTCGTCCGCAAGGTTTCAGTGTAATAAGATGCTTGCAAGCCATCCCATTTTTCGGCGTTTTGGTCAAAATACTCTTTTGAAGCAGGCGTCATCGTCATGGTTTGATCTCCTCAATTGGATATAAACGGGTCAGTCGGGCTGCAGCAATTTGGCAGCCAACCCTCAATTTGTTTTTTTAACCAATTCATCCCCTCAACGTCCACACAGTAACAAGTGGCCGGGCCTTCGATTTCTCCGGCGATCAAACCGGCCTCTCGCAAGACTTTGAGATGCTGGCTAACAGTAGATTGAGCCAGGGGTGTGGTCTGAACAATTTCATGTGTCATACACACCTGGCGTTCTGCCAGGGTTAGCATGATCTGGAAACGCACCGGATTGCCTAAGGCTTTAAGCATTTTTCCCAGGCGCACTTGGGAATCGGTCAAATCTTGGATAACAGGTTTCATAATATTTCCTTCTATATTATATCGTAAAATTACGATAATCGTAATTTTACGATATAACTTTCCTGGTGTCAAGATGGATTTATCTCGGTATAATCTAATCATGATCCCACAGATCCGCGTCGCCATTTTGGATGACCATCAGGCGATTATCGATGGCTATCAATATCGTTTACGAAATGCGACCGATATTGAAGTTACAGCCACGCTGTTGTTCGGCGAAGATCTTGAGCCCGCCCTGGCAGCCAACCCGGTGGATATTCTCCTCCTCGATATCCAGGTCCCGATCAGCCCGGGTAACCCCAATCCTTATCCGGTTCTTTTTGAATTACCGCGCTTGCTTCAGATGTATCCGAACATGGATATATTGATCATTTCGATGCATGCCCAACCCGCCTTAATCCAGGCTTTGATGGAAGCTGGCGCCAGCGGTTATATCCTTAAAGAAGATATGACCACCTTTCGCGAATTAGCTGCAGTAATCCGGAGCGTTGCCCACCAGGGGATTTACCTAAGCCCCGCCGCCTTCCAGGCGCTTCAGCACCGCAGATCGGGTGATCTTCAGACAACCGCTCAGCCCCCGCCAGCTCGAAGCCCTGTCGCTCTGCGCTGCCTATCCCGATACCAGCACCGCTGAATTAGCTCATAAGAATGGAAATTTCCCACTCGACCTTGCGCAATCTTTTATCTGGGGCGTATCTGAAGTTAGGCGTCCGCACCCGCGCCTCTGCCATTTTAAAAGCTCAACAGATGGGTTTATTGCCACCGACTTACTAATCATTCGTTTCGAACCTGGCTTATGAAAAATACTCCGCGGCAGAATAATATTTTTGAGCTTCTGATTTCTTTCGGGGTTTTAGCAATTATCCTGTACTACTCTTTCCTGCTCATCTACGTGCTGCCTTATTCCGGTCTCCGATTTCGCAGCGATACCGGGGGGATCACCCAGGTATTTACGAAGAACACGCTTTCACC
Source organism: uncultured Chloroflexia bacterium (assembly GCA_963770655.1). Taxonomy (GTDB): domain Bacteria; phylum Chloroflexota; class Anaerolineae; order Anaerolineales; family UBA4823; genus CAZAGA01. The sequence goes on along the minus strand of CAVYQO010000006.1, from coordinate 373,071 downwards.
AGAAATCCTACCGGGCGATACGATTATCAAAGTTAATGATTTTCCTTGGGAAGAATATCTCCGGGTAGAAAATGACCTCGCAGTGTCATTCAGACACCACGATCCAGGCGATTCGCTGACCCTGACCATTGAACGCGATGGCCAACAGCGTGTGATCGTTTGGGTTTTCCCATCCGTAAATACCTTGGAGCTGGCCCGAAGAACGATCCTTTTACCCTGGGTACTGCTGCCATTATTCATTTGGCTGTGTGGGTTGGGTACCTTGTTGGTCGTCAGACCTCGCGATCGCCGGCGCAATTTGTTGGCCGCGTTGTTTTATCTTATGGCAGTTTGGACAGTTACGGTCTCGCTGTGGGATATCAATTACAGCGGAATGCTGTTCATTCTTTCAAGCTGGATGCTCGTCCCGGTTTCCTGGCATTTCCATTGGGTATTTCCACGGGTGATTCGGATCCTTAACCCGTTTATTTGGCTCGGCATTTACCTGGCCGGTTTGGTTGGCGCGATCACCAATATCTTTTGGAGGCCCGAGGTTAAGGCTTACCCTTATTTATTGATCGCGATGATCGGCGGTTCGATCATTATTCTCGGCATCCATTATCTGCGCCAGCCAGACTTGCGCCGGCAAATCATTGTGCTCATCACTGGCTTATCGATTTCTACCCTTCCGGGACTGATCATCCTCGCCACACTTCAATGGACGTTCTACCCGCAATCGATCCGGGCTATGGCCTTTTTGTTTCTGCTCGGACTGCCAATCACATACTTTTATATCCTCTATTATCACCGCATGGGAAGTTTAGAGCTGCGCGCAAATTCGCTAATCAGCTTACTTTTTTTGGGCGTGCTGATCTTTCTGATCAATTATGTTTTGATCTATTTTTTATTCCTATCCAGCCAGCAGCTTGAGACCCCGCTTACTTCAATTTTGATAGCCTCCCTCAGCACTGGAGTCCTCACCGCGCTTTTGTACCCTCGGTTGCACTCCTGGTTCGAGCACCAGGTGTTCGGCATCCCCGTCCCAAAAACAAAGCTCTTGACGACCTATGCTGGCGAGATCATTACGGCTGGCGATCGAGATCACCTGGTTCAACTCATCACAGATCAAATCTTTCCGAGCCTGCTCATCCGCCAGGCAATCTTGCTGCGTGTCCAAATAAACTCAGATGACAATTCCCCAGTCAGCGTCGAGCCAATCGTAAAATACCTGGTTAACGAAGCGCAGACTCCGCTGCTCGCTGATCTGGGCAGCCTGATATTTCAGATCGGACATTTTATCCCGCCAGATGACGATCAGATCGAGCGTTTATCTTGGATCCGACTGATCTTGACAAAACAAGCCGAACCGGATTGGTTAGTTCTTTGCTTGCTCGGCCGCCGCGACCCAGACGATTACTACTCGCCAAACGAGCTCCCTACTTTCCAGGCCCTGGTTGATAATACCACCCTGGCGTTAATCAATATCGACCAAAAACGCTTGCTCCATACCCTTTATCAGGATGACATCCTGCGCCAGGAACGCGCCTCTCACCGCCTGGCGTTAGACCTGCACGATGATGTGCTGAACCAGCTCGCCTTGGTAGCTCAGACTGTGGATGACAACCAGGCGAGCCCAGATTTTGTCAATGCTTATCAGAACAGCGTCCAGCGCATTCGGGAAATTATCAGTGGTTTACGCCCTCCCCTCTTGAACTTCGGCTTGAGGGCTGCTTTGGATGGACTGATCGATGAAACGGCGGGCCTGACCAGCCAGGAAGTGAATTTCGAGATCGATGTGCCTTCTTCTACCTCTCGCTATCCAGTCGAGGTTGAGCTGCAAGTTTACCGGATTGTCCAGCAGGCCTGTCTGAATGCGATACAACACAGCGGGGCAAAACACATTTCAATCCAGGGAAGTTTGCTAACCGAGAAGATTGAGCTAAATATCCAGGATGACGGCATTGGCCTGGAAAACAGCGGCATTTTGGATCTCGATTGGCTGATCGCCACCCGTCATTTCGGCCTGGCCGGCATGTTCGAACGTGCCGAATTAATCGGTGCTAAAATGTCCCTGCGTTCTCAACCTGGCAGTGGGGTGACGATCCATCTGTATTGGTTTGGGCAAGTCAATCCTTCCCCCTAATTTCAGCTATTTCTTGCAAAACTGCTGGATCAAAAAAGCATACCCATCCGGCGCGCTTTGGGCCATACCACCAGGATCAGCCTGGAGCATTTGACAAACCTGGCTCTGGTAAAAAGGATTGCCGCGTAGGATCAATGCCAGGTTGCGGGCTTTTTTCAGATCGCCCTGCCTGGCATATGCTTCGAGGAATGGGAGCCACTCAATCCGGTCATACGGCTTCAATCCAGCCTTTTCAGCCTGTTCGCCCAGATTGATCACTTCCTGCCAATCTCCGCGCTGGCGAGCCAAAGCGGCCTTTTCGTAAAAATAACACCAACCATGCATGGGCTCATCGCCAAAGATCGCTGCGGGTGGGATATGAGGTTGCTCATCGAGCAATATCTGTTCCAGGCGAGAAAACGGCGCCGCCAGGGCGATTTCTGGGCGGGTATCTTCTGAAAGCTCAGGATTCGCGCCGTCGAGCACCTGAACACATGAAAATTGAGATGGTTTGGCAATAACCAGCAGGTTCTTAAAATCCCGCTCGGATTGAATGCTGCGCCGGTTTATGGTGTCGGATGTTCCCGTTAGCACAGATTTTAAATCCCGAGACGATAGGGTCGCCCCATTAATATTCAACACGGCGGGTTCAGCCGGATCCAGTTTCGGATAATAGATCAGGTTCGCCGGTCCCCAGACGAAATAGTCTTCATTGATACTGGCATCCGGGTAGTTAGCCATGATCACAGTTCCCGGTTTCACCTGGGGAATGCGCCAGGACACCTGCCGCCAAAAATCGCGCACCGTTTGCCAGTTCTGCACATACAGCAGGCTGTTGCTGACTTGCGCTAGAACGGCCAGGGTCACCAACCCCACAGCCAGCCAAATTTTAACCCTGGATCCCTTCATGGCGATAAATCCAGCCGCCAGGACCATGACCACCCCAATGGATGGCGTCAGGCTGAAGCGACTGAAATTATCGAAATCCACTTGCCGGCTGCCGAGATGCACCGGAATCAACGCCAAGACAGCCGCCAGCAGACCGAGCACAGCCATATCCCTGGCGTCTGTCGCTCGGTCTTCATCCTTATTAACGGGATCCTGGTCGCGACCTACCAGGCGCAGCGCCAGCCAGGCCAGCCCGCCGGCCAACAGCGCCAGACCCAGTACCAACAAGATCAGCTTCAATCGCTGGTTGAATGCGTAATGATAAACAGGTTCCGTCCAGGCAACCATGAAAACACTAATCAGGTCTTTGATCAGCGCCACGCCCATCCACAATAGACGCATCACGGGTGAACTACCCACTTCCGCAAACATTGAGTTTACATCTGTGGCTGCCCGAGTATCTTGAAAAATAAAAGTGCGCCAGACCAGGAAACCAAGACTCACCAGGAAAGATGGCAGCCAGTACAAAATCACCTGCTCAAGGCGTTTTAGGATTCTCCCGCTGGTCGTTCTCCAAATCAGATAAACGATCAAAAGCAGGCGCAGCCCTTCTAGTCCGATATAGTATTCCATCAACAGCAGATAGAGCAATTGCAGCAGGGCCGCGCCAGCCAGCAATAAACCCTTTGACCACGTCTTTGGCGTCAGAATTGCTTTTACAGTCAAACCGATTGAGAAAATGGCCAGAGCAAAACTGAGCTGGTGCGATTGATAATCGATTGCATTGGGTTGGTCACGAAAACCTGGATAGATCAGGAAAAGCAAAGCCGCCAGGAAGGTTGCCTGGCGCTGCTTAGGCCAGATCATCCTTAAGATCCACAGCAGACCAAAAGCCCCGATGCAGCGGAGCACGAACGCACTCAGGCTATAGTACCATGGGTTGACCCCAAACAGCTTAAACATCGCCGCAACGTGAAACGCCCGAAAGGGTCTATCGCTGGCAAAGATATCAACAAACTTACCGGCCCCCTGGCTAAGCCCGGCGTAAATCAGGTACCAATCATCATAGTAGTAACCAAACAAATGCGCAAAGGTCAAGTAAGCAATTGCAGCAACCCCTACCATCAGCGCTCCTGCGAGCAAACCTTGCCAAAAAGTCGGGCTGGGTTTCATAGATTTATTCATGAAAACTATGGATTCTTATGCTTTGGGCTTTCTCGTCCGGGGGCTGTAGACAAAATATCACCCAACAAGTTACCGTTTACGCGGATCAGCGGGTTTCCCTTTATACCGGGGAATTGGCGGATGGTTGTCCAGATCTGATCATGCACCCGGGCGTCATCACAGCGATCACCCGAGCGAACGTAGCTGCCGGTCATGTCAATCGTGGCATCCCCACTGGGTGCGTGAAAATCGACGCCCACCAGGCTCAAATTTGAAAGATACACCGCATTGTAAAGTCCAGCGATATATTTTGATTTTACAAGCAGACTGCGCAGCGCAGTGGCAATATCGGCAGCATTGTCGCCGGTGCGCCATAAGCCCGTATTGATCTTGATCAAGCTGTCGCCGCAGGCAATCGGACCGCCCGTGCCAATCTGCACCAGATAGATATAGATTGCCTGATCGCCTGAGGGCGTCGGTGGGGGTGAAGTCGGAGTGGGGGTATCGCTAGGTGTGGGGGTATCCGTTGGCAGCGGCGTTGCGGTTGGAGTGAGAGTCACGGTCGGCGGTAGGGGGGTAGCTGTGTCCGTGGGCGGCCTGGTGTCTGTTGGCGCTAAGGTAGGAGCTATCGTCGCCTCCACCGGCTGCAGGGTGGGATTGACCTCCGCGCTGATTCCTAAGCTACAGCCGGCTATGAGAAAGCCGACGACTGCCACAATCGAAATCAAGAAAGACCATTTCATGAGTTTGAACATAGCGCTACTTATCATTTGAAACAAAGTCCCCAAAGGGGTTAGGGCCATTGATATAAAAGGCTGTTCCCGAAATCCCGCCAAATTGTTTGGCTGTCGACCAGATCTGGGATTTTACCAGGATGTTATCACAGTCGTTACCTGTTGGCTTGTATTTCCCAGATAGCCAAACGGTCAGACCGCCAGAATCAGTGAATTCGACATCCTGAACGCGTAAGGTTGAATAGGACACCGGGTTGTAAAGGTTGCCATAATACTTGCTCTTCATCGTGAACAACATATCCAGGGCAGCTTCGATATCTTTGCCTGTATCTTTGCTGCGTTGGATCGGTACCGCTACTTTTACAGCTTCACCGCAGCCGTCCTTGCCGCCTCCATTCTGAACAATCATATAAACGAAGACCCCGCTGCCCGAGCCGCCTGGCAGAGCTGCCCCTGGACGGCGCGTTGCAGTCGCTGACGGTTGGTTTGTCGCTGTGGCGGTTGGTTCAGTCGTAGGTGTCTCACTCGGAAAGGGTGTAATTGTTAAAGTCTGGGTCACCGTGGGCGGCACGGGTGTGCGTGTGGATGTGGCGGTAGGTGAAAGGGTGTTCGTAGCGCTGGGTAAAACAGCAATTTCGGTTGCGGTTGGAGCCAGGGTAGCTGTAGGAAGCAGAGGTGCGGGCGTGGCACACCCACTGACCAAACTGGCCAGCACAAGCAAGGCTGCCAGGAAAAAGAACGAGTTTCTCGGGAAAGACATAAACTTCTCCTCTACGAGGCTGTGATATGAAAACCGCCTGGCGAGGCGGTTTTTTCATACTTATCAGCTCGACCGGCGTAATTATACGCCCGCGTTGAGGTCTCTGTCCAGAACCTTATCTCCAGCAGGAGGAGCGGTTTACCCTGTTGAAAAATTCACAGCCGCTAAGGCTTTTTGAGCAAAATCAGCGCCCTGGCGCAGCGCCTGGAAATTCAACGGCAGAAGACGTTTGTGCCGGGCGGGCAGGTGATCCTCCAGGGCATTTTCAATCGAGGCTATGGGCAGCACAGGTAGAATACCCAGCATTGCCCCGAGCATAATCATATTCGTCATGCGCTTATCGCCCAAGGATTCTGCCATCTCGTTTGCCGGAAGCAGCACAGCTTTGAGATCTGTACGAGTGAAGCCGCGATCGACCAAAGAAGCGTTGGCGACGAGCACACCGCCAGCCGCTATTACTGGTTCATACTTATCGAATGAGGGAAGGTTGAAAACCAAGGCAGCCTGGGGATTACGTACGGTCGCAGCGCCGATTTCATCGTCGGCGATAATTACCGTGCAATTCGCCGTTCCACCACGCATCTCCGGGCCATAGGATGGAATCCAGGTCACTTCGTACCCCGAGTCCATCGCCGCGTAGGCCAGCAATTGGCCAGCAAAAAGGATACCTTGGCCGCCAAATCCTGCAATCATAATTTCTGTCTGCATGTGTGCTCTCTTTTTAGAACTTAAGTCCAGCCAGAGCTGGTGAAACCTTGAAGTCTTCTAAGGGGAAGGTTGGAACCATGCGCTCTTCAACGAAATGCAGCGCATCCTGAGGGGTGAGCCCCCAATTCGTAGGGCAAGTAGAGAGCAGTTCGACCATCGAAAATCCCAGGCCGCGCCGCTGCACTTCGAAGGCGGTCCGAATCGCCTTTTTGGAAAGACGGATATTCTTTGGGTCGTGTAAGCTGCGCCGGACGACATAGCCCACGCCATCCAGAGTTGATAAGAGTTCCGACATGCGCAGTGGAAAACCGGTTTGTTCGACGTCGCGACCGGTTGGGGAGGAAGTTGTCTTCATGCCCGGCAGGGTTGTCGGAGCCATTTGTCCGCCGGTCATTCCATAAATGGCATTGTTGATGAAAACCACCGTAATATTTTCCCCTCGGCCGGCAGCATGGACAATTTCCGCCATGCCGATCGAAGCCAGGTCGCCATCGCCCTGATAGGTAAAGACAAACCGATCGGGGAGGACCCGTTTGATACCGGTGGCCATTGCCGGAGCGCGCCCATGCGCTGCTTCGACGAAATCAAAGTCAAAATAGTTATAGGCGAACACCGAACAGCCAACCGGAGCAACCCCGATCGTGCGCTCACGAATTCCCATCTCGTCTATAACTTCGGCGATCAGGCGGTGGGCGACTCCGTGCGTGCAGCCAGGACAATAATGCGTGGCGGTATTTGCCAGCGACTCAGGCCGAGAATAAACCTTTTGAGCAGTTGCCGTGGTAACCATTAATCCGCTTCTCCTAATTTTGGGCTATCTTAAATCGCTTCAACCAGCTTCGCCGAGGATCGCCATCAAGTGAAAGCCTTTCCTGCGTTAGGCGTTGGATTTCTTCCAGGACTTCATCAGGAAATGGCACCATTCCACCCAGACGTCCATAAAATTCAACCGGAGTGCGTCCTTTCACTGCTAAGAGCACATCGTCCAACATCTGGCCGGTATTCATTTCGACCACCAGAAAAGCCTTTGCCTGCGGTACAAGTTTTTCAATTTGAGCATACGGGAAAGGTCTTACCGTAATTGGGCGCAGTAAGCCAACCTTGATCCCCTCAGCTCGGGCAGCCCTAACTGCAGACATCGCCACCCGCCCAGCAGTGCCAAAGCCGATCACCACATACTCAGCGTCTTCCAGGAAATAACTTTTATAGCGGATTTCATTATCTTCGATGTCCTGCCAGCGCCTGAGCAGGCGGATGTTTGTGATTTCTTCATCTTCTGGCTGCAGGTAGATAGAAGTGAGGATCCGTCGTTCGCGCCCTTCAGCGCCGGTAACTGCCCAATCAGGCGTTTCATGCTTCAGTGGGCGCATCGGGGGCAGCTCGGCTGGTTCCATCAATTGGCCGATGTTTCCATCAGCCATTACAATCACAATCGAGCGGTATTTCTCTGCCAGGTCGAAAGCCAATACGGTCAAATCAATGGCTTCCTGGACACTGGCTGGAGCTAACACAATCGGAAAATAATCGCCGTGTCCGCCGCCGCGCACAATTTGGTTGTAGTCACCCTGCGAAGGGGCAATATTTCCCAGACCCGGCCCGCCGCGAACAACATCGACCAAGACCACCGGCAGCTCGGTGCCAGCAATATAAGACAACCCTTCCATCATCAAACTAACGCCTGGGCTTGATGAGGAGCTCATCACGCGTTTGCCTGTACAGGCAGCCCCGTACACCATATTTACTGCAGCCACTTCGCTCTCAGCCTGCAAGAAAGCCCGGCCCAGCTCTGGCATGCGCAGCGACATATGCTCCAGCAGCTCTGTTTGCGGGGTGATCGGATAGCCAAAATAGGCTTCCAATCCGACCCGGATAGCGGCTTCAGCCATGGCGATGTTTCCTTTTAATAATTCACGCGGCATCGAAATCCTCCTATATCGCTGGCTGAGCGGCTTTTATCGGCGTTTCACGGTAAACGGTCAGCGCCGCTTCTGGACAAACCAGAGCGCAAATTGCACACCCGGTACAACCATCTTTAACCAGAAAAACCGGGTGGTAGCCCTTGGGAGTCAGGTGTACCATATCTAACGCCATCACATCTTGTGGACACGCCCCGATACACAGCTCGCAACCTTTACAATAAACCTGGCTTACCTCTATCCAACCTCGAACCGGCATAGATTACCTCCTGAAAGGGTTAACACACGAAGATATAGAATTTAAATACACCTTAGATTATCCTATTCCGGAGATGGTTTGACTAGTGCCAACTGTCATATAACCTGAGATACAAATATCATCTTTTCCATAAATGATCACGGTGTAGGGGTTGCCTGGGCTTGAGCCAGGGCGGCTAGAATCACCGTTTCCGCGCTGCTCAGCGCCTCCGCGGGTGGTGTGCTTCCCAAAAGCGTTGATTGCAAGGCGGCATCCAGGGCTGTGGGAAAAAACTCGAATTCCGGGATTGTTGGGTAAGCGGTTCCACCTGCCAGGGCAGTCAAGATCTGAGTAAGCTGAAGTTCCCGGCGTGGGTCGTTTATTTTCACATTGGAAACGACCGGTATCAGGCCAGCATCGCTAAGCAGCGCTTGCGATTCGGGCGATAAGAAATGTTCGATAAATGTCCAGGCAGCCTTACGATCATCTCCGAGAGAAGCTGCGCTGAGATACAGGTTGCTGGGCTGGATGTAGCCCGAGAGACTGCCTCCCGGCGCAGATGGCCACGGATCGATTGCCAGGTTCTCCGCCCCAATTGCTTCGGTCAGCGAATCTAAATTCCAGGTTCCATCGACAATCCAACCTACACGGCCTTCCTTGAATAATTCGATATCGCGATTGCTGTTATATTCCGTTGGGCCAGCCTCACCAAAGGTCTTGAGCAATTGCAGCCAGGCCAGGCCGCGTTCACTATTGAAAGCGGGTGTGCCATCATCTGGTTAACCAGTTTTCCACCGATACCTTCCAGATGTGCACCGCTGTAAAATAAGCCCTGTTCTAAATCTGCACCGATGATTTCTCCTTGAGTGGCGGCTTTGGCCATGGCGAGCAGTTCATCTAGAGTAGCCGCAGAACGATCGATTAATGCCTTATTGCGATAAAGCACGACGCCCTGCTGCGCATAAGGCAGGCCTACCAGGACATCATGATCGCGTCCAGCGGCCAGGGCGGCTGGATTGATCGTAGAAAGTAAACCGCCTTCAGCCATATCGCCCAGATCTTGGATCATCCCTGCTCGATACAATGCTGGACCCCATTCAGCCGGTCCCAATAGCAAATCTGGTCCAGCGTTTTCCTGCACAGCGCCTTCGAACCGGGTGAGCAGGTTTTCCTGGGGAATATATAACACGTCAAATAGCACTTCTGGGTATTGCGCCGAAAAGTTCTCAAGGATCTGTTCCAAAGCCGGTATCTGATCCTCGCCCCAGGAATGCCAGATCGTCAGTGTCCCTCGGATGCCGATGGGCGTCGGGCTCGGTTGGCTCTCCAGGGTGAATGTTGGCTGGACTGTGCTCACCGCATTGGGAGTCTGGCCCATATCCGGCGTTCCGCTCGCAGCGCCGGGGGTTTCATTCCCACCAAATCTGCTGCAGCCAATCAGGAAGAGAAGTATAAACAAGCTAAAAAGTTTTTTTGGCATGAGCACCTTTTCGTAAATCATTCAGTTGGAGAATAAATATCGAGGCCTGAGGATTGTGTTCCGAACCACAAGCGATCGCGATCATCCTGGGCGATAGCGACGGTTGAGCCGCCTGAATAACCGGTATAGCGAAAGGCGAAGATTTCCCATTTTTGTCCATCATATTTGGCTAGCAATCCCCCGGGCCGATCCGGGAATGAAGCCCCTATCCAATAATTCCCCTGGCGATCTTGAGCGAGACGATCGATCCGGTTCGAGGGGATGTCCGAATTCGCCAGGGTGTACTGTTTCCAAGTCGAACCATCCCACACGGCCAGGCCAGACCCTAAAGTAGCCGCCCACAAGTTGTTCTGCGAATCTACAAATAAATCAGCCACACCGCCGTTGGCCTTGTTGAACCGTTCCGGTTGAATGCGCTCCCATCGGTCAGCAGTGGGGTCATAGGCGAACAAGCCGTCTCCGGTTCCAAAATAGATTTTCTCGCCACTTGAATCTGTCAAGCTGGTAATGGCTAAAACCAGGGAATTGCTCAGTCCTGAATTTTGCGGGGTGAAAGCCTGCCAATGCTCGCCGTCATACATCGCTGCCCCGCTGTTTGTGCCAATCCAGATCCGCTCCTTTGGATCCAATTGGATATCGTGGATCTCCGCAGTCGCTAAGCCGATGTCCCGGGCATTAAAAATCTGCCAGGATTTACCGTCGTAACTTGCCAGGCCATCCCGCGTCCCGAACCAAATCTCTCCCTGTGGGCCAAACTGCACACTTAGGATTTCATTATCAGGCAACGGGGAATTCATCCTATTCAATATCTGCCACTGATCGTCCAAGGCTGCCCCATCGGTCTCTTTGCCAGATTGCTGCGCCTGAATGCGTCCCCACTACGACCTCGCCGCCCGGTCCGGTGGCCAAGGCGTAGATCTGATTGCTTGGCAATGGCGACAAATCCACCAGCACATGCGACCAGCCCTGGCGCGCCAGGTAGATGTCGATGCCGGTAACGGTCGTGATTGTGCCAAAAAGCCCGACCGCCAGGATCAAGACAATCCACATTGCCGCTGGGGGCATCGGGATCATGGTGCTGACCCAGCCATAATAATCTTCGAGGTGCCGGAAATATCCTAAGACCCACTTCAGAGTTGTGCTGGCTGCCAGGCACAAGGCGGGAATGACCACCAAAGTATACTGCGGCCACTTGGTCGGCCACAGCAGCAAGGCAAGCACCCCAGCGGCAACCCACACAACAACAAAACGGCGCCCGCGCCACTCCTTGGGCAATCCGATCAAAGCAAAGACAAAAATTAAACCATCGACGCTGAAGATGCCTTCTAAAGGATTATAGAAGAATACCTCTGGGTGCCATTCATACGGCATGGATCGGGACAGCCAGATAAAAGGTTGGTACCAGGGGTAACCCACTTCCAGGACGTGTTGACCTTGAGCATACTGGGTGTGGTACAAGACGGAAGCGCCCAGCCTCTGCAGCGGATCCCGCCACAGGTAAGGGTCAAAGGCCAGGAAGGTTACTCCGACAACGCCAACATATAAAAGCAGATCTTTCCATGAATATTTTTTATCGAAAAAGTAAATATAGAGAATCACAAACAAGATTGGGATGTAGCTGTATTTTCCAGCCGCGGTCAAGCCTAACGCAGCCGCCGAAAGCCAGAACCAGCGATCCCGTTTGGCTTTGGAATAGCGTAAAGCGAACACAGCCGCCAGCGAGGCAAACAAGGGCAAGGCCTCCAAGTAGGCCTGGCTGGTGTACTTAACCGCATACGTTTGAATAGCCAGCAGAAAACCGGCCGCGGGGTCGATTAAAGCCAGGACCCAAACAGCTAGAGTACCGAAAAAGACCGATACCAGCCTGCCAAACAGGAAGGCGTCGGACCAACCAATTCTTTCCCCAAGCGGCAGGATAGTTAGACTGTAAAGCAATTTCGTCAGCGGGGGATGTTCAGCATTTTCCGAATAATTAATGACGGCTTGCAGATCGCCCTCGCGCAGGGAGCTGGCATAGTCAAAGGCGGCCTGCATGTAGACCGGCTCATCAAAGTCAAGCGGCAGTTGAAAGGCAGCATATAACCTTAAAAAGAAGCCAATCAGAACCACAATGAAGATCACGCCGCGGCGCGAGCGGAAAAATTGTTTCATACCCCAAACAGGCTCTCCAACCCGGCAGGGATTTCATCCCGCCAGGCGGTGTAGTTATGCCCTCCAGTATATTCCTGGTATGCCACCGAATAGCCTTGTTTCATCAATAACGCGTGGATATTCCGGTTGAAGGTGATCAGGTATTCCATTGTGCCCACATCCATCCAAATCTTGATCCCAGTGGATTGCCTGGCGTGGACCAGATCATTCACCACGAATTTTGGATAGAACGCGCCCGATTGGCTGAGCACATGCCCAAACACCTCAGGGTGGCGCAGCCCAGCGTAAAGCGAGATCAGGCCACCCATCGAAGCGCCCAGGGTCCCGAATGCTCCATGCTGCTTTTCGACATCGATAAGATTCAGTTCGCGCTTTGCCAGCGGGATCAGGTTGAACAGGACAAATCCGAGGGTAACGTCACTGCAAGCGTACTCGATAAAGCGGTTCTTTTTACCATTGGCGATCATCGCCAGCGCCAGCGGCTTGATCCGCTTCTGGTGGATCAGATTGTCAATGATCAGCGGCAGCTTCGCTCGACTCAGGTAATCCGGGCCATCGAAAACCACTAAAAGAGGCACCGGCCCACTCACTGGCGGTTGATACAGGAAAACCTCACGCTCGAACAGGCGAATACCATGATCTTCAGCGCCTAGAAAGTAACGACCTGGAACTTTGAGGCGTTTAATCACCCCATGTGGGACGCCGCGCGCCTTCCGGGCCAACCGGGTAGGGGAGGCTTCTGGCATATAAAAATAATGGTTATACGCTGAAATTCCGTTATAGCAGCGGTGAGGATTGCTAGGATCGGACACTCGCTTTCCATCCAACAGGAAGGTATATTCGATATACGCATCCAAGGGTAATTTCAAGGAGTGGCGCCACAAATTCTTTCCGGCCGGAGCCAGGGTGAGGGCATGATTGCCATCCCAACGGTTAAAATCTCCGATTAATTGAGGCGCCTTCGGACCATTCCATTCGAATATCGCCGTATCCCCCTCGATGATGGGTGTTATTAATTTTTTATCCATTAGCCCCAATTCTACTATTGAAATCCGGTTTTTATACAGGTTTGAATTGGAGGCATAATCAGGTGCACCCGTACTCACAGGATGAACGCGCAATCGTCCCACACACAGGTATACCTGTATGTGGGATGATTGGGCACAGCAGTGCGCCTCTATTTCGGGGTTAACTCGAGGAGGAAACGCGAGAAAGGCGGAAGTGTCCCTAAGGGCTGGAAAGGATCAAAACCGCCTTTGGCATTCGCCTGCAAATCCGTAAATTGACCTGTACCGTATAGTGGGGTCAAAGTATATTCGCCGGCCAGGTTTCCTGATTTCAGGCTCAGGCTGTAATCCGAAACTTCCTGGTCGCTCAGATTAACCAATACCAGAAGCGTCTGGCCTTCTACCGAACGGAGGAGGGCATAAATCGCAGGATCGCTGCTCTGGATGATGCTGGTCTCTCCGTAAAGCAGGGCTGGGCTCTGACTGCGGAGTTGGATCCAATCCCGATAGAAAGACAATATAGAATCGTCTTTCGCAGATTGGACGTCTACATTGCTGGCGCTGTAAAATGGCCAGGTGGGGGTCCAGGGAGTACCACTGGTGAAACCTGCATTGTCGCCAGCCGTCCACTGCATCGGCAGGCGGCGTTTGATATCGGTATTTTCGCTGCCGCGCCGGCCGGTCATCCCCACCTCTTCGCCGTAATATAGGAAAGGCACACCGGGCGCGCTGAGCAGCATTGCCGCAGCATTTTTAGCTTTTTCTGGCTCCCCTCCCAACTCGGAAATTAATCGATCCATATCGTGATTGGTCAGAAAGGGGGCAGATTGACCCTGCGGAAACAGCTTTAATGTGAAATTCAGGCTGTTGTTCACTTTATCATTCCGCCCAGTTTTTGCGCTGCCCACGATTCCTTTGGCCAGATCGAAATCAAAAGCCAGGTCAAGCTCATCTCCTCGGGTATAAGTTGAGACGGTGAAATTATCTGTCCAAACCTCGCCCAATAACAGCGCCTCAGGATTGATGGTTTTAACCGTTTCGCGCAAATGTTTGTAATACTCATGGGTCGCAGGTGTATCGGCTTGTTTTTCGCCCTCCTCGACGATATAGCGTGCCCCATCCAGACGGAAGCCATCGACGCCCATATCCAGCCAAAATTTGACAGTCTCATCCATCGCTTGGACAACTGCCGGGTTGACGTAGTTTAGATCTGGCATCCCCGACCAGAAAACCCCGTAATAATAATCGCCGTTCGGACCTTCATGCCAGGGATCCTGCCCCCACGGACCTAAAGTCCCTGGGTCGGTTTCTGACCAGATGTAATAGTCACGATACTCTGAGTTCGGATCTATCGCTCCCTGAAACCAGGGATGATCGCTTGAGGTATGGTTGAGGGGTAAATCGATAATCACCCTGATGCTGCGCTGGTGGGCTTCGTCGAGGAGGCGTTGAAAATCTTCAATCGTTCCCAATTCCGGGTTCACTGCCTGGTAATTGGTGACATCATAGCCATGATACGAGGGCGAAGGAAAAATCGGCATCAGCCAAATCCCATTAATCCCCAAATCAGTCGCTGTCTCCGGATCGCCATCATTCAAGTAGTCCAATTTCGCAGTTATCCCGTTGAAATCGCCGATGCCATCGCCGTCGCTATCAAAAAACGAGCGGGTAAAAATCTCGTAAAACACTTTCTGATTCCACCAAAAGAAGCCTTCTGGCGGTTCAAGCGAAAGCGGGGCCTTCGTGGCGGTGGGCAGCGCCGTGGGAACAGCGGTGGCTGTGGACGTCATCGGAGGCTGTTTCGTCACCTGGGGGGAAGTCGTGGGGATCTCTGTCTTTCTGCAAGCAGCCAGGAGACAGCCCAGGATCAACAGCAGGATTATTAAATGGTATTTTTGTTGTTTCAGCATAGCTTCACTCCAGAACTACCCCAGCTCTACCGGGCAATTCGACCTCGGCTGAACCCTCGCCCGAGGCAAAATGACCCCCAGGATGAGTGCTTAGCAAAATATTTGACCAGCTTCCAGGCACAACCATCCTCTTTGTTTCAGTGGATAGATTCATCAGGATTGCCAGCGAACGCTCAGGCCAACTGCGCTGATAGGCGACCACATCGCTCCCCAAAAACAAAGACTGGCGTTGTCCCCGAGTCAGCACCGGCTCGTCGTGGCGCAGGGTAATCAAGCTGCGATAATAGGCCATCAATTCTCGGTCTTGTGCTTCATCCCAGATCATTGGCAGGCGCGACTCTTCCGGCAAACCCCGTCCAGCCTGGCGGACATCTCGCTGCTGCGACAACCCCACCTCCGTACCATAATAAATCACCGGCGAACCGGCAAGGGTGAACTGGCACAGCGCCGCCAGCTTGAGTGAATTTAGCTCGCCAGCGCGCCGCCCAAAGATAGCGGTTCATGTCGTGATTATCCAGGAAGGACGGCCGTGAAAAGTCCTCGGGGAAATAAGCTTCATGCCGGTCCAGGAAATATAGAAAATGCTCAGCGCTCCAACTGCCAAATGCGAAGGTTTTGCGCAGCCCTTCCAGGAGCATAAAGTCCAGCGCGCCATTCAGACCGCCATAAAAATGGCGCTGCGAGTCGGGCGGTTCAACCACTTCTCCAAAGGTCCAGGCATCCGGCTTAACCCTCGCGCAAGTTCTGCGAAAATCTGCCCAAAAATCGGGGGTTGGGCCAACGGCATAATCCACCCGATAGCCATCCACGCCAAACTCCAACCAAAAAGCTACAGCATCCAGGAGATGCTGGCGCGCCTCCGGGTGGCGCAGGTTCAACTGCGGCAGTTCTTTGACCCCAAAAAAGCTCTCATAATCATCCGGCCAATGATTAAAGTTGTACCAGGCCACGCGAGGGCTGGTCCGGTCTATGATCGCCTCTTGAAAGAGTGGGTGTAAGCTAGACCAGTGGTTGGGAACAAAGTCAAGCATCACGCGCAGTTTACGGGCATGCGCTTCATCCAGCAATCTGCGAAAATCAGCTTTGTTACCCAGGCGAGGTTCGATTGAGAATAGATCCGTGGCGTCATAACCATGGTGCGTAGGACTGGGGAAAATCGGCGTCATCCAGATCACATTGGCGCCAAGAGCAGCAATATAATCGAGCTTCTCAGTGATCCCACCCAGTGTCCCACCATAAAATCCCGACAGGTTGCTCGGGGTTTTCCAGGGGTTCCCCTGCCCTGGGAAAAATCGGTCCGGCATGATCTGGTAGATCACCGCATCCCGCGCCCAATCGGGCAAGCCCAGGTCGGTAACGTAATAAGCATACTGTTTTCCGCCGTCGGCGATCACTTCACGGCCATCCGGCGCGCTGGCAGAGACGATGTAGCGCACCCGACTCCCCTCGGGACGGCCAGGTAGGATGGCGCGATAATACTGCAAGTACCCCCATTCCACCACATCCCAATCCGGCTCGACCTTATGCATTGGAATCGCTTGACCGTGACTGGGTTGTCCAAGAACCCCAGCCGGATCCTGCTCATCAGTCGACCAGTATACCCATGCCTGGTCGAAATCCTGCTCTGGCCCAAGCAATAATTCAACCTGAACGGGTTGGCCGGGTTTTGGAGCATACGGATTGCGCATAAAATTGTGGGTGACGCCGCCGTGCACTTGACGCTGGTGCGCCAGACGTAAAGCATCACTGGCCAGGGTGCCAAAAACAAAATCTTCCATCGGGATTCCCTCTCCCATTATAAAATGGGCGACTGGCGCCGATACGGCGTGCCGCCCATTTTATAATTATTAACAAACAAGGCTTATCCTTTGACGCCGCCCAGGGTCAAACCAGCCTCCAGGTAGCGCTGCAGCCAAAGGAATAAAATAATCGTCGGGATCACCACGATACAGAAGCCAGCCGCAAACATTCCCCAGGGAACGCTGATGCTCTGCGACAAACCATACAATCCAGGTACTGCCAGCTTCATCGTATCTGGCGCAGGCACAATCGAGCTGGCCAATACATAGTCGCTCCAGCCGGAGAGGAAAGCCAGCAATGCGGTGATCGCCAGGGCTGGACGGGCCAGCGGCAAGGCGATCAACAAGAACGACTGTACTGGTCCACAGCCATCCATCATCCCGGCCTCTTCCAGATCCATTGGAATCGTATCGAAGTATCCTTTCAAGTTCCAGGTGGCAAACACCAGCATACCGGTAGTATAGGCCAGCACCAGGCCGGCGTGTTTACCGTACAGACCGATAGCGGTCAGGATCATGGTGATGGCCGAGAGGGAAAGCAAACCCGGGTAAGCCTGCAGGCCCAACATCAGGGTCAGGCCGAAAGTTACGCCCGGCGAAAGCGAAACCGCGAAAAGGCAAAGGCCGCCGATGTGACCACGACCATGGCAAACACCACGGTAATGCTGGCAACTTTAAGGCTGTTGGCCACCCAGGTCCAAAAGGGCTGTTCGGTGAACAAGCGCTACGAAAGTTCTGCCAGGTCCATTCGATCGGGAAGAACATCCCGGCCAAGTTGAAGGTATATAGGCTATCGCCTTTGCGCCCGGCTGCCAGCACGGCAAACCAGATCGGATATAAGCGATACGATGCCCATCAGAACCAGGATGACGAACTGGACGATGCGCATGGGTAATTTCGGGGCGCGGATCATGCGTTGGCTCCTTTCGTCAAGCTGGGTCATCCGCAGGCTATACAGCGTGGCTGCGAACAAGAAGATGAAGACAACCGTGGCAAAGGCTGTAGCGGTGCCATAATTTTGCGACTGGAAGATTTGCTTGTAAGCATAAACCATCACCAGCTCGGTGGCGCCGGGTTTGCCAGCGCCAGCGGTCGGGCCGCCTTGGGTGATCGCCCACACCGTGCCGAACATCTGGAAGGCGGTGATCGAGGTCAACACCAGGGCTGGCAAGATCGCCGGGCGGATCAAGGGCAGGGTGATACTGGTAAGCTGTTTCCAATAGGTGGCGCCGTCCAGATCTGCCGCCTCGTAGACATCATTCGAGATAGACGAGATAGCGCCCAGGATGGCGATCATGAAGAACGGATAGGAATACCACACATCTACCAGGATAATGATCCCAAAGGCATACAGCGGATCTGCTCAGCCAGGTGATCGGTTCAAAACTTGGGCAAAATGAAAGATAGCAACTGGTTGATCGTGCCCTGCTCGCGGAAGAAAAACTGCCAGACCAGCGAAGTCAGGATCGCTACGGAAGAAGCCGCCCAGGGGATGAACAGCACCACCCGCCAGAAGCTCTTCATCGGTAATCCAGGGCTGCTGACGATCAAAGCCAGCATCAATCCCAGGGCAAATGTGAACGGTACGCGGAGTATGACAAAGGCGATCGTTTTCAGCACCACTGCCACAAAGTCGCCGGTCGCCATCAGGTCATTCCAGGCTGTCAGGCCTACTCCGACTCAGAAGTGCGAGGGCCAGGACAATGGCAATCAACCAAACCACCCAGAACTCAGCTTGCGCTACCATTCCGTTTTTCCAGACGTTTGTCAACCTGGTAAGCAGCGATCAACGGAACCACACAGACTAATAACAAGACCAGGTTCAAGAGACCTTTTGCAGTGAAAAGGTCGCCAAGGATCGTGTTATAGTTCGAGAAAAGTCGGCTGGATAACCACGAAGGGCTTTCCAGTGCCCTTCGGAATATTTCCTTCGAAAGCTGGCCAACAATAAGGCACCAGGATATTGTTTAAGCGTCAGGCTGCAATCCGGGTAGGGTCGAAATTTATTGCGGTTCGTAAAAGAAGTATAGGTATTGAGGATCGTGGGATAGATATTGAAGATTAATAAGCCAAGGATTGTCGGGAGCGTAAACGCCAATACGTAAAGCGTTTTGCGACGGCCAGACATGCCGACCATAATCCATTCTCCTTTCTCGCCTACCGTTAATTACTGGCTTGTTTTTCAAACCGCTAACAATACAAGCCTACTAAAACAATCGTGGAGAGAGCGATTGCTCTCTCCACGATTTTCAATCGGACTTACTTCATTCCTGCAACGCAGGTCTCAATGGCAGCCTGGGCTGCATCCATCGCTTCCTGCGGCTGCTGCTTGCCAGTGAAGACAGCCAGGGAAGCGTCGCCGACTGGGGTCCACTGGCAGGAGGCGAAGGGCGAATTGGACATCGGCACGCCGATGTTAAGCGCCTTACCGAAGTCAGCAATCACCGGATCAGCCTGGACTTCGGGGCTGTTCAGGGCGGCGGTAGCGGCCGGGATGGTCTTGTTGACCAGGGCCAGCTTCTGCTGTACCTCGGCGCTGGTGAAGTACTTCATAACATCCACCGCAGCCTCAGCATTGCCGCGATCGACGCCATTCGGAGTGAGCATCAGGGTCTTGATGCCGACGAAGGGCTTACCAAACTGCAAAATGCCGAAGTCAACGCCCTTGTCGATCAAGCCAGCGATGGCCCACGGACCGGTCCACCACATACCAACCTTGCCTTCCTGCAGATTGGCATTGCAGATGTCGTAGCTCTGCTCTTTCAGAGAAACGCTCGCGAACTGCTGCAGCCAGGTGGCGGCAGCGAGGGCTTCGGGAGTATTCATGAAGGCCAGTTCCCTGCTCCATCAACATAGGTCGGCACACCATGGCCAAAGTACACCGGGCCATGGTGGTAAGCATCTGAGCCGCCAAAGCCCTGGTTGCAGACCAGTGTGTTGCCGGTAGCAGTCTGGAAAGCGGCAGCCTTGTCATACAGATCCTGGAAGTTGGTCGGATCGGTGGGCAGGTATTCTTCGGTCGCTACAGCCTTATTGTAGACCAGAGCGATGCCTTCCTGGGTCTCGGGCAGGGCATAGATCGTGTCATTCAGCACGACGCCGTTGACGGCAGCGGGTTCGTAGGTGCTCGACAGGAAGCTCTTGTCGATGCCGTAGGGCTCGAGGGGTACGATGTAGCCGAGCAGCGACAGGTCGCCGATGTGGTCATTAGCCCAAGCGAGGATGTCGGGACCCTGACCAGCCGGGACGGCGGTGTTCAGAGCGGCCTGTACATCATCGGGCTTGGTCAGGTCGATCGTTACGCAGGGGTTCATGGCGGTGTATTCATCGAAGGCAGCCTTGATCGAATCCAGGTACTTGCCATCCCACTGGTTCCACAGGGTCAGGGCGTAGGTCTTTGCCGCTGCTGCAGTCGACAGATACCGGTCAGTAGCCGGTGGTTCGGCGGCAGCGGGAGCCTGGCCGAGGGTATCGAGACCGGTGAAATCGCTGGCGGGCCAGTAACCGGAGTCGATAATCGCAGTCTGGACGTTGTCCCGGGTGACGGTGACAACTTCGGACGGCTTGGCGGGCACATCGATCTGCCCGTTGTTGTAGGTGGTGGTCTGCTCGGGGGTGCCGCCTTCGAGGAAGGCTACTGGCCGCTTTGATAGCATCGTCAACCAGCGTGCGGACGTCTTTCATGACGGTCATCGACTGTTTGCCATCGATGATGTACTGGACCGAGGCCTTTTCAGCGTCCTGGCCGGTGATCCAATACTTGGTCACGGCCTTGTCGGCTGCGAAGGTATCGGCGATCGAGCGGGCGGTGCCGTCGTTGGGGGCCAGGATAAAGACCTCGCCCTTGTCCGCATCGGTTGCGGCGGTCAGGTTGGATTCTGCCAGGTTCTTGGCAACGGCGAAGTCCCAGTTGGTCGTGACCTGGCCGATGATCTTGGCCATCTCGTCACGGGTCAACGTGGCCTTGTCCTGCAGGGCAACCGCTTCGCTGGAGTTCTTGATCACGAAGGTGCCATCGGCGATCTTGGGCTGCAGTTTATTCCAGGCGCCTTCGAAGAACAAGAAGGCATTGTTGTCAGAGGCTGCGCCCGCATACAGGAAGAGCGGCAGGCCGGTGCCACTGGCATTTTCAACCAGGAATTCGCCCATTTTCTCGCCGACTGCAATGCTGTCAAAGGTGACGTAGTAGTCGACTGCATCGGTGTTCGTTACCAGGCGGTCATAGGAGATCAGCTTGCCGCCGGCTGCGCGCACCGCATCGGCCGAAGCCGCCGCCGCGTTGCTATCTTGCGGGGTTAGGATGATCACCGTAGCGCCCTTGGTCAGCAAGGCCTCGACATTGGACTTTTCCTTGGCAGAGTCGCCTTCGCTGAAGAGGATCTCGACCTGGTAGCCAGCCTTGGTTAAGGCATCTTTGAAGCGGGCTTCATCCTGAAGCCAGCGAGGTTCGTTCTTGGTCGGTAGAACGATGCCGACGCTCTTCACCGCTGCAGGAGCAGCTTCGGGAGCAGTTGCGTCGGCTGCCGGGGCGGCCGTTTCCGTGGCTTTCGTACCGCAAGCCGCAAGGACCATTGCCATGATGATCAAAATGCTCATCAGGGCCCAAATTTTCTTAGACATAATCTTCTCCTCCATCAAAATTTATCGGTTTGTTTTGTGATCTCGCCCCATAGTGAATTTGGCGAGTCTTCACACGATTCAACTTGTTCATTAACCTTACAAAATACGCATACTGTTTGTTCTAGCACCACCTCCTTTAGATCCTTTAGACGCAGCATACATATAACGCCTGCAGTTACAATCCCCTTTGTCAAGCAATGATGGGATTTCATCAATGTCCAAACAAGTTATTCATTTACTCTAATTTTACCCCACATTTTAATTCGATTGAGCCAACTTGGCAACTATTTTTATATTATTTCTAATATTCACTCAATTAAGGTTATACCCACATGGAAAGGTACCTTTACTCGAAATCCGGTATAATCAACCCATGTCTGCTCCCATATCTGGCGTTTTTGCGGCTGCGCTAACCCCTCTGAAAGTAGATTTCTCTATTGACCTGGACGGGATCCCAGCCCTTTTGGATTTTTATCGCAGCCGCGGCTGTCATGGCGCCTTGCTTTTTGGCACGACCGGCGAGGGACCTTCTTTTGCCCCTGCCGAGCGCCTCGAAGCCTTTCACGCCGCCCAGAAATGGCGTAAAGCTTACCCCGATTTCCGTCTGCTCGCCGGAACCGGCACGCCGAGCTTGCCAGAAACCCTCGAGCTGACCCAGGCGGCATTCGAAGCAGGTATGGATGGCGTGGTCACCTTACCCCCCTACTATTTTCGCAAAGTGAGCGACGACGGTTTGTTCGCCTGGTTCAGCCAGGTTATCCAACGCGCCGTCCCTCCTGGCGGCAGGTTTTTCGGTTATCACTTTCCAGGCGTTTCCGGTGTCGCCCTATCACTTGACCTGTTGAGCCGATTGAAAGACGCTTTTCCCGATCGTTTTGCCGGGATCAAGGATTCTTCGGGCGATCCCGAGCTCGCTGTCCAGCTCGGCGAGCGTTTTGGGGGCTCCCTGACTGTGCTTACCGGCAATGACAGCCTCTTCAGCCAGGCTTTAGCCAATCATGCGGCTGGTTGTATCACCGCCATGGCCAACCTGGCGTCGCCCGACCTGCGTCAACTTTGGGATGCATTCCAGGCAGGCGATCAGATAACGCAAGCCATAATCCAGGCCCGCCTGGACGCTGCTCGGGTTATTTTGGAAAAATTCCCACCCTGGCCGCCGTTATTGAAAGCGCTGCTCGCCCGCCAGCATGGCTTCCCCCGCTGGCCAGTGCGACCGCCGTTATTAGCATTGCCCCTGGATCAGGAAGAACAAATCCTGGCAGATTTGATGCGACTGAACTAAACCATTTCACCTAGCGTTTGGTGAAATCAGCTTTCAATTACCATGCAGCAAATCCCCCCTGAAACCCGGCGTATCCAATCCCTGCTCACCAGCCTGGTGATCGTCACCCTGGTCATTTTGGGTCTGGTGCTTGTCATTGCCGCCTATCCCACTGTGCTCAAACCAATCCTGGCCCCTGCCACCCCACCGATACCAACCCAACGCCAGAATCTTTCGTCATCGGACCCCGGGGGGACACCCATTCCATCCGCCACGCGCACGCTGCGCGCCTCGTTGACGCCCACGATCACCCCCACTCCCACCGCGACTGAGGAGCCTACCTTAACGCCCACTCCTCCCGGCCCGCCAACCCTGACCCCAGCCCAACCTGTCCGAGGCGACCCTTACAAACTCGCGCGAATGGACCGAGGACCTGGCCAACCTGTCAATCGAGTTGATGAAAGACTATCCAAACACGCTGATTCCCAGGCTGCGCGGCGAAAATAATCAAGGCTTTTATGCTGCATTCAGCTATGCCGCTGCCGCCGGAAAAGAAGGCCTGCAGCGTTTTCCAGATGCGGTCCACGCCTCTCAATGGCGCTTCGATCTGGCCTATAACCTGGCTCAAACCGGCAATCCCGAGGCAGGCCAATCCTATGCCACCTTTTTAACCGAGGCGCTCAATCAAGGCGAGGTGGATCTAGCCGGGCTGGTCGATTGGTTTCGCGCCAGGGAAACACGCCTGCGCCTGGATCTGGTTGAATTAAATCCACCACCCGGGTATCTGAGCAGCCATATCCTGGAAGTCCATGGGCCGGGAAGCGCCTTCGTCTGGCTGCTTGAGACCCCTTCGGGCTATCAATCCTATGTGCTGGATAGCAACTTTGATTTTGTTAATGCCCCAGAAATGCGTTTAATCATCAGCGATTTGACTGGCGATACACTTGAAGATGCAGCCATTTTTAACATCAACCCTGGCGGGACAGGCCTGGAAATGCCGCGCATATTTGACCTGGCGGATGCTCCAGCCACCGAGCGCTTCTTCAGACCCAGCTTGCAGGCGATTGAACCAGGTATGCCTTATATAAATAACTGGCGGATTGCCTCAAACGAGCAAGGCGGCAGCGACCTGCAGCTTGATCTCAACCTATTCGAAGCCTGTCCAGTCAATATGCGCCAGACTTTTCATTGGGATGGAACTTACTTTAGCAAGACAGACGCTCAATTTGAAGTAGAGCCGTCCCTGGCTACGCTCAGCCTGTGCCGGTATGTGGCTGAACACGCTGCCAATGTATGGGGACCTCGGGCTGCAATCCAGGTTATGGAAAAATTGCTGCCAGGCTGGCCCCCGGCGCAGGACGAGCAAGGCAAACCTTTTCCAGCGGATGCTGCTGACGAATGGCGCTACCGCCTGGGAGTTTACCACGCCTTGACCGGGAATTTCGAGCAGTCGACGGCTTATCTCACCGAGCTGGTCAACCGGCCTTCGAGCCCAAATAGCACCTGGATTGAACCTGCCCAAAATTTCCTGGATCTTTACAAGCAGCCAGGCGACGTCTATCGGGCTTGTATCGAGTCACAGTTTTGTGATGCAAATAGGGCTATCGACTTTCTAATCAATCAGAGCGGTCTGCCTGATGATCAGGACCCCTTGGCCTACCTGGCTGATCATGGCTTGACCTTACGCTCCAGTGGATATTTCGACTTCGATGGCGATGGACTTAAGGAACGCTATTTCATCGTCCGCAACCATCCTCTTGATAAGCTCGACTTGTGGCTGTTGGCAGCCAGCCGAGATGCTCCAAAGGCGATCTATGTCGGAGCGCTGGAGGGCGACAGCCCTAATATGCAATTCCTCGATGAAAAAGCAAAGCCGCCCATCGTTTGGGTGGAAGAAGGCGTTTTCATCGTCTTTGGCAGGGATCGGGATACCGGCCAACCCTTTATTCGCCGGGTTTCTCCGAAGCTTGAATTTCCGAATCGCTTCAAGGATGGTCTTTCTGCGGCTCGCCTGGCTTTGTTTGGCGGCGAAGATTTACAGAAAGTACTGAAAATGCTGCAGGATCTGGAGCAATCGCCTGGACTGCTGTGCCAATCGACCTTTACTTGCGATGAATATTTTTATTTACTCGGGCTTGTCAATGAATTGCTCGGCAACGAACGACCCGCCGTGGAGGCATTTTTACGTTTGTGGCGAGATTATTCACTCAGCCCTTTTACAACCCTGGCCCGCCTGAAACTGGAAGGAACGATTATCCCACCCACCCAAATTGCTACCAATACCCTGACGCCGTTCCCTACGGGTCTGTTGACGCCGGGAACTCCCTTTGCGACCGCGACTTTCTCTCCAGGTTTCACGCCTCTGCCAACGCTTTTCCCGACTCAACCAGGCTTTACCCCTATTGCGACGACCCCATCGCCGAACCCTTACCCGATAGAAACGGCAACAATCGCCCCTACCTCGACAGAAATACTCTACCCATAGAGAGCAGGACAATTTCGAAAATGCTGGCATTCGACCATACTACCTGGCAACTCTTACAATCCCCTGCGCAGCCCGGCGCCTGGAATATGGCTCTGGACGAGGCTATTTTTGAAGCGGCTGGGCGGGGAGAGGTTTTGCCAACGCTGCGCCTATATGCCTGGCAGCCTGCCTGTCTTTCGCTTGGTTATGGCCAACCGATTACGGATGTAGATTTAGAAGCCCTCGCCGCTCAAGGCTGGGGGCTGGTGCGCCGGCCCACCGGAGGGCGCGCCATTCTGCACATCGATGAGCTCACTTATTCGGTGAGCGGCCCACAGGACGAGCCACGCTTGCGGGGGAGCATCCTGGAAAGTTATCGAACTTTATCGGCTGCCTTGTTAGCAGGATTACTCCGCCTGGGCATCCAAGCCCAGGCATTCCCAAAAAACGGAGCGCAGAACTCGAATACGGGCGGAGGCGAACAGAACCCGGTCTGTTTTGAAAGGCCTTCCGATTATGAGATTACGGTGGATGGCAAGAAACTGATCGGCAGCGCTCAGGCGCGGCGCAACTTCTTCCCTACTCTACCAGCGGAAGCCGTTCACCGGGAGATGGATCCCAATCACTCGCCGGGTCATCAACAAACCAGCGATCAGGGTCGAGGTGGGGTACTGCAGCATGGCTCACTTCCTTTGTCTGGAGACCTTAGCCGGATAACCCAAGCCCTGATCTTTGCCGATCAAGATGCCCGCCAGCGCGCCGCTGAACGCCTGCTGCAGCGCGCGCTACTACCGCCGAGCTAGCCTTGGGCTGGGCGCCATCCTGGTCAGAAGCCGCGGAGGCCTTACGAACAGCATTTGAGGAAACGCTCGATCTAGAGCTGGAGCCCGGCGAGCTCACCCTGGCCGAGGAGCAGCGCGCTGGCGAGCTCTTCCAAGAAAAATATTCCAGCCGATCCTGGAACGAAAAGTGCTAATCTGGAGATGACAATCGGTGTTTTGAGCCTGCTGCTATCGATTCCAGGCTGCGCCTCCTTAAAGAAAAACGCAGTCGTTTAAAGCCGCTCCTGGCGCGTTTGCAGCGTGAGTTTAATATTTCGGTGGCTGAAATCGATCTCCAGGATACCTGGCAGGAAGCGGTTATCGCCTGCGCCGTGGTGAACAGCAGCGCGACCCAAGTACAGCGCTCCTTACAAAGCGTCCTAAAATGGATCGAAGAATACTGGCCAGACGTTGAGGTTTTCGATCACAAAATCGAGCTGCGCTGAGCTGATCAGCGTGCCTCGCCACACTTATAGACAACGATCCGGAGGAATTATGAATTTACAACTTGAAGGTAAGCGCGCCCTGGTTACTGGGGCCAGTCGGGGTTTGGGCTATGCCACTGCGCGTGGCCTGGCGCTTGAAGGCGCTGTCTTGGCCATCAACAGCCGCAGCCAGGAAAAAATTACCGCTGCTGCGCTGGCATTGAGCGCTGAAGCATCCACGTCTGTCACTCCCCTGGTCGGCGATGTCGCTGATCCGCAGGTCCCCGCCCAGCTAATCGACCAGGCAGTGAGCGTACTTGGCGGCCTGGATATTCTCGTAACCAATGCCGGCGGCCCACCAGCAGGTAAATTCGAAACATTCGCGGATACCGTCTGGCAGCAGGCTATCGAGTTGAGCTTGATGAGCCATGTGCGCCTGATCCGCGCTGGCCTGCCTTACCTGCGCCAATCCGCGCACCCGGTTGTGCTCACCATCACTTCCCTTTCGGTGAAACAACCCATTGCAAACCTGGTGCTCTCGAACAGCATCCGTGCTGCGACGGTCGGGCTGACCAAAAGTTTGGCCCTTGAGCTAGGCGCAGAGGGGATCCAATTCAACTCGATCCTGCCCGCCTGGACGGAAACTGAGCGTGTCTATGAACTGATGGGCTACCGTGCCCAGGCCAGCGGTGCGAGCGTTGAGGAAGAAATCATCAAGCAGTCGCAGGATTCAGTTTTTGGGCGAATGGGAAAGCCCGAAGAGTTCGCTAACGCTGCGGTCTTTCTATGCTCGCCTGTCGCCTCGTTTATCACTGGCGTGATGCTCTCCGTGGACGGTGGGATGTACAAAGGTATTTTGTAACCAAACCCTCTTATGCCAATTCTGGTTCTTGCTTCCACCAATCCGGTAAAGATTCAAGCCCTCCGCCTGGGTTTTACGCAAATGTTTCCCGGCGAAACCATTGAAATCCTCACCACTTCCGTCCCCTCCGGCGTGAGCGACCAACCTTTGTCGGACCAAGAGACTTTACAAGGCGCAGCCAACCGGGCGCGCAATGCCGCCCGGTTAGTTCCCCAGGCCGATTTTTGGATTGGAATTGAAGGCGGGATAGAAGATCAAAACGAGCATATGGCAGCCTTTGCCTGGGTAGTGGTATACACGCCAAAGTTAACCGGCAAAGGCCGGTCTGGGACATTTTTCCTCCCGCCGGCTGTCGCCGATTTTATCCGCCAGGGCAAAGAGCTTGGCGAAGCGGATGACATCGTTTTCAACAAACAAAATTCCAAACAAGCCAACGGAGCTATCGGGATCTTAACCGGAGACGTAGTAGATCGCACCCAGCTTTACGCGCATGCGGTGATCCTGGCCTTGGTTCCGTTTAAGAACCCGGAGCTATATCGCGGTTGAACAAACTCGCCAGGGGCGATCCCCTGGTCGAGTTTATTGCACCCGCAAGATCACTTTTCCCCGCCCCCATAATTCTTCCAGGCGGTAGTAATTACGCCGGTCCGGCGAAAAGAGATGCAAGATGACATCGCCAAAATCGACGAGCAGCCAACCATCTTGAGGCTGTCCTTCCAATCTGCCGCCCTGATGGAATTTTTCTTTGACCCGCTCAGAGGCAGCATCTGCCAGGGCCTGGAGCATCCGGTCGCTGGTTCCGCTGCATATGACGAAATATTCGGCAAAATCAGCTAATTCATGAATATCCATCAGCACAATGTTTTCCCCCTTGCGTTCTTCAAGAACATCTACAATTTGACGAGCAATTTCGATTGTTTCCAGAATTCACCTCACATATTTAAGATTGATCTTGGCTGCGCGGCTTTCCAGTTAAGCGAGCAGACCACAGTTTTGTATAGACCGAACCATGTGGGTTCAAGTCGCTGCGATAGAAATGGATCTCATCGATCCGGTTTGTACCCAAATCGCCAATTTTAAGCCTGGCCAGGGCATCGCCCAAGGAATTTACGGCGTCTGGCGAACTGCTTCGGGCGACGCGTCCAAGGGTCAAGTGCGGGGAAAAGCCACGCTCTTCACTCTGATAGCCCAAGCGCCCACTCTCCTGATCGACGCAGCGCTGCAATATCGCCAGTTCAGGCGGCGCGGCTACCCCGATCCAAATCACGCGCGGCCGGTGCAGGCTCGGAAAGGCGCCTAAGCCTCCAACTCGAACCTCAAACGGTGCATGGCGCTCGCCTTCCCGATTTAACATCTCGAACAGTGCAGTCAGGTTTATCTCGGATACATCTCCCAAGAATTTCAAGGTCAAGTGGATGTTTTTGGTGACAACCCAACGCACCGGCGAATCTGGCAATTCGTTTTTAAGCTTCCGGCATGCCTGATCCAACCCATTCAGCACCTGCGCAGACAAATCTAAGGCAATAAACGCGCGTATCATCCTCTTCCAATGGGTCTCAATAGCAACGCAGTAACCTATCGATCATCGATATTCCGAACATAGCACAAGAAGCTCCGGAGCGCAAGGGGCAATACGAGTAGTTCATCAGCCTTATTCCGGCGCCTGGCGCCGGTAATCTTCTGGGGTATCCAGATCCTGTAAGATCGAGGGATTGTCCACAGGCAAGTATTCAATCTCATTTGCATGTTCGATTAAGAAATCTCGCAATGTAGCCGGCGGGCGCATATCCAGGAGAGCTGAAAATAATACCCGTTTTACCAGCCAGGGGTGCCCACGGCGCATCTGAAAACTTGGGACGACCAGGGCAGCGCTGCTGTGGCTGGCAGCTTCCATCACAGCACGAACCACGGCGAGCTCGATTTGTGGCTGGTCGCCCAATACCACCAACACCGCCTCAGCTTCCTTCGCTATCGCCTCCAGCCCAATCTGCAGCGACAAAGCCATTTGGTCTTCATGATAACGCGGATTGAACACCAGGCGTACAGGCTGCTCTTTCAAGACCGCTTCGATTTGAGCGTTGGAACCTCCGGTCACCACGGCCACAGGCGCCACACCTGCCTGAAATAAGATGTCGACCACACGCCCGATCACTGTTGTGTCACCCCATGGCAGGATAAGTTTGGGTCTTCCCATCCTGCTGGAGAGGCCGGCTGCCATGACAATTGCTGCAATCATTTCGGGCTGGTCATTCATGACCCACGTTCTCCATTGCTAGAAGTCTTTCATAATCTTCCGGCTGGTCTATATCCAGCAGCAGGCCATCGTCATGCCAAGGCAGCCAGGTCAGTTGGTATTTAGAGAACAGCGCACGACCGCCAGTATCCCCCTGTAAGCTGAATAAATCTGGAAAGGTTACCCTATCGAACAGGACCGGCGTTCCCCTTCTGCCGTCGACCAGCGGAGCCAGGATTGGCGCAAGGGTCTCTGTATGCAGGTCACACAAACTACGCAGCAGGGTTGCTGGTATTTGCGGTTGGTCAGCGAGCATAAAGATCGCCCCGCCTGCCTGGGCTGGCAAGCTGCGCAGCCCGGCGGCTAACGAACTGCTCTGCCCAGATTCCCAGTCTAGATTGGTTACATTTTTCACGGGGAGATCAACCACAGCCTGCTGAACTTCTGCAGCATAGGCTCCGCAAACCACCACCACCGGGGATAATCCAGCTTCCAGGGCGCTGCGCGCGATCCGGTGTACGAAAGTTTCTCCACGCCAGGTTAGGAGCTGTTTTGGGGCGCCATAGCGACTGGAACCCCCGGCTGCCAGGACAATCCCGGCCACGGGTTCAAGCGCCAGGAAGACTTCCCCTTCAACGAGAGGTTCGAGGGCAATTGCCGTGCCGGGCGATGTCTCCTCGGTTCGCTCAACACCTTGCAAGGCTGCCAGGAGAACGGCATCATAGCCATTTTCGATAAGTCCCCTGGCAATCTGGCCGCCTGCTCCCTGGAGCGCGGGCGAATCAGCCTGGTTTAGCAGCGCGACTCGCTTCGTTCCAACCGGGATATTCTTCAAACCACCTTGGGCATGGATTAGTACACGCAGCAAAGCAGCGCTGGTAATATCTTCACCAAGTTCTAATTCCGAAAGCCTGGCAAATATTTCAGGCCTGTGCACCCACTGCGCATCCAAGGGTTTTCCTAAGCCAGATAGCCCGGCTGTCACTACCACGCAATCCAGGAAATCTATCCGAGTAGAATTTCCTTGGGGAAGGGCAGGCTCGTGCTCACCAGGCGCTTTCAAGGGATGCAGGCGTGAGCCATCCGCCTCGATCAATAATGCCGCCTGATGCTCATCAGCCAGCGCCAAGACGGCCGCTAACAACTCGCTATCTAGACCGCTAGCCCGCTCGTCCTGGATACCGCCGTGGAACAATAAGATCCCGGATGGTAGGTCTAGCATGAATTCTCGGATTTGATCCGAAGTAGAGATTTCAATACAGCGATCCGCCAATTCCAACTGAGTGAGGGCCAAATGGGTGGTCGTCGTCAAGATTACGCAGTATGCTCCAGCGGCTCGAAGCTGGCGAGCGAGCTGAAATAAGGCGGTCGTCTTTCCCCCAGCGCCTACAAAAGCCAGCCGAGGCGCCTTGCCTAAGCGCAAGGCCTGGAGCAAGTTCAAGCCAAACCCCAAAGCTTGTCACGCACATTTTTGTGGGTAAGCGCCGCTTCCAACACACCACCCCCAACAGCCAATGATTTATCCGAAACCAGCCAACAATACGTAGGATCATCGCGCGGGTCGAGATCGGCGATCTTCAACCCACGCTGGACTGCCAGCCCAGAATGGATAATCCCGCGCAGCACCCCGCTGAACGGGGCTCTTATGGGGTGACCAGCAACCTCTGCGATTTCCTGTCCGGCATCGAGGTGCTCACCGATCTCGACCAGCCCGCGCAATATCCCATCCACCGGCGCCCGCAGCACACGCTCCACACTGCGCTCCCCTACGGTTTCAGGGATCCCGGTATCTTCCTGGGCTGCGCCCTGCCAGATGACACGGCCCAGGCGGTGACCGCGCTGGGTTTCGATAACTGCCTGGCAATTTTTCCCAGCAACAAACCCCGGTCCCAAGCCGATCACAAAATCGGCAAACGACGCGGCTGGTTCGGCCTGGAGCTTCGTCATTCGTCCGTCCACCAGGACGGTTGGCAGCAATTCCTGGATGAGCTGGGCATCCGGGTCGACCAGAACTGGAACGACGCCCTGCTCCATCGCTTGCAATGCCTCAGAAATATTTTCCACCCTATAGGCAAGCGCTTCTTCTACATGCGCCTGGCCAGAAAAAACCGCTTGAGCAAAAGCCACGCCGCGGCGCACGACCAGCGGTTGAGCTAATTCAGTGATCAAAATTCGAACTCCGGTGCGGTGCAAGCGCAGCGCGACCCCACTGGCCAAATCACCCCCTCCACGGATTACTACCAGACCTGCCATCGTTAGCTCAACCGGTATTGCGCAAACCAGCCGCAATTCCGTTAATCGTCAACAGGATCACGGAGCGCAGCGCTTCCGCCTCGTCCGATTCTTGGTCAGTCAAGGCGCGCAATCGGGACAGCATTTCAACCTGGATATAATTCAACGGGTCGATATACGGATTGCGCAGTTGCACAGAACGTTGGATCACTCCCTCGCTTTCCATCAACTCCGCATGGCCGCTAATCAGGAGAACCATATCTCTCGTGCGGGAATATTCTTCTACCAGGATAGCAAAAATCGTCCTGGCCATTTCTTGGTTCTCTGCCAGGCTAGAATATAGAGCTGCAATTTCCATATCGGCCTTGAGCAGCGACATTTCAGCATTATCCAGCAGGGCGCGAAAGAAGGGCCATTGGTTGTACATCTCCTGCATTAACCCTATGCGCCCTTGCAGCGCTTGCAGGCCGCTGCCCAGGCCACTGCCCAGGCCATACCAACCGGGTAGATTAAAACGGCTCTGCATCCACGAAAAGACCCAAGGGATGGCGCGGATTTTTTCAACGGATTCAGCGCCGGAGTGGCGCGCCGCTGGTCGCGATCCGATTTGCAGCCGTTTGATTTCATTCAATGGGGTTACGCTTAGCCAATATTCTTTGAAGCCAGGCGTTTCGTACACCAGACGCCGGTAAACTTGCTGCGAAATTCGGGCCATTTCACTAAGCGCAGCACGCCAATCGGGACGCAGGTAACGCTCTTCGTTTGGCTGTGGAGCAGACGCCAGCAATACCGCACTGGTGATCTGCTCCAGATGGCGGTGAGCAATCGTTCGATTTGAATAGCGGGTAGCTATAATTTCGCCTTGCTCGGTCAGTCGGAAACTGCCATCAATCGTTCCTGGCGGTTGAGCTCGAATGGCTCGATTGGCAGGTCCGCCGCCAGCGCGCCACAGTCCCACCGCGTCCATGAAACAAGGTCAGGGCAACCCCATGAGCACGGCATGCCCGCGCTATTTCTTCTTGAGCTTGATATAAAGCCCAATTCGCAGACAGGTACCCGCCATCTTTGTTGCTGTCGGAGTAGCCTATCATCACCATCTGCTGGTTCCCACATGTTTCCAAATGGGCACGGTAAGCGGGTAAGGTAAACAGTTGACGGAGGATATCGGGAGCTGCTTGTAAGTCTGCTACGGTCTCAAATAAGGGAGTAATCTGCATACCGACATCGCAACCGGCCCAATTGGCCATCAGCAGCACCCCCAGGACATCGGCTGGGCTGCGCGTCATCGAGATGATGAAGGCGCCGAACAAATCCTGTCCGTAAACCCTGCGCCCCCGCGAGATTAACTCAAAAATAGCCCAGGTCTCGGCAGTTGCCTGGGTTACACCTGGTGAGGTCGCCAGCGCTGGGGCAGGTTGTGCTAACAAGCGCGCCAGCAGCGATTTTCGCCGGTGCGGTTCCGCCTCGGTCAACCAGGCATCTTCATCCAGACCTAACGCGCGCAGGACTTCACCCAGGGCAGCGTTCAAGCGGGCTGAATCTTCACGCACATCCAGGCGGGCCGCGTGCAATCCAAAAATTGCCATCTGGCGCTCAACCGTTTGAAGCGGTCCGGCAACAATTTGGGGAGGCATTGCTTGATGGATGGCGGTTAATGGCTGGGCGAAGTCGGCCAGGTTCACCCGGGCTGTGTGAGCTGCGCTTGAAAGTAAGCGTGCGGTCATATCGTCCCGCGAAGCCTCGGCGAGATCCCCCGCCATCAAGGATAACGCCAGGCGGTAGGGTTCACGGCTGTAGCGCTTTTCCAAAAAAAGGACATGCGCTGGAAACGGGCGGCGGCGATCAAGCCATTCCTGCAGGGCCGCTGGCACAGGTCGGCGATGTGCACTCAAGCTCAACCAGCGTGCCAGGTCTTGCAGCGAAGAGCGGTGTTTCTCGACTGCCAATCCGCGATGCAGACGCAGTGTTTCGGCGGTTACTTCGACTGTGACATTTGGATTGCCATCCCGATCTCCACCGATCCAGGAAGCCAGGGTAAGCCAGGGGTGATTCGTTTTCAACCCAGGGTAGTTTTCTGCAAGAGCTCGATCCAGATCTTCGTTAATTTGGGGAAGAACTTCCCAAAAAATGTTTTCGATGAAATAAAGCCCGGTACGCACTTCATCCGTAACGGTTAATCGGTCGCTGCGGACCCGATCGGTCAACCAGAAAGCCGTGATTTCAGCCAGAAGCGCCTGCCGGTTTTCATCGAGTTCACGCTGGAGCAAATCGGGACGGTTGAGATTTTCCAAAATTTCCGCAATGCGTTGAGTTTTGGAAAGGATCGTGCGCCGCTTGGCTTCGGTGGGATGAGCAGTGAGCACCAATTCGATATGCAGTCGTTCAAGCAGCTCACCCATCTGCTGTGTATTAACCCCTTGAGCTTTTAACATCTGCACGGCTTCGAGGATTGAATCATGCCGTGGGGCAGGAAATCTTTCATGCTCCTGCTGGCGCAGAACCTGAACGCGATGATTTTCTTCGGCCAGGTTTACCAGATCGAAATACAGGCTGAAAGCTGCCGCGATCACGCGGGCCTGGTCAGGGCTCATTTCTCGAACCTCTGCCGCCAGGTCATCGCCACGCCATTCTTCTCCAGCCCGGCGTTTTTTAGCCAGCAGGCGCACTTGCTCTTCGAGCGTAAATGCAGCCAGCGACTCCTGCTCGGAAATAACCTGGCCGAGCAGCTCCCCTAGAAAATGGATCGTCGCTGATAATTCCATGCTGGAGGTGGGAGACTAAATTTTCCCCAGGCCGCGTAAAACCCGCTCTGGAGTCAAGGGAAATTCATGGAACCACACGCCAGTTGCATCGTGAACCGCAGCAATCACAGCCGGCGCCAGGGGCAAAAATGGCATTTCGGCCATACCGCGCGCCCCAAATGGACCGATCGGATCGGGATATTCAAGGATAACCGGTTGAACTCGATCGGGTACATCCAACACTGTCGGGATCAGGTATGTGGAAAAGTGTTGGGTTTGAACATAGCCATCTTTCTGGACAAAGTTTTCCAGGACTGTGTAGCCGGCAGCCATCACCACTGCTCCCTCGATCTGACCTTCAACCTGCTGCGGGTTAATCGCTTCACCTACATCGTTGGCTGAAACCACATCTAGCAGGCGAACGTGACCTGTTTCACAGTCTACTTCCACAGTAACCGCCTGGGCCACATAGCCATATGCAAAGTTGGGCTCCGATTTACCTGTCTGGGGATCGTAGGGAGTCGTGCGCGGCGGTCGGTATTGGTAGGTCGCCACAGCCGGGCGCTCCTCAGCCTGCCACTTTTCCAGAGCCGCCTGGGCTGCCCCACGGATAGAATTTCCAGCCATAAAAGTCATCCGCGAGGC
The DNA here is from genome assembly GCA_963770655.1 of uncultured Chloroflexia bacterium. Lineage (GTDB taxonomy): Bacteria > Chloroflexota > Anaerolineae > Anaerolineales > UBA4823 > CAZAGA01. The sequence goes on along the minus strand of CAVYQO010000006.1, from coordinate 337,911 downwards.
GGATGTGCTTCCAGACGAACTGGTTTGAGCAGTATCGGAAACCACCATTTGAATCTTTTCCAGCGGCAGGTTTAGGGCTTCGGCTGCCATCTGGGCAAAGACAGTGTGTGCCCCTTGCCCGCAATCTGCCCCGGCGTGATACACCACTGCCTTCTCGATTTCACCTGCGCCGTGCAGAGCAATCGTTGCCGTGCACTGTTCAGGCGCCCCAAAAGAGAAACCGACGTTTTTGAATGATGCGCTTACGCCGATCCCGCGTGATAGATGCCCCGCTGCACCGGCCTCGAGCGCTGGACGCTGCCAGCCGCCGGATGGATTCTGCTGCCAACCGGCGGTTAAGGCAGCCTGCTCCATCACCTGAGGCAGGCTGACCCCCTTTGGCAATGGCGTCCCCACGGCGAGCAGGGAGCCTTCGCGCAGGATATTTTTTAAACGGATCTCAACTGGATCCATTCCTAGAGCTTCTGCCAGGCGGTTCATCTGGGTTTCCGCTGAAAAAGTGGCTTGGGGACCGCCGAAGCCACGGAAAGCCCCGCCGGGCATGTTATTGGTATAGACGGCGTAAGCATCGGCTTTAACGTTTGGAATTTCATACGGGCCGGTGGACATCAAAATCGCATTACCCAACACTTTTCCAGAGGTATAAACATACGCGCCGCCATCGGCCACTAACTCAGCTTCTGCCGCTAAAAGCATACCATCGCGGCTCGCTGCCCATCGCTGGCGAATATAATAGACATGGCGCTTATGATGCCCGACAATCGATTCCTCGCGGCTCCAAACGATCTTGACCGGGCGGTTTATCCCGCGCTGGCTAAGCCGCCAGACTGCCAGTGCCAGGACGATCTGCACTGACATATCCTCGCGCCCGCCAAATGCCCCTCCAATCGCCGGATATATAACCCGTACTCTGTCTAACGGCAGGTTTAGGGCATGGGCAATCTGTTCTTGATCTTCGTGAGCCCACTGCCCGGCCACTGAGACGGTCACCCGACCTTCTTCGTCAATCATCCCCACACCTGCTTCAGGTTGGAGAAAAGCATGCTCTTGAGAGGGTGTTTGGTAAGTGCCTTCGATGATGACATCCGCCTGGGCAAAGGCAGCCTCGACATCGCCTTTGCGAATACGATAATGGTTCATTACATTAGAATCGTAATTTGGATGTAACAGAGCGGCCTCAGGCAGCATCGCCAGGCGCGGATCGGTCAGCAGCGGAAGATCTTCATAATCCACCTCGATCAGGTCGCGGCCCTGGGCTGCAATCTGTTCCGAGTCAGCCACTACCAAGGCCACCTGGTCGCCCACAAAGCGCACCCGGTCGGCGTACGGTTTGGAAGACCCTGGGCCGCATAACACAGGCTGGTCATTTACGATTAAACCGTATTCATTAACCGGAACATCTTTCGCAGTGAACACCGCGATAACGCCTGGCAGCGCCTCAGCTTTCGAGGTATCGATCCGCCGGATAATTGCATGCGGTCGTTTGGCAAATAAAATTTTCATGTAAGCCTGGTTAGGCAGCTCGATATCGCCAGGATAGAGCGTTTTGCCGGTTACTTTACCGATTGCATCGAGACGCTGCACAGATTTTCCAATCGTTGTCATTATCAGATCTCCTCAAAGGTCATGAATACTGATCAGCCCGCAGCTAGAACGGCTTCTTTCTGCTCCCCTCGACCCTCACCTAACCGTAAAATAATCACACCGCTGATGATTAATGCACTTCCAAACAGCTCCGGCCCGCTCAAGCGCTCGCCAAGAAACAGGTAAGCCAGGCCAGCCGTCATAGCTGGTTCCAAGGTAGCGATCAGGTTGGCCACGCTTGCCGGTAAGTAAGTCAAGCTGACGGTATATAGCCCATATCCGCCAATAGTCGGTCCGGCCGCCAGCGCAATCAGCACGACCCAGCCAACCCAGGCATTCCCTAGATAAAACAGGTTAGCGCTGCTGCTGCCCATTCCGGCGGGGAGAAAACCCTGCAGGATGTTATACGCCAGGAGAAAAACAGCCGCGATCCCAAAGGTATACAACAGAGCCGTCCAGGGGTAGATGTGGCGCTCAGAAGAAGACTTGCCCATTAAACTATAAGCAGCAAATGCCACCCCCGATAACAGTCCAGTAAAGATACCCAGGGCGTTTAATCGCCAGGCAGCCAGGCTGTAAGCCCCGGAGACAAACACACAGCCCAGCAAGCTTAAACTGACGGCTACGATCTTAACCGACCCTAAGCGTTCCCCAAAGAAACGCCAGCCGAGGACTGCCGTGAAAGCCGCTGAACTATACGCCAGAACTGTTGAAACTGCCGCCCCATTCAAAGCAACTGAAAAGGTCCACAGCGAATTGAATACAGATAATATCAGCCCATAGACGACCAAAAAACCGATTTGTCCTTTTGGCAGGCGCAAATGAGATGGGGCAAAGAAGGAGCAGGACGCTTCCTAAAATCAAGAAGACAAACAGATCCCGCCAAAAAGCTAAAACCAGAGGCGGCAAAGCAAAATTAACGGTCAAATAGCGGATAAATATGGCTGTGAAGGACCAGAACAGAGTTCCCAGGATACAAATCAAGTAGCCCTGGGTCAACCGAGAAGAACCTTTTATCTTAACCGCAAGCAGATTCAAAGCATGCCTTCTTCCGTAAGGAGTTCAGGATGATTATACCAAGACAACAAAAGGCCGGCAGCGGACTGCCGGCCTTTTGTTAATGCAATTTTCCTGATGTTGCAGAATCTCAGATCGATTTACGGACCAGGCCAGAAGTGGAGCACTTTGCCGTTGGTCAGCACTGCAGTGTTGAAGCTATATGCGTTGCCTGCGCTGCCAGTCGTGTTTTCGATACCGGAGGTAGCCGACAGGCCGCTATCGTAAGCCGCAGCGCCAAATATCGTGTCCTGATACAGGATCCAGACATGGTTGCTGGTTTCCTGCAACTGGATCTGGAAGGTCGCTCCGCTTGTTCCTGAGCCGTAGCGGCGTACGTCGCGCCATTCGATGACAAAGGTTCGATTGGGTGCGACGCCCGAGGTAGCGGTATAGATCGCCCCGCCGCCGGTTGAGCTTGGATTGAGGTCATCCCACAAGGCCGCAATCAAAGCATTCGGCCTGGCAGTGGCTGGAATTGCCACATTATTGTAAGCCGAGCTGGCGGTGCTGAAATGCGCATTGCCGTTTGACGAGATTTTCACCGTGGTGTAGTTTGTCCCGGCGAATTTGAAGGTGAACGGCAGAGTCACTGTCTTGGTGGTGTCGTCGGCAGTGATGTTCTGGTTCGTAGTGCCAGCGATCCAGGCGCGGCTCTCCGTATCCGTACGGCAGTACCCGGCAGCGAGATTAGCACAGCTCGAAGTTGGGGTCGCAGTCGGTGGAATTGGAGTATTGGTCGCCGTAGGCGGGATTGGAGTATTCGTCGCCGTGGGCGGGATTGGGGTGTTGGTTGCCGTGGGCGGGATTGGGGTATTGGTCGCCGTGGGTGGGACCGGTGTATTCGTCGCGGTCGGGCCGGTAGGTGTGTTCGTCGCCGTGGGCGGGACCGGTGTATTGGTTGGGGTAGGCGGAACTGGGGTATTGGTTGCCGTGGGCGGAACCGCCGTGTTGGTCGGGGTGGCAGTTGGGACGACGCCACCGCATGACGGGAACTTGAAAGCCCCGATGCGCGTCTTCCAAGGGGCCGAGCCCGTGCTGGGCATATACTCAGTGGTCATCCAGAAGGTGCAGTCATCTACTGGATCGACGGAGATCATGGCGTAATCGCCCCAGCGCGAAGCCGTGCCTGTTTGTGAGCCGCTCCCAGAAATCAAGGTGGTTTCTCCCTGGGGCAGCGTTCCGAGTGGATCGCTTGCCAGCCGTCCAGTATAGCGAATGCTCGGATAAATCGATGTACTGTTCGAGATGCTGTAGACCAAACCGATGTTGCCATCCCGATCCATAGCGATGCTTGGCATCCAGCGGTGATCGGCATTTGGGGCAAAGCTGCCCTGCTGGTAAATAGCCGGGGTACCATTCGGGCTGCGCACTTCATACCAGCGGAAGCCTGCCTGGGTGCCACTGCTGGCGACATTAACACTGTGGCTTACCACCAGGGATTCATAAGATCCAAAATTCCGGTATGCCAGGCGATGCATCAAGCGATCGCCAAGGCCATCCAGCTTGACGCTGGTGCCTGGTTGGGGTACACAACTGCGCGTGGACGAACACAAGGCGTTATAAGCAGCAACGTTGATCGTGCTTGGACCAGTCAAAGTCGAGTTTGCTGTTGTTACCCAATCTACTTTAAACTTCCACATGTGCATGGCAGTGCTGCCCATTTCCATAATGAAATTAGGCGATCCTGCCGGCGGCAGCGTCGAGCCATCCAGGTCGGTCGGCAGCAAGGAACCGTAAGCTGTGTTGGTCTTGAATTCCACGAAACGCGCGGTTTGACCAGTTAGCATTTTGTCGCGCTCCAAAGCGATCGCGCTCGCTCCCTGGAACAAGGATGTGAAACGGTTTGCCGTCAAATAATAACCATCCGGCCAAATCCCCAACTTGGGGTAGTCATAAAAGACAGACGTGCTGAATTGGAAGAAATAACGGTAGTAGGAGCCGGTCGGGTCGCCTGTGGTAGAAACTGCCACGCACTCGCCGTAGGGATTACTTGCCGTAAACTGAGATAGGATCCAACGATCGGCCATCTGGTCATACAGAACCACGGGGTCGCCGTCATTTCGCGTCTGGCATGAACCACCAAATCCAGACCAGATCGTATTACTAGCCACTGGTCCGTAAAGCGAGACGCCGCTTTTATTCCAAATCTGGAGATGCAAGTTAACCATTTGGACGTAGTGATTGGGTCCAACATCACCATTCGTATCGGGCGGATAGACACCGGCGACATTTCCAACGCCATCGAAATTAACCAGCGGAGCAGGCGCCAGCGGCTGCGGGGCCTCTTGCAGATTTCCACTGATGCTGGTTTGCAGCACCGGATCCTGAATTTGAGGGCGCTCTACCAGGGGGCCGATTTGCTCAGTCTCGCCCGGAACGCCCATTTCCCGCAGCGTGGTTGGAGCTTCAAGTTGAAATGGAATGATCTCGCGCAGTGGCCGCGACACATCCATCATCGTGGCATAACCAATGTTTGGGGCGGATTGCAGCACGCCATCCTGGATCAAGCCATCTCCAGCAGGGCTAACCGGGGTTGAGTCATCATTGATCACCGGAGCGGGACCCAGCCGAGCAGGGCTGAGCGCTTGTATCTGCTGTGTCCGATTGGTTGCAATCACGCCAAACACTAAGACTGCCAGGACAATGATCGAAAGGAACATAACAAAACGATTCTTGTTCGATTGCTGCATCTCTTTATCTCTCCTATTGATGTCAAATTCTTATATGAATTCGTTGAGTCCATGTCAACCCCCAAATTCAAATGATTTTATCAGTGATATTACAATGTGAATAGAGGAATATGAGGAAACCAGGGTAAAAATTATCTAAATTATTGATTTGCTTCTTGTATTGGATAAAAATTATGACATTTATTAAGATTAGGAATTGACCATTTATACTATAATAGAGGTGTCCGGAATTTCAGAGTAGAGATTTTCTAAATTGCCAAATCGTTATACTTTGGAAAGGAGGGTGTAAAAGGACGCGTAGCATGATATGAAAAAGCCCAGAATTTGCCGATAATGTTTATATACCTTTTCCAGAATTGTCCTTAGGACTTTGTGAATAGTTGCCGCGTTGATAATCCATAGATAAGGTTCGGAGACCCTGATTGTTAGTTACGAGGAAAGGTAAAGATGAAAAACAAGTTGTTCCCAATCTTCTTTGTTGTCGTTCTGGTCACAGGTTTGTTTCTACCCACAATCCATACCCAAGCACGCGTTTTACCTCCGACTACTCCTCCCAAAGTGATCTTCTTTGTTGCCGATGGCATGCGCCAGGACAAGCTGCCAGAGTACTTCTCTCGCGGCCTTCCTACCGATCTGCAGCAAGAATTTGCAATAGGGGCGATGGCGACAGATAACGGCTTACTTACCCAGGCGCCGCCGAACACCGGCGCAGGGTGGTACACGCTGATGACCGGCGCCTGGGCTGGCGTCCATGGATCCACCAATAACACTTTCTACAAACCCAATGTTCCCTTTAGCAGCGGACGTGTTGCCGCGTTTGACCCCGGTGTGCTGCAGGCCGAGTCGCTGGCGCAATCAGCCGAACGAGGCGGCAAGAAAGTCATCCAGTTTGAGTTTGCTGGCGGACGGAATGCGATGATTGCGGGGCCAACCGTCGATTACCGAAACTTTTTCTCCGGGCGAGGAGTAGCCACCAACTACATCAGCCCAAGCGATGATGCGGCCTTTGTGGCGGCATTTGGCTTGCAGTTTGATCATCCGGCTGGATTTGCGGGACAAGCAGCTTTCCCAGAAGCGGCTCCAACTGCAGCCGATCAGGCCTGGGTGAACACGCCGCCTTCTTACAGCCCAGCCATGCAGATGCGCATGCGCGTCCTGGATTTTGGCGTCGATAAGTACGGCCTCTATGCGTACATCTTTGACTCCAGCGATGATGGAGTGGTGAATTATGACAAAGTGATGTTTTCACCTGTGCTGGATGGGTCTGCCGCGGTAGCAACCCTGGCGAAAGGCGAATGGGCCGATGTCAAAGTTCAAATTGTTGGGGGAAACTACGCAGGCAAGACTGCTGGTTTTTGGGTCAAGGTAGAGGAACTGACCCCGGAACTAAGCCAGGTGCGTTTATTCCACACGTCAGCGGCGCGAGCGATCGCTGTTTGGGCGGGCTTCCCCGGCCAGGCTGGTTACACCGACTTTGAAGAATACCTTGCTGCAGCGTATCCCAGCTCCACGGCAGCCGATTACGCCATCCTGGAAGCGGGTATCGTCAGCGAAGACACCTATGTCGAACAGGGACTTTCTTGGGATAAGTTTGCGCACCCTGTTCTCGAATACTTGCTAACCACCTACCAGCCCGACCTGGCCATGGTCGGTTACCCAACCATTGATGAATTCCAACACCAATTCATGGGCCTGGTAACCCCGACATTGCCCAATGGCGAGGCAAACCCCGCGTATGATGACGTAATGGTAGATGGCACGAAGGACAATCTTGTGGTAAAGCGGGAAGGTTACTTGGCGGCTGCCTACCGTGGCGCCGCTGAAACGTATGTTACTGTGCGCCGTTTCATGCCGCAAGGAAATATTAACACATTTGTCTCGTCTGATCATGGCTTCGGCGCCCAGTTCCTGGCGATCGACGCCAGCCAGGTTTTAGTAAATCTCGGTCTCCTATCTAAACCGCAGACTTCAAACTGCCGGCTTGCAACTGGCGAGACGATTGGTACGGCCAAGGCCTGCTGGGCTGGCGGCACAGTCCAAATCTATTGGGCTAAAGCGCCTACCCAGGCTGAACTGGATCTGGTCAAAAATGCCTTTTTGAACTTGAGTGACCCGAACGATTGGAACCATGATGGTCAGCCAGAAAGCTGGAAGATGATTGACCGTGTTTTCACCAAAGCCGAGGCTCGTTACATTCCCAATGGACCGGATAGCACTGCTGATATGGCTCACCCGACACGCACAGGTGATCTGGTAGTCTTTGCTTATCCTCCTTATCAGTTTGACGCAGCTACGCCGGGTACCTTAGTAGCGCTGTCGCACTTCTTTGGTCAGCACGGATATGTCCCAGATGTTCAGATTTTGGATGCGAATATTAATATGCGCGCCACTTTCCTGGCAGCCGGTAGGACAATCGTCCCCAGCAGCAAGGTAACGGCGCGCTCGATCGATCTGGCGCCGACAATCGCCTATATTCTAGGCGTACCCGCCCCACAGCAATCCCAAGGTCGTCCACTGACCGAGATTTTACTCGATGGCCCCTCGCTGACATCGGTCAATTTTATGAATTACACCGATTACCATGGTCAGCTTGATCCAACGACAGTCTCGATAGACGGTGTAAACATCAACGTAGGTGGTTCGGCGTACCTTGCCACCTTATTTGATGAAAATGCCGCAAAGCTGCCAGGTCAGACTCTATTGTTCGCCGATGGCGATAACGTTGGTGCGTCTCCACCAAACTCTGGTCTCCTCGAAGACATGCCTACAATCGATGTCATGAATGCCTGGGGAGTGACAGCATCAACCTTTGGCAACCATGAGTTCGATTATGGTCTGGGCCGCCTAGCCCAGCAGCAAGCTGTTTCTAATAATTCCTGGTTGGCCGTTAACATTGTGGACGAGGCGACAGGCCAATTGGTTAGCTGGGCAAAACCGAGTGAGGTTTTCGTAATTAACGGCGTCAAGGTCGGTGTGATCGGTGCAGCCCTGGAGGTTACTCCCGAACTGGTCAAGCCAACCAATGTCGCCGGGCTGAAATTCCTCCCGGCTGCTCCAGCGGTGATGGCAGAATCGCAGCGCCTGGAAAGTATGGGCGTCAAGGTTCAGGTGGTATTGGTACATGAGGGCAGCGCCAATGGCCAGAATGCCATTGACGGCGTTGCAGGAGTACTCTGGGACGGCCCCGCAATCACTCTGGCAAATGAGCTGCAAGGCACGACAGTTGACGTGATCGCCGGCGGACATACTCACCGGGTGACCAACACAATGGTCGGGCACATCCAGGTCGTTCAAAACCAGAATGCTGGAAAGGACTTTACCGTCACCCAGATGCTCGTCGCCAATGGTGATGTGGTTTGGACTGGGGCAGCAACCCAACTGGCTAAAGTTGTCGGCGTGGCTCAAAGGCCGGACGTCAAAGCAATCGTCGACCAGGCCAATCTGGATACTGCTCCACTTCGCAACCTGGTGATAGGCACGCAGCAGTTTGATATTTTGCGCGACCCAAGCCGCTTGAACGAATCGGCAATGGCAAACATGGTAGCCGACGCGCTGCGCTGGTACTATCCGCAGGTGGACATCGCCTACACCAACTCGGGCGGCTTACGGGCAGATCTCGTATGCAGCCCTCCAAGTGCCAGTGAGCAGAATTGTGAAATCACTTGGGGTGAGATGTTTGCGGTGCTTCCATTCGGCAATTCGACTTTCATTTTGGACCTCACTGGCGCTCAACTTGAAACCGCTTTGCTAAACGGTTTTTCACCGAAATGCAACCCCGCCATTTCCACAGGTCGATTCCCGGCAGTCTCTGGGCTCAAGGTCAACTTCCACTGCGTAACCGCGACCAAAACACCTGTGGTTGACAGCATGTTGCTAACGCCATCTGGTCCAGGAGGCGTTGAGATCCCAATCCTACCGACCGATGTGGTTACCATTGTCACCAATGATTTCATGTATTATGGCGGCGATGGATACACCGTGTTCTCGCAAGGGACAAACGTCAAAGCTACAGGCGACCTGATGCTCGATACAGCAATCAGCAATGTGACGGCATTCTCGCCGGTCGGGCCGACCGTTGACGGGCGTCTGTTTTATGGTGGAGCGCTGTCGCCAGAGATGTTCCTGTTCAACAGCCTCTTCAACAGATTCTTGCCGATTATCCGCTAAGTGTAGAATGTTTTAACAAAACAGGGTGGCAAAATAGCCACCCTGTTTTGTTGCTGGCGTAGGTCAGGTTTCTCTGCGCGCTTTCTGCACCAGGATCACGCCAATCAGGATCAATCCACCCCCGGCGACCGAAGTCCAGTACAGCGCTTCGTTCAACACGACTGCGGCAATTAAAACCGTGACAAATGGCTCCAAATAGACGAACGCGCCAGCCTGGGCAACCGGCAGGTACTGTAGGCCATCGTACCAAAAGATGTATGCCAGGCCAGAGCAGAATATCCCCAGAAAAGCAATCGCCAGCCAACCAGAGCTTGTGAGCTGAGTGAGCTCATCCAAACCTGAACGGGTAAAGAAGAGTACCGAGGAAAACAACCAGCCGAAACCCATTACGTAAAAGATCATCCGTGAGGCTGGATAAGTTTTGAGACCGCGGCGGGAGAGCGCCGAAAAGACCGCCCAGTTTGGCGCGCTGAGTAGGACTAACAAATCGCCTATGGTACCCACTTTTCCCCCTGCCAGAGCGGCCAGGTCGCCGCGCGTAACCACCAGCGTGACCCCAAGCGCTGATAAGCCAATCCCCGCAGCCTGCCACCAGGCTAGTTTTTCCTTGAGCCAAAGCCAGCCAAGGATGGCCATAAACACCGGGGTAGTAGCAACAATCCAGGCAGTCGTTGTCGCCTGGGCAGTTTGCAATCCCGTGGATTGCAGCCACTGGTGAAAGGTAATCCCAATAAAGCCCACCAGGGCAAGGTAAGGCAGGTCTTTGCGCGGAGGCATGGCCCACTGCCGCCGCAAGAGCACCGCTGCCCCCAGGATCACCATGCCAATCCCAAAACGCAGCCAGACGATGGCAGCCGGTGAAATCTCGGTCAGGGCAACTTTCGTGGCAACAAAGGAGCCGCCCCAGGCAATTACGGCCAGGAGCAGCTCAAAGGCGGCAGTAAGTTTCCTCTTTTCCATGAGGGACCATTATAGTGGATTCCAACCCGATGAATTGCTGGCTTTAATTTTAGATAAAATAACAAACTTCAAGTAAAATTAAACCAGTCAAACTTCCCCGATTGGAGGCAGGCGATGCAAGTTCTACTGATCTTCACCTTATTGATTGCGATCCTGGCTGTGGTGTTTGCTGTTCAAAACGTTGTCACGGTTCCATTACAATTTTTAGTTTGGAAATATGAAAGCCCATTGGCAGTGCTGCTGATGCTTTCAGTCTTGTTGGGGGTGTTGATCAGTACGCTTTTCTCGCTGCCGGCCTTGACCCGTTCAAAGCTGGAGATTCGCAACCAACGCAAGAAATTGGCTGAGTTAGAGAGCGGGCTGAATGAATCGAAGAGCCAACTGGTCAATGCCCAGCTCAAAGTGACCGAGCTCGAAAAAGCTTTATCCGATACAAAGAATCCACCGGTGGTGAACGTCGCTGAAGCGCCGAATACCGCCAAGATGGAATAGAAGAGATACCGTTAACCCAAAAATCCGGCAAATGCCGGATTTTTGGGTTAAAAATAATCGCTATGGCAGCGTAAAACCAAAGATGCGCAGCAGCGGTCGCCACCAGGGAATGCCTATGATGATCAATAGAACCATCAACGTAAACGGGATAGCGGCGCGCATGAATTTTTTAGCCGGCTCTTGAGCTTTACGCGGCAGGATGCTGCCCACATGCGCCAGAATCACGACAAGCAGCATATAAAAGAGATGCTCCATGCCAAAGAATCGGTAATCCTTGTTGGCGGTGACAAAATCCATGCCCTTGCTGAAGCCTTTGATTCCAAATTCGCCAAAGATGTACAGGAGCAGCCCAAGCAGGAACTGGATGTCCATCGCCATAGCCGTGAAGGAACCGATTTTGCGGTCACGTTCGGTCCACGGACGTTTGCCGAACCAGCCGATCAAGGCAGTAACAGCCGCTAATATTGCCAGGACCAGGGCAACCCAGCGCCATAAATTGTGCAGTGTGAGAAGTAATTCGTAGAAAAAGTTCATTTTATCCTCCTAATCATTTTAGAATTTCGAAATGATCTTACCAGCAACGGAATGCCTTGTCAATCAAGCTCAAACCTGGAAAATTAGCCGGTGACACAGTTGATGCGTAGTTTTATTGTTTCGGAGAGGATATAATACGAGATAATTCGCTCGAAAATGAGGCGCTATGTTTGAGATACCAGATTCGGAAATTTTACCGCTCAGCCTGGAGCATACTTTCTGGACCTGGTCGGCGCAGGGCAAGGCAGCGCCGATCCCGGTCAAGTCCGCCAAGGGCGTTTACTTCTGGGATGTAGACGGGAAACGTTACCTTGATTTTAATTCGATGACGATGTGTGTGAACCTGGGTCATGGCGACGAACGGGTCATCGAAGCCATTGTCGCCCAGGCTCGCCAGCTTCCCTACGTCGGACCGTCGATGGCCAGCGCCCCGCGCGCCCGACTGGGAAAACTGCTGGCGGGAATCACGCCTGGCAATTTGGATATGTTCTTATTTACCCTGGGCGGGGCGGACGCCAACGAGAATGCAATCAAAATAGCCCGGGCTTACACTGGCAAGCATAAGATCTTAGCCCGCTACCGTTCATATCATGGCGCAACAGCCGGGGCAATGGCAGCCACCGGCGATCCACGCCGGAACGCCTGGGAACCGCTGCTGATGCCCGGGGTCGTTCATTTCTTGGATCCGTACCGCTACCGCTCGACATTCCACCGCACCAATCCCGATATTTCCGAAGCCGAATTCAACCAGGACTACCTTAATCACCTGGAAGAAATCATCCTCTACGAGGATCCACAATCGATTGCCGCAGTACTCATTGAGACCGTGACCGGTACCAACGGAATTATTATCCCCCCGGAGGGCTACCTGCAGGGTGTCCGAGCGCTGTGCGATAAATATGGCATCCTGTTAATCAGCGACGAAGTCATGAGCGGCTTTGGGCGCACCGGGAAATGGTTCGCAGTGGAGCATTGGAACGTAGTCCCTGATTTGATGACCATGGCGAAAGGGCTGACCAGCGCGTACGCCCCTCTTGGAGCAGTGGCGATGAAACCGGAAATCGCCGAGTTCTTTAAAGAGCGGGTTTTCCAAAGCGGATTAACCTATACCGCTCATCCGATCTCGCTGGCAGCCGCAGCGGCAAACATCCTGGCCATGCAAGAAGACCAGGTCGTAGAACACGCAGCAGCGATGGGCCCGGTTCTGCACCGGCTGTTGATGGATCTAGGCGAGCAGCATCCAACTGTTGGCGAAGTGCGCTCGATTGGTCTATTTGGGATTATTGAGTTGGTGAAAGATCGCAAGACAAAGGAACCTCTTGCGCCGTGGAATGGAAGCAGCCCACAAATGGCGGCGGTGCGTAAATACTGCCAGGATCACGGTCTGTATATCTATTCGCATTGGCATACACTCCTGGTGATTCCTCCACTGATCATCACCGAGGAACAATTACAAGAGGGTTTCGCGGTAATCGATCAGGCTCTTGGAAATATGGAGCAGAATTTAAGTTGACACTTACGTAAGTTTGTGCTAAAATATCGGCATGACTGAAGACGTGTTTATGGTAATCTCCGAGCCGCGCCGGCGCCAGATCCTGCGCCTTCTGCAAGCTGGAGAGCTCTCCGCCGGCGAAATCGCCGCTCATTTTGATGTCACCCGACCCGCAATCTCACAGCATTTGAAAGTGCTGGAGCATTTCAATCTGGTAGCTGTCCGCCGCGATGGGACGAAACGTCTCTACCGTGCCTGTCCAGAAGGGTTGAATGAAGTCCGCCAGTTTCTGGATGAATTCTGGGGCGCAAGTCTTAACCAACTCAAGCAGGCTGCCGAACAGTATGAAAGAGGGATGGAACCTAATGGTCAGAGCCGGCAGTGAATGGATCGAAAGACAGATCCGGATTGAAGCTCGTCCCGAAACTGTATTCGCTTTCTTTACTGATCCACTGAAGTTAGTGCAGTGGAAAGGTGTCCAGGCTAGCGTCGACCCACAGCCAGGTGGGATCTACCGGGTGAAAATTAATGAACAAAATATTGTGCGCGGCGAATATCTTGAACTTAGCCCTTACACCCGGATTGTATTCACCTGGGGATGGGAAGGCGAGAACAGCCCCCTCCCGCCAGGAGCCAGCACTGTGGAGATCAGCCTGGTCGAAGACCATGGCGCAACCCTGCTGACACTCCGCCACCTGGGGCTGCCGGAGGTATTGCGCGCTAATCACGTCGAAGGTTGGGAGCATTTTCTGCCGCGACTGGCGGCAGCCGCAGCGGGACAGGATCCTGGAGCAGATACCTGGTCCATGGCATAACGGTTGGATGGCTTGATTTTGCGGTTAAGATAACCGCATATCACCCAGACGACAATCATTACCGGTAAATTCAGTATTGTTATTTCACGAAAGGAGATAATCCCATGTCAACCGAAGATAATAAATCCATCATTCGACGCTACCGCGCCGCCCATAACGAGAACAGGCTCGAGGCGCTGGATGCGATCGTCGCTGAGGACCTCATCAGCCACAACGCTTTGCCCGGACTGCCGCCGGGGCGAGAAGGTGGGAAGATGGCCCACCGCGGTTTCACCGAGGCTTTCCCCGATGGACAATCGACAACCGAGGATTTAGTCGCCGAAGGGGATAAGGTCGTTGAACGCTATACCTTCCGAGGGACGAATCTAGGTTCGTTCATGGGCGCTCCCCCAACCGGCAAGAAAGTCCAGATAAAATCAATGTCCATTTACCGCATTTCCAACGGCAAGATTGTTGAGCACTGGGGCGAAAATGACACCATGGGACTGATGGCCCAATTGGGCATGATGCCAATGGGTGGATAGCCGGCCAGGCTTGATTTCACCCCGTTGCTGGTCAGGATCTACCAGCAGCGGGGTGTTTTTTGTTATTGTTGCCGCTACCATCGTAGTTAATGGATTGGCAAACGCCCTTCCCCTCAATGGCCTGAACACTGGAGAAATATCAGACCGCTTCAAGGTATATTTGTCCTAACCCTCAACGCTTGGGATTATTTCAGCAGATGTTTTCCGAGCAGGTCAATTCGCGTTATGAACCCGATTTCAAACGGACCTCTCGGTTATAATCTACTTAATATTTACAGGTAATGGAAGGAGATCACCATGCGTTATCGCTTATTGGGTAAATCAGGTTTACGGGTTTCAGAAGTCTGCCTGGGGACAATGACTTTTGGCGAGGATTGGGGTTGGGGGGCGTCTAAAGAAGAAAGCCAGGCTATGTTCACGGCTTTCGCCGAGGCAGGTGGAAATTTTATCGACACAGCGTCAAACTATACCAACGGGACGAGCGAACGCTTTGTAGGCGAGTTCATCGCCTCGCAGCGGGACGCGTTCGTGGTGGCGACAAAATACACGCTGCGCAGGCCAGGGTCAGATTTCAAGGATCTAAACGCCGGAGGCAACCATCGCAAGAATATGCTGCGTACGGTGGAGGCCTCGCTGAAACGCTTGAACACCGACTTTATCGACCTGCTCTATGTGCATGTATGGGATTTCACCACCCCAGTGGAGGAAGTGCTGAGGGGTTTGGATGACCTGGTTTCATCCGGAAAAGTGCTCTACGTTGGCATTTCGGATACCCCGGCGTGGATCGTCTCTTACGCCCAGGCGGTGGCTGAACTGCGTGGCTGGAGCCAGTTCGTCGCCTACCAGGCAGAGGTTAGCCTCCTAGAACGCGGCATCGAATACGATGTTCTGCCTATGACGCAGGAATTAGGGATGGCAGTTTTAGCCTTCAGCTTGCTCGGCGGCGGGGTGCTGAGCGGTAAATTCAACCAATCCGGAGGACCAGGCGAGCATACCCGCGTGCGTGAGCCCTCGGAGAAAGAATTGACTGCCGCCGCAGCGGTTATCGAAATTGCCCGCGAAACCGGGCGAAGCCCCTCCCAGGTTGCAATTAACTGGGTGCGCCAGAAATCCCCAAACATCATTCCAATTGTTGGGGCGCGGCGGCTGACCCAACTTCAGGATAACCTGGGAACATTCGATTTCAACCTGAGCCTCGAGCAGATGATGCGCCTGGAAGAAACCAACCCGCTTCCCAGCCTCTACCCCCATTCCTTCTGGAATGATTTTGTGCGCAGGGATTTGATCTTTGGCGAAAAAGTGAATGAGCTAGATCACTAAATCCGCGAAGTAATCCGCTTCAGGATCGCAAGTGTAGCCGCATAAGTGGAATCCATCCCAAAATAGGACAGACTTCCCGCGCCAAGGTTGCGGCCTTTGTTGAGTGGTGTGTCCGAGGCGTAGTGCAATACACCCAGGTCAAATGCCAGGGTGTATAGATTGACTATTTCATTAACCGGATGCCGAGTAGGACGGTGCATCTCATATATAGCCGATAAATAAGGGCCGGCCTCCATTTCAATATCGGTGTACCCTTCACGGTAAAAGACGTCCATATAGCGAAATGTCTGGAGAAACGTGCCTCTCACCGTCAAGGCTTTTTGATTATCTAACACCGCCCCATAAGCAATATAGGGAGTGACATCCGAGGCATTGAAACAGTTTTGAAATAAGTATGTGTTCTGGGAATGTTCATCATGGACGACGCTTGGGATCATCACATCCCCGACAACCGCATTGAGTGATGCCGCCTTACCCATAACATACACACCCAACAGGCTGCCAACGTGTTCTGAAACTTCGTTTAGGATATTGTAGGCAGATTGGCCTAGGGGGTAATCTATATTGAGGATCAGAGCCTGGCTTTGTCGCAAACGGTCAGCATCCAGAAACGGCTTCAAGCGCGGATCAACCACTTTAGGATCCAGGCGGCTGAGTTCAAATACCTGGGCTTCGACATCAAACGAGCGCCTGCTCGGAATTCGGGTGATGCCGAGATCTGTTTCGACCTGGATCTGCTGATCGGCCAATGATTGGCCTTCGGGCGACTGCAAATATTTTTTTAAAACATAATACAAGAAATTCTCCCGGCCGGGAGAATTTTGCTGCGCATTGATATCTTTCCACTCGTTCAATAAGCCGGAGTTGCTCGGGCTTCCCAGAAAATGGACAAGCTGTTGCTGGCTGCGCAGTGCAAAGCCAGAAAGCACATTGACCAGGCTGTGGGTGTTGCTCGAGACAAAATAGACCGGCCTTTGGGTAAGGTCTGGAACAGTAGCTTCGATGTGGTCCCACCAGGTGTGAGTAACCCTGCGATATTCACTCAGCGACCCGCTGAGCAACTGTATTCGCAAATCGCGGCTTTCTGCGGCTATCTTCCCCAGGTTATTCCCAAAATCAGCGCCCCAGATGGCATACAAACGCTCAAGGTCATCTGCGGTGACTTCCAAGAAACCATCCAGGGCTGGAATATTTGCTGAAGATTTGGGTGGTTTTCCCAAGGATAGATTGGCAGCATGCTTGACCAGGATCACATGCAGCTTATTCCATTCGATCTGCAGAGCAGTTAAAATGGGAATCAGGTCATCGATATCCGTACGGCTGGCGATCAGGCAGGCCAGGGTTTGCTTGCCATCGAAATAACACCGCCGGCGGCGGGCGGAAGCAGAAACTTCTTCCCATTCAGTGATATCGCCGAAGCCAGCCCGGACGAAAACATCCGGGCTCTGGCCCATCACCACCAAATGTACATCCACAATACATTTGGGCAATCGCAGCAGACTGTAGATCAGTGCAGGCATATCCGGCTGAGGCAAACGGGCTCCGGGATGCAGGAGCGATTTCATTCCCCCATGAACTTCTTCAACCGTGCGGAGGCGCACCTCGGCCGTCGAGCGCAGCAAGGAATAATACGTGCGGGTGTAGAGTTCGATCTCCTCAGATTCGGTGGTGGGAACAGTTCGCTCCATAACGATCCCTCTTATCAATAGTCCATCACGAGTGGATAATCAAGACACCAGAGCCGAGGCGTCTTCGATCGCCTGCACGATCTTGTAATACCCTGTGCAGCGGCACAAATTACCGGTGATAGCTTGCTGGATATCGTCCTTGCTGGGATGTGGGCGTTCTTCGAGCAGCTTGACCGCCGACATGATCAAGCCCGGGGTGCAATACCCGCACTGCACTGCACCGTCTTCGATAAAGGCCTGCTGTATTGGATGGAGATGGTCGCCATCGGCGAGGCCCTCAATAGTAACAATGCTGGCGCCATGGGCTCGCCCCGCTGGCACCAGGCAGCTCATCACCGCCACCCCATCCAGATGGACAGTGCAGGCGCCGCACTCCCCTTCGGCGCAGCCTTCCTTTGTACCCGTCAGGCCGCCTTCCTCTCGCAGCAAGCGCAGCAGGGTTTTCTCTTGACCGCTGCTGAAGGTGTACTCCTGGCCATTAATCCGCGTCACAATCGGCGTACCAGGCTGATGCAAGCTGCCGGCAGCAAGCTCCGCCGCCGGGTAGCTAGCGCCCCAGAGCATAACCGGCTGATCGGGGAAAGAGGCGCGCTCATCACCACTAAGGATCGAGCGCAGGCTGCGGGATACACAGACCCTGACCATCTCCATGCGGTAATCAGCGGAGCTGCGCACATCACCAATCGGTCTGGCCGCGCCCATTGCTAGCATCGCAGCTTGTTGAACGGTCTCGTCGGTCAGTTTGCGCCCTTTTAAATAGATTTCAGCTTCTCGAGCATGGATTATCGTCGGAGCCACTGCGCCTAAGGTGATCACTGCCTGCTCGATCTCCAACTGCGCCCCTGGCCCGGGTTTACCCCCTGTCAGGTAAAGAATCACGGCAGCGTTAACCAATGAGATCGCCTGGGCGCGGCGCAATCCCAGCTTGAGAAATGTCCCCTTCTGGTACGATTTCAATGCTGGAAAGGTAATATCGACAAGCATTTCGTCAGGTTCCATCACCGTTCGGCGCACACCTGTGTAAAAAGAGGCCAACGGCAGCAGGCGGACGCCGCGCAGCGAACGAAGCTGCACCTTGGCATTCAAAGCCATTAAGGGCGTGATCGTGTCATTTGCCGGCGAGGCGGTAATCAAATTGCCAGCGACTGTGCCGCGGTTGCGTATTTGGGGCGCGCCGACTTCCCAGGCAGCCTGGGCTAGCGGAAAAGCAAACTCGTAAATTAGCTTTGAATCAACGCAGTGATTGTGCGTCACCAGCGGACCCAGGTGGATCCATTCATCCTCATCCATAATAATTTGGTCGAGGTTGGGAATCCGGGAAATATCGACCAAGGTATCGATCCCCTGGCGCACACCGCGTTCCATTTCTAAAAGAAGGTCCGTCCCCCCCGCTACCAGGCGAGCGCGTTCACGCCGCTCGGCCAGGATCTGTAAAGCCTCTTCTATGCTGGTTACATTGAAATAATCATGCCACATCATCGTCTCCGTGTCCTTAAATGTTACTCCCGTGACTTCATCGGTTTTCCGCTGGCGTTGTTGCGCAGCATCAGAATCTCGGCCAGGATGCTCACGGCAATCTCTTCAGGGGTCTCGGCATTCAGTTCCAGACCGATCGGGGAATGCACCTGGCTGAACTTTTCTTCCTTCACGCCCATTTCAAGCATGTGCTTTCGGGCAGTTGCCCAGCGCCGCTGCGATCCAATGACGCCGATATAAGCAGCGGGCGAATCCAATAGGGCAGGCAGTCCTTGAATATCAACGTTGACGCCTCGCGTAGTCAAAACCAGGTAGGTCCACGGGGTTATTTCTAGCTGGGCAGGCAATTCGGCCAGGGTACAAGGCAGGTACAGGTCTGCTCCTGGAGCAAGCTCCGGAGTGGCAAAATTTGGACGGTCATCACTGACAACCACAAAAAAGTCTAACCATTTTGCCAAATGGACAACAGCCTTGCCGACATGACCGCTGCCGATCACAACCAGGGTTGGCTTGGGTAAGAGCGGTTCCACATACACCTCCACCTGGCCGCCGCAGACACCTGGGTCGCCGCGCTCGGGATCGGCCATAGAATATTCAAGTAAACGTGGGCGACCTTCCTGAACAGCAGCCAGGGCTTCGCGGATCACCCGATTCTCCATCTCGCCGCCGCCAACCGTACCGACTATCGATCCATCCTGGTAGACCAGCATCTTGCTGCCAGTGTGCCGAGGAGTCGAGCCTTTGCTGCGTACAACCATGCATAAAGCCCCAGCCCGGTTGTCTCGTTCTAATTCGGCCAAAGCCTGAAATACCGTTTTCATCGAGCAGTCTCCTGTTCTGGTTTTTCGCAGATTTAAGGATCGTTTCAGATTAAATGAACTCAGCCCTCGAGCAGACCCAGGATGACCGGCAAGAGCTGTTTCTTACGCGAGACCACTCCCTCAGCCAGCCGTGTGCCATCGGGCTGCCGAGGATAGGGCAGATCTGCCAGGATCGGTGGCTCATTGACCAGGATTAATCGGCTGGAGCCCTTCACCACATCTGTAACCATCAACAGGGCAAAATCCAGACCGCGCTGCTTGCGCAAATCGTCCATGGCACGGGTTAATGTCTCCTGGTGTTCATCCAACTGGAGCAGGTTGGTTACCTCCACTTGGGCAGCCGCAAAACTGTACCCACCAGATTCGTAAACTTTTAGATCGCTGCTGACAATCGAATCCGGGTCACGGGTTTCGAACCCGGTCCCCGAACGAAGCACCTGCTGGCCAAAGGATTGGATCGTTTCTCCTGCCAAAGGTCCATTTTTGACGAAAGCCCAACGAGCCAGGCGCTCGGCGGCCCGGCGATCACGGGAGGTCGTCGTTGGCGAGGTTAAGATCAGGGTGTCGGAAAGCATGCCTGCCAGCAGCATCCCGGAAATTTGGGCAGGGGCGCTCAAACCGGCATCTTCGATGCGTTCCGTCACCAGCGTGCTGGTGCTGCCGACGATATCGACGGTAAAACGAATTGGGGCATGTGTAGAAACATTACCCAGGCGGTGATGATCCAGTATTTCAAGCAATTCGGCTTCTTCCAAGGAGCCAAGGGCCTGGCCGGGTTCATTATGATCCACCAATACCAGCTTCAAGCGCGGCGGGTTGAGTACATCGCGCTGGCGAGCGACACCCAGATAATGCCCTCCATCGTCGACAATCAGGAAGTCGTTGTGCTCCTCACGCAGGACCCGATTGAGCACGTCGCGAATGCGAGTAGAAGTGGCGAAACGCGGCACATCGGTATCCATAGCCTCCCGGCAAGGGGCGACAAGCACCTCGGAGATGCGGGTGTCTTCATACTGTAATTGCGGGCCGACGATTTTCCCGAGAAAGTTAAACAGGCTCAGCCCGGTGATCAAGCCAAGCGGAGCGCCGTCTTCGGGATCGACCACCGCCGCCACGCCGCCGGTGCGGTTGACAATCGCCCAGGCTTCGCTCAAGGGGTTAACCGGGGCGACAGTGTCCAGACGCCGGGTGACAGCTTCAAAGCGCGGCGAAGCGTCGTTGAGGAGTATCGGCGGCTCGAGGCTCAGGCGCTTCAATACCCAGGTTGTTTGCGGATTGATTGCTCCAGCGCGCGGCAGATAAGGCATCTGTGCCATCCCGCTCACGCAGTAACCAGGCATACCCTATGGCCGCGGCGATCGAGTCGGTGTCGGGGTTAACATGACCAATGACGTAAATCCGATCCATAGCGCTCCTATCAAATACCCTGTAAAAAGGTTCCAGGTTTAGGTAATTAAACCTTTCAACCTTTAAACCGTTGAACCTTCTAAATTTTTTAACGCCCGCCAGACTCTCTCCGGGGTAACCGGGCACTGATCTACCTCAGCTCCGCACGCATCCAGGACAGCATTTCCGACAGCCGGGGCAACGCCGTCCATCGGTATCTCGGCAACAGCTTTAACCCCAAACGGGTGGGAGGGCTCAAAGGTTTCAACAAAGATCGTTTCCAATTCGGGCATTTCGTGCGCTTGAAAAATATGATAATCGCGCAGGTCTTTTTCCCGCGCCCTGCCAGCTTCATCATACCGCATTTCTTCACATACCGCATATCCGAGCGCCTGGGTCATTCCACCTTCGATTTGACCGGAGGCGGTCAATGGGTTGACGATCACCCCGGCGTCAACAGCCATGACAAGCTTATCCACCACCACCTGACCTGTATCGATGTCGACCGTGACTTCGGCAAATTGGGCTGCGAATGGCGGCGGGGATACAGGCGACTTGTACGAAGCCACCGCCATGATTTGTTCCTGGTCGGTATGGTGCAGGGCGTCCAGGGCGATCTCGGCCAGGGAAACGCTGCTCCCATCCGGAGCAAAGGCGCGGCGATCGGCAAGGCGGATCTCGCTGGGTTCCACGTTTGCCTGCAGCATCCTGGCGGCGCGAATTTTGATCCGTTCCGCCACACTTTCCGCTGCCAACACCACCGCCGCCCCCGAAATATACGTAGTGCTGGAGGCATACGCCCCTTTGTCAAAGGGTGTGAAATCGGTATCCGAAGAATACGTGATGATATCTTCTAACGGCGCTCCGAGCATCTCCGCAGCCATCTGAGCCAGGACAGTATCCGAGCCAGTGCCCAAATCTGTGGCGCCGATGAGCAAATTGAACGAGCCATCATCGTTCATCTTGATGCTGGCTCCGCCCATATCAAGATATGGGATGGCGGTGCCTTGCATGACCATGGCTACTCCAATCCCCTTGCGTAGATGCCCCTGGCCAGGGCTGGAATGCCAGGACGGGTTTGCAAATTTCTGATCCCACCCAATCGCTGCTTTTCCCTGGCGGACGCATTCCTCCAACCCGCAAGTTTCGATCGTTTCTGGGCGAGGTTCGCGCCCTTCACTCCAGGCAGTGCTGAAGGGGTGTAATTCACCGGCGCGTAAAGCGTTCTTTAAGCGGAAATCGAGCGGGTCGAGGCCAAGTTTACGAGCGATTTTTTCCATGTGCCGTTCGAGCGGCCAATAGCCCTGCGGAACACCATAACCGCGGAAAGCGCCAGCCGGCGGATGGTTCGTGTATACCACATCTGCATAAAACTGGATATTCGGGGAGAGGCGGTAAGGACCATCGCCCACATATAAAGCCATAGACTTATGCCCGGTATTGCCAGTCACGGTCAAGGCATGGCAGCCATAAGCGCCGGTGTCGCTCAGTGCATACATTGCATTGGCGGTGATCGTGCCATCTTTTTTAACGCCAGTTTTCAAATGGACGCGCATCGGATGGCGGGAACGCGCTGCAACAAATTCCTCCTCTCGGGTCATTTCATAGATCACTGGACGACCCGTGGCAATGGTCAGGTGGGCAGCAACGTCTTCGATCAAGATTTCCTGCTTACCGCCAAAACCGCCGCCGATGCGCGGCTTGATCACCCGGATGCGTTTCACAGGTAAGCCCAACACAGGGGCTAAAACCCGGCGGACATGGAACGGAACCTGGGTGCTGGTGCGGATCACCAGTCGATCATCTTCGTCCCAATAGGTTATGGTGACGTGCGGCTCTATATGGGCTTGCTGCACCTTAGGGACTTCATAATCAGCCTCGAAGATATAATCGGCTTCTTGGAAACCTTTTTCGACGTTGCCAATATCGATGCGGATGTCAGCAGCAAGGTTTCTCGCCGGATTGGAGCCTGCGAAATTGACAAATTCGCTTTCATCGTGAAGTCGCTCTGCGCCAGGCTGCATCGACTGGGCTGGATCGAGGATAGCTGGCAGGATTTCATAGTCCACCTCGATCAGGCGCAGAGCTTGCTCGGCTATTTCTTCGTTCTCGGCAGCTACGAAGGCCACCCGGTCGCCGATGAATCGAACCTTATGATCCAGCGAAAAAGTGTCCAATGGACCTGGGATCGGGTCAGATTGTCCAGCAGTCGAGTAGATCACCCGAGGAAGGTCTTGCCAGGTGAGCACTGCCGCCACGCCTTCGAGGTGGCGAGCCCGGCTGGCATCGATTCGTTTTATGCTTGCATGAGCGTGCGGACTTCGTAACACTTTGGCAACCAATAGGCCACGCTTGTCGAAATCGGCAGTGAAAGCGGGTTTTCCTTGGACAAGTTTAAGTGCATCGACTTTGATCTCTGGCTTGCCAACCCGCTGCCAGCCCTGGGTCTGCGGCGCGACCACCACCCGGGGAAGAATCTCGGTGCGTTCCTGGGTGATTAACCCATGGCCAGGCCCGGTATCTAGCCCAGGCGAAAATTCCGGAGTATCCGGCAGAGGAGCCGGAAATTGTTCATATGTAAGGCCTTCATCATCACCTGGTGACATCTCGCCGCGCATAACTGCCGCGGCGCGCAATACTGCCTGAACCGGTTTCACATATCCTGTGCAGCGGCATAAGACCCCAGATAGGGCGAGGCGCACCTCGGCCTCGGACGGGTTTGGTTGATGAGCGAGCAACTGGCAAGCTGCTAGAATCTGAGCCGGGCTGCAGTAGCCGCATTGGATCGCCCCGCTTTCCACAAAAGCCTTTTGCACCGGATGTAATCCGGCAGTCGTCTTCCATCCTTGTTCAGGGTGTTCCCCCAACATTTCGATCGTCTCAATCGAATGTCCTTCTGCCTGGGCAGCCAGAAGCACACAAGCATTCAGCGCCTGGCCATCCATGAGAACAGTGCAGGCGCCGCACTCACCGCTTTCGCACCCGTGTTTGACGCTAAAATAACCAGCGCTGCGCAATACTTTCAATAAGCTATCTCCAGGCGCGCTCTCGAACTCGCCTTCCTGATGATTGATTTGAAGATGAAGCTTCATGCAGCTCTCCTTAATCAGGTTTTATAATACTTTTTCGATGACCAGGCGGCGGTTTTGGAGGTTGGCAGCCTGTAAATCAGCCTCGGACCCCATGACGACAACCTTCCCAGCGGCTTCCAGTTGCTCGAGGATTTCCCCGAATTGATGAAAATCTTCGAGGGTGGTGGAAAGGATTTGCTCACGACGTTGCTGGCGCAGTTGATCGGTCTCGCCAGAAAGGTAACGGGTCATCGAGGTGAAACCCTTGGCGTCTGGGAATTGGTAGGCATCTAGATCGCCAATGGTTCCAATAATGCTCTTGGTCAACTCGGTTCGTGAAAGCCTCGCTTCGTCGAGTTGACGCAAAAATTGACCAGTGTCATCATAAATCGCCAGGGTTTCGTCCAGGTTCGGATCGCGATACGAGATAAAGGTGTAGACCCCGGAACGATGATCAAACAAACAGAACCCGCCATAGGCGCCGCCATGAACGCGCACCTTTTCCCACAACCAGGTTGTGCGCAGGTAATTGTTAATAACGGCGGATGAGCCATGGTAGATATAGCCTAAATCAAACAAATTGGCGCCCTTACCGACAAAATTTACTTTAGAAGGAATTGCCAGACCTTGATCCTGACTCTCCGGTTCATAGTGCCAGGTTTGAACAGTGAGTGGAGTTCCCGGCAGCGCCTGGAGGAACTCAGTCAATTGCGGCATGAAGACCTGCCAACCTGTTAGATCTGTTGTAACATTCACCAGGATGTTGCGCCGGTTTAGCAATAAACTGCGAATATTCTCCAGTTTTTCCAGAACCGCTGGCCAGGAGTGATCGACCTCCTCCAACAAGCGGCGCAAAAAGTATAAATAGCTTACTCCGCCCATCTGCTCATCAATCCAACCTGCCTCGCTGAAGAACGATCGCAGGCGCGCATTGACCAGGCTGTGTCCACTTGGGGTCAGCGCTGATTCCATATCCGCTTTTTCTTCCACAACAATTTGGCGAAAACGCTCTGGGTTATCCAGGTTCGCTGTATTCAAAACTTCCGCCAGGATATCGAGCAGCTCAGAGGTATGCGCCTGCGTTGCTTTGGCGCGCAAGAATAACCAGGCCAATGCATGGGTCGACCCGATTGGCGTGGTGATAAAAAACGTCGGGCGAATCCCCCCGTCAAACGGCCAATGCGCTGAGATAGGCGGACAAAATCATGCTGCTCTGTGCCCATTTCAAGCAAGGCGCGTCCGAATAGAGCGGCATAAGGTAAAGACTCCTGAGGCAAAGTGTGTAGATTCATCCCCAGGTCGAGATATACAATGCCATTTGTGAATAGGTCATGGTATAGCACGCTCGAGTCGGCGATTGTGCTTTTTTCCATAGGAATGAGCTTATGGAAACGATCTAAATCGTTCAAGGTCAGGCTTGGGAGGACTTCGAGATCTTCGGGGCGATCAGGAGTATCCTGGCGCTGCGTAAGCTGGCGGTTGTTATCCATAATAAGCTGCAGTGCTTCGCTGCTCAATCCGGCGCGGATAGCTGCCAGTTTTTCTCGCTCGGCCTGCTCTTGCCTGTCGTTTAAACCAGATTCTGGGGAAAGAATGACGGTTGTGCGCTGCGTATTCTCCAGCAAAAATTGTTGGATGAGCCCTTCAAAATATCTCTCACCGGCACCCAGGCGATCCTTAATCCCCTGTAAAGGCGCTTCGAAGGCCAGCGAGGCTAAAGGGTCGCCGCCATACAACCAGGTCGTCAGGCTGCGCAGCATTATGAGTAAACCTCTTGGGAAAGAGCCGGTATTATTCTCGCGCAAGCGAAACTCAGTGGTGTTCAGAGCAGCCGCAATCGTATCCAGATCGATGCCATCCCGGGCAAGATCTGTAAGGGTTTCGATAAGCAGCGCTTCCACCTTCTCCAGGTCGCCACTTTCATGATTTATCCCCTTCATGCCCATTGAAAAATACATCTGGCGCAGATCATCTTCAAGTCCGATACCGGCTAGATCTTCGCCGAGACTGGAGTCAATCAGGGCTTTGCGCAGCGGTGCGGCTGGCGTTCCGATCAAAATATAGGTCAGGATGCCTAGACCCAGGCGGAGCTCCTGATCAAGGATCTCCGGGAGCAGCCAATTTACAACCAGCATACTCTTGGCAGTCTCTTCGAGCTCACCACTATCGTAAGTAAACACCTGGCGGCCTGGCACGCTAACTCCTGGCTGCAGTGGGATACTTGAATCCACCTCCATGGCTGTAAATCCCTGCAGATAATCATCCATCCGGCGCAAGCGTTCTTCGGGGTTATCATCGCCATAGAAATAGATCCTGGCATTGCTCGGATGATAATAGGTTTGGTGGAAAGCCTTAAATTGGGCGTAGGTGAGGTTCGGAATAATCTGAGGATCGCCCCCCGAATCAACGCCGTAGGGGTGATTTGGAAAGAGCGATCTTTGGGCATAGCGGCCAAGCAAGCTGTCCGGCGAGGCGTAAGCGCCCTTCATTTCGTTGAATACGACCCCTTTATAGACCAGAGGCGCCGTCAAATCATCAAGCTCGTAATGCCAGCCTTCCTGATCCAGGGTTAAGGGAGCAAGCAAGGGGTGAAAGACGGCGTCGACATAGACATCAATCAGATTGTAGAAATCTTGTAGATTTTGGCTGGCAGCCGGGTAACAAGTTTTATCGGGAAAAGTGAACGCATTTAGAAAAGTGTTCAAAGAGCCTTTTATCAGCTCGACGAAGGGTTCTTTTACCGGGTATTTTTCAGAACCACATAACACCGAATGTTCCATGATGTGCGCAACCCCGCTGGAGTCGCCTGGCGGAGTGCGGAAATTGATGCTGAATACCTTATTCTCGTCGTTATTCTCCAGAGAAAGCAGTTGGGCGCCGCTGGTTATGTGTCGAAATAAGCGCGCATGCGTGTTAATTTCGGGGATATCACTTTCCTGCACCAACTCAAAACCGTGAATAACAGTCATCATCTCTCCATTTCGTTATCCGAGCCATTAAGATCTTCGGCTCTCAACCTTCAACGATCAGCTTTCCTAAACACCTTAAGGCCAGGGTCGCCGCCATTTCTGAGCGATATTCTGCACTTGCCCATTCATCTTCAGCGTGACTGAAGGCACTGCGCGCCGCGATCTCCAGGCCCACAGCTTCGGCGCCATCAAAAGCGAGCATGGGCGAGGCGCCATAGCCACCCAAAACCAGGCGGGTGCGGCCTGATGGCCACGTCGCCAGGGCGGCGCATACGATCGGGCGATCTGCAGGAGAACGCCCAATGCTTTCAAAGGCCAGGCGGACATTCAAAGGAACGGTCACTTGCGTAATCAAACCCCCGCTCAATACTTTGGATCGAACTGGCAGCAGATCTCCCAGGCCAATGAGCCGGGGACCCGGCAGCATGGTTAATTGAGCATCCAAAGCGAGCAGGGCCGCGGCAAAGGGTGAACGACCATCTGCGGCGACGAGTGTTCCAGCTACGCTGGCTGCCTGGCGTAAATTGTGCGTCGCTTCGAGTAGAATTGCGCGATCCAATGCTTCCGATACACCCCTCTCCAGAAGAGCCTGCAAGCGGAGCATTGCCCCAAGTTCCAGAAGGCTGCCGCGCTGGCTGATCGTATCCAGACCAAGGGACTGCAAATCGATCAGTGCCAGGCCTTGGCTGCCCGTGCGATCGATCGCGGTGCCGCCAGCCAGAGGGATACTCATGGGGGTTGTGCGGCTCAATAGCGCCAGCGCTGCTTCGAGTGTCTCGGGCCGGTGGTATTCGCTGATCATAACTTTCTCCTTGTAACCCTGAACCTTACCGGGTTGTGTTCAAGACTAGCTTTTTCTAAGCGCCTGACTGTGCAAGCGCCTTGAGCTCTGCAAATTCCTCATCAGAATAGACCCGCCAGCCCAAAGCGCTCAAGTCAGCATTATTGACACTGCCCTCAGGGACATCTACCAGAATAGCCTCAGCATCAGCTAAAAGCACTCCGGCTTGATCATAAATCGCACTTTGCGCCTCGGCCATCCGACCCTTGCTGGCGCCGGCCTTGCCGACGAGGCGCAAAGGCTGCTCGGTAGGTACATTTAGGCGGTAACGAACCTTCAAACTTGCCGTGAACATAAAACGCGGTTGCTCCCCAGTGCCCATGTGAGACCGTCCAGCGGCTTCATCCAACATAGCCGCAATGATCCCTCCGTGGGTAATGCCTGGATAGCCCTGGAAATGGGCTGGTAGGTTGATCTCGGCGCTGATTTCGCCGGGGGCAGTCTCATAAAAGCGAATATGAAGACCGGCGGGGTTGGCTACCCCGCACACGAAACAGTAATGGGAGTTGGCTTGGACAGCGCCATCTGGATGAGTTAGATTATTCTGCATGAAATCGGATCGTCCTTTCCTTGAATCAGGCGGCTGCCGCGCCTGTGCCTTGCATAGATTTTTACTATATTATAACGTCCTACGGGCTCTCCTTCGTCTATGCCCGGGGTGGATATTTTCCAATCAGCCAGTAAACGTGCATTTTACCTTTTCCTTTGATTTCAAGCTCGCCGCGATCTTCGAATTGATAATCATCCTTCAGCAATTCATAAACCACCTGGGTGACCTGGGTTTTGCCTGGATAACCATGGCTTTCCATCCGGCTGGCGGTGTTTACCGTATCCCCCCACAAATCGTAGGCGAACTTTTTCCAGCCGATGACACCTGCCACAGCTGGCCCACTGTGGATACCGATCCGGATTTGCAAGGGTTCACCCAAAGTCTGAGAAAGTTCACTCACCGCGGCCAGCATCTCCAAGGCCAGATCTGCCAGCACATGCGCATGGTCGCCGCGGGGTACGGGTATGCCCGACACCACCATATAAGCATCGCCAATTGTTTTAATCTTTTCCAGGGTGTGTGCTTCGGTCAGCTCGTCAAAAGCAGAAAAAATCGTATTGAGCAAACCAACTAAGGCAGCCGGAGCTAGCCGGGCCGACAGGGGAGTGAAATTGACAATATCGACAAACAGGATGCTGATTGCCTGGTGAAAATCGGCAATCTGCTCGCCTGGTTAAGACGTTCGGCAACCGGCGCCGGCAAAACGTTCAACAACAAAGCATTTGAGCGGTCCTCTTCTTGCTGAATGATCAAGCGCTGCAGGAAGTTGCGCCGGATAGAAAGCTCAAAAAAGTAGCGTCCCACGTTGCCCACAAGCGCCAGGGTTGTTAAAAAAGCCATTGTAACCACAAAAACGGTCACCGATACTGGATTTCTAAAGAAATCGAAGCGAAAAAGATATGAGATTGGGGTGCAGGCGAGCAGCAGCAGGCTCGCTAAGACCACATCCCAAAATAACGCCCCTGGGATGGTGAAAAGAAACATCAATACCACAGTAAGACCGTAAATATAATAGTAGTAACCCACTTCCACCGGTTGGGCGATGCTGGTGAAAACAATTACCCCAAAGCCAGCGGTCAAAGTTACGGTGAGGGTTGCAGCCCGCATCCAATGCCGGTAATAAGGCCGGTAGGAGGCAAGAATCGCAAGAATAATAATCGGCGCGCCAAGCCCATACCGCAGCAGCCACACCTGAGGATAAGTTTGCGGAATGGCATATAGATCAACCAATCCAAAGACCAACCACAACGCCAATCCAACGAACAAGCCTATCCGGTTGATCCATAGGTAATTTTCGAAATACCAATCCTGAAAACCTTTTTCAAGCGCTGGAGGTAAACTTAACCTATTCTGTTGGGAGAGGCGGAGCAGCTCTGAGAGGGATCCTAATGCCATGAAAAAATCTTACCATGAAATACGATATAATATCTTTCCGAAACATCAATTCAGAATGGAGGATTAAAGGCCGACAAATTGATCTACAAATGACTTGGGAAAGCCAGCGCATGGGCTGGTTAAATCGGTGTGGATAGAAATATTTCCTTCAGGAAATTGCTATCTATAATCCACTAACCAGTTGACGAGGATGAGGGTTCCTGACCGCAAGGCCAGGTTCGAAAATCGACAGATCAGCGGAAGCCCTCCGGGTGCGCCGTCACCCGCCACCTTTCCCTCCAAATTTTATAATTGCAGGACAACACCGCCCGGGCGACCGGACGGGCAAAACCGGCAAAGCGGCTCTATGGGCGGACCAGTGTGTCTGTCCTCTAACACTCAATACCAATTGGAGGGATCTTCTCATGTGTGGAATTGTTGGTTATATCGGGCCGCGCGACGCGACACCGATTATCTTAAATGGCCTCAAGCGGCTGGAGTATCGCGGTTATGACTCGGCTGGTCTGGCTATTTTTGAAAATGAACATATCGAAGTTCGCCGCGACGCAGGCAAACTTGCCCGGCTTAACGCCCTCGTCGACGAACAGCCTTTGCATGGCCACGTAGGAATTGGCCATACGCGTTGGGCTACTCATGGCGCTCCAAGCGCACGCAATGCCCACCCTCACCTGGGGATGACCGGGGATGTGGTCCTCGTCCATAATGGGATTGTCGAAAATTTTCTTGAATTACGCGAAGAACTGAGCGCCGAAGGCGTAGTGTTCAACTCAGATACCGACAGTGAGGTGATCGTGCACCTTGTTGAACGATATTTGTCGGCAAACACAGACCTGGCAGAAGCGGTTCGCCTGGCTCTAGCCCATTTAAAAGGCGCTCACGGCGTTGTGGTGCTTTCGGCGCGCGAACCGGATAAGATCGTTGCGGCGCGCATTGGCAACGCCGGCGGGGTCGTGATCGGTTTGGGTGAAGGGGAAAATTTTATCGCCTCCGACCTACCTGCAATTCTCGAACACACACGCCGGATGGTCTTCCTGGAATCCTGCCAGCTTGCCGTGGTCACCCGCGATCATTTACAGGTTGCAACCCTGGATGGTGCAGCCGTTCATTTCCAGGTTCATCAGGTTGCTTGGGACCCCGTGGCAGCCGAAAAAGGCGAGTTTCGGCATTTCATGGCCAAGGAAATCCACGAGCAGGTGCGTTCATTGACCGATACGATCGGCGGGCGAGTGGATTTTGAAAACGGCGGTGGGGTGCGCCTGGCCGAGTTAAACCTGACCGTCCAAAAAGCCAGAAGTATTCGCAAGATTTTCATCACCGCCTGCGGAACAGCTGCTCATGCCGGCATGGTTGGCAAAGCCATGATCGAGCACATTGCCCGCGTCCCAGTGGAGGTCGATATTGCCTCGGAGTTTCGCTATCGCGATCCGATTATCGATCCCGATACCGTGGTGCTGGCGATCAGCCAGTCCGGGGAGACAGCCGACACCCTGGCAGCAATGGAAGAAGCCCGCGGCAAAGGCGCTACGCTTTGGTCCATCGTCAATGCAATTGGCTCCCAGGCAATGCGGATCGCCGATGGCTGCATTTCGATGCAGAGCGGACCCGAAATCGGCGTTGCCTCGACCAAGGCTTACACCGCCCCGTTAGTCGATCTGTATATGTTGGCAGTGCTGCTTGGCGACTTGCGCGGTGTCATTGACAAAAACGCCAGACAAAAGCTGCTTGCCGACCTGCGCCGGGTACCCGACCTGGTTGGACGCTGCCTGGATCGGGACAGCGCGGTTGAAAAAATCGCCAGAGCCCTGATGAATACCCAACACTGCCTGTATCTGGGACGCGGGATTAACATGCCCACAGCTTATGAAGGCGCTTTAAAACTCAAGGAAATATCCTATATCCACGCCGAGGGCTATCCGGCAGGCGAGATGAAACACGGACCTATTGCCCTGATTGATAAAGATATGCCAGTGGTCGTAATTGCGCCGCGTGACCCTTGGTACGAAAAGATGCTCAGCCAGATCGAGCAGGCGAAAGCACACGGCGGGATGGTGGTCGCGGTGGCCACCGATGGGGATGAGCAGATCGCCCAGTTAGCCGACCATGTGTTATGGGTACCCGAGACCCCCTGGCTGCTCAGCCCTGTGGTAACGGTGATCCCACTCCAGATGCTGGCTTACCATATCGCCGCGCTGCGCGGGTTGGATGTGGATCAGCCCAGGAATTTAGCCAAGAGCGTGACCGTCGAATAAAGGAGACAGCCATTGACCACTCAGCCCGAATCTTATACACCTAATCTCCGCGAGCTGATCCAGCTCGAAGCACCCACCGAGGTTCGAATATCCCCTGATGGTGAGAAAGTCGCCATCCTGGTACGCACAACCAATTGGAAGGAAGACCGCTATGAAACCGTTTGCCGAATCGCTGGGGCAAGCCTTCATGGAGTTCAAGCGTTAACACGCAGCGGGAGTGTGCTGCAGGCCGAATGGTTCGACGATCAAACCCTGGGTGTACTCAAAAAAGATGATAATCAGGAAGCAAAGGCTCAAGTCTTTTTGTTTGAAGGGCTGAGTGGCGAAGGCTGGCAAGTTACCGATCACAAAGGCGGGGTTGAGTGGTTCAAACCCTTTGCTGGGGGGCTGATTTACCTGGCGCGCCACCCGGAGCGTCAAGAAAATAAACCTCGCTCTGATCATTTTGGTACTTACACCCACTTCGAGCAGGAACCCAGCACTGCTGGGGTGTACTACATCGACTTGAAGTCGCTGCGGCGCTACGAAACCCAGGTCCGGGCGAGCACAAAGGACGAAGCCAAGAAGCTGATCTGCCCCGTCATGGAGCTAACCCGACTGTTCGACCCGGTTCCAGCGGTCAAAGAGGTGGTTGTATCGCCAACCGGCGATGCCGTTTATTTGAACTGCTGGTTGCATGACGATATAATCTACTATCGCCAAACCAGTGTTTATGTCATCGAATTGGATCCTGAGACGGCGATTCAGGAGTACATTCGCCGCGAAACCGAGAAATTGGCCAAACCTGATCCAAAGCGATCAGCGGCTTTGGATCAGGGAATCGAAAAACCAGCTCCTGATGAGAAGGAAGATGTCGCTTATATCGGCCGCGTTACCAGCTTGAATGTTCCCCGCACCACCCGGCTGCTCAAAGTCTCTCCGGACGGGCAGGAGCTGCTCTTCAGCTACCAGGGGCGGGATGAAAAAATGTACACCATCCCCGAATTGTGGGTGATCGAACGGCAAAAGGCCCTACAAGCCGCCACCCCGCAGGCTTTTACCAGCGGGCTGCACAACCGCTCGGCAGTCCTGGATGAGGAAGCGCTGGACGTAGCCTGGGTCAAAACTGGTCTGTTCGCCAGCTATCCAGAAGGGACAGTCGTGAACCTGGCCCGCCTGGAGGAGGATGGACACATAACAAATCTCGACCTGGGCGGGTTGGGCTTGCAGACCAGCTTTGACATCGCTGAGAATGGAAGGGTGGCTTTGATCGGGAGCAGCGCTACCCATTTCCCTGAAGTCTATTTGGCAGACACAGACCTGGCTGGCAAGCCGCAGCGCCTGACCGATTTTACAGATGCCCTGGCAGGTTGGGAGCTTGGGAGCGTGGAAACCATCCGCTGGCGGAGTCGAGATGGCGTTGAAATCGAAGGAGTGCTGCGCAAGCCGGCGAACTTCGATCCAGCCAAGAAATACCCGCTGGTCTTTGTAGTGCATGGCGGTCCGACCTGGTTTTCAACTGCCTACCAGATCAGCAGTGAAGAGTTAACTTATTACCCGGTGATCCAATTCTTGGAGAAGGATGTGCTGGTGCTCAAGCCGAATTACCGTGGCTCAACCGGCCGCGGCCAGGCATTTATGGAATTGAACGTGAATAACCTGGGGGTCGGTGATTTGTGGGATTTAGAAAGCGCTATCGATCACCTGGTTTCGCGGGGTTGGGTCGATCCCGAACGGGTCGGCTGCATGGGCTGGTCGCAGGGCGGGTATATCTCAGCCTTTGTCGGGCTGCACTCCGAACGCTTCAAGGCTGTTTCGGTTGGCGCGGGGATCTCGGACTGGTACACCTACCATATCAGCAATGATATCCCTGATTTCACCACCGACTATCTGTCGGGTTCGCCATTCCGCGATCGCGAGCTGTATATTAAGACTGCCCCGATCAGCAACCTGACCAACGCCAAGACGCCAATGCTGATCCAACACGGCTCAGAAGACCAGCGCGTCCCCGTTTCCAATGCCACCGAGCTTTACCGCGGTCTCAAGGAAATGGGCGTCCCAGTGGAATTATTTATTTTCCCTGGCATGGCTCACCCGATCACCAAACCGCGTGAGAACCATGCCGTGATGCACCAGAACTTGACCTGGTTCAGCCACTACCTGCTCGGGGATGATTTGAACCTGGAGCAGTTATAGCACGCCAAATAGAGTGCAAAACTGCAGAGATTAGAATAATCACACACCAATAAAACATGAATTCGAAGAATGCAATTCCTATAGCAGCCAAAGGAGAGGCGCCTTGCAGAACAGGCGGTCGGTCAACCACCCCCATATAGACCGCCCAAATATGGCTGAGAATTCCCCACACCCCACCTAGCAAGCAATACACGATGAGAGGATTCCAGGGTGTTTTCCAGGAAAGCCGCCAGGCCAGGCTGGCGATTAGCGCTGTCAGCACGGCCTGGATCATAGGCAAAGGCCACCGCAGCCACTCTGGAAACAGATAACGATAGACAGTTTCCCAGTAGACACGAAGCACCCAGAACCACAGCAAACCCCAAAAGACAGCCGTTGTAAGGATGATGGTTGTCTTCAATTGAATAAACAGTGTAGGCTTAATCCGCCAGGTCAGGCCGGTGACCAGGCCAAGATCCAGGGCAGCAAAAAGCAAGAGACCTCGCAGGAGGATCTCATTTGTTATTTTCGCTTCAGGCAGGAGGGGCGCCATTCCTTTTATTATCGCGCAAAGCAAGATAATAATGCCATAAGAGTCTTGCCGCCACAGCCCTCCATGGTTTCCAGGGTTCAGCGATGCATTCCATTTCGTCCGGACCAGGCTTTGTGGAAAATCCTTTCAGGTTTTGCACAGCGGCCGCCAGGGCTAAATCCCCCACGGGCCAGATGTCCGGGCGAAGCAAGGCCATTAACAGATAAATATCTGTTGTCCAAGGACCAATCCCTTTAATCTTTAACAGCGCTGAGCGCACTGAGGCGTCATCGAATAGCTCCAGTTCATCCAGTTCTATTTCGCGATCTAGAACCGCCTGCGCCAACCCTCGACAATAGCGGGCTTTTTGCCGGCTGAAGCCAATCGCTTTCAGGGTGTTGTCATCGAGGCCGTTGAAATTCTGCGGAGTGATAGAAGGAATCGCTTGCTGAAGCTTTAAGAAGGCTGCCCGAGCCGACGCCAGGGAGACCTGCTGCTCCAAAATAATATAAACAAGTGTTGCAAAACCTGGCTGCCGTTCCCACAACGGCGGCGTTCCGAACTCAGCATAAATTCCGGCGAGTTCCGGGTCGATCGAGCACAGAAACAACACCCCTTTCTCGAGAGTCTCCAGATTAAGCCGCTCTTGCGGTTGGGGTTTCATCGGCAGCGTATTATTGCCATTATCTGACAACGACAGTCCGGGCGACAATATCAAAACCGCGTTGTTTCTTGGCGGTGAAAGGAATGAATAACGAGTCGACTGGCAGCATTTCAAAATAAAAGGTCAGGCGGCGAATGAATGCTTCTTTGTAACCAACCGGTAAGCCATTTTCTTTGAGCACATGCAAGCCAAACAGGTGTTTTCCGGGGGTCTGCCCGAAGCGACCTTCCAGCACTGGAAAGTATAACAACACCAAACCGAGAATTACCAGAGAACCACTGACGGCTAAACCAATCAGCACCGCCCCAAGGAGGATCTCAATTCCGATTGGGTGATCTGGGACAAGATTGGTACAAAAGATTACAAAGAAACTTAGCAGTGAACCGATTGCCACGATGATGCACATATCGATCACAAAAGCTACCAGGCGCAGCCAAAAGCCCGCATATTTCAATGGAATCTGTGCCATATAAGCTTCAGCGACTTCCATGGGGCTGCCTAGTCGAGTCTCAATGCTGTGCAGTGATTCACCCGCCTCCTGGGCAGATTGGAAGTGGCTGCGCAGTTCAGCCGCGATGCGCCGCTCATCAGCTGCAGGAGCATGGATGCTGCGCAAAACAGCCTGGATGTATTGTTCGGATGAGTTGCCAATTTGCTGCATGGTTATCCCTTAATACTTAAAAACCGGTTGATTGTTCCACTAAATTCACGCCATTCATTAATCAGGCGCTCAAACTCCACGAAACCGTTCGGGGTCAGCTTGTATACTTTTCGTGGAACGCCGCGTTCGAAGGTCTCCCACTGGCCGGCGATAAATCCATCATTCTCCAGCCGGTAAAGCACTGGATAAAGGGTGCTTTCTCGGAGTTGTAGGCGAGCCACGCGCTGCTCAAGGATGGTGACTATTTCGTATCCATATCGAGGCTGCTCGGCAATCAGCTTCAGCAGAAGCATTTCGAGGGCGCCTCGTTTGAGTTCTTTATCCATCGGTTCCCTGATAACATTACGCTATAGATAGTATTATGTCTTACATAATATATTCTAGCACATAACCTATGCTTGTCAAGAATATTAATAGACTGGGACAGTAGTACCTTGAGTTGACAAAAAACCAGATCTCAATATGAGATCTGGTAAAAATTTGGGAAAGCAGAACAAAAAAACTGAAGCTAAAAAGGTTTGAACATCATCAACCACGCCACCAGAATTAGACCGCCAAAGCCAATCAGGGTGAGCAGCCAGGGTTTCCCAACAGCCAGCATGGTTTCGATTTCCGCCATGCTGGCCGGCTCGTCCGGGGGATGAATTTTATTTCCGTCTCGATAGGGTGAGCCAACTGCCTTGCGCAAGCGGTTGAAATAGTTTGACCCAAACCTCACCATGCCTACATATAATCGCAATCAGCACGATAATTGAAACCCAGATCCAGCCGCTTCCCCACCAGTGACCCATGAACCCAGTAATAATTCCACTCACCAGCAGTAAAAGAAGTCCACCGTAGGTTAGCGGATAGCTGGTGGCTGAAAGCTCAGCGAGAGCGCGAAGACGGTCGAGATTACGTTCGCGCCGGACCTGAAAAGAAACACTGGCAGAGACACCATGGGCAATGACGAAGAGTAATATGCCAACCAGATGAAGAAAAACAAACCAGGTATACATTGGGTTTAGATCCTTTCTGACAAAGTGACTGCGTACTTAAGGAGTGGTTTTCAGGTAGGTATACAACGCCGCCAGATCGGCATCGCTCATCATCGAGGCGTTCTTCCAGGGCATTTTTAGCTCGGCCCCGCCTGGCCGGACGCCAGTGCGCATCGTTTGGATGAACTGGTCTAAAGTCCACGTGGCGACAATTGGGCGCGGGTTGGGGTAAGCTGGGGTTATCGAAGTGGCAGCCGCCCCGGTCATATCCGGGCCATGGCAGCCGCGGCATTCCCCGTAGGTGGCAACATATTTTCCGTATTCTGCGTTATCCCCAGGCGGCGGGGCTGTAATTACCCCATCCGTCCCTTCAGGCAGCGGTAAGATTCCTGTCCCATAGAAGATAATTACCCCGAGCAAATTCGGCTTGTCGCCGCCATTTGTAGCCGTCGTTACGGGTTCCTGGCTGCGAAGGAAGGCAATAATCGCTTGCGTATCCTCGTCGCTTAATTCTCGGTAAGGGAGAAATGACATAAATCCACCGCGGATACCCTTGCCAAAGCCGTGACGAATGACTCGAAACAACTCCCCATCCGTGCGATCAGCCAACACCCCACCTGGAGTGATATTGGCGGCGACAATCGGTCCCCCGGGAACAGGAAACTCGCCAGATAAATCCAACCCGCCACTCAAGGGAAACTCACCCTGCCCATCTGCCCCATGGCAGCCGACACAAGCAATCGATGCGAGGTATTTACCGCGAGCTATCTGCTCGGGTGTTCCAGCCACTGTAAGGTCTGGGGCAGGGACTGGGGCGCGATAGGCGGTCACCATTCCTTTTCCCGCCATGAACGTCACCGCTGCAAAAACAAGTGTTAACAACCCGGCAAACAGACCACCGACAATTTTGACCCATAGACGCTTTGCCCGAATCGCACGCCAGGTCAGCCAACCAAACAGGATCACCAACAAGATCATAACCAGGAAACTGAGGAGATTTACGAACATGAACTTTCCCTCCATGTGATCATTAAACTGGATACAAAATCGAATGGTAAATATACTAATATTTATCATTATACTCTCATTTTAAAGAAGGGCAACTGTTTATTGTTAAATAATTGTAAATTCGTTGTTTTCCCCGCTCACTTAGAACTTATTAAAATCATGTTTGGAAGGAATTTTTTTAGAATCAAGGCGTTTGGATGATTTTATAAATCACGCCGCCATTCAGGGCCGCCAGGTAGAGCTCGCCGGCTTCGTCCTCGCCAAAACTTGTAATATTATCCGCGGTGTCGAGCAGTTGAGCGTTCACCCATGCGCCATTTTCCTGGCGCAGCCCCCAGATCACACCGCTGCAGTAGTCGGCATAAAAGTAAATCCCCTGCAGCGCAGGCTGAGCCGAGCCGCGATACACCATCCCGCCCGTGACCGAGCAATTACCATTGGTATGTGGGTAAACCCAGATCGGCGAGGTATAACCGGCGCCGCTGCAGTTTGGGTTTAAATAACAGACATTACCTTCAAGGATATTCCACCCATAATTCTCACCACCCTGGCTGGTGGTGGGCTGAAAATCAATTTCTTCCCAGCTGCCCTGACCGACATCGCCAATCCATAAATCGCCGCTCAACCGGTCAAAGGAGAAGCGCCACGGATTGCGCAGGCCAAGCGCCCAGATTTCAGGCCGGAATGCCGTGTTGTTAAAAAACGGGTTATCACTCGGAATTGCGTAGCGGCGGACAGCCGGGGGAGTCACGCCGCCGCCGGGATGCAGCTTTGCTACGTTGGGTAAATAATACAGGCGACCCGCCGGATTGGGTGGATCTGGATCGACATCGATTCGCAGCAGCTTACCTAACAAGGAATCCGGATTTTGGGCGTTGCCTTGGGGATCGCCGCCTCCGCCGCCATCCCCCGTACCGATATACAACTTACCATCCACCCCAAAAGCCAGTTGGCCGCCATTATGGTTCGTGTAGCTTGGATGTGGGATGACCAGCAAAGTTTCTTCGCTGCCTGGGTCAGCCTGGTTTGGGTTGGCGCCCAAAGAAAAACGGGATAACTGGTTGTCTCCAGCGAGATTGGTGTAATACACATAAAAATGGTCGCGGCTCAGGCCAAAACCGGGTGGGAAAGCCAGGCTGAGCAAACCTTCTTCGCTGCCCCCATTGTTTTCTGGCGACCGGACACGCTGCCTTAATGTCCAGGAAAGACCCCGCTGACCACCCCTCCCTGGATAATTTTAATCCGCCCGCCGCGTTCCACGACAAACAAGCGCCCGCTGCCATCCCCGGCATGGGTGATATGCACCGGTGAAGTCAGCCCACTCACCACTTGTTCCAACGCAATATTTGGCCAGGCCTGGACATCGAGGGGTGCAGCGTCCAGCCTGCGGAGCTCACCGGCAGCTTGCTGTCCACGGGTCGCGAAGAATGGCAAAATAACCAGGAATAGAATTACTAATCGCTTCATTCAGTTCGAAATCGCCGGCAGCAGATGGTCTGATATCCACATGTCATAGGCTGCTCGCGCATATTGCTCGTGATTGGCATGCCAGCGGGGTACTGCAGAGATCGGCCAATAGCGTAAAGCACGTCCCTCATGAGAAAGGTTGAGTTCTCCACCGCACACCGCGCACAGGTGGACAATTGCGACAGTGGTGTGCAGGTCGGATTTTGCACCGGGCAGGCGGGTGAAGACGCCGACTAACTGCTTAACCTCGACCTCCAAACCGGTTTCTTCACGGGTTTCGCGGACAACCGCTTCCACTGGTTTCTCGTTGGGCTCGACAAATCCGCAGGGCAGACACCAACCGCTGCCATCGGCGCGATCCATCAGCAGAATTTCACCAGCCGCATTGAAAATGGCTGCATCCGAGCCTATTTTTGGGGTGATATAACCCAACTCACCCAAAAAGCGCTGGCGGATAAGCTCATCTGGCGCATCGAGCAGCTCGCCGTAAGTTTGGATGGTTAGGGCCATCAAGCGCTGGTAGCGCTCGTGGTCGTATTCATTGGTCGCAAAGTACAAACCATTGCGAGCGATCGTTTGCAGCTCGTCTAATAGGCTAAAGATATCCATTATTTAACAGCATAGCCCTGTTTTCTTCGCGAAAACAGGGCTCAAGATGGTTTAATTCTGGGCAAAGGTATCGATTAATAGACGCACATCCCCACCCACCGGGTAAAGAATCGGGCAGGTGCAGCCATGGCGTTTGTATTCTTCAACCTTGGCGCGGGCCTCTTCAGGCGTTCCGGAGGCTGAGATTCGTAAGATAAGTTCTTCCGGCACCAGGTGCTTGGCCTGGCGAATTTGTTCCTTGGTGGCTGGCCATCCCAGGATCGATTGGATTTGTTTCACCACCTCATCGGAAACGCCGGAGGCTTTGGCAATGTGCGGCTGTTGGGCCAGGTATTGCGTGAGCAGCTCACGCGTCGTATCGATGGCACGATCATGATCGTAATCCACCGAGCAAACCACAAGCTGCGGGGTATCGATATCCTTCAGAGTGCGCCCGGCCTTCTTCGCCCCAACCTCGAGTAATTCCAGGGCGTTATCGTTGTAATTTGGGGGTACGCAGTAATTGAGCACGCAGCCATCGGCGATCTCACCGGTCATTTCCATCATCTTATCGCCGGTGGCGCCGATCATAATCGGCACATGCCGCGGTTCGCGGCGGCCATGCACAACGTCCAGCTCGATCCCATCGACGTGAACGAACTCCCCGTGAAAAGTAACCCGCTCCATCGCCAACAAGCGGCGCAGCACTTCCACCGTTTCTCGCATCGCGGTCAGCGGTTTACGCCGGTCAATCCCGACATTGCGGGCTAACGGATCCCACCAGGCGCCGATCCCGCAAATAATCCGGCCGGGCGCTAAGTCATCCAGGGTCAAGTACGTAGCTGCCAGCAGACCGATATTGCGAGTCCAGTTGTTAATCACCCCCGATCCAACCTTGAGGCGCTCAGTGACAGCCGCATAAGCCGCCATCGGGACAATTGCATCCCGCACCAGGCGTGATTCTGCCTGCCAGACAGCTTCAAAGCCGCGCGCCTCGGCATAGCGCACGTAATCCAACCCATCGCGCAGGTCGTGGGCATCTTGCAAATATAAAGCAACGCGTTCAGGCATTAATTTCCTCCATTAAATCAGATTATCCAGATCTCCCAATTCCGGCACGATGCTTTCAAACTCCTGGCTGACCTGATCGAGATCTTCCGGTAAATCCATATCGAGCGCCAGGGAAGGCAGGTCAACAATTTCCAGGCGTGCGCCGGCTTTCAGAGCCAGCTCACAATGATGTTGGAAGGAATTCGGACCAAAGACATAATCAATCAGACCCACCGGACAGACCAGCAGGGCATTGGTGCCCTGGCGGTGGCGATCGGGGGCGACGACGACGACAGGCGGCTGGGTGGCGTGCTCCAACATGGTATAAACATCCTGGCGGGTCAGCAAGGGCAAATCCGCCGGTACGATCAGACACCTCGCGCAGTGTAATTCTTAACCACTACCGTGGCCCGTGCCAGGGCGATATTAAGCTGTGGCGAGCCATGCTCTTGCACGGTGCGCGCCCCATGTTCGCGCGCCAAAGCTAGCGCCGCTTGATCGCGGCTGACAACCAATACTTGTTCAATTTCAGGGATCGCCGTCAGCGTCGCTAATGTATGATCGAGCATCCGGCGGTTAAGGTCGGCGCGCTCATCTTG
Organism: uncultured Chloroflexia bacterium; assembly: GCA_963770655.1. Classification (GTDB taxonomy): domain Bacteria; phylum Chloroflexota; class Anaerolineae; order Anaerolineales; family UBA4823; genus CAZAGA01. The sequence continues at coordinate 296,128 of CAVYQO010000006.1, read as the reverse complement.
GCTGAGCACACCTGACAGACGAGATTTCCCAACGCGTAAAGGCTTGACCGGGACGATCGCCCACAGAGTCATAGCTTATTTTCCCTTTCTGAATCGAGTGGTTTTGTTGGTAGGGGCGGTTGGCATCCGTCCTTACTACAGTGAATTTCATTACCAATTCCTCAGCGTTGGGGCGACTTCTCCATTTGTAAGCTAAATTGTAACACTTCTTGGGCCAATCGTTGCCGATCTGCTTGGGTTTCCATAATTGTATCGGCAACAAGAACGGTTATTCCAGGTTTCTGAATATCACCGGCTTGTTCGCGGTCGAGTTCATCCATGACAAACCCACTGAGCAGCTCGCCGTAGTGGGCCGCCACAGCCTGTGCGGAAGGTGTAATCCCCAATTCGGCATACATCTTTGCCGCAGGACCTTTCACTGCCTGTCCAGCGATAATCGGCGATATCGCCAGAACCGGCTTTCCGGCCAACGACTGCACGAACACCCGGGACCGCCAGGATCGGCCCGATGCTCACCCAGGGGTTTGACGGACAAATCACGATCAGATCTGCCTGTGCGATAGCTGCCAGCACCCCCGGCGCGGGATGGGCGCTTTCGCTATGATTAAACTTAAAACCAGTCACCTGCGGCTGACACCGCTGGCGGACAAAATAATCCTGAAACGGCAGCTCACCTTGTTCGATGGTAAACACCGATGTCGGCATCCGTTCATCCGTAACCGGCAGCACCTGAGGGGCGATCCCCCAGGCTTGACAGACCTGGCGAGTAACCTGGCTGAGGCTTTCACCCAGGCGCAGACGGCGGGTGCGTTCCAGGTGCAGTCCGATATCATGATCGCCCAGGTGAAACCAGCCTGGACCGCCCAGATCGCTTATCGTTTCCAGGGCTGACCAGGTCTCTCCTGAGCGCCCCCACCCTGTTCCTGGGTTCGCTTTCCCTGCCAGGGTATAGCAAACCGTATCCAGATCGGGGCAAATATACAGACCGAGATGCTCGAAATCATCCCCGGTGTTGACAATCACTGTCAGATTTTGGGGTGGCAGGCACTGCGCTAAGCCATCTGCGAATTTAGCGCCGCCCACGCCACCAGCCAGGGCTACAACCTTGAGAGAATTTATTCGATCCATTTTTATCATCACATCCAGCGGGTCACCTCTGCCAAAGACATTCGCGAACGCTTGAAAACTTGATCAGTAGCAGAGGCGGGAAAGCCAAGCAGAACCAGGCCTTGCGGTTCCCAGGAAACCGGCAAATCAAGTGCAAGCCGGGCCGCCTCTTGGGCAAACAAAGGAGCACACATCCACACCCCGCCCAGACCCTCGCCGGCTGCAGCCAAGAGCAAATTCTCACCCGCCATTGCCACGCTTTGTAAGCCCATTTGGCGCTCGAAAGCCTGGCGGCGCTCATCCGGATAAGTATCGCCCAGGCTAGTCTCCAGACAGACCAGGATCGCAGCCGGCGCCTGGGTGATCCGCTGGTAGGACCGCTGTACCTGAGCCGCCACTTGATCCTCCGCCAGGCCATCTGCCCTCAGATCACGCCGAAACTCGACGGCGAGCGCTTCGGCTAAGACAAGCCGGGATTGTTCATGTCTCAGGACTACAAACCGCCAGGGCTGCCGGTTATGGGCGGAAGGCGCTAACTGCGCCGCCTGGATAATCCGTTGCAAGATAGATTCCGGCACGATCTGCTCTGAAAATCGCCGCACCGAATGCCGCTGCGCGATTTCCATCGCCCACGCCAATTCCGGTTGGGCTACGTCGGCGCTCCGAACGGTCTACCAGGGTTGCCTTTTGAGAACTTGGCTTACCAGCGCCATTTGAGAAGGATAAAACGATTTCCTTTTCAGCTTCCGTACAACCCAGCAGGAGTTTTATTTCCAGATCGCGTTTGAGCAAATCAACGGAACAGATCAACCCAACCAGGATAGGCGGCCGCAGCGATCCCAGCCACACATCGATCCCCAGGCCATCGCCCGCAGCGGTATTTTCGAGGTACCCGTAATCCAAAGGATAGTACAATTCTGAATAGCGGGGATGTTGGCTGCCGCGTGGCCTGTCGATTACCAGGCGGCAAGCAGCGGTAAGTTCATCCAACGCTTCCCAAAAGTCAAAAACCTCATCCATATTAAGAGATTTAGCGGAATAAATCCTGATCTTTTGGCCTGATTAATTCGCTGAGCGAAGCCTGGCGCAGCGAATAGGGGAAGCCGCGCACATGAACCACAGGTGTGGCTTCAGCAGCCTGTCCCATCAGCAGTGAAGCGGCGGCTGCTAATTCATCGGCTGCTCCAACCTGGGTAATCTTGAGCTGAAAACCAAATAAGTCGGGAGCGCCGCGCAGGTCAACCAGCCCAGGTAGACCGGAGATGCCAATTGCTGCACCGACTGTACCATTCCGCCATGCACGGCCGTGCGAGTTGATGATCAGCACACCCAAGTGACTGGCGCTGATTTTTTCAATCCCAAGTCGGATGGTCTCGGCTGAGGCGTCCGGGTTCTCTGGGAGCAGCAACATCCATTCCTCGGGATTGGCCTGTTCCAGTTCGGATCTCAAATCACCCAGCTCGGGACATACATTCGAATGATCGATGCCAGCATTAGCACAAATGAAACCCAGGCGGTGCTCGACAATGATCGTCCCTGGGCGAACGCGCAGTACCTCTCGGCTTTCGCTCAAGACCAGTTCTACCAGGCGCGGGTCCTTGCCTGTGAGCGCAGCCAACTCACCCGCTTGCGCTGAAGGCATTACTTGTGACAGGTGGACAACCCGCCCCTCTGCCTTGGAAACAATTTTCTGCGCCAATACCAGGACATCGCCATCCTGAAGCTCAATTTGCGCCTGGCTGAGAGCCTCGATCAGAATCGCAACCAGGTTATCGCCAGGATGGATAACGGGAATCCCAGGCAGCGCGGTTAACGTTATGGATTTCAATTTCGGCTTCGTTATTGAGCGGCCAGACCTGCGACATTTATCGTAGCAGTTTTGGTCCCGTAGCGTTTGTTGATGCTTAACAAAAGAGAGGTGATACCCTCGACGACAATGGCGTTGTCCAGGCCGCCAGCATAATAAGCACGCATCCCGCCTGCCTTAGCCAGGATAATCACTTCCTCGGCAGCCCCGAGGTCGTCAGCGCAAACCAAGACATCAGTCTCGAGCGGTTGATCGAGTTTCTTCAGAGCATGGGCAGGCACATTTTGAAAAGCAGCAACGACGCGCACACCCGGACCCAACAGATCCTGCGCCAGGCGGGCTGCTGCGGGGGCGGCGGGCGGGTGTGGATCGCGAAAATCCACCCGAGCGGTCGCATCAACCAGAATTTTCCCCTGCAGGTCGCTTTGCAGTGATTCCAGGGCAGCCTGGTGAGCGGCGGCTACCACTGTCAGGACGCAAATATCAGCCTGACGAGCGGCTGGGCCATTTTCTAAACCCAGCACACCTCCATTTGGAAAAATCAAATTCAACTCGGCCGCAGTCGCCTGCGCTTTCTCAAGCTGGCGTGAGCCGATGATAATCCGGTAACCAGCGGCCAACCAACGCAGCGCCAGCCCGGGTCCCTCCTTACCAGTACCACCCAGGATTGCGATCGTGGGACGAGAATTTCCTTCCATCAATTTTTCTCCGCTTTTCTCTATTTTATTTTGGTTGATTTTGTGTATAACGTTCCCAAACTGCCGGGGCCAGGGCGCGCGCCCTGGCTGAGATCGCTTCTTCATCCAGCGTCAGCAATTCGCGTTGGCGCATTAATACTTTGCCGGCGGCGATTGTCGTAGTAACCATACTTTCATGGAAACCAAAGAGGATATGCCAGGGAAGATTTTCAGCGATAAGCGGGGTGTGCGGGTGGTAATCGACAAAGATAATATCCGCATATGCCCCTTCGGCAAGCACACCCAGGTCCGCCCCCGAGAAGAACAGACCCGCCAGGCGCGCGTTGTTATAAATCGCCATCTGGGCTACATCCATGCCGTTCATCCGCCGTGGATCCAAATTCCAGACTTTTTGTAACAGGTATGCGAATTTCCATTCCGTCCACATCGTCGACGAAAACCCATCCGTCCCCAGGCAAACCGGGATGCCCAGGCGCAGCAGGCTCTCAACCGCAGAAACTCCCACCCCGTTGTTCATATTCGAGCGGGGTTGGTGGGTTACCCAGACGCCCGCCTCGGCCAGCAGTTGGGCTTCACGGGCATCGACATGCACCGCGTGGGCGACAATTGTTTTCGGTCCAAGGATGCCATGCCGGTGTAGACGGTCGACGACGCGCAGGCCGGATTTTGCCAGGCTGTCATATTCGTCGGCGATTGACTCGGCGACATGCAGGTGAAAGCCCACCCCATCTGGAGCAGCCTGCCGGCAGGCGTCTAGCGTCTCGTCGGAGAGAGTCAGGCTGGCGTGCAGCCCAAATGTCGCCCCCACCCGGCCTTGAGCAATCGGTTCCCGGCGGCTCCGCTCGATAAAACGCAGGTTCTCACGAATTCCCGCTTGCATTTTCGCCGGTCCGCCCCGATCGGTAACCTCGTAACATAGCCCTGCTCTTACCCCGGCCTGGTCTACAACTTCAGCGATAATATCGAGCGAGCCATCGATTGCGTTTGGTGAGGCATGGTGGTCAATTAAGGTCGTTGCGCCGTGGCGAATTGCATCAACGAGCATCACTTCTGCCGAGGCCCGCACATCTTGTTCCGTTAGTGCCTCGTCAAGCGGCCACCATAATTTGCTCAATATCTCCGGAAAATCCTTTGGCGCAGATCCAGGGATCGCCATACCCCGCGCAAATGCGCCGTAAAAATGGGTATGGCCAACAATACTGCCTGGCATGACATACTGTCCTTCAGCATCGATTATTTCCGCCTGCGGATAACGATACAGCAACTCAGCTTGGGGACCAATTTCAACGATTTTATCGCCTTGCACATACACAGCATATCCATCGAGGATTCGATTGGGAATTTCCCAGGTGATAATTTTGCCGTTGGTGATCAGCATGATGGCCTCCTGTGGGGGTATATTACCCTTTCCCACTAGATAATTGACTTTACCAGTTCAGCCTGATCGACTGGCAGGGTATCGACGCGTACGCCAATAGCATGATAGATTGCGTTGGTGATAGCCGGCGTGGTGGGTATGCTGACAATCTCACCGACGCCTTTTGCCCCATACGGACCAGCTTCCACCGGATGTTCGACAATAATCGGAGTGATGATTGGGGTCATGGTAATCGATGGCATCCGATAACGCGCCAGGTGATCGGTGAAAACCACCCCATTCTCAACAACGAAGTGCTCGGTTAATGCGTTGCCCAACCCCATCATAATCCCGCCTTCGACCTGACCTTTTAATCCAAGGGGGTTGATCGCTCGCCCAACGTCGTTCGCCGCTATCACGCGCAGCACCCGCACCTCACCAGTGAGCGTGTTTACTTCGACTTCAGCAGCCTGGGCAGCGAAGGAATATGCAAAGTGCATATCACCGCCTTGGCCAAGCGGCTGGGTGGCTGGGGCCCAGTATTCAACCAAGGCGCGCGGTTGGCGGCCTTCTGCGCGCATCTGCCCAACCACTTCGCCTAAAGGAACTGCGTAGCCATTCACCTGAGCGAGTCCTTCGATAAAACGAATCTTCTCCGGTGGACAATCATACTTTTCGGCCAGGGTAGAAGTTATCGCCTGGCGCAACGCCTGGGCAGCCTGGCGGGCGGCATTCCCGGTGACAAAAGTCTGTCGGGAAGCGGTTGTCGGTCCGCCATCCGGGGTCAAATCCGTATCCATGACCAGGACCTTGACCCGCTCCGCCGATTGATTGAACTCTTGCGCCACAATCATCCGCAGCACGGTCACCAGCCCCTGGCCGAGCTCAGCCGAGGAGGTACGCACTTCCAATGTGCCGTCAGCGTAAAGCTCCACTTCTGCTCCAGCTTTATCCGGAGCGCCGCCGCCCAGACCGGTATTTTTGAAAGCTACTGCAAAACCCCATGCCCGGCGCAAATGTGGCTTTTCTGGAACTGGTCGCGGTTTGAAAGGATCGTCTCCGGTTTGTAGTTTTAACTCAGCAGTCACCCGCTCAATGCACTCCAGCAATCCCACGCTTTCGGTGAGCACCTGACCGGTGTTGGTGATACTGCCCACGCTTAAGGCGTTGATCTTGCGCAGCTCGATCGGATCGATACCCAATTTCTCAGCCAGCATATCCATCATGCTCTCAACCGCAAAAGCGCTTTGTGTGACGCCAAACCCGCGAAACGCACCCGCCGGAGGATTGTTGGTGTACATTGCATAACAATCGGCGCGCGCATTCGGCACATTATACGGGCCAGATGAGTGCGTTGTGGCCCGCGTGAGCACTTTTTCGCCTAAGGAAGCATAAGCCCCGGTGTCGCCATACAGCTCGGTCTCAACCGCAGTCAGGCGCCCATTGTTCTTAGCGCCAATTTTTACCCGAATTTGGGTAGCATGCCGCTTTGGATGGACCAGCAGGCTTTCATGCCTGTCGAAAAGCAGCTTTACAGGGCGCCTGGTAGCGACTGCCAGCAAAGCAGCGTGGATTTGGCCCATGATGTCCTCTTTCCCTCCAAAACCCCCACCCATCAATTGGCCAATAACCCTGATTTTATCTTCCGGCCAACCCAGGACGCGCGCTGTCTGGCTGCGATCAGAGTAAGGAATTTGCGACCCAACGTAAATCTCCAGGCGGTCATCCGGGGTCAGGCGGGCAATACTGCACTCCGGTTCGAGAAAAGCATGATCGGTAATTTGGGTATGAAAGATATGCTCCAAAATTACATCAGCCTGCGCAAATCCTTCCTGCATGTCGCCTTTGCGAACTTTGATATGCTTCAGCAAATTGCCATTGGCGTGGAGCTGAGGGGCATCCGGTTCCCGCGCCTGCACTGCGTCACGGATTACTGTTTGCGGTTCGTATTCGACTTCGATCAAGTCTAAAGCCTGGCTGGCGATTTCACGGGTTTCGGCGGCAACGATTGCGACCGAATCGCCGACATAGCGGATTCGCTCGCCAACGCCGACCATGGTCGGCCAGTCATAGATGACTAAGCCGTGGTTTTTCTCGCCCGGAATATCCTCAGCCGTTAGAACTGCTGCCACCCCTGGCAGAGCCCTGGCTTTAGAAACGTCGATGCGCTTTAGGATGGCATGTGGAACCATGGCGCGTTTGGCGCGAGCGTGCAGCATGCCTGGGAAACGCAGGTCATCGGTGAAAATCGCCTCGCCAGTGACTTTTTCGCGGGCGTCAGGACGTAGCTGGGGCGTCCCGATCACTTCCAATGGCGTTTCAATGGCTGGCAGCACCGGGGGTGGTAGGGGTGGATAGCTTCCGCCCTCACCGTTATTCAGCACAAACGCCGCGGCCTGGACCGCGGCGATGATCGTAGGATAACCAGCGCAGCGGCATAAAGTGTCTTTCAATGCCTGGCGAATCTGCTCCTCGCTCGGATCGGGGACCCGTTGAAGCAGCGCATAGGCGGTCATCAGCTGGCCTGGGATGCAGAACCCACACTGAACGGCGCCATATTCCATAAACGCCTCTTGAAGTGGGTGAAGCCGGTTACCCTTCGCCTCGCTGGGAAACATCCCAGCCAACCCCTCGATGGTCAAAACCTGGCGCCCTGCAGCCCGCGCAGTGGGGTAATTGCACGATAGCACTGGCTGTCCGTCCACGAGTACTGTACAAGCGCCGCATTCCATTTCATTGCAGCCAATCTTCGTCCCGGTGAGACCGAAGTGCTCACGCAGCGAATCGGAAAGCATTTCTCCGGGCTGCGGTTCTAAACTCATTTTCTTTCCATTGATAACCAGTTCCATCGGATGACCTATCAACAATAAGATTATTCTGCCCGATTCCAGGCAGTGGTAAGCGTCTCTTCAAGTAGGACCCCGGCGAGATGCTGCCGATACTCAGCGGTGGCGCGATGAGGGCTGGTGCGAAAACGCGCCTCGGAAAGTAGTATTTCTTTCGCCTCAGCAATCGTTGCTGGAGAAAATTGCCGACCCTGTAACATTTCCTCGGTATTTCTGGCGCGGAATGGCGTCGGTCCAGCGGGACCGATTGCCAAGCGGGCACGTTGGATCCGGTGGCCGCTGCGCTCAAGCCACACGGCCATATTTAGAATAGCAATAGCCACGCCTTGTGGGCGCATCACTCGCCGGTGAATAGAGGCTTGACCTTTTTGAACCAGGTCGACGAAGAAACCAACCAATAGTTCTCGACCTGGATCGAGTGCGGAGCGGCCAGGTCCAAGGAAGAGCTCCTCGACAGGAAGTTTTCGAATGCCTTCCAGAGAAGCTACTTCTGCTTGAGCGCCTACGGCCAGTAATGCAATCGAACCGTCGCCTGCCGGGAGTGCATGGCAGACATTTCCCCCCAGCGTCGCCGTATTCCGCACCTGGGGACCGCCGATCAGGCTGCAAGCCTCATGCACGGCTTCAGCATGCTCTTTGACAAGGGGGTCGGCGATGATCCGGTTAAGCGATACTGCCGCGCCAATAAAAAGCTGTCCCTGGCGGATTTCAATCAAGTTCAATTCCGGGACTGCGCTGACATCCACTAAAGTGTCGATCGGTGCGTGCCGGCCTTGTTGAATATCCAGGAGCAAGTCGCTGCCGCCAGCTACCAGGCGAGCAGAATGAGCTTTACCCTGTGCTGCCGCTAAGGTACTTAATGCATCTTTTAGATTTTGAGCGAGGTGATAGTTATTCCAGAGTGTCATGGATCGGCGGACCTTCAACCTGAATAGGGTGTGATTGGCGGCGCTTTTCGACGGACTGCCAGACTTAGCGTCCGACGCCAGCACAGGCCCAGCCTGTACTGACCGCCGATCCGAACCAGATAATTTTAACACGGAAAGCACCCTGCGGTCAAAAAAAATCGCATATAATCACAGCACAATAAAAGCAAAAGAAGATTGAGGTAAACAAAAGGAGAATTTATGTCTGAACAGCTTTCATCCGCTCTCGCCTATGCGCAGGATAACCAGCAGCGCTTCCTGAATGAATTAATCGATTTCGTCAGCATTCCTTCGGTCTCAACCGACCCCGCTGCCCGGGCTGATGTGCGCCGCGCTGCCGATTGGGCCGCTGGCCAATTGCGCCAATTGGGCTTCGACAATGTCCAAATTTTCGCTACCCCCGGTCATCCAGTCGTCTTCGCCGAAAATCTCCAAGCCGGCCCAGGTAAACCCACCGTGCTGATCTATGGCCATTTAGACGTCCAGCCTGCCGAGCCATTCGAGTTGTGGAAAACTCCAGCATTTACCCCAACCGTTCTGGGTGATAATCTATTCGGCCGCGGCGCTTCGGACATGAAAGGCCAGGTGATGATCACTCTGAAAGCTGTCGAGGCCTGGGTTAAAAATGGCGGGCTGCCCATTAATGTTAAATTCATCTTGGAAGGCGAAGAGGAAATTGGTTCACCCAATTTAGAAGCTTTTATTTCCACCCACAAAGAAATGTTGGCTTGTGATTATGCGATCAACCCGGATACCGGGATGATAGGCGCGGATGTTCCCACGATTACTTATGGTTTACGGGGGTTGGCTTACTTTGAAATCCGCCTGAGCGGACCGGTGCATGACTTGCATTCAGGAATGTATGGAGGCGCGGTGCATAATCCAGCCCAGGTATTGTGCGAGCTGATCGCCGGGATGCACGATTCGCAAGGCCGGGTCACCTTACCAGGTTTTTATGACCGGGTGCGTCCACTCGAAGCAGATGAGCGCGCCGAATTTGCTCGTCTGCCGACAGGCGAAGATTTTTACCTACAGCAAACTGGGGCCCCCGCCCTGTTTGGCGAGGCCGGCTTCACTTCGGCGGAGCGTACAGGTGGACGACCAACCTTAGAGGTTAATGGGCTTCTCTCCGGCTACACCGGCGCAGGCTCGAAGACTGTCTTACCAGCCAAGGCCATGGCCAAAATCTCAATGCGCCTGGTGCCCGATCAAGATCCGGGCGAAGTCCACCAACAACTGCTCCAATATTTGGAAACTCATGCTCCTAAGACAGTCGGCTGGGAGGTGCTGGCACTTACAGGCAGTCCTGCTTCGATAACCAATCGCAACTTACCAGCGGTGCTTGCATTGAGCCGAGCCCAGGAACAGGTCTGGGGAAAACGCCCTCTTTTCAAACGCGAAGGCGGCAGCGTACCCGTCGTCGGTCAGATGCAGGATATCTTGGGGATCGAGTCGGTTCTAACTGGATTCGGCCTACCGGACGATAATGTGCATGCTCCAAATGAAAAGATACACTTGCCGACCTACTATCGCGGCATAACGACCTTTATTCACTTTTTTGCAAACCTGGCAGAATAGGATTTTCAGATAATTATTAAGGTTCATTTAACCGTGGGTTGACGGAAGATGCACTCGCCTGTACAATCCTGCCATGAGTACAAAACTACCCCCCTACGGCGGACAAGCCGTGATCGAAGGCGTGATGATGCGCGGCTCGCAAGGCGTAGCGATTGCCATGCGCGCCCCGAGCAATGATATTGTCGTCCACACCGAACCTCTGACTGGTATTTATAAAAGCAGCCTGACCAAGGTCCCCTTTTTACGCGGTCTGGTGGTGTTATGGGACGCGCTAGGCCTGGGGATGCATGCCTTGACCCTCTCGGCCAATACCCAAACTGGCGAAGAGGAGAAGTTGGAAGGCGTCCAATTATATATAACCCTGGGTGTGTCGCTGGCATTTGGCATCGGTTTATTTTTTCTCCTGCCTGCAGTCATTGGGCAGCTAAGCGAAACCTGGTTTGGAATAACTGCCTGGGTAGGAAATCTGCTGGAAGGCTTGATCCGCTTAGGTTTGCTCATCCTGTACATCTGGGGCATCGGCCAAATGGCAGATATCAAGCGGGTATTTGCTTATCACGGGGCGGAGCATAAAACGATCAATACGTATGAAGCCGGGCAGGAAGTTACTCCAGAAAACGTGGCAAAATTTCCCCTCGAACATCCACGCTGCGGAACAACCTTCTTGCTAACCCTGGTGCTCATGTCGATCATATTCTTCAGCCTGCTGGGTCCGCTTCCGATGGCGTGGCGCTTGATCAGTCGAATTGTCATGCTGCCGATCCTGGCAATGGTAGCCTATGAATATATGCGCTGGACAGCAAACCACCTGGATTCTATATTTGTGCGCTGGATGATCAAACCTGGCCTGGCGCTGCAGCGGTTGACAACCCGTGAACCCAGCCAAGAAATGCTCGAAGTTTCGATCGCAGCTTTTAATGCGATGCGCGCTCAGGAGCGCCAGATCACGCTTTAAACCCGGCCTTAATGGCGAGGCGTTATGGGTCATATAAACCGCCTGCCTAAACAAACCTGCGTGAAATCAAAGATCATTTTTGCTGCGACAGCCATAGCGGCCGCTATGGCTGTCGCAGCAGCATTAGCAAGCTGCGTTCCCTGGCCCAATTCTCCCAAGCAGGAAATTACTCCGATTTCTTCGGCTACATCGATTACTTTGCCCGACCTGATTGTCGATTCGCTTCAAACAGAGCTGCCGGACGAACGGACATGTGCGGCTCCTGCCGCGGATTTTAGGCTCCATTTCGTGATCCGCAACCAGGGAAATGGCTTAGCTGGACCTTTCGCAGTGCTTGTCAATGGAATTCAGCGCCAGATCGACACAGATCTGGCTGCTGGTGAAAAGGTCGAGATGACCCTGGATGGTTACGTTGAAAACCTTGTCATCGAAATCGATCCAGCAAACCAGGTGCTCGAAAGCAACGAAGCTAATAACCTTTTCCAGACCGCCATCCCTTCTCCAGCGCCGCCAGATATTTGCCTTCCGACGCCGACAATCCAGCCGATTACAAAAAACGCCCTTTTCACCATGGAAGGACACACCGGTAAGGTTCTGAGCGTTGACTTTTCACCAGATGGCAATTTAGTGGCTTCTGGTTCCGTCGATAACACGATCCGCCTGTGGAAGGTCGAGGTGGGAACGCTTCTGCGCACAATGACTGGACATCCCTTCCCCGTTTCGCCCATCGTGTTTTCGCCAAATGGGGCAAACCTTGCCACTGGCTCGCCAGATGGGATCATCCGCATCTGGTCGGTGTCAAACGGGTTGCTCGTAAGAAGCTTACAAGCTCATGGCGGGGCGATCACAGATTTACAATATACCCCTGATAACCGCCAACTGCTTTCCAGCGCCCAGGATTTTACCGTGCGAGTTTGGAATAGCGCAGATGGAAGATTATTGAGGACGATCGATGAAGGTATGTCCGTTGTAACAAATCTTGTAAGCGCCAATAATGGCAAAGAAATCATTTGGGCGGAAGAGGATGGCAGTTTAAAGATCATGCGCTGGGCGGATGGCGCCTGGCTTAACCGCTGGCGCGGCGCCCAGCTGCCCGCCACAAGCCTGGCGATCTCGCCAGATGGCGATTTACTCGTTTCTGGCTACGAGGATGGTCGCATTCAAGTTTGGTCGCTGCCGCAAGGAATACTGCTCAATACTCTGGATGGGCATAATGGCAAGGTTACCAGCCTGGCATTTGATCCCACTGGGAAATGGTTAGCCTCAAGCTCGAATGATGCCAGTCTGCGTCTGTGGAGCATTTCAAGCCAACAAGGAAGCGAGGGTACGCCATCTCCCGCTACAGCAGTCACACTGGCCCAGATTTACCTCGGCCACGTTGGACATATTAATCAGGTGGCTTTTTCTCCCAAAGGGGGGTTGCTCGCCTCCGCCGGTGATGATGGGACCGTACGGTTGTGGGTGGTTCCGGAAAACTAAGTTAGCATAATCATCCGGGACATGATAGGATAATCCTTGTGATTCTAAAGAAACCACCAAAATTTCTGCTTTACCTGGTTTTGGCTGGCCTATTTGGCGGCGTCTTATTGGCAGCCGCCGTTTGGGGGTGGCGTTTTTTACGCCCACAGCCAACCGAAAAAGATAAAATCCTTTTTCAAGGTATCCATTATCAGCGATTTGTCCGCCAGTCCCCGCGACCAATGGTGATCCATATCGTAACGATAGACCTACGCCAGGAGGGCATTTCATTCCTGGTTACTCCAGGTGAGCCTGAAAGCGAGCTGCCCTTAAAAGCACGGACGACCTCACGCTTTTTGGAAGAGTTCGGTTTACAACTCGCAATTAATGGAGACGGTTTTATTCCCTGGCGCTCGAACAGCCTATTGGACTATTATCCAAAAGCAGGGAACTCGGTCAGGCCGTTGGGATTTGCTGCTTCAAAAGGTCAGATTTATTCCCAAAATGCCCTGGATCATCCGGTATTGTATATCGGGCGGAATAATACTGCTCGCTTCAACAGCGCTCCCGGCCAGATTTTCAACGCAATTTCTGGCAGCCCGATTCTCGTCTTACAAGGCAAGCCAGCCGTGGGCGGCAAGGACAATCCACTCAACCAGTCTGACGATGCTCCAGGTGAGACCAGCCAACCGCGTACAGCCATTGGCCTGGACAAAAATAATCGCAAACTGATCATCGTTGTGATCGATGGTCGCCAACCTGGATATAGTCAAGGAGCAACATTCAGTGAACTGGCCGGGATTATGGTTGAGGCAGGCGCGTTTACAGCCATGAACCTGGACGGCGGCGGTTCATCCACCCTTGTAAACGCAGCAAAGAACGGCGGGGCGGTCATTCTGAATTCACCTATCGATCAGCACATACCTGGACGAGAGCGAAATGTGGGCAATCATCTGGGCGTTTATGCCTTACGCTAAAGAGGGAATATGGCTATTGATGTCGAGCTTTATCGCAGAGATGTTCGGGTGGCTATTCAACCGCCTTTACGTTTGTCTGTGATCGATATCAATCCGGAATTTCCAGTTCAAACGCTGGTATTTATTCACGGTTTTGGAGGCAGTGGGGTGCAGTGGCTGTACCAACTCGCCCAATTTTCCTTAGAAAACCGGGTCATTGCTATGGATTTGCGCGGTCATGGGCTGTCGGATAAACCGGCTAGCGACTATTCCATGGCAGAAATTCAGGATGATCTGGAAATTTTGCTGCATGCTTTAGGGATCAACCAACCGGTTGTTTTAATCGGCCATTCCTTCGGCGGAGCCATTGCAGCAACTTTCGCTGCTAAACACCCTGAAAGAGTAAAAAGGCTGATTTTGATTGCTTCTGCAGTAGCATATAAGCTTCATCCGTTTTACCGGGTTGGGCTGCGCTTGCCAGATTCGATCCTCCGCCTGGCAGGTCCACTGCTGCGGAAGCAGGTAGATGTCCCCGGTCCAATATTGAAAGCCTGGTATGAAAATAACCTTTCCCATTGGAACGGACAGGAGGCTTACCGCAGCGTCACCATACCCACCCTGGTCGTGCGCGGTTACCAGGATCAATTGTTTGAAAAACCTGCTTATGATCAGGTATCCCAATTGGTCCCGAATTCAGAAGAAATAGATGTTGGCGCTTCTGGTCATATGGTTATGCTTGAGCGAAAAGACGCAGTTAACCGTGCAATCAGCCGTTTCATCAGGACAGATTTACCTATCCAGTCAGAATCTGGATTACTGGAAGAAGATCGACAGCAAACTCAACTGCAGAAAGATCGACCATGGTTGGCCCATTACGATCAACAGGTGCCCGCCACAGTCGCGATTCCACGCGCAACCGTGCCCGCTTTATTAGATTCTTCAGCACGGCGATTCCCAAACCGAGCTGCCCTAGTCCATCAAGGCGGCAGCCTATCTTATAAAAAACTGCAGGGTGATGCGAATCGATTCGGGCGCGCCTTACTTGGCCTGGGGTTAAGAAAAGGCGACCGGGTGATCCTTGCCCTGCCAAATTTACCGCAATGGGTGATCGCCTATTATGGCGTCTTGCTGGCTGGCGGCGTGGCCGTCTTTGCACAGCCGGATGCACCCCCCGAGCAGATGGTCGAAGTTATTCGCCAATCTGGTGCGCGGGTATTGGTCACCTTGACCGAATTTGATACACTCATTCAACAAGTTCGCCAGGAGTTTCCGCCTGGCAGTCAACCGGCGTTAGAACATGTTATCTTCACCCATATTACGGATTATTTGCCGCTGAAAGAGCGAATGCAAATTCAACTTTCCCCGGAACAGCGAATGCGCCATTTGTTAGATATCCCAATCGATGCCAGCATCCACAGCTTTCGCCGGCTGCTCCAAAGGCAAGATCGTTCTGCGCCAAATATCGAACGCAGCCCCAGCGACCTGGCGGTGATCAGTTTTACCGGCGGTACAACATCCCAGCCGAAAGGCGTCATGCTCTCTCACCGCAATCTCATTGCCAACACCCTGCAAACACGGCATTGGTTGCCCGATGCTGAAGAAGGTTCTGAACGTTTACTTTGTATTGTTCCTCTCGCCCATAGCTATGGACTGACCGCCGGATTGCATATACCGATCGCGATTGGAGCGACAATCATTTTGGAGTTTGATTTCAACCTGGATCGGATCTTGGAAGACATCGCACGCTACCGCCCCACCATCTTTCCAGGCGTCCCCCAGATATTTATAAAAATCATGAATGCGCCAAATGTGCGCAAATATGGACTTGATTCGATCCGGGCTACAATCAGCGGCTCCGAACCGCTGCCATTAGAAGTTTTGGAATCGTATGAAAAGCTCACGCATGGTCACCTGATTGAAGGCTATGGGCTGACCGAGGCCAGTCCGATCACACATGTCAGCCCAATAGGGGGCAAGCAAAAACCTGGTTCGATAGGTCTGCCTATCCCATCCACAGAAGCGCGCCTGGTAGACTTACGCCGCGGGAAGAAGGTTGTCGCATTCGGGCAAATCGGTGAGCTGGTAATCCGTGGTCCGCAGGTAATGCTGGGATACTGGCAAGATCCGGCTGGAACGAGCCAGGTACTCTCGCCCGACGGCTGGCTGCATACCGGCGACGTTGCCCAGATGGATAGTGATGGCTATTTTCGGATTATCGCCCGAAAGGATGAGATGTGGTATCCGAACCGCCCAGACCGGCCCGCCTCGCCGCGTGCTGTTGAAGAAGTTCTTCACGAAATCCCCCAAGTAAAGGATGTGGCTGTTACAGTGATCGCCGGACAGCCGGTAGCCTTTGTCATCCCTGGCAAAGAGCGTCCATCTGCCGAGGCTTTGATTGCTTATTGTAAACGGCGGCTGCCTCCCGAATTAACGCCTCGCCTGGTGATCTTTGTGGATGAATTTCCACGCTCATTTGTTGGCAAGGTGCTCCGCAAAGAGCTAGCAAAACACATCGAGGCCAAAGAAAATCTGGCTGAGCCAGGCCAGTCGCCGGTAAGCAACCCTGGAGGTCGATGAATTATTTTATGGACCAGAATACGGTGCATTTTACAACTCAAGGCGAAGGGCCTCCCGTCGTATTGATCCATGGCATAGGCTCCTCAGGTTATGGATGGTCTTCATTAAGTCCTACCCTGGTTAAGCACGGTTACCAGGTTTATGTTCCTGATTTACCAGGCCATGGCGAAAGCTATAAACCGGAGCGAGCTGAACATTATCATATTCAGACAATCTATTCAACATTCGAGAAATGGATCGAGTCGCTAAACCTGAACCAAAAATATTGGCTAATTGGGCATTCTTTAGGTGGGCATTTGAGCTTACGCCATAGCCTGCGCCACCCGGATCATCTCAATGGCATGGTATTAATTGACCCCTTCTACAGCCCTCAACAGCTTTATCCCTTCTTACGCTGGCTGCAGCGAAGAGCTGCAATCGGAACAGCTTTGCTGAGTTCGGACTTCTGAACCGATGCTCAATCGGACGATGGGGTGGAACCCGGAACTCGGCAATCAGTTAGCCAATCAATACCGCCGCCAAATGGCGATCGATTTACACCGTGCTTCGCCGATGATCCTCCATATTCTCCCCTCCGTTCCAGATCTGACTTCTCAACTTTCCGAAATCCACACACCGACCCAAGTTATCTGGGGAAGCCGCGACCGGACATTACTTGCTGCTTCCTTCCCAAAGCTTGTTGCCAGGCTTCCAAATGCAACCGGCTGCGAAGTGGTCGGCGGGAGCCACCAACCGCACCTCTCACAGGCTGAAACTGTTGCGGCGCTGGTGCTCAAATTTTTAAAGGGTATTCTCCCGTAGAGCAAAGTGCTGTTTTATTCCTTAATGCACTTTTATAGGCTCAATAAATATATACAAAGTTCCAAGCAACAATACAGGTATAATTAATTTGATTTTATACGGCAAATCACCATTATTATGGAGGAATTTATATGAGCAATGTCATGGCATTCGTTTTTGCCTCCAAAGCTGCGGGCAGTACTTTCTCGCCCATTTTTCAAGCCGCCGGGATCGACTGGCAGGCAGTCGGCGCCTGGATCGTTCCATTTCTGGTTGATCTGATCACATTTTTGATTCTGGGATCTTTATTAATTTGGTTATTGCCCAAACCATTTGAGCGCTGGACAGAAAAGACAAAGCAAGCGCCGCTCAAAGCCTTTGGAACAGGCATTTTATTGTTCTTCGGAGGCTATTTAGCGGTAATTCTGGGGGTTTTATTGATCCTGGGTGTGGCAATTTTCCTTTACTTTATCCAATTTAACGGACTGGGAGGCATCATTCTGGGAATCGGGCTGCCGGCTGTCGGTGTGTTTTTAGGCGCCTTGTCCCTTTTTGTTGCTTACATCAGTAAGCTCGTCGTTGTATTCGTCATCGGTAAACTGATTCTGGCACGCTTGTACCCCAAAGCGCTGGCGCACCGGTTCTGGCCGCTTGCTTTGGGTCTGGTGATCTACTTATTGATCGCGATGATCCCCTGGTTAGGCTGGGTGGTCGGTGTGATTGCGACTCTGATCGGATTAGGGGCGATCTGGCTTGGTTGGCAGCAGAAACCAGCTGAAACCGCTCTCCCAACTGCTGCTGCTGAACTCGTTGTTGATCCGGGAGAATAAGCTGTGTCAAATCGTTCACCGAAACAAACTTTTAGCCTGGCAGCGATCTTCTTGGTGCTTCTCGCGGCGCTAGCCCTTGTTTTATTGACCTCCTGGAATCCCTGGGTAATCTGGCTCGTCGCTGTGAACTTGATCACATTCCTGGCCTATGGCTATGATAAAAACCAGGCAAGAAGCGGTGGGCTGCGCGTTCCAGAAATTGTTTTACACGGCCTGGCACTGGCAGGTGGATTTATTGGAGGGTGGGCAGGGCGGGCTATTTTTCACCATAAAACCCGCAAGCCGATTTTTGCAGTCGTACTGGCGATCAGTACGATCCTATGGCTGATGATTTTATATATCGTGTTCCTACAATAGATTTAGCTTTTCCCGGAGGTAACCTGATGGCTAAGGTAAAAATGACTCAAGGGAAGTATGCCGGCCTAGTGGCTTGTGCAGATGAGCATGGCGTGATTGCTGCCGCTGCGATCGATCAGCGCGGCTCGCTGCAAAAATCCATCGCCAAAGGCCGCGGTGAAAACGGCCAGGCGTCCAGTGCAGATCTGACTCTGTTTAAAAAGGCTATCGTTAAGGTCCTGACCCGCCACGCCAGTGCAGTTCTAATTGATCCAGAATACGGGCTAGAAGCAATCCCTGAGAAAGCCCCAGGCACAGGTGTACTGCTGGCTTATGAAAAAACCGGTTACGATGTCACGGTAAAAGGCCGCCTCCCCGATCTGCTGCCCGAGTGGAGCGTCCGCCGCTTAATGGCTGCCGGCGCCGATGCAATCAAGATCTTGCTCTATTACAACCCGCTGGATGATGTGCAGGTAAATATCATCAAACACGCCTTTGTGGAACGGATCGGAGCAGAGTGTCTCGCCAACGATGTGCCCTTCTTTCTTGAGCCAATTTGCTATGTCGATGGACTTGACGAAAAAAGCCTTGAATTTGCCCAGCGAAAACCGGAGCTGGTGACTCGTTATATGGAAGAATTTTCTAAACCGCAGTATGGCGTGGATATATTGAAAGTGGAAGTTCCGATCAACATGAAATTTGTGGCTGGTACTCGCGCCTTTGCCGGGACCTCTGCCTATACCCATCAGCAAGCAATGGCGTTATTCCGCAGCGCAGCCAGCGTCGCTACAAAACCTTTCATTTACCTGAGCGCTGGAGTGACCGACGAGATTTTCCGAGAAACGCTTGAGCTGGCTGCCGAAGCGGGTACAGCATTTTCCGGAGTTCTCTGCGGGCGGGCGACATGGCAAGATGGCATCCCCGTCTATGCCCAACATGGCTACGCTGCCTTGATCGACTGGCTAGAAGACAAAGGGGTCGAAAATATTACCTTGCTAAACCAGGTATTGACTAAAGGCGCCCAGCCCTGGTGGACAATTTACGGCGGATTGGAAAATATTGAGGTGGTTGGGTAAATCCAAAATCTACGGGAGCGAGTTGATATTGGCCCAGTCCGCGCCAAGGAAGATTTCGACATCCACCGGGCTGTCGGGTTGATAGCGACTGATCACCTTTATATAAGGCTTGTCGAACAGGTCAACCAGGTAACGTACGGTAAATGGGCTGCCAGAATAATCGATGATTGTCGTCGACGAATATGCTTGATCGGAATCGCCGGATTCTGTTACTTGAGCCCCCTGTCCGGTTAACAGTTCAACCGTGCGCACAGCCAGGCTGGGATCGCTGCTGCCGTTATACACTCCAAGCCTTGCTGCCTCTGCCTGCATTCGTTGGCGCACGTCCCCCTGTGTCGCTGGTCTCATGCTTCCTGAAGTGGTAAAGATTTGGTCACGAAGCAGGTGGATCCGATCAGGGATGGGCACCAGAATGCTCAAATTATCTGGGGAAAAACCAAAAAGGACTGTTTCTTTACCTAATATCCCTTGCTTGATATTTTCTTTCGTGACGTCTTTGGCGGCCAGCGCCAAGCGGATCACATCGTCTAATCCAAGGTTCGTATGAATTCCCGAAGCTAATTCACGATATAGCGCTGGGGCCTTTTGAATGATCATGGTCAGCATTTTTGGGTTGAGCATCCGTTCACGAATGCCCATAATTACCTGCTGCTGTCGTCCAGCTCGATCGAAATCCCCATTTTCTGTATAACGCGCCCGGGCATAGGCCAAAGCCCATTCTCCAGGAAGCGCCTGGCGCCCCGGCTGCAGGATTTTCTTGGTCTTCACGCCTTCTCCACCCAGCATGTCAATGACGATGCGATTGGGGACATCGACCTCTACCCCGCCAATTTCATCGATGAAGCGTACAAATGCTCCAAAATCAATTTGAGCGAAATAATTAATTGGCACCCCAAGGAACTGTTCGACAGTCTTTGTTGCCAGTGCGGGACCGCCGCCCGGCAGTTTATAAGCCTCGCCCAGGTAATAGGCAGTATTAATCTTGCCATGCGTAAATCCAGGAATTGCCACCCACATATCCCGAGGAATGGAAAGGATCCCGGCAGTCTTGGTCGCTGGATCAAGCGTCAGCAAGATCATGGTGTCGCTACGAGAGTAATCGCGCTGCTCCGCCCAGTCTCGATAATCTAAACCCATCAATAAAACCGTTACTCGACCAGCTCCATCCCAGGGTGTAAGTGAAGGAGCGATGCTTATCGGAGTTTCCAAAGGAGCCTGAGGCAAAGCTGTTTTTTCTGGGCTAACGATTTCCACCCCAGGGGATAATGTGTCGGTTGCCCCTGCAGTCTGAATGACTGGACTGGCAGGTTGGAAAGAAAATTCGGACAGTGAAAAGTTGCGTCCAAAGTTATAGCCCGCAAAGCCTGCCAGGCCGGACAGACCAAGTAAAAAGGCCAGCAGGATTGCCCCGAAAAGAATTGAGCGGATTCGTGATGATTTTGTGTTCATCTTATGGAACAGGAGGAGCTGGGGGGGTATCGCTCGGCAACGGGATTTCTGTAGGCGGTGGGGTATCCGTAGGCGGTGGGGCTGTGGGAGGTTCAGGGGTAGGGGTATCGGGTGGGGCCGGAGTGTCCGTTGCGGGCGCAGGCAAAGTTTCAGTAGCTGTCGGTTGCGCCACAGTCGGGGGAAGTCCAGTCCAGGTCGGCGTGATGCTTGGCGTCGGAGTGAATGTTGGGGTGATTGCCAAGGTCGAGGTAGGCGGTGAACATGCCAGGTAGGCAGCATCAAGTTGGGTAGCAATTGCTGCATCCGACCGGATCGAAGCCGCTAACTCGAATTGTTCTACCGCACTGCACCAATCTCCTTCGCGGGCCAATTGGGCGCCGTATTGGATGAGCACGCTGCGGTAGCGTTCCGTTGCTGTCCAGCCAGAGGCATCCCTTAGATAAGGTGCAGCGGCTGCCACCTGACTGAAATAAAAAACGGCTTTTTCCGGATAGGCCTCCCAAAAACTTGAGCCATACAGATACAAGCGGGCCATGTTTCTTGCCACAGTCGCTTCCAGATCCAAAGGCCCGAAATTTTCGGCCAGGGACAGGTCATAAATGCCACCTTCCAGGTTACTTTCCTGGAAAATCTTGCTCACCCCTCGTTGGCGGAGTGCCAAATACAGCATGCCGTCTACGCGTACGCTATTGTATGTGGGCTCATCTTTGCGCAAGCCAACAAGGGTATCGATGGCAGCGCCCCATTCAGCCTGGCTGAGATAGATCTCGGCCTGATCGAACCGGGCTTGAACCGGACGGAGATCCGCGGTTGGGGTTACGGTGATGGTAGGCGTTGGGATAAACGGGGATGGCGTCGCGGTTGCATACAGGATTGTAAGTGCTGCAGCCATTTTCTCGGTTAGCCCTGGGTAATTTGGATTTTGGTTGTAGATAAATTCGAAACGCTGCCTGGCCACATCGTAGCGTCCGGCTTCTAAATCAGCTACCCCAAGATTGTATTGTTCCTGGATCGAGAGGATGGATGCCTCGGTGTTCAGTTGAATTAATCCAGCGTTACCCGAACGAAAGCCAAGCTGTACCCCGATTGCTGTGCCCAGCGAAAGCAGCAGTACTGCCACTGGAAACCACAACCAGGCGTATCTACGACCAGATACGCCCAAGTTGGCCGCGCTCGGTTGGACAGGCTGGGACGGTAATGTTTCAGGGGTTAGAGGGCGTACAGGGAGCCCAGTTGGCTGGGTATCGCCCAGGTTTTGTTCATCCATAATCAGGCATAGAACGTTATATTCTAAATTTTTGTTCCACGAGCGGAGTATACCACTGAAAACAGAAACAAAAACGAACCTCGGATCGGTGGAGGCCACCTGCCAAGGCTCGTTCGATCGTCCATATCACTTATTTCAGACGCGCGTCCAAGGTGATCTCTACACCTGTAAGGGCAAGCGAGACCGGACAGTTTTGCTTGGCATCCAGAGCCAACTCCTGAAATTTCTCAGGGCTGATCCCAGCCGCCTCTGTTTCATTCACCAATTCGATCTTTAGAATGCGCGCTTTTCCATCCACGCGGCCGAAATGAACATTTGCCCAGGTTTGGATCCGCGTTGCCGGAAAGCCGTTATTGCTCAAACGAGCGCTGAGCGACATGGAATAGCAGCCTGCATGCGCTGCACCCAATAGCTCTTCAGGATTTGTGCCCGGTTCTTCCTCAAAACGAGACAAATAGGAATATGCACCCTCGTATGCGCCGCTGCCAAATTTCATCACCCCTTTACCTTCACGAAAACTACCCAGCCAGGTTGCTTCTGCTTTACGTATCGTCATCATCTTCCTCCTCAATTGTGGATAAAAAAAGGCTGTCCCAAGATTGAGCTCTTTGGGACAGCCTTTTCAAACCCTATTAATCCGATAAGCTGAATTCTTCCATACCGTCGAAGTCTTCTTCTTCGCTCGGGTAAGCTGCCGGAGAGGCCGCATAATCATTTTGCTGCCCTTCGAGATTGGCAAACCGCCCACGCACAAAGCCCGTGCCGGCTGGGATTAGTTTACCGATAATCACATTTTCCTTCAGGCCAAACAGCGGATCCTCAGTGGAAGCAATTGCTGCTCCAGCTAACACTTTGATGGTGTGTTGGAACGAAGAGGCCGACAGGAACGAGTCGGTGCTCAAGGAAGCCTTGGTGATGCCAAGGAGCACTTCCAGGAATTTGGCAGGGCGCTTTCCTGCTGCCAGCATCTGCTCGTTAACCCGGCGAAGTTCCAGGTAATCCACCAAGTCTCCAGGTAGGAAGGGGGTGTCGCCAGGACGAGTAACTTGAACCTTGGACATCATCTTGCGGATGATCACCTCGAAGTGCTTGTCGTTAATGTTTTGGCCTTGTGAACGGTAAACCTTTTGCACCTCTGAGAGCAGGTACATCTGGCAGGCCTGGTGACCCTGGATGCGCAGAATCCGGTGCGGATTGAGCGAACCCTCGGTCAGTGGATCTCCGGCTTCTACATGGGCGCCATCGCGCACCAACATTCTCGCCGTTGTGGGGATCTCATACTCAGCTTCCTGACGGCGTTCGAAAGAAACAATCACCTTGGAGATGCCAGGAGTAGTGTTCTCGATGCGCACACGCCCAGCGTTGATGGCGTTGATCGTAGCAACGGTTTGAGCCGGCATCCCTTCGCCGCCTGTTTCACCACGATAGGCTAACATATCGCCCTGGCCAACTTCACTTTCTTCCATAACTGCAACGACCCAACCCTCAGGCAGATCATATTCGTCACGAACCATCTCGCTGTGTTCGATGCGCGCTGTTCGCAGATCACTATACCGATCCGATAACATAATCCGCACAACACCGCTGATTTCTGAAACGACCGCCTCGCCTTTTGGAGTCTTTCGAGCCTCGAAAAGTTCTTCGACACGGGGCAGACCAGTAGTAATATCGCCGCCGGCAGCCACGCCACCGGTGTGGAAAGTTCGCAGGGTAAGCTGAGTTCCAGGTTCACCGATCGATTGGGCAGCAACAATCCCAACCGCTGAGCCGATTTCGACCATTTGCCCGCGGCCCAGATCCATTCCGTAGCATTTTGCACAAATGCCATGGTAAAGTTCGCAGGTCAACGGAGAACGGACTTTGATCTCAGCGACAGTTAAATCACTGATGATGCGGACGAGATCATGGTCAAGTTCATCATCGCGCTCGGCCAGGATTTCGCCCGTAACTGGATCGACAACCCGTTCCGCAATTAGGCGACCATACAAACGGCTGCTGATGGGTTGTCCAGCCACATCATCGCTGCGCCTGATCACAACTCCATCGTATGTCCCGCAGTCTTCTTCATTGATAATCACGTCCTGGGCAACATCTACCAGGCGGCGAGTCAGGTAACCGGCGTCTGCAGTACGCAGCGCGGTATCGGCCAAACCTTTCCGTGCGCCGTGTGTAGAGATGAAGTACTCCAACGCATTCAGACCTTCACGGAAATTCGAGCGGATGGGTAAGGGGATAATGCGTCCCGATGGATCAGCCATCAACCCACGCATACCGGCCAACTGACTGATTGGGCCAAATCCACCTTTCGTAGCCCCAGAGATAGCCTGGGCCGCAAGGTTGCCGTTTGGATCCATGCTTTTACGGACTGAATCAGCCACACGAGTAGTAGTCTGCTGCCAAATTGCAATCGTGCGTTCGTTCTGCTCCTGCTCGGTGAGCAAACCGCGACGGAAGTCACGAGCCACAGTTTCAGCTTCGGCTAATGCCTCGGCAATAATCGCTTCTTTTTCTTTCGGCACGGTGATATCAGAAACCGATAAGGAATAGCCTGAGCGTGTGGCAAACCGAAAACCGATGTCTTTAATATCGTCAGCGATATCCGGGGTGCGTTCAGCGCCGCAAATTCTGTAAAGATCGTAAACAAGGTCTTTCAGTTCGCCCTTATCCAAAAGCTGGTTGATGAAGTGAGCTTCTGGCGGGAGGATACGGTTAAAGATTACCCGACCAACAGTCGTTTCCACGATTCTTTCTTCGGCTGCTGCCAGGCGAGTATTGCTGTCATCATACCAGGTCATCACGCGCAGCTTAATGTTGGCATGGATATGAATCTGTTTTAGACTGTAAGCCAGTTCGACTTCATCCATGTCGGCAAAGATGCGCCCATCGCCGTGGTGGACGAGCGTATCAGCTTTGGTGAGGTAATAAACCCCAAGCACCATATCTTTCGATGGGCTGATAATTGGTTCCCCATCAGCAGGTTTCAGCAAATTCCGGGACGAGAGCATCAATTGGCGCGCCTCGTTAACTGCTTTCTGCGAAAGCGGGACATGCACAGCCATCTGGTCGCCGTCAAAGTCAGCATTGAAGGCAGTTGTAACCAATGGATGAAGCTGAATGGCTGAACCTTCGATTAGGATGGGCTCAAAAGCCTGGATACCCAAGCGGTGCAAAGTCGGGGCACGGTTGAGTAAAACAGGCCGTTCTTTGATGACTTCTTCCAGAACTTCCCAAACTTCAGGGCGGTTACGTTCGATAAAACGTTTGGCGCCTTTAACATTGGCCGCGTAATTATGCAGCACCAACCGGGCGATCACGAAGGGACGAAACAGCTCCAGGGCCATATTCTTTGGCAGGCCGCATTGATAGAGCTTGAGTTTCGGGCCGACGACAATAACCGAACGCCCGGAATAATCCACTCGCTTGCCGAGCAGGTTGCGGCGGAAACGGCCTTTTTTACCTTTAAGCATGTCGCTCAAAGATTTCAGCTCGCGACGCCCACGCCGTGACAGAGCTTTGCCGCGTTGGCTGTTGTCGATCAAGGAGTCAACTGCTTCCTGCAGCATACGCTTTTCATTACGCACAATAACATCTGGAGCTCCGAGTTCGAGCAAACGCTTGAGGCGATTATTGCGATTGATTACGCGGCGATAGAGGTCATTCAAGTCTGAGGTAGCAAATCGGCCGCCGTCCAGTTGTACCATGGGGCGCAAATCAGGCGGTATAACCGGCAGTACAGTTAGCACCATCCACTCGGGGCGGTTGCCTGAGCGGCGAAAAGCTTCCACAACCTTAAGGCGCTTCGTTGCTTTTTTACGCTTCTGTTTACTGCGTGAGGTGCGCACTTCATGCCATAACTCTTCAGCTAATTTATCCAGGTCCAGGCGGCGTAAGATATCATAGAAAGCTTCAGCGCCCATATCCGCCCGGAATACCTGGCCCCAGCGCTG
This sequence comes from uncultured Chloroflexia bacterium, assembly GCA_963770655.1. Taxonomy (GTDB): domain Bacteria; phylum Chloroflexota; class Anaerolineae; order Anaerolineales; family UBA4823; genus CAZAGA01. Next base: position 270,178 of record CAVYQO010000006.1, on the reverse strand, counting down.
TTTGAGTTCACGATAGCGTGTTTCGCCCATAAAAGTCAAAGGGCGTAAATCTAAAAGCTCGTCGCGCATGCGCGCGTTTTCATCGCGAGCATCCTTCGACTGATCATCGAGTGCGCCGCGCTGACCTTCCATGCCCATCTCAGCCTCAGCCCGTACCTGCTCTCGATCCATACGGATGTGTTCAAGCTCGCGCAATTTCTGATCTTTGTTCTCATTCTCGAGTTCTTCGAGGCGCTCTTTGACATATTTTTGCAGCTTCGTAATTGCCGGCCCACTGATGACTTCACCTGCAGTGACGATGACGAAATCCGAATCTGGGAAATGAATATCTGTTCGAGCAGCTTCGCTATTGCGCTCGCGCAGGCTGCCTTCCATACGCTGGCCAGATTTGATGATCGGGTCGAGTTTTTCCGCCAGGGATTCATCATAGCGCTGTTCTACCAGGGTTTGCTGCTGCTGCAATTCAGCTAGCTGGCGGTCTCTTCCGGCTTTGATCTCGGCAATCTTGGCATTAATCTTGGCAGCTTGTTCGCGCTCTGTTGTTGTAATTTTCTCTTCAAGACGCTTAAGCGCTTTCTGGCGCGCTTCTTCGTCCACATAGGTGACTACATATTGAGCAAAATACAAAACGCGGTCCAGGTTGCGGCGAGAAATATCCAAAAGCAATCCAAGATAAGATGGAATTCGACGGGTGTACCAGACATGCGCCACCGGAGCTGAGAGCTCGATATGTCCCATTCGCTCGCGACGTACGGAAGAACGTGTAACTTCAACATTACACTTATCGCATACAATTCCCTTGTAACGAATATTTTTATATTTTCCGCAATAACATTGCCAATCGCGAGTGGGGCCAAAAATCGCTTCGCAGAATAATCCATCCTTTTCTGGTCTTAATCGTCTGTAATTAATTGTCTCAGGTTTGAGGACTTCCCCATAGGACCAGCTACGGATCGTCTCTGGTGAGGCCAGACTGATGCGAAGTGCGGTTAATCCCTTAGTTTCCACTACTACCTCCTGATGCTTGAAATAAACGGTTGATTCTGAACAACCCGTTTAGAATCGTTTTGGATACAAATCTAATCCGTGGGTATGATTGGTCGATTTCGTGTGATAGATAGACAGACAAAGACAAGCGCATGAGTATCATTCTCAAACGCTTTGTGCGGGGCTCCGTTTTCGGTCGGAATCGTATCTTATAATTATACCAGATGCGGGTTTTATTGGTCAAGAAAATGCCCATTTTTTAAGCATTATCTTATTTATCTTCCCCTATGTAGTGATGCGTTAGTTTACCACCAAATCTGACATTTCTACAAAAGTTCATCCTTTTGGCTGTCGGTAGGGAATGGCCATATAGAAAGTGCTGCCTTTGCCCAGTTGACTTTCCAACCAAACCTGTCCGCAATGTCGCTCGGTGATCGAGCGCACAATTGCCAAACCAAGACCGCTGCCCTGGTTTTCTGAGGCAACCGGCTGCGGGCTTCGGTAAAATTTTTCAAACAATCGGGGTTGGTCCATCGGAGAGATCCCAATCCCATTATCGCTGACTTCAAAAACGACCCGATCAGCCTGAGGTTGGACGCCGATTATAATCTTTCCGTCGCTGCGGGTAAATTTGATCGCATTTTCGATAAGGTTGCTCAAGGCTTGTTGGATTAAAGCCGAGTCTGCCTCAACCTCCAAATGCTCCCCTTCTGTGGGAAATTCTGTCCTGATTTGAATTTTCTTTTGGGTTGCCTGGATTTGCAGGGTATTGACCACGCGCTCTACAACCTCACAAACGGAGACTAGCTCTGTTTGCAATCCAACGCCAGCTTCAATCCTGCCCAAGTCTAACAGGTTGTTCACCAGGCGCGACATATTCTCCACGCCTCCGAGAATCTTGCGCACATAATTTAACTGCTGTTCATTAAGCTGACCAACCATCTCCATCATTGTGGCGTAGCCCCGCATCAACGCTAAAGGAGTGCGCAAATCATAACTCACCGTGGAAACGAATTCGGATTTCAAAGCATCCAATTCCTTGAATTGGGTAACATCCCGAAGAACACAAACCCTACCAACGCGTTGACCTTCCGCTTCCACAGTTGAAATTGCCGCCAGGTAGGTTTTTCCTTCACCAATCTTTATTTCAGTTGAACCATTTTCACCACTGACGCCAAGGAGTTGATTAAGCAGTTCTTTATGAGTAACCACTTGTTCAATTGGACGGTTGAGTTGGGCTTCGGGTCCAATTCCCAAGACATGCCATGCAGCCGGGTTCGCCAGGATCAAATGATTATGCTGATTGGTCACCAACACCGGATCAGGGCTTGAGGCCAGGATCGCGGCAAGACGCTGCCGGCCAATCTCAGCCGTCATAAATAAGCGAGCATTCGTCGCCGCGATTGCGGCCTGGCTGGCCAGGGTTGCCAGAAAACGCACCTCGTCATCCGGAAATGTGTGCGGCTGATCATAAGCTACCCACATACTGCCATAATATTGGTTTTCGTGACGCAAGGCGAAAGCAATAATCGACGCTGGGTGAGGCAATTCTGAAGTGGTGGGGCTGCTTGAGGCTAAAACCAATAAACGCGGCCGGGTCAGGTCGCTCATAATTAAGCGTTCTTTCTGGCGAGTCAAAGCCAGGATTTGCTCATCCAGGTCCATATACAGGCTTCGCCCTGGGCCGGCACTGTATATGATCGGCTCAGAAGAAGATCCATTCAATTCCGGAACCACGGCTGGAGCCAATGCGACCCGAGCCAGACAGCCGCCCATCGTTAACGCTGATTCCAAGACGGGTTGGACGGCTTCTGCCATTTCTAGATTCGCCGCAACGCCTTGGCTGACCTTCAGGAGTTGGTTTAGTTCTTCTCAGCCGCGCTTTTAGACTAAGGCGCATTTTTTCGAAGGCTTTGCGGAGCTGCCCAACTTCGTCTTCACCCTCGATGGGTAAAGGTTGGTCCAACTTCCCTTGCGCCAAAGCCTCCGCTTCACCAGCCAGGCTCACCAAGGAATTGGTCACCATGCGTATGCTCATATTGAGCACAACCACTGCCATGGCGGTCAGGATCGCAATCATGCCCAGCAGCGGCGCTGCAATGCGCAGTGATAATTGTTGGGCAGCTTGCATGGGTACAGTCATTACCACCGACCAGGGATAACCATCGACCGCCTGATAATATACAAGCATCTTACTTCCATCGGAGCCAGTTTCTTCATACGAGAGTTCTGGACCATCGGTTCGACCGGTATATTCAGTCATCAGCAATTCCGCTTGAGGATGTGTCAGAATGCTGTGATTCTCATCGAGGATCATCGCCGAATAGTTTAGCCAACCAATTCCTGAATAATTCGAGCGCATGTCATCCAGGCTGCTAACCAATGGGTGGGTAAATGGATTGACGCCCAAATCTGCCCTACCAATGAGTATGCGCTTTTCCGCATGCTGCGTAGGATTTGAATCGAGATTTTGCAAAGGAACGATGAAAGATGTCTGGGCGGTTGAGCTGCCCTTTCTGGGGGGAATACTGTAATACTGGAGAGGAAATCCCGACAGGGCTATCTGGAACCCAACTTGCTCTTGAACTGGAAGCTGCGCCCCAGTATATTGGTAATCCGGATAGGCTGAGATAACATTGCTATCTTGATCCAGTACAACCAACTGGCTAAAAAATGTACCCGACTTGATTAAGTTTTCAAGCAGAGTCTCCATTTGGTCCGGCGGCGTCGTGGATAGGCGTGGATCAGCCGCTATCTGAGCAATCAAAGCCTGACCTGTTTCCAGATAGTATGGAAGCTGTTCAGCGACAGTTTTAACAGTTGTCCGCATTTGGTTTCTTAGCATATCGCGCGCTACAGAACCAGCGATAATCCAACTGCCGATTAACATGGCGACAACCAGAAGTATCCCTATCGGAGCAATGCTATAAAAAAATCGTACTTGTAAGCTGCGTTCTTCTGGTGAGGGCTGGAGAGGGCCTCGACCACCCCAATAGAGGGGCAGCGCTGCTTTAACCACCTGTGCGAAAATACTCGCCATGAATAATGCGATCACCATAACTTGCCAGGCGGCTGGCAAGTTAGTGATTGCATAATCGAACTGCACAACCAATGAATAAGACACCGGGAAAAATGGCGTTGGGTAAAATTGGCTGGTAAACGGCGCCGTGGTCAAATAAAGAATGGGATAGAGCAAGGCTAAGAGCAGCGCGGCAAAAACAGGTTGGCGAAGGAGCTGGAACAATTTCGTGCGATATCTTTGGCAGGCCGCGGCGCTAAATAAAATTGCGATCAGGGTGATTTCAAGAGGCGTAAAAGGGCTATGCGTCCCCCATAGGGCAGTTAGGATCCCCGATAAGAAGCCTAGGGCTGCGGCTGGCAGCGGACCAAGCAAACCGCCAGCCAGAATCCAAGGAATCGCGGAAAAGATCATCGCGTTTGGCCCGCTCAGATCCATCGTCAAGCCTGGCGGGGGCATCAATTCTGCAGCCCCAAAATACGCCGATGATGGATAAAGGCGAAACCCAAAAAACAAGGTGGCGAGGGGAGTAGTGATCAGGAGGATGGCAAAGAGTAAAGATTGTTTCTTCCCCCAACGGCTAGCAAAACCTCCCCGAAAATTCCTCCAAGTATAGAGCAATAACCCGATTAAAACAAACAGGAGTGAGAATACTACCCAACCCAGTAAACCTTTGGGAGGATCGATAAATGCATGGTTGGTGAGCAGGGTGAAGATGAGATGCATAAATGCATCTCTAAGTCTATCAGATCCACTCAATAGTATCCAGGGTAGCCTGAGTAAAATCCGAATAAAACCCACGCTGTTCAGGCGGCAACATAGCCGCCAGGATAAACATCGCCTCGTCAGTCATTTTCCGCAGTTGATATCGATCTGCTTTTTCGTTTATCCGAAAACGAAATGGACGACCAAAGCGCACGTGCGCGCCTGGGGCTTTCCAACGGGGTTTGTAGGGCAGCGTCGGAAACCCCCGCGTTCCGCTGATCGCTACAGGAATAATTGGCGTCTTGCTGCGGTTTGCCAGGTAAGCCACGCCATCCCGCCCTTGTTGAAGTTGTGGGCTGCGAGTTCCTTCCGGCGCAACCAGGACGATTTCACCAGCCGAAAGTACCTGTAACACCTGGTGGATCGCCCGCCGATCAAATTCATCGCGGCGAACTGGGATGACCTGCCAGAGGCGCGGAAATACTCCGATAATTGGATAGCTGTAAACCTCTTCCTTCGCCAGAGGGACAATATTACGCGGGGCGACGTGCATCACCACAATTGGATCGATCAGGGCAATATGATTGATCATCAGAATCGCGGCGCCGTGATCCGGAATATTTTCCACCCCTTCGACCTGATCGACTCGAGCCAGGAAAGTAAAACCAATATTTTTAATCATCCAGCGTAGAAAATGGCGGCGGTTCTCGAGACTGGCATGATTATATGGGATTGGGACGCCAGAGGTGGTTTCGCTCATTCGGATTCATCCTCCTGTGTGATTGCCTCTATGTGTGCGCCCTTTGTGCCATCCTGGTAGACGCCTTGATAATCCTGCGGCAGCAATGCAGCAATCTGAAGCATAATGAAATCAATATTTTGCTGCCGTGCAGCCCGACGTTCATCACCCCGGCCTTGGATCACTGGCAAAGTGATTGGCCGTCCAATATTCATCTGTAATTCTGGTCGCTTTACATCCCATGAGGCTTGAGCTTTAGATTTCCACGCATTCATTGACCGTTTAAAAAAATCGTCCGTAGTCCCAACAATACCCACTGGAACGACTGGAACCTGGGCTTGGTCCATCAGATAAGCAACCCCAGGCAGACCTCGCTTCATCCCTGGATTGTGGGAACGACCGCCTTCGGGGGCGATCACCAGTGGTCGTCCTACGGCCAGGGCAGCCAGCATGCGCTCAACAGATTGCCGGTTGTAAAGCCCACGTTGGACCGGGATACCGCCAAAAAGGCGCGCCAGGGAGGCCTGACCTGGTTTCGACCAAATTTCAGCGGCGCCGATGGCCTCAGGGCAGCGTGGCCAAAAAGCGACGACATAAGGCGGGTCAAAAATTGAAACATGGTTCATGGCAATCAAATAAGCGCCATTTTCAGGAATATTCTCTTTGCCAGTGATGCGAACATCGGCCAATAAATAAAATAAACCACGAAAAAATGGACGGAGTACACTCCGCGCCAATTGATTTTTCAAGGGAACACGATATGCTTCAGCCATGGCTATACGGGCGCCCTATAGGTGCTTCCCCTTAACCAAATTCATCACTACATCGAAAACTTCGGCAATATCCATGTGGTCGGAATCGATTCTGATCGCATCTTCGGCTTGGACCAGGGGAGAGACCGACCGACTGGAATCGATCTCGTCACGCCAGAGGATGCCCTTCAGGATTTCTGCATAATTGGCATCCTCCCCACGCTGAAGTTTTTCTTGGCAGCGCCGGCGGGCTCGCTCTTCGGCGCTGGCGTCTAGAAATATTTTTAGATCGGCTTCCGGCAAGACTGCGCTGCCGATATCTCGCCCAACCATAACCACCCGCCCCCTCAGCCCGATGCGCCTTTGCTGGAGTGAAAGCGCCTGGCGTACCCGAGGATATGTGGAGACTGTCGAGACTTGCCCTTCGACTTGTTTACTGCGGATTTCCCAGGTGATATCCTGGCCATCCACGAAAATATCGTTGCTTCGATCATCGGAAACCGACGGGGGGCGTACATCAATTTCGCATTTTTCAGCTAAATCAGAAACCTCATCGACATTATCTACGAGAATGCCACGTTCTAGAACGAGCCAGGTCACCGCCCGATACATCACACCGGTATCAAAAAACATATAGCCTAAGCTGTCGGCCACCTTTTTCCCCAAAGTCGATTTTCCAGACGCAGCAGGACCATCGATAGCAATTATGGAAGGTAATTCTTGAGGCGACATAATCGATCTCTTCATTTTTGGATTAAATCAGAAGAATCAGATGATTCATCTTCAGCGGCTGGCAACGGCGATGATGAATCATTCCCCGGATCCAGCGGAGCCAGGATTCCACCCGGAAAGCGATCACTCCTGGCCCACAAGATGATACTTGCTTGCTGGACCGGCGCGTTCCGGAATGTTAACCAACTTACAAAATCATCCGGCAATGGCCCATTCCAACCAGGAGTCAGCCACCAGGCAAAATCTTGGCCGCGGTAAGCAGCCAGCAATGCAGGACTATCTTGAGTCTGGCGAGTGATTAATATCGAGGGAAGGTTATTTTCGGAATATTTCTCGACATACTCGGTTTTCGAGAAACCGCGCAGGGCCCAACGCATCGAAGCATCACCAACCTCAGATACAATATCGATGCTGTCCGGCCTGCCTGTATTCTGAAGGGAGATATCCGTCAGGGTCTTCGTGAACAGGTCAATTTTCCCGATTCCTGGTGACTTAGTCCATATCTCTTGAGGCAAGTTCGCACGCAGATAAGCCGTGCTCCAAAGTGTGGAAATCGAGAATAAAGCCAAGCCCCCCAACACACCCCAGGCCAGGCCATTCCTGGCAACCTCCCATGACCAGCCCAACTGGATCAGAATCGTCATCAATGCGCCCAACGCCAGAATGCCGATGATAACAACATAGCGCATCAGCCGTCCAGTCTCATCCCCCTGGAGGCGACTAATCGAGGCCAACGAGTACCATAATAATCCAAACAAGATAATCAAGAGGAGCGCCTGGATAATTGAAACCAGGCGATTATTGGTCGTCTTCTCTTCATTTGCCCTGGCCGGTAGATAGCGCTGGATCTCCCAGGCCGCCACCGCCCATAACGGCGCTAACACCCAGGAAAGATCCACTGCCTGGCGCGCTGGATAGGCCAGGACTAGAACCAACGCGGCCGATACCCACACCAGGATCAAACCGATCTTGAGGCGTTTCTGGCGATCAGGTGTAAAGAACATGCTGCGCACAGCGCCTACCAACCCAAAGACCACCGCGACGGGTTGGTAAATGATCAATGCAGCTACAAGGCGCAAAGCAGGGACGCCCAAACCTGGGATAACCGGGGCTAACCAACCTTGAAGATAGGCAGGAATGGTGTCTAGCCAGGCAGCCAAACCCGCGGGAAAGCGAAACAAATTGCTTCCGATTAGCAAAATTGTTAAAACGAGGGCGATATAAAACGCCCGAGAAACCCGCTCGAAGTGAAAATATTTCCAGGCAAACAACCCGACCAAGGCGAGGATGATCAGGCCAGTAACCACGGCCGGGCCGGAGAGCAGAGCAAGCCCCCCCAATATACCAGCCACAATGGACCAATTATTCCACGGCCGGGCGATGAAGATGCTGCTGGCTAATAATAAAAACGCCACAGCCATCATTGTTCCACCAGCCTGACGGGATGCGGCTGCCAACCCTGGGGTCAGCGCCAATCCAAATGCCATAACGATAGCCGTCCGTTGGAGCGCACCTGTGTGTAAGCCCGCGCGGATGTCTGCGCGGGTACCTGGCTGTGCACCCGCGCTGCTATCTGGGTCCATATCCATACCTCGCTGGACGACTCCTCGGTCGCGAAATAATCCAGGGCAAGAGCACCAGCAGGGAACCAGCCAAAGCTGGCCAAAATCGTGCCAGGAAATTGCTGCTGCCAAACATGCTGAACAGCCAACTGGTCAGCACGATATATCCCGGCTCCGGACTGAGCGCTTGGGCGGCTATGCTGTTTCCTTTGGCGAGCGCTAAAGCTTGCAGCGCCAGGTTGGCCTCGCTATCCGTAAGCGGCGCCGTTCCAAGATTCACAAAGCGGATGGCGACGCCTAGCAGCAGCGCGGCAGCAAACAAGCTGTGTTCAAACGTGATTTTTTGTAAATTCATCATTGGCTAGATGCAGTTCCTACGTCATTCGTAAGCCGCGGGTTAGTTGGCCGGCGGCACTCTATAGATCGTTACATTTCCCTGCTTGAATACCGTTTCCAGGGTTGTGTCAAATTTGCTCAAGGCGCGGTTCAGGTTACAAGCCCGGTTCGGATCGGTGCATAATTGTTGGATGTAGCTGATCTCGCTCGGACCAACAATTACATATTTTACCTGCCATCTTTGCAACAGCTCTAGAGCAAGGTCGCCGCTCTTGGTTGAATAGATGGTCTGAATATCAGGTTCACGTCGTCCTTGTTCATCGTAATTACCGCGCCATTGGGATTCGTGAATTGCCCAGCCGAGTAGGGTCGGTAAACCGCTGAAGGCGCTGATTCGGCCTTCGTAATTATACGATCTTCCGGGCGCCTCCAAAATCACTGGCAATCCCCAACTACCTGAGTTGGCGGTGTCCTGAGCGGCGCGCCCAGGATTTACGACACCCATGCCATTTGTGACTAACCAGTTTATTGCTGCCCAATCATCTGGGTTAGCTTGCGCCAGGGAAGATGTCCCGTCGAGATTGGGTGTGCCGCGTAGGCCATCCACGCGGGCATAGCTGGCAGTCAGCGGGTAAATCATTCCTGCGGCAATTAGGGCGATTGCGCCGAGAATAAAAACACTCCGACTGAAGATATTTAACACTGTTTTGCCAGGATTTAGCAGCCACCAAAGGGCGTACGCGCTGGCGCAACCCATTAAGATCCAGCCCTGAAAATAAAACTTGAATACAGTATTCATGCGCACGCCAAAGCTATCGCGTAGATATAGAAATTCCACGCTCAAGGTTAAACCAAGGCCCAGGAAAACGAGTAGGAAAGTGAATAAACTGCTTGGGTCGTAAGGATACACTCCCCGTGTTTCTGTCTCCTGACTAATCGCCCCGGTGCGCCCATACTTCGAAACCGATCCGTCGGGTTCAAGCGCGGGTTGTCCTGTATTACGTATATTATTTACCGCCAAGGCAAGCATCCCTGTCAGCAAAATAAATAACCAGGGATTCGCAATCCTCGCCGTAAGAGAGCGCACAATCGCCTGGTTTATCGAACCTCCTCCAAGCAGACCCGCTACAACCGGGTTTTCTAACTGTCCGGTTGCGGCGGCAAGCAAGATGGCCAATAGGAAAAATCCCATTAGAGCCAGGCTGAGTAAGAAAATCCATCCCCAGGCGCTCAAAAACCCGCGCAAAGTTTGTGTCTTTCCCTCAGCGCGCGACTTTCGGATCGTCGTCACAATAAGGAACCACAGCACAAAATAGATGAATGTGCCAAACATGACTAAAAACTGAGGCAAACGCGTAGGCATGAATACGTATGGTAAGACGCCCCCGGCCTGAGAACTGAAACCTAGATAAAAGAATAAATAGAAAAGGATGGCAGGCACGATCAAACTCACTGCCAGGTACATCGTACGTAAGAAAAGCTCCCAGGTGGGTTTTCCCAATCCCATGCGGTAATACTCACCAATCCCATATGCCAGTGCAACCAAAGCCAGGTATATGGGCATGTCCCAGGTATTCAAGAAACCCAACGCCCCCAGGCAAAAAGCATAAAAAAGAAGGAGCGGCCAATCATTGTCCAGAACGGCCCTGGCAGGATTCCACCAAGAAATTGTTTGAGGGGTCGGCCTCGAAATCTGACGCTGCAGAAGATTAAAAGCCATGACGATCATAAGCAGGACAAACGGCAGCGCCAATACGTGGGGATGGTTGTCCCCTAACAAGAAACTAAACAGAGGAAACTCGGTGATTGGACTCACCCCAATGGGCTGTTTAAGTAAATCATAATCCTGCAGTACGCGTGATGCTCGCCAGCAGCAGCCAAAGAATCCCCCAGAGGGTATCCAAGAACCAGTCACCGGGGCGCCAAGAAGACCAGGAATATCGATCCACCGCCAAAAATTTTCTGATAAAGCCCCCCGGCTATACAGGCTTTCCAACAATCCTTCTAAATTGCCTAAGAAAGCCACAAAGAGCGCCCCAAGTAAACCATACGTTACCGGTTGGCGGATGGAGCAATCGGAATCGTGCGGCTTGCTGTTATCATCACCTGCCCTTGCCCTGGCAACCAAATTGTAAACAATCCCGAATGCACCGGTCACCGTCAAGGCGAAAAGCATGGCGTCATATAATTCAAAACCCACCCCTGAGGGGACGCCTGTGAAGCGGGTCATCAAGCCCATCATGACGTAACCGAAATAATAATAGGAGATCGAGAAACCCGCCAGCCAAGGGTCTGCGGGCGGAAAATTTGGGCTATTCAGTACGCCATTTAGAAAAGCCATTTCCATGAACTTCTCGCCCCCAGCATTCATCACTTTGTCGGGCGCGAAAGCGCGCAAGACAACCCAGGCAACGAAGGTAAGCGTGAACAGGCCTTCGATGATCAGGATTAAACGTTTGTTTTGGCGGATAAAATCCAGAAATTGACCGAATTGGTCGCCGCTCCGCAGCAGGTAGGCCGAAACCCCAAAAACGAATAAAATGGCAACCAGGATCCCGATCGTATTGTTATTAACAAAGCCGCTGGTAGCCCCCAACCAGAGGATATAACTTGCGATCAGTAAACCGATTACCTTACTGAATGCTACGCCGCGATCCGGCAGCCAACGCAAAGCCCGATAGGCAATTGGCATGGCCGCCAGGCCCAACAATTCAACTAGAATCCACCAGGATACAACGTAGACCAAAATTATCTCCTCGACAGGGCGCACACCTTTGGCGCAAACTCAGGCGCGCCCCTACGGATCACGAATTAACTTCGAAAATCACGGTCGTTCCATCTCGATAGATTTCGCGCCAGGGTAGGGACGCTCCTGATTGATCGCCCTTATTAGCAAATTTATCTAATCCTGGACCAGGATAATGATTCCTTTCTAGCTGACCAAGGACAATATATTTAACATTGTACTTCTTCAAGAATGCCCGGGCCGCGGATAGATCGGTCGTTGTATAGAAGTTATCAATTTCGGCTATCCGGTCGCTCACCCAGCTTCCCGGAGTTAATGCACGCTGCTGCTGCTGCTGCCATTCCCAACCTACTACCCCTGGCAAGCCAGTATAGATAGAAAAACGCGATCCCCAGCGATAAAGATCCCTCAGGTTCGCTTCGACAATCACCGGCGACCCTTCGACATGTTCTTGCATCCAACGGATTGCCCGGTAATCCTGGCTTAAATCCATCACGCCTTCCCAATCATAGGTAGCATAAGCCATGTACTTCATGCCATCCAAGGTATGCGGGGCAGTGTCCGTCATCCGGTCTAAAATTTTTGCCCGGCTGGCAGTTAGCGGAAACAATGCTGCGCCCGCAATCAGGATTGCCAGGCTTACACTCCATGCATTGCGCCAACCGGGCAGCCATTCCGGCAAAGTGCACAGCAGCCAACCCAATGCTGCTGCGGCGCAAACTGCCATTAGCGTCCACACCTGCAGATAAAACTTAAACACCGTATTCATTCGCCCGATGTCCCCAACTAAAACAATGACCTCGACCATCAACGACAAAGTTAAACCGGTGCCGATCAAGAACAAGGTAATTCGCTTCGCATCCGGCTGATCAGGCCGCAGCAGAAGCAGCCCCGCCCAGGCAGCCAATGGCAAAGCCACCCAGGCAACCACGACCCCGTTTCCAAAAGGAGATGTATTGCCTAAAGGAAGTTTTATCGCCATTGCCACCGTGAACAGAAGCAAAAAGACGACAGCACCAATAATTAGACTGCGATATGGCTGGAGCTTTTGTAAACTTACAACCGGCGTGCTTGCCATCCAATCGCGTGTCTCCCAAATTAGCCAGGAGACAATTATGAACAGGAACAATCCCCAATGCGTAAAATAAGCTGGCAATGGAGTACGCAGGCCTTGCCAAAAAGCAATTTTGCCGTACCCTAAACCGTACCATTGGGAGTAGGGTAGATATAGCAGCGTAGCAAGGGCAACGAGCAGAAGCACTCCCCCACCCGTCACGACAATCCTCTGCACGTTTACGGGCATGTTCACGAAAGCTGCCCGTAGAGGGGAACGTGAGGGAATACCTTCATTTCCTTCAGCGATCGGGCTTAAAGTAGTCAAAGGCTGATAATAACGCCACAGCCCATAAGCCACGGCGATGCTGCCCAAGGCCAGATAGGTATAAAAATCCCAGGTGTTTGTCGGCCGCAGCGCCCCAATAGCCAAAGCGCCTAGAAGGAATCCCAATGCTCCGCTTAAAAGATTTTTCCACCGGCCACGCCCTAATACAACCGACAGGCAAAAACCCAAGGCCAACAAAGCCAAGGTAAGTGAGAACAAGTGGGCATGGAGGTCGGCATAAATTACAGTGAAGAATGGGAACTCGGTGATTGGCTCGACCTCGCCCGGGGATGGGATAACCCGGCTGGGATTCCAATACCATTCACCTAAACCGTAGGGCAAGGCACTCCCGGTCAGGTTGCGCAGAAAACCTTGTCCAGCCCAAACCAGGCGCATCAGCAGCGTGGAATCTTCGATAGCGCCCCCGGGGGCAACCAATCGCTGAAATCCCTGGTAGATCATCTTAACCGTACCGAGGTTTCCCAGCAAGGCCATTCCCAAAGCGCCAGACAGGCCGACCCAGTATGGACTTATGTTAAACCTCAAACGCTGATCGTTTGGATCCGGCGGTTTTACTCCCAGGTATAAGTTCCAGGCAATGGAAAAGGCACCCATGGCGATCAGAGCAAACAAAGTAGGCAGGATAATATTGTAGGCTACGGCGGGTGTGATCCCAAGCCACTTTACCAAAACCCCTACAAAGACGAAGCCGTAATAATAGTAATTGAGATAACCGCCAGCAAACCATGGATCATAAGGTGGGAACGATGTACTCTTTAGGATCGCATTGAAATATGCGAAGTCCATCGGTTTCTCACCGCCCTTGTAAGGGTGCCATAAATCCGGGTTGCCCAGGCGGATCAGCAAGACGAGCACGAAAAACGCCAGGAATAAGCTTTCGATAATCAGGTAATAGCGTATATTTTTACGCAGCTCCCGGCCTAACTCATGTCGTTGTAGATAGGCAAGTATCCCACCTAGAATTAAGAGCAGCAGCAAAACGAGGCTAATTGTCCCCCGGCTGAAAGGCACGCGCAGTGAGCCGGCAATCCAAACCAGGTAGGATAGGATCAGCAAGCCCGCGGTGCGCGCCAATGGATAACCTCGGTCAGAAAGGCCTGGCAGCGCAAGGCGCAAGATTGGGTACACGATCAGACCCAAGGCTGCCAGGCTCAGATACCACAGTACAACAGCGAATACCTGGCTGCGATTAACCAAAGCATCCGGATTAAATAATTCTACCCAGGTCCCACCCCGTTGCTGTTCCACCCAGCGCTCGAGAGGAAGCAGTAAATCGGCTGGATGGGAGGTAAATTTCAATGGTGCAAGGCGATTCACCTTCGTAAAATCGACGCTGCTCAGGATCTCTCGGGTTTTTTGCGCATCATAATTTTCATTCTTTTGAAAGATCAATACCTTCGGATGATCATAGACAGTGAAAGCCTCCTCTGCGAACTGGTCATTTACTCGCAGCGGACCAACCTGGGGATCGGATTGAAATACTTTGACCAAATCAAAACCAAGCCCACCTTGAAATTGCCCTGGCTGGGCAACTCGATAACACCAGACGATATCTTGCTCAGGCGGGCAGCCCAACAAATTTCGATAATACTCGGTGGTCATTGGGAAACGCTCAGGAATGCGCGGTAAACTTCCCCACTGCCGGTTGGAGGTAATCACAACATATTCCGCTTGATCAAGAATGCGCAGAAAGCGTTCCATTTTTTCGGGATTGTCATCCCAATACATGTTAAAGTTTAGATCGAGCGGGTATATCCCGCCAAAACCATCATAGCCGTCAATACGCACCGGCATGCCATCGTCCCATTCACCTTCGTTGGCAATGCCAGCTCCACTGAGACTGATTGCTGCTTGATTTTCCAAAACAGCCAGGCCGAGCTGAAGACTTTGACCTGCATTCAGGTAAACCGGTTCATTCAGCGTAAATGCATAACCTGGGCCGCGCGGATCATCTTGAGTTACCACCCGCCCAAGCAAAGTTTCCGGCTGCAAACCCGGCTCGCTGCCATCGGGCTGCATCGTGACAGCCAGCTTTACTGGCTGGTCAGTTACCAATAGCCGATCGCCAACCGGTAAGAAAATTTCAACGAGGACACCGTTGTTTTTTGGCGTCATTTGGGTAGTTGAAGCAGCCCCCTTCCAATCAGGCCCATAGGCGCTGAAAGCTGGGTAGTCGGTATACTCACCGGTATCGCTGATAAACCTCAGGCTGGTTTGCCCATCTAACAAGGCAACCGGCGGCGCGCCAGCGACTTCCAGGCGAAGAATATAGCTTTCCCCTTTTTCTAACTGAACCGGTTGCTCAAACTGCAGGGTAAATGCCTGGCCAGCGGGATCTTCTGCGCCGCTCGATCCCAATTGCTGGTTATTTTTAATCTTCTGGCTTGTGGATGCTAATGTCGTACCGTCTGGGCTCAAGATTGTCAGGGTCAGGTTGTTTTCATGTGGATTCAACTGCAGATCACGAACCTTGGGCAGATAAACTTCAGTAAGCAATCCAGATGCTTGTGGAGAAAAATTAACCTGGTAGGGCAAACCTGCCATTATGCTGCTGTTATATGGAAACGGCAGAGGTTGATTGAGCGTGCCAGTCGGGCTTTGAAGATGCAAATTGATCGGACCAGGGATATTTTGATAAATCCAGCGCGAACCTTCCACCCGGGTAATCGGTCGGGTGTAAATACTGGCGAAACCCACTGCGTAGAGCAAACTACTGACCAATACAACCCCAGCCACCACAAGTGAAGCAAGCTGCCGCCAATCGATGAACTTGCTACGTACCGAGCGTTTTTCCTTGCCGACATCCCAAAGATGCACGACTCCCCAGGCGGCGAAGATCGCCAGGCATGGATAAATCGGCAATTGATAGCGCATCGTTGGGTTTAATGCCATAGACTGCCAGACGAAATAAGCCGCAGTCCAGCCCCAAAGCAGTAGATGTGTACGCCACTTGCCTCTGAGGATCTCCCAGCCGGCCCAAAGAAAACCAGCCCAGGCCAGTAAACCCAAGGGCAGACCAAGACCCCAAACGGTCAAGTTTGCAAAAGAAAACAATTTCGACCGTCGGGCCCATTGCATTGCTGGCGGAAAGTCAACTTCAACAGTCGCCTGGCTGCGTTGTTCACGAATCTGGCGCAGCCATTCGGGATTGGGCTTTATCCCAAGCAAACCGGGACCACTAAAGGCATAAGGCTGCGCCAGGCGAAAAATGATAAAACTCACTACCCCGGCGATAGCCAGGTAACGCCAGCGTTTGAATTGCGTAACGAGCCCAATGGCTGGCGCGGCATTTTCGATATGCGGATGGCCATTGCGGCTGGCAGCAGGATGGCGATTGGAATAATACTGATTTTGGAGGCCATCGCCCCGCCATATGCCAGCCCAAAGAGAATACTCAACCAGAATAAGGGGTGGCGAAAAAACGCTCTTATCGAAGCGCCTTTTTGTGCACCCCAGGGTTCTGATCGCCCCGGTGTGGCCTCATCTCCAGAAGAAGATGGAACTACTGCTTCGTTTGGATTATCTTCCGTGAGAGCTCTGGAGGGCTCAGGCCAGGGACGCGGGTCGGTCATAATCCGCACCGCGAAGTAAATCGCCAGAAAAGCAAATAGGCTGCTGAAGGTGTCAGTTGTGAAAAAGTGGGATTGCTGGATCTGTAGTACCGCAAGCGCAGAGAAGGCGCCTGCCAGCAGCCCGACGCGCTTATCGTATAGTCGCGCAGCCGCGAGGTAAACCAGTAAGACCATTAGTAAATCGGCCAGGGCAGAGAGAGCCCTACCCACTTTTGTCATCACATCAAAACCAGAATGACCGTAGATCCATTCGACGGCAAAACGGGTGATAAACATTGGCAGGGTCCCATAAACATAAAAACCATGCCCGCGATTATTTGGATTCAATGTCGAGTTTGGGGTGTCAAAATACTCCCCAAGACTCATCCAGGTCTGCTTAATGCCTTCAGGCGTCTCGACGTCTTTAGTAGGTGTGATGTCAGTCCCTACCCAAACCAGGAAGCGTTCATCAGGGTGCAGGTACTGGTATTCGCCCCAATACAGCCCAGCCGTGCGCAGAAAAGCGCCAGCGAGCAAAACAAGAACCATTAATAAATCAAGACCCCACAACGGGAAAGTCTTTTTTGATTTTGGTGGAATGAGGTCAGCAGTATTCATCGAGAAGAATTTTATCCCATCTGGGGTGGAACGAAGAAGATTAAAAATTCTTTACCAGGTATCTTCGCCGGTTGACTGGTCAGGATTCCGTTGGTAAATCGCTGTTGGAGAGCCGAGACTGCCTTTTCGTCTTGTGGATTAATAATAAACAGCTTTGCCTCTGGGCTATCCGGGATCTGGCCGATTTCCTCCGGGAACATGGCGAAATCCCGCAGCGGGTAACCAGCGGTGATCCCCACCAGGCGAGTATCCACCCAATATGGATAACCCATTACCCAGACGTTATCAACACTCCCATAAGTTCCCGCAAAACCCCGCACCACATCGCCCATTTCGGTCGTATTCCAGGCGGACAATTGGTATTGCTGACGATATTGATCAAACACCAGGTGGTAGCTCTGGTAGGCAGAAATGAAGATCAATATCCCTGCCAATCCCCATGACAATATCTTTCGAGATTGCAGCTTACCGCCAATGCCCAAGGAAGATTTTTCAACTGCAGTCATTAAACCATCCAGCGCCAGTCCAATGAGCAGGAATACTGGAATCGCCGCTCCGGCTGTACGATATAAATTTGGATTCTCGCTTGGGAATGCCAACGCCAAGATCGATGGCAGCATCAATAGGGGAATCGAAAGCAATAAAAAGAGATGAACCCAATGACGCCTGCGCAAATAGGCGATCCAAGTAATTACTGCACCCATCCAAAACAATGCTCCGCTAGCCACATCCAATGCCGGGCGGAACGGAATCGATGTAGTCCAAATTTCACCATTCGACCAGGAAAACATCGTTAATGCGCGCCCGGCATTCCTAAAAAAGATCAAGACTGCTGGCGCGGGAAGGGGTTGTTCAACCCCACTTACCCGGGTCAAGGTACGGTAGAGAAATATCCCAGGCTGCTCGAGCAGGTAACGCAGCATCGGGAAGAATATTACTAGGGCAATAACAAGAGCCATTAGAACAAGCCAAAACGCCTGTTCTCGCTCATTGGATGAATGTGTATGCACAAGATATAAAGCGACGCCCATCAGTATAACAAAAGGGAGAATCCGGTCAGCGCTGTAACCATAGAAGCTTAACCCCAAAACGATGCCGAGAAGGATAAAATCATTGCGCGTGCCGCGCCGCAAGCCGCGGATAAGAAAATACAGGGCTGAGGCAGTAAATAAAAAATAAAACGGCAACCGCAATCCCAAGCGAGAGACGACATTCGGCCAATAAGCTATCCCGGCAAAAGCCATCGCCAGCAATCCCACCCGCTTATTACCGATTTCTTTACCGATCAGATAGAAGAACGGCAGGGTGAGGAAACCGACTCCGCTAGAAACTATTTTAAGCAGCAAGAAATCCAGGTTTAGGCCAAAAAACTTCACTAGGCCGGCAGCTAGATACATTTGTAAGGCTTCGCGCCCGCCATTGTTTGGGAAAAAGATGCTGGTTTGCCCAGCCAATAAACGAATGATGTCTAAGATTTTTTCAGCGTGATCGCTATTCATCTCCCCAGGGATTTGGTTGAGCTGCGCAAAGCGGAAATAAGCGCTGACTAAGAGAACGATCCCGATCACCAACGCCCACTTAAGGGAAGCAAGCATAGTTTTTCGTCCGTTCGCATATTCAGGTGCACCTATCTGTGCAACCCCATATGCGCCTTCGTTGCCGCGCCAAAAAGTCGCAACCAAAGCTATCAAGGCCAGTGCCAGGAGACTGAAGTTAATCACGCTGAAACGGTTGTCGGTCGTGGTAAATAATGCCAACAACGCCAATGCAACGCCAATGAACAGCGCCGCGCTCCGCACCCTGAGGGTGTCATCCACTCTTTGCACAGCAGGCGGATCCGCGATCCGCCACTCATCCCGCCAACTTGCCCATGCGGCTAACGCGGCTGCGATGATAAAAAGGATAACCCCAAACGCGCTGGTCTCGTTCCACCCGCGGCCGCTGCTCGGTTCCAAAGTTCGCTGGGCGGCCAACCCCAGCAGCACGGCAGTAAGTGCCATATAGGGCCTCACCTGTACGTGCGCCTCCTGTGTACGCACACTCTGTGTGCTCACCCCTGTGTCTGCGCCTTGCACCCCCTGTGATAGCTCGCCTTGGTGTCCGCCTCCAAGCGCGAGAATCGTCTCTTCAGACGCATCGCTGCCTGCAGGGAATTCTGCTAGCTCATCGGGAAAAACCTCCACCGGAGGATATTTCCATGGTGCCAGCTTGTATTTTAAATAATCTAAAACACTTGGCTCATCCATATTGAGTATGGGCACAGTTGCGCGGGGACCTCGTGCGCCTCCTACGTGTGCGTCACTGAACGCTCAGCGTAGAGATATCCAAGGTAATCATGAACTACATTTCGGACCGTCTTGACTGTGAATCCACGATTGGTCAAGAACTTCACCAGGTCTTTATGTGTATATTCGGTTATATTGTCGTGATATTCCATAACAACTCGCTGGATTTTGTTCAACGCTTCCTCAGGGGTGCTGAACAAAATCATATATTCTGCCCCCTCGCAATCCAGCTTCAGTAAATCACATTGAGTGATTGCCAGGCGCTCGAAAACCTGAGCTAAAGTAATGCTGGGCACGTTTACCCCTCCCCCTGCAGCAACAATTTCAGTCGCAGCCTGGTTCCCAGAATTGCTGACGTATTGCCCGGGCTCGCCGGTGGTTGTATCCATCCACAAGCTTCCCTCTACCGACCAAACGGCTTGGGGGAAACCTTGCGCATTTGCGACATGGTTCTCGGCCAGGTTTTCCTGCAGCAAATTGAATGATTCTGGGGTGGGTTCAAAAGCAAAAACCTGGTTGCTGGGATGGGCGCGAGCCGAGAAGGTTGTGAAATCGCCAATACCCCCACCGATATCGACAATAACCCACCCGGCGCCAACCTCCGTTCCATAACGTTCGTAGAATCGATCCAGAAAAGTTTCTTTTACGCTCCAAATATCCATTACCCCTCGAACCTTAAACTTTACTTTTTGGCGCGGCAAGCTAATTAGATATCCAGATGCATTTTGCCGGCTGTTCGGTGTAAGCCTGGCCAAAAATATTTGCCAGACAGTGCTCATTGGGCGCACATTGCCAAGCAATTCGATGATGGATTTCAAGTAGTAAGGATATTTTTTAAGACCCATAGTTTTACTTTCTTTGGAGGGTGCACCCGCAAGTGCGCCTCTACATTCGGCGGGCGATATAAAAAGTGCAGACCCCATCTTCACAGCGCGGGTCGGTTTGATAATGACGTTTTATGAGATGATAGGTGGGCCCCAGGTTCCAGCGCGTGGGGGCGAGTATCCAACGCCCGGTCAGTTTATGGCTGACCAATGCGGGCAGCCCCAGGTAGTGCCCCCACTCGGATACCTGCATGGCTGCCGGTGAATAATAGTGCCACCACTGCTCTACCTCGAACCCGCAGCGTTCCAGGCGCTCCTGCCAGACCTCCGGCGGGTCACAGTGATGATGGCGGGCAATCCGGTTGAAGAAATTCCGATAAGAATCGCCAAGCGAGGTAAGTTTAATCCGATCGAAGGAGCGCCCGATCGAAAGGCTGCTCAGGAAGGTATGGTTCGGAACACAAAAATAGAAGGGGGCGCCAGGTTTGAGCACACGGGCTGTTTCAATTAATACAGGTTCCAGGTCAGGGATATGTTCCAATACAGAGTTGCTGATCGCACTGCCAAATTGGGCAGTGGCAAAGGGAGTATCGTTGCCTTGAGCCTGGATCACTAACCGGTAGGACGCGCTCCCAGCCGCCTCACGCAGCGGGGTCCACCATGGATCGATGCCAACATCCAGGGGGCGGTCGAAAGCAATCGAGGCAAAATGGCCATCCCCGCATCCGACATCCAACACCGGACCAGGCAATTCCAGATCTTCATAAAATCGGGCTTCCACAGCGCGCAGCAAGGCGCGGAAATAAGGCAGGTCTTTGATATTCAGCCACAGATAATCTTTCATATTCACATACCAGGGGTGTGTGAACTGGATTTAACCAGGTTGGTTTCTACAATATCGCACAGAATATGGATGATTACTGCATGGGCCTCTTGAACACGCGGTGTATCCAAGGATGGCACAGAAATCACCTGATCGGCCAGACCAGCCAGACCTGTGATATTTGCACCGATCAATGCAATCGTGCCAGCACCCAAGGCGCGGGCTGTCTGCAGACCAGCAATCACATTCGCAGACCGGCCGCTGGTGCTGATTCCAATCGCCACGTCGCCCGGCCGGGCGTGGGCTTCAACCTGGCGAGCAAAGACGTGAGCAAAACCATAGTCATTGCTAATCGCGGTGAGCATGGAACTATCGGTCGTCAGAGCCATGGCAGGTAAGGCGCGCCTTTCTTGGCGATACCGTCCGGCGAGCTCAGCCGCAAAATGTTGGGCGTCTGCAGCCGACCCGCCATTGCCCATAATCAGCACTTTACCGCCTTGCTGTAAACATGTCACCAGGATAACGCCTGCCTCTGCAATTTGCTCTGTAGAATCAGTGGCTAATCGTTGCAGCAAACTCGCGGAAGCCAAAAATTCGTTAGCTATGAACTGTTTTTGTCTATTGATCTCGTCTTGATCAACCTTATCTGTCAAGATTTTATCCTCCTGGTCGGATCACTCACCGACAAGCGCCTCTTAAAAAATTACCCCTTTTTGCACGTCCTGTTCACAAACCGCCAGGCTGCTTGGAGAGCCTATATCCACAAAATAACCATCCGCTGGGCAGCCAGCCAAAAGACCTTTTTGCACAAGGGCTGGAAATAGCTGCCTTTCGAGCGATAACGCCTCGCCGCCTGGCAAGCCGGTCAAGGCTTGGGATGACATGATGTAAACCCCACCATTAATCCACAGCGAGCGGGCGGCAGCAGCATTCTGCCCAATTGTCTCAAAATCATCAGCTAAGACAGCAGGTTTTTCGTCAAATGATGTAATCCGACCATTCCCTGCCATCAAAACACAACCTCGTTCCTTTTGGTCCTTTGTCCCATCATGTAGATTGCGTAGGGCAATCGTGACAAGCGGGCGGACAGGACGAACATCCGGTTCCGTTGAATGGACACCCAGGTCCGCCCGCATATGACAGCGCCACAGCGAGGCCAGATCGATTTGAAATAAGGTGTCGCCATTCAAGACGAAAAACGCTTCAGAAGTTTCCGACCCGCCCAAATCCATTTTAGAGGTTAATGACCAACCAGTTACTTTTAAGCGATCAAAGGCGTATTTTATAGCCCCTCCGGTATCGAGAGGACTGGGTTCGATGGCGCAATCAATTTCTAAATTCCAGCGCTGGCCATTCGCTACGAAACTTTGAACCTGCTCAGCCAGATAGCCCAAGGCCAGCATCACCCGCTTTACACCCTGGTTTGACAGGTAAGTCAGTAAATAATCCAGAAAAGGCCTTCCTGCCACCGGCGCCATCACCTTCGGTTGGCTTATAACTACTGGACGCAGCCTTGTACCCAGCCCACCGGCCAGGATAATTGCTGTTCGGGGAATTTCCACCACGCTTACGAATCCTTAAGCGGCTGTGTGGCTTGAGATTCAGAGCGGCGCCTCTGGCGGGCCAGGCTGCGAGCCATAGCAAATGCTTTCTCGTATTCAATCGCCACAGAGAGGGGCATCGAAAGCTCAACGACGTGCTGTGGATCTCCCTGGTAATCTCCCGGATGTTCGAGAACTGCAATGATTGCATTTGCCAACGCCGGAGCATTTTGGGCTGGAATAATCATGCCGCTTCCGCTCATCCTGACCGGAACACGTACCCCAGGCAGATCGGAGGCGATCACCGGTGTGCCGCAGGTCATCAATTCAACCTGTACCAATCCATAAGATTCGGTGCTGTTAATACTTGGTAATACAGTTACTTCGCATTCATGGAAAAATGCCGACATTTCCTGAGGCGTCACGACCCCAAGGAACGACCAATGTTTTCCAAGCTGGCTGATCAGAGGCGCAAGCCGTTCAGTGTAGGTCTCCTCGCCCACTACATTCTGGTAAGGACCGACGAACAAAACCCGTGCGTCAGGGTATTTTTGGAGCACAACTGGCAATGCTTCGGCCAGATACTCCACCCCTTTTTCACTGGCTAGCCGGGCAGCCATACCAATCAGTCGCTGCTCGGGCTCGATTTTGTTTTTTTTGCGGAAATCAATCCGATCCTGTGCTGATATCGGGGCGACCTCAACTGGCGGCAGGATTGGCTGCAGCTTGGTTAAGTAGCGCTGCATAAACGGGGAATGTTCGGCATAATCACGGGTGTTATGAACAATCACGTCAGCCATGCTGGCAGTGAGGCGATTTGCCAGGTTTGATACCCGGTTTGCGATGGCATGGGTCAGGCCATCTGGTAACCGTAAATCACAGTGATAGGTGAGCACAACTGGTTTTCCCGTTAGACGCGCCGTCACTGCGATTGGAGCGGCATCCAATTGTGGGGCGTGAAGATGCACCACGTCGGCCTGGCGAACCAGTTTCCACGCCCAATAGGGCATGCTCGGCATAATCACACCTTTGCTGATATGCAGCCAGACTTTCGGGCGAATAATTTCTACCCCATCTGTTATTTCACGAAATGGCAGATCGGGGTTGAAGCGCGAGGTTAATACCGTTACCTGGTGGCCACGCTCTGCCAGGGCGCGCGCCTCGCGTTCCGCATGAATGGTCAGTCCAGAATAATGCGGCCGGTAGTAGGTAAGTGCAATCAAGATCTTCATCGCGAGATCCCCCTTACTCGTCCATAGACTCCGATCAATGATTCCCCATCCCGTGCCAAACCGATAGCTCCAAATATACCTACCACCAGGTATTGAGATAGATGCGCAGTTAATGCAAAAGCCAGGGCGGTGGCTGTGGGAATACCGAAGATTGCCAGGCTGGCGACGACAGCCGCTTCATACACTCCAAATCCTCCCGGAGAAGACGGCGCCGCAAAACCTAGGGCGGCCACGCTCAAGGTAAAGGCTGGCCAGAGCAAATTTGTATCGGGTACAAAGGCCATTAAGAATAAATAGTATTGTCCCAAAGCGATCATCCAATTGAGGAAGATCCAGAAAACGGCTCGCAGAAATAAGCGGCCATCGGTCAACACCCCTAATCCGTCGAAAAATGCTTCGACAGTATGTCCGCCGATTTTTGAAAGGACCTTCCAGCGCGTGGAAATCCTTTCGAATTGGGTCATTGCCCATTTACGATTACGAGCCAGCAGATACAAAGCCACCAGCCCCCCCAACACAATCCCGGCAGAACTAAGCGCAGCCGGACGCGCCCAACTTCCACCAACTACAAAGGGTAAGGTTATCAGCAGCAGTCCAACTGCAAACGCCAGATCTAATATTCTTTCGATGACAACGGTTGGAAATATCTGCCAAAAACTTAGCTGGGTCTTGACGCTTAGCAAAAAAGTTCGGGCAATCTCTCCCAATCGGAATGGCAAGACATTGTTTAATAAGTAGCCTTCATTGACTGTGAAAAATACCTGGCTGAAACTGGCTTTATTCTGTAAGAGCGTCCGCCAGGCCAGTGTACGCACAAACAGCCAGACCAGACCACCGAGGACGGCCAAGACTACCAGGCGATAATTGGCCAGGCGTAAGGCCTGGTAAAGCTGAGCGGGCTTTGCCAAATAAAAAACGATCACCAACGAAATGACGCTAATGATCAGTCCAGGAACGATACGCTTCCATTCGCTTTGGTGTTTGCTTGATGCGGCAGGTGATTCAGCCTGACGTCCAGGATCGATAGGCGGCTCGTCGATGTCAATCCTCCCCAATCCGCAAGACAGCCAGGAACGCTTCCTGAGGAATCTCCACCGACCCGACCATCTTCATGCGCTTCTTACCGCGTTTTTGCTTTTCTAATAATTTCTTCTTACGGGTGATATCACCGCCATAGCATTTGGCTAAAACATCCTTGCGCATTGCTTTCACATTCGCTCTGGAAATCACCCGCCCGCTGGCGGTTGCCTGAATCGGCACCACGAAAAGCTGGCGTGGGATGATATCTTTTAGTTTAGTGATAACCGCTTGCCCCTTGTGATAGGCATCATCTTTATGCACGATGGTAGCCAGTGCATCGACTGGCTCTTCATTAACCAGGATTTCCAGCTTGACCAACAAATCGGGCCGGTATTCGGCGAACTGGTAGTCGAGGGAGGCGTATCCTCGGGTGCGCGATTTGAGCAAGTCAAAGAAATCAACAATCAATTCCGAAAGTGGGATCTGGAAATTTAGCTGTACCCGGTTTGGAGCAGGATATTCTTGCGAGATAAATAAGCCGCGCCGCTTCTTGGTCAAGTCCATCACCGTACCGAAATATTCAGTCGGGGTAAAGATCTCAATATTCATCCACGGCTCACGGATTTCAATAATCTGGGCTTCATCAGGCAGATCGGCTGGTGAGTCGATCCGGATCAGACTGCCATCGGCCAGGACAACTTCGTATTCGACTGAAGGAGCTGTTACGATAATATCCAGATCGTACTCTCGCTCCAGGCGCTCCTGAATAATTTCCATATGAAACATCCCCAGGAAACCACAGCGAAAACCAAAATTCAGCGCCTGGGAAGTCTCAGTCTCATAGACCAACGAAGCGTCATTTAGCTGTAGTTTCTCTAGAGCATCTTTTAAATCGGCGTAATCCTCGCCTTCAACCGGATAAATTCCGGCAAACACCATTGGTTTGACCTTACGATAGCCAGGCAGCGCTTCCGCAGCCGGCCGGCTTGCCAGGGTTATTGTATCGCCGACCCGAGCTTCGCGTACTGTCTTCAAACCTGTGGCTACGTAGCCAACTTCCCCTGCCGATAAGCCATCGTTCGGACGGAGGGAAGGCGAGAATATTCCCACCTCAACAGGTTTTAACTCGACGCCGCTGGCCATCAGGAGCAGAATGTCGGTTGGACTGATTTTCCCATCCAGCAAACGAACATAAGCCACGACACCCTTATATGAATCATAATGCGAATCAAAGATCAAAGCGCGTAGCGGCGCGTTCTCATTGCCACGCGGCGGGGGAACCTGGCTCACAATTGCTTCCAAAACATCCTCCACGTTGAGCCCGGCCTTGGCCGAAATGCGAATGATCTCGTCTTCAGGCGTGCCGAGCAGGTGGCTGATATCGCGGGCGACTTCATCGGGGTGCGCGGAGGGTAAATCGATCTTGTTAATCACTGGAATAATTTCAAGATCGGCTTCAAGAGCCAGGTATAAATTTGCGAGTGTCTGCGCTTCAATCCCTTGGCTGGCATCGACCACCAGCACCGCGCCTTCGCAGGCAGCTAATGCGCGGCTGACTTCATAACCAAAGTCCACATGACCAGGAGTGTCAATCAGGTTCAGCTCGTAATTTTGGCCATTCTGAGCCAAATACAGCATGCGCACCGCCGAAGCTTTGATGGTTACGCCCTTTTCGCGTTCGAGTTCCATACTGTCGAGCACCTGTTCGGTCATATCTCGATCGGATATCGTCCCGGTGAGCTGCAGCAAACGATCAGCCAGGGTGGATTTACCATGGTCGATGTGGGCAATAATACAAAAATTACGAATATGATCAAAAGAAATGGTTTCGCTCATAGGCAAGGAATAAGTATACTCGATTTTGTAGGCGGAGAAGCCGTTGTAAACAAACTTGTCTGTTAACATGTTAAGTGATAGAATTTATCCAATTCCCGCTACCCGTCGCGCTATTCAAAATTGCCATTTTCAACTCAGCTTCCGCAAGAAATGTGAATGAGCTGAAGGTTTCTGCATCTATGGGGAAGGTTATTTAACTTACAGAATGAATTGACTGCGAAGGTTGATGATATGTCAGAGTCCGGGACGTCCATATCGGTTGGAAGTAGTGTCGAAGGCAGCATCATTGTTGGAGACAATAATTTTGCAGTCAACCAGAATTATGGAACCATCGTTTACAAACAGGCGGCTCCCGAGGTCAGGCTTCGCTCAGTAGCGCCGCGTGCGCCCCGCGCTCCACGAGGTTTCATCGGTCGCGAACATGAGCTGGCCGAGATCAATGACTATGTCCGTAGTAAAACTCCTGTCCTACTGCTGGGCACAGAGGGGATAGGAAAATCCACCGTGCTCAAGCAAGCGGCCAATGGGGAAAGTGCAGCTCAGCCAAACGGTGTTGTTTATCTCGAAGGCATCGATCCAGCCGGTGAGGTTCTCACCTGGGATGATATTATCCAACTGCTTTTCGACTCTTTGTTCGAGACCGAACCAGGAAAGAAAGTGAATTTAGCCTCGGCTCGTACATATCTCAGCAACACCACCCCGTTGGTTCTGCTGGATAACTTTAAGCTTCATCCTGAGGCCTTAAATGACCTGGCTGATCTTTTTCCGCAAGCTCCAATTTTGGCGGTCACACCCGTTTCGCTGGAAACAGAAGCCTTTGAGCCGCTCAAGATTGCCGCGCCGTCGCTCAGCGAGGCGATCAAGCTATTTGCAAAAAAGGCGGCTCTAAACGCAGAGCTGGTCAGTCCCGCACTGCTGGAGAAATTCTGCAACCTCTTAGCCTTGCTGCCTCTGGCATTGGTAACCGTTGCAAATGTCATCCGCGAGAATGAACTGGAACTGGAAGCAGCTTTACAAACGCTTGAGACGATCCAGCCCACTGCGACGATACCCAGTCGAGCCGCGATCGAGCGCAGTTACCTCTTTGCCAATGCTTACCTGAGCGAAGAAGAACGCCAAATGATCATTCAGGCTGCTGCATCCCCAGGCGTCTCGACCAGTCGGGAGATGCTGGAGAAAACCAGCGGCGGTCCAACCGCTAGTCAAAATCTGGAAAAGTTGGAAATATTACAAGCGAACAGCCCACGGCTTCGACTTCACCCAGCCTATGCTCCGCTAGCTCTGGCTGGCGCCGACATCACCATGCTGCGTAATCGCCTGCTCAGCGCTATTCTTGAATCTTTACAGGCAGATCCCACAAATTTCGATTTGATCAAGGCTGAGCTTGGCAACATCATTGGATTAATTGTATGGCTGGTCAGCGAGCAGCGCTGGCAAGAAGCAATAACCCTGGGGAGGTATGTCACCCCGTTCCTGATCTTGCACGGTTTATGGGGAGCCTGGGAACGCAGCCTTAATCTAGTTCTGCTGGCCAGCCGTGCTTCAGCAGACCAGGCCGCGGAGGCCTGGGCGCTGCATGAGCTCGGGACAAGGCAAATTGGTTTGGGCGATCTGGTCTCAGCCCGACAGCTCTTAGAACGAGCTCTAGAAATTCGCCAATCCCGCGGCGACACGACAGCTACCGCCTATACTTTACACAATTTGGGTTATCTCAGCAGCCTGGCACCAATTACCGCTGCTGCTAACGATACGTTGGCAGAGCCTAAGAAGCGTAAAAACAATCGTTCCAAAGTTCTCATCTTCATCCTGCTTGCTTTGCTGCTAGCCGGTGGTATTTATGGGATCGCCTCAGCCGGATCACTGCGTCAAGGCCGTTTTGCCCAGATGTTAGGACTCGTCCAACCAACTGCAACACCTACGGCTACGCTGGAGCCAACTTCCACCCAGACGCCGACCGTTACCCCGACCAGCACCCTAACCCCCACATCCACTCCAACCTCAACACTGACGCCGACAGCCACGCAAACGCCGACAAAATCACCAACGCCAACCCGTTCCTTAACCCCGACAGCATCCTTAACTCCAACAATCTCGCTCACCGCCAGCGCAACGGAGTTCGCTTTTCCAACCGCGCTGGTCACAGCAAACCAGGGTTTCTGTCGTTATGGTCCTGGAACGGCTTACTTGCGGGCGGCTGACCTTTTTAACGGCGACACAGGTGAGGTGCGCGGGCGTGACTATGCCAGCACGTGGCTCCTGCTCAAGCTGGATAAGAGCGGCCAGTTCTGCTGGGCGTCCAAAGAAACCGTGACTGTGACCGGGGATGTTACCACGATTAAGGTTACGCCGCCGAACCTGCCAATAACACCTGACACCCCGATTCCAACAGACGTCACGGCCACCCGAAAGAACAACCAGGTCACAATTACCTGGAAACCAGTCCCCCTCGCCCCGGATGATTCGCATGGCTACCTGCTTGATGTAAAAATTTGCAATAATGGCGGGTTGGTACAGTATGTAATTCAGACCGACAATACCAGCTACACTTTTACGGATGAGCAAAACTGTGCAAAGCCATCCAAAGGCAAGCTGTATGCGGTTTCCGTGCGTGGCTATTCGACGCCGGTCGACATTCCCTGGCCATAATATCCTGGAGAAGAATGGAACTTACCACACTCCCAACCACTGTCATAAACGTGTTGTTGCCCTATTTGGCTGAAGGTGGACAGGCCTTCGTCGCAGACACCAGTCTCGGTGAAATTGCAGATTTAGAAATCGGCTTGCATAAACGCTCAGGAAATCTGTACAGCGTTGAAACCCGCTTTCAAGCCCCCGGCAGCAGTTCTGAAACCCGCCTCGGCTCAAACGAGCTGGTTGAAGTAGACATTAATGAGGAGACCCTTAAAGCACAACATGGGTGGAAAGATTATGGCCGGGTTTTGAGCGAGGCGCTGTTTAAGTCCGATTCCCTGCGCCTAATTTTTGGCCAGGCGCTTTCCCGCGCCGGAAATACTCCCTTGCGCCTGCGCGTGCTCATCGGGCCGACTGCCCTCGAACTGCACCGTTTGTGGTGGGAAACAATGACGAATCCACTCGACGGAACCCTCCTCGCGGCAAATCAAAACATACTTTTATCGCGGTACCTTGCCGGCGCTGGCGGCCAGGAAGTTCGCGCCCGTTCGCGTAAAGACATCCGCGCTTTAGTCGCCGTAGCCAATCCACTGGACTTAAATGAGTATGACCTGGATCCAATTAACGTTCCAGATGAGTTGAAACGAGCCGTATCAAGCTTGAAAGGGATTCCGACCGCAGTGCTTTCATCGGCAAACGGGGGCTGCACCCTGGCTGAGCTGGTGCGTAAGCTGCAGGATGGCTACGATATTCTATATCTGGTCGCCCATGGCGCACTGGTCCGCGGTCAATCCTGGGTCTGGCTGGAAAATGAACAGGGTTTAACCCAGCGTGTTTCAGGTGCGGATCTTGCCGGGCAAATTCGTTTGTTGGAACGCCCACCACTCTTAATCGTGCTGGCTTCTTGCGAGAGCGCCGGTGAAGGACAAGGCGACTCACTCCAAGCGCTCGGACCGCAATTGGGGGAGGCGGGAGTTGCGGCGGTGATCGCCATGCAGGGAAAAATCGCCATGCAGACCCTGGCGCGAAGCATGCCGGTCTTCTTCGAAAAGCTGCAGCAGAACGGCTGCGTCGATCGCGCCCTTGCGTCTGCCCGGGCGACATTGGCTGCGGCAGGTGATTCTGATCTGTGGATGCCGGCTTTATTTATGCGCCTTAAAGACGGTTTGCTCTGGAAACAAAACGGCTCGAATGCCCCGGCCGAGGTTATTCAGCTCTGGCATATCATCCAAGAAAACTTTGAAAATAAGCCGGCGGCAATGAGCGCTTTAGAAGATCTTTTAGGTAATTCTGATGACACCGATAATCAGGAGGCTTTCCGAATCCAACTCAAGAAAGCCGTTCAAGCAGATCCCGCGTTTGCCGCCCGGCTTTCTCAAGCCCTACCTGCCAACCAAACACCAGGAAGCGGGGGCGTCTCCGTCTCGGTGGGGGGAAATGTCGGCGGAAATATCGTGATTGGAAGCAATAATACAATTCTTCCGCATTGAACAGCGGTTGCCTCCGCTTTCCTGACATTTGCAGATCAAGCCATGAAAAAGGGTGGTAAACTTTGGATGAATAATATTGGCTGATCCAGAAAAGGAGGCGAACGATGTGTGGTCGCTTTACCCTGACGACCTCTCCCGAGCAGCTCCGCGCTGTATTTGAAGGCTTTTCTGTTCCAGACCAGATCCAGCCGCGTTACAACATAGCTCCAACCCAGCCTATCGCGGTGGTACCCAATGATGGAAAAAACCAGGTCGATTTTTTCCTTTGGGGATTAATTCCCGCCTGGGCAAAAGAGCCTACGATCAGCAGCCGGATGATCAACGCCCGTGCAGAAACCCTGGCTGAAAGACCGGCTTACCGCGCAGCCTATCGCCGGCGGCGCTGCCTCGTGCTCGCGGACGGGTTCTACGAATGGCGTCTTGAACCGGGTGGGCGGGTAAAAACCCCAATGTATATCAAATTGCAGTCTGGCCAACCCTTCGCTTTCGCGGGTTTATGGGAAAATTGGCAATCTCCAAATGGATCCAATGTATTTTCCTGCGCGATTATCACCACAGAACCGAACAATTTAATGCAGGCGATCCACAATCGCATGCCTGTGATCTTGCCCGCCTCCGCTTTCGCCCAGTGGCTCGAGCCGCGGGAGTGTAACCCTCAACAACTCCAGGATTTACTCGTTCCTTTTCCTCCGGAGCAGATGCAAGCGTATGCGGTTTCAACCCTGGTAAACAGCCCAGCCAACGACAACCCTCGCTGCATACAACCAGTCAACTAGGTTCAATAAAAATGATCTTGGAGCGGTTTCAGGCTGAATTGCTGGCCTTTTATCGTCAGGTAAATCTGAAAACGCATGGCACCTTGGAGATCTGGCGCCATGCGTTTCTACGTTTTAACCGAGTCCAAGGAATGGAGGCCGCTGCGGCGGTCGCCTACTATGCCATCTTCTCAATCTTCCCTTTGCTGCTAACCTTGATCTCCTTAGCCGGTTTTTTGCTCAGTCGTAATCAAGCGGTTGAACTAGTCCTTGAATTTGTCTCTCAAGTGATCCCGGTTGATCCGCCAAACCTGGAAACAACCTTACGCGCCTTAGTCGACCAACGCGATATTAGCGGTGTTATCGGTTTGGCAGGCTTACTGTTGGCTGGTTCAGGAGTCTTTAAAACCTTGGTTCGCAATATCAACCGCGCCTGGCCGGACGCTCGAAAACAGAATATGGTTCGAAGCCAACTGCTTCCTTTTGGTCTGATCGCTATTCTGCCTACATTGATGATCTTGTGGGTAATTTGGAATTCCTTAACTAGCATTTTAGCTGCCCGTGATTATCCCTTATTGGAAAGATATGTCCCGGTTCACCAATTGGCGAACCCTTTTGGTCGTTTATTTCCTTTACTTGCAGCTTTCATCTTATTCTTTATTATCTACCTTTGGACGCCCAACACCAGAGTACGTTGGGCGGAGGCTTTTCGGGGCGCGCTCACAGCCAGCCTGGCCTGGTGGCTGCTAACGCTGGGGTTTACCTGGTTCATTAACAGCGGTTTTGTAAATTATGATTCACTTTATGGGTCTTTAGGAACAAGCATTGCTCTGCTTACCTGGGTTTTTGCCAGCACACTGATCATTCTTTTCGGCGCCCACTTAAGCGCCTCAATTTCGCGCGCTGCCAGCCAGGCGAAACAACCCGAAGGCGAATAAAAAAGGCTAGCATGAAAATGGATATCGAACTACCCGTTGTACTGATCACCCACACACTGCCCGAAGAATGGCTGGTTTCGCTGGCCGGGCGCTGCCGGATTCTTTGCGGGCCTTTGGATGCAGTCCAGCTGAGCCCAGAACTGACTGCTCATCTGGGTGAAGCGCAGGGTGTACTTTCCTTGCTGTCTATTCCAATTAACGAAACACTCCTGGAGCAAGCGCCGCTCCTAAAAGTTGTAAGCAATATGGCCGTCGGGGTCGATAATGTCGACATCGCTGCCTGCACCCGGCGCGGCATCCCGGTGGGCAACACCCCTGGCGTCCTGACCGAAGGTACGGCGGACCTGGCTTTTGCTCTGTTGATAGCGGCAGCGCGGCGGCTGGTTGAAGCCAGCCAGGATGCCCAGGCCGGTCGCTGGGTCACCTGGTCGCCTACAGGCTGGTTGGGCGCCGACCTGCATGGCGCTGCTTTGGGAATTATCGGGATGGGGAAGATCGGGCGAGCTGTCGCTCGCCGCGCCCTGGCCTTTGGAATGGATATTTACTACACCGATACCCGGTCCTGCGCAGATATCGATAACGATCTGGGGGCCGTGTGCCTGCCGCTCGATGATCTACTACAGCGCTGCGACTTTATTAGCATTCACACGCCGCTAACCAAGCAGACACGCGGTCTCATCGGTGAGAGCGCGCTGCGCAGGATGAAATCCAGCGCAATTCTGATTAACACCGCGCGTGGACCCATTGTAGATTTGCAGGCTTTGACTCTCGCCTTGCAGGAAGGTTGGATTCAAGCCGCGGCGCTCGATGTCACCGACCCTGAACCACTGCCCCCCGAACACCCGCTATTCAGCCTGTCAAACTGCTTGATCACCCCACATATCGGTTCTGCAACCCGAAATACTCGCCGGCGCATGGCCGAGTTGGCCTGCCAAAATTTGTTGGCAGGTTTGCAAGGTCGCCGGTTAGCGCATTGTGTTAATCCTGAGGTGTATCCATAGTGCCACTAATCCATACCCGCCAATTTCGCATCCGCTCCTATGAATGTGACGCCTATGGTCACCTGTACAATGCCAACTACCTGCGCCTGATGCAGGATACCGCCTTCGATGCTTCAGCCGCGGCTGGTTACGATCCAGCTCGCTATGCAGAATTGCACAGCACCTGGCTGATCCGTGCCACCGATATCGAATACCTTCTTCCTCTGCGTTATAACGACCTGGTAGAAATAAAGACCTGGGTTGCCGATTTTAGGCGCGCCAGCAGCCGGCGAATGTACGAATTTCGCAAGCTGGACGGTGGCGAGCTAGCGGCACGCGCCTCTACCGATTGGGTCTACCTTGATCTGGCCACCAATCGCCCCACCACTGTCCCAGCGGAAATGGGGCTTGCCTTTTTCCCTGAAGGAGTTCCGGAGGTCTTCCCTGTCAGGGAGCCTTTTCCAAGCGCCCCCCTGCCGCCTCCTGGAGTTTATAGCACACGGCGGCGGGTCGTCTGGCAAGATATCGATATGCTCCAGCATGTCAACAATGCCGTGTATTTGGATTATGTGACCGAATGCGGTATGCAGGTAATCGCTGCGCATCACTGGCCGGTAGAGCGGATGATGGCCGAAGGCTTCGGCATCCTGGTGCGCCGTAACCAGGTGCAGTATCTTCAACCAGCTTTGCTCAACGATGAATTGGAGATCAAAACCTGGTTTTACAACCCGCGCTTTTCCACCGCCACGCGCTGCTACCAGGTTAACCGCCTGGCCGACGGCGCTGCGATTGCCCAGGTGCATTCCCTGGGGGTGTGGGTGGAATTGAAAAGCGGGCGACCGATTCGCATCCCCAAGGCGATGTTGGCCGATTTCGCGCCAAATGGTGCCGTCGGATAACAGCAGATGGGGTATATCGAAAATTTGCGGAAGAAAATTGGCCATTCCCCCATCATCATGGTAGGCGCGGCTGCCCTGATTTTTAACGAACAAAACGAGCTGCTGCTCCTGCGCCGCACAGATAATGAGTGCTGGGGAATTCCTGGCGGCGCTCTAGAACCTGGCGAAAGTTTAGAAGATACTGCCAGACGTGAAACCCGAGAAGAGTCCGGCCTCGAAATTGAAAGCATGACCTTTTTCGATATTTTTTCAGGCCCCGAATTCTATTACCGCTATCCCAATGGAGATGAGGTATATAATGTGATGGTCGCTTATCTCTCCAGACATGTCTCCGGCAGCCTACGAATTGATCCAGCAGAGCATTCCGAAGCAAGGTATTTCAATTTGCAAGCGCTTTCAGTCGAATTGAGCCCACCCATCGTTCCGGTCATTATGAAATTGATCGAAAATGGCAAATTTTAAATCCGCTTATCTGAATTTACTAGAAACTGGCGAGCTACAAAACCGAGCGATCCAGGCTTATGAACAACTGCACGCTTGTAACCTGTGCGGCTGGAAATGCGCAAAAGACCGGCTCGGCGGGAAATTAGGCGTCTGCCGAACCGGAGCCATTGCCCGCGTCAGCAGCTACGGCCCGCATTGGGGCGAGGAAGCCCCGCTCAGCGGGTGGAGCGGCTCAGGCGCAATCTTTTTCACCCGCTGCAACTTACGCTGCCAGTTCTGCCAGAACTTCGACATCAGCCAGACCGACTTTGGAGAGCTGCTCGAACCTGGCGAGCTCGCTGCAATCATGTTGGATCTACAAGAGATTGGCTGCCATAATATCAATCTGGTCTCCCCGACTCACGTGGTTCCCCAGATCCTGGCTGCAGTCTATATCGCCGCCCAAAACGGGTTGCACCTACCCTTGGTTTACAATACGGGAGGCTATGATTCGCAAACGGCTTTGGGACTGCTGGATGGGGTGGTGGATATCTACTTACCAGACATGAAATATGCCAATGCCCAAATCGCCCTGCATTACTCAAAAATTCAACACTACCCCGAAGTCAACCAGGCTGCGGTGGTAGAGATGCACCGCCAGGTGGGCGACCTGCAAATCGGTAAGGACGGCCTGGCGCAGCGCGGTTTGTTGGTGCGCCACTTAATCCTGCCAAACGAACTGGCCGGGACCGAGAAAATCCTTCGTTTCCTTGCCGAAGAAATTTCGATCTCTACTTATATTAACCTGATGGACCAATACCACCCTGTCTATCAGGCGCACTACTATCCCAGGATAAATCGTCCGATTAGACGGGACGAATATAACCAGGCAGTGAGCATGGCGGACAACATCGGGCTACACCGCCTGGATTAATACGAGCAAACGCTCTCCTTTATTTTTCCTAGATTAAAGATCCGCTATCGCCCAAAAACCTTCTCGCAATCGACATAACGATCCGCTGCATCGGCATAGCAGACATCATAGCCAGGTCCGCCAATTAAGATATCTGCACCACTTCCACCATACAGCAAGTCATCACCGCTATTACCCGAGAGCTTATCATTATCGCCATCCCCAAAAATTTTATCGCTGCCGTCATCGCCCAAGAGCTTATCTTGACCAGCGCCGCCTTTAATCAGATCGTTACTGGTACCGCCAGAAATCGTATCGCCGCCCACGTCGCCATAGATTACGTCTCGACCAGCATCTCCAAAGATACGATCCTGGCCGTTGCCTCCATGCAGCTCATCATTGCCATCACCGCCGCGGAGTAAATCGGTCCCATCCATGCCCCAGATCTGATCGTTTCCCGCGCCGCCGGTTAAGCTATCTCCGCCGCCGCGCCCGTTAATATAATCCGATTCACTTGTCCCTGTGATTGTGTCGCTTGCCCCCGTACCCACAAACTGCCCGGCCAGGACAGGCCCGATGGTCAGCAGCGCCAGACAGATTGCCAATATCGAAGCGGGAATTACCTTTGAGCGGTCCATTTTTTGCTCCTTATAAAATCTAACTCATCCGGATCTAGCGTGCCTTGCCAGCCTACCCAGGGTGGTAAGGCGCCATTGTGTCAATATCTCCCACAAAATCTGCCAGATTTGGTTGGCCAAGCATCTGGCGGACTGCCATTGCCTCCCCCAGGTGATACCAATAGTGATAGGTTGTCCTCAGCAGGAAAGTCCCTACGTTCGAGAAACCCTCGGCCAGTGGCTCTTGCAGCATCTCAAGAGACAACCTATCCAACCAGGGATCCGCTGCAGCAACTACGCTGCGCCAGGTTTCCCACATATCCAGCAAAGGCGGGGTGCTGGCGGGTTTCCCATAAGCCAGGAGCTCGTTCAATTCTGGAAACAGGATAATATCCTGCGCTCGGTATAACCAATAGCGCTGTTCCTGCCAGGCCAGGTGGCCGATCATCCAACTGATGCAATTCATCGGCTGGATTCGTTGGCGGGCAGCCTGGTCATCTAAACCTGCCAGGCCGCGTTCAAATTCGCTGCGGGTAAAGCGAAGTTGGTAAACGAGGGGGTGGGTCATAATCCGATCTCCATGAAACCTTAAAGATTGCAGTTTTCATGCCAATTTTAATTGACTTGTAATTGATTATATGCTATTATATCGGAAAAGATAATCAACATAATTTGTATAATCTGTTCGTGCATCGCAACATTCAACGCTACACAGTTTTGGGGACGATGAACCATATGGTGAATTTGGTCGCTTATCTGTGGGAAACACAGATCAGCCATATGCGGAAGTCAATAGCGAAACCGACCGTTATGGTCGGTTTGTGTTAAATCTGCAATTCCCTTTCTTCCCTTTTATGGAGGAATTAAACTAAACAGATAACCATGAGTGATTAAAAGGTGTCTCGACTGGGTCCAGCCAGTCGAGACAGTGCATCCTAGGCCCGAGTCAGGTACCTATTCGCGTCTTCTATTGTAAAGCCAATCTGGGAAATTTTTGCAAATTATTTACAGAAAATTAAGGGGTATTCATATGCAAACAGAGCTCGAACGGGAAAGACTAAGCCAAATCAACCCCCTGTCCCTCCATGCGGGAACTGCTGGAGTTCTTCTACTACTATCACTTCAAGAGAATTTTTGACATCCTATTTTGCCTGTACGAGTATTGATTCTGCTGTGTCCATTCCTCGCCTTGCTCGCGATCCTGGTTATGCTCGATTCTCCAGGATCGCCTTTTTTTATCCAAGAACGTGTTGGCACAAAATGGTATATCCAAAACGGCCAGATTTATTGGCACTGTGGACTGATTTCGCCTCTTCAAATTTCGCACCATGGTTGTTAACGCGGATCCAGATCTCCACAAAAAATATATTGAAGCGCTGATCGAAAATGATCATGAATCGCATGGCAGAAATTCAAGGAGAGGAGGTTCAGAGTTCGAAAGTTAATCCATGACCCGCGCATTACGCGGAATTGGTCATTTTCTTCGAAAAACCAGTATAGATGAGCTGCCGCAATTCTTAAATGTTCTCCTTGGCGACATGAGTGTTGTTGGGCCCACGTCCAGCGATTCCATACGAAGTCGAGCTACTACCAGCCCTGGCATCTGCAGAGATTCGATGCAAAGCCCGGGATCACCGGTCTTTGGCTCAAGTCACCTCGCGTTGTTCTTCTGAATTCGATGACATGATCGAAATCGATCTTGATTACATCCGCAAACAGTCTTTTTGGCTGGATTTGAAAATTATTCTGAAAACCCCGTGGGTTTTGCTCACCTGCCGGGGAGCCTATTGACACCATACTAAGGAGGAAATCATGGAACCAATTAATGTTGGCATCATTGGTTGCGGTTATTGGGGACCAAACCTGATCCGCAATCTGGTCGAGTTGCCGGATTCACAGGTTGTCGCAGTTTCAGATCTTCAGAGAAGATCGTTTGAAGCATATCCACGGCGACTTATCCCCAGATCACCGTCACCCAGAATTATCCAGACCTGTTTGCCATGAATTTTCAGATGCGGTCGTAGTCGCTACCCCGCCAGCAACTCATTTTTGCCATCGCCAGGGAGTGCCTGGAACACGGCCTAAATGTCCTGGTCGAAAAACCACTGACGATTCGCAGCCAGGAAGCCGAAGAGCTCGTGTGCAGATCGCCCAACAAGCGCAGTTTGATCCTGATGGTCGGTCATACCTTTGAGTATAACCCGGCCGTCCAGGCGCTTAAGCAGCTTATCGATTCAGGTGAGCTAGGGACGGATTTATTATATCCACTCCGTTCGAGTCAACTCTGGGTTTGTTCCAAAAAGACTTAAATGTATTGTGGGATCTGGCGCCACATGACATTTCCATCTCTACATTATTTATTAGGTACACTCCCCGCAATCAGTCAGCGCTCAGGGTATGTCCTGCGTTTTCCCAGGAGTCCAGGATCTCGTCTACCTGAGTATGCTCTTCCCGCAACGGGGTATTCGCTCATGTGCACGTAAGCTGGCTAGATCCATGCAAGGTTCGCCGGATCACGGTGGTTGGCAGTCACAAAATGGTTGTCTACGATGATATCGAAACGAACGAGAAAATTAAAAATCTATGACAAAGGGGTAGACGTTCCACGGTATACAAAGACATTTGCCGACTTTCAATGCAGTTATCGCTACGGGGACATTGTGATTCCAAATATTCGATTCGCCGAACCACTGCGCCAGGAATGCCAGCATTTTCTGGATTGCATTCAAAAACACGAACGCCCACGCACCTGCGGCGAAGAAGGTCTGGATGTGGTTAGGATCCTGGAAACCGCTCAGCATTCCCTGATGAACGGGTCTCACCTGGAAGAAGTCCCCCGTCCAATGGAAAGTGCGCTTGACTTGAGTAAACAATTACAAACCTTGGCAGGCGGTGAGTCATGGAATTAAAAACATATTTGGCCATCCTTAGCCGGCGAAAATGGGTAATCTTGCCTGTATTTTTCGCGCTGCTAGCATTGGTCTTCATCGCCGCGCAGTTCATCTCACCAAAGTTTTCTGCAACCGCTCGCTTGCGGGTTAAGACTCCAGTGGGTGGGTCATCCAGTTATGTCGATTTTAATATCTGGTATGCTGACCGGTTGATGAACACCTATGCAGATCTGGCAACGAGCAGCTCAATCCGTGAAGAATTGAAACTGCAGCTAAATTTGCCTACCATTCCCGATATCAGCGTAAGCGTAGTCCCTTCTTCCGAGTTAATCAAGATAACCGCAAAATCACAAAGCCCTGAGCTTAGTGCGGAGATCGCTAATCAATTGGCCGAGATTATCGTGGCGCAAAGCAGCGAGCCCAGCGATAAAACCAGGACTGCCACAAATCAATATCTAGATGCCCGAAAAACACAAGTTGGCGAACAGCTAAAAAGCGCGAATGATAAATACCAGGAGATCGTAGCGCCAATCGCTGCAGATCAAGCCCGCCTAGATGCTCTTGGAAGGACGATTGATCAGGATCGCCAGGTCTATATCACCTTAAAAGATAATTACGAACAGAATCTTTCAAAAGGCGTAGAAAAATCAGTGCTCGCTTCTTCTGAAAGACAGATGAAGGAGCTTTCGGCCAAAATCGATCAGGAGCAAGTTGACCTGGAAGCGCTCAACACACAATTGACCGAACGCCTCCAGCAAATAGAAATCGCCCAACGGGAGGTAAACGCCAAAGAAGGTGAATTTCGCGAATATTGTTGCGCTTCTAGACCAGGCTAAAATTACCGACATCATCCAGGAGAATACCTTTGTCATTCCAGTGATTGACCCGGCCATCCCCCCGACCACACAATCGAGTTCTACCCGGATATTAATTTATGTGCTTGGCACCGCCGTCAGCCTGGCAGGCGCTATCGCCGTTGGCTTCCTGATTGATGCTTTGGATACACGTCTGTACACCTCAGACCAAATCCATGCAGTGAC
This sequence comes from uncultured Chloroflexia bacterium, assembly GCA_963770655.1. GTDB lineage: Bacteria > Chloroflexota > Anaerolineae > Anaerolineales > UBA4823 > CAZAGA01. Next base: position 229,891 of record CAVYQO010000006.1, on the reverse strand, counting down.
CCAACTTGAGTTCCTTGGAAAGATTCCGCCGAATAATAAACTCCAAAGAGAGAACTTATCTGAAAACCATAGCGCCTATCGAGAAGCTATTCGTCGTCTCCGGATCAATATCTCGAGAATCGCCAACAGCGAACATCTGCGATCGATAATTTTTTGCAGCGCCGATCCGCGCGAGGGAAAATCGACCCTGGTTTGCAGTCTGGCTGTCGAATTTGCTGCCTCGGGAAGGCGGATCATCCTCATCGATGCCGATTTACGCAAACCTTCGATCCATTCCCATGTCAATTTGTCCAATGAACGCGGTTTAAGCACTTACCTTACCGGAGACATGGAGTTAAAAGAGATCATCTCAAAAACAGAATACCCGAATTTAGACATCATCACCAGTGGTCCAGTCCCATCCAACCCGGCAGCGATCTTGAGTTCTGTCTCTTTAGCCGATTTGTTGGACCAGCTTGAAGCTGCGTACGATCTCGTGTTAATCGACACGCCTGCAATTTTGGCAGTCAGCGACGTTGATGAAATTGCTGTGGTGGTTGACGGGGCGATCCTTGTTGTCGATCGCGGTCAGGCGCAAGAGCCAAAGCTGCGCGCCACGATCCGCTTGCTGAATAATCTCAAAGTCAGACCACTTGGCGTGATTATCAACCGGGCGGAGTCCAATGGGACCTATCATTATTATGCAAAAAGTCACAAAACTCCCCTGTATAGCATTTACCAACAATTCCTGAGCAGGGTAAAAACCTACTTTGTTCACAGCGGTCGCAATTAAAAACAGGATTCCACAAAGGATGACGAGTCCAATCGATGAACACGGTGTCAAGCTCATCCATGACTGATAACTCAATCCAAATATCTGGCGCAGCTTTTAAAGTATCGCTCGGAGGTTTGGTTTCGCTCACCCTTGGATTGGGCGTTCAAGTTGTCACCGCCTTTTTCTTCGGAGCAGGGGCGGAAATGGACGCATTTCTAACCGCAGCAATCGTGCCCCTCTATTTACAACTTGTTCTGTTGGGTGGTTTACCATTCGTGATTATCCCCGCCTTTGTGAACGAAGAAACTCGTGGGAATGACCAGGATGCCTGGGCCCTTGCCAATACATTTCTGCAAGTTACTTTAGTCGTCTTTTCGATACTGGCGGTGATCGGATGTCTTTCTTCCGTCAGAATCATTAATCTGCTGGCGCCAGGATTTAATCCCCTGAAATCAGATCTGGCTGCCCAGATGTTAGCAGTCATGATGTTTAGCGTTCCCTTCATGGGCGCAGCTTACCTGACCAGCGGGATACAAAATGTACAGAATAGCTGGTTCTGGCCTGCTGCCGCTTCTGCTGTTGGCTCAGGCGGGAATCTATTGATCTTGATTTTATTTCACGGTCATTACGGTGCCATGACCCTTGCCTGGGGTAGTCTGGCTGCTGCCATCCTGCAAGCCATCGTCACAACCATCCCATTTTTGAGGCGTCGTGGAAAGAAAGTTATGCGCCTGACCGATCCCCGGATTATCGAGTTAGCAAAGTTGATTGCTCCGTTTATTTTCTTCGGTTTTTTCACCTGCAGCAAAATACTTCTCGAACGTTACTTTGCCTCCGATTTGCCAGATGGGCAGCTATCCTACATCGGATATGCATCTAAAATCGCCAATATCTTCGTTGTTTTACTCGCCTCGAGCATCGCTGCGGCTATTTTTCCAGCAATGGCACGTGCTTTTTCTCAAAATGGATTGGCAGGTCTCATTCAACAAACCGATTATGGCCTAAAAATCACCTTGGCAGTCGCGCTTCCGGCGGTTGCCATCATCAGCGCCATAGCTCTACCGCTCGTATCGGTAATCTATGAGCGAGGCGCCTTCGTACACATCACCTCGCTTAGTGTGGTAATGATTATTCCCTTTGTAATGGTCAACGAGCTATTGTTTCGGATGGTCAACAACATATTTAGTAGGACTTTTTACATCTTGAAAGACACTTTCACTGTCAACCTGATCCAATCCCTGACGATCATCTTATATATTTACGCGGCGATTACCCTTACCAATAAATGGGGCTATATCGGCCTGGTTATTGCCCAATTAGCCCAATCGGGACCAGCCCTAATCTTGCTGGGTTGGTTGCTCTTTCGCCGGATTGGCGCGAATTCTCTGCTGCCGTTAATTAATAAAATGGCGCTTTATGGAATTGCCAGCCTTTTGGCTGCAGCTAGCGGTTGGGCCGCTGTACGAATTTTGAATTTTTCTCCAGCATTTCTGCAGCTCGCGGTAAGCCTGGTTGTCGCGATATCAGTTTACCTTCTGCTCCTTAATATTTTTGATCATGAGATTATGAACTCCGTTCTGGAAATGAGCGGTTTGACGCAAATCATAAAAATATGCCAACAGAAAATAAGGCCTATCTTCCAATCCTCATCTTAAGCCTGGCTTTGGTAACGGACCTTCTTACACCTTTCCTGATTGCCAGAGGGATGATTCCTGCCCAATTGCGCTGGATTTCGCAGGGCGTAATTGCTTTGCTGCTGTTTTGGATTATTTTGCGAATGCTGGCGTTCAAACACATCCCGGTAATCGTCTTGCTGATTATCTTTATTTCGATTACCGGAATTGCTAGCGCAATTTTGCGTGGCAAGGAATTCCAGTTACCATGTGGGGTTGGTGGCTGCTCTTTCAATTCCCAATCATTGGTCTATTTACATATTTACAGAAGGATTGGCCCGAGAATTTTCCAGAGCTTGTGCGATTTTCCTGTCTTGCAATTCTTGGTGGTGAAGTACTCCTGCAAATATTGCTGTATTTAAAGGGGATGACGCCCGGAGATCATCTTTCCGGGACATTCGGTTGGAACGGTACAGGCTATCTGGTTCTGTTTGTCCTATTTGTTTTGTGCCTGGCATTGGGAGAATGGCTGGCCACGCGGAACTGGATCCCTGTTTTACTCACCGTGGGTCTCGGAATCATTTCCAGCGCATTGGGTGAAATGAAGATTTTCCTCCCCTTGGTTCTACTCTTGGGTCTCTTTTCCCTGGGTTATTTATTTATCCAGTCTCGCAATCGCCTGAACTTGATCCCATACAGCCTGATCTTTTTTACCATCATTTCCGCCTTCCTGGTTGCCTATAATGGCTTTGTCCCTGCAGCGAGACAGGTTCCTTTGGAAAAGTTTCTAACAGACCCCCAATCCCTGCTGCAGTATATGAATGCTTCGACCCGTTTCGTGGCCGGACAAAATTACTATACGGATATCGGTCGAAATTTCGCCTTGCAGTATGGCTGGAATCAGCTCAAAGGAGACCCGATCACATTGTTGTTTGGCATGGGCCTGGGGGCGCGCTCTGAAAGCAGCGCTTTGGGGATGGCCGGCCAGGGCCTGGTCCAAGGCGAATTGGGGATATCCACCGGGACCAGCCTGCTGGTAATGATGCAAGAAATCGGCATCGTTGGACTAATTGCCATTTTTGGATTCTTTCTCTATATCGTTTACAGGTTATTCAAAAATATTTCTCGGGAACTGGTTTCTAAAGTGAACGGCTTGCGCTTCGGTTTGATCCTTTTCACCATGCTCTGGCCAGTTTTACTCTGGTATAACACCGCCTGGACCGCGCGCGTCGCAATGCTTTTATACTGGGGTATCCTGGGATATGCCTTACGCCCTACCCAGGACTTTTCCCCCGCTCACTTGCCAGGATACTCTCCCGAGAAATTTTCAGCAAAGCAAACCAAGAAGTTCCGCAGCGATGGTTCGCCGCAAGCAGAGTGAAAACTCACTCCTGACTTCATACAGGCTGGCGTCTATGTTAAAGCGCACGCAACCAAATTACGAAAAAAAACATCCCCACCTGGTCTGGGTCTATTCAGGCAGCTTGGATCGGGTATTCGACTCAGCCACCTGGCTCGAGCCAACGCGTGAGCTGCGTCGGTTGGGGTGGCGAGTAAGTTTAATTGCTTTTGGCCGGCGTGGGGTGAATACTGTGCAAGGAGTCGAAATATACGGTCTCCCGACGATTGAAAATTATTTTTTGCGCCATTTTATCTTCCACTTGCAACTTATTCTTTATCTGTTGACAAGTTGGTCAACCATCGATTTTATTTTATTTCACGGGACTTCTGCTCCATGGCTGCTCCCGCTTAAGCTGCTGCGCTGGGTTAGCAGCTCCAGGCGACCACTTTTCGTGATGGACACCCGAACTATATTAATGGAGGATCTGCGAAAAGGAACCTGGCGAGACCGAATAAGAGGCTGGTTCTATCGACTAACAAGTTTTCTGGCAAATCGTTGGGCAGATGGCCAGACAGCAAACACTCAGCGAATGGCAGATTGCGTTGGTGTGCCTCCTAAAAACCTATGGGGGGTCTGGCCTGCTGGAGTGAATCCCACCCTGTTTCGATCAGCGCGGTTAATCCGTCATTGGCCAATGAAAAACGATCCAATTCACATCATGTATATCGGTGTGGTCAACTACGAGCGCAACCTGATGGCCTTATGCCGGGCAGTGGAAATGGCCAACCTGGAAGGTATGCACTTTACCCTGACGATAACAGGAGATGGTACCCAAAGACATGAGCTGGAACAATTTGCTTCCGAAACAGATGGCATCATCCGAATAAAAAGAGCCATCCCACACGAACAGATACCTGATCTATTAAGCAGAGCCCATATCGGAGCTATTCCTTTCCCGGATGAAGAAAAGTTCAGGGTAGGTAGTCCAATAAAATTGTTTGAATATTTGGCCGCAGGACTGCCAATCTTGGCGACCCGCATCGTCTGTAACACCGATGTCATCGGTGAAGGCGCTTACGTGTTTTGGGCTGAAGACAGCAGCGTGGAAGGATTGCTGGCGGCGTTACGGATCGTCTGGGAAAAAGAGATCTTCTTTGAGAGAACTCAGTAAGCAAGCTGCACTTGCCGCCGAAGATCGATCCTGGCGTGCCTCGGCAGAATGTTTATCCACAGCTTTGATTACGCATATCCGTTGGGAAACAACGCAACTAAAAATCGGTTTATGAGGCAGATGTGGAAAAGACTACTGTTTTGCACTTGATGAATGGGTTTTCGAACGCCAGCATCGGCCAGATCGTTAAACGGTTGGTCGAATCCCTGGATCGGCAAAACTACCAATGGTATATTGGCGGGTTGTCAAACCTGGGAGAAATGCATGCTGATTATCGGAAGTTAGGGGCAGTCGTATTCGATTTTTCATCCTCGGGGGCTGGGACAGGAAAATCCATTGCACAGTTGCGCCGATTTCTTCAACTTTACCCGGTACAAATTATCCATTCGCATACGATCCGTACCCTGCTAGTGGCCTGGATGGCGATGTTCAATCTTCCATTGGCAGCAGGCCGCCAGGTAACCCATGTAACCACCAAACACACCTTGACTGCACCCAGGGATCGACAATGGGGCGCCTTTTATTCCCCGATCGATCACCTAGCCCTTTATTTGCCAGATTTCCTGGTCCCGGTCAGCCATCTTATGAAGACAAAGATCCTCGCGCAACCCTGGATCGACCCAGACAGGGTAATAACCATCCCGAACGCCATCCCGTGTGATGAATACTTCCATCCTGAAAAGCGCCAGGAGTTCAGAGAACGCTGCAAGTTAGTGCCCGAGACCATTGTGATCGGTTTTGGCGGGCGGTTTGAACCGGTCAAACGATTGGATCTGCTGCTTAAGGCTTTTGCAGACTTATTACCCAGTTTCCCAAATATCCGTTTAGCCCTTGCCGGAGAGGGAAGTTTACGGACCCAGCTGGAACAACAGGCGACCCAATTGGGTATTGCAACCGCTGTCACCTGGCTTGGTTTCTGCCAGGATATACCCGGCTTTCTTTCGGCGCTCGATATTTATGTCCAATCCTCAATCAATGAAGGCTTGCCGCTAAGCGTACTCGAGGCGATGGCAGCCAGAAAAGCGGTCATCGCTACAAATGTTGGTGGGACCAGCGAGGTAGTCCGAGATGGGGAGACCGGCCTGTTAATTCCAGGTGGGTCGGTGGAAGCGATCGCCAGTGCCTTGCAAAGATTACTCATTGATCCAAGTCTGCGCGAAAACCTGGCAGTTAATGGCCAGAAATATGTCTGGACTTATTTCGATCTTCCCGTGATGGTGCTGTCTTATGAGCAGCTCTATCGGCAGCTTTGCCGCGATGCATATGAATTACGGATTTCGTTCATCCACTGTGCAACCATAGGACCAGGTGAATTCGATGAAAAATGTACTAAAAATCCTGATGATTACCCATTTTACTCGCTATAGGACAAATGCCAGGTCTCTCCCTATGGCGAAACAGCTAGTAAGGAATGGTCATGAAGTCTCCCTGATATCAATTGCTAATGAGGCGAAATCTACGAACAGAGTCACAACCGAAGAAGGAGTCAAAATCATCGAAACGCCCGATTTGTTCAATGGAAAGCTACGTTCGGGATGGGACCCCTGGGATTTAGCCAATCGATTGTATTATCTCAGCCATGAACCAACGCAGTATGACATCTTACACTGTTTTGAGACTCGTCCAATAACGATTTATCCAGCAGATTATGTTCGCCGTCGGCAAAGGCCCTTGTTTTTAACCGATTGGAACGATTGGTGGGGGCGCGGTGGGATCATCCAGGAAAACCGGCCACGGTGGTATCAGATTTTGCTCGGGGGAATAGAAACATATTACGAAGAAGCCTTTCGCAAACCGGCGGACGGCCTGACGGTTATTTCCACCGGCTTGCAGCAGCGCGCGATGCGGATGGGCATCGCACCTGAAAAAATCTGCCACATTCCCGGTGGGGCTTTAATCGATCATTTTAAAGATCGCTCCATCACCGAGTGCAGGGCGCATACTGGATACCCGCTCAACGAACCCATAATCGGTTATTCCAGTATCAATGCGCATTATGAACTGGATATGATGCTTCAAATACTTGCCATAGTGGTGAGGCGCTTTCCGATGGCCAAATTATTGTTGACTGGTGATCTGGGAGAAAAAGAAATGATGCTGGCCGGTGCTTATGGTGTGCAAGGTAACCTATATTTACCAGGATACTTACCTTTTTCTGAACTCCCCTGGTATCTGGGATGTGCAAATTTATTCATCTTGCCATTTCCGGACAAGGTATTTAATATCGGACGATGGCCAAATAAAATCGGCGATTACTTATGCCTTGGCCGACCATTAGTCTCCAACCCTGTCGGTGACTTGAAGATCCTTTTGGAAAACAATAATGTTGGGCTGCTAGCCGCCTGGGATCCTGCCGACTTTGCTGACAAAATTATTACCCTGATCGAGCAGCCTGCCCAGGCCGAACAAATGGGCTATCAGGCAAGACAACTGGCTGTAGAGCGAATATGACTGGAAGGTGCTGGGGAAAAAACTGGAAACCTTTTACTACCGTTTGCTGTCGCAAAAAAGGGGAGTCCCTTGGCAAGACATAAAGTCTGAATCCGGACGTGAAAGTGTAAATGTTGGAGAATTCTAATGACAAGCGGCAAGCGCGCTGAAGTCATTTGCAACCTCGATCCCTTGAAATGGGACGATTTTGTTGCACAGGCACCCGGTGGCAACCATCTGCAGACCAGCCAGTGGGCAGAGGTAAAAAAGCCGTTTGGTTGGGAAGCCCAACGGATTCTCATTCAGGAAGACAATAAAGTCTTAGCCGGCGCGCAGATCTTTCAACGTTCACTCGCACGATTTGGAAAAATTGCCTATATTACAAAAGGCCCATTATTCGCAAGACTAGATTTAAACCTGGCGGAGCGCTTACTGTTTATCATTCGTAAGACCTACTGTCAGAACAGACTGGTTATCTTATCCATCCAACCGGCCAATAACGCAGAGATTATTGAAGACATACTCATTCGAATGGGATTTCGCGCAGGCAGACTTGAATTGGCCCCAACGGCGAGCGTGATATTAGATCTATGTGAGGATTCTGACAAAATATTTCGATGTGCAACCGAAACAGTCCGTAGGAAGGTCCGGAAGAGCCGGCGTGAAGGGATAACCTGTCGAGAGGGCGGCAAAGATGACCTGCCGGCATTCTACCAATTATACCTGGCAACAGGCCGGCGTCATTCGTTTATCCCGTATCCGGAGGAATATTTTTTGCGGATGTGGCGAGTTTTCGCGGAGGCTGGTTCAATCGCTTTACTCCTGGCGCACTTTCAGGGTGAACCCGTCTCGGGTATTTTGTTGATCGGTTACCGGGACACAGTAACTATGAAATACCTCGGTTGGTCCGGCAAATATTCGGAACTCTGCCCAAATCACGCCCTACTTTGGTACGGTATTGAATGGTCAAAAGCGAAGGGGTATCAATTTTTTGACTTTGAAGGGGTCGATCGGGAAAGCGCAAAGCTCATACTAAATGGCCAGGAACTACCGGAAGTGTTTAAAAAATCACATGATTTCTTTAAGTTCACTTTTGGAGGCAGGCTGGTCCTCTACCCCCAAACGTATGATTGGATCCCAAACCCACTCTTCCGAAGTTTATACCAGTTTACGAAACCTACGATGGACAATCAATCCGCCTCTTCGAAGGTGGTCGAATGGCTACGGAAACGAGGGTCATTTTCGACTAATTAGGACAGACCAACATGGATGATCAACCAACGATATGCCAAATTCAATACTTACAACAAATCGCAGAGCCAGCATCCGTGGTCGATCGACCAGGACATATCCAGAGGCGGTTGAAGCGATTTATCCGCCGTCGAATAGCATATTTATATCAAACTTTCGCAATCCTCCGCAATGCCAGTGAGGTTGGTGACCAGGCCGCAGCAGTCTACGATGTAGTACTGCAGCCAGGAGATCATGTTCGCGTGAGGAGTAGAAATGAGATAGCAAAATCATTAAACCGGTGGAATTGTTTGCGTGGCTGCTGTTTTATGGAAGAAATGGGGAGTTTCTGCAACACTGAGCAAACCGTATACAAGCGTGTAGAGCGTTTTTTAGATGAGCGAGACTACCATGTCAAAAGGTGCATCGGCCTAGTAATATTAAAAGATGTTCAATGCTCCGGGACAGTTGACTTTGGTCGCTGCGATCGGAGTTGCTTTTTTTTCTGGAGGGAAGAATGGCTGGAGAAAATCGGCTAGACCTGGGACAAGCATGGGCTACTGTCACTGTTCAAACACCTGAATCGAGCGATTCAGCGTGGGACCAATTTGTCGCAATTCATCCAGAAGGTCATTTGGCGCAAACCAGCCAATGGGCAGCGATTAAATCTGTGATTGGCTGGACTTCTGATCGCATCGAGCATACACTGAATGGGCAAATCGTTGCCGGCGCACAGTTGCTGATCCATCCAATACCCTATTTAGGAAACGTAGGGTATGTTGTGAAAGGTCCGCTGTTCAATGATAAAGGTAAGGATTTGGATGATGAATACTGCATGGACCTGATAAACCTGATCTTGCACAGAGCACATCAGCATCACTGTCAAATGTTGTTAATTCAACCGCCAAATCATGGAGAGAAGACTGTTGAGCTACTCAAGAAAAATTATTTCAAGCCGAGCAAGCTGACTCCAGAGCCGGTTTCCACACTGATTGTTGACCTGAAAGAGGGCAACGACAAACTCCTGGCAAAGATGAAACGCCAAACCCGCCAAAATATCCGCCGCAGCGAGAAGTCAGGGATCCAAGTGAGAGAAGGCGGCGTCGCCGATCTAGACATTTTCTACCATCTTCACCAACTCTCCAGCCAACGTCAGCAGTTTTACCCTTATTCACGGGAATATATAGAAACGATATGGAGATTGCTTGCTCCTCGTGGCTCAGCTGCAATGATCCTGGCCGAATTGGATGGCGAGGCTGTATCGGCCTTGCTCCTTCTTTGCTTTGGAAAAACGGTCTTTGCACATCTGCTGGGATGGTCAGGCGCATATGGCGAGGCCAGGCCGAATGATGCCTTATTTTGGGGAGCAATTCAATGGTCAGCTTCACAGGGTCATGAATTTTTCGATTTTCATGGGGTGGATTATGAAGGCGCACTCGCTACCTTAGCCGGACAAGAGCTGCCTGAGGCTTTGCATCATTCTCCCGATTTCATCAAGTATGGTTTTGGTGGTACCGTAATCTTGTATCCGCCGGCATTTGATCTACTCCCCAATCCTATCCTGAACTGGTTCTACCGAAAAACCAATCCACAGATTATTGGCGAGCACACGCTTCAATCCAGGTTGTTATCGAAGTTGCGCAGCGGTTTAATACGGACAGAATGATATGGATCCCAGCCCGTTTGAAGTAAATTGGTTTGAACCGACCGATGCAAGCTGGATCGAACTTATCCAACAACATCCGCGGTCAAATCTATTTCATCACCCTGTCTGGCTGGAGGTATTATCCAGATCCTATTCTTATGAACCGCGCCTGGTTGGAATCAGCAGTTCGACCGGTTCGATGATAGCGGGATTGCCGCTTATGATTGTAAAAAATTTAAACCAACGAAAGAAATGGGTCTCCTTACCTTTTTCAGATCACTGCGAGCCGTTGTGCGTGGATGAACAAATGCTAACCCAGATCACGTCAGGCCTGGTACGGTTGGCAGAACTGGAAGATATTACTTCTGTTGAACTACGCTGGAAATATCCACAGCAAAACACTGTCCAGCATTCTTCGGACTACATTCTTTCTCGAGTTCAACTTTCTGAAAACAAAGAAGAAGTCGCCAAGCTCATTAAACCAAAACATTTCCGGCAGATCAAGGTAGCTTATGAAAGAGGTGTACGCGTCAAACGAAATGACAGTTTGGAAGGTTTACACCAATTTTATACGTTGCATGTGCAAACTCGCCGACGTAAAGGTCTTCCGGTTCAACCTTGGCGTTTTTTTCGAGAGATTTATCATTCGATAATTCAACGCGATTTAGGATTTATCTTGCTAGCGTATGCAGACAACCCCAAACAAATAGATGGGATGAACAAAAAAGACCCGTTTTGCGTTGCCGGTGCAGTTTTTTTTCATTGGAACCGGACCTTGACCTATAAATATGCGGCATCAAAAGAAGAAGCCCGGCCGCTCCTGGCTATGGATGCCATTCTCTGGTGGGCGATCCAGTGGGGGTGCGAACATCAATTCGAGTGGATTGATATGGGAAGGACAGAAATCGAAAATGAGGGTTTGAGAGGTTTTAAACGGCGTTGGGGAGCGGAAGAGACTCCCCTTTATTACTCTCAATTATCGGATGGACCAAAAGGCCTGGCAAATCCGAGCAATAAAAATTGGATACAGACTGTTATCCGCTATTCGCCTATATGGGTTTGTCGCGCCGCTGGGGAATTATTTTATAAATATTATGGTTAATCAAACCTATTTTAAGCAGTGGTATGGGAATCGTGGACTCGATTTTGTAATTCATCGGGCTGCCAATTTATTGGCACGCTATCATCTTTCATCTAATTATGCCTATTCGCGTGCTGAGGGTTGTGTGAATTATCTGACTTCACTTGGGAGCCCTCCTAGCCTGCCAACTCCCGGCATAATCCTGAAATATCATCCAAAATTGATCCGTAGACTGCAAGATTTAGGTGCGGAAATTACTGTGCACGGTTATCAACATCTTGATTTTCGGCATCTCAAAACCTCAGAGGCAATTGACCAGCTTGTTAAAGCTCGCCAAATTTTTGAAGAACACGGAATACCACCACGCGGTTTTCGCTGTCCTTACCTCGGATGGAGTGAAGGACTAATAGAAGATCTTCCCGCTGGTTTATTCGATTATAGTAGCAACGAAACCGTTTTTTGGCCAATGAGTGATGGACATGAGGAAAATACCGATTCTCTGTTCGTAAATACACTAAAGAATTTTTACCGGGCGAAAACTTTTGAACAAACTATTAATTTACCGCATGTACGGCATAACTTTGTGGAAATCCGCGTATCGATTCCAGATGACTTGCAGTTATTCGACGGTCTTAAACTTAATCCCGAAAGTGTTGGCGAAATTTGGGTAAAAACGCTCACCTCCATTCACGAGCGTGGCGAGCACTTCAACTTAATGTTTCATCCAGAGTTAGCCTCATTATGTGAATTTGCTTTTACTATCTTACTCAATCATGCCAGGCAAATGAAGCCGCCCGTCTGGTTGGCGAGATTGTGTGAAATTAGCGATTGGTGGAATGAGAAAAAATCTTATAAAACTGAAATAATTGTTAATGGAGAACACACTCAAATAAAATTCACCAATTCACCGCGTGCGACGATTTTAGTGAAAGGCTTACCAGTTAATGATCGTCTCCAACCGTGGGAAGGCGAATATTATCGTTTTCAAGGAGAATTTTTCGATCTTCCAGATCGATCTTTACCATTCGTAGGGATCGCAAAAGGGTTACCAGAAAGATGGGTATCCTTCTTAGAAGAACAGGGATATATTTTATATTCAGGCGAGGATGCTGTACGTTGCAACGTATATTTGAAACCGGATCAATTGCTAGAGTCGACAAGTGAATTAGAAATTATCCGGATAATTGAAACAACACCTGCGCCAATGATTCGTTTTTGGCGTTGGCCAGATGGAGCTAAATGCGCCTTCAGTTTAACAGGCGACCTGGACGCTTTATCCTTACTTGATTATGCCAGTCGATTATTTGTACACTGATGTTTTGTCATGCACAGATTTTAAAAAGTAATGATCAGCAAAGACCCTAAAAATATTTCATATAGGAAATTTACCTATGAAGAATTTTTATGTGTTTTGTAAATTCAATTCACGGTTGAGTTTATTTATAATGATTATCATTGCTTCTACGATTGGATGCGTGAACATACTGACTTCGAACTCCTATTTCCAACTCAGCCATTTTGAGCAATGTTGGACTTGCGGCGACTCAAGAAATTACAGCGCCACGTTCTCTTAATCCAACAATTCCACTGACAGCTACATTTTCTTTACAATCATTAAATCCTGCCACGCTTCCACCGGTAAATCTAGCGCCCGATCAATTTCACACAATGATTGAACCGGTGGATATTGTCTGGGAGATGCTTGGTCAAATTAATATTGACAGAGCCCTGAACGATCTAAAACAACTTACTGGTGACGCGCCAATCTGTCTTAACAACGAATGCTATACAATCGCAAATCGATTTACTGGTCAGGACGGGCTCACCTGGGCAAAAGAGTATATTTCCAAAGAACTTGTCGAACTAGGTTATTCGGTTGAGATCCAAAGTTGGTCCCACTCTGGATATGTCGATCAAAACATCATTGCCAGGAAGCCGGGAGTGTTACATCCAGAAGAAGAGATATACTTCGTTGCGCACATCGATGGGGTAAATACAGGAGGAGATGAGCGATTTCCTGCCGCTGATGATGACGCAAGCGGTGTCGTTGATCTCATGGAGCTGGCAAGGGTTTTAAGTAGCTATCCATTTAGCCGCACAGTTGTTCTTTTATTCTCTACTGGTGAGGAACAAGGTACATTAGGAGTTCAGAGTTATCTCAGCCAGCTTTCCTCGAGTGAAATTAGCTCAATAAAATATGTTATCAACATCGATATGATAGGTTATGATGCAAATCATGATAGCTTGATGGAACTCTGGCATGGAGGCGAAAATCAATCAATTGATCTAGCTATGATGGTGAGTGAAATTATCCGTGCCTATCAACTTGATTTGGAACCTGTTTTAGTCGTTGGTTGTGGCTGAGGGGATGAAGTCCCCTTCCGTGAGAAGGGAATTCCAACTGTCCTACAGATTGAAAATTATGAAGGTGAGCAGTAATCCTTTCATGCACACGTCAAATGACAGCATTGCCCAACTAAATCTCGACTATCTACTAGAACAAATGAATGCAACAATTGCGATTGCAGCTCATTTGGCTGTTCCGATCGGATTTGAAACAAATATCTTTTTACCTTTCATCGTGATGCCTTATGATTAATTTAAGAGCAATATAAAATGATACGGAAATTGGAAATGAGGGTTGGCGGTCACTCCTGGGCATCAAAGGGATTTGACCGGATTAGATAACGTTAAAGGGTTGAATATGAACAGAAAGCCCGATACCCAGATTGAAGCCATCCTGCTGGAGATCATGGATCCTAAACACCAGCAAGATTATGAACCGGATCTCTGGTGATATTATTGGCAGGGTATTGATGGCGGTTCAACTGATATTCGAAGATACTATGTGAGTCGCCTGGTTTGGGAAATTTCGGAAAATTTTCACCTGGCCAGGTTTGATCCCATAAATCAAAGAATCTGCGTTGCGGGTTGTGGTTATGGAACTGCTTCCCTGGTCATGTATTTGCTGGGAGCCAGTGAGGTGCATGGTATCGATCTCGACGGTCTCATGATCGATATTTTCCGTAAATACTTGTGTTTTTTTGCCCGAAATCCAGGGGGTCTTCCCAAAAGTAGGTGGGATGGCCAGGTCCTTATGGAGTTGGAGTCGCTTGTTCATAGGCCCCAATATCATAATTGTTTCCCTGTGGTCGAGGCATTCCTTCAAAATCGGTAGATATCCCTGGATTGATTCCATGATCAACTGCCGGGCTAGAGGGTAGAACGTGAAAGTTTCGACCAAATGGATCAATAAATAATGGGTTGCTTTCAATCGAATCCTGTCCCAACCCAGTTTTTATTCGCCATTCAGAGAGGGTATAAAAATCGTTTTCTACACCAAAGATTTGGTACGCTGCATTCAGTCCAGGATGGTAAAGGAGATTATATTGATCTTTTACCAAAGAGGCAGGGTTATATACAGTGATTTCTGACCTTCTTTGGTTCGCAAAAATGTTATCGTAAACTTCCCAACGATTACACCAATTAACATTATCTTCTAAATGAAGTGCTGTTGATGAACCGCCATAAACAATGTTCGCGATCACCTGTACGCCGGCAGATGCATAACCAACGATACCTCCAGTTGTACCACCGTTATAAATGATATTCTGGCGAATTACTGTGTTCAAGGCGACGCCACGGCAGTCGCCATCCGACGAGCCATATTGGCCATTTTCACCACCAACTTCACAGCCCTGATAATTAATCACCTCGATTCCTTCGATCCCAGTATTGTAGATCAAATTGTTTTCAACCAAGGTTTCAAAGGAATTCTCCAACTCGACCCCAATACTCCCACAGTCATGGACGATATTATTACGGACAAAATTCCTATAAGTGACCCCGACTGCGGAATCTAAATCGATACAGGCCCCATAGGGTCCGTTTATATTATAAACATGGTTATTATTGATCGTGATATCGTGGGTATTCCATTGTGACCAGATTCCACGTTCCGTGAAATCATGGACTGTGTTTTCTAGATACTGATTATGATGACTGTCTATGTTGCCATCCATAATCCCATTTTGATTCCCCAGATGTAAGCTTCCATCAATCTCATTTCCCTGGACGATATTATGGTCGCCGATAATAACAATGGCGCCTAGAATTTTATTGTCGTAAATTCCCCAGTTCGAGACCGGTTCCAACCAGATCGTCCGGTCAGCGCTGCTGGTCATATTCAAATTAAGGATATTCCAATAACTTGTTCTTCCGGTAATCGCGGCTTGATTCCCACCATTAAATAATAACCGCCTCGTTTTCAAAGCGGGTCAAACTGATCGGTTTATTCGGTTGGCCTGGTCTTGTAATCTCGATAGCCTCATCATAATTACCACCCCTAACCCGTATCGTCGCCCCCGAATGTACGTGGTCTACTGCGTATTGAATCGTCCTCCAGGGCTGATCAATACTCCCCCGATTGGTATTGTTGCCAGTCGTGGAAACGTAATATATTTCGGGTCGAATAATTAGAGGGAGATAATTTTTTAAGATAGGCGCTGACGGCTCTGGAGTCGATCCTTCATTGGCGAAATACCGGCTCGGTTGGCTTGGGGCAAAACAAAGCAGGAAAACGATCAGGATTATCATCCATGATCTTTGGAGAATTTTCTTCCACATTGTTAAATACCTGAAACCCTTTTCAACTGGTCTTCTAGTCTACGAACTCTACAAACTGCTTTTTTTAGGCGTAAGGATGAAACTGCGAAAAGGGATGCCGCACGGAAGAAAGTTTTTCAATGCTCTATAATAGATTATAGCAAAATCCCAATCCGTTTTCAAGCACCAGACAATGAACTCACGGATCGGTTCCAATCAATATTTGAACAATATAACCGTCTTGACAGCCCCCCAAACGTTGGTAGAATTACGTATATGCACGGCCTTTCAAACATCTACAACCCCTCCCCAGCCCCTAGAATGCCAAAACAGGCTTTCGATCTTTTTGGGTTGGGCGAATAATCTCACTGCATCTTCGTTACCAAAACCCTCCGGAGACCGAAAGCCGGAGGGTGTCTTTTTAAGAGGTGTAACATGAAAATGTCAAATCTATTCAGCCGTACCCTGCGCGATGTTCCGTCCGAAGCAGAGGTTATCAGCCACCAGTTCTTGCTGCGCGCTGGCTACATTCGCCAACATGCCGCCGGTATTTTCAGTTACCTGCCTCTGGCCCAGCGGACGATTCAAAAGATCGAAGCGATCCTGCGTCAGGAAATCGAAGCCATTGGCGGGCAGGAGATCAGCATGCCAGTCGTCCAGCCGGCTGAGTTATGGAAAGAATCCGGGCGCTGGTACACAATAGACGCTGAAATGGGCCGCTTTAAGGACCGCAGCGAACGCGAGATGGCCCTGGCAATGACCCATGAAGAGGCTGTCGCCGACCTCGTGCGCCGGGAGGTGCGTTCGTACCGCCAACTCCCGCTGCTGGTATATCACATCCAGACCAAATGGCGTGACGATCCACGCCCGCGAGCTGGCTTGATCCGAGCGCGCGAGTTTACAATGAAAGATAGCTACAGCCTGGACGCCGATTGGGATGGTCTGGATCAACAATACCAGGCGCATTACCAGGCCTATTTCAAGATCTTTCAACGCTGCGGGCTGCCGGTGATCGCAGTCGCTTCGGACGTTGGCATGATGGGGGGACAGTCAGCCCATGAATTTATGTACATCAACCCGATTGGCGAAGACACCCTGTTAATCTGTGAATCCTGCGATTATTCTGCCAACCGCCAGGTAGCACGTTTCCTTAAGCCAATTCCCGAGGCAGAAACTCCCCTGGCGGTAGAGAAAGTTGCAACCCCAGATACCAAGACCATCGAAGCATTGTCAAAACTTCTGGGAATTTCCACAGCTCGCACTGCAAAGGCTGTGTTTCTAGTAGCAACGATACCGGTGCAAACGGAGGATCCTGGGGGTGAAAGAGAAAATACCGAAGAAAGATTTGTGTTTGCCATCGTGCGCGGGGATACAGAGGTAAATGAGACAAAATTGGCTGCGTTGATCCATGCGCGCGCTTTGAGGCCGGCTACTGAAGCTGAGATCCTTCAAACCGGCGCGGTACCGGGTTATGCCTCGCCGGTTGGATTAAACGTGGAAGTGGTTGTCGATGATCTGATCCCAAGCTCTCCAAACCTGGTCGCGGGAGCAAATGAAGCCGGTTATCATCTACGCAACGTCAATTATGGGCGCGACTACCAGGCAGCCTATATTGCAGATATCGTTGCAGCCCAGGAAGGCGACGCCTGCCCGCAGTGCGGGAGCGCACTTAAGTCGGTCCGAGGCGTTGAAGTTGGCAACATTTTCAAGCTCGGCACACATTTTAGCGAAGCGCTGGGCTGCCAATTCACCGATCAGAGCGGAGTAGAGAAACCTGTGATTATGGGATCCTATGGGATAGGCGTGGGTCGTTTGCTTGCCTGTATTGCTGAAGAACACCATGATTCTTTTGGCCTGGTGTGGCCGATCAGCGTGGCGCCTTTCCAGGTGCACCTTATTGGCCTGACTGGCAAGGATATCGGGAGCAAGACCCTAGAATTGACCGAAACGCTGTATTCAGCGCTATGCGATGCAGGGATTGAAGTGCTATTTGACGATCGCCCCGAAAGCCCAGGGGTGAAGTTCAACGACGCCGATTTGATCGGGCTGCCCATCCGCCTCACTGTCAGCGAACGCGCCCTAAAGCAAGGCGGAATTGAATACAAGCGCCGAGACCAAAGTGAAAAGCTAATCTTACCGCTCGATTTGGAAGATCTGGAGAACAGGCTTCCTGACCTTGTAAAGATCGTGCGTGCTGAGATCACCAACCTCGCCGCATTCTAATCAAATCCAGCATAAATTCAAAGGCTGCCTAGACTAATTGGGCAGCCTTTGATTCAATCAAGGACCTCTTTGGCGAATATACTCGTCTATCGTCGGATTAAAAACCATTTCCTCGAGGTTCACCACCAACCATGGAGTGCCCTCATCTTCCCAAGTCACCTTCATCAACATAGGAGGAGACCCTTTTGCCTGGCTCATCTCTCCCCACCAGCGCAGCATGCCCAGTTTCTCATCACGGTAGCGTAATGTTTCCATGCGGGTCATTGCGCCTGTCTTCGGATCGAACGAAATCGTAAATTCTTGTTCATCATCGCCAAATGGAACAAACAGCCTGGCGTGCTGCTCATCCAACGCCTCCCAGCGTACCCGTGGATCTGTCAAAAATACAGCAGGATAGGCGCTCATTTCTCCCCATAAGCCCTGGTTAGCGGCGCTGTCCACCTTGGGGTCATTTTCAACCACTCCAAAAGGCAGCTCCAACCGGCTGTGTCCATCGAGGAACCACTCGTTCACCTTCATAATCGGAAATCCATAAAAAGTTGTCTCCATATAATGCCGGTAGCCCTGACCAGCAAGATGGGAAAAGCGTACTCGCGCAGGAAAGGTGATCCCCATGAAACGAATCGACCCTCGCCCGCTCAGCACAGCAGCTTCGTAAACTGGAATGTTTTCGCCATAGGTTTGCCGATAAAAGCGCTCGACTGGCTGTGGTAGATCTTTGGGGAGTGAGATTGTCGTGACCTGACCTGGTTGGCCGGTGTAAGCCGCGAACGGCGCTGGCTGCACACGTAGACCAAAAACCACGCCCAATACTAACAGGAGAAAGAGGTCAACCAGCGCGCCGCGGAAAGCCACACCCCAATCCAGGCTGCACAAAACCAGTGAAAGAAGAACTCCGCCGAGCATCAGAGGCGCCCACCAGGATGCTCTCAGGATCAGCGCAATCCCCGCGACAACAAAAATCAGCGCTGCCAACAACCACATAATACTGTAAATTCGCATCCCTGCCTGTCCGAGGTCGACGCGCCCTCCAAGCAGCGTTGTTTTGTATGGAAGTTGATCGACCTTCGCCAAAGGCCAATAAGCGACGAATCCCATAAAATGAATCCCGCCATGGAGAATGGCAATAATGGCCAGGAAGATTGAAAGTATTTTCATCATCTTTTTCTGCTCCTTCGGAACGCTGTCTACTGATCAGACTTCGTTTGGGTCCCACGCACAAATATATTTACGAGCGGACGGATCAATTCCGCTGTTGGTAGCTTCAGTGAAAGGCTATCTTGAAAAAAGTTTTCAAATATTACAGGTGATGAAAATAAGCTATCGAAAGCCGAAGCCAGGAGTTCAGCAGAATATTCTGACCGAACGATCCCAGCCTCGATTTCCTGCTGAAAATAGGCGCTTATCCGATCAAGATTGCCCCTTCCGCCAGCTAACATTGCTTCGCGCAATTCTGGCTGGCTGCGCGCTTCACATAACAGCAAACGTAAAATATCAATTCGCGAGGTCGTATCCTGGATTTGCAGTTGGGCCATTTGATAAATGTCATCCGGATAATTTCCCGTTAGATGGGCTGAAAAGCTCGCCGCGAAACTCAATTCATTGAACGCTTCGATGCAAGCGGTTAATAGTTTCTTCTTTGTACCGAAATGGCGAAATAAGGTGACCTCATTTACACCAGCGGCATCAGCAATCGCCTTCGTAGTGGCTTGCGAATACCCCATCTGCCCAAATAAATGCATGGCTGCTGAAATGATCCGTTGGCGGGTGTCTTCTAGTGGTTCTTCAGGATTGGATTTTGTCGACATATAAATCTCCCTTAATGCTATGCAAGTATACACTTGCATTATAATCTGCCAACGCATTCATGCAAGTGACTACTTGCATATCCTCGATAGGACATTTATCATGTTCTATGATCTGCAGTTTTCACCTGCACCCCCAAATATTTAAAAGCAGCGATTGGTGGAGTTTAACTCCACCAATCGCTGCTCAGTCTAAGATACTTTTAGATGGTTAAGTTATTGCTTTAACCACATCCCATCGTTTATTGGGCCATCTTAAAGATCTGGGTCAATTTCATCGCCAGGTTTAAGTCGCCAGCCAGTTTGAGTTTTCCCATCATGAAATACTGCATCCCGTTGACTTTTCCGGTCAGGACATCTTTAAAATCTTGCGAATCGGCAGTAAGAGTCATATTTGGCTTCTCTGCCATGCCTTCAGCGGTCGTGCAGACGCCATCTTTAATCATAATGATATAGCTGCCTGCCTCCTCCCCGGTGAGAACATACTGGATGACGACATCCATTCCCTCGGCCAGGTCAGCTTGGAAGTATTTTGGATGATTCTCAATAATTTTTTGAACGGTGACTTCAGACATACAATTTCTCCTTATATTTTTTCGAAGATTCCAGCAGCGCCCATACCACCGCCGATGCACATGGTTACCATGCCAAACTGGACATCGCGCCGCTGCATTTCATAGACCATTTGCGTCGTCAATTTTGCCCCGGTGCAGCCCAACGGATGACCCAGGGCGATTGCGCCGCCATTGACATTCGTAATTTCGGGATCTAAATCCAATTCGCGCATCACAGCCAGCCCCTGGGCAGCAAATGCTTCATTCAGCTCGATCAGACCGATCTCCTTCAAGGACAACCCGGCCAGCTTAAGCGCTTTGGGTATCGCTGCGATTGGGCCGATACCCATGAGCTCTGGGGGCACGCCAGCAACTGCAAAAGAGACAAAGCGCGCCAACGGCTTAAGACCCAGCGCCGCGGCCTTTGACCTCGACATAAGAATAACCCCTGCTGCCCCATCCGACATTTGGGATGAAGTTCCAGCAGTGACCGTCCCGCCTTCTTTAAAAGCTGGTTTCAACCTGGCTAATGCCTCCAGGCTGGTGTCGGCGCGCGGTCCCTCATCCCGCTTAAAGATAAATGTTTTAGTCAGCGTATGGCCATTGGAGGCAGGCTCAGTTATTTCGACAGTCAGCGGGGCAATTTGCTCATCAAACAGCCCACTCTCAACCGCTTTTGCGGCGCGCTGGTGGCTGCGTAAACCAAAGGCGTCCTGATCTGCACGGCTGACGCCATACTTAACCGCGACGTTTTCGGCGGTCAGGCCCATATTGGTGAAATAGCGTGGCGAATCCAATGCCAATAGTGGCATAGGTGAAAATTTTAAGCCGGTCATCGGGACCATACTCATCGACTCTGTCCCGCCGGCGATAACCGTCTCAGCTTGCCCGGCGGTGATGGCATACGCACCGTGGGCGATCGCCTGCAATCCCGAAGCGCAAAAACGGTTAATCGTCTCGGCAGGTACTGAATCAGGCAATCCTGCGCTTAACGCAACCATTCGAGCCATGTTCATCCCCTGCTCACCCTCCGGAAATGCGCAGCCCAGGATAACATCGTCAATCTCTCCAGGGTTAAGCGCCTCCGCGCGGCGCATGAGTTCTCTAATGACCTCAGCCGCCATTTCATCAGGTCGGGTTGTGGCCAGGCTGCCCTTCTTAGCCTTGCCAACCGCTGTCCTGGTCGCGGCGACGATGACAGCTTGATTTTCATAGGTCATGATTTTCTCCTTATCGAAACTGGTTAGAATTTGACCAGAATATTCCTGCTCAGTTAATTCCGGATCCTCTTTCCGCTTTGTAAGAAAGTCCAAATTCTCTCTTGGGTTTTCGTTTCACCGCACAAGGAGAGAAATGCTTCGCGCTCGAGATCAAGGATATATTGTTCGGATACCCAGGTTGGGCTGCTCAATTCACCACCGGTCATAATATGGGCTAATTTACCGCCGACATGGGCTTCATACTCGGTGATGTAGCCGCCTTCCTTCATCATGTAAATGCCGACCCTTAATGCTCCGAGAGCATCTCGTCCAGCGGCGTAGATACGCTCCGGAACCGGCGGTCGATAACCCGTCTCGGCCAAGTGGATTACTTCTTTTTTTGCCTCGGCCAGAAGCAGATCACGGTTCATAACCACCCGATCGCATGGACCTAAGATGCCTAGTTCTCGGGCCTCTTCGGCGCTGGCAGATACTTTTGCCAACCCTATTTGTTCAAACACCCGCTGTAACCCCGGCAGTGCTTCGCTGTTTTTAGTGCGCATGATCGGGTTAAGCACTCGCCGCAGCATTTCCTTGGTTCCGCCGCCGGCTGGGATCAAACCCATCCCAATTTCGACCAGGCCAGCATATAATTCTGCCGAGGCAACCAGCCGGCTGGCATGCATGATCACTTCAGCCCCGCCTCCCAAGGCCATCCCAGCCGGCGCAATAATAACTGGCTTGGGGAAATAACGCATGCGCATATTTGTTTCCTGCATGCCGCGCACCATCGCCTCAAGCGTATCCCACATCTGGTTTTGGGCTGCCAAGGCAACTACAAACAAGTTGGCGCCTGCTCCAAAATTATCCGATGCGGTGCTGATAATCAGACCACGAAAGTCATGCTGCGTGCGGTCAAGTCCCTCAGCAATCATTTTGAAGATATCCTCATCGAGGACATTCATTTTTGTATGCAGCTCAACCCCAGCAACTTCATCTCCCAGGTCAAATAAGGTAGCGCTGGGGTTCTTTTTGATAACCTTCCCTGCAGTTTTTAATTCGTTGAAGACGATCAGCGACGACGGACGCGGCAGCGGCTGATATGCGCCACGGGCTGGATGATAAACTCCGACCTTCAACCCATCTTGATATTGATAGAAGGTGGCACAGCCTTGCGCAAGCATTTCTCGAACCCAGCTTGCCGGTGGAAAACCTGCGTTCTCCATAGCTGGAAGGCTTTCGGCAACGCCAATCATATCCCAGCGCTCAAATGGGCCGGCCTCTAAGCCAAACCCCCAGCGCATGGCGTTATCAATTGCCAATGGCGAATCGGCAATTTCCGGAATGCGCTCCGAGGCATAAGCCTGGCTTTGGTAGGTCAGGGCTCGAACCATTGCCCCGGCGCGGTCATCGGCAGCGAGCAGGATCTTTAACCGTTCAGCCAGGGGTTTGTCTTTCGTCTTGCCAATCGAGTCAAACCGCACCTTCGCTGGCGGTTGATATTCCAAGGTTCCCAGGTTAAGCACCCAAAAATCTTTACTGCCATCGGCCTGGCGCACTTCCTTGTAAAACCCTTGCTTTGTCTTGCCGCCAAGCCAGCCGCGCTCCACCATGGTGTGGATTAACTGGTTGGGACGTTCTGCTTTAAGATAGCGCAGGGCAAGTACATCCTGCGGAATCATCGGGGCCAGGTTTCTGCCGACGTGCTCCCACACATCCACACCCACCAGGTCGATTAAACGAAATGTCGCTGTTTTAGGTCGTCCAATCGCTGGACCAGTGATTGCATCCACCTCCTCAACCGAATAACCATTGGCCAGTATATACTCCAAGGCGAAAGCCGCCTCACCAAAAGCGATGCGGTTGCCGATAAAGTTCGGAGTATCCTTAGCTATTACCACGCCTTTCCCCAAGCGATACTCGATGAAGTGGACAATCGCTGAAACCGCCTCCGGATAAGTATCGTCCGTAGGGATAACCTCTACTAGCTTGAGATAACGCGGTGGGTTGAAAAAATGCGTTCCTAAGAAGTGCTGCCGAAAGCTTTCCGAGAAACCTGAAGTGATCGAAGCCACCGGAATGCCGGAAGTATTCGTGCTGATCAGGCTGTGTGGAGCGCGTACAGCCTCGATCCGTGCCATCAATTTACGTTTTATCTCCAAGTTTTCAACAATAACCTCAATCACCCAATCAGCTTCAGCCACAACTCCGAAATCATCTTCAAGATTGCCCACCTGGACAAGGCGAGCCGTTTCCTGGGTGAAAAAACTGGCCGGACGCGATTGCAGCACCCGATTGAAGCCATCTCGAACAATTCGATTGCGAACCTCACTGTCGCTCAAACTCAGACCTTTCTTTTCTTCCTCCAAGGTCATTTTGCCCGGCGCAATATCAAGTAACCACACTGGGAGCCCTGCATTTGCCAGGTGTGCTGCGATCGCAGCCCCCATCGTTCCCGCACCAATGACAACCGCTCGATGGATTTCGTACTTCATGCGACCTCCTTTATCTATTGAATGCAAGCGAACTACCCGAAAATACCCGGGATTATTTTGACGGCTTCAAGACAGCATAGTTATCAAATCGCACGTTTGTTCCTAAGGAGCTGCGATTACCTACCACCATACCAGCCCCACCCGATTCAAAGGAATCATCTGTCGCTTGTAAGACCTGAGTTCCGTCCACATACAATGTAAGTGTATTTCCAACGCAATCAGCGCGTAAACGATTCCCTTTGTCTGTTAATAGATTGCCGTATTGGTTCGTAAAGTTCAGATAACGCAATTGCTTATCGAACATTTTCCCGATGCCAAAGTTCCCATTTGGGCTGACCACTAATATGTAATAGTTATCGCGATTTTGGAAGCGGCAAACCAGGCCATAGTAACCGTCCGAAGATCCACCAATCTGGGCAGCATCAACCTCCACGCGAATGTCATCGAAGGTTTTTTCCTTCACACTCCATATCGGGGAATTTTTTGTAACCACCGCAAAACTATACTGTCCATCTATAAAAGATAATGTAAAACGTTCATTATCATCAACAAACCACCCTCCCTGGCTGGAAAAATCATCTTGAAATAAAATATCTGCTGATTGATCGCCAGGCGTTGGTGCAGGAAGATCCAGGCTAACCCCAACCACCTCCGCAAGCGGTGTTTGTTGGGAAAGCGGGAGGATATTGCCAGTCTCCAGAAGCGCAGTGTTTCCTTCCAGTGTTGGAGAGCCTGAAAGTGCAGGCGGCGTTGCCTGGGTCGCAGCCAGGGTTGCTTGGAGGCCGGCGGAGGCGGCAGTGGCTGCAATGTCTCCAAGGTTCTTAACATCGGAGGCTTGCTCAGCGAGTAAGGTAGCCTGTAGATTTACCGCTCCAACCAGGGCGGTCAGGGTTGGCTCAACGCGCTGTAAATCACCGCGCAGCCCCAAGACTTGCTGAGCAATTTGAGTTAACTGCGCATCAGGGGTTGGCGTTTCGTTTCGATTGCCGACGGCAGTGCAGCCCACCAGCGTGAGGATTAAAAACCCAACCAGGAGAATAACCCTAAAGAATTTATATACTGTAAGCTTTTTCAACATAATTGCTGCTCCCATACTGACTCAACTGGTCTGCTCACTGTCATTCAGCGGATGCTGGCTGACCGGTGAGCCAGACGACTGCACGATTACCTTATCAATTCGAAAACCATCCATATCGATCACTTCAAACCTCAAAGCCTTATAGTCAAAATGATCTGCCGCTTTTGGGATCCGGCCGATCATTGTGATCACAAAACCAGCCAAAGTCTGATAATAGCCGCGAGCTTTCATCGGGCAGGCTTTCTAATTTAAAGATTTCCTTGAAATCCTCTATCGACAGCCGGCCATCTAGCAGCCAGGAACCATCCTCTCGCTGGATCGCCATAGCGTCTACAGGTTCGCCTCTTACGGGGATGTCGCCAACGATGGCTTCGAGGATATCAAAAATTGTTACCAAACCTTGTAATGTACCAAATTCGTCAACAACCAGTGCGCTATGCACCCCGCCCTCCTTGAACAATTCTAGAACTTTCAAGGCTAAAATGTTTTCAGGAACCACCAGTGGCTCGATCAAATTCGCCAGCAAATCTAAGGGCTGTTCGCTTAGCATTTGAGATAATAAATCTTTGGCCTGAACAATTCCCATCCACTCATCCAGGCTACCCCGTCCAACTGGGAAGCGGGCGTGGAGGCTTGTGGCGATTTTCTGCTGGGTGACCTCCATAGGGTCTTCGATATCAATCCAGGTAATCTCACTGCGCGGGGTCATCAACGAGCCAACTCGAAGGTCACTCAAGCGAAAAATACCGGCCACCATATCCTCTTCAGACGCTTCAAAAACTCCCTCTTGGGCGCCTAGTTGGAGCAGCGCTTTGACATCCTCATCGGTGACTTGTGGTTCTGTAGATGGCTTGAAACCGAATATTTTTAAGACTAGGCTGGTTGAGCCGCGAAGAATACTCACAATCGGAGCCATCACTCTCGCCATGAGCTGCATCGGGATTGCAACCGACCGGGCAATCTTTTCTGGATATCCTAAGCCCAGGCGTTTAGGAGCTAATTCACCCAGCACCAAAGTAAAATACGTAATCAGCAGGACCACGAACCCAAGGCCAATGGCATCGCTGTATGGAACAAGCCTGGGCAGTGAATTTCCAAAGAATTGGGCTAGAAAGAGTGAAATATGATTGGCGATTCGAGCACCGCCAAATACACTGGTGAGCACGCCGACCAGAGTGATCCCAATTTGAACCGTCGACAAGAAACTAGTAGGATCTTGGGCTAATTTCAACGCTGCCGCCGAGCGCTCATCCCCTTGATTCGCACGCTGTTGGAGTCGATTCTGGCGCGCCGATACGATCGCGATCTCGGCCATAGCAAGCACGCCATTGATCAAGATAAGTGCAAAGATGATTAAAATTTCCATTACCCAACCAGGCATGATACCCTTTATTTTACCGAGGTCTGAGCTGTTTGTTGAAGAATTCGATGGCTCGTTGATTGAATAGATCATCACCATCGCCATGGAATGTATGCGCCTGATCTGCATAAGTGAAGCACTCTACAGATATGCCGAGCTTCTTAATCGCTGGCACATATCCAGTGACCAGGCCAGGGGCACATCTGGATCTTGCTTGCCATGATGGATACTGACCGCGGCCTGGATCCGCTCCAAATAATAGATCGGTGAAACTCTTGCGAAGACCTCCTCGGGCGCCTGGAGTTCCTCAATTCCTCGGGTACCGCTCGAAAAGTAATTGAAGATTCGCTCATAGTTTTTATGCTCATCACCGCTCATCGCCCCATAAAGTACAGCCGCGTCGACATCTGGGCTCACCGTGAGCACCCGAGTAGCGACACCTCCCCCCATACTGTGTCCCCACAGACCGATTGCCTGCGGA
The DNA here is from genome assembly GCA_963770655.1 of uncultured Chloroflexia bacterium. Taxonomy (GTDB): domain Bacteria; phylum Chloroflexota; class Anaerolineae; order Anaerolineales; family UBA4823; genus CAZAGA01. The sequence continues at coordinate 202,825 of CAVYQO010000006.1, read as the reverse complement.
TCGGCATTTTCCAATGGGCCGGGCTTACCAGCCTGATCTTTGATGATCGCAATCAGGTTCAAAACATCGATCGCCATGCCCACTCGAAAACGATTGTCGCCATCATCCGAAGGGGGATAACCGCGCAAATTGGGGTGGATCACCAGGAAACCTGCTCGCGCCAGGCTGTCGGCGTAGCGAGTTGTATAATCCACGGTCTGGTAGATGGCTGGATCGATATACCCATGAAGCGCAATAATTACAGGGTAACGCGCTTCTGCGCACTTTTACAGCAGCCTTTCGCGGGGTATTCATAAAACCATAAATCTTCAGGGAATCGCTTGGGTATCGAATCAAACTCCGTGTGAAATAACTGTTTTCTGCCAGGGCCTGCTGGATTTCCAACTTACCGCCGCCATACGAGCGCTTTGCCAGCTCATCTATCGAAAGACCCGCATACGCATCAAGTGTGGGGAGAGGGGTTGGGGTAACTGTCTTTTCCTCTCTCCCAGGGGGAGAGGGCTGAGGTGAGGGTTCCCCTCCCACTGGCTGAGTTTGAGTATAAACCCCGGGGAAAGCACTTGGGGTAAGCGAATTTCCTTCTCTTCCAGTGGGAGTAGGCCGGGGTGAGGGTTTTTCTCCCTCGCGCGGTGCTTGAGTATAAACACTGGGAAAAACACTTGGGATGGATGCATCTCCCCCAAGGACGGGGGGAGAAGGCTGGGATGAGAGACTTTCTCCCGCAGGCGCAGCGCAAGCAGCCAAAAGTCCCAACAAGACCAGGCTGCCTGACACTCTTAGCAGCCAGCGACGTTGAGCAAGCCAAACGAACCATCTCTGAACCCCTTCAATCAAATTGTTAAGGTGCAGATCGTTTATTTGTTTCATCGCTTTCCTAACAATAAATGAACAATATGAACAATGTTTGCCAATACCAGTATTATAAACAACCTACCTGAAGTTAAACCAATTTCGAAAAAACAACAAATTTTCTTAGCGCAGTTCCTTCCCGGAATATCCAAGGACGTGACGGGCGACTATCATGCGATTGATCTGACCAGTGCCTTCATAGATATCGCTGATTTTTGCATCACGGAACCATTTCTCCAGTAAGAATTCTCGACTGTAACCGAGTGGACCCATAATTTCGACGGCTTTTTGGGTTATGCGGGTCACGATATCGCCAGCGCGCAGCTTAGCCATCGAAGCTTCTTTTGAATTAGGGATTCGATTATCAGCCATCCACACCGCTTTGAGAGTTAGCAGCCAGGCTGAGCGCAGTTGGGCATCCATATCGATGATATCGCGCTCAATTGCGGTCATTTTTTGGCGCGGTAAGCCATAGCGAATTTCCACATTTTGTTCCTTGAGCAGTTCCTTAAGCATCTCCAGGGTCGCCCGGGCCACCCCAATTGCCATGGCAGCGACCAGAGGGCGAGTGGCGTCAAAAGTGGCCATCGCGCCTTTAAATCCCTTGGAGGTTGGCTCGCGCACGACTTCAGCGCTACCCAACAAGTTTTCAAATGGCACCCGACAATCCTGCAACACAATCGAGGCAGTATCGCTGACCCGTATACCCAGCTTGTGCTCTAACTTGGTCACCTTCACACCTGGAGTACCTGCTGGGACGACGAAAGCTCGCATCCCAGCCCGCCCTGCCTCAGGATCGATAGTCGCCCAAACGACGACAAACCCGTCTGTATCCACCAGCGATTTGTGCCCGGCGGTAACAAATATTTTCTCGCCATTTAGGATCCACTCGTTGGTTTGGTGGTCTAAAACTGCAGACGTGCGGATTGCTGAAGTATCCGAGCCAGCCTGCGGCTCTGTCATCGCCATGGCGCCAAAGACCGGTTTTTCTCCGCGAAATCGCTCAAGAAATTTTACTTTTTGCTCAGGCGTCCCGGCTGCTTCGACTGCGGCTGCGCCTAAGCCCCCGCCTGGCGTACACAGGTACATTCCCGTATCGCCCCAGGAAAGCATTTCCAGCATATGAGCCAATGACTGATACCCAATCCGTGGCCGCGGTTTTCCCTCGGCATCGACTTTTGGTTTTCCTTCATCAGGGGCTAACGCGCCTGCGCCGGTTTGGCGCATGGCCATATGCATAAACGTAATGTAATCCCAGGGGATCTCATGTTCGCATTCGTCAAAGTAGCGTGAGACTGGGCGCATCATGTTGTCCGCGACAGTCTTCAGGGCATTATTTGTCATCCAAATCGGTTTAGGAGTTTCAAAGTCAATCATGGCAGTTATCCTCCAGATCTTATTCGCTAAATAATTGCAACGCCATTAAGCATAGCGATGCCGCGGCCATTGCGCATCCACAGTTCCACGGGATGTTCACGAATATAACCATGCCCCCCCAAGATTTGAACCGCTCGATCGGTTACCATCATGGCCATATCCATAGCGCCATTGAGAGCAATATAAGCCTGATCGAAGGCTTCCGACTTGTTTTGATCAAGAGACCAGGCTGCCTCCCAAATCAATAACCGAATGGCCTCAATTTCTGTTGCCATTTCGGCAAGCATAAAGGCAATGGCCTGCTTTTGAGCAACTTTGACGCCAAAAACATCACGATCCTTGGCGTAATCTCGGGCATATTCCAGGGCTGCCCGAGAAAGGCCGACTGCCAGGCCAGCCATTGCTAACCGCGCAGAAGCCAGGATCGGGGCGAAATCGTGCCCTTCCGAACCGCCAAGGCGATTTGCTTTCGAGATGCGGACGCCAATCAGATTAACCTGATAAAGAGGCAGTGCCTTAACTCCCATTAGCTTGTCGCGCCCTCCAACCTCTACACCGGGAGTTCCTGGTGGAACAATAAAGCCCTGAGTGCCTCCCCCAAGGTTAGCATAGACGATCATTCCTGAATAATTCTCTGCATAAGGTACAAAATCCTTCTTGCCATTGAGAATATAATCTTCCCCCGCCTCTACGGCTGTAGTGTGCAAATCGTTCGGGTCGAAATCGAAATATGGCTCGATCAAGGCAGCAGTGTATGGCTGCCAGCCGGCCTCTACGATAGGCGCTAAAAGTTCCTGTTTTTGCTCTTCGCTGCCAACCTGCAGGATTGGAAGTGCATACAGCCCTGGGGTCATTACCCCCAAAGCGCCAGCCAGATCACCAAAGGCGAGTTCTTCAGCCGCTAACACTCCCGTTACCGCTGAATGCTCGCCAAAGCCCCCGTACTGCTCAGGTATTGACGCCTGGAGCAGCCCCAGTTCCCAGCCCTTATCAACCAGCTTTTGAGGCAGCCAACCAGCTTCATCCGCATCGTGAGCCTTCAAGCGCAGATCGACAGCGGCGTATCGGCTGAGGGCATCGATCAGCATTTTTTGCTCTTCTGAAGTTTCGAAAGAATACATGTTGTCTCTCCTTAAAAGTCTCAGATCTGTAGTCGCTCGATCCGTCATGAGCCGGGCGATTTGCCAGCCCATTATTTTTGACGCATTGCGTAATGAATTATCCAAATTATAACCGATAACGCGTCGCGGTATAAAAACTGCGAACGATCCAGAAATTAGAATTCATCCGCAGGATTGATCAAAATTGGCAATCTAATGTGACAATAATGGTAATATTTATTATAATATCCCAATGAAAACGCCATTTTCCCAACGTTTACTTCTTTCCTTTGCCAGGAGCCTGGACCGCAGCAAACCCTGGCATCAACGCGGCAAGATTCTCGGCGCAGTTAGTCTCCTCGCCACGCGCGTCCGCCTGCGCTCGTGGAATTTATGGGATACCAACCAGCTTCCTGAAAGAATACCTCCTGCCGCGGCAGGCTCACCCACCGAACGCCAACGCCGGGCGCGCAGCACTGATGGCCGCTATAACGATCTTCAGGACCCCAATATGGGCATGATGGGAGCTCGCTTTGGCCGAAATATGCCTTTCCAAAGGGTTATCCCCGCTGAGGATCTTCTCGAACCCAACCCTCGGCTAGTAAGCGACCAGCTCATGGCGCGCAATGGCGAGTTCAAAGCAGTTCCGTTTCTCAACCTTCTAGCAGCAGCCTGGATCCAGTTCCAGGTTCACGATTGGGCCGGTCACGATAACCAACGTGATGAACCTCATCAAATTCCCGTTGCTCCCACGGATCCGTGGGGGGAGCCTTCAATGCTCGTCCGGCGCACCAAACCGGATCCAACACGCCATAACGATGGCGGGCCGCCTGCATTCCAAAATAACGCCAGCCACTGGTGGGATGGGTCACAGCTTTATGGCAATACTCCAGAACGAGAGCTCGCAATTCGTCTTGGAGCTGATGGTAAATTGCATCTGGACGATAATGGGTTGCTCCCATTGGAACAAAAACCGCAGGGAGAAATTGACTTAACCGGGGCAAACGAGAACTGGTGGATGGGATTGTCAATCATGCACACGCTTTTTGCGCGTGAACATAATCAGATCTGCGCGATGCTTAAAAATACGCATCAAGCCAAAAGCCAGGGCTGGGATGATGAGCGGTTGTTTGATCAAGCCCGTCTGGTCAACACTGCCCTATTGGCGAAAATTCACACAATCGAATGGACGCCAGCAATCCTACCCCACCCCACCACCACCTATGTGTTGAATGCGAACTGGTGGGGTATGTTTGGTAAAAGCGGCTCGCGTTTTTTCCGGCGTTTCACCCGATCGGACGTTCTCAGAGGTATTCCTGGCTCAGTCCACGATCACCACACCGCGCCCTACGCAATTACCGAAGAATTCGCGGCCGTTTACCGTTTGCATGGATTGCTGCCGGATCGGATAACGTTTCGGAATTATCGCGATGGCCAAAAGCTGGGTGATTTCGATCTGCTCCAAATATCTGAGCAGTTCGTCAGACCGGTACTTAACCAGGTCGGCTTTGCCAGCGCTGTGTATAGTTTCGCCTGCGAGCACCCTGGTCTGGTGACGCTGGGAAATTTTCCTGATTCGCTGCGTAATTTCACCCGCCCAAACGGCAATCGAATCGACCTTGCCGCCATCGACCTACTGCGCGACCGAGAGCGTGGCGTGCCTCACTACAACGACTTTCGTGAGTTCCTGGGTCTGTTTCGAATAAGCAGCTTTGAAGAGCTGCTTGGTGGTCCACCCAAACCAGATAACCAAGCCGCTCGTCATCGTTACGACAAATACCTGCCCCTGCTGAAGGATTTATACCAGAACCAGATCAACCGCGTGGATCTGCAGATAGGTATGCAAGCCGAACCGCTGCTTCCCGGTTTTGGCTTTAGTGAGACAGCATTTTTCATTTTCATCCTGATGGCCTCGCGACGCCTGAAGAGCGATCGATTTCTGACCGAAGAATACCGGCCGGAGGTTTACACGCCCGAGGGTATTCGGTGGATTGAAGATAATACAATGGTGGATGTACTCCGGCGCAACGTACCTGAATTATCCCTACACTTGGAAGGTGTCCAGAATGCCTTCAATCCTTGGGAGCATTAATATGTCCACCTTTTATCCGCTGATGGAGAAATTCGGTCGCGTGCACGCTTATCTCATAGATGATGGCGATGGGCTGACCCTTGTGGATGCTCTCGGAAAGGACGATGCCCGCACTATCCTGACTGCGCTTGAGCAGATGGGACGCAGACCTGGCGAACTTCGCCGGATCGTGCTGACCCATGCCCACCCCACCCACGTCAAAGGCACAGCGGTTTTGAAGCGGGCAAGCGGAGCGCGCGTTTATGCCCCGATCGAAGAACAAGATATCATTGAAGGCAACCGTCCCTCAAACCACACCACCTGGATCCCACGCCGTCCATGGCAGGTTCTGCCGCAGCAGTATTTGCTCAACCTGCAGAACGGACTGTGGAAAATAGGGCTAAAACCTCAAATAATCAATGTCCCGCCTGTCGTCGTGGACGACCCTTTTGAGCAAGATGACCAGCGAATTGGACCGCTGATCACGATTCGCACGCCGGGCCATTCGCCCGGCAGTACCTCGTTCTACTGGCCGGAGACAGCGGCGCTTTTTGCTGGTGATGCCTTGGTAACTTGGCCGCGCTTTGAGATGGGCTGGCAAGGGTTAACCGAAGATTATGCTCAAAACGTGCGTTCCTTACAGCGCTTGGCGGAGCTGTTTGAGAAACGCAGTTGGCCAATTCGCAGTTTCTGCACTGGCCATGGCGCGCCTTTAGCAACCGATGACGGGCTTGCCGATTTAAAGAGACTTTTAGCCAACTCGCCGAGCTAAAAAAACTGCTGGGTTTTCTCCAAACCACCCTAGACCTAAATCCTTTCGTAGAAAAGGGCGTTTGCCTTCAATCGCTGCCAGCATGCTATACTTAGCCGCGCCGCATCCTATGAACTCGCCCTCGCTCAATCCGCCTTTACCTATGTCGCGAATCATCCGCACCTGGTGGCCGTTGGCTGCAAGCTGGCTGCTGATGGCTGTAGAATTGCCGGCGCTGACCGCGGTGATGGCCCGCCTGGCTAACCCGGAAATTAACCTGGCCGCATTTGGAGGGGTAGTCTTTCCACTTTCATTAATTATTGAATCGCCCATAATTATGCTGCTAGCAGCTTCGACAGCCCTCTCCAAAGATTGGGATTCATACCAGCGGGTACGTCGTTTTATGATGGTTGCAGGGGCGAGTTTAACTCTCCTCCACATCCTGGTAGCTTTCACCCCTTTATATTATGTCGTGGTCGAAGGTATCTTGAGCGTGCCAAAAGTGATTGTTGAGCCCGCCCGTATCGGGCTGATGATTATGACGCCTTGGACATGGTCGATTGCTTACCGCAGATTTAATCAGGGTGTGCTTATTCGTTTCGGCCGTTCACAAGCGGTTGGTATTGGCACTGCCATTCGCCTGAGTGCCGATGGCCTGGTTTTGCTGATCGGTTACTGGATTGGAAATATCCAAGGGATTGTCGTGGCCTCTTGCGCGATTACCGCGGGTGTGATTTGCGAAGCGATCTATGCAGGGTTTGCAGTGAGGCCAGTGGTTAGTGGTGCGCTGCGCCAGGCCCCGCCAGTCCAGCCGCTGCTGAGCTGGAATGCCTTTTATGCTTTTTATATCCCGCTGGCAATGACTTCTTTGCTGTCCCTATTAGCGAATCCGATAGGTAGCGCAGCGTTGAGCCGTATGCCTGAAGCGCTTGCCTCACTCGCAGTCTGGTCAGTAGTGACCGGACTGATCTTTTTATTCCGCAGCCTGGGAATTGCTTATAACGAGGTCGTCGTTGCCTTGTTAGACGAAGCGCGTTCATCGGCCGCTCTGCGCCGCTTCGCCATCATTTTGACAGTACTGACCACCATTGGTCTGCTGTTGTTCAGCACGACTTCGCTGTCCACTTGGTATTTTACTGAAATTTCAGCGCTGCCCCCCCACCTGGCAGAGATTGCCCGGCTCGGTTTATTCTTCACCCTCCCCTTGCCAGCATTAAGCGTTATCCAGAGCTGGTTTCAAGGCGCAATCTTACACAGCCGGCGGACCCGCGTCATCACCGAATCAGTTATAATTTATCTAACCACCAGCGTAGTAACCCTGGTGGGCGGCGTCGTTTGGGGTCAAGCTGTCGGGTTATATATTGGGCTGGCCTCGCTCACTGTGAGCACGCTCGCCCAAACAGCCTGGTTATGGCTGCGCAGCCGTCCGGTGCTGACCCAGTTACGGCAGCGGGATATGCAAACGCTATCGCCAATTCTTGTATCAGATCAATCTGTTTGAAAAGAATTATTTTAAGATCAAGCTTTGGATAATGATCCCACTCGCGAACTATAAACAAAAGGAGTGCTGCCATGTCTCTCGAAACGCAATCGTACGAATTCCACCAGGATATCCAAGCCGACCCTGAACAAATATTTTTTGCGCTGTCAAATGCGAGCGCCCTCAAAGAATGGATGTGTGATGTCGCCACGCTAAGCCCAAAGGCCGGCGGGCGGATCTACCTGGCCTGGAATTCTGGCTTCTATGCAGCAGGTGAATTTACAGTCTTCGAACCTGACCACCGCCTGGTATTCACCTGGTTTGGGCGGTCAGAACCGGCTCCCACCCTGGTTGAAATTACCCTGACCCCTGAAAAAGATCATACTTCAGTGAAAGTCATCCATTCTGGCCTGGGCAGTGGTGAGGTCTGGGAAAAGATGATCGACGAGGTTAAGGAAGGCTGGCCTAGCAGTCTCGAGAACCTGGCTTCCGTCTTGGAAAGCGGTCCGGATCTACGCTTCATCTTGCGCCCAATGCTGGGAATCAATGGAGGAGATTTCAATAAGGAAATAGCTGCCCATCTCGAAGTGCCAGTATTCGAAGGCTTGCGCCTGGATGGGGTTTTAGAAACGATGGGCGCCTTTGCGGCCGGACTGCGCAAGGATGATGTCATCATTACGATGGACAGCCAACCGATCCGTGATTATGAAAGCCTTGCAAAGGTCCTCAGCAGCCACCGCGCTGGAGACAAGCTTGAGGTCGAATTCTATCGTGGTCCTGAAAAGAACGTAACCTTACTGGAACTCTCTCGCCGGCCAATACCGGAGATTCCTTCAGATATACCCGGCCTGGTTGGTGAAATAAAACTGCGCTACGCCGGGCTCCTGAGCCGCTTAGATGAGATCCTGAATGGTGTAAGTGAGGCTGAAGCTGATTTCAAGCCAGGCGCAGAAGTCTGGAATGTTAAAGAAATTCTTACTCATCTGATTCATGGCGAGCGTGATGGGCAGACCTCCTTAACTGAAATTGTCGGCAGCCAGGTGCGCTGGGCGGATGACTTTGCCGGCAACCTGCCTATGCGCACCCGGGCGACTTTACATGCGCTGCCCACCCTGATAGATTTACGCGCAGAATTGGAGCGTCTTTTCGATGAAACCATCGCCCTCTATGAGAATCTTCCCCCGGACCTGCCTGAAAAGCGAAAAGGCGCCTGGTGGGGAATCGCTTATTATGCAGTCGAGCCGCCTTATCACGAATTTGGGCATTTCGAACAGATAGAGGAAGCGCTCAGGGCAGCCCGCTCATAAAATTTCCAAAAACAAAACCACCCTTGACCGGTGGCTTTGTTTTTAAATGACATGAAGTATAATAACGACTAAGTTACCCCATTTCCGCCATATCGAACGATGTCAAATCCAATACCGGGTTACAAAGTTATTAGCAGCCATGCCCTTTTTGACCACCCCTGGGTGCAGATTGTCCAGGATGTTCTTGAAGTTCACGGCCAGCAGGTGAACTATTTTTATCTCGCCAGCCCAGTGGAAGCCGTTGCCACAGTGGGCCTGACCAGTGACAACCAGATTATCCTGACCCGCCAATATCGCCATCCGATTGGTAGGGTGATTTACGATCTACCAGCGGGACGCTTAAATCCAGGCGAGGACCCGCTTGAAGGCGCCAAACGCGAGTTCGAAGAAGAAACCGGTTATTATCCAGGTCATATCGAGAGGTTGGGCTACTATAACCAGTTCCCCGGAACGCTGCGGGCGGCAACAAACCTGTTCTTTGCCAAAGACCTGCAGCCCACTCGCCAAAACCTCGATCCGGGAGAATTCTTGGAAGTAGTTTTTATGCCTATTGCCCAAGTGCTCGATCTCATATTGAGCGGGAGCTGTATCGATGGCTCTTTGCAGCTCGGCGTATTACTCGCCTTACAAAAAGGACTGGTTGTTTAATCAGGAGTGACTTTATGGAATATCGCAATCTAGGCCGAACGGATCTTAAAGTCTCAGAGCTTTGCATGGGAACGATGCAATTTGGATGGACTGCAGATGAATCCTTGTCGCTGCAAATCTTGTCCAAATCCTACGAGTCAGGGATCAATTTCATCGATACCGCCGACATTTATTCACGCTGGGCGCCCGGCAACCCTGGCGGTGTTTCCGAAACGATCATCGGCAAGTGGCTCAAAGACAGCCAGATCCCGCGTGACCAGGTTGTGCTCGCCACGAAAGTCCGCGGGCGGATGGGTGACGGCCCAAACGCCGAAGGGCTATCTCGCGCCCATATCATGATTGCCATCGATGCCTCATTGCAGCGATTGGGGGTTGATTATATTGATCTTTACCAGACCCACTGGTTTGATGAGCAAACCCCTATTGAAGAAACGCTTTCTGCGCTGGATGATTTAATCCGCCTAGGCAAGATACGCTACCTGGGTTGTTCAAATTATCCCGCCTGGCGGCTGACAGAAGCCCTGTGGACCTCGAAAGTAAACGACCTGGCCAGATATGATACGCTGCAGCCGCACTACAATATCGTTCACCGTGCAGAATTCGAACGCGAACTGGCGGAGGTCTGCCATCAATATGGTTTGGGGGTGATCCCTTACAGCCCCCTCGCCGGAGGTTTTCTAACCGGTAAATACCGTCCAAACACCACTCAACTCGAAAGCGCCCGGGCTGGCGGCGTTCAGCGATATTTCTCTGACCGGAACTGGTCGCTCCTCGATATGATGGAAAAGCTTGGGCAGGAGAAAAGTGGCGCTTCGATCTCTCAAATCGCTCTTGCATGGATGCTCTCCGACCCATTAATTACCAGCCCGATTATTGGCCCCCGCAATCTGGAACAGCTACAGGATAACCTCAGTGCTGCTGGGCTGCGCTTAGCGCCTGAGGAGAAAGCCATGTTGGACCAGGCCAGCAGCTGGAAATAGTTTTAATATAAATCACTAATTAATAACGTTTCACTAAGGATCAAAATGGCAGAAAATGAATATGACCTAAAAACACCACACCTTCCTCGACTAGCCGGAACATCATTGGCATTGATCACCGGGTTGGTAGAAAGTCCACTGACCCGTGGTTTAATCACAAGATCCTTATTCGAAAGTGCGGGGGTTAATGGGATGCGCGATTTAAATATTACCGATTCGCCCACGTTCGAGCCAAAGCCGCCTCCCTTTAATCATCATCGTGACACGGCGCTCGCTTCCATTAATCTCGATGAGATGATTTCTGAACGACAAGCTGCCGGGCGGCAAACTGCTAAAGGGTTTCGCTACAATACGGTTGAAGATTTTGCCCAGGCTTATCGAGATGGATCGGTTAGCCCCGTCGAGGTAGCAGAACGGGCCCTGGCGGCCATCGAAGCAAGCAACGCCCACCAACCTCCCTTGCGGGCGATTATTGCCTACCATGCCGAAGAAGTCCGCGCCCAGGCATTGGCGTCGGAAAAGCGCCTGCGCGCTGGCCAGCCCTTAGGTCCTCTGGATGGAGTGCCTGTGGCAATAAAAGATGAAGTCGACCTGGCTGGCTTTGCTACCTTCGGCGGCACAAAATTCCTTGGAGACACCATCGCTGAAAACGATTCAGTTGCCGCCGGTCGCTTGCGCGCTGCGGGTGCGATGCTCATCGGTAAGGCTAATATGCATGAAATCGGTATCGGTGTGACCGGTTATAACCAACACCACGGCACCGCCCGCAATCCGTACGATCTGCAGCGCCATACCGGAGGTAGCTCCAGCGGGCCGGCCGCGGCAGTCGCCTCTGGACTGGCGCCATTAGCTCTTGGTGCGGATGGCGGAGGCTCCATCCGCATTCCAGCAGGCCTTTGTGGCTTGGTTGGGCTGAAACCGACTTTCGGGCGAGTCAGCGAATGTGGCGCGCTGCCCTTGTGCTGGAGCGTCGCCCATATTGGTCCAATCGCCGCGACGGCTCGGGACGCCGCCATCGGATATGCAGTGATGGCCGGCGTTGATCACACCGATATGCATACCCACTACCAGCCACCCCTCACCCTGGCTGGATTCGAAGATCAAAACCTTAAGGATCTAACCTTGGGTGTCTACTGGCCATGGTTTCAACACGCCTCGCCCGAAATCGTGCAAGCTTGTAAAGCTGCGCTTCAGCGGTTGCAAGATCTGGGCGCTAGGATTTAAGAAATATCCCTACCTGAACTGGAGCCCGCTCGGGTTGCCCATATGGTCCTGATCACCTTGGAGATGTGTAAGGGTCTTGAGAAAGCCTATGATACCCATCGCAAGGATTTCAGCCTGGAGGTGCGCTACGACCTGGCCATGGCGCGCCTGTTCACCGCGCGCGATTATTTGCGGGCCCAACAGATCCGCACGCGCACCATCCGCCATTTCGAGGCTGCTCTGGAACAGGTGAACGTGATCATAACCCCATCGACTGGCGTGACTGCCCCGCCCATCCGGGCTGATGCTCTCGAGCGCGGCGAATCAGATTTCAATCTGCTCTCGGAGATTATGCGCTTCGCCACCCCAGCTAACCTGACCGGGCACCCGGCGATCAGTTTTCCAGTGGATTACGATTCGGCAGGATTGCCAATCGGGCTGCAGGCGATCGGACGCTATTGGGAAGAACACCAACTGCTGCGCCTGGCGAATGCCTACGAACAAGGCATGCAATTCAAACAGCCTGCGCTTTTCTACGACTTGTTATAATTGGATAAGTCCTTAAGAAAACTATCCATTTTTTGATGATCAGGATCGTGAAATACGATGATATACACATTGGATCTCAACTTTCAAGGCATTCCAGGGGCAATCGCCAGCTACCTCATCCCGCATGGTCATGGGGCACTGCTGGTTGAAAGCGGTCCAGGCGCCACCATCCCAGCCTTGCAAGCGGGCCTTCGCCAACATGGTTTTTCTGTCAAGGATGTGAGCGCTGTCTTGCTGACCCATATCCATCTGGATCACGCCGGTGCAGCCGGCTGGCTGGCCAGTCAAGGCGCCCAAATCTACGTCCACCCGGTCGGAGCGCCGCATCTACTCAACCCCGAAAAGCTGCTGGCCAGCGCCAGGCGAATCTATGGCGACAGCATGGAAACATTATGGGGTGAGTTTCTGGCTGTCCCAGAAGAGCGTCTGAGCGTCGTCGAAGACAATCAGGTCATCGAAGTGGACGGACTTCGGCTGCGCGCCCTGGATACCCCTGGGCATGCAAACCACCACCATGTTTACATCTATGAAAATTTCTGTTTTACTGGCGACGTCGGCGCGATTCGTATGCCCGGCAGGCGCTGTCTCAGCCTCCCACTGGTTCCGCCAGAATTTAATCTCGAAAAATGGCGTTCAAGTTTGAAGCGGCTGCAAGATGAATTCGCCCAAGGCAGTTTTAATCGCCTGGCTCCCACCCATTTTGGAGAATTTCCCGACCCAGCCTGGCATCTCGACGCCTTGGGGCAGGCCTTGGACGAAATCGAAGCCTGGATGGAAACCATCTTGCCAGCCGCTCCTTCAGATGCAGATTTGATGCAGGCCTATCTGGCCTGGGTAGGCAACCGCTACCTGGCTGCCGGTATCCCTGCGGATCAGATTGCAGCCTATGAGGCTGCCAATCCTGCTTTTATCTCTGTTGCCGGGATGCAGCGCTATTGGAAAAAATTTCGCTTGCCCATCGAAAGCTGAGCATGAACCAGTGTGAAGATTTTTCCCGCTGAACTGGTTGAAACGCTCGCCGCTGCAAACAAAGTGGCTGTACTCACCGGGTCGGGTGTATCCGCGGAAAGCGGAGTACCCACCTTTCGTGATGCCCAAACCGGAATGTGGGAGCGCTACCGAGCAGAAGACCTTGCCACACCCGAAGCCTTTCTGCGCAATCCCAGGTTGGTGTGGGAATGGTATGAATGGCGGCGAAACCTGGTGCGCCAGGCCCAGCCAAATGCGTGTCATTATGCCCTAGCCCGCCTGGAAAGCCACCTCCCGCAGTTCACCCTAATTACACAGAATGTGGATGGCCTCCACCAACGGGCAGGGAGCCAGAACGTAATCGAGCTGCATGGGAATATTACCCGCAACAAATGTTTTTTCGAAAATCTAGTTGTGGATCAATGGGCAGACAGCGAAGGGATTCCCCCTGCTTGCCCACATTGTGGAGGGCCGCTCCGCCCAGATGTTGTCTGGTTTGGCGAAGCACTGCCTATCCCGGCTTTAGAATTAGCCTGGAAAGCCACACAGGATTGTGAGTTGTTTTTTTCAATTGGTACTTCAGGTATTGTCTATCCCGCTGCGTCCCTGCCTTTCCTGGCCTTGGAGAGGGGGATCCCAATCATTGAAATCAACCCAAATGAAACTCCTTTGACAGAACGAGCCACTTACGTGTTGAAAGGAAAAGCAGGAATGATCCTGCCTGATCTGATCGCTGAATTTTGGGGATAATCACACCAGTTCACCCGGATCGGTTCAGTTTATTCCTGTGAAATCATCTGCCGGTATAGATCGAGGCTTTCAACCGCATGACGTAAATGGGGGACGACAATGCTGCCGCCCACGAGCAAAGCTACATTGAATGCATCTACCAGCTCATCGTCCGACCAACCCTCATCAACGCATTGAATGATATGGTAATCAACGCACTCATTGCAGCGCAGCACCATCGATGCAACCAGACCAAGCAATTCTTTTGTTTTCCCATCCAGGGCGCCATCTTTATAAGCCGCAGTATCCAGATTGTAGAACCGTTTAATTCCTAAATGATCAATTGAAGCAATTCGTTCATTCATCCGTGTGCGGTAGCTTTGGAACTCTTCCAAACGGTTCATCGCTGGGTCATTCATTGGCGATTCCTCCTCGAATTTCGATTGGAAGAAAAGTATATCACGCAGCAAGAAAGGGCCGCTGCTTAATCTGTGGAGGCAGTCTTCTTAAGCGCAAACACACAATGACGGACACCACTGCGATCCGGCTGCCGGTTGACGATTTGTTCAGCCTTTCCGACAATTAAATGTTCAATGACATAACGATCCATTTGGCAGAGCTCAGCATGCTCTTCGATCAAGGCAGCATACGGGCAGCGACCCAAGATCAGGCGGGGACCAAGCGAATGCGCTTCCCAGCGTGCTTCATAATGAAATTCATTCAACCGGCGAACTGCCTGAACTAGCCGCTGCGCCATATGGGTGCCCTGCGGGGTAAACGATCCACTCTGATAATCCGCTCCAGGCATATCTCTCACGTCTTCGCCGATAAGGAGGCACGCTAATTCTTCGAGCCTAGCCTCACGCGCCGTCCCAGTAGTGTTCTGCAGCAGAGCAGTCAGCAGCGCTTTAGCAAGACCCTCCAATTGATTACCAATCGCCAATTCAGAAAGCCCGAACAGGCGCACCGGTCTCCCCTTGCCTTGCACCGGCCGGTAGCCAATCACAATGATTAACCCTTGCGCTGCCAGGAAATTCAAATGGTGGCGAGCGTTTGCCTCGGTCATCTGCAGGGCGCGACTCAGATCCGCGGCGCTCACTACACGATGAGCACGAATATAGTCCATGATCTGCTCACGCGAAGTTTTCACTCGCTAATTATAACCAATATGGTTAATTAAACAAATATATATTTTCTTTTATATCCCAAAAACGCTATGATATTCGAGTTATAATTGAACAGAAATGTTACCGATCGTAAAACAACTGCTTGGTATCCAGACCTTGATATGAGCGACCCTTCCCAATTTGATGAGTCACCTCCACAGCCCGATTCTGAGCGCTTGACCTGGGACGATTCCTTTGCCGTTGCCCTGGCCTTGAGCCGGGCTTATCCTCAGATCGATCTGGAAGCTGTCTCCCTGGGAATGATCTATCGTTGGACGATCGCCTTACCCGAATTTATCGATGACCCACGCATGGCAAACGAAGAAATATTGGCTTCGATTTATCAAGAATGGTATGAGGAGGTTATAACCCTATGAGTGATCCAACGAGTGAAGGCAAGCCAGCTCCAAATGGGGGTTCACCAGTCGAGGTGCCGCCCGAGTTAAGCGGAGCGGTACATATTACCACCCTGGATAAAATTTACAATTGGGGCCGGCGATCATCGATATGGCCGATGATGTTCGGTTTGGCTTGCTGCGCCATCGAAATGATTGCGACCGCCGCCAGCCGTTACGATTTTTCGCGCTTCGGCATGGAAGTTATGCGCCCCAGCCCTCGCCAGGCCGACCTGATGATCGTATCCGGGACGGTCACCAAAAAAATGATGCCAACGATCGTCCGCTTGTATAATCAGATGCCCGAGCCGAAGTATGTTGTCGCCATGGGCGCCTGCGCTTCCGGCGGCGGCCCATTCAAAGAGGGCTACAACGTCGTCTCGGGGGTAGATAACTTTATCCCGGTAGATGTTTATATCCCTGGCTGTCCACCCACCCCACAGGCACTGCTCAATGGGCTGATCACCCTTCAAAAGAAAATTGACACAGAACATTGGCGAGACAGCCGTTGGTACAGCAAGGATCCGATCCCCGAGATCCCAGTGCCGGTGCTTGGCCCAGATATAATGGATCCTCGTGAATATAATCAAATCGAGCAAATTTCCAAAGAAAAACTGGCTGAGTCAAACGAGACAGCCGCGGCGGCGGTGTAGTGGAGCAATCAGATGAGCGAACAGACTCTTACAATTAACCCCGAAGAAGTTTCCAGCCCAACAGATGAATTAATCGCTCGCTTTCCAGAAAGTGTGGTTGCAGATACCCGAAAAGGCTATGAAGGCTATCTGGTAAATGTCGAGGACTTGATTGAGGTCGCAACCGCCATCCGTGACGAATTTGGCTATGATTACCTGTCATCGGTAACCGGCGTGGATTACCTGGCAGAAGGCAAGATGGAAGTCGTTTATCACGCCTTTCGCTCTACAGGCGGGTCCGGATTAGTTTTCAAAACCCAAACCCCACGCGAAGATGCGGTTGTGCCGTCCCTGATCTCCGTTTACCCTGGGGTGGACCTCCAGGAACGTGAAACCTGGGATTTGCTTGGTATTCGTTTCGATGGCCATCCGGATCTGCGCCGAATCTTGCTTTGGGAAGGCTTTCACGGTTTCCCGCTGCGCAAAGATTGGATCGAACCATTTTACGAAGAAGAAGGCAAACCCTTTAAAAGCCGCTGGCCGGAAGGAAACATCCAGCGCATTGAAGATAAAAATCCATTCAATAAAAATGTCAGTTACCCAGCCGGATTTAATCCATTTGATTGGGAAGGCCAAAGCGAACAAGCGGTTTATGACAGCGTGCGCCGTTCGATGGTAAGCCTGCAACAGGAAGAAACCGACTCCCTGATCGTCAACCTCGGTCCCCAGCATCCCTCTACGCACGGCGTTTTCCGGATCGTGGCTGCCTTGGATGGTGAGACAATCCTCGCCCTAAAGCCAGTGATGGGCTACTTACATCGAAACCACGAAAAAATTGGCGAACGCAACACGTTTCTCCAGAATATGCCTTTTACGGACCGCCTGGATTATCTGTCTTCGATGTCTAACAATTTCGGATATGCTTTAGCCGTCGAGAAATTAATGGGGATCAAGCCGCCGGAACGGGCTGAATATTTGCGAGTGATCATGGCTGAGCTAACCCGAATCTGTAATCATGTCTTTGCGATCGGTATGTTCTTGAATGATCTTGGAGCGTATTTCACCCCGGCTTTGTATGCGATCGAAGAACGCGAGCTGATCCTGGATATTTTCGAAGCCACAAGTGGATCGCGGATGATGTGTAATTATTTTCGCTTTGGTGGGGTCGCCAGGGATCTTCCAGATGGGGTCTATGAAAAAATCCGTGGGCTGGTTGTCGATCGCCTGCCGCGGCGGATCGATGAACTTGATCGCTTCTTGACGAATAACGAAATCATCCGCTCCCGCACCGAAAGTATCGGCGTTCTAACACCTGAAGAGGCAATCGCCTATTCCACATGCGGTCCGGTGCTGCGCGCTTCGGGTGTACCCTATGATATCCGCCGGGCAGACCCGTACAGCATCTATGAACGGTTCGACTTCGACGTGGCTGTACGCTATCATGGGGATACGTATGACCGTTACTTGATCCGCATCGACGAGGTGCGCCAAAGCCTGCGTATTTTACAACAGGCCATCCGCGATTTACCCGCGGGATCGATTCAAGAAGGCAAACCGCAGTATCAGGTTCGTGTACCCGCTGGCGAATCCTATGGCCGGGTTGAAGGGCCTAAAGGGGAGCTTGGTTACTATGTCGTCTCTACCGGCAAAGCGAACCCCTGGCGTTATCATGTGCGCGCCCCTTCGTTTATCAATCTAACGGCGTACGAGAAAATGTGTGTAGGCAACAAAATTGCGGATGTTGTCGCAATCCTGGGTTCAATTGACATCGTTTTGGGCGAAACGGATCGGTAAGGAGAAAAGCATGGACGGAACTGGAATCCTTAAAGGGTTGGGTGTAACTTTAAAACGCTTTGTCGACACCTATGTTGAAGATTTCTCCTGGTTTGTTGGAAAGAAAGGAAAACGATACTATTCGGAAGCCGGGATTGCGAGGCGGATGAATGCCGATACACGTGGAATTTTCACGGTCCAATATCCAGAAGAAAAACTTCCGGTGCCAGAAGAGTTTCGTTTTGTACCCTTCCTGGTGTATGACGTCAAGGAAGATGGAACAATCCAGGATCGCTGCACCTCGTGCGGGATTTGCGCCAAAGTTTGCCCGCCCCAATGTATTTGGATAATTCGCACAAATGATCCGAACACCGGCCGGCCTGTGCCAGAGCCCAAAGAATTTTTTATCGATGTGGATATCTGCATGAACTGTGGCTTTTGTGCAGAATACTGCCCATTCGATGCAATTAAAATGGATCACGACTACGAATTAGCCGTTTACAATCGGCGGCAAGAAAATATCTATAATAAAGCAAAATTATCAAAACCAGCTTCATACTACGCCTCCATCCGCCCGATCAATGCCGGGCGAGAGGAAGCCGCCCGGATAGAGGCCGAAGCGGCCAAGGCGGCCAGGAAAGCCAAGGTTTAATCTATTTAACAGGGATATGACGAAAACAATTTATAGGTTATGAGGAACTAATGTCTGAAAAATCACAAATTTCTGAACAAGCCATTATGGCTGCGCTTAGCAAGGTGCAAGAGCCAGAACTGCATAAAGATCTGGTGACGTTAAATATGATCCAGAACCTGCAAATCGATGCGGATACGGTGCGCTTTACGATTATGCTCACTACCCCTGCTTGTCCACTGCGCAGCAGGATCGAAACAGAAGCGCGCCAGGCTGTGGCTGCCTTGCCCGGCGTTGGAGCGGTTGAGATCAAAATGGATGCAAACGTACCAACCGATGGGCGCTCCCGCGGCTTACTCGAGCTGCCTATCCGGAATGCCATAGCGGTTGCCTCTGGGAAAGGCGGCGTAGGCAAGAGCACCGTTGCGGTGAACATTGCCGTCGTGCTGGCTCAACGCGGCGCCCGCGTTGGTTTGTTGGATGCCGACATTTATGGACCGAATGTGCCCACGATGATGGGCGTCGACCATTTACCGCCATCCAAAAGCAACAAATTGAAGCCAGCCCAAGCCTATGGCGTTAAGATGATGTCCATCGGTTTCCTGGTAAAACCAGACCAGCCATTGATTTGGCGCGGCCCGATGCTGCACTCAGCTATCCGCCAATTCTTGACAGACGTCGATTGGGGAGAATTGGATTATCTGATCATTGACTTACCGCCTGGCACTGGCGACGCCGCCTTGAGCCTGGCTCAATCTCTGCCGCTGAGTGGCGGAATCATCGTCACCCTACCTCAACAAGTGTCCCTTGATGATGCCCGGCGCGGCCTGGAAATGTTCCGCCAATTGGAGGTGGATGTCTTTGGGGTGGTCGAAAACATGAGCTATCTCGAGCTGCCAGATGGCCAACGGATGGACATTTTTGGCTCTGGCGGCGGTGAAAAGCTCGCCAGGGAGGCCGGGGTACCATTTATCGGTGCAATTCCCATGGACCCTATGGTCCGCCAGGGTGGGGACCAGGGCCTTCCAGTCGTTCTCTCCAATCCCAACTCGGCTGTCGCGCAAGCATTCAATATGATTGCTGAGGATGTCGCGGCAAAGATCAGCGTTGCTGCGGTCAAGCAAAGCGCCACTTTCATCCCTATTAATTTGATTGGTTAAGAAATCCTCCCCTTCTAATATCAGTGCTTGGCCGAGATATGATTAGGGAAGGTGTCTGAAGAAAAATATGCAAACTCTGGTTGACCATTTTATTGTCGGTATCCGTTTTCAAAAGGTTGGTAAGATTTATCACTTCGATGCCAGCGCCTGGCGCGATATCCGCGTAGGCGATTTTGCGATTGTCGATACATCGCGCGGCCATCAACTTGGCGAAGTAATCCAGGTCCTGACCAATCCAACACCCCCACCTGAGGGTACCTGGAAATCTATTCAACGCATTGCTACACCGCGTGACCTGGTTCTGCGCCAGCTTTGGCAGAAAAAAGAGCTTGAAGCCACGATCAACTGTCGCGCCAAGGCAGCCGAGTTGGCTATACCAGGCGTTAAGATCGTTACCGCCGAATTTTCATTCGATGGCGCCCACCTGGCTTTCCTATTCAGCACCGAGGCCGAAACCAAAATCGAGCTGCGCAGCTTGCGCAGCGCAATGCAGCGGGTTTATCCTCGCTCAGTTGTCGAAATGCGCCAGATTGGCCCAAGAGATGTGGCCAAACTACTCGGTGGAATGGGCGCCTGCGGGATTAATAATCGCTGCTGCTCAATGTTTCTGACCGAGTTTAGCCCGATTTCGATTAAAATGGCGAAAGAACAAGGTATCTCCCTCACCCCCTCAGAAATAACGGGGATGTGTGGACGATTGCGCTGCTGCCTGGTTTACGAATATGAGCAATACGTTGAAGCCCGCAAACAGCTCCCCAAGCGCGGAAAACGTGTGGTTACTCCCGAAGGCGAGGGGAAGGTGGTCGATGTTTACCCGCTGCGCCGGGCGGTGATTGTTTTCCTCGATAAAGGCGTCCAGCAGGAATTCCCTGATACCGATGTACAACCCTGGGAAGAGTTGGAGGCTTTACGAAAAAAATCCGAAGCTCCCTGCGATAAGCATGAGGGTGGTGAGTGTGACTGCGGAAAAGCGACGCCGCGCAGCGAGCAAGAAAGCTCTGAGGGACCTTCATCTGACCCCAATGCCCCGACCCCTGACAATCCTGTTCCTCCTTCACCAAAAACGTATCATCCTCCTAGCAGTCGACCCGGTGACGGCGGAAAGAAGAAAAAGAAGAAAAAGTAATCATGACCCTGAACGATCCTGAACAATCCACCTCGCCAGTCCCGGATAGCTGGGAGACACCCCAGCGCATTCTGGTGATTCTGGCCCATCCGGACGACCCTGAATTTTTCTGTGGCGCGAGCGTAGCTCGCTGGACACGGGCCGGGCATGAAGTGATCTACTGGCTATTGACCTGCGGTGATAAAGGCACCGCCGATCGATCGATTTCATCCGAGGCGCTCTGCGGCTTACGCCAGGTCGAACAGCGCGCTGCGGCGGCTGTTTTAGGGGTTCACGAAGTCCATTTCTTGGGTTATCCGGATGGCTATCTTGTCGCAGATATTGAATTGCGCAAAGAAATTACCCGAATTATCCGCTCCGTCCGCCCAGATGTCCTGGTCACTTGCGACCCCTTGACCCTGTATGTCGGGGATAATCGCCTCAACCATCCCGATCACCGCGCGGCTGGCCAGGCTGCGCTGGATGCTGTATATCCACCCGCAAGAGATTATTTATATTTTCCGGAGCTATTACAATCAGAAGGTCTGGAACCCCACAATGTCCGTGAAGTATGGATCTCTGGATCGCTTCAGCCAAATGTTCACCTTAATGTCACCGATTTGTGGGAGACGAAAATCCAGGCGCTCTATGAGCATAAAAGCCAGATCGGCGAGCCGCACAAACTCGCCGAACGAATGCGCAGCCGCCTGGCTCCGGATGCGACGCTGGAGAACCCACGCTACGAAGAAAGCTTCCGGCGGATCATATTCAATTAACCGATGAGACCTGCAATGGATTTCCAAGATAAAGCCGAAAAATTGTTTGAATACACCCGGACAATGCGCCGGGATTTTCATATGCACCCTGAGCTGGGTTTTCAGGAAGTACGCACGGCTGGGATCGTAGCGCGCGAGCTAACCGGGCTCGGGTTAGAGGTGAGCACAGGGATTGGTGAAACTGGCGTGGTCGCGCTTGTAGAAGGCGAGAAGCCTGGCCCAGTTATTTTGTTGCGTTTTGATATGGATGCACTGCCGATCTTGGAGCAAACCGGAGCGGAATATTCCTCGACCAAACCCGGCATAATGCATGCCTGCGGGCACGATGGCCATACCGCCATTGGATTAACCGTGGCGCGCCTGCTTCACGAACAACGCAGCGAACTGGCCGGAACAGCCAAGCTCGTCTTTCAACCGGCAGAAGAAGGCCTGGGCGGCGCAAAACGCATGGTCGAGGATGGCGTGTTGCATGATCCACGACCCGAGGTTTGTTTAGCCTTACATTTATGGAATGAACGTCCGCTGGGTTGGATCGGGATCAGCCATGGTCCGACAATGGCCGCAGCCGAGATATTTAAAATCACCTTGACCGGGCGAGGCGGACATGGCGCTGCCCCGCACCTGACCATCGACCCAGTCCTGGCTGCCGCACAGGTAATTTCTGCCCTGCAGAGCATCGTTTCGCGCAATACAGCCCCGCTTCAATCGGCTGTGGTCAGCGTTACCGCAGTTCGGGCTGGGGAGGCTTTTAACGTCATCCCCTCGGAAGCCGTTTTGCAAGGAACGATCCGCAGCTTCGATCCGCAGGTCCGCGAGGTTGTGTTACAGCGCTTCCGTGAGATTGTCAGCGGCGTGGCGCTGGCCTTGGGTTGCCAGGCAGATATCGATTTGCAAGGGATCACCCCTGCTGTTATTAACGATCCTCAAATTGCAGCGCGCGTTCAATCCGTAGCAGAAGCGCAATTTCCTGGCGATCTCATCCAGACCGATTTCAGCACCATGGGATCAGAAGATATGGCGTTCATCATGAAGGAAATCCCTGGCTGCTACTATTTCGTGGGTTCTGCCAATGCTGAAAAAGGCTTAAATTTCGCCCATCACCACCCACGATTTGATTTCGATGAGCGTGTCTTACCCCGAGCTGCATCTTTGATGGCCTCTGCGGCGGCCGAATTTATGAAATAAGCTGCCCGTAGGTTGACTGTTAAGCCATCTGGTGTTAGAATATATCGGGTTAATCTGATTTGTCCGATTAATCGAATTAACACAGCCGATAGATGGCAACTCAACCACGACTTTCCTCCGATTTTATTGACTACCTGGCAGCCATTCCCCTCCAAAATGGCAGCGAGCCCAGCGATTCGCCGCCAATCCCCTCTCTGCATGATTTAAGCAAGCAGCTTGGCCTCAGCGTCGCCAGCCTGCGCGAGCAGCTCGAGGTGGCTGAAGCGCTAGGTTTGGTAGAAGTGCGCCCGCGCACCGGCATCCGCCGCCGCCCTTACACTTTTTCACCAGCCGTTTATCAAAGTCTATCGTATGCCATCCGCCTGGATCACAGCTACTTTGACGCCTTTTCTGAATTTCGCAATCAGATCGAGGCAGCGTTTTGGGATCGGGCGGTTCACCTGCTAACCCCAGAAGATCATCAGGTTCTTAAAACCTTGATTGTCAAAGCCTGGGATAAATTGCGCGGGCGTCCAATCCAGATCCCCCATTCCGAACATCGCCAGCTTCACCTGCTCATCTACAGCCGGCTTGACAACCCCTTTGTTCAGGGCACCTTGGAAGCATACTGGGAGGCCTACGAGCAAGCCGGGTTTAATGTATATGAAGACTATAATTATTTAAAAGATGTCTGGAGTTATCATCAGAAAATGGTGGAAGCAATTTGCGCCGGCGATTTCGCCAGCGGATACCAGGCTATGCTTGAGCACAAGGATTTACTCTATCAGCGCGAACACGGCTTCGATTAATCGAGCATAACCTGCGCAAGTTTGCAAATTCGATCATTTCGAACCATTATTTAACAGAAGGAGAAAAGATGTCTGAACTTCAAACATTAGAAAAGACGGAAACGTTTGAGGCTTTCCCGCCCGTGATCAATAATTTCTCGATCACCGTGGCCACAGTCAATGGCTCGGGAAGTCAGACTTCGAACTTGACGATTTTACGCGCCTTGTTCAAGATGGGTATTCCAGTTTCCGGTAAAAACTTATTTCCCTCGAATATTCAAGGGCTCCCGACCTGGTATACCATTCGGGTAAGCAAGGACGGTTTTCTCGCCCGACGCGATGAACATGAGATCGTGGTAGCGATGAACCCCGCTTCGTTTGCCCGCGATTTAAACGATGTCCAACCTGGCGGAGCCCTATTTTATGCTGATGACATCAAATTAGCCATCGGGCGCAGTGACATAGCCGTCTATCCAATGCCCGTGAAAAAACTTGTCAAAGAGTCAGGCGCCCCATCCAACCTGCGGGATTATATCGCCAACATGGTCTATGTCGGGGTTGTTGCCAATATCCTGGGGATTGATATGGATAAAATTTACCAGGCGTTGGATTTCCATTTCAAGGGTAAACAGAAGCCTATCGATTTGAACTACGGCGTAATCCAAGCCGCATTCGCCTGGGCATCCCAAAATCTTCAGAAGAAAGATCCTTACCGGGTAGAGCCGTTGGACCTGACAAAAAACTACATCATGGCCGACGGGAATACCGCTGCTGCGATTGGCGCGATCTATGGTGGTGTACAATTTGTGGCCTGGTATCCGATTACCCCGGCTTCCAGCCTCGCCGAAGAACTTAATGAATATCTGCCTCGCCTACGCAAGGATCCCATCGAAGAAGGAAAAAACACTTTTGCCGTAGTGCAGGCCGAAGACGAGCTTGCAGCTATCGGAATGACGATCGGGGCTGGCTGGTCGGGTTTGCGGGCGATGACCTCCACCTCTGGTCCTGGTCTGAGCCTGATGGCCGAATACGCCGGGCTGGCCTATTTCAGCGAGACGCCGATTGTGGTCTGGGACGTACAGCGGGTCGGTCCAAGCACCGGTTTACCCACTCGCACCGCTCAAGGTGATCTCCGTTTTGCGACTTTTATGGGTCATGGCGATCAACAACATATCGTTTTACTACCTGGTTCGGTCAGCGAGTGCTTCGAATTCGGCTGGCGAGCTTTTGATATCGCAGAACGAATGCAATCACCGGTCTTTGTTTTGAGCGACCTGGATTTTGGCATGAACCATTGGATGACGAAACCCTTTGAATACCCAGACCGCCCCTTGGATCGCGGCAAAGTATTATGGGAAGCCGATCTGGAAAAACTCGGCGGGGTTTGGGGACGTTACCAGGATGTGGATGGCGATAACATTCCCTACCGCACCCTCCCAGGCAATCGTCATCCGGCGGCGGCATATTTCGCGCGAGGCACCGGACACGATGAGTTTGCTCGTTATACCGAGGATAACCTGGTATGGTATAACCTGATGGAACGCCTGAAGCGTAAGTATGAGACCGCCCGCCAATATGTGCCCAAGCCAGAAATTGTAACCACCCCTGGGGCGAAAATTGGCGTGATCTTCTTCGGCTCGACCGAACCCGCAATCCATGAAGCGCGCTTCGAGCTGGCCAAGACCGGCCTGGTAATCGACACCATGCGCCTGCGCGCGGTCCCATTTACCACTGAGGTCGAAGATTTTATCCGGAAGCATGAACGCTGCTACATTGTCGAAATGAACCGCGATGGCCAACTTCACCAGCTACTTATTCTGGCATATCCCGACCAGGCGACCAGACTGATTTCAGTTGCATATACCGATGGCTTACCGCTGACTGCCAAGCTGGTCAGCGATGCTATTCTGGCCAAGGAGAAATAAACCAATGGACGATCAAATCACCACTACCGTGCGATCCCAGGCCAACCTGGCCGGGTTAAGTAAAACCGACTATCGCGGCAACCCCAGCACGCTTTGTCAAGGCTGCGGCCACAACTCGATTTCGAGCCAGATTATCACCGCCTGTTATGAGCTGGACATCATTCCTGAAAATGTGGTTAAGTTCAGCGGGATCGGCTGTTCAAGTAAAAGCCCAACCTATTTTTTAAATCGCTCCTTTGGTTTTAACGGCTTGCATGGGCGCATGCCCTCGTTAGCCACCGGAGCGCTGTTTGGCGATTATACTTTACATGGACTGGCAGTCTCAGGCGATGGAGATTCGGTCAGCATTGGGATGGGACAGTTCAAACACGTCATCCGACGCAACCTCAGCCTGGTTTACATCATCGAAAACAACGGGGTTTATGGCCTGACAAAAGGTCAGTTCTCGGCCACCGCAGATAAAGGCTTATCGCTCAAGTCGCAAGGGACAAATCCTTACATGCCCATCGATATTGCCTGGGAGGCCCTGGTGGGGAACGCCACCTTTGTTGCACGTTCGTTCGCCGGCGACCCCAGGCAGGTGAAAGAACTGATCAAGGCTGCTTTCAGCCACGATGGCATTGCTGTATTGGATATTATCAGCCCGTGCGTCACCTTCAACAATAAAGATGAGTCTGTACATTCATACTCCTGGGGAAAGGAACACGAAGTCGCCTTGCACGAACTTTCGTATGTTCCTCCGGCTGAAGAAATCATGGTTGAATATGCAGAAGGCGAAGTAAAAGAAGTAACCATGCATGATGGCTCGCAGAGTCATCCTTAAAAAGCTGGAACACGATTACGACCCGACCAACCGCGCCGAAGCGATGCGCATCCTGGAGGAGGCCAACGCCAAACAATGGCTGCTGACTGGATTGATCTATATCGATCCTGTACAGCCTTCCCTGGTAGATATCTATAACCTGACGACGACGCCTCTCAATCGATTGGATGAAACTCGGATTCGACCCGGCCGCGAAACAATCCAGTTAGTAAACGATTTGATGTTCTAAAAAGGTGAAATGGTATAATTTCGAGTAGGCAACGCTGCGGGTGGGGCTTTTTCAGGCATTTGTATTGCCCGACTATGCGCGCTGGACACCTCTGAAGGGTTAAACCTTCTCATTCTTAAACCTTTGACCTGCTTAGGAGCCGAACGTTGGCATTCAACCCACTCAATTGGCTGCTCGGTTTCTTCTCCCTGGATATCGGGATTGACCTGGGAACCGCCAATACTTTAGTTCATGTTAGGGGCAAAGGAATTACTATTAATGAGCCATCTTGGGTGGCAATCGATAAGCGCACCCGTGAGCCATTGGCGATCGGCGCCGAAGCCAAGGAAATGGTCGGGCGAACGCCTGCGAATGTGATCGCCGTGCGCCCGCTGAGGGATGGCGTTATCTCTGAATTTGAGATCACCCAGGCGATGTTATATTATTTTATTGGCAAAGCCCATGAACAAAGTATTGTGCCCGTACCCCGCCCAAGGGTGGTCATTGGCATTCCATCTGGAGTTACCGAAGTCGAAAAACGGGCAGTTTACGATGCAGCCATGTCCGCCGGGGCTCGTGAGGTTGGACTGATCGAAGAGCCTGTCGCAGCCGCCCTCGGAGCCGGATTACCGGTGAATGAGATCCGCGGCAGTATGATCGTCGATATCGGCGGCGGTACATCGGAGGTAGCCATTATGTCCATGCAGGGCGTGGTGGTATCACGCTCTTTGCGCGTGGCCGGCGACGAAATGGATCAGGATATTGTTCAATTCATGCGCAACAAATATAACCTGTTAATCGGCGAGCGCATGGCGGAACAGGCTAAGATCAAAATTGGTTCGGCGTATCATCTTCCCGAAGAACAAACCATGATGCTGCGCGGGCGAAACTTGATCACCGGCCTGCCGGAAGCAATCGAGGTTTCCTCCGTGGAAATCCGTGAAGCGATTGCCGGTTCAATCCAAACGATTATCGACACGATCCGCGATGCGCTGGACGAAGCGCCGCCGGAGATTATCGCCGACTTGATGGACACCGGTATCTGCCTGGCCGGCGGCGGCTCCCAGATCCAGGCCCTCGACCGGCGATTAACGGATGAGCTAAAAGTACGCGCCTGGGTTGCTGAAGACCCGATGAGTTGCGTGGCCCGCGGCTGTGGTATGATTCTAGATAATTATGACGGTTTAAGACGTTTACTGGTAGGATTGGAGCGCGGCAGTACGCGTCACAGTTAGTAAAGATTTTTGTTTTTTAAAATGAAACTTACAACTTCACGAACGCTGCAAACCTTCGTGCTAGCCACGTTCGTAATCGGCTTGATCGCGCTAGCCCTCGGCGGCTACCTTACCCCCGTATCACGAGTTGTGCTTAGCCCGGTGATCAGTGCGCAGACCTGGCTTTCCACCCGCTTCGCCGCAATCCAAAGCTACCTGGCTGCCCCACAAGATATGAATCGCCTCCGCCTGCGCAACACCGAACTGGAAGCAGAAGTCTCCGACCTGCAAACGGAAATCATTTCACTGAAACAACAAATTGATGAGACCCGGATTTTATCGGCGTTGGTTGATTTCGCCCGGGTTAACCCCGAATATCGCTACGTCGCTGCGACCGTGATTGGGCGCGATCCCAGCCCTTTCCTCCAATATGCAATCATCAATCGCGGCTCTGATGATGGCCTGCGCCGCGGGATGCCTGTGGTCACCCAGCAGGGGCTGGTGGGCCGCATCGCAGCGGTCACTGCCGGCGCTGCCCGAATCCAATTAATCACCGACCCAGGATCCAAGATCAATGTGCGCATCCAACCTTCCGGCGCCGGCGCCGTTCTGCAAGGCGAGATTACCGGGGATGTCAGCCTGGACATGATTCCCCAATCGGCCAATGTTCAAACCGGCGATCTGGTGCTGACCTCCGGGCTGGGCGGCAGTTATCCACCCGATATCCTCATCGGCCAGGTTACCGGGGTGCGCAGCCGAGATAACGACCTTTTCCAAAGCGCTTCTGTACAGCCTGTGGTAGATTTTTCGCAGCTCGACATTGTCCTGGTCATCACCAATTTCCGCCCTGTCGATATTTCCCCTCTGATTCCTACCCAAAGCAGCCCTTAGCAATGGTTCCCTTAGGCTGCATTGTATTTGAAATTGTGGGGCTCATCGTTTCAGATGCCCCCCATCCCGGTTGATCATGGCCATTTTCATCGCCATCCCAATCTTAGCTGTCTTGTTAATCCTGCAATCAGCAGTGCTCAGCCAGTTTCCGCTGCTCAATGGGACAGCGGACCTGGTCCTGCTGGCAGTAATCGCCTGGGCCTTGCAAAAGCGCGTGCAGACTGCCTGGCAATGGGGTATAATCGGCGGATTATTGATCGGTATTATTTCAGCGCTGCCGTTTTGGGCAACCCTGGGAATTTACCTGATGGCGGTAGCGGTCAGCCTGGCTTTGCGCCGGCGAGTATGGCAGGCGCCGATTTTAGCGATGTTCATTGCTACTTTTACGATTACATTGTTAGCGCATACGCTCACGGTGATCGCCCTGCGGCTGACAGGTACGGCCTTGCCGCTGACGCAGACCATCAACTTGATCAGCCTGCCAACAATAATTCTGAACCTGGTTTTTGCCATCCCTATTTTTTACATTCTAGCGGATGTAGCAAAATGGCTCTACCCAGAAAAGCTGGAAGCATAATCGATAACGTTTTTAAGACTGGGCTTAGTCTCAGTCACCGGATAAATCAAGAAAATGAAAGATACTCCAAGCATTAACAACCAGCTCAAACCGATGCGGATTTGGGTTTTCCTGGGGACGATCGTATTAGTTTTTGGCATATTTATTGGCCGGTTGTTCATTTTGCAAGTGCTCGAAAAAGACCAATGGGTCGCTAAAGCCCAGGATAACAGTGTTTCTACGTTCAACCTGCCAGCCTTACGCGGGGTGATCTACGATCGCAATGGCACAATTCTGGCTCGCAACGTTGCCTCTTACAATATTGTTCTGACCGCGGCTAACTTACCCGATGATCTCGGCGCCACGCAGCAGATCTATCGCGAGTTAGCGGCTTTAGTTGGCATACCGGTTAACCTTAATGAAATCACTCCAGAGAATCCTTATGTCCCCTGTGTTTCAGAACACGGCATCCAGCAGATTGCTGAATATGGAATAGCCTCTCGACCTTTTCAGCCTGTCAAGATTGCCTGTGACGTCTCTGAAAATATAGCTATGATCGTACAAGAAAAAGCCAGCGATTGGCCGGGAATTTCCGTAGAAATTCAACCGATCCGAGAATATCCGACGGGCTCGCTGACGGCCAACCTGGTAGGATTCCTTGGACCGATCCCAGCCAATCAAGAACAAGAATATCGTCAGGCAGGCTTTGATCCGAACCGTGACAAAGTGGGTTACGCTGGGTTGGAGCTCCAATACAATACCCTCCTGGCTGGGAAGAACGGACAGCGAACTTCGGAGGTAGATGTCGCCGGGCAGGTTGTCCGCCCGGATATCGCCGCTCCAATTGCACCACAGCCGGGCGAAAACCTGCAGCTTACCATCGATACCCGCTTGCAGCAGGCTGCGGAAACGATTCTGAAGAATGAAATGCAAGACTGGAATAATTATTTCGGTAAAACTGTCTATTCCAGCGGCGTCGTCATCGCCATCAACCCCAAGACAGGCGAAATATTGGCGATGGTCTCCTATCCAAATTACGAAAATTCGCGTATGTCGCGCTTCATCCCGGCTTACTATTACGACCAGCTCATCAAAGACCCCACGAACCCGCTGCTCAATCACGCAGTTGGCGATGTCTTGCCCGCTGGCTCCGTATTCAAGTTAGTTACGGGTACGGGCGCGCTCAATGAAGGGGTTGTCACTCCCGACCAGATGATTGAGACGCCGCCAAAGTTAGAAGTGACTGAGAAATATTATGCCAACGATCCCGGTAAATCGCGCGAATTTGTCGATTGGAATAAAGCCGGGTTTGGCCACTTAGATTTTGTTCATGGCCTGGCAAACTCCAGCAATGTTTATTTCTATAAGCTGGGCGGCGGTTATAAGGATGAAGTTCCCGTAGGCCTGGGTATCTGCCGCCTGAAGACCTATGCTGAAGCCTTAGGCTATGGCGACGCCCCTGGGTTGGGATTGCCGGACGAGCAAAACGGACTGCTCCCGGATCCACGCTGGAAACGCATCAATAAATCGGAAAGTTGGTCCTCGGGCGACACCTATATTTCCAGCGTCGGTCAAGGCTATGTCCTGGCCACTCCGCTGCAGGTGCTTCTTTCCGCGGCGATTATCGCTAACGACGGAAAATACATGCAGCCAACTTTGATTCGGGATGTGATGGATAGCGAGGGGAACGTACTAACCAAATGGCGCACACCCGAAGGCGATATCGTCGATGCCCCCACGCCGGGAAGCATCCAGGTTTCACCCTTCAATCCATCACTAAAGTGGGATATCACCAAGGACCCCGTGATCCAGGAGTATGGTGAAACGACCGTGCGTGGTTGTGAACCGATCGTCGGCCAAAAAAAGACTGTCCAACCCTGGGTTCTGCAAAAAGTCCGCGAAGGGATGCGCCTGGCAGTTACTGAAGGAACGTTAAAAGATCGATTTGAGGGTGCAACCATCGCTGCCGCGGGCAAAACCGGTACAGCCGAATACTGCGACAAGTACGCCCAAGAGCAAAATCGCTGCACATATGGCAACTGGCCGACTCATGCCTGGTCCTGTGGCTTTTGCGCCTTATGAAAATCCAGAGATCGCTGTGGTTGCTTTTGTTTATAATGGCAGCGAGGGATCGAGCGTAGCCGGTCCAATTGTCCGCCGGGTTCTAGATGCATACTTCGGACTGAAAACAGTGGATAACGCCGCGCAAACCCCGTAATTGAATTCAAACATGAGCACTCTGGTACAGATCAAAGGAATTCGGGAAGGGCTATTGGTAACCCTTGGGGAAGGCGATTGGGAAGAAGTTCTACAAGCCCTGTTAGATCAGCTCGACCAACAATCTGAATTCCTGCGTGGGGCGCGCCTGGCAATCGATGTGGGCGCGCAGGTGCTCAAAGCAGCCGAGCTTGGCCGCCTGCGCAGCGAGGTTCTCGACCGCGAGCTCAGCTTGTGGGCCGTACTTAGTGAGTCGCCCACCACCATTCAAACAGCCCAAACGCTTGGGCTAGCCACACGGATCACCAAGCCCCGCCCTGAGCTAACCGTTGCTCGCACGGAAACCACCCTCCAGGGAGGCGAGCAGGCTGTCCTCTTGCGGCGCACCCTGCGCTCCGGATTTAGCCTCGAACACCCAGGGCATGTGATCTTAATTGGTGATATCAATCCAGGCGCTGAAATCACCGCCGGCGGCGATATTATTGTCTGGGGCCGGCTGCGCGGCATGGCGCACGCCGGGGCAGCCGGTAATCAGGAGGCAGTGGTCTGCGCCCTTGATCTTTCCCCAACCCAACTGCGGATTGCTGGTACAATCGCAGTGACCCCGCAGCGCCGGGGTAAACCACAGCCAGAAATGGCCTATTTAAAAAATGGCCAGGTTGTGGCAGAACCATGGGATCCAAAGAAAGCAAAGTAAGCATGGCTTTGGTCCACATAGAAAGGTAAAATGGCCGGGAAGGTTATCACATTTACATCTGGAAAAGGGGGCGTGGGAAAGACTACCGCCACCGCAAATGTCGGCGCGG
Source organism: uncultured Chloroflexia bacterium (assembly GCA_963770655.1). GTDB lineage: Bacteria > Chloroflexota > Anaerolineae > Anaerolineales > UBA4823 > CAZAGA01. The sequence continues at coordinate 170,582 of CAVYQO010000006.1, read as the reverse complement.
CCCTGGCGTCTGCAGGGCAAAGAGTTGTCTGCATCGACGCCGATATTGGACTGCGCAACCTGGATGTTATTCTAGGCCTGGAAAACCGGATTGTGTATGACCTGGTGGATGTGGTCGAAGGCCGCTGCCGCATTCGCCAGGCAATGATCCGCGATAAGCGCCTACCAGAGCTGTACTTGATCCCTGCTGCCCAAACCCGCGATAAAAGCGCCGTCTCGCCCAGCGATATGATCCGCTTGTGCGACGAGTTGCGGCCCGAATTCGATTGGATCCTGATCGATTCCCCAGCCGGGATTGAGCGCGGCTTTCGCAATGCAGTCGCTCCGGCTGACATCGTTGTGGTTGTCACCAATCCCGAAGTCTCCGCGGTGCGCGATGCGGATCGGATCATCGGCCTGGTGGAATCCGAAGAAAAAGGCCCAGCTCGCCTGGTGATCAATCGGATTAAGCCGGCGATGGTCAAGCGCGGCGAGATGCTCTCTGTAGACGACGTGTTGGAGCTGCTGGCGATTGATCTGCTGGGGATGGTTCCCGATGATGAAAGCATCATCACCGGCGCCAACCGCGGCACACCGGTGGTATTGGATGGCAAAAATAAAGCCGGCCAGGCTTTTATCAACATCTCACGGCGCTTAAACGGCGAGGAAGTGCCTTTTATGCCCATGGAAGATGAAAGCGGGATTTTTGGCCGGATGGCGCGCTGGTTCCGCACAGGAGGCCGCAATGAGTAGCTTTCTGGATCGACTTTTGCGCCGCGAACCACATAGCGCTGGCCAGGCTAAAGAACGCCTTAAATTGGTCCTGATCCATGATCGCACCGACATGGCCCCCGGAATGATGGACGCTCTCAAAGATGAAATTATTGCGGTCATCTCGCGCCATATCGAAATCGACCCCAAAGCGGTTCGGATCGAAATGACACAAGAAGGTCGTGAGCAGCGCCTGATAGCCGATATTCCCCTGCGCCCAACCAACCGGCGAAAAACCGGCTAGCCCCAGGCGCCTGGACGATTAAAGGCTTGCGGCAAACGAGTAAGAAGTAATTTATGCGTCAATCTACGACGTCATCCTGGCGCCACTTCGATTTTTGGCTGCTTGGGGCGGTTGCTTTGCTGGTTATTTTTGGCATTACGATGATCCGCTCAGCAGTAGCCGGAAATATTGAATTGGCCGACCTCAACCTGGTCCAGCGCCAGCTTATCTTCGCTCTGATCGGCTTCGGGATTATCCTGGCCGCGACGGCGATCGATTACCACCTGTGGGCTTCCTTAAGCCGTTCGCTGTATATCGGCGCCTTTGCTCTGCTGATGGTTTTATTCATCGTTGGCGCAGCCTTTTACGGCTCAGCACGCTGGTTCGATACCGGCATTATCTTAATCCAGCCATCTGAAATTGCCAAGATTGTATTGATCCTTACCTTGGCAAATTTTTTCTCCCGAAATATCGAGCGGATCGGCGATCCACGCACGATTGTTGAGCAGCCTGGCTTTCACGATGGGGATCACGATCTGGATTCTACTGCAGCCGAACCTGAGCACTGCTATCGTGATGATCGTCATCTGGTTTGCGATGCTGTTTGCAAGCGGGCTGAACTGGAAATACCTGGTTGCATTTGCCACCGCGGCGGTTGCCTTACCGGCTCTGGCTTTTCCCTTTCTAGTCGATTATCAGCAGCGCCGGATTATGAATTTTCTCTTTCCAGATCCGAACGCCAGCTACGGAGAAACCTATAACTTACAGCAAGCTTTAATTGCCATTGGCTCAGGGGGCTGGTTTGGGCAAGGCTATGGGCACGGCAGCCAGGTGCAACTGCGCTTCTTGAAAGTGCGCTGGTCTGATTTTATCTTTTCATCTATGGCGCAGGAGTTCGGCTTCGTGGGGGTCGTGGTTGTCATGGCTGTATTTGTTTTTGTCATCTATCGTATCTTAAGGGCTGCGCGCATCTCTCGCGATACCTACGGCGCCTTGATCTGCTATGGGGTTGCGGCGATGCTTGTTTTTCAAGCAATTGTTAACATGGGCGTCAACCTGAATCTGATGCCTGCTACCGGGCTGACCTTTCCATTTATCAGCTACGGGGGCAGTTCGCTGCTCTCGGCCCTACTAGGCATTGGCCTGGTCGAGAGCGTCATCCTCAGACATAAAGCATTGGAATTTTAAGAAAGTCTCATCGGAGTATTGTATGCCTGACTCAAAACCCATTCGTGTGCGCTTCGCCCCTTCCCCCACTGGCCGCACCCACCTCGGCAGTGGGCGCACAGCCCTATACAATTATATCTTCGCCCGCCAAACCGGAGGCCAGTTCATCCTGCGTATCGAAGACACCGACCAAAAACGCTTTGTACCCGGCGCTGAAGAAGAGCTGATGACCAGCTTGCGCTGGCTGGGGATCGAATGGGACGAAGGTCCAGATGTAGGTGGGCCGCATGCCCCCTACCGCCAATCGGAGCGCAAAGCGATTTATCAGGAATATGCGCAAAAATTGGTAGAGAGTGGGCATGCCTATCCTTGCTTCTGCACCCCCGAGCGCCTGAATGAGATGCGCGAAGCGCAAAAAAAACTGGGCCTCCAGCCGCATTATGACCGGCGCTGCCGGGAAATCGCACCTGCGGAAGCTTCCAGCCGTGTCTCGACCGGTGAAAAGCATGTGATTCGCTTCAAGATGCCGCTGGAAGGCGCCATCAGCGGAGTTGACATCTTACGCGGGACGATCACCGTTGAGAACCGCACCCTGGACGACTACATCCTGGTGAAATCAGATGGCCTGGCGCTCTACCACCTGGCAGCGATGGTCGACGACCACTTAATGGGGATTACCCACGTCATCCGCGGCAACGAATGGCTTTCCACTTTTCCACTGCATGTCCACATCCTCAGAGCCTTCGGATGGGAAGAACCGGCCTGGGTGCACTTATCCATCTTCCTCAAACCCAGCGGCAAGGGTAAGATGAGCAAACGCGACACCGCCCAGGCGATGAAAGATGGGCATTCGATCTTTGTCAGCGATATGAAGGACCTGGGCTATATTCCCGAAGGGGTGGTCAATTGGATAGCCCTGATGGGCTGGAGCTATGATGACCACACCGAGGTGTTCACAATCCCAGATCTGATCGAGAAATTCAGCCTGGAGCACCTTAATCCTGCCCCGGCAGCGATAAACTTCACCAAGCTGGATCATTTTAACGGCTTACATATTCGCAGCCTGGCGGCGGCGGATTTGGCGGAGCGAATCAAGCCCTTCCTGGAAGCAGGCGGCTATTCCGTCGTGGATGAAAAGCTTCTCAGGATCATCCCCTTGATCCAGGTACGCCTGGTCACCTTGGATGACGCGGTTGACTTCGCCGGTTTCTTTTTCAAAGCCGAAGTGGATCCGCCGGTTGAAAACCTGCTCGGCAAGAATTTGAGCGCAGCCCAGTCAGCCCTGGCCGCACAGCGGGCATACGATTTACTGGCAGATCTGCCCGAAATTGGGCCGGCGAGCGCCGAAGAACCGCTGCGCAACCTGGCGGAGAGCCTTGGCTTAAACGCAGGTCAGTTCTTCGGGATCTTACGGGTCGCAGTTACGGGTCAGACAGTCAGCCCACCCTTGCTGGAAAGCATGCAGATTATTGGCAAGACGACGGTGCTTCAACGGATAAAACACGCCGTTGAGCGCTTAGCGGCGCTTGGCTAAACTGGATCGTTCCGACCTGCCAGGTAAGCATCCATCGCTGCATCCCCGGCAGCCACCAGCGCATCCATACGCTCTCTAGGCATATCGAAATCCAGGGTGCCCACGCCCTTTGCTGGCAGACGGCAGACCATATCCTCGTAGGCAGCCAGCACCGTCCGGTCATTGCCGCCCAGGGCAGTGTCTGCCAGGCCTTGGATGCGCCAGAGAGACGTCTGGACAATATCCAGCCGTTCCAGGATTCCCGGAGCAGCGGAACTGGGCTTCATCGGCAGCTCCAGGCCAGGAACCTCAAGGCTTTCATCGATCAATAAGCCAATAACGTCTTGCGAGATGGAGTTTTCCCCCATGATTTCGTCAATATTCTCATCACTAGAAATAAACAAGCGGATTGGGAAATTAGATAGCAATCCCCCATCCACCACGCGGTGATCAGTCAAATCCCGGCCGCGATAAGTTCCCCATTCCGTATGCCAGACCACCTCCGGCCAGGCAAAAGGACAGCCCATCGACATGCGCACCGCCCATACCGTCGGACAGTTCGGCGCGGTGCGGTAGTTTAACACTAACATTTCGCGCCCGGTAATATCCGCAGCAACCGCCGAAAAATCGGATCCAGTCTTTTGATAGAATTCCAAGAGGGTGGAATCGGCCAGGCCGCGTCCCCCCTGATCCAGGCGTTCACGCAGCCAACTGCGGAAAGCCTTCCCCGAATACCAACCGCCCCAAAGCAAGAGCGAAAGTACATGGCGGAAGATATCTTTGCTGATCATTTTTTCCATCATCCGGTCTACAATCGGCTCGATGGAATTTGGAATTGCCGGGTTATCCAATTCGGTAATCAGCCAGGAGCGCATCCCACCCGAAAGCTGATCATCATCATCGATCCGCGGGGTATCCATGAAACTGGCGAACACTGAACGCCCATCCGGCAGCTTTTCCTGCAAAGCACCCAAGCATTCTTCTGCGCTGTAGCCAGCCGCAATCAAAGTGGCTACAATCGAACCAGCCGATGAGCCGATTAGCCGGCGAGCCTTATGCCCGCGGCGCTCCAGCGCCCGCAGCGCCCCCGCAAACGCTCCGCCTTTCGCCCCACCGCCTTCAAATACCAGGTCGAATTCCATAATCCATTTCCTCCTTGAGTATATAATCCGGATAATATGACCCAAATTCTACCACTTATCATCTACAATGATGGCCTTTACTGCGAACGATTTGAGTATAATACTCTGAGTCAGCGCCTCCCTTGCTAGACTATCCGATCGTTGGAGCAAACTGCATGATTTCGCCTGATCCAAACCTGAACCCCGATCAAAGCCCAGGAGGGCTGCATCTTCCGCCTACCCCGCAAGGCCGCATTCGCGACCTGGTGCGTGACCCGCTCAACTTCTTTCTCAGCCTGACCCGCCAGTACGGCGACGTCGTTTGCTACCGCCCAGCCCCGGATATCGCCTATTTAATCAACCACCCCGAATTTGTTCGCCACATTTTAGTCGAAAATAATCGCAACTACAGCAAAGACACCTATTCGATCCAGGTGTTCAAAAAAGTGGTCGGCAATGGTCTGGTTACCAGCGAAGGTGAAACCTGGCGCCAACAGCGCCGCATGCTGCAGCCTGCTTTCAGCCATGCCCGCTTGAGAACCCTGGATACGATGATCGTCAAAGCCGCACAGGCGATGCTGGCGCGGTGGCAGCGTCATTACCAGGCCAGCCAGGCAATCGATATCTCCCGTGAGATGGCCTCGCTGACCCTGACTGTTACCACCCAGGCCTTGTTTGGCATCGACCTGGGCGAGGAGGTCAATGCCATCGGCGAATGGGTTAACCAGGCCGCCCAACAGTTTGAAAAGCCCAGCCGTCCAAAAGTCCAGGAATCCGCCCAGGCTGTTCGCGCCATCGTGGATCGGATTATCCAGGAACGCAAGCAAAACTTCAAGGATAAGGGCGATTTGCTCAGCTCGATGATCGCCGCCCACGCCGATGCCGGGCAGTCAATGCTGGATGACAGCCAGCTTGCCGACCAGGTGATGACTCTGCTTATCGCTGGCTATGAAACTACTGCCAACGCACTGACCTGGACCTGGTATTTGCTTTCACAAAACCGGCCCGCCGCAGAGCAGCTCCGCCAGGTTGTGACCCAATCACTCCATGGGCAACCCCCAAGCACTGCCGAGGTTGAGACCATCCCTTACATCCGCATGGTTCTGGATGAAAGCCTGCGCCTTTATCCACCAGCCTGGATGATCGGTCGTAGGGCGCTTGGTCCTGACCGGCTCGGAAGTTTCGATGTCGCTCCCGGCACAGTAATCGCCATCTGCGCGTATACCCTACATCGCCACCCGGCATTCTGGGACGAGCCAGAAGCATTCGATCCCCAGCGATTCAGCGATAAACCCACTCGCCCCATCCATAAGTATGCCTACATCCCCTTCGGGGCGGGTCCTCGCCAGTGCATTGGCAACAATTTCGGGCTGCTGGAGGCATCCTTAATTATCGCCTGCGTCGCCCAAGAATTCGAGTTGCGCTTGGCGCCTGGGATTGAGATCCAACCTCAGCCGCTTTTTGTCCTGCGCCCAAACCGGGATCTGATGATGACCCTGCATAAATAAAAAAACTTTTTTACGCTGCAGGCGACCTGTTATGATCTACAATCCAGGGCGCCGATATACCAGTCAAACCACGCGATCGTTGGCAGGTTTGCGAACCGGCTGCCCTGCTGGGCGTCGGGCTGGCGCAGGCATATACCTAAAAACGAATACCCTATAGGCGATTAAGAACACCAGGCTGGCTGCGCTCAGCCAATAAATAGCCTGCATCCAAGTCGAGGCAGTGTCCGTGCCGCTCATCAGGCCGTGCACCATCGCAAACAAAAAAGCGCCGAAACTGGCATAATGGAGTATTCGCCAGGTCTGGTTGCCGATCCGTTTGCGGACATAGAAACTGGCGACCAAAACCGCGCTCAGATAAAAGCTGAGCTGGCCTAACCCCACCCAGAAAGGCTTAAACCCATAACTGCCAAACGGCAGCAGCACCTGCGCCAGGTTGTAGTGAATAAATTGGTCTCCCATCAAGATCAAGCCGTGAAATAAGGCAAAACCTAACCCGAGAAGGCTGACATATTCATGCAGCTCGAAAGCCGCTGGTCCTCCTGGCCAGGCTCGCGCCATTTTGTTGGTAATGAACAGCCCAAATGCCATCGAAGCCCACAGCAAAAGATAGGCGACGATCGCGCTGCCGCGGGAGAGGTACCAGTATGCCTTGGGGTTCTCCCCCACCAGGCTGCTGGCCAGGCGTGGGGCCAGGTCCGGCAAAAATACAGTTACCAGCAGGGTTAAAGCAAAGATCCCAACCAGGCTGGCCAACAGCCAGGGCCAACTCATTGCCGGCTGGCGAGTGTCATCAGAGATTGCGTTTTGGTTTGGCGACATTTTAATTTCTCCACAGAAAAGTTGAAAATTTCCTACTCGCGAGCTGTTGCTGATCTTGTAAGATGATCAAGCCTTCCAACCCCGGTTGGGATTCGAGCCAGTTCAGCCCCTCGCGGCTGCCCAAAATCAGGACAACTTTTGCGGCAGTTTCCGCTTCCATAATCGTTGAGCCAACCACGGTTACACTCAAAACGTCGGTTTCCGCTGGCGCCCCTGTGCGTGGATCGATAATATGATGTTTCCAGGCACCGCCCTGCTGCCAGCGCCGGTAATCGATTCCAGAAGTCGCCACACCTCCGCTGACCAGCAGCAGCGTCATCAGGTCATGTTCTGGTCGGGAGGGATCTGCCACGCCGATAGCCCATGGCGAGCCGTCTAATGGTCGCCCGCTGACCGCAATATCCCCGCCGGCATCCACCAGCGCTGGTCCGTAGGCGCGTAATTTCTGCACAGCCTGGTTCGCGGCCCAGCCTTTCGCTACCCCGCCAAAATCCAGGCCAAGCCCAGGCGGGAGGCAGATCGTGTGCGCAGTCTCATCCGTGACAATCGAGCAAGTCTGAATCGCAAGGCACTCAGCAGGGAGATTGGTAGAAAGCGGCGCCAGCTCAGAAAAGCTGCGGTCATAACCGGCATGAATCAGCGCTTCAAGCACACTCGGAGTCACCAGGCCTTGACTGCGCTGTTCCGCCTGGCGAGCAGCCTGAAAAACTCGCCAGATAGTCTGGCTGACCTTCCAGGGCTGACCGGCATGGCGGTTGAGCTCGCTCAGCTCGCTATCCTCTCGAAAGCGGCTCAAGCTCTGCTCCCAACTTTCGAACCACTCCGGCACACTGGCCAGGTATCGTTCAGCCTGCCGGCTTTCGCTATCCAGGGCAGCCAGCATCTCGCAGCCCATTGCATGGAAATTTAAAGTCCGGATCATCGCGAAGATTGTGTGCGAGCAATGGGGGCTGGGCCGTTCTTGCCGGGCTTAGAACCGCCGAGCAAGAGTTTTAGCGGCGACTGAGCGGCGATCGGGGCAACCGCCTGCACCGGGGCTGGGCCGGCCAAAAGGAGGTCGGGGTTCGCAACGGCAGCAGCGCTGGAAACAGCCACCGGAGCCAGCGTAGGCATCGGCGGGAGCTGGATTGTCAATATATTGGCGACCTGGCCGGTGGGGTCTGGCGCCTGGGGCGGCAGATCGGCAGCGGTTGTCACGAGCGCTCGGTTCTCGAGCCGGGTGAATATTCCCCAAAAACCGAGCGTAGAAACTAGCGCCCCGCTTAAAATCAACCACTTGATATCAAGAAAATTTCGCTTGCGATTTTTAGAACCTGGAGTCATCGGGTTGTGTCCTTTCATTCATCATGATTTGCCGGATATCCAGGACTAATCGTCCTTGCCGCCTTCATGTTCGTGTTCTTCGGAATGGACAGCAACTGTACCGCCGGCGTTGTTTTGGCGGGCAGCTCTTTGCGAGCCAATGATCTGGCCATCCAGGCTTACCACGACGATATCCCCTGAGCTAAAGGTGACCTTGTACACCGTTGCGCCGTTATACGCGGCAAACTCAACGCTGTATATTTTTGTTTGCTTCAGAAATTGGCCTGCAATTTGTGCGGCTGTCTCAGGTGAGACGCCAGAGACGGCAGGCTGAGCGGCGTTAGCCGGGGCAGGTGGATTTTGCAGGGCGCTGATCTGCGCCTGCAAAGCCTGCTGGGTTTGTTGATCCTGAGCCAGGCGAGCGTTCGCTTCAGAGATCATCTTTTGGTAAGAAGCTTCTCTTTCTAAAAGGGTCTGCTGAAGCTGGGGGTCGATCCCTGCCTGGCTATCCACCTGGACGGTTTGCCCGGTGGACGCAGCCGCTTGCGCTTTCTGAATCGAGCGAGCTGAGTAAAAGACGCCGCCGGCGATGGTTAACACCAGTGCGGTCAGCAAAACGGACAGGATTAAAGCAGTACGGTTCATGGTTTATCTCCGCTAAGTCAAATTGTGGTTTGGTCAGAACGTTGAAAGGTTCAGGGATGAAACTTTCATTCATAAAGATGAGTTTAACCGGAGAAGATTGAAAGATTTTTGGAAAGACCCCAGGAAATTTCCAATCATTTTCCAATGATTCGGGATTAGACTTAACTTCATGCGGATCTTATTAATTGAAGACGATAAACGCCTGGCGGGTTTAATTCGCAAGGTATTAGAAAGCGAGCACTTCACGGTGGATACAGCCCACGATGGCGACCTGGGCCTTGAAATTGCGCTGCGCGGGGTGCATGACGTGGCAATTATCGATTGGATGCTGCCGGGCCGCGATGGACCTGCCGTTTGCCGGGCAATTCGCGCCGCGCGCCTCTCGCTAGCTATCCTCATGCTGACCGCCCGCAGCCAGGTGGAGGATCGCGTCGCCGGCCTATACAGCGGCGCCGATGACTATCTCTCCAAACCTTTTTCTTTCGATGAGCTGATTGCCCGCATCTATGCCCTGGGCCGCCGGATCGCACCGACCGCTAATGACACTTTCGAGCTGCGGGCTGGGCGCCTGGTGCTCGATTTACGCACCTTCAGTGCTCGCCGCGGCGAGCAGCCTCTCGATCTCACCCGCACCGAATGGTCGTTATTGGAATATTTCATGCGCCACCCAGGCCAGGCGCTCACCCGCCAGCAGATCCTGGATTACGTGTGGTCCTACGAAAATGAGGTAAAAACCACCCTGGTTGATGTTTACGTCTCTTACCTGCGGAATAAGCTATCCGTTCCAGGGTTGAAAGATCCGATTGAAACCGTTCGAGGAATCGGATATCGCCTCAAGGCAGAAGATGCTTAGAAAGCTGCGGTTTCAACTAATCCTGCTTTCGCTGGTAGGCGCGATCGGCCTGGTCGCGCTCCTTGGCGGTGGATCGTATTATCTGCTTCAGCGCTATATGCAGCAATCGACAGATCTGGCCTTGAAAATGAAGATGGCTTTGCAGTTCCGCCAGTATGGGCTGCCGCTGCCGCCAGATCTGGCAAGCGCTGAGCGAGATTGGTTGGGCAATCAAAATCAACAAGCCGGATCCCCCACCCCGGCTGTTTCTATTCAATTTTTCCAACCAACCAGCACGGCTCCCCCCCAAGCCAGCGTTTCGAAAGCATCCCAGGACACTGGCGAGGAGGAGGAAGGCGACGAGGACGCTTCCACCCAAAGCCCGATCACCCGACAAGAGAGCGAAACAGCCTCCTCAGATTCAAGTTCCGGGGAAGAAGCGTACGGCGAAGCGTTAAATTCGGTCTTTGTCCTACCCATCGATCCCAGCGGCCAGGTTCTTCAAAGCGCCAACCAGCCCCTTCCGGTTGCAGTGCAGGACAAACAGGCCAGCGCCAGCGCGCTGGCGAACGGCGTCGATCTGCGCACCGCCCAACTGGAGAATGGCAGCCGCGCCCGTCTGTTGACCTATCGCGTTGCCCTCCAGGGCGGCCCAGAACTCCTCCAGGTTGGCAGATCGCTGAACGAGCAAGCCCTGATATTACGCCAGTTTCTGATTGGCCTGGTGGTCCTGGCGGTCATCGCCGCTATCCTGCTTGGGTTGGGCAGTTGGTATTTGACCGGGCGGGCGCTTATCCCAGCCCAGCGCGCCTGGGAAAACCAGCAGATATTCATCGCCAACGCCAGCCATGAGCTGCGCGCTCCCTTGACCCTGGTGAAGGCCAACGCCGAAGTAGGGCTGCGCGCCGCTCCACCACCCGAACAGCAGGAAATCCTTTCCGAGATCTTAAGTGAAACGGATTATATGAACCGCATGGTGGATGACCTGCTCCTGCTTTCCCGTTTGGACACTCAGCGCTTAAAACTTGAGCGCAAACCCGTCCTCGTCAAGGATCTATTCGAGGAAGTCCAATATCAGGTTCGACTGCTCGCCGCAGAGAAGGCTATCACGATCAGCCTGGGCGAAACGACAGGGGTAATCAACGGCGATCCGCTGCGACTGCGCCAGGTCTGCATCATCCTGCTTGACAATGCCCTGCGCTATACACCCCACGGCGGGCAGATTGACCTGGAGAGCCGCGTGATCGGAAAATTCGTGGAAATCCAGGTGCGGGATAATGGTCAGGGCATCCCTGCCCAGGATCTGCCGCACGTTTTTGATCGTTTCTACCAGGTACAGCACAGCGGCGAAGACGAGCGGCGCGGCAATGGGCTCGGTTTATCGATCGCAAAAGCATTGGTGGAAGCCCAAGGTGGAGAAATCAGCATTTCGAGCCAGGCAGGGCAGGGAACAAAGGTGAACTTAAGATTTCCTGTGGGTTGATAAATCGTCAGATCTGCAGCAACTCGCGCAGTATGCTGCCAGCATGTTGAAGGGGTATAATTATTTATAACCGAATTTACACATTGAATTCTATAGGGATTCCCATGCCTAAAGAACAAATAAAATCGTCCATTTCAATGGTTCACCCCGCTCGCAACCCTGGCATGCAGCTCGATCTCTCCTGGGTGGAGGCCGCGCGGGTCAACCGCAGTGCGGTCGAACGGCGCACAGCCACGCTGACCGGACGCCGTACCGTCAAGAAAGAATGGCAGGCAGCCTGGCTGTTGCGCGCCATCACCTGCATCGATCTGACTACCCTGGCCGGCGATGACACCCCTGGCCGGGTCAGACGCCTATGCGCCAAGGCCAGGCAGCCTCTCCGCCCAGATATGCTCGAGTCGCTAGGCGTCGGCGATCAGAAGATCACCGTCGGGGCAGTATGCGTTTATCCCAGCCGGGTGCGTGAGGCCGTCGAAGCGCTGCACGGTACAGGCATCCCGGTGGCCTCGGTGGCGACCGGTTTCCCCGATGGTCAGACCCCGCTCCCCCAGCGCATCGCCGAGATCGAACAGGCCATCGAAGCCGGAGCAGCGGAGATCGATATTGTCATCACTCGCACCCACGTCCTGACCGGAAACTGGCAGGCGCTGTATGACGAAATCCGGCAGTTCCGCCAGGCTTGCGGTGAAGCTGCGCATATGAAGTCGATCCTGGCCACCGGAAATCTGGCTACGCTCAAGCAGGTTCAGCAGGCCAGCCTGGTGGCGATGATGGCCGGCTCCGATTTTATCAAGACCTCCACGGGCAAGGAACCGGTTAACGCCACCCTGGAATTTGGCCTGGTGATGGCGCGCGCCATTCGTGAGTACCAGGAGCGCACTGGCTATCAGGTCGGTTTCAAACCGGCGGGCGGGATCGCCAAAGCCAAGCAAGCCATGGCCTGGCAGGCTCTCATGCACGAAGAGCTCGGCCCCGAATGGTTAATGCCGGATCTGTTCCGCCTCGGCGCCAGCACCCTGCTGAACGACCTGGAGCGCCAGCTTTACCACTATCTCACCGGGCATTATGCCGCCCGCCACCACATGCCGATGGGTTAATCTGAGGTAGCGTCGAGCACCGCATCACAAACTGAGGAACAAGCATGAGCGTCATGGAGATTTTCAAATCGATGGAATATGGACCAGCTCCAGAATCGCCAGCAGCGGTCAACGCCTGGCTGGATGAACACGGACGCAAATTCGGCCTGTTCATCAATAACACCTGGCACACCCCGGAAAACACCGGCTACTATCCCAGCTACAACCCGGCCACCGGCGAGAAGCTGGCCGAGACAGCCCAGGCTGGCCAGGTTGAGGTAGACCTGGCCGTCAGCGCCGCCCGCCAGGCCTTCGGCGCCTGGAGCAGCACACCGGGGACCGTCCGAGCGCGCTACCTGTATGCGATCGCCCGCAATATTCAAAAGCACCACCGCCTGTTGGCCGTGCTCGAAGCCATGGACAATGGCAAACCCCTGCGTGAATCGCGCGATATCGACGTGCCATTATTGGCCAGGCATTTCTACTACTACGCCGGATGGGCGCAGTTGATGGATACCGAGCTGAGCGATTACCAGCCGGTAGGCGTGATCGGCCAGATCATCCCCTGGAATTTCCCCTTGCTGATGCTGGCCTGGAAGATCGCCCCCGCCATTGCAATGGGAAACACTGTGGTGCTCAAACCCGCCTCCTACACCCGCCTTTCTGCCCTGCTCTTCGCCGAGGTGGTCGCCGAAACCGGCCTGCCGCCAGGGGTGATTAACGTGATCACCGGCAGCAGCAAAGCCGGGGCGATGATTGTGACCCACCCAGATGTCGATAAAATTGCCTTCACCGGCTCAACCGACGTCGGGCGCACCCTGCGCCATCAGACAGCCGGCTCGGGCAAGAAGCTCTCGCTCGGAGCTGGGCGGCAAATCGCCGTTTATCGTCTTCGAAGACGCCGATCTCGACGCGGCGGTCGAAGGCGTGGTGGACGCGATCTGGTTCAACCAGGGCCAGGTATGCTGCGCCGGTTCGCGCTTGCTGGTCCAGGAAAACATCGCCGAGCGCTTTCTCAATAAACTCAAAGCGCGCATGGAGCACATGCGCGTCGGCGACCCGCTGGATAAGTGCATCGACATGGGCGCCATCGTCGACCAAACCCAGTGGGACACCATCGACAGTTGGGTCAAGACAGGAGTCAAAGAAGGCGGCGAGCTGTTCCAACCACACATCCAACTACCAGAAAAAGGTCTATTCTACCCACCCACCTTAATCTGCGGCCTCGATCCCGCCGCATCGACCGTCCAGGAAGAAATCTTTGGCCCGGTTCTGGTTTCGCTCACTTTTCGAACGCCAGCCGAAGCCATCGCCCTGGCCAATAACACCCGCTACGGGCTGGCCGCCAGCGTATGGAGCGAGAATATCAACCTGGCCCTGGATGCTGCCAGCAAGGTGAAAGCTGGATCGGTGTGGGTGAACTGCACCAACCAATTCGACGCCGCGGCTGGGTTTGGCGGCTATCGTGAAAGCGGTTTTGGGCGTGAAGGCGGGGAGGAAGGCTTATATGAATACCTGCGCCCGGCCTGGCAAGCGCGACCTAGATCCGATTTTACCCCACCGGAAAACACCAAAGCAGCCGCAGCCTGGGGGGGGCATACGCCCACCCGCCCGCTGCTGCCATCCGGCGAACATACCAATGGGCGCGGCTTACCGCACGTGGATCGCACGCCAAAGATGTATATCGGCGGCAAACAGGTACGGCCCGATGGCGCTTATACCCGCGCCGTCCTGGGCAAGAACGGCGAGCTGATCGGGCAGGTTGGTGATGGCAATCGCAAAGATATTCGCGAGGGCGTCGAAGCGGCCCACGCCGCCCATACCGCCAACCCGGGTTGGGCGATGCGCCACGGCCACAATCGCGCCCAGATCCTGTATTTCATCGGCGAGAACCTGGATGCCCGCCGGGAGGAATTCAGCGAGCGCATCAGCGCCATGACCGGGCGTTCACCAAAATCCGCCCAGGCCGAAGTTGATCTATCCGTCGAGCGCCTGTTCACCTACGCCGCCTATGCCGATAAATTCGGCGGGACCGTCCAGGAAACCACCCTGCGCGGCATCACTGTGGCAGTCAACGAGCCGGTCGGCGTGCTCGGCATCGCCTGCCCCGACGAATATCCCCTCCTGGGATTTGTCTCCCTGATGGCCCCGGCGATTGCCCGCGGCAATACCGTGGTGATGATCCCCAGCCAAACCCACCCGCTCAGCGCCACCGATTTCTACCAGGTTTTAGATACCTCCGACGTGCCGCCTGGGGTGGTTAATATCGTCACCGGCGACCGTGATCACCTTGTCAAGACCCTCGTCGAGCATGAGGACGTCGATGGGGTGTGGTATTTCGGCAGCTCCGAAGGGCAGCTATCATGTCGAGCACGAATCCGCCGCCAATATGAAGCGCACCTGGGTGGATTATGGCCTGCCGCGCGATTGGCTCAGCCCTGATCAAGGTCAGGGACACGAATTTCTGCACGAAGCGATCCAGGTGAAGAATATCTGGGTGCCAACTGGAGAGTGAGCTTGTTCAGCGAGACTCAATTCCAAACCCTGTATGCCTATCACTGGCATATGACGGACCGCCTGATCACCTGCGCGGCACGCTTGAGCGAAGCCGATTATCTCCAGAATCCAGGCTATGGGCATGGCTCGATCCACGATCTATTATTTCACCTCCTGCGAACGGATCAAGCCTGGCGATTAGGGTTAGAAACCGGCAAGCAGCTTCCTCCCCTAGCAGCCGATAGCTGCCCAACACTTGAGTTGCTCCGGGCTGGTTTTGCGCAGGAACAAGCTGCCTGGGAGCATTTGCTGGGGAGGCTAAGCCCTGAAGAGATTGAAGGCTCAATCGATCTGGCCAACCGCCACGGCGCGATCTTCACCTTTTCGCGTCTGGCGCATCCTGCAGCACCTGATCCTGCACGCCATGCAGCACCACGCCGAGATCGCCCAATTGCTCACCGTCAAAGGACAATCGCCAGGCAATCTCGATTTTATTTTCTTTGAATAACTGGCGTATAGAATCAAAAGCGGGAAGAGCCGTAAAAAAGCTCTTCCCGCTTTTGGTTAGTTAGCTAGTTTCGAACGCAACGATCAGCGTTGAATCTTCGCCAGGAAGTTGTAAGCCAGACCCATCATGCCGTCGCCATAATTGAGTCCAAGCACGGTTGGCGCAGCGCCGGCCGTGTCCACCCGGACGATCGTCGGATTGGGCATGCCAGCCGCACCGCTGTAAACCACGCTGCCCAGATAGCGCGTAGCAGAAGCCAGGCCGCTGAAGCTCAGCGTGATGGCGCCCGTGCCGCCAGTTACCGCGGCTGCAGGGGCGGTAACGGTCATATTACCCGCCGCCGCGTGCTGTCCAGCACCCAGGCGTACAGGGTGAAGGTGGAGGGATCGGCAGTGGCAAAGCCATCCACGAGGACCGTATAGGTAGCCGCGGTGGGGTTCAGCAGGCTGACCTCTTCTTCCGAGGTCCCGACCGCCGCTCGAACCCACCACCGTCGCACCCCGGTACACAACCAGGTCGAGATCGCTTGCCGGATTGGTGTCCGCATCAAATAACGAGAAGCGGGCATAGGTGGTGCCAGCAGGGACAACCACATCGTAAGTGAGTTGTTCGCCGGTATTAATCGAACCGGCGAAGGTCTGCGCAGCGACCAGGCCGCGGGCGGCAGCCGCAAAAGCGCCGTCGTAGCCGAAGGTCACGTTGTAGTTGATGTCGGCGCCAGTGCCATTAACCTGTGCCGGGGCAGCCAGGGCTACCGGCTTGAGGGCAACAGCGCTGGTCACTACGTGACCGAGACTGCCAGTCCAAACCAGTTGGCCCATGGTGTAGGCGTTCAGGGCTGCGTCCACCCGGGTGAACTTGACCGAGTAGCTCACGGTTTCCTGCGGTTTGATCGTGAAGCTCGCCGGGGTAACTTCGGCGGTGACGCCAGCCAGCCCAACCACAGAAGCGGTATAGGTTTCTGTCGCCGAACCGACGTTGGTCACCCGGCGGGTGACGGTTTGTGAGCCAGCCAGTTCGCCGATGGCGATCGAAGCAACGTTAAAATTGCTGGGGTCGATCTTCAGCAGCGGGCAGAATTTGGATGTCACCAAACCGCTGCCGCACAGGAAGCCAGCCCAGTCACGCGGGCCCGAGTCGTAAACCAAACCGGGGTCAGTCGCTGAGTTGGGTACAACCTGTCCAGAGCCATAGCCGAAGAAGTTGCCGGGGATGGCGCTGCCGTCGTTGCGAGTCTGGCTGGCTGAGGTCATCATCGCCGACTTGATCGCCATTGGGCTCCAGGTGGGGTGCGCCTGCTTGAGCAGGGCGGCGATGCCAGCGATGTGCGGCGCTGACATGGATGTGCCGCTGTAGAAGTCATAGTTCTTACCGCCGCTAGAGGCCGGGGACACTGCTGCCAGGATGTCGACTCCCGGAGCCATGATATCAGGCTTGAGCAGGTCGCCGCCGCCAGCCCGCGCCGGGCCGCGTGATGAGAAGCTAGCGACATCCGGAGCAACATAACCGGCGATGAGGGTGAACGGACTGAGCTGGGCTGTCGCCCCTGCACCGGCCGTGTTTACATACGTCTTGATCGCTGCGCCAGCAACATGGTCGACATGGATCGTCGGCACAGAGTGCTGGTCAGCATTGATCGAGTTGGCGCTGGTATTGGTCAGGATCATCCCCAAACCACCGGCCTCTTGCACCGCAAAGCTCTTATCCACGCGATCGCTAGTGCCACGGTCGCAGACCACGATCTTGCCAGCCACAAGCGCCGGATCCAGGACCGGTTCTCCCCACCAAGCTGATGAGAAGCATAAACGGACCGCGGTCGCATCGGCGCCGGGCAGACCTGCAGCGGTGGAGAGCACCACCGGCAGCACCGGGGTGCCGCCGCCCAATCCAGCGCCGGTATAGACGCTGCCATCGCCAAGGGTGACAGTGGTTTCGTAGAAGCGATCATGCGTTCCAGCCGCGACAGTGGTCAGCCAGGGGCTGTTGTGCGCCACAGTGCTGGCGGTCGGCCCGCTGTTGCCAGCGGAAGCAGACACAAAGACGCCGGCGCGCGCGGCCCACATGAAGGCAATTTCAGCCGGGTCGGTAAAGCTGGTCAGGCTGCCGCTGATCGAGTAGTTGATCACATCCACGCCGTCAGCAACGGCCTGGTCAATCGCTGCTACCAGGTCAGCAGTGGTGCCGCTGGCGGTGGAGCCGTCTTCGGTGGACCACAATGCCTTGTAAACCGCGATGCGCGCCTGGGGCGCCATACCGCTGATCACACCGATGCCGGTATCCACGCCGTGGTTGCCGGCGGAGGTGCTGGCGGTGTGCGAGCCATGCCCGTTGTAGTCACGTGGGCTGTTGAACTCCCACGGTCGGGTGGCATCGATGCCTGCGTCGCCGCCAAAACCTGCGTTGTAGAAGCGAGCGCCGATGATTTTGCCATTGCAGTCGGCTTCCGTCCAGTCCTCGCCGGTAGCGCATTTGCCGAACCAGCGCACAAAGGGAGGATTGGCCGGCGGATTATTGGCAAAACTGGCATTTTCAGGCCAGATGCCTGAATCGATAATGCCCACTACGATCCCTGCGCCGGGCTGCACCACGTTGTTCGCCAGGGTGCCCAACTGGTCCCACAGACCGCCGGGAGCATCCAGGCCCAGGAAGGTCGGGGTGGTAGCGGTATCGGCGAAGTGGATTTCATTGGGCGTCACAGCGATAACGCCAAGCTGCTGCTTCATCGCTGCGGCCTCGGCAGTTGTCATTTTGGCTGCGAAGCCATTGAAAGCGTAGACGTAGCTGTACAGCTTCTCACCGCCGACTGCGTTCAAAGCCTTCGCATGGGTGGCGGTTAGAAATGCTGCATATTTCACTACATCTGCGTTGGTGGGATCGATCTTGGCCCCATTGGAGGCTGTCGCCTTGAGGCCTTTAATCCCGCCAGTATAAGCTACCACCGGCTCATTCACCATCTGGACAATGTAGGAGCCAGGGATGGCGGATTTATTGGCAACCGGTGCATCTGGCTCGGGCGCCTGCGCAAAGGCAGGAACGGTCAAAGCCAGGATCATAATCAATGAAATCAAGACCCAAAATTTGTACTTCATCGTTTTCTCCTTATTCAATTCTAATGAGTTATTGCGAGAGCTTATTTCATCAGGCTGTCAGACCCACGGGATAGATACGGCAGGCCAGACGCCTGAACCAATTAATCTTGGCAGTTCTCACGAATACAACCAAATACGCTAGAGGAGTCGCTGATGTTTTATTTTTTTGAGCCCACCTCCATAGTCTGATTAAATAATTAACTTGGGATTTAAACCATTCTAATTGAATACCCTGATTATAGCAAGAAAATCATGATATAGTCGCATAAAAAAGGTATAAATGGGGTATCCATTTCCGCAGTGCAGGAGAAACTCACATGGAACCCAATTACCCGATCCTGGAGTATGACCCAGACCGCCTGGCGATGATCGAACCAGGGGAAATAATCAGGCCTCGCGACACGCCAAAAGCCTGCGTGATCTGTTTCTTCAAGGAAGTTATCGAACAGGTGGTTGAGGAGCACGCCGCCAAGATTGCTGTCGAAAACCGCTGGGAGGATGGCGCCCACCCAATCTATGAGATCGGGTACCGGGGGCGCAGGTTAGCTTTTTACCACCCAGGGGTCGGCGCGGCGCTGTCCGCAGGTTTGCTCGAAGAAGCCGTCGCCTACGGCTGCAGTAAATTTATCGCCTGCGGGGGCTGTGGAAACCTGGAAGAGGGCACGCCGGTCGGTGAAATCATCGTGGTTGCTTCGGCTGTTCGGGACGAAGGCGTGTCTTACCATTATCTGCCGCCAGGTCGTGAAGTTGCGGCGCATCCGGCTGCGCTCTCCGCCCTGGAGCAAACCCTGGCGGCGCAGGGCGTCCCCTACCGGTTGGGCAAAACCTGGACGACCGATGCGCCTTACCGCGAAACTCGAGCAAAAATTGCCCGGCGCAGAGCGGAGGGCTGCGTGACTGTCGAAATGGAGGCTGCAGCGATGATGGCAGTCGCAGAATTCCGCGGCGTCCCCTTCGGCCAGCTCATCTATGCGGGGGATGACTTGAGCGGCGAGGCCTGGGATAACCGCGGCTGGCAGTCTCGCCGGGAAGTGCGCCAACGCCTGTTCTGGTTGGCAGCGGAGGCCTGTCTTAAGCTGTAGAAGCCGTTTTCGTTTCCTGGCTTTGAAATCTCAGGCCTGATTCTTCCAGTTTTTTGCGAATGGCAGGGAGGGATATTTTCCTCCGCAATTAAGCCACTGACCATCTACCAGGACCACCGGTAGTTGAGCGCCGGCAGGTAGGGTTGGGCAGTCTGAATTGAACAGGTCGAAATAATGCACCTGAACGCTCTCGCCGAAGCGTGCCTCCAATTGTCCTGCCGCCCATTCTGCGATTTCCCGCCAGGTATCCTTCAGACCCTCCTTACAGGCAACTTGCGAGCCGATAATTTGAACGCTGGCATAGGCGCTCATCAGCAACATCCTGGCCCGGCGGTTGGTCCGCATCCAGGTAGTGAGATATTCGCTCCATTATTGCCGCGAATAAACAAACCGGCGGTAATCACCTGTAACGTCTGCAGGCTCTCGCATTGCGGGCAGAGTGGTTGTAATCCTGCCTCTTTTTCCTTAAAGAGGCGCGGACTTCGAATACTTCCTGGCAATCCTGGCATTGGAACACATAGACTGGCATAAGCTACTCCTTAGAATCAGACGAAATGCTTTCCGAAAGGTCTTGCAAAGCTACAATGATATTGGGGATGCTGGCCATGCGACCCTGACCAGTTTCCCCGGTGGCTTGCAGGCCAATTTCTGGTTGGACAAAATGATATCCTACCGTCTTCAAAGCGGCGATGTTGCGTTGCAGGATAGGTTTCGCCCACATGGTATCGTGCATCGCCGGGGCAAACATGACGGGGGCTGTCGTGGCTGCCAGCAGCAAGGAGACCGGGTCATCCGCCAGGCCCGAGGCCACTTTTCCGATGAAGTCGTACGTTGCTGGAGCTACCAGCACCAGGTCAGCCTGTTGCGCCAGGTGGATGTGAGCTAGTGGGTCTTTCTCGGCTTCGGCAAAGATATCGGTAGCCACAGGCGACCCCGTGGCAGCCGCGACCATGAGCGGTGAGATGAATTTTTCTGCGGCTGGCGTCATAACGGCATACACAACTGCCCAATGACGAAAGCGAATCTGGCCGATCAGCTCCGGCAAATAGTGCACTGCTACACCGCCGGTTATCCCGACGACAACCGTCCTTCCAGCTAACATCTCAGCAGCTTCCTGGGCCAGCCAGCGCAGCGAAATCGACGCCAAGCAACTGACTGATCTCCTGGTTCACCATGGGCAGGTATGCAACCGCCGCCTGCTGAGTTCTGGCGTAATCCATGATTCTTGCGATTGGATTGTACCTGGCGTTGAATTGCTCGTAATTGATCGACATCGGCCTGGGTAACGGCATTTTGGGCCTGTCGCACACGCAGATCGGACTGCGCCTTTGCCAGGCGATCCAGCAATTCCCGCGCCTCGGGATCGGCATCCAGGCGCGCCTTGGCTTGCTGGTAGTCCGCCATCGGTTGGGCGCGCAATACCGCAGCAGCTAACTGGTCCACCGCGGATCGAAATGTTCTCGGGAAGTGTTACTAACTGATAGCGTTCATCGAATTTTTACCTTTATCTCTTTTCTTAAGTCAGGTTTGGCAAATTGGCTAAAACCTGGACCGTTTTCGCAGGAATTTCGGGGGAATTCGGTTTGGGCGTTAATGGGCCGTCAGTTGACAGATGTGTGCGGTCTGCATCAAGGCTTCCCGCAAAACCTTCGCCAGCGCGTCAGGTACGGAAGGTTGGTCAGCAATATCCATCCTTGCGCCGATATTTTCCAACTGGTCTGGCCAGATCATGAGCGCGTTCAGTCCGTGATACTGGCGACTCCAGGCGCAGCGCCAGGGAGATCAGGCGACCCAGCGCTTCGGCTGTGGCGTAGGTATCGGAGCCAGCCTTGCAGACGTTGAGAAACACCTCCAGAGGCTGCCTCCGTGAATCACGCGTCAGCGTAACAAAAGCCGTACCCAGCGTGGTGGAGATTCGTGTCGTCTGGCTGGTTAAAACGCGTGGGCGTGCTTTAACCAGCGTCGTCTCATTAGGCATGGGTGTTTCCTTAGCAGCAACCCGGACCACAGGCGGCAGAAAAACTCAATCCGATCTGTTCTGATAATTGATTGGCGGCAGCCTGGCAGAGCAGGTTAAGGTCTTCCTGAGTCTGCAGATAGGCGGCAACGGATGGCTGGCTCAGGAATTCTTGCTGCAAACGTTCCAATTCGGCTTGATCCTGCGGGCTTACTGCATTCAGCCGCAGCATCATCTGCAGCGACTGCTGCTTATTTTGAAAAGCCAGGATTGCCTGCTTGAGCGACTTCGTCCTGCCTGAGACGCTCGGTTGCCTGCTCGAAAGCCTGAAATTCTACGTGATTCACGCCAGGGCCTGTGCAAAGGCGTGTGCAGCCATTTGCACCTCGGCGTCTTGGGTTTCGGTTGCAGATTGGAAAGATACGGCACTTTGGGACATAGTTTTCTCCTGATTAAGTTAAGGATGGAAATAGAGATAAATCCGTGTGCGGCAGGAATAACGCTGCCGTGTATTCTTCGAAATAACGTGGTTCGGTGGTCAGTTCCAGGCAGGTGATCGAAGAAGCGATCTCCCTGGCGTGCTGCCAGGCTTGACGCGAGAGCAAGGCGGCGCGAGCGCCCGCCAGCGAACTGTTGCCAATAAAGCGGATGCGTTCATGGGGGATGTCCGGCAGCAGGCCAATCCGCACGGCTTGCTCGATTGCCAGTGATTGACCGAAATTCCCAGCGATCAAGATTTCATAGATGTCTTCAAAAGAGAGCTCCGCATTGGCGAGCAAAATCCGCGAGCCTGCATAGAGTGCAGCTTTATCGCGGATCAAATTTTCAAGATCGGCCTGGCGCAGGGCAATGTCGCGTCCATCGGCAGTCTCGTCTGCATGTGCCAGGACTACTTCAGGGTGTATTTCTCCGCGCCGCGTGTAAGGAGAAGTAAGATTTACCTTCCCATTACGGTTAATCACATCCGCCTGGAGAAAAACGCCCAGCGCCTCAATTAGACCCGATCCGCATATTCCGCGTGGCGGCTCGTCAGCCACAGTCCGGTACTTCAAGTGGCTATTTTCGATCCACACGTGGTCAATTGCCCCTGGCTGGGCCGCCATCCCCCATTCCAGCCCGCAACCCTCGAACGCTGAGCCGGCTGAGCCGGAGCAGGCCAGCAGAAAATCGCGATTTCCCAGCACGGTTTCGCCGTTCGTGCCAATATCCACCAGTATCGTCAGCTCGTCTCGGTCAGGGATGCCGGTGGCCAACAATCCCGCGGTCACGTCCCCGCCGACATAACCGCTTGCCGCTGGAAACAGATAGAGCGGCGCACCGGGGTGGATGTTCAGGCCGACCTCGACTGCGGTAAAAATCGGGAAGACGGTGGCGGCCGGGACATATGGCTCGCGACGGACGCTGCTCGGATCGAAGCCCAGCAAGAGATGCATCATGATGGTATTGCCGGCTACTACAGCAGCGACGATAGACTTTACCTCTTGTTTCGTTTGAATGCACAAACTGGCTGTTAACTCATTGAGGGTGGCTGAGAATGGCCTGGCGAAGTGCAGCCAGGCCGCCTGGTTTCTCAGCATGCATCATGCGGCTGGTCACGTCTACGCCATACTGTCGTTGCGCGTTATAAGCCATCTGGGAAGCGAGCACATTCCCACTCGAGATATCAACAAGTTCGGCGACGACCGTTGTGGTACCCAGATCAATCGCCAGACCGAGGACAGGGGAGGCTTGCTGTGCGGGATCCACGCGAACCAATCGCCAAGCATCGCCGGTATCAGCCAGTGTTGCCGCCACTTGCCACTCACCACGTCGCAGCGCTGGACCCAGATCGCGCAGAGAAGCCAGGGAGGCTTGCACTGGACGACCATCCAGAAGAGTGAGTAGAGCCCTTTGGAGGCGTTCCCAATCGCTGGCGGTATCGTTGAGAGAAGGTATGTCAACTGCCAGATGAACTTGCTTAATCAAACTGTCTGGTCCCATAATTAATTCAGCGAAAAAGTAACGGAAGACTTGGAGGGAATATCGATCAGGTACTCTTGAGGCATTCGTTGCTCCGGGTTATGCATAATTCTCCAAAAGGGCAATGATTTCATGCTCAATGTCATCACGCACCTTGCGAAAATCGTTCATGTCATCGGTTTTGGCTGGGTCTGGGAAACTGTGATGCACGCGCTTGCCTTTTCCAAGCCAAAT
The DNA here is from genome assembly GCA_963770655.1 of uncultured Chloroflexia bacterium. Taxonomy (GTDB): domain Bacteria; phylum Chloroflexota; class Anaerolineae; order Anaerolineales; family UBA4823; genus CAZAGA01. The sequence continues at coordinate 146,819 of CAVYQO010000006.1, read as the reverse complement.
GGGGCATTCTTCAGCCGCCGAATCACAAACCGTGACCACCAGATCGAAATCCACCCCCTTGAATTCGTCGGCCAGCTTTGAGCGACCCTGATGCTGAATCCCGATTTCGGCCAGCGCGGCCAGAGCCTTCGGGTGAACGTAACCAGCAGGTTTTGTCCCTGCGCTTACAGCCTCCCAGGTCTTACCCAGACGGGCATTAACGATGGCTTCGGCCAGTTGTGAGCGGCAGGAGTTGCCGGTGCATAGGAATAGAACTTTACGTTTACTCATGTATTCACCTCACCGGTCAGTTGAAACGAGCGAAGGACATTGCTAACTGTATCGTTGACGGTCGCTTGTTTCATATCTTGTGTTTCAAACCAATTCGGAAAATTCTGTGTGGTAAACAGATCGCGAGCAACGGTATACAGCTCCGTGCAGGGGATTTTTCCCAACTCTTCTTCCGGCCTGCCAGGCAAACCAGGGTCCTGGCTGACATGGCTTTGAATGGCGCGGATTTTATTCAGCTTGTAGTCCGAGATATCGATCTCGACCTGCGGTTGTCCGGCATCTGTTTCTGAAGAAGTGACGCCACAACCCAGAGCAGTTGCTTCAGAGGGGCGGATATAGAGCAGCAGCCCGTTTTTATAGTACAGATCGTAGGCCTGGGTGACAATATGGGAGATGGTTACATGGTCGGGGTGGCCTGAGACGCCATCCGGGCCGAAGGTAAGAATGACCTGTGGCTGCAAGCGATCGATCCAGTCAGCAATGGTTTTCAACAAGGTTTCCGGTTCTATCTGAGCCAGTTCGCCATCCTGAAAGCCCAGGAAATAGACTTCAATCCCCAGGTATTCGGCGGCTTTGCGTAACTCAGCTTCGCGAATCGATCCAGCTTCTTCAAGTGTGACACCTGATATACCGGCTTCTCCACGGGTTGCGCACAATAAAGTGACCTGTACACCTTGATAGGCATATTTTGCAAGAGTTCCACCCGCTGCAAAACTTTCATCATCAGGGTGGGCTAAGATCGCCAGCAATCGATTCGGTTTGATTTCCATAATGATAAAGAGCCTCCCAACCAGGCAGCCGACCGGGTTGTTTACCCCGGCCGACAGCCTGGTGCTGTGAGCTACTAGGCCGGTACGGCCTGCGTTTGGTAAATCTGTTCGCCCAGCTCGGCTAACATCTCCACACCTTTGATTTCCTGGGGTAGGAGCGGAATCTGGGCAACCGGTACCTGGAAGCGCTCGGAGATCTCGGCCAGATACTTTTCCTGCATACTACGCCGAGCGCTGGTGAAGGAGGTGGTTGTCTGTTCAGGCGGGATGACCATGTTGGCCACGACCAGGCCAGGCCGGATGCCAACTGTGCCCAATTCCTGAGCGGCGCGCCAGGCTTCGATGATGGGCGTTGCTTCGGGATACATTACGAAGGCAAAAGCGCTCTGCTGCGGGTCGCGCATCATATCGATGACTTTTCCGAAACGCTGCTTGGCCACATCGTCAGCAGCCGTCGAATCTACAGAAGCGAAGATCTTTACATCGATCTGTTTGCTCCAATCCATTGGGAGCTCAAGCAGGCGCAGGGTATGGCCGGTAGGAGCGGTATCAAACACGACCGCCTGCCATCCATCTTGGGATGCATACTCGATGAACTTGTCAAAGGCGGCCATCTCTTCTGTACAGGGCGAATCTAATTCCTCCGCCATGATCTGGATTGCTTTTTCTGGCCGGCCGCGCTGGCGGGCGTCTTCCAAGATACGAGCTTTGTAGTCCTCGGCGGCGGCTTTTGCGTCAATATTGGCCGCCCACAAGTTGTTTGCGCCTGGTACAGGCGCAAGATCTTTGCCTACCGGTACGCCGAGCACGTCTCCCAGATGGGCTGCCGGGTCAGTGGTCAAAAGCAAGGTTTTGTATCCCTGCTTTGCCAGCCAGACTGCAGTAATGCAAGAGGCGACCGTCTTACCGACGCCACCCTTACCAGCGAAGAATAACGTTCGACGATGGCTGTTTGGCTGTACCAACATCCGCACCTCGTCAGTAGATGATAGGGTCATTCCGCCTGGCTTCTCATTTGAAGGAACAGAAGAGAAGATCGCTGAAACGCCGTCAAAAAACATACTCGCTACCTGGCGCAATCGTTCCACGCCGCGGATTTCACCTGCCAGGAGAAACATACGCTGTTTCGGGTAAGGCAAGTCGGTCTCAATTTGAGCCAGGTAGCGCGCCTGCATTTCAGCGCGGGCGGCGAAGAGTGGGTTTTGGGCGCCTTCGTCTGGGATGATGCCGTTGATGATCAGACGGAAGTTTTCGATTTCCAGTTTCTTGAGTTCGCCGATTGCCCGGTGAGTTTCCTTGATGGAAATCGCCTCGGGGTGCAGGACGAAGACGAACGTCGTCAGAGAGGACTGGCGCATCGCAGCCAGGGCGCGCTCGTACTTTAGCTTGGCGTCTTGGATAGCTGCTGCCGGCCCAAGGCAGGTCTGCCCATTCCCGGCGCTGGCAGCGTCGATGGATTGGCTCCACTCAGCGGGCAGCTCCAGCAGGCGGATGGTATGTCCGGTGGGAGCGGTGTCGAAAATCACCACCTCGAAGGCTGCGCCATTCTTGGCAGGCACATCCAGGAAGTCAGTGAAGCGATCAAAGGCGGCCACTTCCGCCGTGCAGGGCCCGCTCATCTGCTCTTCCATAACCTGCACCATCTGAGGTGGGAAGGCGGCGCGAATGGGGGCCATCGCCCGGTCGATATATTCCTGGGTGGCTTTGTCGGGGTCGATTTCCATGGCGTAGAGATTGGGCACCCCCACAATCGATGTAACGTTATGGCCGATTGGCTGCTCAAAGACGTCTGCCAGGTTGGAAGCCGGGTCAGTGGTAACAATCAGGGTGCGTTTGCCTTGGTCGGCATAACGCACGGCATGGGTACAGGCCATGCTGGTCTTGCCAACACCGCCTTTACCGGAAAAGAAAATATATTCAGTGCTCATTAATGGACTCCATTTAGATTTGTTTTGATTTCCATTAGTGTAGGATATTCGCCTACTTTGATGACCTTTCCTTGAACCACCGTGATGGGCAGCGCAGCCATTTGCTTTTCACGCACCAGGCGCATGACATCTGCGTTATTTAAGAAAGCCTGGGGGTGGCCAGTCATCTGATATCGAGCTACCTGCACATTTTCCGCTTGAAGGCTAAGGATCATCTCATTGACATCCAATAAAGTTTGATCCAGCGTTGGTCCGCACAGCCCGGTGGGGCAGCACATCGGCGGGTCAAAGATTTCTACTGATGCCGCTCCCGAGTAAGTGGGGGTCGCATCCATAAAGGCAACAAAATTGTCAGTCATAGTTCAATCTCCATTGAAATATAGTGATAAAAAAATTTGATCAGGTAATGTTATCCAGGCGGATGAATTCCCCCTGTGGGCCGCAGGTCAAACGGCGCGGTTGGATGCGCTGTGGATCAAAGAAAGCTCCGAAGGTGGCGTTTAGTTCCTCCAGAGCCTGAGTGTTGATCGAATAGTATACCCAACGCCCATCGAAAGCATCGCGCTCAATGTCGACCAGGCCAGCCTGGCGAAGCACGGTCAAATGATGCGAAATCAGGTTAGGCGCCATGTTTAGAGACGCACCGAGTTCGCAGTTGCACTGCACACCCTGCATGATCAGGTCAAACAAGAGCAGGCGCTTTGGCTCGGCGAGGACCTTCAGGCGCTCGGCCAGTGATTTGAGATTTACCGGCTGCTGCTGTGTATCATCTGGCTGGGGGATATAGTTCAACATACGTTGAAGTATACCACTAAACCAGGATAGGAACGGATTGTTCTGACACACATTGATAAGCAAATACATACATCCCAGCCGACCAGGCCTGGTGCGGATAGCCCATCGGCTGCCCGGTGCGGCCATGGCACCATTCGTTGAACTCCCATTCTTCTTCAACGCCCAGGCGGTTGACCTCGGCCAGCTTTTCCAACTGGCAGCGGGCTTCTTCCAGCCGTCCAGCCTTGACCAATGCCGCCACATAAAAGCCGCCGACGAACGGCCAGATACCGCCATTGTGATATTGCTCGGGCAGGTTCAGGTTGTTGTTGCGATAATATTCGCGCCAATCTTTGTTACCTGGATAAATAATCGGGTTCAATACCCGCACCGGATACGGATCGGCAATACCCACCTGATGCAAGTAATCCAGGATACGCTTTTCCTGAGCCGGGTTTGCAACGCCAAACAATATCGCCAGTAGATTACCAAATACATCACAGTAATCGCCAAAATCACGAAAAGCAACATACGGCAAGAAGTACGGGCGCTTGACCAGCACCGGATCCACCTGGCTGAGGGTGTGGATCCATTCTCCATGACCCGGGCAGTTTGGCCCCCATTCTTCCTGGTTTTCTTTTCCGACCCACAGCACAATCCGGATCTTGTGGCGTACATCCGAAGCCATATCCACATAGCGATCGCCAGCCAGGCCAAGTTCGACCGCCATTTCCCCCATTGCCATCAAGGCCGCGTACCAGAGCACATTGTCGTACAGCACATTGAAGCGATTAGCCAGCAGATCGGCCCAATCAGCGGCTTCATGCACTTCGAGCAGGCCGCAGCCATTCGAATCCTGGTAGCGCAGCCACAGCAAGGCTTTTTCGAGCGCCGGCCATTGCTGGGCCAAGAAATCTTTATCAGGATGAGCGCGCTGCTGGAAGGCGTGTCCGAGGATGAACCACAGGTTTGAATCAACCGATCCAGCATTGGTATGGTCCAATCGTCCGGTAGCCACGCTGACATTATTGGGAATAGCTCCCAGGTCAGACTGTTGGCCGGCCAAGGTAACCAGCGAAACTTTCAGGCAGTTCTCGTGCCCCGGAGAAAAAAGCGTTCCCAAGGAGGTGATCACGCTGTCACGCGCCCAGACATGCGGATAACCCTCCGGTGAAGCCATCAACCCGATCGGGCTGCATTCCCTGGCCAGGATTCCCTGGGCTTTTTCTAAAGCAATTTCGGGAAGATCCGTCATATTTCCTCCAGTGTGATCACGAAATTCAACTCATGTGCTTCTAAGGGTTGCTCGCCGGTCAGAATAAGCTGCATCTTCGTACAACAACCGGCACTCGACCAGTTCGCGCTGGTTCAGCAGCAGATTGCAGGCAAAAGCCATGCAGGTTTGCTCACCGCACTGCCCGCAATTTGTCTGCGGCAAAAGGGTCCAGATATCCAGCGGGCGCGGCGCCCGCCGGGCGTTTGTTATTGCAACCAGCTCCGCGCGGTGCTCCCAGGTGGCGTTAATGGCGTCAGCCAACGCCATGAGCAATGCCAATCCTTCCTCCACATTGCCAACCTGAGTAATGTATATCCGGTCGGAATAGAGCGTCAGAAAGCCGGGCTGGCGGCGAAAGGTCAAGGTGTGAGTCTGCGGGTTATAGGCGATCACCCCAGGCAATGTTGCCAGATAGGGTAGAACCTCATCCAATGGCCTGGATGGCCTGCCAATCACAATAATTCTGCCTGGATAGGCCAGGCAAGGCAGGGTACGGGTGAGAGCGATGGACTCTAAAAACAAGCTATTCTGTGCTGGCATTATCGATTGCCTGGAGCAAAAAGATTACGCTGGACCTGGGCAGCGCCCGAACCGGGCGCCTCAATCATTACTTTTCAACCACCTTCAAGCAGCTCGCGCGCTTTGCCTTTAAAATGGCCTTTCAAGAAATGCAGCGCCTCATCAGCATCGTCATCAAGAAGGATACGCATCAATTCAATGATGTCTTCATCCTCCAAAACGAGCAAAATCGATTTTTTCATGGCTTCTCCTGGGCAAATTGGACATCACGCTCAAGGGTATAACCGCATGGGCAGCCAGAACCGAGATCTTCATCTCACGCTGAGTTCACTCTACTACAAATTGGTCAATAGCATCCATTGCCAATGCCACATAGATCGATCCTGGACCGCCGGACATCAACAGCCCTACCCCAAGCGTCTCCAATAATTCCTGGCGAGTCGCCCCGGCAGCTACGGCATCGTGCACATGATAGACAATGCAGCCTTCGCAATGCACAGCAATACTGATTGCCAGCGCCATCAGTTCTTTGGTCTTGGCGCTCAAAGCGCCATCTTCGACGGCCTTTTTATGTAAGCGAGCGAAGCCAGTCATCGGACCGGGCATTTCCTTGCCAAACTGCACCAGGCGTTCTTCTAAATGTTGGTGGGTTGCCACATAATCAGTCATTTTTTCTTTGTACTTTCCAGCTAAGTAAAGTTTAATTTCCACAATACCGTTCAAGAATCAAGGGCATTCTCGATGAGACGTTCAACCTTGCCTTTTCCTGAATAACCACAGGAAACCACCTTTCCGTTGATCACCAACCCTGGTAAGGCGGTCAACTCCAAATTGAAGGATTTTCTCGAGATCATCAATGCGTTCGATCTGCGCGTCAATTTTCATTTGAGCGACGATCTCACGCACGTCCAACTTCCAGGCGCCGGCAAGTATGACAGCCAATCCCAATAATCTGAATTTTCAACATCGTTTAAGTCAGATCAGCAAGTAAGCTCGTTGAAGCGCCAAAAGTAGCAAGGCCGCTGCGAAAATCCGGCTGAGGGTCAGCGATTTGACCCTTTTAGCCATGAAGCGCGCTCCTAACCAGGCCCCGATGACCGCTGTAACCGAAGTCAGGATCACCATCGACCAGTCAAACTGAGCATTGGGCAGGTGGGTGATAAAAGCTGAGAACGAAGGCAAAGTAACGATAACGCTGTTGGTGGCAGCCGCCAGCCGGGCGGTATAGCCCAGCATCACCAAAGTCGGCATCATCAAAAAGCCAGGTCCTACTCCGAGAAACCCGGCAAAGGTTCCGATGGCGGCGCTAAAGAAGCCCGCTTTGACCCGGGTGTGATCGGTGATCTCGAGCGCCTTACTATCATCCTGTTTCGGCGGAAAAGCCATCCGGTAAGCCAGGAAGAAAAGCACCACAACATAAATCCACCAAACGACGGTGGTCGAGGCGAAATTTAGCATCCACACGCCTAGCGGCGCCACAAGAGTCGTGATAACTAACAATGGAATAGCTGTGCGCCAATCGACCATTCTGGCACGGGCAAACGTGATTGCCCCAGCAATAGCGGTCAGGCCATTGAGCCACAAAGACCAGGGCATGATGACGTGTTTTAGATCATAACCAAACAAACCCAGAATTGGGGTGGCAATGAAAGCGACCCCCAAACCCATCATCCCTGCCAAAAATGAAAGAGCGAACAGCAGAGCGGGAATCACAAGGTACAGCATAATTCGCCTCAATCCAAAAAAAACTTGCTAAATCTATATTCGCATTTCCGAATGTTTTAACTCGAAAACTAAGGCGTCGCATCTGCGGAATTATCATAAGCGACGCTCTATTTATGAGAGATCTCGGCGCTTATGACTCAGCGTCTGCCAGCCAGGTCATCACCTCGGCTTCGCTCGGGATTCGTCCCGCGCTGACCAGCTTTTCGTTGATCACCAACCCTGGCGTGCTCAGGATCGGGTATTTTTTGATTTCCGTCCAATCCGTAATTTTGATGAACTCAGCCTGCATGCCGAAATTCGCTGCTGCTTTTCGGGCGACCGCTTCGAGATTTTTACAGTTATCGCAGCCTGGACCTAATACTTTGATGGTTAACATTTTTTAACTCCAATCATTGATTTTTTTAATTTTTATGGACATTGGATCACGTTTTTCGCCCACAGGCAGCCGCCGCAAGTAGGGAAGGTGTTTCCAAAACAATCTTCTTCGTTGGTTTCCGAGAGATCACAGCCTCCACAAGTGGCGCAGGGTGAGAAATCGAATTCCTGGACGCGCCGGCGAAAGTCGACATAATCCGGCAGCACCCACAATTCATCCAGGCTTTGCTCCGCAAGGTTGCCAATCACGTAGCGTCGAGAACGGCGTGGGCGTTCATCCAGAAAGCTAGCATGGTCGTGCATCAAGGGCAGGCATGGGCTAAGGTTGCCATCCCAGGCGATTGCCGTAACCCCGCTTTCGATAAATGGACAGCGATCAATGCCTCTTCCAAGGTAATCCCCGTTGTAACTCAGGTTGTAACCACCTCGCCGGATATAATGCAGCGCTTCACGAGTGGTTTCATTGGCGTCTATTTTTGGCAGATCGAGGCTCGGAACCCATGGTGAGGGCACATTTCGAATTTCGCTCAATACCCGCGAATACAAAACTTGTCCGCATAACTCTTCGGTATAAGGAAGGACGTTGCTGATCAATATTCTCGATGCTCGCAACCGGGTACACAGGCGCAAGACAGCCGGCAGCTCGCCAATGTTTCGCTTCATGGCCACAAAGGCGATCCCGATCTCCGGTTTTTGGCCGTCGATCGTTCTCTGCAGGGAATGGAAGCTTTCAACATTTTTGATGACTTGCGGAAGCGCCGCTCCCAGACGGACATCGGCATAGCTCTCAGAGTTTGCGCCATCTAATGACACCCATAGCAGGTCTAAACCGGCCTCGACCAGTCCTTTCGATACATTGACATCTAACAAAGTGCCATTGGTAATTAACTCTACCCGGCAGCCGGCTCGCTTCGCCTCCGCGACCATTTCGATGATCTGGGGATGAAAAAGCGGCTCGCCCAATCCGCCAAAAAATATTGTGGGAGGCGAGGTGAAATTTCTTACTCCTTCGATGATCCGTAAGAAAACCTCTTTGCTCATCTGACCCAGCGGTTCATTCCCAGGCATTGCGTACGCAGGTGCGACAGTTCAAATTGCACAGGTTTGTCGGCTCTACGTAAATCTTGGCCAGGCTGGTAATGGGTCTGTGGAGATGCAATCCATTCGATTCTTCATCGATCCGCATTTCCACGCCAGGCGCCAGACCATAACGGCGGGCAAATTCCGCAGGTAATATCAGACGTCCTTCCTGATCAACTTTTGCCCTAGTCACAACTCATAACTCCTCACCAATCACTAATCACGTTTCCTCGACCAACTGATCTTCGGTTCAATGACTATTTCCGCCTTCACCGAATTTGCTACCAGGCTGTATTTCTGAGCGGACTGCAGGGCGCGGCGCGTCCGGGCTTCGACCACCGCCGGGCGTTTCATCTCCTGCGGCGATGCGAATGACCGGCCAGAAACGCAGGTGGGTGAATATTTCGGTGCGATCCAGTTCGATCAGCTTGGTTCCTTCGGTCCTGCACTCATATGAGATCAGGTTGAGTTTGAAGCGCTCCGCCGCCCAGATGAACATCAGCATGACACAGGTGTTGGCAGCCGCAACAAAGGCGTCTTCGGGTGTGAAGATCCCAGCTTGCCCCTGGGCATCGGGCGGGGCCGAGAAATCCATCTCCGGGCCATTGCCCATAACAAGATGTCCCAAATGCTCCCCTTTCCAGGACACTGAAGTGTTGTAGATTGAGGTATGGCTCATACCGCTGCCTCCGTAACAGGATAAAAGGCAGTATATTCGCGCAGGAGTGTTTCCCGATAGTCTGCTTCAGCGTCAGTAGGGATCGGATTGTAGATTTTTACGGTCTCCAGCAACTCCTGGGCAGTTCCACTTCCAGGGAGCTTGCCTTGCTGGCGGAAATTTTCAAAAATCAGCGGCAGAGCAACCAGCGTTACCGCTTGTCCATCAATGACCAGTTTTTGCACCGGGATGCCCGATCCACAGGAACAGGTCGCCTGCACGGGTTCTTCCCGAATGTAGGGCAAGCTGTTAGCTTGCCCTGTTTCAGTCTCGACAATGTAGGGTAAGCTGTCAGCTTGCCCATCAACGGACAGGCTGACAGCTTGTCCTAGATGGCGATCCCATTTCTGGTCGAGCAATTCATCCACGGTTTCGGCAATCTGCATCGGCTGTCAACTCGACAGCCTGATTTCCGGCCAGGTCTAAGCGGCGCAGACCTTGCGCTCTGGGCAGCCCTGCGGCTTCTGTCAATTCAGTGACCACAATACTGGCTGCCGGTTTGCCAGAATACATTTCGGTAGCCCGAGCTGCGCAGCGCAGCTCGCAGCCATCCACGGCAATCGTCGGATAAAAGCGTGCAAATGCCCGATCTCCCTCTCCACCGGCCAGGAAAAGAGGCAGGCAAATCGTCACCGTTTCACCCGGGCGGAGCTGTTCGAGAACCTTCAACGCAGCCAGGCGGGTTACCGTCCCCTCTGCCAATTCTTCACCCGAGCAAGCTACAATCCCGACTTTTTTCTTGGGAAGGTCAACCATTTTGGCCTCCATTGGTTTGCTCGTTCCTTGCCTCAGCACTCATCGCCTGATCACTGGTTGACGGTTCTCTTTTCAACCCATCCACTACGTGGCCGATCTCCTCCGCCAGCGCTTCAGCCAGTTGCAGCCCGCCTTCGTTCAGCTCGGCGATCCCCTGCGGTTTGAACTGCTTGTAGCGCCGGTACACATCCAAAACTGCAAAATCCTGGATAACATTCCCGCCGCTCTCCTGAACCATTTTCGTCGCACAGGCCAGTTTGCAGCCATCGATGGTAACCACCGGGTGGGCAGCTACCGCTGCACGCGCGCTTTCATCGCCAAGTACCAGCATCGACAATGCCACTAATGTAGTCTCGTCTGGGCGAATGTCTTCTGTAACCACATAGGCAGCTTCGCGGCTGACCGTACCATAAGTCTTACCAATCCCGCTGCATGGCACAATCACAACCTTCTGCGAGCTATCCATCTCTTGATCAGTCATTATTTTCTCGCTTCCTCTTCTGCTTCTATCTTCATCTTGGCGAAATAAGTCTGCGGATCCAGCAGGAGCTGCCCGGTCGGCATCCCAGTCCCTGGCTTCAATCACTGCCAGCCAACCTTTTCCATATGGATCCTGGTTAATCACCTCAGGCGCCATTTCCATATCTGGATTGACTTCCACAACTACTCCGGCGACTGGTGAACTCAGGGCGATGTTTACCTTGATCGTCTCGATCACAGCAACTTCATCGCCAAAGACTAGTATCAGTTCGCAACCGGTTTTACTTCAGCGAAAGGCCACATCCCCACTGCGCTGCTGTAAGAAATCCGACAGACCAATCCGCACCTGATTTCCTTCCGCTTGAGCCCAAACGCCTTCGCCGGTATAAAACCGGTCGGTGAGCGACCCGAAAGATAAATTTATCGACGGTAATTTCTAGAGTTTCAGCCATTCCAATTTCTCCGCGTTTTCCATTTCAGGTTTACATTTTGGGCATTCACAAGCAGTAGAAGTTTTTCTCGGGTTCTGCTCGTCGAGGCATGCTGGCATTCCCATCATCCGTGATCTGGCTCATTGCATCCATAACATTAAAAATCTTCGGCTCGACCACCCGGTAGAAGATATTCCAGCCATCGCGGCGGTCTTGTACCAATCCCATCTCGCGCAAGAGCATCAAGTGCTGCGAAATATAGGATTGGCGCAATCCAAGATGAGCTTCCAGATGGCAGACGCATTGTTCACCCTCGCCCAATATCTCCAGGATCGCCAGGCGGACGGGATGATTTAATACCTTGAAAATCTTTGCTGCGTTTGCAAAATCTTTCATAATATTCCAAACCTTGAATGTCTTCTGTCGAAAAATAAAGCGGCAAATTCTACCGCGAAAACAATATTCCAATCTCTGAATATTATTATAGGCCGCAATTGCTCAGCGGCAATGGGCATTTTGTCACCAATATCTTATGACATTGATAATGTAATGTTTCCAGCTCAATCTCACGGACAAAAAAACTCGGGACAAAGCCCGAGTTTTTTATGGTGAAAGGTTTTTATGCTTTCTGGGATTCCTCGATCTTTGCCCAGGTATCTCGTAAACCTACCGTGCGGTTGAACACCGGCGAGCCGGGCCTTGTCTCGAAAGCATCCGCGGCAAAATAACCGATGCGCTCGAACTGCCAGTGGCTGCCCGGAGCGGCCATCCCCAGGCTCGGCTCCACCTTGGCGTCCTGGATCACTTCCAGGGATTCAGGGTTGAGATAATCCATGAAATCTTCGCCCTCCGCGGTGTCATCTGGGTTGACCTTATTGAACAATCGGTCGTACAGACGCACTTCGGCGTCAACTGCGTGAGCTGCCGAGACCCAATGGATCGTCGCTTTGACCTTGCGTCCATCCGGGGAGTCGCCGCCGCGCGTGGCCGGGTCATACGTGGCGTGGACTTCGATGACGTTGCCAGCGTCATCTTTGACAACATGCGTGGCAGTCACAAAATAGGCATAGCGCAGGCGCACCTCTCGTCCAACCGTCAGGCGAAAATATTTGGGCGGGGGGACTTCGCGGAAGTCATCCTGCTCGATGTATAAAACTTTTGAAAAAGGAACCTTGCGCGTTCCCGCAGCCGGTTCTTCAGGATTATTGACTGCTTCCATTTCCTCCACCAGGCCATCCGGGTAGTTGTCGATGACCAGCTTGAGCGGTTTGAGCACCCCCATCGCGCGCGGGGCAGTCTTGTTCAGGTTCTCGCGCACGATGGCTTCCAGTAGGGCGATATCGACCATATTGTAGCTCTTGGACACGCCCACCCGCTCGATAAACCCCACAACGGCTTCAGCCGGGTAGCCGCGCCGGCGCATCCCGGATAGGGTCGGCATGCGCGGATCATCCCAGCCATTCACAACGCCTTCCTTGACCAACTTGATCAGCTTGCGCTTGCTCATCACTGTGTAGCTCAGATTTAAGCGGGCAAACTCGATCTGGCGCGGGGCATAAATCCCGATTGCCTGCAAGAACCAATCGTACAACGGCCGGTGATCTTCATATTCTAACGAACACAACGAGTGCGTAACGCCTTCCATCGAGTCGCTCTGCCCGTGAGCATAGTCATACATCGGGTAGATGCACCAGGCATCCCCGGTGCGGTGATGGCTGGAATGCAGGATCCGATACATCACCGGGTCGCGCAGATTCATATTGCCTGAGGCCATATCGATCTTGGCCCGCAGCACGCGTGAGCCATCGGGAAACTCGCCGGCACGCATCCGCCGGAATAAGTCCAGGTTTTCGGCGATAGAGCGACCCCGATAGGGGCTGTTAACGCCTGGTTCGGTCAGCGTGCCGCGAAATTCGCGGATCTGCTCGGCGCTCAAGTCATCCACATAAGCCAGCCCTTTTTGAATCATCAGCTCGGCCCACTGGTAGAGCTGCTCAAAATAATCCGAAGCATAGAAAAGGCGGTCTTGCCAATCGAAACCGAGCCAATGAATATCTTCCTGGATGGCATCGACGTATTCAACGTCTTCCTTGACCGGGTTTGTATCGTCGAAGCGCAAGTTGCACTGGCCGTCCGAAATCGCGAGCGATACCAAAATCGATGCACAGCGCCTTGGCATGGCCGATGTGTAAATATCCGTTTGGCTCTGGCGGGAAGCGCGTGCACACGCCGGTGAAACGACCCGATTTTAAAGTCATCTGCCACAGCCTGGCGAATGAAGTCGGTGGATATGGAGGTTCCCAATAGATCGTTCATAGTTTCATTCACTTTTCTCCGAAATATCCGCTAATTATAACTTAGGAATATTTCATTCTAGGAGAAGCTTCATCCGTTGTTAATTTGACAAATTACGATTGCATGCTACAATCATTACAGATAATAATGATCATTTCTATCATGATTATGTATTCCTACATCCACCTTGCCTGGCTATCCATAATCACTTGACCCGAAATTTTCCCGGCCGCGTTTCTATCCTCGCGGCCGGGTTTCGTTTTTACTGGAGGCGATCCCATGGCCCTCAAATTTCACCTGCTGCGTCCTGATGATTTACTAGCCCTGACCATCGAAGGGATTAACCTAAAAGTTGTCAGCCAACGACGCACCCATCAGGAGGCGCTCACGGCGCTTGATCCGGCCCAGCCTGCCTACCTGGTGGTTAATTTCGCTCCGCAGACTGTCGCTGAACAAGCAGTTTTCGAGTCTTCGCCGACCAACCCGCCGCCCCCGCCCGCTGGCCAGACCGATCCCTACAATAACCCTGGGGTTCCCAGCGCGCCTGTCCTGCCCGCCCAGGCTCGCCTCGGCGGTCCGTCGCGCCTGGTCTTCCGTCTACCCGATGAGCAGGGCTTTTCTATTCCGTTAACCACTGCAGGTTTGCTGGAATGGTCAGAGCTCGAACTGGTCGTCTCCCCCCTGGCGGGAATTCCGGAGAACCCCACCCCCGCTCAACGCGCCTCCGCTCCGGCGATCAAAGCGCCCGAAGCGCTTGAAACTGCTATCGAGCTGCCCTATCGCCTGATCATCTCGCCGAATACCGAGGTCGGCTGGCAGCACGCCGCCCTGCCAAAAACCCATGCCGGACGAACAGAACTCTGGCATACACGCCTGGCGTTGAAAGGAAAAAAAGGCGGTCTGCAGGAGCTTTCGCGCCAGAGACCCGCCCCGCTGCGCGCCATCTGGTCGCCCGATTTCAATCCCCAGAAATTTAAAGCCAACCAGCAGCCCTTATTTGGCAAGCCCGACCTGGATTGGGGGGTTTTGACTCCGATGACCCCTTCCGACCGGCACGAGATCGTTGTGCTGACCTCCGCCTTTCATGGCTATATTCGTGATTATCAAGATTACAACACTTATGAGCCGCGGCCCTTCTACGCTGAACAGCTTATCCTCACCAGTCTGGGTGGCTGGCTTAAGTCGCGCGGCAATTGGGATCCGCCTGTCCCGTTCCGCTTGCGCCTGCCCAGGCGATTCGATGCCCAAGTTAACTGGTCGAAGTTCGTCAGCCAATTCACCAGTGTGATCCCCAAAGCTGGCGGTCCCCTCGACCCCAGAAGTCGGGCCTTTCGGCCTGGCAACCCCAGATGATTCTGAGGCTGAACCCGAAAAAGCGCAAGAGCCAGGCATGAGCGCGCCCAACGATGATCTGGAATTCGCTGTGTTCGCCGCCGCGGCTGAAGAGCTGGCCGGTCCGGCAGCGGCTAACCTGGCTATCAACCAGGATCTGATCGCTTTGCTCCCCAACCAGGATATTTGGAACCTGTTCCTGGGTGAAAAAGGCAACTCGCTCAGCCTGTCCGAATGGGTTCACAACGCTACCCTGGGGCGCGACCATTATGTGCGCATTGTTTACGAAGGTCACCTTTGGCCATTCGGTCACCGCGCGGCGTTGATTAAGGTTACCGAACGGAAAATTCGGGATGTCAAAGGCGCAGATGGCTTGAATCACCCCATCGCCTACCTGGTACAGCATATGTTTATTGTGGTTCGCCAGCCGCTGCGGGATTACACAGGTGGGAACATCCCCGCCAACCTGGCCTTCGGCTGGGCGCGGTCTGCCCTTCAAGAATATCCGCCTGACCACCCTGGTAACACCCGACATTGCCGATCCCAACGGGCCAGCGCGCATCCGCTTCGGCGGTCAGGATACGATCTATTCCTTCTGGGTGCGTCTTGGCGCGGGCGCCAACCCGGCCGACGATTTTAAATTCCATGCAATTGCCGAAGATATCGCTGGCAATAAAATCGATTGGACCGCCTCATTAATTTTTGTCCCCTTTAGCGAAAATCGCCGGGACCTGGTCAAACAAGTTTTCGATACCAGTGGCGAAGCACGGCGCTGCCAGGTGCCAGGCCAGACGCTGACTTTTGCCCCACGCAAAGGCGGCTCTAGCCCCGATAACACCACCATGAACACCTCTGGGTTGTATTTCTCTACCCAAACGGCTCCGCTGGGTAAAGAAATGGGCGGCTTTTTGCCGCTGCTCTTCAAAGCGGCTGTAAATTTGCCGGCTGTCGAGGCAATTTTAGGTCGTCCAGCGGAGACGACCATCGCCTTCTATGGTGATTACCTCACCCAAGGGTTGGTAAATCCTTCTGGGGTCTTTGCTGCGGTGGTTAAGGAGGCAAGTCCAGGGGTTCTATCGCCAGACGAGATTAAATCCGAATTTGCGGCCAACCAGGCTGGTGGGATCGCCACACCCAGCCAGGCGATAAAAAGCCTGGCGCGGGAATATGGTCCCCTGGCCGGCGACCTGGCCAAGGCAGCCAGCGACGATTTCGATCCCAGCGATTATTTCAAGGGTTTCAAAGACCTGGCCAAGATCTTCGGCAGCTTTTCGGTGTTCGATTTGCTCCCCAGCGGCTCGATGGGCAGCAACGCCCCCAAGATGCAAATCCTGCAGGAACCGGTCCAGGGTAAGCCCACCGCCCGCAAGCTGGTGGCCACCCTGGATTGGAAGCCGCAGATCAAATCGATCAAAACGGGCATTATCAACCTGAACATCAAAAACACCAGCAAGCTTGAGATCAAAGGCCGGATCGAGAAGATTATCGAGCTGCCGCCCCCGCCGCAGCCCGATCCAGGCTACACCCTTTTTCAGGGCGAGCTGAGTGATTTCACCATCGACTTGATCGGTCTGATCGAGGTTCTGTTTGTCTCTTTCAGCTTTAAGGCGGAAAGCGGCAAAAAGCCTGACATTAACGTCCAGCTCGACCCACAAAAACCGGTGCGCTTCCAGCAAGATTTGGAATTCGTCGAAGAGCTGCGCAAGCAAATCCCGCCCGGCTTGTTCGGCGATGGCCCCAGCCTGGACATCACCCCCCAGGGGGTAAAAGCCGGTTTCAGCCTGGGTCTGCCAGCAATCGCGGTCGGCGTCTTTGCCTTGAAGGATGTGGTCTTGGCCACCTTCCTGGAATTGCCGTTCTCGGACGGCCGTCCAACCATCGACTTCGCTGTCTCCAGCCGCGAGCATCCCTTCAACTTAACCATTGCTTTCCTGGGCGGCGGCGGTTTCTTCCATATCCAAATCGATACCCTGGGCGTCAAAATGCTCGAAATGGCCCTTGAGTTTGGCGCTCAGGCATCGATTAACCTGGGGGTGGCCAGCGGAGGCGTGCACATCATGGCCGGGATTTATTTTGCCATCCAGCGCCGTACCATCGCTGGCAAAGAGGTCAATGCCGCCAGCCTATCCGGTTACCTGCGCATGGGCGGTGAGCTATCCGTCCTTGGTCTGATCTCGGTCTCGCTTGAATTCAACCTCAGCTTCACCTACGAATTCGAGAAAAACGCCGCGACCGGGCGAGCCACCCTGACGGTCAAGATTGAAATTCTCTTCTTCAGCACATCCGTCGAGATCACAGTCGAAAAACGGTTTGGTGGTTCCAGCGGCGACCCGAAATTTGCCGAGGTGTTCGAAACCCCCCAGGTCTGGAATACATACGCAACCGCCTTTGCCTGATCCCTGATCGCCTGATTGACCAATAACGAATTGCCTGATTTTTAGATAAACGATTTACCCGAGGTCTTCAATGGCTAAACAAACCATCCTTTTTACGGTAATGCCGCGGGGCCTGGCCCTCAACCCAACGATGCTGCCTGTTTCGGTATACATCTCCCCCCGCCTGACCGGCGAAGATTTCCTGGGCGCTTATCCAGATTGGTTAAGCTGGACTGCAGCGCTCAAGAAAGGCGGCCTGGCGCTGACCTTTGAAAACGCTGGAAAGACACTGACCCTCAAAGCCGATCCGCTGCCGCTCCAGCCGAACCTGTGGAAAGCAATGTTCCACAAAGATACCTATGTCCGTTCTTACCAGTACCCAGATTACACCGATCGGACAATCGTATCCTACCCGGTGCGCCTGGCAATGAGTGGCTTGAAAAATGTCTATCAGCAGGCTGGGATTGCCCTGGCTTTGCCCGACCCAACTCCTCCGCAGCGTCAAGAAGAGGACTATTCCCGCGGCCGAATCTTCCTGCGCAGCCTGCTGGACGGGCTGGCAGTCAACTGGGATGATCGCAGTGCTCCTGGATTGCGTAAACGCTACCAGGGAGCCTTTGACCACTTAAAGGACCAGGCTCTCCGCCCGGTCTATCAGCCTGGCCAGTTGAATCCGGATGGAACCTTGAAAGGACTGCCCCTGGCAGGTGGAACTGGCAGCCAGGCCTTTCTGCAGGGCGTCGCCGCGCCCTTCTCTGTCTACCACCACATGCCGCCTGGCCAGCCCATCGCGAAAAATCCTCCAGATTTCAAGACCCTGATCGATTTTCACCAGGCGCTCAGCTCGCTTGGCTCTTACCCCGCCTTGCTGCGCGCTTTAGGCCTGGTGCTGGATTTTAACCTGCCGCTCGATTTCCTGCAATTTACCCCACCGGGCGGTTACAACAGCCTGGCGGTCGTCGCTGTCGAAGGCCCTAACTGGCAAATCCCGACCGAAATCGTCCCGCAGCTAAAACCGCTGGAGACCGCCTATCTGTATTTGAACATCGGCAGCGCCAGCCTGTTTACCACTGCTCCGGGTTGGTTGGCCGGTAAGACCGAAATCCTGGAGGCCTTTGGCTTGCTTAACTTGAACCCAGCCCTGTATGGCCTGGCTCAACTGGACGTCGATGGGGGCATGACCAAGGCTATTTTGCTGGCCGAAGCATGGGGTTCCGATCGCCGGCATATGGAACCACCCGATCATCCGGGGGTATTCGATCCGACGATAACCCTCCCTGCGCTGCGCTCGGGCGGCATCTCGCTGTTTGCCGATGGACGCGCGCTGCGCTTGTATAAAGTCCTACAAAAGAATGAAACCTTTAACAACGCCCTGCAGGCCAACCAGGCGCAGCAGGATCCTTTCTTTGCTGAAGATTTGCTGCAAGGATACCGGATCGACATCTGGGATTCGCATACAAACTCGTGGAACTCGCTGCACCGGCGTAATGGCAAGTACCAGATTGAGGGCGAGCAATTTCTCACCACGGACGAAGAAGGCTTTACCCAGCTCGCCGCCGGCCAGCCGGCTCCCGACCCGGCGAACCCGCCGCCGGACGATTTATATCTACACGAAGCCCTGGCGCGCTGGGCCGGGTGGTCTTTAAGCGTTCCCATGCCCGGCCGGGCGCTCTCCAGCGACCCCGATCCGGACAAGGCTCTCCAGGATGATCCCCAACATCCGGCCAATGAACCCGCCACGCCGTTCAAAATGACCACCGAATTTAGCATTGTGGCTGCATCTTTGCCGAGCCTGCGTTTTGGGCGGCGCTACCGCCTGCGCCTGCGCCCGGTCGATCTGGCCGGTAACAGCCTGGATTATGATGACGCCGTGGCCGATTTGCTGACCATGATTGGGCTGGCCATTCCGCTCGATCCCCAGGGTCTGCCCTACCTGCGCTTCGAGCCAGTGGCCGCGCCGCTGGTTGTGCCGCGCCAGGCTGAAGCCCTCACCGCACCCGGCTCAGATTTGGAGCGCCTGGTCATCCGTACCTGGAATGACGGCGCCGCTCAGGATAGCGACCCCGCCGATCTGACCGGCAGCGACCGGCATATCCTGCCGCCCTCGACCAGCGTGGAAATGGGTGAACGACTGGGCATGTTTGATGACTCGACTGGAAAGCTCAATTCCAGCCCGGCGATGTGGCAGTTGGTGGCCCAAAGAGATAAAGGCGAGCTCACCCACGTGGATCTCACCGTCGCCGGCCAGCAAAAACACGTCCCCATGGAAGCCGCTGCCCGGTTGGACAGCCTGCCTTATTTACCGGATGTCCTTGGGCGCGGCGCCGCCCTGCGCGACCTGCCCGGCGCTCCGCCGATTTCGCTCGGCCATGCCGCCCCAGGTGCCCAATCCCCGGCCGATCTCGCTTACGAGACACTGGACGATCCCAATCCGCGCCCAGGCTCGGCCGCTCTGATCAGCTTTGGCGGTCAGGACGATTGGCAGAAGATGCTGCCCTTCCGCCTGGCGCTGGCCGACGGCGGCGCGCTGCCACATTGGGACCCACAAGAGCGCGTCTTGACCATCGCCCTGCCCAAAGCTTCAAAACACGTCATCCCGCTCAGCGCCTATCTCTCCAACTCGGATTTACAGCTTATGGGGATCTGGGCCTGGCTGCGTGAATTTATCGACCAGCTCAGCCCGATTTTTCCCCAGGTCAACGTAATCGAACCGGGTTTTCCGGTGGACCGCCTGGCGCACATCCTGCAGCGCACTGTCGAAGGCGGCCACTGGATGCTCACCCCGCCGCGGTTGCTCACCCTGGTGCATGCTGTCCAGCAGCCCCTCGGCCACCCAGCATTTACTTCGATCATCGTCCAGCGCCGGCCATATGGAACAGAAATCTTATCCCGACGTCTACGATGAACGCCAGGATCCGGATCCAAAAGTGCTCCAAACCCAACCCGAGGACGCCCCCACCGCGGCTACCGAACTGGCCCCCCTGAGCGCCTGGCGTAAACCTGGCTCGCTCGAGGCTTTCCTGCTGGGCGGGCTGCAGGTTCACGCCGCCAGCACCGAAAAGGTTGATCTTTTCGCCGAATGGAGCGATCCGTTAGACGATCCGCTGCAGCCGCGCGAACTAAGCAAAGAAACCGCCGGGGAATATCGCCAGAGTTTTTCCACCCAGGTCGACGAAGTGCCGATACCGACATTGAATGAAGACTACCTGAGCGTAGCGGACGGGCCGAACGGCCTGCGTGAAGTCGGCTATTATGACCCCGAGCACGATTTGGTATGTTTCGTGCGCCGTTACGATCGCCTGGGTAGTTTGCCCAGCGGCGTCCAGGTTTATTTGGATGCCGCCCCCCGCCATCACTTCAATGACACCCGCCACCACCGCGTGCAGTATTCCGCACTGGCCACCTCCCGCTTCCGCGAATACTTCCCCCAGGATCAAGACCTGGATTTCACCCGGCGCAGCGCCTCAGAAACGGTCGAAGTGCCCGCGTCTGCCCGTCCGCTGGCCCCACAAGTGGCTTACGTCATCCCCACCTTTGGCTGGCAGCGTCAGAGCGACACGAACCTGGTGCGCAGTGTGCGCTTTGGCGGCGGGCTGCGTGTTTACCTGGAACGTCCCTGGTTCTCGTCCGGCGACGACGAACACCTGGCTGTCGTCCTATACGATTATCGCAACGGCTACAACCTCGATCGCGAAGCCTGGAAGGCGTATGTTACGCAATGGGGCGGCGACCCGATCTGGGTCTCTCAGGGTCTCGACCCTCT
Source organism: uncultured Chloroflexia bacterium (assembly GCA_963770655.1). Classification (GTDB taxonomy): domain Bacteria; phylum Chloroflexota; class Anaerolineae; order Anaerolineales; family UBA4823; genus CAZAGA01. The sequence continues at coordinate 125,952 of CAVYQO010000006.1, read as the reverse complement.
ACCCGAACCGGGCAACTTCCCCGATGCCGCAGCCTTCGAAGATGGCCTGAGCCTGCCAGGACGCGCCCCAGGGCGGGTGCGGGCGGCTGCTTACCCGGTACAATTCGATTATGATTTACAAAAATGGTTCGCCGATCTGACCATCGACGCCGAGAAGCTGGCTTATACACCATTCGTCCGCCTGGTGCTGGCGCGCTACCAACCCTATGCCCTGCCGGATGCCAAGCTCTCAGCCACCCTGCTGGCCGACTATATCCAGCTTACCCCAGAGCGTTCCGCCGTCCTCACTGGCGACCCTTACGCTCCCGGCCGCTTGCGCCTGACCGTAACTGGCGTGGCGCCGGGTGGACCCGTCCCGCAGATCAGCGGGAAACAGCCCACACAGAAGATCAACCAACCCACCCTGGTCGTTGTCAGCGTTCAGCAGCGCAATCCAAAAATGAGCAGCGACCTGGGCTGGCAAGACGTCCCCGCCGGGGTTAGCCCAAATCCAACCCCAACCATTTGGTGGAATGTCCGCCCTGGTGCGCTGGACCGGCCAGATCACGTTTGCTCAAGCGCCGGCGCCTGGGCAATACCGCTTGTTAATCCAGGAGTATGAATACCTATCAGCCAATTATGTGACCCAGGAGGCCAATGGCGTCCGGCGCCAGCCGGGCCGCCTGATCTACGCCGAGACGATCGAACTGGATGCAGCCCTGGTCTCGCCGCCGCCAGAAGGACGCGGCACGCAGGTGTAAATTCTCCCTTGGATAATTGTTCCAACCGTGGTAGAATACCGCTCGCAAGATTACTGGGGGTTCGTCTAGTGGTAGGACAGCAGACTCTGGATTTGCTTGCGGAGGTTCGAATCCTTCACCCCCAGCCTAACCAGAAGACAAAATCAGCGGAGACACTTGATGTCTCCGCTGATTTTTGATTAACTCGTTACACAATCCCCATTTATTCCCGCGATGGCTCCTTTTCCTGCGGTGGTATAATTTTTAGTGAGTGGAGCGCCCTATGTTCGGGTTGTTCCATATTGCCATCAGGAATCGAAAGGGAGAGTGGGCTTGCATGAAGCTACATGAGTACCAATCTAAACAGATCTTTGCCAAGTATGGCATCCCGATCCCCAAGGGACGGGTAGCGGCTACCGCAGAAGAAGCAAAAACAATTGCTGAAGAACTGGGTAGCCGTGTTGTTATTAAATCCCAGGTACTGGTGGGTGGGCGCGGTAAGGCCGGCGGCATCCGTCTGGCTAAGAGCCCCGAGGAAGCACGGGAAGTCGCCACCCAGATTCTTTCCATGGAGATCAAAGGTCTGCCAGTGCGCAAAGTTCTCGTGGATGAAGCGGCTGGCATCGATAAAGAAATCTACCTGGGCATCACCAATGACCGCGCCGCACGCCGGCCGGTAATCATGGCCTCTGCAGCCGGGGGCGTGGATATCGAAGAGGTCGCCCAGACAACCCCTGAAAAAATCATAAAAGTGCATATTGATCCATTGTTAGGGCTTGCGCGACTACCAGGCGCGCGACCTGGCCGTCGGAATTGACCTGCCAAAAGATTACTGGCGAACATTCGGTCAAATCTGCCGCGGCTTATGGCAGGCCTATGTAGACTGTGACGCCACTCTGGCGGAGATCAATCCGCTGGTGATCACTGCTGACAAACGCCTGGTCGCCCTGGATGGCAAGATGGTGATCGATGACAATGCCCTGTTCCGCCACGCCGATTTGGCCGAGATGCGTGACATAGATGAAGAGGCAGCCTCTGAGGTCGAAGCCCGCAAGTACGGCCTGTCTTTCATTAAGCTCGATGGGAATATCGGCTGCATGGTGAACGGCGCCGGTTTGGCGATGACCTCCATGGATCTGCTTAAACTCTTTGGCGGCGAGCCAGCCAACTTCCTCGACATCGGCGGCGGGGCCAGTTCCGAAAAAGTCGCGGCTGCGCTGCGCATTATCTTGTCGGATCCAAACGTCAAGGCGGTCTTGTTCAACGTCTTCGGCGGGATTACCCGGGGCGACGAAGTTGCCCGGGGTATCCTGGCTGCCCTGGCGGAAGTCAAAACGAGCGTGCCCATGGTTACTCGCCTGGTGGGCACAAATGCGGAGGAGGGCCGCCAAATCCTGGCCAACGCCAATATGATCACCGCTGAAACCCTGGCCGAAGCTGCTCAAAAAGCCGTGGCCGTGGCAAAGGGAGGCTAAATCATGAGCATTCTGATCGATAAAAACACGCGCCTGCTGGTTCAGGGTGTCACCGGTAATGAAGGCTTGTTTCACACCCAACAAATGCTGTTGTACGGAACCAATGTAGTGGCTGGCGTCACCCCCGGAAAAGGCGGCGAATGGGTTTTAGAAGGAAAGGTTCCCGTTTTTGACTCGGTCAAATCGGCCGCGGAGATGACCGGGGCAAATACCAGTATCATCTTCGTCCCGGCGCGGTTTGCTACCGACGCGATTTTCGAATCGGCCGATGCCGGCATCCCCTTGATTGTCTGCATCACCGAAGGAGTGCCGGTCCAGGATATGATGCGCGTGCGCAATTACATTGACCAAAAAGGGGTGCGCCTGGTTGGACCGAATTGTCCTGGCCTGCTCACCCCTGGCCAATCAAAAGTCGGTATTATCCCAGGCAATATCGCCATCCCTGGAAACGTCGGCGTTGTCTCTCGATCGGGAACGCTGACTTACGAGGTGATGTATGCCTTAAAATTAGCCGGGATGGGTGTCAGCACCTGCGTTGGGATCGGCGGCGATCCGATTAATGGGACAAATTTCATCGACTGCCTGGATATGTTCGAAACGGATCCCTACACCGAAAAAATCGTTATGATTGGAGAAATCGGCGGCACAGACGAAGAAAAAGCAGCAGATTTCATCGCCGATAATTTAACCAAGCCAGTAGTCAGCTTCATCGCCGGGCAAACCGCCCCGCCAGGCAAACGGATGGGCCACGCTGGCGCAATCGTCGAAGGCGGTTCAGGCCTGGCAGCCGACAAAGTCAAAGCGCTTGAAAAAGTGGGCGTACGGGTGGCTCGCCATCCCGAAGAAATCCCCAGTTTGCTCTAAAAAATCATCTCAATCCAGACGATGGATTGAGATGATCGTCGCTCCTGGAATCAAAAAGTCCGCCTTCGCAGCGGGCTTTTTGGTTGCGGTTAGCGCATCCGTTCGTCGATGTACTTTACGGCTTCACCAACTGTCGTGATTTTCTGGGCATCCTCGTCAGAAATTTCGCCGCCGAACTTGTCCTCAAAGGCCATGATTAATTCGACCAGATCCAGCGAGTTTGCTTCCAGGTCCTCACGAAAGCGCGCCTCAGGGGTTACTCTGCTCTCGTCAACGCCTAATAACTCGACGATGATGGCTGTGACCTGCTCGTATGTGTCAGACATGGGATAGACCTCCTAAAAAGTTTGTACAATTGTAATCTCGTCGCCCAATCTGTCAAGCCTGCATTCCAGATTGCCTGGTAAGGAGGTGAAAAAATATCCTCGTTAGAGAACCCAGCTTTTGATTGACAGGGGCGAATTGGACTGGTAAGATAGCTTCAACCTTTCAGAACACCATGTACTGTTGAAAGTTACGCCATGCAACGAGATCATAATCATCCTTACGGGAAATCTATTGATGAGCGCTGAGCGGCCTATTAGCTCTCGAAAATCCGACCATATCCGCATCAACCTCGATGAGAACGTTCAGTCCGGGCTGACTACCGGACTGGAACGGTATCGCTTTATCCATCAGGCATTACCTGAGTTAAATTTGGATGAGGTAGATCTGTCTCAGGACCTTTTCGGCAAGACCCTGCGCGCCCCGCTCCTGATTTCATCGATGACCGGCGGCACTGAACAGGCGGCCGCGATTAACCGCACCCTGGCCCAGGCGGCTCAGGCGGCAGGGATCGCCATGGGATTGGGCTCGCAGCGCGCTGCCCTCGATCATCCTGAATTGGCCTCCACCTATCAAGTACGCCAGGTCGCCCCAGATATCCTGCTGTTTGCCAACCTGGGCGCGGTGCAGTTAAATTACGGTTATGGGGTCGATGATTGTCGCCGCGCTGTGGAAATGGTCGAGGCCGACGCCCTAATCTTACATCTGAATGCCCTGCAGGAGGCTGTGCAGCCGGAAGGCGACACACGCTTTGCTGGATTAACCAAGAAAATCGAGGCGATTTGCAGAGCCCTGTCTGTTCCAGTGATCGCCAAGGAGGTCGGGTGGGGATTTTCGATCCCAGATGCCCACCGCCTGGCCGAAGCGGGTGTGGCGGCTATCGACGTTGCCGGCGCCGGGGGTACGTCCTGGTCCCAGGTCGAGATGCACCGGGCCACAACCGGCAGCCAGGCGCGCCTGGCTGCCGCCTTCATCAATTGGGGCAACCCCACGGCAGAGGCGATTCTCAATGTACGCCAGGCGGCTCCGGAAATGCTGATCTTTGCCTCTGGCGGGGTGCGCTCGGGTGTGGAGATTGCCAAATGCCTCGCCCTGGGTGCAAATCTGGGCGGAATGGCAGGACCATTTTTGAAGGCCGCCGCTCAATCTCTCGAAGCAACGCTGCAAACGATCCAGGAAATCGAGCGCGAAATTCAGACGGCGATGTTTGCCGCGGGCGCGGGGGATCTGGAGCAGTTACAAGCTACCCCGCTGATCCACACCTAAGTTCAGGTAAGTTTGCCTACCCTTTCGATCTGAGTTTCCATAAACCTAAGCCTATGCTATTAGATGACTTTATCCAAAAAATGCAGCCGGCGCTTGAAGCCGAACTAATCAGCCAGGTAGCGCTGGCAAACGGCCAGGGGCTCGAAGAATTCCACCAGATGCTCGCCTACCATATGGGTTGGCACGGCCAGGGGGCAGGGCCAGAGGCGCGCGGCAAACGCATTCGCCCGATATTAGTGCTGCTGACCACAGCCGCCGCGGGGAGCGACTGGAAATGCGCCTTGCCTGCTGCAGCGGCCGTGGAGCTGATCCATAATTTTTCGCTGGTTCACGATGACATTGAAGACAACAGTCCGCTGCGCCGCGGTCGTCCGACCGTGTGGAGCTTGTGGGGGATCGCTCAAGGGGTGAACACCGGCGACGCTCTGTTCACCCTGGCCAACCTGGCAGTGCTGCGTCTGGCCAAAACCGTCTCGGTTCAAGCTGCCTTCGAAGCAAGCCAGATTTTACAGGAGACTTGTCTGCAGCTCACCCAGGGACAGTATCTCGACATTTCTTTCGAAGGGCGCAGTGACCTGGAGCTGCCGGCATATTTTACGATGATCGGCGGGAAGACCGCTGCCTTGCTCTCCGCCTGCACTCAGCTTGGCGCATTGGCTGCCCAGACCAGCGCAGAAATCCGCGCAGCCTATGGGAGGTTTGGTTGGTCGCTCGGCCTGGCCTTTCAAGCCCAGGATGACCTCCTCGGCATCTGGGGAGATGCCGCACTAACCGGAAAATCGGTTGAAGGCGATCTGCTCTCGGGGAAAAAATCGCTGCCTGTGCTGTATGGCTTGAGCCTGAAAGGGCCTTTTGCCCAGCGCTGGATACGCGGCGCCCTGACCCCGGCAGAAATCCCCGCCCTGGCTCACCAGCTCGAATTGGAAGGCGCTCGTCACTACACCCAGGCTCGGGCGGATGAGCTGACCAAGGAAGCCCTGGCCGCCTTGGACGCCGCCCACCCGGATGGGGAGGCAGGCGAGGCGCTGCGCAGTCTGGCGCTTAGCCTGCTCCAGCGCCAGGGATAGGTTTAATCCAAACGATCCTGCAGCGCAGGCCGCGCTTCAGTCGATAAATTCGATAAATACCTGGTTGCCCAAGAGACGCCCGGCTGTCGTTAAACGAAGCCTTTCCCGATCCGGCCCAGCCCATTCGATTAAACCCAGCCGCTCCAGGCGTTCGATTTGCGACCCGAAAAGGCTCGCCAATGACACCCCAAAACGCTCCTGGAAAACTTTCTCCGCTACCCCTTCCTGAACCAGGCGCAGCCCCATCAGCATAAATTCGCCGATCTCAGCCTGGCGGTCGACCGCCGTCAGGGTTTGCGTCGCCGGCGTCGCTGGGAAAATCAGGTTATTCCCCTTCTTTTCTACGCCGGTCATGCGCTGGATGTAAGCCGCCGGTCCTAATACGTTCACGGAGCGTTGGCGAGCCGCGTAACCGTGCGCTCCAGCGCCCAGCCCCAGGTAAGCCAGCCCGCGCCAATACTGCAGGTTGTGCTGGCAGGCCAGCAGCTTTCCATCACGCTGCCTGGCCCAGTTGGATATTTCATATTGCTCATAACCCGCTGCTTCAAGACGTTGTGAAGCCCACTCATACATCTCTGCGGCCAGGTCCGGATCAGGCTCGGCGATCAGGCCGCGCTGGGTCCAATGCTCAAGGGGTGTGCCATGCTCCAGGGTTAAGGCATACAGCGAAAAATGCTCGGGCTGCAAACTCAAGGCTAGCTCCAAGGTGTGCTGCCAGCTCTGCAGTGACTGGTACGGCAGGCCAAAGATCAAATCCAGGTTGAGATTATCGAAACCGGCCCGGCGTGCCCAGGTTACCGCCTGGATCACATCCAGGTAATCATGCTGGCGTTCCAACAGCCTCAATTCGTCAGGGTTGGCTGATTGCACCCCCAGGCTCAGACGGTTGACCCCCATTTGGCGGATGTCTACCAGGTGACCCGCCGATAAGGTTCCCGGGTTCGCCTCCAGGCTGATTTCGGCTGAGGGGCTTAGGGAAAAGGACCTCCTCAGCGCGGTCAGGATATTTTTCAGGTCGGGTGCTGCTACAAGCGAGGGTGTACCACCGCCAAAAAAAACTGTATGGACCCCCAGGCGCTCCCCCGCGGCGGCCCCGGCAAACTCGATTTCGGCGCACAATGCCCGCACATAGGCTGAGATCAGATTTTCAAGCCCTGCATAAGTGTTGAAATCGCAGTAACCGCAGCGGTGCGTGCAGAAGGGGATATGCAGATAAATACTGGTTAAGGACATCACAAAACGGAGTATACCACGCCGATTTTACCAAAACATATCTGGTATAATCCCCTGGTTACGTCCGGCCATAACCCTGCCGGAACCTAGAAAACCTTATGAGCCCAGAAAAAATATCAAAACCCACCAAACTTTGTCCCACTTGTGGGACGCGTGTCAATGAAGACGCAGTGCGCTGCCTGGTTTGCGGCGCGGATCTTTCTGCCAGTGAGAAAACAGGGCGGACTGCCAAAGGCGTTCAAGGCAGCCGCATGCCCGCCCTCACGATCAGCCTGCCCGCCGCCCTGGGGCTGTTAGCGCTCTTCCTATTAATCGGCGCTGCCCTGGTTTATTTTGCCCTGCAGCAGACCAATCCGCAAGCTGCGGTCGGGCCTACCATAACCGCGACAATCACCCAAACTCCCACGACCACGCCCAGTCCGACCCCCGAAACACCCACACCGACGTATACGCCAGAACCGAGCCCCACACCGTTCACCTACATCGTCAAAGATGGCGACCTGTGCGGTGGGATTGCTTACCAGTTTAAGGTCTCGATCCAAAGTATCGTCCTGGCCAACAACCTACCAGCAGACTGCGGCGTATTAATCGTCGGGCAAAAATTGCTCATCCCCCAACCCACGCCAACGCCCACCGCGCTGCCCAGCGCGACGCTCAACCCTGCTGAAGCTACCGAGGCAGCCTGTGAAAAGCTCGATATCACAGTTCAGGACAAAGACACCCTCAGCAGTATTTCATTAAATTACCAGGTGTCTGTCGAGGCCATTCGCGAATATAACGGCCTGGTAAACGATATCGTGCGCTTTGGCCAGACTCTGACGATCCCGCTCTGCCGGCGCAACGCCACCCCTGGCCCAACCGCCACGGCCACCCCGCCGCCGCCATACCCCCCTGCCAGCCTGCTTCTGCCAGCCGATGGTGCGGCATATCAATCGATCGACGATATCATCACTCTGCAGTGGGCCTCCGTAGGCACGCTGCGTGAAAATGAAGCCTACGCCATCACCATTGAGGATGTCACTGGCGGCGAGGGGCGAAAATTAGTCGATTACGTCACCGACACCAAGTTTATCGTCCCGGCAGATTTCCGCCCTGGCGACACCGCCCCGCACGCCATGCGCTGGGTAGTGATCCCGGTGCGCCAGATTGCCAGCGATAAGGAAGGCAACCCAGTCTGGGAGCCAGCCGGAGCGCCCAGCCCGCAGCGGGTGTTTATTTGGGTCGGCTTAGGCGGCGCGCCGGTTACGCCGGTTAATACCCCTACCCCGTAAACAGACAAAATCAAAAAAAGGGCTGCAATCTGATCGATGCAGCCCTTTTTCAAATGGACGATTAAGCGGGTATTTTCGCTTTTGCGGCGATTTCTTCCAACATCGCCGTGGTCAGCGACTTCGGGCGTTCGATCGGTTGGCCCAGTGCGCGCGCCCAAACGGCATTGGCCGTGACCCCGAGCAGACGGCTGACCCCGAACATCACCGTGTAAAAATCGAACTCACGAACGCCGTAGTGGTACTGCAGAGCGCCGCTGATCGCATCTACATTCGGCCAGGGATCCTTGGCCTTGCCTTGCTCGCGGAGCACATCGGGCACCACGTCATAGACCATCGCCGCCAGGCCGAAGATATCATCATCCGGGAAATGGGCATTGCCAAATTCAAGCTGGGCAGCAAAGCGCGGATCTGTCTTGCGCAGCACCGCGTGGCCGTACCCTGGGATCACCTGACCCGAGTTGAGCGTGTCCCAGGCAAACTGGCGGAGCTGCTCACGGCTGGGTACCCCGCCGAATTTGTTGTACACTGACAAAAGCCAGCCCAGGCACTCCTGGTTGGCCAGGCCGTGCAGCGGTCCTGCCAGCCCGTTCATCGATGCAGAACCGGCATAATAGATATCCGACAGCGACGAGCCAACCAGGTGCATGGCATGCGCGCTGACATTGCCGCTTTCGTGGTCTGAGTGAATAATGAAATACAGGCGAGCCAGGTCAGCATAACCAGGGGTGGTCACACCCATCATATGGGCGAAATTCGCCCCCCAATCCAGGTCTGGATCGGCTGGAATAGGTTTGCCATCCTGATATTTTCGCCGGTAGATATAGGCGGCAATCGCCGGCAGCTTGGCAGTCAGGTTCAAACTGTCTTCCAGGGTGGGATCCCAATAGGAATCTTTCTTCAACCCGTGGTGATAGTCCCTGGCAAACAGCGATTCCTGTTGTAAAGTCAATATCGCCGCCGAGAACATCGTCATCGGATGGCTTTCTTTTGGCATCGCATCCAAGACATCGAACACATACTGTGGAACTTGCATGCGAGCTTTCCACTCATTTTCAACCTCGAGCGCCTGGGCCTCGGTGGGATATTCGCCAACGATCAACAGGTAATAAAGCCCACCTACGTAAGGCATTTCGGCCCCATCCGGCTTTGGCAGATTTGCGATCACCTCCGGGATGGTGCGCCCTCGGAAGCGAATACCCTCGTTTGGATCGACATAGGAAATATCGGTCACAAGTCCTTTGACATCGCGCATTCCGCCATAAACCTGGCCAATATTGACCTCGCCAACCTTTACGTCGCCGCTTTCTTTGACAAGCTTTTTGACGCGTTCGCGCCATTCTGGAATTTGTGCAGCCACCTTTTCCTTAAGAATCATGGTCATCTCCTGATTGATTATGCAAGTTGTCGGATTTTAAGGCTTGAAAGTTATTTTAATTTCGCAATATTTTCAGCCACGCCGAGGGCTGATTTTTTCAGGGCAGCCATTTCTGCCTCGCTGAGCGAGTATTCGATAATTTTCTCGATCCCGCCCCGACCGAGCTGCACCGGGACGCCGAAGAAAAGATCGCTCAGGCCATACTCGCCTTGCAAGTATGCCGAGGCGGGCACGATCAGGTGTTTGTCCTTCAGGATGGCTTCAACCATCTGGGCAATTGCCGCGGATGGGGCGTAATAAGCGCTGCCGGTCTTGAGCAGGCTGACGATTTCACCGCCGCCCTTGCGGGTCCGGTCGACAATCGCAGCCAGGCGCTCGGCTGGGAGAATCTCTTCCAATGGGATGCCAGCAACGTTCGAAGCGCGGGTAAGTGGGACCATTTCGTCGCCATGGTTGCCAAGCACGTAGCAGGCGATATTTTCGACGCTCACACCCAGCTCCATAGAGACAAACGCGCGCATTCGCGCCGAATCCAGGATCCCAGCCTGACCGATCACCCGCTGCGGCGGCAGTTTTGTTGTGGTCATCGCCAAATAGGCCATCGCATCCAGGGGATTGGTCAGGATAATATAGATAGCCTCAGGAGAATATTTGATCGTCTCTTCGGCAGCTTTGCGCACAATATCCGCGTTGGCAAAGAGCAGGTCGTCTCGGCTCATCCCTGGTTTGCGCGGCAGACCGGCGGTGATCACCACAATATCGGACCCCGCCGTGACAGCGTAATCGTTGCTGCCGGTCACCTTGACATCCTTGCCAATCACCGGCAGGGCCTCAAGCAGGTCGAGGGCCTTCCCCTGAGGCATACCTTCAACCACATCCACCAATACCAGGTCGGCAAGTTCACGTTCCGCCAGCCAATGCGCAGTGGTTGAACCGGTCATCCCGGCGCCGATAATCGAAACCTTATTTTTCATTCACGCCTCCTTAGAAATGATTTAGATTGTCAACGATTACTTATCCGTTTGCAGCGACAGCTATGCTGCTGGGATGGTTCTCCAAGAAATGAATCGCCTGCATAGCAGCCGCCGCGCCCATCCCCGCCGAGGTAATCACCTGGCGGAAGTTTGGATCGGCGACCTCGCCAGCAGCAAAGACACCCGGCACGCTGGTGTGCATCAGGCGGTCGACCTCGATGTAATCCTGGCTATCGAACTTCACCTGGTCAGCGAAGATCTGGGTGTTTGGGGTATGACCGATGAAAACAAAGATCCCATCGGTCGGGTGTTCCCAGCTTTCGCCGCTTACCAGGTTTTTAAGGCCCAGAGAAGTTACCTTCTCGCTCCCGTTGATTTTTTCGACCACGCTGTTCCAGATAAATTTTATCTTCGGGTGGTTCAAGGCGCGGTCTTGCAGGATTGCCCCAGCCCGCAGCGACTCGCGGCGGTGGATGATGGTCACCGAGCGGGCATAACGGGTCAGGAACAGGCCTTCTTCTAAAGCGCTATCCCCGCCGCCAACGACAACCACGTCTTTTTCCTTGAAAAACCAGCCATCGCAGGTAGCGCAGTATGAAACGCCGCGCCCGATCAATTCATCTTCACCGGGGATACCCAGCCGCCGCGAGGCTGCGCCGGTGGTGATGATTAAGGTCTCGGCTTGATAACTGGCGCTGTAGGTTTTCACAGTGAATGGGCGCGCCGATAGATCCACTTCGACAGCGCTGTCGAACTCGACCCGAGCCCCAAAGCGCTCCGCCTGCTTTTGAAACAAGCTGGTTAGCTCTCCCCCGCCAACGCCATCCGGGAAGCCCGGGTAATTTTCGATGGTATGGGTCAGTGAGACCTGACCACCCAGCTCCATGCCGGTTAGCACGAGCGGAGCCAGGTCGGCTCGCGCCGCGTACAATGCTGCTGACCAGCCGGCCGGTCCAGAGCCAATAATCAAAACTTTCAATGGAGCCGCTTCCTGCTCCGTCGGTTCAGTTGAAATACCAGTTAAGTTGAAATCCATAGGAGTTATTTTCCAATTCGAAGAATATTTTATTTCTACCCATAATTTTAGATGCGCAAAGGGCGCGAAGGTTGCAACCAGCTCAGTTTTCGCTGGCCATATGGTAAATCAGGTCGGCCGCCGAGACAACCGCGATTGGGCGAGGTTTGCCTTCGTTGGTAGGGCGGACGACGACCACGCGGTGAATATGCTTTTCAAGCAGGATCCTGGCCACTTCATCCAGGCAAACCTCTTCGGTCACGCTGACCACTTCTGGGTTCATATACTGTTGAACGTCTTCGAAACGCCAATCCGGAGATTCTTGCCAGGCGCGGAGCAAATCGACGCGGGTGATAATCCCAGCCAGGCAGCCTTCATCATCCACAGCTACCAGCGCGCTGATATCTTCATCCAGCATGCGCCCAGCCGCTTCGTTAAGCGTGCAGCGAATACTGCAGTCATAGACACCAATACGCTTCGCTTCCAATACGGTTTGATCCATGCTCATCGCGCACCTCCAGGGAGAAGAGGATATACTTAGCAAGCGTATTATAACGTGAATGGGAAAAGAGTGGATTTTTAGAGGCGTCAAAAAATACGATTTTTGGATGAGTGCCAAGGATTGACGTTCCAATCTGGACTATGATAGACTTAGATCACGTGAATTTTTGAGATTAACGAGCGAAAGAACCAAATGAATTTTCTTGACTTCATCAAACAGATTGTGCGGGCTGCTAGGGGCGGAGGGGTTGTATTTGCCTTGTCGGAGTGCGCCTGTTGACCGTTCGGATATACGCATAGAATTTTGGCCACGGCGCGCTATCGTCCGTGGCCTTTTTATTTCTCAGGATACTTAGAAACAATCCTTCTGAAATTGGCCACGGGCGAAAACCAGCGGCCATTTATTTTTTTGGAGGATGATATGTCAATTTTAACTGCTGAGAATCTGGGGGTGTCCTTTGGGGCCTTCGACTTGTTCGCCGGCATTACAGCCAGCATCGCCAACGACGCCAAGATCGGTCTGATCGGGCCGAACGGAGTTGGCAAAACCACCCTGCTGCTGATCCTGGCCGGGTTGAACGAACCCAGCCGCGGCCAGGTACACCTGGCGCGCGGGAGACGGATCGGCTATCTGCGCCAGGAAGCCATCGACGCCTTCGAAGATCGCCATGCGACGGTATATGCCGAAATGCTATCGGTTTTCAGCAGCTTGCTCGACCAACAAGAGCAGCTTCACCAGCTTGAAACACAGATGGCTTCTGGCGAAATCAGCGCCGAGCTGCTTGAAGAATACGGCAGCCGGCAGCAAGCCTTCGAGGCCGCCGGCGGGTATGATTACGATATCCGCATCCAACAAACCCTGCAAGGATTGGGTCTGGATAAAGATACCTGGGACATGCCCCTCAACCTGCTCAGCGGCGGACAAAAGACCCGCGCCTTGCTAGCGCGCCTGCTGCTCGAAAAACCCGACCTGCTCATGCTGGACGAGCCAACCAACCACCTGGATATCGATGCTGTCGAATGGCTGGAACGTGCCTTGCGCGAGTGGCAGGGCGCGGTGCTGATCGTCAGCCACGATCGCTATTTTCTGGACAACACGGTCAATACCATCTGGGAAATGACCCCAGCAGGGATCGAGACATATAAAGGCAGCTACCAATCCTACCAACTGCAGCGCGAAGAACGCTCGGAGTATTACCAACGCGTATTCGCTGAAGAGAAAACCCGCCTGCTTAACGAGGTCGACTTCATTCAGCGCAACTGGGTGCGCGCCAGCACGCATGCCCGCGCCCTGGGTTTGCTGCGCAAAGTCAGCCGCGAAATTGCCATGGTCGAGACTTACGGGGTGATGGCTCTGCGCAATGGCATGAAATGGTCGGAAACCGGGCTAAGCGCCGATCGTCCATTAGACGTGGTCGAAGCCATCCGGCGGGTAAACGCCCTCCAGCCAAGCCATAACCGCCCGCCGGCGATGCGCCCGCGCCTGCATGCAGCCCACAACAGCGGCAATATCGTCCTGCGCCTTGGCGGGGCGGCTATCGGCTACCCTGACAACCTGCTCTTCACCAGCGGCGAAGTCGAGCTGCGTCGCGGCGAATGCGTCGCGCTGATCGGGCCGAACGGCAGCGGCAAGACCACCTTTTTAAGAGTCTTACTCGGCCAGCTAGAACCTCTGAGCGGCAGAGTCCACCTCGGGGCAGGCTTGAAGATCGGTTACTTTGCCCAAGCCCACGAAGCCCTGCAGGGAGAGCACAGCGTCCTGGATGAATTGAACCGGCATAAGGAAATGCATCCTGGTGAAGCGCGCAGCTACCTGGCGGGGTATCTTTTCCAGGGCGAAGACGTAAACAAACCATTGGATGCCCTGAGCGGCGGCGAGCGCGCCCGCCTGGCCCTGGCGATCCTGGCCGTCGAAGGGATCAATTTCCTGGTCCTCGATGAACCGACCAACCACCTGGATATCCCCTCCCAGGAAGCCTTACAAGCTGTGTTGGAAAATTTCTCCGGAACAATCCTGCTGGTATCACACGACCGCTATCTAATCGACCGGCTGGCGACCCAGATTTGGGAAATCCGGCAGAGGAAGCTGGTGGTCTTCAATGGCTGTTATCGCGAATATATCCTGCGCGGCGCAGCCGCGGTTACAACCAAAGACGGAGGATTACGAATCCAGCCAAATCGCCAGACCTTGCTATCGAAAACCCAGATCCGCGGCGACAGCTTCAGCGCTCGCAAGCAGATCGAAGCCTTGGAGCGTCTGGAAAGCCGCATCCGTGAGCAAGAAGCGCTGCTGCAGCGGCTTTCGCACAAGCTGCAGAACACCCGCCCGGCGCAGAGCTATGCACGGGTCAATGAGCTGAGCTGGCAGGTCGCCCAGGCTCAAGTCGAGCTGGATCGATTGATGGGAGAATGGGAGAAGATGGCCTGATTTATGATTGCTAGATGCTTTATTAAATTCGATGCGCGGCGTCAATTGCCAGGCGCAGGTTATCCCAAGCAATATCCGAAGGGACGGTGCAGTCGGCGCCGAGGATAAAGCGCTCCGGCGCAGCCTCCAGGACAGCCCCCACCGCTGCCTCGATCTCAGCCGTCGAGCCGTTCACCAGCACCCCGTGGCGGTCCAGCCCACCCATCACTGGGCGGTTGAACATCCGCGCAACCTCCTGTAGAGATAGCGCCTCCCCGCCTAAAAGCAGCGGACTGCTGACGACATGCCCCGGATAATCCAGGAACGGGGTCAGGTCGTTATATTCGCCGCTGTAATCACAAATATGCAGGATGTTAAAGCTGCAGCGACTGTTTATTTCATCCATCAAAATCAAATCGTAAGGTTTCACACAGCTCGTGAACAAAGCCGGATCCGAGAAACGTCCAGCCTCGCCGCCCTGGGTCGAGTGGTAAAAGCCATCCACCCCCAGGGCGATGCATTCCTCGACGAAGGTCATCAAGCTGTCGGTGATCACCTGCATCCCCTGCTGGACCGCGCTAGGATCTTGCTCGATATGCCGAGCCAGGCGCGCCTGCGTTCCCGCCGTATGTCCGGCGCACATAAACGGTGAATATAACGTGATCAATACCAGTGCCTCTCCACCAGCAGCCTTGACCAGCCCCTCGACAACTTTTAATTGCGGCTCGTAAAACTCCCGCCCATAGAAGGGCATCTTGCGCCAGTCGTCAGGTCCCTGGATCTCGGGCAGCGGCGGGTAGGTGCGCTCGTATTGAATTTTGACGAAATCCATGCCCGTGTGACGGAAGAATTCCAGGTGTTTGTCAATGGCAGCAGAGCCCTGGTGGCAAGCGGGGTCAAAATGCAGGAAGAATGCCGCCGGGAGGACTGCGGGGGTGGAGGTAAGGAGGGAGAGTAGGTTGTCACGTTTATTGATGGACATCGATCACCTCGATTGTCAGCAATACATTTTCTTCGAGTTCTTATTCCTAATGTATTCTAATATAACTTATGCAATTATTCGGAAATTTAGGATTTGTTTCAATCGCTACCGGGCTATATTTCCCCGACGATATTATCTACCTATTTCAATATACATCGAAATAGCCAGCAGCGTGCTCCAAATACCTGGCCAGCTCGGGCAGCACCCGTTCATACGGTGCTGAGCCGATAATTTTCACTTTTCCTATGGATATACAAATATTGTGCTTCTGATTGGTAAAATACGAATGACTTAACACAGACGATATCCCAAGGCTCAGATTCCCGGCATGGCAGCCGCGTGGAGGTCGGCGGTGAATGTAAAATTACGAATAACCTTGAAAGCTTTGGTGCTGCTCCTTGCCGCTTTGGGCGCGTATCTTTGGGCCAGCGGATATATGAACTCTCTGTTTGCTTATCGCAGCGCGTTGGCGAAACAACCGCCCAAGCCAGGCGTGGTATTGGGGGCGCCGGAAACTCGCCGGGTTGTCTTCGTTCTCGTCGATGGATTGCGCTACGATACAGCCAGCGACCCGCAAACCATGCCCTTCTTGAACGAGCTGCGCCAGGGCGCCGCCTGGGCAAAGATGCGCAGCCGACCTCCTTCCTACTCGGAAGCGGGTTACACAGTATTGTTTACTGGCGCCTGGCCAGAGATCAGCGATGGTCATACGATCAATGCCCCGTACGAAGAAATCCGCGGCTGGACCCAGGATAACTTATTCTCGGCCGTAGGACGCGCCGGGCTGAAGTCCGCCGTCTCGGGTTATTACTGGTTCGAGAAGCTGATCCCCCAGGCAGACGTCGCCGACCATTTTTACACTCCCGGCGAAGACCGGGAGGCCGACCGCCAGGTCGTCCAGGCTGCACTGCCCTGGCTAACGGATAGCGCGCATCAATTGATCCTGATCCATTTGGATCAGGTAGATTACGCTGGGCACCACGAGGGCGGAGCCCGGGACCCGAACTGGAACGCAGCCGCAGGGCGCGTAGACGAACTCCTGCGTCAAATCGCCAGCCAGCTGGACCTTTCCCAAGACACCCTGCTCATCGTTAGCGACCATGGTCATATCGACCAGGGTGGGCATGGCGGCCAGGATGCTGTTGTTCTCGAAGAACCGTTTCTGCTAACCGGAGCCGGGGTGAAATCGGGCGATTTCGGCGATATCCAAATGGTGGATATCGCCCCGACCCTGGCGGCCTTATTGGGCGTCAATCTACCAGCTTCCAGCCAGGGACGGGTACGCACTGAAATGCTGACCTTAGCCGCTGATAAAGCCGCCCGGCTGCCCGATGCCATTGCAGCCCAACAGCGCCAGCTCCTTGAAAACTATCAGCGGGCCATCGGCCACAGCCCCAGCGTGCCGCCAGGCTCGGATCCGGTTGCGGTATACCAGCATGCCCTACAGGCAGCCCGTAACCAGCGCCTGAACTCCGAACGCCTGCCCCGGCTGCTCATTGGTTTGGTTTGGCTGGTCATCCCCATCGCCCTATTTTTGCGGAGGTTCAACCACGAAAAGGGCTGGCTGCTGATCGGCGCTGGGATCTACCTGGCAGCCTTCAACCTGAGCTATGTCCTGCTGCTAAAGAAGACCTACTCGCTCAGCTCGGTGATCAGCCCGAATAACCTGATTCTGGAAAGCGCTGGACTTGCCCTGGGGGCGCTGCTGCTCAGCGGGATGGTCTACGCCTGGCAAATCAAAGTTCGCCAGCGGGGACGAACCCATGCGGCTGAAGCGCTGCTGAACCTGGCGCTGATAATTAGCTATTTGCTCTCTGGGGTGGTTTTGGTGAGCTTCGTGCTCAACGGCGCGCTGGTAACCTGGACGCTGCCAGATTTCCAAAGCAGTTTTCTGGGTTTCATTTCCCTGATCCAGATCTTGTTTGTCGGGCTGGGAGGAATGATCCTGGCCGGAATAGCCAGCCTGTTTGCAAAAAAATCGCAAAGACAGGCTGGCTAGTAAAGAGGTTACGCAGCGATTTTAGAACGATTTCAAGGCGTTAACACCAGGCCATACAAACCGGGCCGGTTGGTGATACATGACGCCCGACCGTAGGGCTCATTGCGATAGGCTACCAGGCGCGTCTGGCATTCTTCCCACTTGTGGTTTTTGGTGTTGTAAAAGTAAATCGATAAACGGTCAGCATCCCAGGCCTGACGCAGTGACCGATTGAGATTGTAATACACGGTAATAAACCCCCGCATAAATTTCAGATGGTTGCCCTCGGTATCCGTGAAACGGTATTCGAGCCAGCGCTGTTTAAAGCGTCCCACATTGCGCAGTGTCCTGGTCTCAGGTTGAGTGCGCTTTATTTCCAGCGTACCGGTATAGCCAGACGGATTAAAGAATACACCCCCATCTCCCACCCAGACATCTTCGACATTGCCAGCGGTAATTTTCTGTTTGATGTAATTTTTCTCAGAGCCGTTCGAAGCGGATCCGCTGTAGGCAAACGTTCCAGCCAGAATAAATACAATGAACATAGACAGCAGAATTTTTTTGGTGTTCATCCTTTACCATCCTCTCCTATCTGTTACTTTGATTATAAACCAAAAATTTCTTCCTTAAATCCTGGAAACGCGCCCTGGCATCTTGCTAATCTTCTTGCTCCGGCGCCGGTTGGATCTGGCCATTCTGCAGCCACACCCGCCGCCAGATCGCATTCGCCCATAATCCCTGGCGCACAGATTGTTCAGCCTCATATAAATCGCGATAGCGGGAATAACTGCGCCCTAACAGCTCAGCCGGCGAGCCATCTTCGATAATCCGTCCATTTTCGATGACCACCACTCGCGGAAAGCCGCGCGTCTCGCCGACATCATGCGTGATCGTAATCAACGTCGCCTCCTGCCAATGCCGGCGGGCCTCGCTCAGCAGTTGGCGGCGCTTTTGGCGGTCGAGCCCACGAAATGGTTCATCTAAGATAACCAGGCGGACCGCGCTGCGCAGGAATGCACGGCCCAGGCGGACGCGCTGGCCTTCCCCACCAGATACCAACCCGCCCCCTTCACCCAGGCTGGTTTTCAATCCGGACGGTAATTTATCCAGCACCCCGTAAAGATCGACTTGCTTAATCACCTGGCCGATGGGTGCGGCTTCATTCGCTCCGCTGCCATAGCGCAAATTTTCGTAAAAAGAGCGGTTCCAAATTTGAACGGCCGGATCCACCCAGGCGGTTGAGCGGCGCAGCGCCTCCAACCCGGCGCCGTCGAGCACCGCGCCGTCCACCAGCACCCGACCCTGGGCTGGCTGGTGCCAACCCAGCAGCAATCCAACAAGGCTGGATTTTCCAGCGCCCGACGGGCCGATAATGGCCAGATGCTCGCCAGGTTTAATACTGAGCTGGATCTCCTGCAAGATTGTCTGCCCACCGGCGACTAAACTGATGTCATCGAAATGTACACCAACCGCCGGCGAAAGGTTGCCGGTTTGCGATCCCTCCTGCGCTGCGGCGCCTGCTTCTTGTCTCTCGTCAGGAGGCAGTATCTCAGCCTCGGCCGCGCCGAGCGGTTCAAGCACGCGCAAGAGGCGATTGCGCTGTAATGGAAACTGTTGGATGTTTTGAGCAAATTGTTGGCCTAAGGCGGGCAGGTTGAGTGTCCAGTAGAATAACAGCAGAATCTCGTTCGGGGCTCCGCCTTTGGCAATATAGTTATATACCAGCCAAATCGCAAAAAATGAATACAGGATTGCCCCACTTGCCTGGACAATTGCAATCATGCGGTACATTTCATGACTGGTTTTAATCCAATCCACCATTTGACCTTCATGCTGGCGGCGCATTGCCCGCTCAGCGCTGTGGGTGCGGGCTGGGATCAGTCCAAGCAAGCCATCCAGGTAGAAGCGGCTCAGACCGCCAACCTGGGTACGCAGACGCAGGTCGCGCTCATCCAGGAGCGGGCGGGTGAGAAACGAGATCCCCACGAAAAGCACCGTGGCCAGGATGGCAATCGGGGCGCTGAGCGGGTCAAGCCAAATCACCCCGAGGGTGGTGAACAACAACTGAAAACCCACCCTAAGAAGGTTCACAGCAAGATTAGGCAAATTGCGCAAAGAGCGCAGGTCATGCGCCCGCTGTGTCATATCGGAGGTCAGACGGCTGTGGAAATAGCGGTCGTTTAAGCGGGGAATCTTCTCCAGAAAGGCAATCCGCAGCCGTGTTTCCAGCCGGCGGCCCATGCGCAACGTGGCAGCTGCGATCGGAAATTCCAGAAACATCGCCGCCAGCACAAAAGCAACCAAAATGAAAGCTGCGGCAATTCGTTGAGATACCAGGGACAAACTTGCCCCGATTTGGATAATTCCTTGGAGCAGCAGCGCTTCGATTAGCACCGTAAGGCTGGCCAATATGATTGCCAGGAATAAGATGGTCGGGTTAAGCAGGCCGTCCTGGCTCATCGCCTTCCAAACCTCACGGAAAGGTTGGCGGGGGGGCTCTTCCAACGCAGCCGCCAATTCAGGCGGAAGCGGCTCTACGGCTGCGGCTTCACCGCTTGGAGTTGGCTCTGCCGCGGCGCGGCGGCCCAAAACGCGGATCAAGACCGCCCCGCGCAACAGCAAGCGTTCAGCAGCAATAGGATTCTGTCCAGGTGGGCTCAAGGGTTGGACAGACCAGTAAATTAAAGGGATACGTAAGAGATTACCGGTTACTTCAGTCGATGCTGGTGAGAACACATCTGCACCTAGAGCCAGGTTTTGTTCAAAAAAGCGCTCCAGCACCCCCGCCGCTTCAGAACCCGCTTCCAGACCTCCCGAACGTACCACCGCAGTGGTCATGCGCACCGCGGCGTCCAGGACTGCGACCGAAAACCAGCCAGTGTCTCCCACGGCACGCTCGATAAGCTGATCGCTGACCTCACTTGGAATCTGCAGATCCAGCATGCGCCGGTTCAACGGCGCCAACATTCCGCTCGAACCAGCCCATTCTCGCCATGCCTCTGCGGAAACAGGGAAGGAGTGGATGTAGAGCTCATTCATGAATCGCTGCCAGGATACCCAACGCCGCCCGGTTGCAGGATCCATCAACTGCAGAGTATTGCCAACCTTTCCCCAGATGACCAAGAAATGGGTCAGGCCGCTCGCCAGGCGCACAACCACCAGCGCGGGCAGAGATTGTGACTCAGCCAGGAGCAGATGATCCGCAGGGATCATGATCTGCTCCGCTTCCAGGCCAAGCTGAACAGCAATGTCTTCGATGGTGTTGATTGAAGTACCATCGACGCTCGTCTGGCAGGCCTCCCGCAAACGGCCATAATTAACCGGGATGCCAAAACCATCGAGCAGACTTTTCAAGGCCGCTGGGCCACAGTCCATCGCTGAAGTCTGCACGACTTCAGGCGCAAAGTACTTTTGCCCTTTGACCGCCGGCTCAAGAATCATGGTTGGGGAGTCTCGGAAAGTTGCTGTGAATCCGGCGATTGGCTGCCGCGATTGAGAAATTTTCCCGAAGCGCGCAGCAGCAATTCCAGCGGGTGGATCGCTTCAGTTTGAACGTCGACGCGACCGCTAAGATCTTCGCTGCGTGCCGGCGGCACTGCGCTGAAATCCGTTATGATCAGAATAACTGCCTCGCTGCCCCCCTGGGTATCGAAAACCACAGCCGGAATCGTCACTGGCTTTTGATCGCCGTTGAGGCCGAGTTTTAGGGTGGCTTGCTGACCGGGTTTTAACTGGTCAAAAACCTCAGCGGGAAAGCTGGCGATGATCTGATCGTCTGGTTGAAGCACAGCGCTCGTACTGGATTGGAAGAGGCTGATCCGCGCAAAGAAGAACCAAATAATCAGCGCCAGGAGGGTAACCCCAGCCAGGGCCAGGCCGATCATCGTTGGACGGAAACTATCCAGGGTTAAAGAGCGGGTTGAGCGAGAAAATGGAATTGACAAGCACACCTCCGCCAAATGACAAGGCATTCCTGGTCCACAGCCCAGAGGCGAACGCACTCGACCTCTAGCTTATCGTATTATAAAATAAAAGCGCATTCGCTGATGATAGAGACCCAATCTTGCAGTCCGATCTCCAGCAAATGACTTAGTTTGCACAAAGCCCAGCGCCGGACAAATAGCCCTTGTTCTTTCAATTTGAGCATGGTAACATAAAACCGCGTGACGAAAAGGCATAGCTTCTCAATCGAGGCATATCTACGGAAGGAAATAATTCATGAAAGTTAGAACGGATCTAAAAGCAGGTCAAGGCTTAGGCGATGCTGTGGCAGAATTCACCCAACAGACTGGGCTGGATCGATTAGCTCTGGGATACACCCAACTTACCGGTAAAGACTGTGGCTGTAAAGGACGCCAGGCGAAGCTCAATCAGCTCGTTCCCAATCTTCTACCCGGCTAAATAAAACCTTATCCGTTTTTTGTTTATATTTACAAAACACGCGGGGCGATGAAAATCGCCCTGTTTTTTTGCCTGCATGCAAGCAGGAAAACGGTTTGGATGAAAAGATACCGGTTACCGGTCAGCCAGGAGACCGATGGAATGAAAAAGTTCTCCGGCGGTCGCATTAAGGGGCAGGATCAAATCAATCCCTTCAAGGTGAGTGTCCGTATCGAGGCGCGTTGTTTCGACCAATAAAATCGTTTTCAATCCAGGTTGAGAGAGACGGACGCGGCGTAGCGCCGCAATATGCTCGGCGTTTGATAAACTGCCTTCGACTAGGAGGATATCCATTGGGGTTAGCAGGCTGCGGGCGGACAAGACTTGCACCCCAGGGATGGTGGTCAGCAAGGCTGTCAAACTTTGGCGGCGGCGTTGAGATTTTACCTGTAAAGAAATGAGCACTTTTTCCACAAAAAGGATGATACCGGAAATATCCTGATCTGTGATCGGCCAAATGACCGAATTTTGGGCGCGGCTATCGCATCGCCTACTGCTACATATGACTTAGCAGCCCGCTTTATTCGTCAATTTCGTTAGGGTCGGCTGAAGCATACGGGAGATGGGCGATACCGGAGCGGAGGGCATATAAGGCAGCCTGGGTGCGATTCTCCAGGTGCAGCTTGGCCAGGATATTGGTGATGTGCGTGCGCACCGTTCGCTCGCTGAGGAAGAGCTCATCAGCAATTTGCTGGTTGGTGCGGCCCTGTGCTACCATCCCCAGGATCTCGATTTCACGTTCGGTCAGGGCGCTCTCGGATTGCGCCTGGCCAGAAGGATTCTGAATATCGCGCATCAATTTTCGAGCAATGGCCGGCTGCATAGCCGGCTTGTTTTGATAGACATCCCGGATGGCTTGGATCAAATCATCCGAAGACGTGTCCTTCATCAAATAGCCAATAGCGCCCGCTTTAATCGCTGAAAACACCTGGTGGTCCTCAGCAAAGCTAGTCAGTATCAAAATGCGCGCCGCAGGGTTTTGTTTTTTGATTTCAGCCGTAGCCTGAACACCATCCTTGCGCGGCATAATCAAATCTAATAAAATCACATCTGGCTGCAGCAGGCGCGCTTTCTCAACTGCTTCTTCTCCATTCGCACCAACGCCAACCACCTGCATACCCGGTTCAGCGCTGATCAACGCCTGCAGCCCATCCCGCACGATGGTGTGATCATCAACAATAAGTATTCGGATGTTTTCACTCATCCCCTACCTCCAGGTGAACATGAATCAGAGCACCCTGATCCGGGGCTGTACGGATATCCAACTCTCCGCCAAGCTGACTCACCCGTTCCCGAATCCCAACCAATCCTAAACCGCCGGCCTTTGTTACGTTCTGTAAATCGAACCCACAGCCATTGTCATGGATTTCAAGGTCGACCTGGCCAGCTTCAGCAGCGATCCGTATGGACACTTCGGTAGCCTGAGAATGCTTGAGGGTGTTGTTCAAAGCTTCTTCGGCAATCCGGTAAAGCGTCAGCTCGACAGTGTCATCAAGAGCAATATCGCCCACAACGATGAGCTGAACGTGCATCCCGGTGCGTTTTTCAACCGCTTGCAGCCGCCGGTTTAGGGCGCCTACCAGGCCTTCTTCCCGAAAAACCGAAGGGCGCAGTTCGTAAACCAACAAACGCATTTCTTTGAGCGCTTGAAGGCTGGTCTGATCCATCCGCTGCAGGTATTCCTCGGTATGCCCGAGGTCTCCTTGACCGAGAACCTTGCGCCCGGCGCCAGCATATAATACCAGACTGTAAAGGAGTTGCGAAATAGAGTCATGCAGCTCCCGCGCCAGGCGCTGTCGTTCTTCGGCGACCGCGGCGCGTTCGGCCTGGCGCTGTAAGCGAGCCCGCTCAACCGCGCTCCCCACCTGTTCTGCAATCGTCGTAAACAGGGTGATATCTTCAATCGTATATTCCAGAACCGATTCGCTCATCAGGCTGAATAAGCCGAGGCTCTCTCCTTTTGCACGGATCGGCACTGCCAGGAAAGTTGGATAAGGGTTGCCTGCTAGCTCTTGAGGCGTGCGGCGATCCTTGCCGATATCCGAAAGGATTACCGGTTCGTCGGAGCGCAGGATGTTGCGCCAGAAGGCAGTCGTTACCGGTAAGGTGCTGAAATTTGCCCGGATTTGCTGAGGCAGACCGACCTGCGCAGCCAGACGCAATGTTTTTTTGGCGTTATCGAGCAAATGAATGGCTCCAGCGGGGGTGTTCAGCACATCCAGGGTGAGCACCATTAAATGCGCCAGCAGCTCTTCGACTTCTACAGGTTCTGCTGAGGCTGCGCTAATTTCGTAGAGCGCCGAAAGATGCCTGGTGCGGGTATTAATCTGCTTCTCCAGGCTCTCTAAAACAATCGCCCGGCGAAGCGCCGTTCCAGCAATGGCGCAGATCGCCTGAAACAAGCGCTGATCCTCCTGAGAAAAAACCTGGCGCTCGCGGAAGGTAAAGCAAAGCACACCAAAAATTGTCTCAGGGGTGTGCAGTGGAAGCAATGCTGCCGAGCGCATTTGCTGAAAGAGCTGGGAGTAAATTGAGCCTTGATACTGCTCCAGGCAGGTCGAGGTATCCGTGATAAAAATCGGTACTTGGGTGCGCACAACCTGCCACAGCGGGTCGCCGCCATGGGCGTGCCATTTCCCGATGAGGGGAACATTCTGGCTGAAATCTACCACCAGGGTTGAACCATCTTTTTCGAGTTTTAGGAAGGTTCCCTGGTTCGCCCCAAACACCTGCGAAGTTTGATCCATAATGACAGCCAGGATATTTTCTTGGCTTTTTGCGTACTGCAGTGCGAAGGAGAAAGTCGTAATTAATTCTAATTCTTCGCTGTGCATTTCTGGGTGGTCCCGATCGCGCGCCCGCCACAATACCTCTGCCACCTGGTTAGTAAACATTTGCACCAGCCCAGCATCTTCGGCTGAATAAGCGCCAGGTTCAAGATCGCCCAAGGACACGATTCCGACGATTTCTTCACCCATAAATAAGGGGACGCCCATCCAGGCATGCACCAATTCTCGTTCGGGCCAGTTTTGAAAGCGCTCATCCCGTTGAATATCGTTCACCACCAGGGGCTGTTTTAATCTACGCAGCTCAGCAATGATTGGGTCATCTAAAGGGAAAATTCTCGGCGCGCCAGGTGCGCTAGAATCCGGCTCTTGCTGACCCAGCCCAGTCGGGAATTGGAACTGAGAGTTTTCATTCTGCATATACAGAGCGGCGCGATCATAGCGCACCACCAAGCCTAAATTGCGTAAGATCACCTCAAGCGCCTGGCTAAGGCTTACCGAGCTGGCCAGTGAAACCATTACATCGCGGAGAACATCAACCTCGCGGCGATGATGTCCCTCATTTTCGAGCCTGAACATTTGGCCCATCCCCAAGGATAACGCCCGCCCTACCTCCTTCGCAATCTGCAGCACGGTTGGGTTGAATGGCCCAGGGAAGGCTGATGCTAGCAATAACGATCCAACCAAGCGGTCGTCCACCCGCAGCCCGATAGCCAGGCAGGCGCGCAGGCCTTGATCTCGTAAATAGCTTTGGATGCTTTCCGTTTGTTGTGGATCGTCGAGCAACAGATTTTGATAAACCAGATCAGATGGAAACGGATCCAGCGCCTTTTCTAATACGAGCTGGCTGCTCGCCAGATCGACCGGCCATGGCGTCTCTCGGCCGGATAAATTAAACGCCAGGGCTTGCGGCTGCTCCTGCCCAGCGCCGAATTGTATAACGCAGCCGGCCTGGCAGTTTGGGATTTCAACCAACAAGCGCTGCAAGGCCAATTGGCAAGTGGTGGTTAGTTCTTGTTGAGTGTAGATCGATTCTTGAATAGCTAATAGCAATTCCAGGCGCGAATGCGCCTGGAGATTGAGCGACAGATGCGCTTCCTGGTTGGTGTTTAGTTGGGTGGGAAGCTCAGCATTTTTCGATGGCATCTTCAGTGGTCACCCAGTGTGGTACGCCAATTTCTTAAAGCTGGTTATTGATTAATTTTTCAACGTTTTCGCGCAACAGCGCTTCAGGGGCGTCGCCAAGTTTGATCCAACGGATCACCCCATTGGCATCAATAAAGTATGACGTAGGGAAAAAGAGCTGGTTGTAAGAAGATTGGAATTGATTCTGCTGGTCCAATAAGACCGGCAAGGTGAGCCCCAATTCGCCGATCAGCCCATGTACGTTATCCAAGTTATCTTGCTCGATGGCATCGATGGTAATAATTTGGATCCCGGTCGAGGCATACTCCTGCGAAAGCTGCTGCAGGATGGGCAATTCTTTTTTGCAAGGCACACACCAGGTGGCCCAATAGCTGATCACGACTGGACGGCCGCGTAAATCTTCAAGCCGGACCGATTGGCCATCCAAAGTGGCCAGGTTGAAGTCTGGCGCAAGGAAACCAATTTCAGGCTTGGTTTCAATCTGAGGGTTCGCTGCGAGAGGCGCAGCCTGGGCAAGCGCTGTGGGCGCTTCCGTTGGGGACACCGCAGGAGCAGTCGCCGCGACCGGTTCGGCTGCAGGTGCAGCCTGGGCAGGTGGGGCGACAGGTAAAGCGGCTTCTGCCCCAGCCTCTTTTTGAACGGGCTCAACCGGTTTGTCAAAGGCAGCCGGCTGCGGCTGCTCTGCTTGCGCTTGAGCAGCGATCTGCTGGGAAATTGCTTGATTTTCTACTTGGGAGACCTTAGGATCGACCTGAGCGGCATTTTCCTGGGAGTTGCTGCACCCACTAAACACAAACACCATTAAGAGACCCACTGCAAATGTATAGCCAATCCTGGTCACGCGCCCTGTTTTTCGATAAGAGTTCATTCTGGTTAAAATTTTCCTTAAATTTGATAAAGACGATAAATTAATTCGCCTTCGCTTGTAACTGCCATGTATACTCGAATTATAATAAACAATCTCATATTTTCCCCACCAGTTAGCCGGATGGGTTCCAATACAAGTCAAAAGTAGCGCAACGCTGTTCGGATGGCTCCCGTCAAAAGTCGTATTTGATAGGTTGGCTGATTTTTGATGCTATAATCATGATCAAGGCTTGAGGAACGTAAACGACGATCATTCTCCATGAAATCAGTCCTGAAGCAACCCTTCCCGGTGAACCGTTTCTACCACTGGCATTATTTCTTGCTAGCTGCGTGTCTGGCAGTTATCCTACTTTCAGGGTGCCAGAATCGTCTGCCGCGCGGCTGTCCCGCAAATTGCGTGGGGGTCAATTTAACTGGCGCCAATCTGAATGACGTCAATTTCAGCGGCGCCAGCATGATCGACGCAAATCTAAGCAAAGCCAGCATCATCCAGGCAAACCTATCCAAAGCGGATCTGCGCGGAGCCAATCTAGAAGAAAGCGACCTCGAAGGCTCAGACCTGCGCGAGGCTCTGCTCATCGGCGTTAACTTAAAGCTGACTAACCTGCGGAATACCAAACTGCAGGGCGCCAACCTGAGGGGCTCCGATCTCGAGAATGCCAAACTGACCCGAGTCGACTTATCGAACACAATTCTACAGGGCGTCTCCCTGGTAAAGGCGGAATTGATTGGCAGCTTACTCAATAATGTCGATTTAAGCGGGGTCGACATGGGACAGGCCGACCTGAGCGGGGCCAATCTCTACCGGGCCAATTTGAACGGCGGGATCCTGAGCCAGGCAGATTTGAGCGGGGTGAAGGCCAGCCAGGCTAAGATGAGCGGAATTTGGGGAAATCTGGCAAAAATGGTCGGCGTGGATTTCAGCGGAGCTGATCTGAGTGGCGATAATTTATTCGGCACGGTTATGACCGGCGCAAATTTAAACGGCGCAAAACTCAATGGCGCCCTGCTTGTGGGGGCTGACCTGAGCGGAGCAGATTTGCGTGGAGCCGATTTAAGCGGGGCGGTTTTGACTCTCCCAGTTCCACCAGATTCAAACTCAAGTTTTAGCTATGACTCCTTAAAAGGCGACCGGCTCCGCATGGCTTTAGCCAATACATCGATCTCGAGAGTCCTGTTCGATCCGATTATTATCGATCTCCCCGAGTTCCGCCTCCGTCCCCTGCTCAAAGACACGGTTTTCCAAGGGGTTCTGTATGACGACCTGACCATCTGGCCTTTAGGGTTTGAGATCCCCACCTCGGCCATCTATTCCCCGAATAAATGAAATTATAAAAGATGTCAGACGCCTCCACACCTCCCCCAAGCGACAAACCCTTTTGTCGAACGCTGGGCGACAATTCGCGGCCTTTTGCTGACGTTGGCTGTAATTACTTTTCTGGTAGCGATCCTTGCCCTCTTCTTTAAATCTCCGTGGAAATGTCCGCCTAACTGTAACGGCAAGGATTTAACCAGTCAAAACCTCAGCCGCAAATCGCTTGTCGCTGCGAATTTCTCCGACTCAGTTCTTAATGGGGCTGACTTTAACAATTCGATCTTAACCAATGCCAATTTTAGCGGGGCGGATCTTAGTGGGGCAGATTTATCCGACGCAGATCTGGTGAATGCTGATTTACGCAGGGCGATCCTGATCGGGGCAAACCTGCAAGGCGCTGTTTTAAGCGCGGCCTTTATGGATGGAGCCAATTTAAACGGAGCCGATCTGAGAGGGGCGGTTTTGGATGGGGTAGACCTTAGCCAGGGTGTCAACTTGCGCGCCGTGAATTTTGATAAAGCGCGCTTGGTCGGCGCGGATTTGAGAAACGCCAGTTTGAGCGGAGCGCAGTTGACTCGAGCCAACCTGAACGGGGCCAACTTAAGCGACGCAAATCTAGATGGCGCCAATTTGACCCAGGCCAGCCTGCGTGGGGCAATCCTGGATCGGGCTAACTTGCTCGGGGCGATATTGGAAGGCACCGATCTGTCCGGCGCGGACATGTCTGGCACCAACCTGGGCGGGACGGTCATCAAAGCGGCTACACTTGCAGGAACAAACCTGGATGATGCCAGCCTGGCAGGATCGAGCATCGAGCAAAGCACTTTGCGTGGCTCTACCATGAAAAAAGCAGACCTATCCCAGGCCATCCTGATCGCAGCTCGTTTGAGCGGGGTGGATTTGGAGGAAGCTATTCTTTCAAGAACACGCCTGGATATCGATTACCAGGAAGATTTTCAGCTTGCCCTGCCAACCCTGCTCAACGGAGCAAACCTGCGCAATGCTGTCTTTGGCAGCACCTACCTGGCAGGCGCCGATTTGTCTGGGGCAAATTTGGGTGGGGTGTCATTGGTCAGGGGAGCGTCAGGTGAAAATATCCTATCCGATCAGGTTATAATTGGCGATCAAATCCAAACCCGCCAGGTTGGCCTTTCTGGCGTCAACCTGAGTGGGGCGCGCTTGGTCGGTGCGGGAAAACCAGATCTGAATCTCAGCGGAATCAATATCAGCGATGCGGATATGCGCTTTGCCAACCTGGCCAGAGCTGTTTTCAATAAAACCAACCTGACCAGGGCAGATTTGCGGGATGCGGATTTAAGTCAAGCGAACCTTCAGGATGCAAATCTGAGAGAGGCAAACCTGGCAGGGGCTAAGCTGCAAGGCGCCGATCTGACCGGTGCCATTTTAGAAGAAACCATATTTCAATCGGTGAACCAGGAGAAAATCTCGCTGCGCGCAGAAATGTCGCTATCCGAAACAAGCTCGCTGTTCAACAGGATCGGTTGCACCAATGGCCTTTACCTGGTTGCCGATCAAGGGGTCTTGAGCTGGAAAAGTTTTGACTTACAAAAAGAGATAAAAGCTGGCAACGAGTTTGGGATCAACCAGGGATTGGTTTTTGTCTGCCTGGCGGATCTAAA
This sequence comes from uncultured Chloroflexia bacterium, assembly GCA_963770655.1. GTDB lineage: Bacteria > Chloroflexota > Anaerolineae > Anaerolineales > UBA4823 > CAZAGA01. The sequence goes on along the minus strand of CAVYQO010000006.1, from coordinate 96,307 downwards.
AGGCGCGATCTTGAGCGGCCGGCTGCCCCTCACCAACCTGGCCGGCGTCGATCTCAGCGGGGCAGACCTGCGTGGGGCGGATTTACGCCAGGTAAAATTCGAACAGCGCCTGGTAATCGGTGATAAACAAGTCATCTTGCGCGCAAACCTGAATGACGTCCTATACGACGAAAATACACGCTGGCCGCAGGGCTACCAGCCGGCAGTCCCAAGCAATACGCCGATCCCAGGAGCGCCATAATGTCTATTATCACGATCGCCAACCAGAAAGGCGGAGTTGGGAAAACGACAACGGCTGTAAACCTGGCGCATGGGCTGGTTTTAAAGGGCAAGAAAGTTCTATTGGTCGACCTGGATCCACAAGGTCAATGCGCCACGATCCTGGGGTTGAAACCAGACGCTGGGGCTTTCAACTTGCTGGTTTCCGAAATCCCACATAAACAGATCATCCGCATGACCGACCGTGAAAATTTGTTTATCATCATGGGCGACAAGAAAACTGCTACGGCTCAGACAGTATTGAGCGTTCAGCGTACTCCGATAACCTACACTCGAGAAAAACTACTCCCCATTCTTAATGAGGATCATTTTGAATTTATCGTAATCGACACCTCACCCAGTGTGGGCGAACTCCAAGAGCAAGCGCTGTGGGCTTCGGATGGGGTATTGATACCATGCGCCGCAGACTATCTGGCCACGGATGGCGTCTTCAGCATTTACACCACCTTGCAAAAACTCCATCGTGAACAGGACTGGCGAGGGAAAATCCTGGGTATCCTGCCGACGTTGTATGACGAGGTTACTCGGGAAAGTAAAGCCACTGTCTTGGATTTGCAAAAACAGTTCGGCAAACAAGTATTATCTCCAATCCATCGCGCGACTGTGTTGCGCGAATGCGCAGTGGAAGGCAAAACAATTTTCGAATTAGATCGCAACAGCCGGGCGGCCCAGGAATATGCTGAGGTCGTTGGCAGTGTGCTCGACGCTTTTAGAGAATGAGAATTCACGCTTAATAGGCATAAAAAAACCACCCTTCCGGGCGGTTTTTTAATTCAATTCGATTTTAAATTATTATGAAGCTGCTGGAGCAGTCTCCAGCGGCGTGTCGCTGCTGCGCCGGCTGCGGGCTTTCTCGGCGGGTTGGATTTCACCAGCCGGCTGCTCAGTTGCCTCCACTTCGGCATTCACCTCGGTCTTTGCTTCTTGAGCCTCTGGTTTTGCCTTTGCCTCAGCTATCTTCCGATAGGCGCTGCTGTAAATGACGAGCGTTTCCACAAAAACGCTTTTGAAATCAGGCTGTTTGTCCAGCCTGCCGCTGGTTAACGCCGCCAGGCTCATCCCCAGGCTGTCGACATAATTTGCCAACGCCTTGCTGAAAGCCTTTTGCTCATCTGCAGGAAGTCCAGCAAACCAGCTATTGAATTCTTCAGGTAATTCTTTTTGACCAGGACCGCTTGCCCAGGCTATAAACGCCTCTGGTTTCCCCTGGTTTTGACCTGTCATATTTTTGACCCGATCCTGAAGATTCCCACCAACGTCTTTTGCTTTTGTAGACAAACCGCGCGTGGCGTCGGCCGTCTTTTTATCGAAATCACGCCGGGCCAGATAAAAAGCCAATAATCCTACAGCGACTAAGAGCAGGATCAGAAACATAAGCTATCTCCTATATGATTGATAGAACCGGGCGCTATTTATTGCGCTTACCAAGGAACCAACCCAGGCCAAATGCGGCTGCCACAAGAAGCACCAGAGACAACATGTTCACCTCACAAACTCACATGGTATGTCAATATTAGTTATACATAATATGTACAACTAGATAATTTTATCATAAAAATCAATCGCGGTCAAGACGTCCGCGACCTAAGGTGTGCACACTGAGAAACTTGTCTTTCATCACCCTTGACACAGAACGAATGTTCGTGTTATGATTATTCTTGGAACAAATAATCGGTTTATTAAGTTCCAGATAGGAGCGTTCAACATGATGGCAAGACGACGCAGTAAAGTACTCAGCGAACGGCAGAAACGAATCCTGGAGGTGCTGGAGGAATTTCAACAGCAGGCAGGTTACCCACCCAGCATTCGAGAAATCTGTGATCAGGCCCATATCTCCTCGACCTCGGTGGTCAACTACTACCTGGATCAATTGGAAGAATTAGGGTACATCGAAAGGGATGACCGAGTTTCGCGTGGAATTCGCCTCATCATTCCCCTATCCGAGACCGTTGGAACCCCTGCAGGCGCTTTCAAACACAACGCTACGCAGGCCGTGCAGGCCTTAGGCCAAAACCTGGCCGAACTTCTCCGTGTCCCCTTGGTCGGACGCATCCAGGCCGGCCTCCCGATGCCTGTGCCTTCTTCCGATTTCTCCTACTACGACGCCGAGAGTATGGTAGACGTTGCCTCCAGCCTGCTGCCGAGCAGAGAACGCGCCGCAAAAGATCTATTTGCTCTAGAAGTGCAAGGCGACTCGATGATCGACGCCATGATCAATGAAGGCGATATCGTGATTATGAAACCGGCCATGGAAGCCCATAACGGCGAAATGGTTGCAGTCTGGCTGGATGACCGAGATGAAACCACTCTGAAGTATTTTTACCTGGAAAATGGCCGCGTTCGTTTACAACCGGCCAACCCGACAATGAAAGCCATTTTTATCGACGATCCAAGTAATGTACGCATCATGGGTAAAGTCGTCATGGTCATTCGCCAACTTGGGGGTTTGGCGGCTTGATCTACACCAGTCCTTAATTCCGTGTGGAAACAGGTTGCCGTCTCGGCGGGAACTTCGATCGTGGCAGTGGGCTGTCCTGAGCTAACCCCTTAGGACAGCCCCGCCGCTTTAAACCAAACTTCCCTGCTTAACCAGGAATGACTTACTTGAAACTGGAGACAAACCTATTCAGCCAATGCTCCAGCGTCTGCCAAATGCTGCTGGATGTCGCTTCCCCTGGCGTTGGCTGGCTCTGATCGACCCAATCATATGCGGTATTCGTATCAATATTTGCCGGAACACGCTCAAGAGAATGTCCTAGCTCTGCTACACTGTTGCAAGGGGGATCAAATGCCCAGGTCGATGTCCCCCAAGAAAGCGCATCGACGACCTGGTCGCCAGGATTAACGAGCAGAACTTCATCATTTATCCCCAGGCTGATCGGTTGATCGCTCCAGGTAACATACTTTTCAAGATTAGGGACATGCGGGTTTGATTCGGTCCATTCGTAATCTGGTTCGAACCCAAATCGAGAAATGAAATCTGCTGCTGAGTTAGCCGCTACCAGCATGCGGCGCGGAGCCAGTACAGCATCCACTGGGAATTGGTACATTCCTTCCCCATCGTGAGGAGCCTCGGAATCTCCGATTTTATAACCGCTCAACCCAATCGAAGTGCTGCTGGGATTGTAGAGCTCGATCCATTCACCGGCAACACCGCCTCCAAGCGGGTCATAAATCAATTCGCTAATCAAGAGCCGGTCGGTAACTGGGGATGGGGTGGGCGTCAGAGTCACCGTGGGCGTTAGGGTCATTGTACTCGTCGGCGTAGGTGTTGGAGTTGCTGTAGCGGTGGGTGTGTAGGTCAGGGTAGGCGTCAATGTACCTGTTGGGGTATAGGTAGGGGTGCTGGTCGTGGTTGGAGTAAAAGTCGGTGTGCCTGTAAAAGTGGGGGTAGGAGTTAACGTTTCCGTTGCAGTAGGGGTAAATGTACCGGTCGGCGTTGGTGTAGGAGTAGGTGTGCCCGTAGCAGTGGCGGTTGGAGTCTGTGTCGCAGTTTGGGTTGGCGTGGGCGTTACCGTTTCTGTTGCAGTCGCGGTTGGGCTAGGCGTGACAGTGGCGGCATGCGGATCGACCTGTCCAGGCTCAGGGATCGACTGGTCCCCCCAATCATCAGCGCTATCGCTATCGCGATAGACCGGGCGGCGTTGTAATGAGTGCCCCTCGGCCACGTCTGGAGCAGGAGGATAAAACGCCCAGGCTGAAATCCCCCCACGAAAGGGCATCCACAACCTGATCGCCGGGTCCTAACAGCAGGGTTTCATCGCCTGCGTTCCCCAATTGCATCGATCCTGAAGCCCAGGCTGCATACTTAAGCAGGTTGGGGACATTCGCGTTCGTATCCACCAATTCGTAATCCGGCAGAAAGCCATAGATGCTGCCAAAAGCTGCAGCCCGGTTGGCAACGACGATTACCTGCGCGGGCATAATGGCAGATCCGGCCGGAAACTGAAACATACCTTCGCTGCCCCCTGATAATTCCTCGTCGCCTATTTTATAGCCAGCCAAGAGGATAGCGCTGCCTCCTGCATTGTGGATCTCAATCCACTCTGCATCCGGCTCGGTCGAAATCGGATCATAAAGAACTTCGCTAATCAGCAGCCAACCGGCTAGCGGGGTCGAATTTGCGGTCGGGGTTGGCGTAAAAGTCGGTCCAGACGTCTGGGTTGGCGTGTTTGTCGAGGTTGGGGTCGGTGTGCGGGTCAGTGTACTGGTAAGCGTTGGAGTATGCGTCAAGGTCGGCGACGGCAGTAACAGTCAGGGTTGGGGTAGGCGTGAGGGTTAGCGACGGTGTCTGGGTTATAGTAGGGGTGTGGGTGATGGTGGGCGTAACTGACGGGTCCAGGGTTTGAGTCACGGTCGGCGTGAGGGTGATTGTGGCCGTCGGGGTGGGCGTCAGGCTTGGCGTCAGGGTGGGGGTACGCGTCATCGTTGGCGTTTTAGTCAATGTCGGTGTTTGGGTAATCGTGGGCGTCGGCGTACGAACGTCAACCAATCCCGGTGCTGGGAACAATTGGTCTCCCCAATCTGCGGCGGTATTTGTATCCAGGTAAGCCGGGCTGCGCTCCAAGGAATGGCCTTCTTTCACCTTTGCAATGGACGGCGAAAAAGCAAAGGTAGAACCATCAAAAGAGATGGAATCCACAATTCCATTCCTGGGGTCGAGAATTAAGATATCGTCCCCGCTATTGACCAGCTCGATATTCCCTCCCGACCAATCTGAATACTTGATCAGGTTCGGAATCTGAGGATCAGATTCGCGCATTTCGAAGTCAGGGAGGAACCCATAGGTTGAGAAAAATGTCGCCGCAAAGTTTGCAATCACAATAACCTGGCCAGGAGCGATGACCACATCGTCAGGAAATCGCAGCATTCCTTCATTGCCCCGATACTGCTCTTCGTCGCCAACTTTATAGTTTTTCAAAGCGAGTGCGATTCCACCGGCGTTATAGATCTCGACCCATTCGCCATCTGGTTCATTCCCATACGGATCGTAAACCGCCTCGCTGATCAGCAAACGGGCAGGCTGTGGCGTGGGAGTAGGCGGCGGCCAGTTCTTCGAAACGAACGGCAAATACACGCTGAAAAGATCCTGGCCGAAACCTGTCACTAACGGCAGGAAAAGCGTCAACAGGACAAACAAGGCAAAAACAACTGCCTTCCTGGACGCCCGCGCCCCTCCAAATGGACCCATGAATTGATCTTAGCATCGAGAAAGATCAAAGTCAATAATTGCAGATGAGGAATGGTATTCATTCTTTTCTAATGTAGGCTGCTTTGACATTTCGATCTGGGAGAGGTATAATCCACCTTCGCGGGTTGTGGCGCAACTCGCTTGTTTTATACTGTCCCCGCCCGAGCGGCGGTTCGCCATTATCTTGTGTGTGGAGTAAAGCGCTATGGAAACTAGTCCAGTAGCCCCCGATTCAGTCGAAATTAATGAAGAAATAAGTGAAACCAGCGAGGTCAGTGAAGCCAGCGATCTCTCTGGGCTTAAACGTAAGATGCAGTTCAGCGGCACCGTGATCAAGACTACCCTGGCTGGCGCAGTGGTTGAGATTGGCCTTTCGGTGCCTGGCGTTGTGCACATATCCCAACTTTCAGCCGAACCCGTCAACCGGGTCGAAGATGTCGTCAAGGTTGGCCAGACCGTTGAGGTGTGGATTCGCCGGGTCTTCCCGAAAAAAGACCGGATCGAATTAACCATGATCAAACCGCTTGGCCTCGAATGGCGTGAGATTGAGAAAGACATGGTCTTGACCGGTAAGGTCGTGCGAATTGAAAATTTCGGCGTATTTGTTGATATCGGCGCCGAACGACCTGGCCTGGTGCACATCAGCGAAATTACGCATGACTATATCAAAACCCCCAACGATGTAGTCAAAGAGGGCGACGAAGTTCAGGTGAAAGTCTTGAATGTCAATCGACAAAAGAAACAAATCAAGCTGAGCATGAAAGCCCTCGAAGAACCACCCGTTAAAGTAGTAAAACCAAAGGAAGATAGACCAACCCGCAGCTCCAAAGAAAACCCCAAGAGCGCCCAGGTTGAAGAAACGCCGCAGGAAGAAGTCGTTCCTACTGCTATGGAAATTGCTTTCCGTGAAGCAATGGAACGCAATGGCGAGCGCGAAGAAGAAGTCTCCAGCAAAGCCAGAAAAGACGCTTCGCACCAGGATGAAATGGAACGCATCCTGTCCAGAACCCTGGAAAATCGGCGCAAATAATTCCGGATGAAATCAAAAGCTGCCCTCATCGGGCAGCTTTTTAATTTTCACAAATCTTTAGACCGGGACGCCGCTGTCTGTCTTGGAGACCCAGTTTAAATGCTGTATGCCGACATCCAGTGCAGTTTTTAAGGTCGCCGGATCGTATAGCAGCATCTTTATATAAGTAAATACGGGGCCAGGGCGGAATGCCCATTCACGAAAAGCCTGCTTTTGCCAATAGAGTAAGCGCTCGGCCGAAAGTTCGGGGTAATCCAAAACGGTACCCTGATCCATGTCCACATTTTCCCAGCGGGTGCCTTTGCGGAACCAACCTTCCTTGACTACTTCAAAGAAAAATGGCGTGCCCGGATACGGCGCAGCCACGTGGAACAAAGCGATGTCCAGGGGCAGTTTCTTGGCAAAATCGATCGTCTGGCGGATCGTTGCTTCGGTCTCGCCAGGCAGGCCAATAATGAAGTAGCCCCAATTCATAATCCCCGCCTGCTTAGCCCAGCGCAGGGCGCGCTCAGCTTTTTCAGGATAAGCCCCTTTACGGGCATGTTTGAGAATTTGCTCGTTGCCGCTTTCGATGCCCCATGAAATCATCCGGCAGCCCGCCTTGCCCATTAATTGCAGCATTTCTTCATCGACAAAATCGACCCGGCTGTTGCTCATCCATTTAATCTGGATGTTCTGCTCAATCATCATTTTACACAGATTCACCACCTGATCGCGGCTGACGGTGAACAAATCTGAATACATATGGATATTATTAATCCCAAGCCCCTTGAGCTTCCACATTTCTTCCATGATCAGCTCTGGCGAGCGCACCCGAGTGGAATACTGGTAGCTGACATGCTTGATGCAGTAAGTGCACCCCGCTGGGCAACCGCGGCTGGTGACAATAAAAGTAAAGGGACCGCGGATATACGGCATGCGATACTTTTGCAGCGGCAGCAATTCGTGGAGAGGGATCGGCAAGTCGTCCAGGCTGTTAATAAATGGGCGCGGCAGGTTCAGTACGATTTCTTCGCCATTCCGCCAGGCCAGGCCCTTGACCCCCCAAAGATTCGCCGAGCCATCAGCATTAAACGAAGGTTTATAAAGTGGATCGTGGTTGGCAAAGATGCGCTGAATTTCTGGGGAGCGTTGGTCAACCTTGTTTTCCAGGTGATCGAGTAGATCGCGAATGGTCAGGTCAGGCTCGCCTACCAAGGCATAATCCAGCGCAGGGAAAGGCCGCAAAGTCTCGCGAGGGGTCGGGGTGACGTGCGTACCAAAGACGATCGTTTTTGCGCCGCGCGCTCGCGCCAGGAAAACACCGTACATATCATTTTCAAGCGTGGGAGCAGTGAGCTGAGAAAGGTAATACTTCGGTTGGTATTCGTTCAGCAGCCGGGTGAATTCGGGCCAGCCCATCCGTTCGGCATTGGCGTCAATAATTTTTAGTGTATAAACCGGGTGAAGCAGCGCGGCCATTTGCGCCAGGGAAACTTGTGGCCAAACCATATTTTCGCGAGTTCGCCGGCCTACGCGATGTTGGGTTCGAATCCACAAGCCGCCATCTGGGGTCGGTGGGTTGACCAACAAAATATCCACTGCTTTAGCGGATCGCGGCGCCTCAAGCAATCCTTGGTGGACGATATCATCAGCATTGGGAAAGTTGGCTCGGCCGCCTTTTAAAGTCAGGCGCGCCCCCAGGTTTTCCTGGAGTGAGTCAACGGGGATTACTTCGCTCATACCGTATTCTCCTGATCGAACGCAAGCATATTATTAATGAATTTTATCTAATAAATCTAGTCTAGTCAAGCCTGATAGCGTTGCCAGCCCGACCATAAAAACCTGCCCTCCAACAGGTATAATTGCAAGCATGCTGCCAGGAATCTTTCTTGACCGTGATGGAGTCATCATCGGAAATCGCCACGATTATGTCAAAGGTTGGGATGAAGTACAATTCCTTCCCGGAGCGCTGCACAGCCTGGCCAGATGTAAAGATTTCCCCTACCGGATCATCATTATCACCAACCAGGCAGGGATCGGTCGCGGCTTGATTTCGCGCCCCGAAGTAGACGAGATTAACCGCCGCATCCTGGCAGAAATCGATTTGGCGGGGGGACGTATCGATGCGATTTACGTCTGTCCGCACACTCCTGAAGAGAACTGCGCCTGTCGAAAGCCTCAGCCGGGCATGATTTTACAAGCCGCTGCTGACCTGCACATCGACCTGCCGCGCTCGATACTCATTGGCGATAATATAAGCGATCTCCAGGCTGGCCGCTCGGCTGGCGTCGGCCAACTTGCCCTGGTTCGCACCGGTTTGGGGGAGGCATTCGCCAGCCAACTTCAAGCCGCGAAATCTCGGCGCCGTTCCGGTATTTGCTGATTTGGCCCAGGCCCTGGCCGAAATCCTGGGGATGCAATGAGTAGACCTATCCTGCCAACACGCCCGGATCCAACCCAATTCGCCAATCATGTCGAGGCGCTGCGCCTGCGTCTGCAGATCCTGGTAGAACATACTTCTCTTGAAGAGCTTGCGGAGCGCACAGGCGCTGCTTTGCTCAACGACGCCTCTGAAGGCACTATATTCACCTTTCAATTCTGGGGGCAGGAGGTAACCTTATCCTATCCAGGCTGGCAGATCAGCGCTGGACAAACTCGCCAGGCATTATCTCCCCCCAACCAGGCCTTGCTTTTGTATTATTTCATCACTGCAGATGGAACTAATGAACCGACTCGTTGGATTTCCTTTGCGGAATTGCCGGATGGGCGCTTTTACAACCAGGCTTTTCAGGGCTACACAGGTGCTGAATTGGGCCGCGGGTATCAAGATGACCCCGCTGGATTTGTGGCTGCTGCTGCACTTCACGGCGGTCAACGCTTAGCGCCAGATCCATACATACCCGGAGAGCTGTCTTTCTGCTTCCAGGCCTTGCCAAGGTTATCGATATTGGTTGCTTATTGGTCAGGGGATGAAGACTTTCCAACTTCCGTCCAGGTTTTATTCGAAAGCAGCACTCCACACTATTTACCAACGGATGTCTGCGCATATTTAGGTAGCAGCCTCACCCGCCGGCTGCTAAAGCCCTGAATCTTACTCTGCGCTGAGAAACTTTTTCTGCCATTCGTACAATTTATTCAGCGCTTCGATCGGCGATAAACCATTGACATCGATTTGCTTCAATTCGTCTAACAGAGGGTTCGTTTCTGGAAAGAGGGCAAGCTGTTTCGGGGCCAGCGGATTGATCTTTACCGCCCGGCCAGATGAGGCTTCCAATTGATGCAAAATTTCATCGGCGCGCTGGACCACTGGACCCGGTAAACCGGCCAGTTGACCCACATGGATACCATAAGATCGATCCGCCCCGCCCGGAATGATTTTGTGCAAAAAGACCACTCGTCCATCCGCCTCACTGACTGCCACGTTATAGTTGCGCACCCCGGGTAATAGCTCCGCTAGCTGGGTGAGTTCATGATAATGGGTGGCAAAAAGCGTCCTGGAGCGCAGCTGCGGGTGGTTATGGATGTATTCCACCACCGCCCAAGCGATCGAGACGCCATCGTAAGTACTGGTACCGCGTCCGATCTCATCCAGGATCAACAAACTGCGTGACGTGGCATGATGGAGGATATTCGCGGTTTCGACCATCTCGACCATAAAGGTGGACTGGCCGGCATGGATTTCATCTTGAGCGCCGATTCGGGTGAAGATTCGATCCACCAGGCCAATTCGGGCCGCGTCGGCGGGCACAAAACTGCCAACTTGCGCCATCAGGACAATTAAAGCCACCTGGCGGATCAACGTAGATTTTCCGGACATGTTTGGGCCGGTGATAATCCGCACCCGTTCGCCTGCTTCAAAGATTACGTCATTGGGCACAAATCTTTCACCGCTGAGCAATTGTTCAACCACAGGATGGCGTCCATCATGGATTTCCAGGCTATCATCATCGACTACTGTCGGGCAGGTGTAGCCGCCTAAGGCGGCTGTTTCAGCCAGGGAAGCCAGGACGTCGATCTGGGCCAGCGCATGGGCGCACGCCAATATTTGCCTGGCGCTGAGAGCAAGCTGGGCGCAGACCTCCCGAAACAAGCGATTTTCGATTTCTTTGATACGTTCTTCGGCGTTCAGGACGAGGGTTTCATACTCCTTCATCTCCGGCGTGATATACCGTTCAGCATTGACAAGCGTCTGCTTGCGAATATATTCGGCTGGAGCAAGGTTGGCATTGGCTCGGGTGAGTTCAATAAAATAACCGAATACTTTGTTATAACCCACCTTAAGTGTCTTGATCCCGGTGCGATCCCGCTCGACAGCCTCCAGGTTGGCGATCCACTCGCGGGCGTGCCGCGAGCGCTCAACGACCCCATCAAGCTCAGCAGAATAGCCTGGCTGGATGACGCCCACGTTCTGCAAGGTCATCGGCGAATCAACCGCGATCGCCGCCTTTAGCAAAGCCAGCTCATCAGCACATACTTGAAAATCTTTCAAGATCGCCACCAGGGCTGGGGTCTCGCTGGCAAGTAGTGCGCCAATTCCCGGCAAGAGCTCCAGGCTTGAACGCAGCCCGAGCAAATCGCGCGGCAGAGCTGTCCCTCCGACGACACGGTTCGCCAGGCGCTCAAGATCACCCAAGGGTTTCAGCGCACTGCGGATTTCGGTCCGGCTGAGGCCATCTTCATAGTAATAAGCCACTCCCGCCTGGCGTTGGCGGATCAGCTCGACATTTAGCAGCGGTTTGCTGATCCATTGGCGGATCAATCGTTTGCCCATCGGAGTAACCGCCCCCTCAATCACCCCTAGAAGCGAGCCCCGTACAGTTCCCCCACGGATCGTTTCGGTCAACTCAAGATTACGCTGGGTTGCCGCATCCAGGATCATGAATTCTGAAGTGCTGTAAGTGTGCAATTCGTTCAGCAGCTTAAGCGCTGTTGGTTGAGTCTCCTGTAAAAACTGGAGAATGGATCCCGCCGCACGCACAGCCAGGGTCATGCCATTCAAGCCAAACCCGTCCAAGGACCCGGCCTGAAGCTGGCGCAGAATGATCTCCTGGCAGCGGCCTGGTTCGAATCGCCAGGCAGGCCAGGCCGTTAGGCGTCCTGGCAGATCATCCTTCAAAATAATCGTTTCGGGATACAAGATTTCTGCCGGTCGCAGGCGGGACAGCTCCGTGCGCACAACCGCCCGGATATCTTCCCCAGACAGTTCAGTGACCGCAAACTCACCCGTCGTGATGTCCACGTACGCAATCCCCGCTCGCCCAGGGCTAGTTAGCGACGAGCCTGAACCCATCATGCCCGCTTTCCTGAGGGCTGAGCCAGTTCCCGGATTGGTTTCTTCGATCACCAGGGCAGCCAGGTAATTGTTGGCGTCGCCAGGCAGCAAGCCTGGTTCGACGATTGTGCCTGGAGTTACCACACGAGTCACCTGGCGAGGGAACAACCCTTTAATCGGCTGATCGCCTACCTGCTCACAAATCGCAATATGGTAGCCGCGTTCGATCAGTCGCGCCAAATAATTCTCGGCGGCATGATGGGGAATGCCGGCCATGGGAATCCGCGTGCCCTTGGCGACATTGCGTGAGGTCAGGACAATATCCAACTCGCGGGATGCAGTTTCGGCATCCTGGTCGAAAGTCTCGTAAAAATCGCCCAAGCGAAAAAACAGGATGGCATCCGGATATTGGCGCTTGATTTCCAGGTATTGCTTACGAATGGGGGTGATGTCGTCAGTCATAGCCTTCATTCTATAGTCAGATCCCCAAATCTACAAGAGGCTTGACTGATTCTTGAGTGAACCGTTTTTATTGCCTCAGTCAGGCTTGCCTTTGCCGATAAAGATTGGCGTCGATTACGTTCATCATGGATTCAAGATTGAGCCTTCCATCCAAGAATTGATTAACTCGCTGCAGATCCGGTTCTGGATCTTTCAATAAGCCGTTATAGTACACGTAAACCACCTTCATGTAAGGCTGTTCTTCAATCCACGCACTAATATTCCGAAGGTGTTTTTGATAAAGATTTGCTAATTGCTCGTCACTGACGGTCGACTGGGTTTCTCCTCGACTGATCAACATCTTCTGCTGGGAGGCCAGGATCTCTTGCATATTCCGCTGCATAAAGATAACACGGTAGTCGTAACTCGCGGGTAGGTTTTGCAACAAGGCAGAAATTACCTTTACGGATTTACCAAGGGCAGATTCCACCCAGGCATTATCACCATCTTTAAGCGCTTTTACGCGCTCAAACTCGTAATAGCCATTTGGGTTCTGCTCGTCCGCAACGCGAAAGTTATCAGTCACTGGCTCGATGCCGCCGACGGCCAGCATTTTAATCATCATGGATGTGCCTGAACGAGGTAAGCCCGAGACAACAGTGATATATGGTTTGGACGGATTTTTTTTACGAAATCGACTAAACATAGTAATAATTATTCTCTGGAGGAAACATCGGAGGTATCACCCTCGGTTTGCTCTAGCCAGTTGTTGATTCAGCAGCTCGCGTAGGTCAGCCGCAATAGAACTTTCTGATTGAATTAGGTTGACCATTTCCTCTGGGTCTTCGGCCAGGTTGTAAAGCTCATCACCAGGCGCGTCAGCCACATCACGATAGTTGATTAATTTGTAACCACCTTGAATAACCATGAATGTTCCCTTGGTGATAGGTCCGTGGCGTGAACTTTCTTTACTATCCATCGCGTAGATCGCCTGAGCTGAAAAAGTAGAATTTGAGGAGATCGGCAAAATCTGCCCTTCACACCACTCAGGAATTTGTAAGCCATAAATGTTTAATAGCGTCGGCAGCAAATCAATACTGCTGGTATAGTCGTAAATATCTTTACGAGTGTTGACCCCTGGCTGAGAAATCACGAGGGGAATATGAACAATCGGTTCATATAATGTCGGCGTTGTGTGGCCCCAAATACCTCGTTCAAAGAGTTCCCCATGGTCTGAGGTAAATATTATCAAGGTGTTTTCCAGGACCCCGTTCTGCTTCATGGTATTCAGCAGCCTGCCAAATTCGGCGTCAGCGTAAGCCAGATAACGATCGTAAGAAAGACGATTATTGTTGAGCTTATCCTGATCGAGCCCTAATGTGGCGAAGCTGACCGGTTTCTCGATGGGTGAAAAGGCATCTTTAAACAGCTCGGTGAAATCTCGACGTGGTTTATATGGCGCGTGAGGAGGAAGCAGATGATAATAAGAAAGAAAAGGCTTCGGGAAAGTCTGGGTTTGTTCGATAATCCGATCAACCGAATCTTCTAACAAAAAGTAGATGTTATAGTGATTTGCTACTCCTTTGGGAAATTGCTTCCGATTTTGCCTATCTAGCTCCTGCTGCCGAGATTTGCTAAATTGGCGAAAGAAAAACGACAAAAACATCGAACTTGTGAAGTTGTTTGTCCCGCGCAAGGCGCCGCGTAAAATGGTATCTTCGCTCGCAAAGGAAACGTTGTAATCTTCCTTGAAGAGCAGGTCGGAGTATTCAAGGTCGGCGAGGGATAACTGCCGTGGCATACCCAAATCAGTTAGATATTCCCGGAACTGATAGAGTAAAGTGGTTGCAAGCAAGTTATGGGAATAACCACTGGTAAATGTACCAGGCGGAGCCAAATTAAAAAGGTTGCGCGTGGTATAAGTGTTGTTGACCATCCCCTGGATATTTACAGCATGGTGCGCCCAAGGCAAAGCTCCGGTGAGAAGTGTAGCTGTTCCAGGGGTAGTAAAGCTGCCCCCAGAATGATGATTATGGAAAACGGCGGCTCCGGCAGCAAATTCGTTTATGTTAGGTGTGGTATCCCGAGGGTAACCGTACAACGACATATTCCTGGCAGAGAGGGCATCCAGGACGATGATTAAAACATTGGGTTGGTTTTGATTTTCTTGCGATGATCCCGCCAGGGCTAAATCGATTTGGTTGATGGATATAGGGAGTCGAAGCGAAGCAAGCGGCAGTATTGCGGCTAGCTTGAGGAAATCACGGCGGCTGAACGAAGAGGGCATCAGAAGCACCTTTATAACAAATTACGAATAATGACTATTAGCAAAGATATAAGACCCAGCGCGGCATAAATTAAGGACAGTATTGATATCCGGCTGAATACTTGACGGACAGCTTTTTCAAACCTGGGATATCGCAAAATTAGGAGATAGTAAATCAGAAAGATAATAATTAAGCAGCCAAGGTAAAGTCCGATCTGTTGTTTGCTTAATCCAACAAATTGGTCAGCGATAAGCTGGATGATTACAACCACTGCTGAGATCATAATCGCCAACGATCCACCAATGACTGCAAAATGCTCCCCCCACAGCTTTTTGGGCAAGAGCAAAGAGATCAAGAAAAAGAAAAGGAATAATACCAGGAAGAATAAGATGCTTTCAAACAAAGCAAACAGCAATATATAGCTAGCAGCGCCAATGGTTTCAAAAGCTGTGAAGCGATGTAAAAATGCCGGTATTTGGTTAAAAACATTATAAAAAGACCACAGGAAGACAGAGAAAATACAACTAGAAAGGACCAGGAGAATGTCTTCCCGCTGGATGCCTCGCTTCTTAAAGATATCCAAGACCTTTCAACCTCTCTTCGATGATTTTTTGATCCTCCGCATCAATACCCTTCGAGGATGGATCTGGCGCAACAGGGTGTTCGATATCTCGACCAATCGCTAGAGCAGGGATATCCCGGAAGGATGGTCGGGGGAAATTTGCCAGGCTGGTATTCGCAAAGAGTACCCCTGGAACAGCCTGTGGATCAATGCAATGATCTGAGCCCCAGTGATCCGCATTTGCCACGATGCTCTCAGCCTGCCATTTGCCCAATCCGGTCTCAGCAGAGGCGCGGTAGCCAGGCGCATAACCCACAACAAGGTCTGGAGCCTGGGATAGCAGAGGACCGCTGAAGGCATCTTCGCGCAGATAAATATTTTGAACAACAGGGCGCCTATCTGGACCTTTCCAGTCCATCAAATCCTGGCGAATTTTTTGACGCAGCGGTTCAATCTCTGACGTAATCACACTTCCTCTGCCTTCACGACCTTTTAGATTGAGATAAAGGCTGTTTAATCCGATTGCGTAAGCCTGACTCCTATTCCAATCAGCCTGGCTCAAACTGGACTCTGGAACTCCATCGCTCAAAGATAGGTAATTATTGTCGAGCAACCAACGATTAAGATGCACCTTATAACGAAACGGTGCAAAGCCATGATCGGAACAAATCAGCAGCCGCGTTTTTTCTCCGGTTTGACGCGCAAGGACCGTATCGACCCTTCCAACCAGATCGTCCAAATGTACATACCAAGATTCGACCAGATCTGGCTGGTCCCTTAAGAACATGTGCTGTACCCGATCCAGCGTATCAAATACATTAGCAAATACGCCTTCTTTGAACTTTTCAAGGTGATGAAAGAAAATTTTCTCGCGGGTAGTATCAATCGATTTGCACAGGTCGACAAACTGGTCATCCGTAATCCAGCCCTCATCAAGGCCAGTCGTATCCTGTGGCCAGCCAAGCGTCAAAAATGGACCACAGCTATTCCAGGTATCACGGACAAAGCCGGGCGGGGTGGCATACCGATAAAACGAATGGAGAGGGTGGATCTGCAACGGTAAGAAATACAATCGTGGTTCTGGCTCAATCTGTGTGAGAATTACGCGGGTTATCGCCCGAATTGAAACCAACATGTTTATTTTAAAGGTTACTTCAATAATTGGGCTCCATTGTCCGACAGGTAAATTGATCGCTGTCTTCGTATAGGAGAGTTTTCCCGATTGTTTGTCTGTCAACTCAAGTTGAAATTCGAGAAAGATTTCTTTTGATCCAGCCCCGGTCTTCTGCGCGGGACCTTTTAATAAACCCGTGTAGCGATCTTTCCCTTGTTTGGTAAGGATTTCCACAGGCGTTTTATATTTTTCGTCAGCGAGATCTGGATCGGCTGAGTAGACTGCGCCAACACCCAGACGACCTTGAATATCAGGCGTCCCTAAACCAGGGATGGTTTGGACAGGGATCTCAAGTCGAGCCGGAAATGTAGCTGGCCACCATAATACGGATGCTGGATAACCGCTTCGCGTTGCCTCTTCAAAAAGAGTGCGAGAAGTATGCGGAGGAATAAATTGAGTTCCTAACCGGTCGGTTTTTGTATGCAGCAAAGAAGGAATTAATGAATAGGTACCCGGGTCACGCAGCACAAAATCAAACATGCCGTGAACACCAGGATCAGCGCCAGTAGCAATGCTTGTCCAGGAAACCTCGCTCTGTGGTGGGTTGGAAACGATAAACCGGGAATAATTCCCCTGAACCGCAAATTTTCCCAGGTTTGGCAGACGATCTTGCTCGATTAACTTTTCAAATATTCCTGGATCAAAGGCATCTAATCCCAATATTACAGTTCGCATGGATATTTTTAACCGTCCAGGAGATTTTATTCACGTTCGGATTCGGAGACATTCTGGTCTTCTGACTTTGCCTTACGATTGCGTCTTATCCGAGCCCAAAACATTCGAATTCTACCAGCAAATATTAAAATGAATGCAGATGCAACTGCGAAGGTTGCCGCCAGAATTTGGAATAATTGGCCCCCGGTGTTTGGATCAATATACATAAAAACACCTCAAATTTAGGTTCTTGTCAACAAAAAATTAACGCCTGCTTGAAGATAATGTCAACTTCTTATTTTACATCATTATAAAATTACCCAATGTGAGAATACTATGAAAGAGCTTTGCCTTTTTATCCTGACTTAGGTCCAAGGAATCATATTGATTTCCCAAAGCATTCAAGAGTATAATAAAGTCACTATATTCCCGTAAATCGTGAAAGGAGAAAAAGATCATGGCAAGTGTTACTTTTGACCACGTCTACAAACGCTATGGTGATGTCATTGCTGTTAATGACCTTAACCTGGAAATTGCAGACAAAGAATTTCTTGTTTTGGTAGGACCGTCCGGGTGTGGCAAGACCACCGCGCTGCGCTGCCTGGCCGGGTTGGAAGACATCAGCGAAGGTAAAATCATGATCGCAGATCAAGTTGTGAATGATGTAGCCCCGAAAGATCGCGATATCGCTATGGTCTTCCAATCCTATGCGCTGTATCCCCATATGTCTGTCTATGACAATATGGCGTTCGGCCTGAAGCTGCGTAAAACCCCGAAGGCTGAAATCGACCAACGCGTCAAAGAGGCCGGCAAAATCCTGGGTATCGAGGCCCTGCTGGAACGCAAACCCCGCCAGCTTTCCGGCGGCCAGCGCCAGCGCGTCGCTGTTGGGCGAGCCATTGTGCGCAAACCGAAAGTGTTCCTCTTCGATGAACCGCTTTCCAACCTGGACGCCAAGCTCCGTGTGGAAACCCGCGCCAACATCAGTAAGCTGCACCAGCAGCTCCAGACCACCTTCATTTACGTCACCCATGACCAGGTGGAAGCGATGACGATGGCCAGCCGCATCGCCGTGATTAGCAAGGGCATCTTACAGCAAATCGATACCCCGCAACAATTATATGATTTCCCCAACAACCTGTTCGTAGCGGGCTTCATTGGCTCACCGGCAATGAACTTCTTCCCCGCCACTCTGAAGGTACAGGATGGCAAGTTATTCGTGGACGCCAAGAGCTTTGCGGTCGAAGTCCCCGCGGATCGGGTCAAGGCCTATGAACCGGCGATCGGACGCAATGTGATTTTCGGTCTGCGCCCAGAAGATATCTACAATCCTGAGTTTGTTGCGCCGGGGATTGTCGCCCAACCCGTGGATGCTGACATCGAAGTTGTCGAGCTGATGGGTAACGAAATCTTTGTTTATATGAAAAATGGCGAACACAGTTTTGTCGCCCGGATTGACCCGCGTTCTCGCTATCATATGGGTCAGAAGGCTGGCGTCATCTTTAACGTAGCCAACATGCACCTCTTCGACTCCGAAACCGAGAAAGCAATTCGCTAAAAACCTCAGTTGTGTAATTGAAAAATGGGCGTCTCCCCGCTCGCCTTATTTTAGGGGAGACGCCTTATCTTATAAAGAAAAAGAGGATTTATGTATACTTTAGTGCTTTTACGCCATGGGCAAAGCGCGTGGAATTTAGAGAACCGCTTCACCGGCTGGACCGATGTCGGGCTGACCGAATTGGGCCGTCAAGAAGCGCATAACGCTGGTGTTCAATTGCGCGAAAATGGTTTCACCTTCGACCTTGCCTTCACGTCGGTGCTCAAACGAGCTATTCACACGTTATGGATTACCTTGGAAGAAATGGGCCTGGAGTGGATTCCGGTGACCAATGCCTGGCAGATCAACGAACGCCATTATGGCGCCCTGCAGGGATTGAATAAATCCGAAATGGCTGTCAAATTTGGCGAGGCCCAGGTAAAGGTATGGCGGCGCAGCTACGATGTACCACCGCCAGCCCTGGAATGGGGCGACGTTCGCCACCCGCACTTCGACCCGCGCTATGCTGGCCTGACCAAAGATGAGCTGCCGGCTTGCGAGTCTCTCAAACTGACTTTGGATCGAGTTTTGCCTTTCTGGCACAACAATATTGCCCCGACAATCAAATCGGGGAAGCGCGTCCTGATCGCAGCCCACGGCAACAGTCTGCGGGCGATGGTAAAATATTTGGACAATATTTCCGAACAAGAAATAGTCGAGCTCAATATCCCCACGGGCATCCCGCTGGTTTACGAGCTTGATGCCGACTTGCGGCCGCTGAAGAGCTACTACCTGGCCGATGAAGCTGCCGTAAAAGCAGCCGCCGAAGCAGTCGCCAAACAAGGCGCGGCAAAATAACTAATCAACCCCCGCTTGGTAAACCAGGCGGGGGTTTTTATGTCAAATTTGCTCAGGGGCTATTGATTTCAAACTCATTCTTTGCTAATATAAATAGAGCGAAATGCACATCCTTTTAAAATCACAAAAAATGGAAGGAACAAAATGAAGATCAAAATTCTCATCCCATTCATCATTATCGCCCTGCTGTTCTCAGCCTGGGTTCCAGCGCAAGCCAATTGGAACCCCTCAACCGCTGCAACTTCCGCCCAAGCTGCCGGTACATTGCAATTGGTGGTTAATAATAAAACCGGGGAGAGCTTCAACCTGGTTTTGAAAGGCCCAGCCACGTACAATTGGAAAGTCAAACCAGGCAAGGAAACCTTCAGCGTCCAGCCGGGCAAATACAAATACACCTACAAAGCCTGCGGCGGTACCCCGAAGAACGGCACGGTCGAAGTCAAAAAGAACAACCAGACCCTGGTTTTGGCAGTCTGCAAACAGAAGAATGCCAGCGCTGGTGGGATGGTAAACATCCCTATTCAGAATAATACGGGTGGAACGGTAACGCTTAGTTTAACCGGTCCAGCCACCTATCGTTTTACGCTTGCAACGGGTCGCTCGACCATCTCAGTCTTGAAGGGCACGTATACCTATACAGCCTGGGGCTGCGGCGGTGCATCCGCCAGCGGGACTAAAAATCTGAAAGGCAAAAATCTTTGGACCTGGTTCTGCATCTAATTGTCTGATTAAATAAAAACGAGCGCTGGAATTGCCAGCGCTCGTTTTTATTTAATCCTTTTTTCGGCCAAAGAACCAACCCAATAAAAAGCCACCCAGTATCGTCAACCCGCCCACGGCCAGGAAAATATCGCGCCAGAAGCGTTCGGGGAAAAGGCGGATCAATGTGTCGCTAAAATCGAATGTCCAGGTGCCAGCGGCGAAGAAGACATTATGAAAAGCCACAAAGATAAAACCGAAGCTCAAAATCACCAGAACTACAAGCGTACCTAACAGGATAATAGTTAGCCAGCCTCCCCGGCCCAGGCCGCGGCGGTATTCCTGACGCCAGCCGCCAAACCAGGCCCAGGCCCCAAACCCGGCCAGCAGGATCAGGGAGGCATACCAAACCCATAACGCTGCCTGGACAACTTTTTTGACATCCAGCATATGCTCGAGTTCTCGCTCATTATAGAGCGGCTCACCGCTGGACAATTTCAAATCGCCCAAGAAATTTATTCCCGCTGAATTCAATAAATATACTCGGGCAATGTCAGCGTTTTTAAGCCGCTCTTCCTGATTGAAACCATATGGGTCGTCTGGGAAGCCGGGCATACGATATTCGATCTGGATGTAAGCCGGCGAGAGCATAATCCGCACCGCGGTCAATGTCAAGGCGATTGGGACCAGGAGCGTCACCAACCAGGATAAAACTTGCGTAAGCCTGGAAGCTTTTTTGGGCGTTGCTGGGGAATTCATTGCATATCCTCCATCCCTCCGAATAATACAAATTTAAGCACCATGTTATTGGTAATCCATTCGATCGGCGCTTTGTCATCCGTGAAAACAACCTGGCTCACCGGAGTTGGCTGCTGGTTTACGATCAGACGCTGGATAGCTTCATTCAATAGCGGATGGATACCCGTTTGAGCCTGGAGATCGACATAATTGCGGTAAAGATCTGTGATTTCAGTGGGCTGAACGGTGGCATAGATGATCGAATTGAAAGTATCCGGGATATCCATAACATAGACGGACGGGAAGACCGTTCCGATCGTACCCACCAAGCCATCAATCAAGCGCCGATCATTTGGAGCGCGTCCAACATTGATCACGATCACCCCATCTTGCGTCAAATGCTCATGAATGACCTGGAAAAACTCTCGGGTAGTCAGGTGCCAAGGGATATACGGCGGTTGGTAAGCGTCCACGGCCACAACGCTGTAACGCTTCTGGCTATGCTCGAGACCCCAGCGTCCATCCTGAGCGATCGCGGTAAGGTTGGGTTCATTCATATCAAAATATTCTTGCCCCACTTTGATAATCGCCGGATCGATTTCGTACCCATCGATTGGAATTGGACCAAAAACCGCGCTGGCCTGGCGCGCCAGGGTGCCAGCCGCTAACCCAACAATCGCCATGCTTTTGATGTCATCCATGGATTCTTCTGGGTTCAAGAACGGGGCCGCCAGGAACTGCTCCCAAGGACCGTAATAATTCAAGACCGAAGGATGCCAAATCGAATGTACCCCTTGGCCTTCGTTCAAGCGCAGCATGCGGTAACCGTCCTGCTCAAGCACCTGAATATAGTTATACGCCGATTCAGTCTCGAAAATCTGGCCTTCCGTCGCCTTAATCGGGCGATTCAAAAACACATAGCCCAGGAAGAGCAGCACCAACGGCATCCAAATATAAGGTAGGAGGCTGCGCCAACCCGAAGACAACCCCATCCCAACCAATGCAGTCGTGACCAGGAATAAGCTAAAGATCAGAAAGGTCATTGTCGCCCCGAATAGGGGAATCAAAACCAGCACCGGTAGAAACGTCCCCACAAACGAACCCATCGTCGAAATCGCATAAATCCGTCCCGAAATCCGCCCTGCCTGGAGCGGGTCTGAGATCGCCAGGCGAATAGCAAAGGGGGAGATCATCCCCAGTAGCGTCACCGGCAAGGTAAACAAGATTAATACTGCGATAAATGAACCTGCCAATACCCCCACCTGGAGCTGGTCAAAAGCATCAGCCGCCAGGCGGAGCACCGGCCGGGCCGCCAATGGTACCAACCCCGCGCTAAATGCCCCCCAGGCCAGAATTTTATACAGAGTCCGGTAATACGGCGAACGATCAGCCCACCACCCACCGATGGAATAACCTGCAGCCAGGTAGATCAAGATCAGACCGATAATCGCCGCCCAAACCAGGTTGCTCGTCCCAAATACGCTGCCCAGTAGACGCGAAGCAGTTAGCTCCAGGGCCAGGGTGGTCATGCCGGAGGCAAAAACGACGAAATACAGGTAGCGGTTGTTTGAGGCTTGGCTCATCGCGAAACACGGGGATTATATCTTAGAAATGGGATGGCAGTCGGATGCATGCTAAAAAATCGATCAAGCGTTTAGTTCGTTAGCCAGTCCGGAGTTGAAGTTGGTATAATTGCTTGACTTTCTCAGAATAAGGATTGTATATGAAAGACAAATTCATCTCCGGTAACCAGGTTCGCCAGGATTTCATCGACTTCTTTGCCGAACACGGACACACCTTCGTCCCCTCCGCCTCCCTCGTCCCTGGCGGCGACCAGACCTTGCTCTTCACCAATGCCGGCATGGTCCAGTTTAAAGATGTTTTCCTGGGAACAGACAAACGCCCCTATGTGCGCGCGGCCAATTCTCAAAAATGCATGCGCGTCGCCGGGAAGCACAACGACTTGGATGATGTCGGCCGCGATGGCACCCACCATACCTTTTTTGAAATGCTCGGCAACTGGTCCTTTGGTGATTATTATAAAAAAGAAGCAATCACCTGGGCCTGGCAGTTGCTCACCGAACAGTGGGGTTTGAACAAACAAATCCTGTACGCCACGGTATTCAAAGACGAAAAAGGTGAGATCGAGACCGACGAAGAAGCTGCTGGTTGGTGGCGGGGTCAACCGGGTATCGACCCCAGTCATGTGCTCTATTTTGGGCGCAAAGAAAATTTCTGGGAGATGGCCGACACCGGACCCTGTGGCCCATGTAGCGAGATCCATATCGACCGTGGACCACGTTTCTGCGATAAACAGGAGGTTCCAGGCCACATTTGCCGCGTGAATGGCGATTGCCAACGCTACCTGGAGCTGTGGAACCTGGTCTTCATTCAATATAACCGCAGTGGCCCGTCGGCGCTCGAACCGCTGCCTGCCAAACACGTGGATACCGGCATGGGCTTCGATCGCATCGTCTCAGTCCTCCAAGACGTTGATCAAAATTACCGCACCGACCTGTTTTGGCCGGCGATCCAGGTGATCCAACGCCTCACCGGCCACAGCGATGCCCAGCGCGAAGCTGATTTCACCCCTTATCGCGTCATCGCAGATCACGCCCGCGCCGCCGCCTTCCTGATTGCCGATGGTGTGGTGCCCGGAAATGTTGGCCGCAATTACATCGCCCGCATGATCATCCGCCGCGCCGCCCGCTTTGGCAGCAAAATCGGCCTCACCGAGCCTTTCCTTGCTCAGGTCGCCGAAACAACCATCGAAAATTATGGTGATTTTTATCCGGAGTTGAAACGCCACCGGGGTGCGATCCTTTCCAACCTGACCCGTGAAGAGCAGCGCTTTCGCCGCACCGTCGAAAGCGGCATCGCCAAGCTCGAAAATCTTCTGGCGCGGCTGCCCGATAACGCCGCGGCAGACAAGAAAACACTGCCCGGCGACCAGGCTTTCGACTTGTACGCTACTTATGGCTTACCGCTTGAACTCACCCGTGACATCGTCCGTGAGCAGGGTTATGCTGTCGATGAAGCCGGTTTTCTAATATCAATGGAAAAACACCGCCTGGCTTCTGGCGCAGGCGAGGCCTTTGGCCCACTGGGCGGCGAAGACGCCGAATTCTATCGCGACTTACTTGCAGATTTGCAAACCGATAGCCATATTGGTCCTGAAGGTGTAGCGTATAATCCCTATGAATGGCTGGAGGTGAATGCGCCCGTCCTGGCAATGATCGAGGACGGCGAAACAATCTCCGCAGCTAATCCGGGCGATCAGGTGGCAGTTCTACTGCCTAGAACTGGTTTCTATGTCGAATCCGGTGGCCAGGTTTCGGATACCGGAACGATTCGCTCGGAAGGCCTTGCTGACGAATGGGTAATTCGTGTACTTGACATGCGCCGGCCCGCCGCTGGCGTTATTGTTCATCTAGGTGAGGTGGTCAAAGGCCACCCGAAAACCGGCGACCAGGCGATCGCCCAGGTGGATGGGGACCGCCGCCGTGCAATTATGCGCAACCATACCGCCACACATCTGCTTCATGCCGAGCTGCATGCGGTGCTCGGCGATCATGCCCGCCAGGCCGGTTCGCTGGTCGCCCCTGACCGCCTGCGTTTCGATTTCACCCACCCCCAGGCAGTGACCGCTGAGCAGCTTGAACGAATCGAAGCCGGCGTCAACCAGGCTGTCCTGGGTGGATTTGCCTTGAACATCACCCAAAAGCCTCTGCAGCAAGCACTAAGCGAGGGGGCCATGGCCTTGTTCGGTGAAAAATATGGCGAGATGGTCCGCACGATTACCATTGGCGGAGAAGAGCCTTTCTCCTACGAACTTTGCGGTGGTACTCACGTCGATGAAACCGGCGATATTGGCATTTTTCTGATTACAAGCGAAGGCTCAGCGGCTGCCGGCATCCGCCGTATCGAAGCGGTAACTGGCATTGGCGCATACGAGCTTATCCAACGCCGTTTTCTTGTATTGAAACAAACCGCTGGCCTGTTAGCGACCACCCCCGATGAACTCGTGGCAAAAGCAGACAACTTGCTGGAGGAGCTCGAAGGAAACCGCAAACAGATCGCCATTTTACGCCGCGAGCTGGCCGCCAGTGAATTCGTCCAACAGCTTCAGAATGTGCCCCAGGTGAAAGCTGTCCCAGTTCTGACCAGCCTGCTTTCTGGCACGGACGCCGATACCCTACGCTTGATGGCTGACCGTTTCCGCCAATCGTATCCAAGCGGTGTGGTGGTACTCGGAACTGTCGGCGAAGATGGACGTCCCCTGGTGATTGCGGCGATCTCGGATGACCTGGTTAAGCGCGGCCTGCATGCCGGCGAGCTGGTTAAAATTGTCGCGGGTCCATTGGGCGGCGGTGGCGGAGGCCGCCCCACCCTGGCCCAAGCAGGTGGTAAAGACGCCAGCAAATTGGCAGAAGCCCTCTCCACCGTCCCCGCCTGGGTTGCAGACCGTCTATAGAGGCAATCCTTGTGATTGCCCTGCTTTGAGATTGCCTTCTACATGATTGCCCCCGCGTGCTCGTCCGACCGTAGGGGCAATCTCCTAGGCGCTTAATCTCAAATTGCCTGATCACTCATCCCGCAATTGCCCAACCCCCAATGAACAAAAAACCCTTCCCAACCTGGACAATCCCACCCGCCTTGCTGCTGCTTTGCCTGATCAGCTACGGGCTTATGATCCCCCGGTTGGGATATTATTGGGACGATTGGCCGGCAATTTGGTTCACTCGCTTTTTTGGATCGTCTAGCCTGGTCGAAGTTCTGGGAATTGACCGGCCGCAGCTTGCCTGGCTATACTTCCTGACCACGTCACTCATTGGCGAATCCCGCGCAGGTTGGCAAGTTTTTTCGCTGCTTATGCGCTGGGTAAGCTGCCTGGCATTGTGGTGGACCTTGCTGCAGATCTGGCCAAAGCAGCGCAATCAGGTCGTCTGGGTTGTATTCCTGTTTGCCATCTACCCGGGTTTTCGCCAGCAATATATCGCCCTAATCTACAGCCACGACTGGATTGTAATCACCCTCTTTTTCTTATCGATTGGCCTCATGATCCGAGCCGTTCGCCAACCGAAATGGCGTCTGCTCCTCCTGGCAGCTTCCTGGATACTGGCAGCCTATGCCATGTTTGCCGATGAATATTACTTCGGCCTGGAGCTGCTGCGTCCGGTGCTGCTGTGGATGACGCTTGGCGTTACTTTGGCGACAGTCGCCCCCTCATCCGCCTCCCTGCCTGATCCCGCCTCCGCACCTCAACCGGTCGAACCCCTAAACTCCGAACCGCCAAATAGCCCAACGGTACAATCGCCTGAGCACCGAAGTGCTCACCCTTTGCGCCGCCGCCTGGTCCTCGTCATCCTCTATTGGCTCCCTTACCTCGCCCTGATGTTGCTTTTCTTGTACTGGCGCCTGGTGGTTCATGTCAGCCCGCGTGGCCAGGTCCAGATGTTCGACCTGTTCGCAAGCAATCCACTGCTCGGTTTGATAAACCTGGCCAAAACGGTGCTTCAAGACATCTTCGAAAGCGGCCTGGTTGCCTGGAGCTATACCTTTTGATTTTAAACAGATCCAGCAATCCGGTATCACCAGCATCTACGTTTACATTCTCCTCGCGATTGGCGTAGCCGCCCTGACAATCTTTTTCCTGACCCGACTAGAGGGGGGGATGGAGCTGCGTGTCCGCCCATCCGCCCAAGCGCCTGCGCGCTTAAACGTTCGATCGCTTTTCAACTTTCAACAGTCCCCCGATCTTATCTGGGCCCTCCAGGCCACCCTCCTCGGCGCCTATGCCCTGTTCATAGCTGGCTGGCCATTCTGGGCAACATCCTGGCAAATTGGCTTGACCTTCCCCTGGGATCGGTTTAACCTGGCGATGAATTTGGGCGCCTGCCTGCTGCTTACCGGCTTGTTGTGTTTGATCCTACGCCGAAAACTGTTCGTAATTCTCGCCATCGGCGTGGTTGTCGGCCTGGCCAGCGCCAGCGCATTTCACCTGGCTAATCAATACCGCCAGGATTGGGATTTACTCAAGCAATTCTTCTGGCAGATGAGCTGGCGCGTCCCCGCCCTCGAGCCTGGCACGCTTGTGCTGACCTACCGCCCGCCGTTTACCTATTCCACAGACAATTCACTGACCGCTCCGCTAAACTGGATTTACGCTCCGGATACCAGCTCACAAGAACTTCCTTTCCTCATGTATGACGTCGCCACTCACGCTCCTTTTGGCTGGGACGGCCACGACATTTCACAGGAATTAAACCAGAATTACCGCACTACCAAATTTCAAGGTTCCTATGGTCAGGCGCTCAGCGTGATCTTCAAACCGCCTAATTGTGTAAAGGTGCTGGATTCAGTGATTGACCGAGACCTGCCTGGAAAGCCGCTGTACATCACTCCTGGAGCTGCCTTTTCGCGCACCGACCTGATCCAGACCGGCCCAATCCAGCCAAGGACGCCGCCGGTTGATCTCTTTGGGCCAGAACCGGAACATACCTGGTGCTATTTCTTCGAAAAGGCCGAGCTTGCTCGCCAGGCCAAAGATTGGGTCATGGTTGCCGCGCTAGGCTGATCAGGCGTTAGCCGTTGCTCCAAGGCTAACTCAAACAAATGCCCTGGAGTGGATCCCATTCATCGAAGGCTATGCCCAGCTTGGGCGTTGGTCCGATGTCGAAAAGCTCAGCCTTCAAGTTTATGAGGAGCATCCCAAGATGCGCCGGATGTTGTGCTCAATCTTGAAGCGCGTCGAAGCCAGCGCACCTGGCAGCATACAGGGCGATCAAACTTCAGCCTCAGGCTTAAGCACGAGGCAGAGCCTGTGGCAGACCTTTAACTGTTCCGCAACCGATGAAGAATAAGCTGCTCACGCGTTTGCGCACCCTTTTCGGTCGCGTACGAGCGAATCCACTTATCCGCTCCCTTGTGCGCCTGTTTCGGATGCCCGCCTTCACCATACCTTTGGCTCTGCTGCTGGCTTGTGTGCTGGCCTACGGAGTGCTTATTCCCTGGCTTGGCTTCTATTGGGACGATTGGCCGACGCTTTGGTATCTTAACCGCTTTGGGCCAAGTGTTTTCCACCTGGCTTATGGAGTGGATCGACCAGCCCTGGGTTGGCTGTTTACTCTGACAACCACCCTGGTGGGCGAGTCCCCGCTGGCCTGGCAGATCTTCGCCATCCTGACGCGCTGGATAGCCTGCCTGAGCCTATGGGCGCTGCTCCGGGTTGTCTGGCCAGCCCGCATCCTGGAAACCGCCTGGGTGGCTTTTTTGTTTGCGGTTTATCCCGGTTTTTTACAGCACCCGATTGCCTTCACATACAGCGCCGACTGGATCGCCATCAGCCTGTTTTTTGCCTCCTTCTGGCTGATGCTCCGGGCTGCCCGTGGCGGTATCCGACCACTGTGGGGAATAATATTTCTACTACTTTCCTGGTTCCTGGCCGCGTACGTAATGTTTGCCGATGAATATTATTTCGGTTTGGAACTTCTGCGGCCAATTTTCCTTTGGATGGTTCTGGAGGGAATGAATACCCGCAAGCGATTGCTGAAAGTGAGTCTGTATTGGCTTCCTTATTTGCTCTTGATGGCTGGTTTTCTCTACTGGCGTTTGGTGATCTTTGTCTCGCCGCGGGGAAACATGGTCTTATTCGACCAGCTCGCCAGCCATCCCATCCAGGCTTTACGCGATCTGGCGGTCAAGATATTGAATGACCTGTACCAAGCCTCCCTGGCAGCCTGGGTTCAAGGCATACGCCCACTTGTAGGGGCAGGACCTGCCTGTCCGCCAGATTGGTTATATTCTCCTTGCGCTCTTCAGCGCAGCCCTGGCAGCCTGGTATTTCTACACCCTCTCTCGTACGCTCGTCCCCCCCGATGCACCGCCTCCGGCTGACCCTCTGGCTAGCATCCCGGCCAACAGCGCAGCGGCAGACTCACCGCGGACCAGCAAACCTTCGACTTTCGCCTCTCGAGCTTCTTCCTCCTGGGCTCTCAAGGCGATGTTGATCGGGTTATACGCCCTTCTCGTGGGTGGGTGGCCCTTCTGGGTCACAGACCTACCCATTGAACTCCGCTTTCCATGGGATCGTTTTACCCTGGCTTTGATGTTCGGGGCCAGTCTGTTCCTGGTGGGTTTGGTCGTCTGGTTGATCCGCAAATCATGGCAGCAGGCTTTAATCCTTGGGGCAATCACCGGATTGGCGATCGGTTTTCATTTTTATAATGGGAATACGTATCGCCAGGATTGGGCGCTCCAAAAAGAATTCTTCTGGCAGCTAACCTGGAGAGCGCCTGGGCTCAATCCCGGCACACTGCTGCTCACCACAGACCTACCTTTTAAGTATTACAGCGACAACTCCCTGACGGCTCCATTAAACCTGATCTATGCCCCCGACAATCGCACCTTGGATATGTCCTTCATGCTCTACAATCTGGAGTCACGCCTTGGCGCTGGCCTGCCAAATCTCAAGAAAGATCAACCCATCAAACAGGTTTACCGCGCTGCTTCGTTCACCGGAAATTCAAATAATAGCCTGGTGTTCTTCTTCGATCCGCCGCGCTGCTTGAAAGTCATCGATCCAGTGAATGACCGCTTAACCCCCAATAAACCCGGTAAGATTGACGAAGCTGCCGATCTATCCAACCTGGATTTGATCCAAACGAATCCAGCCGCGCCAGCACTGCCCCCACCGAAACTATTTGGCCCTGAGCCCGAACCGAATTGGTGTTATTATTTCTTGAAAGCTGAGCTGGCTGGGCAGCAAGGTGATTGGCAAGAGGCAGCTCGCCTGGCCGATCTCGCTTTTCGCCTTCCGCAAAAGGTCACTCGTGAAAAAGCCGCCGAATTGACCCCTTTCGTCAAAGCCTATGCCCACACTGCCCGCTGGTCAGAAGCGTTCGAACGGACCCAACAAGCCTTTCGGTTGAACCCCAAGCTGGCCGATACTCTTTGCCCAATCTGGTATGATTTTCGCACAAAAATAAATTCGAACGAGGTCGCCGCATTCAACCAGATCATTCAGGAATTGAGCTGCATATTTCCTAAATAACAAGAAAGACCATTTAGAAAAAACGTTATGTCCCAGCCGCAGCGGACCGCCAAAATTGTATTCAAAACCTGGTCAATCCCCATTGCCCTATTGATTCTTGTTATCCTTGGCTTTGGCTTATTGATAAACAGCCTCGGATTTTACCAGGATGATTGGTACCTGGTATGGATGGGCCATCACTTCGGCCCCCAGGTTTATATCTCCTTTTTTGAAGGCTCGCGGCCCTTCCTGGCTGGCATATATATGCTCACAACCCAATTGCTCGGCAGCGATACGTTGGGCTGGCAGATATTTGCCTTGCTGACCCGTTGGCTGGCTGTGCTGACAGCCTGGTGGGCGCTTAAGGTTCTCTGGCCAAATCGCATTAATGAGGTCACCTGGATCGCAGTTTTGCTAGCGATCTATCCAGGATTTAAGCAGCATTTTCTGGCAGTGATCTACAGCAACGTTTATATCGCTCTGGCCGCCTTCTTTACCTCCCTGGCGGCCATGCTCCTGGCTATCCGCCGTCCGCGCTATCGCTGGCCCTTGACGATCCTCGGCGTACTGACCTCGATTTTCTGCATGGTCACCACCGAGTATTTTTTTGGCCTTGAGCTCTTGCGGCCCGTTTTCTTATTAATCATCTTGAGCGAACAGCCCGGTAATTGGCGCCCACCGAACCTTTGGCATCGATTACGCCAACTGCTTGATCCACTGGGCGCCATACCTGGCCGCCACCCTGGTTTTCCTGGTTTGGCGAGTATTCTTCTTTACTTCCTATATGTATGGCCCGAAGCTGCTCGATGATCTTTCAACGAGCCCATTCGCCGCCGGGTTCCGGTTATTTCAAACCATCATCCAAGATGCCTTCGAAGCCAATATTTACGCCTGGCTGCAGACCTTTGACTTCACCAAAGTCATTTACCCCGACCTGCGCGCGATGGCAATCAGTTGGGCCTTTTTCGCCCTGGTAACCGCCCTGGTCGCATTCTACCTCCTCCACCTCAAGCCTCATGCCCAGGCCGATGCCGATGCCGAGGCTGATGCCCAGGCCACTGATCCTAAACGGTTTCCGCTCCAAGCAATCCTCCTTGGCTTGACCTCTGCCTTGGTCGTCGGCTGGCCTTATTGGTTTGCCGGACTCCAGGTAGACCTGGTGAATGGTTTTGACAGGTTCACCTTGGCTTACATGTTTGGCGCGGCAATTCTTATCGTTGGTCTGCTCGATTTGTTGTTAAAAAACCAGCGAGCCCGGATCGTCATCGTCAGTTTGTTGGTCGGCGCCGCAGTGCTATTTCAATTCAGAAATGCCCAGGCATACCAGTACGTACATTCCGTCCAGGCATCTTTATTTCGAGACCTGGTGTGGCGTGCGCCTGGTTTGCAGCCCGGCGCCAAAGTCTTGATTAATGACCTTCCGGTCGATTACACCGGCAATGCCTCGATGAATGCCGCTCTGAATTGGATCTATGCGCCCGACCAGCGCGATACCCCCAGCGAATATCAGCTTCTCTATCTGCCTTTTAAACTCGGCAGCCCCTGAGCTCCCAGACCTTTCTGCAGGTCCGCATACTGCCAACACTTTAGTGACATTTTATACGCCCCCTGGCTGCGTCCAGGTAATCGACCCCCAAGTTCACCAAGCCTTGCCCCGTCTAACCGAGTCGATCCAGGCAGCCCTTCCCATTTCCAACCTCGACCTGATTTTAAAAGATAGTCAGATCGCTCTAGAAAATTATCGCAAGCTTTTCGGGGGTGAAAACAATGCTGATTGGTGTTATTATTTCGAGAAAGCCGATCTTGCTCGCCAGCTTGGCGACTGGGCAGAAGTTGTCCGCTTGGGCGACGAGGCTGCTAAATTAGATTTGGGTCCAAACGACAAGTTTTCCAATGAGCTCTTACCCTTCATCGAAGGCTACGGCCGTCTGGAACGTTGGGATGATGCCTACCGGCTTACCCAGGCCGCCCATCAAGATGTACCCGCCCTACAGGAAATCCTCTGCCTGGTCTGGCAAAGAATCGCAGAAAACACGCCTGCCGCGGCTGAACAAGAAAGCACGCTTGAAAAAGTTCATGGGCTGTTAAGCTGTACACCGCCTTAGGCATGGACGCCGCTGCGAGGAATCATGTCATTAGCTGATGGAATATCTGTTGTTGTCCCTGTTTATAACAGCGCCGAAACCCTGGAAGCGCTGACCCTTCGCCTTGCCGAGGTTCTTCCGCAGCTAACCAACCAGTATGAGCTGATCCTGGTCAACGACGGCAGTCGCGACCGCAGTTGGGAACAAATCTGTGAGTTGGCCGACCGCTATCCATGGGTGAGCGGCTACACCTTAATGCGCAATTACGGCCAGCACAACGCCCTGCTGTGCGGCGTTCGCCTCGCCCGATATAACCTCACAGTTACGATGGACGACGATCTCCAGCATCCACCCGAGGAAATCTATAAACTGTTGGAGCAATTAGCGCAGGGAAACGACGTCGTTTACGGGATCCCAGATAAAATGCCCCATTCCTGGTGGCGCAACGCATTCTCATATCTGGCCAAACGCCTGTTATCGATGGCAATGGGCGTAAAAAACGTGCGTGATTTCGCCGCATTCAGAGCCTTCCGCACCAACCTGCGCGATGCTTTTGCCAGCTATCAAAACCCCAATGTGATCCTGGATGTGCTGCTCTCATGGGGAACTGCTCGCTTCACCACAGTGGTTGTTGACGAAAAACCGCGCCAGGCCGGCCGCTCCAATTACAATTTCTTCAAACTTTTCCAGTACACCATGGTCGTCCTGACAGGTTTCAGCACCCTCCCCCTGCGAATTGCCAGCATTGTCGGCTTTATCTTCACGTTTTTTGGGTTTGTTATCTTTGCTTTCGTCATCGGAACCTATTTCCTAGTTGGCAGCATCCCTGGTTTTCCCTTCCTGACCTCGATCATCGCCCTGTTCAGCGGAACCCAATTATTCGCTCTCGGCATAATGGGCGAATATTTAGCTCGCATCTTCGACCGCAGCATGGATCGCCCCCCCTATGTCATCGGCTCCTCTGTCGTCCGGGCGGACTTGCGTGTCGATCACCCCGCTCCGGCTGTAGTGGCGACGTCCGTCGCTCCCCCTGTCCCCTGTACAGGCGGACCTGCGAGTCAGCCCCCTGCTCGCGCCTCCCGACGAAACGAAAGACATCCATGCCGCCTAAGCCCCCAACTGCCCACGTACGCCCCTAACTGAGGACTCCATGACATCCTACCCAATCGATTTCAACAAACCCACCCTGATCGGCTGCGAATTCGAATATATCCAGCAAGCCATCGAAAACCGCCATATTTCCGGCGATGGATATTTCACCCAGCAATGCCATGCCCTGCTTGAAAACACCCTTGGCGTACCAAAAGTCCTCCTGACGACCTCGTGCACTCATGCCCTGGAAATGGCAGCCCTCCTCCTGGATATCCAACCAGGCGACGAGTTTATCGTCCCGTCATTTACCTTTGTCTCCACAGTAAATGCCTTCGTACTACGCGGCGCCCGACCGGTATTTATCGACAGTCGTCCAGACACACTCAATTTCGACGAGCAGCAGCTTGAGCGATTAATTACCCCCCGCACGAAAGCAATCCTGGTGATGCACTACGCCGGAATAGCCTGTGAAATGGAAAAAATCATGGAGATAGCCAATCGCCACGCGATCCCCGTGGTAGAAGACAATGCCCACGGGCTATTTGGTAAATACCACGGAAAGTATCTCGGGACCTTCGGCGCCCTGGCCACCCAAAGCTTTCATGAAACCAAAAACTTTACCTGCGGCGAAGGCGGCGCACTGCTGATCAACGATCCCAAGCTGATCGAACGCGCCGAAATCCTGCGCGAGAAGGGCACAAATCGCAGTCGCTTCTTTCGCGGCCAGGTAGACAAGTACACCTGGGTTGATATCGGCTCAAGCTATCTCCCCTCAGATATCCTCGCCGCATTTTTATTTTCTCAGCTTGAAGCCCGCCAACAAATCCAGTCCAACCGCCAGCGCATTTGGGAATATTACCACCAAAATCTACCAACTTGGGCAGAAACGAACTCGGTCCGCCTGCCAACCATTCCACCCGGCTGTGAACAGCCCTACCACCTGTACTACCTCTTAACCCCCACCCTGGAATATCGCCAGGCGCTGATCGCCTACCTGAAATCTCAAGGAATCCTGACCGTCTTTCACTACCTCCCCCTGCATATTTCTGATATGGGCAAACGATTTGGCGGCAAGCTCGGCGACTGCCCGGTGACAGAACGCATCAGCGACCAGCTTATCCGCCTCCCCTTCTACCACACCCTCACCGAATCCGATCAGCACCAGGTTGTCGCAGCCCTCGGCCGTTTTTCCTTTGTCCCCAACCCGTAGGGGCGAACCTATGTGTCAGCCCTCCCTCTCTATGTCCGATTCTCCATCGATGCACCCTGCGTACGCCTCATTCCGTTCAATTCGCTCCCAAAATCCGTTATCAGCAATCCGTTGATAACTTCCTCCAATGAAAACCCTCTCCATTGACCCCGGCCAAAAACGTCTCGGCGTAGCAATCAGCGACCCGACCGGCACGATCGCCAACCCGTTAACAGTGATCCAACACGTCTCACGCCCTATCGATGCAGCCATGATTACGCAAATAGCCCATGATCAGCACGCCGAACAAATCGTCATCGGCCAGGCCCTGGACGACAATGGCCAGCCCACACCCGAAGGTCGCCGCGCCGCTCGCCTCGCGGATGCCATCCGCGAGCAAACCGACCTGCCTGTCATACTCTGGGATGAAAGCGGGACCACCCAGGAAGCGGTCCAGTCACGCCGCCAGATGGGCGTCTCTCGCCAGAACCGTAAAGGTCACCTGGACAAAATCGCTGCCGCGCTCATTCTGCAGTCCTACCTGGATTCCCACAGCAAACTATGAAAAACAATCGTTTACTAAGTCTTGTTTTCAGCCTCGCCTTACTCGCCGGGATTTGCTTGGGAATTGGCTTAGCCGCCTGGGTTGTCCTGAACCTGCCGAATTGGGCTCAAACCCAATTCGGCCCCTCAGCCCCTGGCCTGGGTGAATTTCAAAAGACAGTCCTTTCCGCCCAGATCCTCCGCCAGGCTGATGCGTTAAAAATACCAGCAGATCTGAATGGTGAAGAACGGGATTTTCAAGTTGAGCTGGGTGAATCTCCAACTGCGATTATTGCCCATTTGCGCCAGGAAGGAATGATCTCCGATGCCAGCGCTTTCCGCAATTACCTGGTCTATGCCGGATTGGACACCACGATCCAGGCCGGAAATTATCGCCTCAGCGCCCGCATGAGCCCGCTGGAAATTGCTCACGCCCTTCAAGATGCCACCCCCAGCGAAGTTGCCTTTAATGTCTTGCCAGGTTGGCGGATCGAAGAAATCGCAGCCGCCCTTCCCACCTCAGGATTGACCTTCACCCCCGAGATTTTTCTGAAAACTGCAGCAAATCTACCCGCCAATAGCCCGCTTCTCGCAGAGATGCCGGAAGGCGCAACCATCGAAGGCTTTCTCTTCCCCGATAATTACACAATTTCACGCCAGGTCACCCCCCAAGGCTTCGTGGATGCGCTTATTGATAATTTTCAAAGCAAGCTGACTGCGGATATCCGCCAGGGATTTTCGCGCCAGGACCTCAGCCTTTTCGAAGCAGTCAGCCTGGCCTCAATCGTCCAACGTGAAGCTGTTGTCCCCGAAGAAATGCCCATGATCGCCTCAGTCTACCTGAACCGCTTGCAGACCGGAATGAAACTAGATGCAGATCCCACAGTCCAATATGCTCTCGGCTATAACCCCACTCAAAACTCCTGGTGGACAAATCCCCTTAGCCAGGCCGATCTACAAGTCAACTCACCGTACAACACCTACTTGAATTGGGGGCTACCTCCCGGGCCGATCAGCAACCCTGGCATCCAAGCCTTGCAGGCAGTCGCCTTTCCCGCCCAAACCCCTTACTATTTCTTCCGCGCCGCCTGCGACGGCTCAGGCAAACACCTCTTCGCCGAAACCTTCGAGCAACACGTCGCCAACGCCTGCCCTTAATGCCCTATCGGCTGGTTAGCCGTTAGAGAACCATCTAATCCAGTCAATCTGAGTTAATAATCCAGCAACAGCGAACCCCCTAGGCACTATATGCCAAGGCGCCTATCCACCTATCCGCCTGAAACCTCATCGACTGGTAACCCATCCCCTTCGCTAGCCTTCTTCCTTCCTCGCCCCGACTTTGGCTTCTCAGCTTGCGGTGCCAACGCAACTTCAAGAACTTCATCCATATGTTCCACAGGTATCAAGTTCAATTCATTCCGAGCGCGTTTCGGCACATCTACCAGGTCTTTTAGATTCTTGCGGGGCAGCAAGACCGTTTTTAGCCCGGCGCGGTGAGCAGCCAGGATCTTCTCCCGCAAGCCTCCTACCGGTAGAATACGCCCGCGCAAAGTAATCTCGCCAGTCATCCCCACATGCCGGTAGACCTCCCGTCCGCTAAAAGCTGAGACCAGCGCGGTACAGATCGTAATCCCCGCGCTTGGGCCATCTTTTGGAATTGCCCCTTCAGGAATATGGATATGGATATCCACTTGCTCATAAACTTCCGGTGCAATCCCAAATTCACGCGTCCGTGATTTGAGATAAGTGAGCGCTGCTTGGGCAGATTCCTGCATAATCGCTCCAATTTGCCCCGTAATTTGTAAATTGCCCTTGCCCTCAACCAAGAGCACCTCAACCGGCATGATTTCTCCGCCCATTTCAGTCCAGGCGACAGCCGTAGCCACTCCGATCTCGTTTTTCAATTCGGCTTCCAGGTTGAAGAATTGCGGCGGCCCCAGAAAACGCTCCACTGCCGAAGCGCCAATATGCGTCGGATAGCGCTTACCCTCCGCCTTCGTTCGCGCAATTTTCCGGCAAACCCGCCCGATCTCCCGTTCCAGGTTGCGGACCCCCGCCTCAAAGGTATATTCGCGAATGATTCGCTCAATAGCCTGCTCAGAAATATGAATTGAAGCCGCCCCCGCCTCCGTCGCTTCCAGCCCGTTTTCTTCCACCTGTCTTGGAACCAAGAAACGCCTGGATATTTCCAGCTTTTCCTCTTCGATATAACCCGGAAACTCAATCACCTCCATCCGATCCAGCAGCGCCAGCGGGATTGTGCTCGTTGTATTCGCCGTCGTAATAAACATCACCTTCGAAAGATCATACGGAAGTTCCAGATAATGATCCGAAAAAGCACAGTTTTGCTCCGGATCGAGAACCTCTAGCAGCGCCGAAGCCGGATCGCCGCGAAAATCCTGCCCGAGCTTATCCACCTCATCCAGCATAAACAGCGGGTTGATCGTCCCCGCCCGCCGCATCGTCTGCAAAATCCGTCCAGGCAGTGCCCCGATATACGTCCGCCGGTGACCGCGGATTTCAGCCTCGTCGCGCACCCCGCCCAACGACAACCGCACAAATTTACGCCCCAAGCTATCCGCAATCGAACGCCCCAGCGAAGTCTTTCCCGTGCCCGGTGGACCGATAAAGCATAATATCGGCTGCCGCAGCCGCCTCGGATTCAGGCTGCGCACCGCAATATATTCCAGAATCCGCTCCTTCGCCCGCGGCAGCCCATAATGATCCTTTTCCAATACCTCCGCCGCATGGCGCACATCCAGGTTATCCTCCGTAGCATTCTTCCACGGCAAATCCAGGATCCACTCCACGTAGGTCCGGATGATCCCTACTTCGGGCGACATCGACGGCATCTGCCCCAGCCGCTCCACCTCACGCAGCGCCCGCACCTGCACCTCCTCCGGCAGCTCAGCAGACTCAACCCGCACCTGCAGCTCATAGACCTCCCGAGTCCACGGATCCCCCTCCCCCAACTCAGCCTGGATCGCCTTCAGCCGCTCCCGCAGATAAAACTCGCGCTGCGAACGGTCTACCTCGCTCTGCGCCCGCGCATGGAGTTCATCCTCCAGCTCCAAAACATCCGCCTCTTTGGCCAGCAGATGGATTACATTGTCCAGCCGCTCCAACGGATCCACGCTCGCCAGGATCTCCATCCGCTCAGCCAATGGCGGCGC
This sequence comes from uncultured Chloroflexia bacterium, assembly GCA_963770655.1. Taxonomy (GTDB): domain Bacteria; phylum Chloroflexota; class Anaerolineae; order Anaerolineales; family UBA4823; genus CAZAGA01. The sequence goes on along the minus strand of CAVYQO010000006.1, from coordinate 58,511 downwards.
AATCGAAGTCGCAATCATATCCGCCAACCAGCCCGGATCTTCAATGTTCAACGCATATAAATAGGCTTCCTCCGGCAAGCTCCGATCTAACTGCACACACTTATGAAACATCTCCAAAGCAGTCCGCATCGTTGCATCCGTCTGCCGGTCAACCTCCACCTCGTCATAAATCGGCCGCGCCCGCGCTGTCAGGAAAGGCTCCGTCTGCGTAAACGTCACGATCTCCACCCGTCGCCGGCCTTGCACCAATGCGGAACTCGAACCATCCGGCATACTCAACAATCGCCCAACCGCCAGTTCGACACCAATCTGAAAAAAATCACCTGGTCCCGGATGATCATCCTCCGCATCCCGCTGGGTCAGTGCAATCACCGTCTGATCTTTGTATTGCGCCTCTTCAATCGCCAGGATTGAGCTCTCCAACGACAAAAATACCGGCGACACCATATGTGGAAAAACCACCATATCCCGCATCGGCAGCACCGCACACTCGATCAGCCCATCCTCGTCCGGAACCGAATCGGGAACCGTATAAAGCTCCTCAGTTCGCCGGTGCAGCGCTTCGCCAAAATCGTCTTCCTCATCTCGTAAATACCAATCATTATTCCGCATAAGTCTCCCTATGATACTTCTATTGTTGGGGCGGAGCGATTTGCTCGCCCTCCCCAGCAGTGGCGATGTCAGTCGCTCCCCTACCCAAATTGAACCATGTCTCCCGCGCCGCAGCCGCCACAAAAATACTTCCTGTCATCTACCCAAATTGAACCATGTTTCCCGCGCCGCGGCCGCCACAAAAATACTTCCGGTCACCAACACCAGCGCCTCGTCTTCCGCCAACTCAAGTGCCTCCACCAACGCATCTTCGACTTTCTCTACCACCCTGGCTGGTCGACCGTAATGGTGCGCAGTAGCGGCCACTTGATCAGGATCTATTGCCCGTGGATGAAAAGAACGCGTAGCAATGACCTGGCGAACACGCGGCATCAACTCGGCGAACATGCCCTCAATGTCTTTGTCTTCCGAAGCGCCAAATACCAGGATGACAGGCTTACCCGGGAAATAGTCATCCAAAGCCAGGCGCAGTTTGAGAGCGGAATCACGGTTGTGCGCACAGTCCAGAATCAGGGTCGGTTCGTCCTGGAGGATTTCAAAACGACCTGGCCAGGTCGCCAGCGAAAAACCTTGCCGGATCGCCTCTTCCGGTACACCCAGAGCGCGCTGGTTGAAGATCTGCAGCGCCGCATAGGCAGTCGCAGCATTTTCAAGCTGGTGATAACCCAGCAGTGGGATGTGTAGAAGCTGTGGTCCGTGTGTCGGGGAGACTAGCGAAAAATCTCCATCCTCGATCATGCCATCCATCTCGCCTTGTTCGGCAGCCCCCCAGACCGAAAAGGTCTGACCATCCAAGAGTGAATGAGAGATTTCGGTAAAAAAGAAGTCTCGTCCCACCTCATACACAACCGAGCCACGTTCATCTGCAATGCGCTCGATTACATGCCTAGACTCATCCTTCTGAGGAGCCAGGACCACAGGCACGCCAGGTTTGATGATCCCGGCTTTCTCGCCAGCAATTTCCGCCAAGGTGTCACCCAGAAACTGGGTATGATCATACGAAAGAGAAGTGATTACCGAAACGACTGGAAGGACCACATTGGTAGCATCCAGCCGGCCCCCAAGCCCCACCTCTACCACCGCCGCGTCGACCTGCTGACGGGCGAAGTAAAGAAACGCCAACCCAGTCGTAATCTCAAAGGTCGTCAAATTGGCTACATGATCCAGGTAAGGTCGGATCTCCTCAACCAACGCGATCAGCTCCGCATGGGAAATCGCCTGTCGATTAACCTGTATCCGCTCGGTGTAATCCACCAGATGCGGCGAAGTGTACATGCCCACCCGATAGCCAGCCGCCTGCAGCGCCGCCGTGCACAACGCCGCCGTCGAACCCTTTCCCTTGGTCCCCGCAATATGAATAATCGGATAAGCCTTATGCGGATTCCCGACCGCCTGGACAAAAGCCTGCATCCGTTCCAGGTTGAACTGCTCGGGTGAATAGCGCACGGCCTTCGTCAGACTGTAATCGACGAAAGAGTATAAATAATCCAGCGTTTGTTGATATTGAGTTTCGCTTTCCATAGAGAGGGGATTGTACTCGCAGGGGAGAATCCACACAAGGGGCAGATCAGCGGCAAATCCACCCAAGGCGCGCTTCAGCAATGGTAAAATTTCTGTGTGATTAAGTCGGTTTTAAAATTCCTATTCAAGCTCGTCCTGATGATTATTATCCTCGGTGCGGTCATTCTTATAATACCGCGCTTGATCACCGCCCTCTATTCTATAACCCGGCTGCGCAGCTCTGATCAAGTCGAAAGTCAGCCTGTCGCCATCGTTTTCGGCGCTGGGCTTTGGCGTGACGGCAGTCCAACCCCGGTATTACGCGATCGGGTCCAGACCGCCGCCGATCTGTACTTTGCCGGTAAGGTAAAAAAGCTCCTGATGAGTGGAACAACTGTCGGGTACTATAATGAAACCCGCGCCATGCGTAATTATGCCATGGAGCTGGGCGTCCCCAATGCCGCTATTGTCCAGGACTACGGCGGTTTGCGCACCTATGACACCTGTTTACGCGCCCTGCAAATTTACAACGTCAAGCAAGCCATCCTGGTCACTCAGAGCTTTCACCTCCCGCGCGCCTTATATCTATGCAACACCTTAGGATTGAAGTCTCAAGGCGTCTCAGCCGATTTACGCCAATACCGCCTCCGCAGCCATTTGTGGTGGAGCCTGCGCGAAATCCCTGCTACCCTGGTCGCTTTGTGGGAAGTTTACTTCCAACCGCCCGAGATCGACTTGGGTGAGCCAGAGCCGATATTCCCGAGCGATAATCAATAATGATAAAGGAGTTGAGAAATCGTAAACCGTTATGGATCGTACTGTCGCCCTTGCAATTGTCCGCGAATATGTAAAAAACGAAAACCTTGTCCGCCATATGCTCGCCGTCGAAGCCGCCATGCGCTTTTATGCCGAGAAATTGAGCCAGGATCTAGATCTGTGGGGCGCCACTGGTCTCCTCCACGATTTCGATTGGGAAATCCACCCAACTCTTGAACAGCACCCACAAGCCGGCGCGCCCATTTTACGCCAGCGCCGTGTGCCGGAAGAGATCATCCAGGCAGTGCTAAGTCATGCCGATCACACCGGCGTGCCGCGCACAACCCTGATGGAGAAGGCGTTATATGCCTGTGACGAGATCACAGGCCTGGTGACCGCGGTGGCTTTGGTCCGGCCATCGCGCTCGCTGTATGATCTTAATGCTGCCTCTGTGAAAAAGAAATGGAAAGACAAAGCCTTTGCTGCCGGGGCAAATCGGGATGAAATCGAAGTCGCCACGCGGGAATTTGGGGTTGAGCAGTGGGAGCATGTCGAGAATGTGATCCTGGCGATGCGCAGGATCGCCCCTGAGCTGGGGTTGGAAGGGAATATTTCTTAACCGAAAACCAGTTTCAAAGAAACCGAGAAACTTCAACAAAAGCAATTGACAAGCGGACAAAAATTATATACAATGTAGATAGGCTATACGAATTTACTATCCGCATTATTTCAAAGAAAGAAGCTCTTATGTCTTCAGATAACAGCACAACTGAAATCCCAAGCCAGCGCTCATATCACCTCTAGCAATCTATTGCTTCCATCTCTACGCGCCTGGCAAATCTACCTGGAAGACCAGGGAAATTCGATTCACACCATCAAAGCTTTCTTGGCCGATCTCCGCCTGCTAGCCTCTTTTCTACCTCCAGATCGCACCCTGGGCAGTATCTCAACCAACGACTTGAATAATTTTCTGGATTGGATGCAAAATAAGCGCGGGGTTCCCTGCAGCCCGAAAACCCTCTCACGCCGAATTACTTCAATTAAAGCCTTTTTTCGCTGGCTCTCTCAGAATGGCGTGATCACAGTGGACCCGGCGGAAAGGGTCCTTCAAAAATCTGCCATCAGCCCCCTCCCCTCAGTGCTCACTTCCGTCGAAGTCGATCTCGTTCTCCAGGCTGCCCAGGTACATCGTCTCGCCAGCAAACCGGATGCCCGTCCATACGCACTGGTCGCACTCCTGCTTGCCACCGGGATCAAAAAAGGCGAGTGCCTGGCTCTGAACCCCAATCATGTCGATCTGCAGGCGCCCAACGGACCAATCCTGTTTATCCGCTATGCCAGCCCTCAAAACCGCTATAAAGAACGTAAAATCGAGCTGCCCGAGAGCTGGATTGAGGCGTTTGAGGAATATCAAGGACAATATGATTTAACCGACCGCTTGTTCCCCTGGTCGCCGCGCCGCCTGGAATACCTGTTGGAAGACCTCGGCGAGGAGGCCGGGTTAACCAAACACCTGTCCTTCGATATGTGCCGCTGGACTAGTGCATTGATCGACTGGCAGACGGGTGTGGATCACACCACCATCCGCCAAAAAATGGGCGTCTCCAAGATCCAGTGGCGCGAGCTAAGTATGAAGCTGGAGCAGCTAGCCGGTGATACAAATTAGATAACCAGCTTTTTCTGCGCTATTTTGCCATCATTCCCAATACCATGGTTAATACGATGATGACGCTGAAAGCGATGAAAATGATGCGTTGAATGCGGATACTTTTCTCTTCACTGCTTGATTTGATTTGTTTATTCTTGCCAGCCATAAGATCCTTCTTTTACATTTCAATAAATAAACTTGATAAGGCGTTAACAATATCTTATCATTAATCCAGGTTATCTTTGATCACCTGGGCCAACGCGGGCGTAATCCCGGTCACCGCGGTTAGTTCCTCAGGCGTCGCCTGGCGAATATCCTCAAGCGAGCCGAAGTGGTTTAACAAAGCCCTGCGCCGGGCGGGTCCAATTCCAGGAATACGATCGAGCTGGGAGGCGACGCCTTCTTTGGCCCGCCGGTTGCGATGGGCAGTGATGGCGAAACGATGCGCCTCGTCGCGGATGCGCTGAATGAGGTAGAAACCCTGCGATTGGCGGGGCAGCATCAGCGAATTATTCCGTCCAGGGATAAACAATTCCTCATTTTGCTTGGCCAGGCTGACTACCGGTACAACCTCGGTTAACCCGTAGCTCTCCAACACCTTCACAGCCCGCGCAAGTTGACCTTTGCCGCCATCCACCATCAGCAAATCTGGAAGCAGCGCGAATGCCGGGTCCACTTTCTTTCCAGGGGTTGCCTGGTTGTCCTGGGCGGTTTTCCAGCGATTAAAGCGCCGGGTCAGCACTTCTTCCATGCTGGCAAAATCATCCGGCCCCTGGACGCTGCGGATATTAAATCGCCGATATAGGCTCTTCTTCGGTATTCCCTGTTCAAAGACAACCATGCTGCCCACCGCAGCGGTACCCTGGGTATTCGAAATGTCGTAGCACTCTATCCGATTGAGTAAATTTTGCAAGCCCAAGGCTTCACGCAGCTCGGCTATAGATTGCTCCTGGCGCACCCGATCAGTTTCCCATTGCGCTTGCAAACTCCGCAGGGTTTCAGCCGCGTTTTCGGCAGCCATTTCAATCAGTTCTTGCTGGATGCCCTGGCGAGGCACCAGGATTTCGACCACGCCGTCTGCGCTCTTCTGCTGCAGCCACTGGCGGATAATATTGGCTTCCTCGACCTCTTGGGGCAGCAGCACCTGTGGTGGCACCACTGGCGCCTGATCATAGAACTGCTTTAGGAATTCGCCCATGACATCCGAATCGCTGACGTTTGCAGCTCCTTCCAGCAAGAAATAATCTCGACCGATCAATTTGCCGCCGCGGATGAAAAATACCTGCACACAGGCCTCGCCGTCTGATCGGGCCAGGGCCAGCACATCCGAATCGATATAATCAGTAGAGATCACTTTCTGCCGTTCGACAACATTGTCGATTGCCCGGATCTGGTCACGCAAGGCAGCCGCGCGCTCGAAGCGTAATTCTACGGCTGCCAGTTCCATCTCCTCTTGCAGCCGCGAAACGACCTTCTCTGTCCGCCCCTGTAGAAATTGGCTGAGATCATCGATCATCTGGCGATAGCCGGCCTGGTCGATCGCTCCGATGCAGGGCGCCCGGCACAGTTTAATATCGTAATAGAGACAGGCGCGTTCGTCCTGACCGCTGATTTCTCGATCACAAGTCAAATAAGAAAAAATCCGCCGCAGCACGTCAAGGGTTTGGTGGACTGCCCAAACGCTGGTGTAAGGCCCAAAATATCGCGAGCCATCCTGCACCATTTGACGGGTAACGGTTACTTTCGGGAATGGATCACCCCAGTGCACTTTAATGTAAGGGTAGCGTTTATCGTCTTTAAGGCGCACATTGAAATGCGGGCGATGCTTCTTGATCAGGTTCATTTCCAGGATCAAGGCTTCCAGCTCGGAGCCGACCACAATCCATTCGATCTCCTGAATGTGCTGTACAAGTTTGAGCGTGCGCGGGTGAGTCTGCGAACCATGGAAATACGAACGCACCCGATTGCGCAGGTTGATCGCCTTACCCACATAAATAACTTTCCCGCTGGCGTCTTTCATAATGTAGACGCCAGGTTTCGCTGGCAGCGTATTCAGGGTAGCTTCAAGATGCTCGGGTCTGGACATAGCAGGTCGATTCTAACACGGGAAGAACCCCGTTCATACAATTTTTAGCCCTTACCAATGTATAATTTAACCATGAGCGAGATACCGCTTGAAATTCAGGTCGGAGAGTCGTTGCGCAAGCTAGGCTGGAAGCTGGCGACAGCCGAAAGCTGCACAGGCGGCTTGATCGGACATTACCTCACCAATGTGCCAGGCTCATCCGATTACTACCTTGGCGGTGTGATCGCTTATGCCAATGAGGTTAAGCTCGGCTTATTGGAGGTGAGGCCGGAAACGCTGGAGAAATTTGGAGCCGTCAGCCAGGAAACAGTGCTCGAAATGGCCCGCGGTGTTCGCCAAAAATTAGGAGCACAGGTGGGGTTATCGGTGAGCGGGATCGCTGGCCCGGGCGGTGGAACGCCGGAGAAACCGGTGGGATTGGTGTGGATCGGATTAAGCCTTCCGGAGGTTGAACATGCCTGGCGCTATGTGTGGCCTGGAAACCGCATCCAGGTGAAGGAGCAGACCGCCAAACAGGCCTTACTGCAGCTATTTTACACACTTGCCGAGTCTGCAAAATAGCTGCATAGATCGTTAACTTGAAATCTTTACTCGTAACGCAGAGCATCCACTGGCTGTAAGCGCGCTGCGCGCGTCGCCGGGTAAATCCCAAAGAATAAACCCACTGCCATCGAAAACAGCGTCGCCAGGAGGATGCTGTCCAACCCAACCATTGGGGTAATGGTGCTGCCGCTGATCTGGATCTGACCCATCAACTGAGCCGCCCCCCAGCCCAAAAACGCCCCAATCAGACCGCCTACCAGGCTGAGGACCATCGATTCGACCAGAAATAACAGCAGAATATCCCGACGCTTGGCGCCGACCGCCTTGCGTAAGCCAATTTCGTGGGTACGCTCAGTCACAGTGGTCAGCATGATATTCATGATCCCAATCCCGCCCACAACTAACGCAATCCCAGCGATGCCGCCTAGAAAGATTGTCAGCGTATCGGACACCTGTGTCGCTGCATCCAGGGTGGCTTCCTGGCTGGTGACCGTAAAATCATCCGAGCCTTCGACTGTCCCATGACGTTCCCTCATTAGCGCCGTTGCATCGTTGACAACCTGATCGACAGTATCGGCGCTGCTGGCTTTAACGGTGATCTGGCTAATGACGCTGGACCCGCGAAACCGGTTGCCGCCAACCAGGCGTTTCAAGGCTGTAGAAAGCGGGATGAAGACCTGGTCATCCTGGTTCATAAAACCTGTCGATCCTTTGCTGGCTAATACGCCGATCACCTTATACGGCTGCCCGTTCAAGCGCACTTTCTGGCCAACGACCCCACCCGTGCTTCCAAACAAAGTCTCCGCCACAGTGTTGCCCAACACAACCACCAGCGAGCGGGCATTCTGCTCCAACTCGCTGATGAACTCGCCATCTTCCAAGGTCAGTGAGCTCACAGTTTCATAACCTGGGGTGACACCCATCAAACGCGTATTCGTATTCGCACTTTGATAAGTCATCTGCACAAAACTGTTCGTAACCGAAGCGACTGCGTCGACGTTGGCCAGGTTGGCCAGGGCATCGGCGTCATCCAGAGTCAGGGTGCTAGCTGAACCGGCCGCGCTGCGCACGCCGCTTGAGCTAGTGCTGCCAGGGCTCACATAAACCAGGTTGGTGCCCATGCTTTCAATTCGGGAGGTGATCGAGGCCTCGGCGCCGCGCCCAATCGAGAGCATGGCAATCACCGCCGCGACGCCAATCACGATCCCGAGCACTGTCAAAATCGAACGCATTTTGTTAGCGCTCAAATTTTCGAGAGCCTCAATCAATAGTCTGTATATTTTCATTGTCTTTCCTGTCTTATTAAGCTGGGTCGCTATCGACGATCAGGCCGTCCCGCAGGTGGATCACCCGCTGGGAACGCGCAGCAATATTTGGATCATGAGTGACCAGAATCAACGTCATCCCGCGTTCTTTATTTAAACCGAGCAGCAAGTTCATGATATCGGCGCCGGTGTGCGAATCCAGGTTTCCAGTGGGCTCATCAGCCAGGATCAAATCCGGATCGTTTATCAAAGCCCGCGCAATCGCTACACGCTGCTGCTGGCCGCCGGAAAGCTCGGTGGGCCGGTGATTCATCCTATCTCCCAACCCAACAGCTTCCAAAATTGCTCCTGAGCGTTGGTGGATTTCTTTTTCGCTTTTCCCGCCATTGTAGGTCAAGGGTAGCTCGGCATTGCGGCGAATGGTGATACGCGGCAGTAGGTTGAACTGCTGAAAAATAAAGCCAATCTCTTGATTGCGGATTGTGGCCAGTTCGTCTTCGGTCAGGCCAGCAATATTCCGACCATTCAGGAGATACTGCCCACCGGTCGGCAGATCCAGGCAGCCCAGGATATTCATCAGGGTGCTTTTGCCTGATCCAGACTGTCCCATAATTGCCACGACTTCCCCGCGCTCGATGCTGAAGGACACACCTTGCAGCGCCGGCACGTCCACTGTACCCAGGCGATAGATTTTTGTTAATTCGTGTACTTCGATCATATCAAGGCTCCGTTCCTGTCGGAGCAGGATAAGGCCCATTCAGTAGCATGTCACTCAAAATCATAATCTGGCTGGCGGTAATATTTCCAGCAGAATCCTTTTCGCCCGTAACCACTACGCGTGTTCCAGGAATCAGATCGCTCACCGTGAGTGGAACTACAGTATTCTTTTGGATTTGGGTCAATTCAGACAAATTGACTGTGGTGACATCCGCAGCGGTACTCAAGGTCAGCACATTCCCTTCAATCGACTTCACCTGGCCCATTGTCCCATTACGCTGGGAGAACCCTTGACCATTCGCCAGGGCATTTCCTCCTCGAAAATCCCCTGCACCACTTGGAGGCTGGCCTCCGGGGAACTCCCCGCGAGCTCGCACAAAATTTGCCTGCGCCTGGTCGACTTTGTTTGTTTGATACTGCATTCCAAAATAGAATCCGCCTGCGGCTGCCAGTAAAACTAAACCAATAACTCCTACAATCAACAATACCTTTTTCATAATGTTATCTCCTGGTTTTTCATTCAACGTCTGCACTGAGTTCGCCCGCGCGGACGACCTGTCTACTCGAGATTTATGGGATTCCAGCCGGAGGCCCACCACCAAAATCCCCAGGCACACCGATGAACTGTCTGTCAAACGTTTGACCTGTTGATGTGGTTGTAGAGGTAGATCCATTTAACACCACTGTATCTCCTTCACGGAGCTGATCACTAATCACCTGGCTTGACGAGTCAGAGGTTAATCCAACCGTAACCGGGACCGCAACTTGCTGCCCTTCAAACAAAACTGTAATCGTTTGCTGGCCATTGCTGGTGTGAATCGCTTTATTCGGGACGATCAAGGCATCTTGAACCTGATCGAGGATAATCGTTACGGAAGCCGTCATTCCGGGATGAATATTTGCATCGGAATCCGTTACCCGTACAGTCACCGGATAATTTACAACTCCCTGGGAGACCGTCCCGATGATCCCGATATCGGTCACCTCGCCGTTATAGGTCTTATCAGCAATGGCGTCAAACTCAAGGGTAGCTTTTTGGCCCACCTTCAGACTGGCCAAATCCACTTCGGAGATCTCAAGGTCAATATAGAGCGATTCCAAATCATCAATGCGAAAGGCCGGATCGTTTGCGCTCACCAAATCGCCGGTTTTAAGGTCAACTTCAGTGATAGTTCCGCTAAACGGCGCCAATAATGTGGCGTGATCCAGGGTCGCCTGGGCAGCATCAACAGCCGCTTGGGCTGCTTCAATATCGGCGGTGCTTGGCCCATCTTTCACACGTGCCCAATCCCGTTGTGCATCAGCGAGCGTGGCTTCGGCCATAGCGATCGCTGCAGCGCTGGCGCCATTTTTCAAATTTTCATAATCCGCCTTGGCCTTATCGAGATTAGCCTCGGCTACTGCCAGTTCGCCATCAGCTTGGGCAATCTCGTTTGCTGAATAGCCAACCTGATACCAGTTCCAGGTTGCCAGGGCGGTGGCCATGTTTTGCTTGGCAGAGACTAACCTGTTCAATGCCTGGACGCGTTCAGGTCGGGTAAGCGGTTTGTTTACATATTTGGTGTATTCACTTAACGCGTCGTTATACGCCTTTTTTGCTAATAAGTAGCTGGTCTCAGCTTTTTCAATAATCAGCTTATCTGTCGAATGGGGATAATCCATTTTTGTCCGGTTTGTTTGTGCATCCGCCAGCGCGTTTTGGGCATTGGCAACAGCAAGCTGCGCCTGGCTGCTCTCTTCGGCAGCGTTTTGCTTCAGGCTATCCAGAACCAGTTGGGCATCTTCGACGGCTTGTAAAGCTTTTGCTTCCTGAATTTTCGAATTCAACAAGTCATCCAACGCCTGCTGGGAGGTAATCAGATCCTGTTTGGCGTTGATCATCTCTGTTGAAAGCGTACTCGTGTCCAATGCTGCCAGCTCTTGATCCGCTTTTACAAGGTCACCAGGTTTAAGGGTGACCTCGCTGACTTTGCCAGAAGTTTTCCAGACGATTTCGGCGCTTTGACCGGAACGTGTATTTCCAGATGAACTCAACGTGGACGTCAATGAGCCGCTTGTAACCGTTGTCGTTTGAAGCTCGCTGGCGGCTGCAGATCGATTACTTGCAACTACCTTAAACGCAATTCCACCAGCCGCCAAGAGCACTAGCGCAACAACGATGATCCAGATATATTTTTTCTTCACTTTCAGCCTCCCACCGGATAATATTGCTTGATTACCCTCCCGATTTTACAAATTTAAACTGTGAGAAGACCAAGAAAAAGCTGAGAAATACCTGAGAAAAGCAAAGTCCGGCTGCGAGCGCCGGACTTTAGGTTAAGCGAGGGCAAAATAAAACTCAACCCATGCGACTGCGTTCTTGCTCGACCATCACTGGGTCCAATTTCTTATAGAGCGGTTCTGGCTGATTCAACAGGCCGCCTGGCTGAAGTTGGCTGGGCTGCCAATGCCCGCTGGCCTGGCCTGGACGGTAGCGCAGCACAGTATGCTCACCCAGGCTGTCCTGTACTGTGTCGACGAATTGTTCGCCGAAGAGCGGCTGCGTATATCCCAGGAAACCGTGAAGGCGCTGCGCCGAGAACGGCAAGAAAGGCGCAAGCAGTGTTTTTAGATTATCCACTGCCCTAAGCGCGGTGAAGATCGTGGTTCCTGCGGCTTGCTTATCGCTCTTAATTTCAAACCAGGGAGCGGCTCTATCCAAATATTTGTTCACTTCGGCGGCCAGGCGCAGCGCTTCATTCAAACCGGCGCGCAGGCGCACCGCTTCTAATTGTTCGCCGACGGTTTGAAAACCAGCTTCGACTGTCGCGATAATTTCGAGATCGGTCGGGCGCAGTTCGCCAGGTTCGGGCACCTTGCCTTCCCAATTTCGATACGCAAATGAAAGCACCCGGTTGGCCAGGTTGCCCCATGTGGCTACGAGTTCGTCATTGTTGCGCCGCAGAAAGTCTTCCCAATCCCAATCCGTATCTTTGCTTTCGGGCATGTTTGCTGTCAGGTAATAACGCAGTGAATCAGGATCATAACGACTCAGAAAATCCAGCCCCCAAACTGCCCAATTGCGACTACCCGAAATTTTTCGGCCTTCCATATTCATGAATTCATTGGCAGGCACATCGTAAGGCAAGGTCAGGTGCGTATGCTCCTGATCGGCAAATAACTGACCGAAGACCTCGCCCGCGCCGGCCAACTGCGCCGGCCAAATCACGGCATGAAATGGGATATTATCCTTGCCGATAAAGTAATATGCCCGCGCCTGGTCATTAAACCACCAATTCTGCCAATCCAGGCCGTCTTCAGAAAGCGTAGCCCATTCGATTGCTGCAGAAAGATAGCCAATAACAGCCTCAAACCAAACGTACAGGCGCTTACCCTCCCATCCTTCAACTGGGACAGGAATTCCCCAATCCAGATCTCGGGTGATTGCGCGCCCATGCAAGTTATCCGCGAGAATCTGCCCCAATGATTGGCGGATAACATTTGGCCGCCAATAACTCTCTCGCTGGCGTAGGAATTCGATAATTCCAGGCTGGAGGGCGCCTAGATCTAAAAAGAAATGCTCGGTTTCACGCAGCTCCGGCAAGGAGCCATCGATTTTTGAACGAGGGTTGATTAACAAGGTTGCATCCAACAAACTGCCGCAGCTATCGCACTGATCGCCGCGGGCATTCGTATATCCGCAGATATAGCAAGTTCCCTCCACATAGCGGTCAGGTAAAAAACGGCCTTGCGAAGGGGCATACCACTGCTGCTGGCGCTCAGTATACAGGTAACCATTCTTTTGCAGCGCTAGAAAAATCAATTGCGACACGTTGAAGTGGTTCTGTGTGTGCGTGCTGGTGAAAAGATCGTAGGACAGGCCGAGCTTTTCAAACAGCTCAATAAACCCGGTGTGGAACTTTTTATAGACTTCCACTGGAGTAGTGCCGTCCGCATCAGCCCGCACAGTCACTGGGGTGCCATGAGCATCTGAGCCAGATACCATAATAACCCGGTTGCCTTTCAACCGCTGGTAGCGGGCAAAAATATCGGCGGGCAGATAGGAACCAGTGATATTTCCAACGTGAATTTGCGAGTTGGCATAAGGCCAGGCTACCGCAACAAGAATATTTTCAGTCATGCTCCACCTCCATAAAAACTATGATTAATGAAATACTGGCGTTGATGTCCGATCCATAAAAGAAAGAGCTGCCCAGAGATGGACAGCCCTCGTAATCATACAAAAGAAAAAAAGAATCCCTTTGCAGTACCGGCTGCCCTATCCTAGGCGCGCAACACCATGGCCATATGCGGAACTCGCACGACCAATAAAGCCTGGTTACAACCGGGAATGCTGCTGAACAGAATCATGCTTATCCTTATAAACTTTCGTGCTAAGTTTATAACGTGATAATCGTTTTGTCAATAAACTCAATTAACCTGAATATTCGCGCAGCAAGCGTGCCACGCATGGCTGGCGCAAGTGGCGCAGCGCCTTGCCTTCGATTTGGCGAATTCGTTCACGGGTCAAGCCGAATTTCTGGCCAACTTCTTCCAGAGTGTAAGGCCGGTCATGATCCAGACCAAACCGTAAGCGCAGGATCCGCGCTTCGCGCGGTGATAGCGTCGCCAGGACCTGGTCGACTCGTTCCCGCAGCATGTTTTGATACACCACCTGGGCCGGGCTCGGCGAACTTTCATCTTCCACGTACATGCCGAAGTCCGAGTCATCTTCATCGCCAACCGGCATCTCCAGTGAAACAGTCGGCTGGGCGATCTGGATCATCCACTGCACCTTATCACCAGCAAGCTGCATTTGGGCAGCCAATTCATCGACCGTCGGAGAGCGTCCGAGCACCTGCTCCATTTCTTGGGTGGCCTTATAGAGTTGACGCAACCGATCGGCCATATGGACAGGCACGCGAATCGTGCGGCTCTGATCGGCAATCGCTCTGGTGATACTCTGGCGAATCCACCACGTTGCATAGGTTGAAAAACGAAAACCGCGCAGGTAATCATACTTCTCAACGGCGCGGATCAAGCCCAAGTTGCCTTCCTGAATTAAGTCCAAGAATGGCACGCCATGCCCAATATATTTACGTGCGATACTGACGACCAACCGAGTATTCGCTTTGATGAGATAATCCCGGGCTGTGAAACCATCCTGGATCAACCATTCCAGATTCTTGCGCCGGCGTGGACCCAGCCGGCCGTTTGCTTTGATCAGCTCTACTCGTGCGTTTTCGGCGGCTTCCATTCGCTTCGCCAGGTCGAGTTCTTCCTCCACCGATAAAAGCGGTACTCGAGACATTTCCTTCAAGTACAGGCTAACCGAGTCATCCACCGAAATATAATCCAGATCTGGAAATTCTTCTAATTCCTCGGCCTCGCCAGCCAATTGATTCAGCCCCTCGCCACCCACTTCCACAATTTCAACCCCATTTCGATGTAGCAGCTCAACCAGGGCGGCCAATTGTTCTGCCTCGAGTGGGTCCCCTGAATCCGAATCGAGCAGGTCTTCAGCGGTTAAAAATCCTTGCAGTTCAGCCTTTTCCAGTAAAGCCGCCAACATTTTTTTGTCGATCGTGCTGTGTTCTGGGACTACCATACCATGCCCTCCTGTAACGGACAAGGACCTGCTGGATAATTGCACAGAAAAATAATTATTAAGAGTCGTGCTCCTCATCCAGGAGCAACTTCAGGACATCCAGACGTGGATCGCCGGATTCTTGATTGTGATTACATTTCGTTTCGTTCAAATCGACGCCGCAAACCGGGCATAAGCCCAGGCAATCTTGCTTACATAATGGACCAATCGGTATTGCCAGGATCATCTCTTCACGGATGAAACCCTCTAGCTCGATTTTGCCATTTTCAGGAACAAGCAACTCGGATTCTGTCGCCGAGTTACGATTAAACGCATATAATTCGGTAAATTCAATATCTAAGGGCTGGTTAAAATCAGTCAGGCAGCGAACACACTCAGCAAGGATTTCAGCGTGCATCCGTACCTGAACTAAGAGACCTTGACTGGCTCGGGTAATCCGGACAACTCCGCTTAATTGTTTGAGCTCGAGATCTGGAGGTAGTTGGACAAAAGGGACCTCAAATGGGAAGTCCCGAACATAGCCAACATTTTCATGGATGATGAAACCGACGTTGAGCCGGAAAAGATCACGTGGAATGGACACCGGCGTTGTATCCTATATGCAGTGTCGTTGATTATATCATGGGAGATTATCAATGGAGCTTGAATGTTAAAACTTCTTTTGGCCACGAATAACCCCGGAAAACTAGTAGAGATGCAAGCGCTGTTGGGTGATCTCGCTCTCGAACTTGTCACTCCGGAACAAATCGGGGTAAACCTAAATGTCAAGGAAGACGGCAGCACCTATGCTCAAAATGCCGCCCTCAAAGCCCAGGCTTTCGCAGCCGTATCAGATTTGCTGACGATTGGGGATGATTCGGGGTTAGAGGTAGATGCTCTCAATGGCGCGCCGGGGCTCTATTCGGCTCGTTTCTCTCCCATGCCCGGCGCCACCGATGCTGATCGGCGAGCTTACTTGCTCACAAAATTGAATGGTAAACCAGAACCCTGGCATGCTCGTTTTCGCTGTGCGATCGCCATTGCAAACCCACAGGGTTCACTCTTCTTCACTGAAGGAATCTGCGAAGGCATAATCATCTCCCAAGAACGCGGCCTGAACGGTTTCGGTTATGATCCCATCTTCCTTCTGCCAGAATTCGGTCAAACCATGGCCCAATTAGATTCACCAGAAAAAAACAAAGTCAGTCATCGGGCAAGAGCTATCCAGGCAGCCAGGCCGTATTTGTTGGAGCGGCTCAGCAAACATCCATGAGACTGAAAACCACCTCTGCCCAAGCTCCTTGGTTAAACCGAGTCGCTATTTTCCTTGGCGTTGCAATCCTGATCTGGATGGCTTTTGAAAATAACAATGTAGTTTGGACGGTTATGTTTGCCGGCTGTATCCTGATTGTCGCCGTTGCGGGTCTTTTTTTCACCGGCAGCCTACCCAGCGAGGATCCTGGTGGTGGCTGCCGGCAACCGGTCTTGCTGCCGGTCTGGCGCTTGCTCCCCTTGCAATCTTGTTAATGGCTGTGAAAACTGGGCTGCATGGGCACGCTTCTCCGGACTTCACTTCCGAACAAATTTTGCGAGTTCTGACAAGCTTCCCCCATTTGGGCTGCTTCAGGGTTATTCATTGGAGCAAGCATAACGATTCTGATCTTGATCTCAAAACACTCGAACTCGAAGAACAATACGAATGGATGAAGTTGCTGGGATAGCTTATCAAGTTCATCGATCGCAAGGGCAGGCTGCCCGGCGCTCGTTGATTCTTATTCACGGTGCGGGTGGAAACCATCTCTATTGGCCGCCCGAAATTCGTCATCTGCCAGGTTTTTCGGTCTACGCCATCGATTTACCCGGCCATGGGAGATCCAGGACTAACCCCCGAACCAGTATTGAGGACTACTCCCAGACGCTCATCGGCTGGCTGCGAGCGCTCCAGCTTGGCCAGGTAATCCTGGCTGGCCCGGTAATCCTGGCTGGCCATTCGATGGGGAGCGCGATCGCCATGCAGGCGGCTCTGGACGAGCCCGAGCTTATTAGCGCGCTGGCGCTGCTTGGGGGCAGCGCACGCCTGAAGATTAACCCGCTTTTACTCGAAGGAACCGAGGACCCAGCAGCATTTGCGGACACGGTCACCACGATCATCGATTGGTCCTTCAGCCAGGCTGCTGAATTAAGCTCAAACGTTTGGCAGCCCAGCGCATGCTGGCAAGCCATCCCGGCTTACTGCACAACGATTTCCTGGCTTGTCAAAATTTTGATCTTACCGATCGCTTGGGTAATATCCGCTGCCCGACGTTGATCTTATGCGGAACAGAAGATAAGATGACCCCGCTGCGTATGTCCCAATTCCTGGCTGATAGAATCCCAAAGGCTCACCTGGAAGTGCTGCCTTCGGCCGGCCACATGTTGATGCTCGAGCAGCCAGTGAGAACCGCGGCGATAATTCAAGAATTTTTAAGTTCCGCAACCGAATATTGATCTTTTTTTCGTGGCCAATTTAGGCGTGTCTATTGAATCCGCCTTGCCGATTTGGGGTTGTTTGTGTATAATCATGGGGCGATGGGTGGGTAGCTCAGTTGGTTAGAGCACTGCGTTGACATCGCAGAGGTCGTAGGTTCGAGCCCTATTCCACCCACAGCTTCCAAATAAAAGCAGCAGACGCCGGAAAAACCTTCCGGCGTCTGCTGCTTTTAACTTGCCTGTTTGGCCTGCTTCCACAGCTCCAACATTTCTGGTAGGCTCAAATCGCTTACTGCCCGACCATCCTTACCAGCAGCAGTTTCGATAAAGCTAAACCGCTTACGAAAACGCTGGTTGGCCTGACGGAGGGCGCTTTCTGGGTCGACCTCGTACCAGCGAGCAAGGTTAGCCACTGTAAACAACAGATCGCCGATCTCAAGATCGCGGTCTTCCAGGCTCTGCGCCTGGTAAACCTCCGCCAGCTCCTCTTCCAGTTTTGAAATCGCTCCTTGGACGTCCGGCCAGTCAAAGCCAACTCTCGCCGCGCGCCTCAGGTATTCCATCGCCTGTGACAATGCTGGAAGCGCCAATGCCACACCATCCAATGCGCTGGATTGAATCAAACCATTTTTAGCGCGTTCCTCCGCCTTTAGCCTCTCCCAGTTGACCAGAACTCCCTCAGCATCACTGATCTTCACCTCGCCAAACACATGAGGATGTCGCCGAACAATCTTCGTGTTCACCGTCCGAAGTACGTCGACCATTGTGAACTCACCATACTCAGCGGCAATTTGGGCATGTAGCAAAATTTGCAGCAGTAGATCTCCGAATTCTTCCTGCATTGCCGACGGATTGTCGGCATCCAGGGCATCCAGGGCCTCATAAGTTTCTTCTAAGAGATACGACCTCAGGGTCTGGTGGTTCTGTTTTCGATCCCATGGGCAGCCATCGGGAGCACGCAGGTGAGCGATTATCTCTTGAAACGCTTCAAAAGAGCTATCCGGCCCAAGCGGGGGTAGATAGAGCGCGGTAAGTAATCCAATATCCCGGCCGCGGTCAATCTCATAAAGCGCCAGGTGTTCTACTCTCTGCCGAGATGTCCCGGCTGCGTGAACCAGGGTAACCGGGTGCTCATCGGGGTAATGCGCCATCAAAGTCAGTTTAACATCAGATGCAAGCGAGGCAGAATGAAGCTGGGCGATCAAAGCCGGCATGCTGGGTGGGAATGCAGGTACGTGGCTGGCCGCCAGCTCGAGGGCATCGATCATTGCCAGTTGAGGATATGGATCTATCCCAAGCGCGGTGAAAGTGGGTTCTAAAAAGCTCAGACCCTCCACGACGCGCACCGGCAGTCCCTCCAGGCGCGCCCGGCGCGCAATCTCCGGTGCAGTGGCCTCCGCTACGAATGGATGACCTGGAACTGCGTATATCACTCCCTGAGGACGGCGGCCGAGATCCAGGATCCGCTCGATGATTTCTTCATAGACTGCATCAAATGTCTCGGCTGTTTCATACAAATCGTCGAAAGACTGGAATATTAAGTGATCTGGTAAGTGTGAAACGACCGGATGTAGGCTGGTGCGAAGATAGATTTCAGAGGAGGAATGCAGAAACTCCCACGCCTGGCGGGTGAGCAGGTCAGGATTGCCGGGGCCTAAGCCGAGCAAGGTAATGCCTTGGAAAGGGGAAAGTTTGTTCTCAGGGTTCATGGGTAGAAATTATACTCTCGTTATTGAAGGGGAGGCTGAAAGGATAATAATGATACTATAATAAATATGTACCAGCCGAGTTGACTACCTCTCACGGACAAATAAAGCATCGAAGTACGAATAATCAGGTAGTTTAAACAAGTTGACTGGATGGAGGCGGATATGAAATTGAAACCGGCAATCTGTCTGATCAAGGTATTTGCCTTAGTCTTTTTGTTTTTTTCAATCATTTCCTGTGGCTCAGGCGGAATATCAGCCACATCGTCGCCTGTGAGGTTAATCGAATATCAGGTTCCCAACTCAAAACATCTGGGTACTCTAAACGGCAAGGTGCTTACCTCGACAGATATGTCCACAGGGAAGACGGTTATCAGGGGGGTCGGCGTCACCATGGATTCTGGAGAAGAGGTAGATGCTTCTGCCAACGCAAATCTGTTGAAAACCTTAAAAATTGGTGACAGGGTGGCACTGGAACCCGCCGAACAGGAGGAGTTTCAATGGCGGATCAGCCAGGTCAATCCAACGATTATGCCAACACCCAGAATGGAAAATTTCGATGGTACTATACAACTGGATCTTGAAATAAACAACCTGGTTTTTTCTGAAGGAGCGGTCTTTGTGCTCGGCGAGGATAGCAAAGGGAATAAATTGCTTTCCCGGATCGATCCCGAAACCGCACTGGTAACCAAGACCACTACCGTTGTCGAGGATAAAAAACATCTGTACACAGACCTGGTCGCTGGAGACCAGGCATTGTGGGTTTTTGTTCCCAACAATGTCTATGAAATCGACCCCACCACTCTTGATGTCCTGGATACTTGGAACTTCGAAGATAATCTGGAATTGCTGGCCATTCAAGATGGGATTGCCTGGGTTGAGCAGCAGGTGAAGGGAGAAACAAGCTACCAGTTGATTCGTTACGACCTTAAGGCGAGAAAAGAAATAAACACCGCAACAACCATGACCAATGGTCACCTCGCGCATGGAGATACCTTTTTGGGATTGACAACCAAGGACCTTAGAGAAACAACAGACATAATTACAGGTAAGGAGTTCATGGCAGAAATGTATGTCCTGGGCCGGGTTGATCTGCAGACCGGAGCAATACTCGACACAACGGCCTACAGTAATTACAGCGCTGCCCGCGGACTAACATTCGCTGAAGGCTCTTTTTGGCTGGCGCTCGATGACGGCAGTATCGCCCAGGTAGATGAAGATTTAGCCGAGCTTATAGCAGTGTTCCCGATCATTCAGTTCACTGAAAACGAATTACGAGAAAATGAAAGTTTGAGGGGGATTGATTACGGTTCTGGCGCCCTCTGGGTCGGCCACCCTGCAAGTGGGTCACTTCTGCGGGTTGACCCCAAAACCCACTTTGTCACCCACATATTCTCGGCTGATGGAAAGCTCAGTTCGCCAATATATGGTGGGAACCGGATCTGGGCGATTGTGGGAGAAAATGCGATTGCCTGGGTCGATGCCGGTGATCTTGATGGAGGTAATTAGGATATTTTATTAAAAATTAAGAAGCAGAAACACAGCCCGCGTCGGGGGATATCCGGCTGAGGCTGTGTTTCTATTATAAAAATCGAATTGTAAAATTCGAGCGAATTAACGCTTGGTGTAAGTCGGGGCTTTGCGGGCGCGCTTAAGACCTGGTTTCTTACGCTCTTTGACGCGTGCATCGTGGGTCAAGAAACCACCTTTGCGCATCGCCGAGTGCACGTCTGGATTCATCTTCACCAGCGCGCGGGCAATCCCGAGCGTGACAGCATCTGTTTGGCCGGTCACCCCGCCACCTTTGACAACAACGGTGATATCCAATTGGGCTGGATTTTCACCTGCAGCCTGAAGTGGCTGCAGCATAGCCTGCAGATCACCCATGCGAGTGAAATATTCTTCAGCCGTTTTATCATTGACAACAAACCGACCAGAGCCGCTCATCACCCGTACCCGGGCAGTGCTTTCTTTGCGACGACCAATACCCTCGTAATATTGAACTGCCATAAATCCTACTCCTTAACCATCGACCAGACTTTGGGATGCTGGGCTCCATGGGGGTGGTCGACCCCCGCGTAAATTTTAAGCTTTTTGATAATCTGGCGACCAAACTTATTGTGCGGAAGCATTCCCCACACTGCGGCGCGGATCACCCGATCGGGGTGGCGAGCCAACTGGTCACGCAGGGTGGTTTCAGTTAAGCCGCCCGGATATTGTGAGTGCCGGTAATACATTTTTTCTTCGCGTTTCTTGCCAGTCACGCTCACCAACTCCGCATTGACCACGACCACAAAATCACCGGTATCCATCCCAGGGGTAAAGTTCGGTTTGGATTTTCCCAGTAATAGTCCAGCAATTTGTGTGGCAAGACGCCCAAGGTTTTGGCCATTCGCATCAATAATGTACCAATCCTGGGTAATTTCACTTGCTTTCGGGATATATGTCTTCTCCACGCTTTTTCTCCATCTCTAAACTCGGCCGTTTAATTTGCCGTGCAGTTATTATGCATACGTTACTTCGACCAACGCCAGCCCATGGGCCGGGGCCAAGCCCTGAAACATCGATCGATCCTCGCCAGCCAACCGGTCATAGATGGTTTCTGACGGCAATTTACCTTGGGCAACCCGCACCTGAACAAACACCAGGCGGCGCACCATGTGAAACAAGAAAGCATCTGCCACAATCTCAAAGTTCAGCAAGCCATCTTCCGCTTGCCAGCCTGCACTCAGCACCCTGCGCACAGTGCTGCCCACGCCCCGAGGTGGGGTTCCAAAGGCAGCAAAATCGTGGACGCCGATCAGCGGCAGCGCTGCTGATCCCAGTGCGGCCAGGTTCACCTCGGGCCATACCCGCCAGGCGTAGCGATCCCGCAAGGGATTGCGCATTGGCTGGCAGTAAAGGGTGTAGCAGTAACGGCGAGCCAGGGCATCATACCGAGGGTGAAAATCCACTCGAACTGGGTCAAGGCTTTGGACTGCCACATCCGCCGGCAGGTGGGCATTCAGCGCCGCCTGCAGCTCGTTTAGCGAGTGCTCCCAATCCAGGTCAAAGGCAACCACCTGTCCACTGGCATGCACCCCGGCATCTGTTCGTCCAGCTGCCAGGATTGTGCGCTCTCCCCAGCCAAGCTCTCGCAGAGCGTTTTCAAACTCTCCTTGAACTGTGCGGGTTTCCTGCCCAACTCGTCCCTGGCGCTGAAACCCAGCAAACTGGGCGCCATCATAGGCGAGGATAACTTTGTAACGTGCCATTTCCAGATTTTAGATTCTTAGATTTTGGATTTTAGATCTTCACTCCATCTAAAATCTAACCTCTAACATCTAGATCATTCTAGTCTTCCACCAACTCTAAGAGAACCATTTCCGCAGCATCGCCATGACGAGGCCCGAGGTTAATCATCCGGGTATAACCGCCATTGCGATCTTTAAACCGCGGGGCAAGATCGTCAAAAAGTTTCTTCACAATCACCGGATCGCTCAACCGGGCAGCAGCCAAACGGCGAGCATGCACCATGCGCGCTTCCCCGGCAGCATTGCCGGTCTTCGCCAGGGTGATCAATTTTTCGGCCTGGCCGCGAACTGCCTCGGCCTTAGCGCGGGTCGTTTGAAGACGCTCGTGATCAAACAATTGCTTGATCAGATTACGCCTCAAAGCCGTGCGTTCATCTTTCATCCGACCCAGTTTAACTCCTGATTTTCTATGTCGCATCTCAAACTACTCCGCTTCAGTATCGCTACCATCTTTAAGGTAGCCTTTTTCACGCATTTTCTGGCGCAACTCATCCAGGCTTTTCTCGCCGAAATTGCGAATGGACATGACTGCCTCATCGCCTTTTTCCAACAGTTCAATCACCTCGCCGACAGTGGTGATCCCCGTTCGCTTCAACGAGTTGAATACTCGAACAGAGAGATCAAGGTTTTCGATCGGCGTTTCGATCATTTCACTGGTCAGGCGGCTGCCTTCCTCTTCTTCGAGGGAAATTGCAGCCAGGGTTTCTTCGCTGATGCCAGCCAAATGACGCAGGTGATCAATCAAAATCTTGGCGCTGGTGCTCAGAGCTTCTTCCGGAGCAATTGTGCCATCCGTCCAGATTTCCAGGATCAACCGATCGTAATTTGTACTCTGCCCGACGCGGGCGTACCCGACATCCCAATTGACCCGCTTAACCGGGCTGTAGATCGCATCCACCGGCATATCACCGATTGGCAGTTTGCCGATGCGTTCATCTGCCGGCGAGTAACCGGTCCCTCGTTCGACGGTCATCTCGATTTCAAGATGGGCGTTGTTATCATCGACCGTGAAAAGATAGAGATCCGGGTTCATGATCTCGACTTCCGGCGGCGTGATAATATCGCCGGCCACGACCAAACCACTCCCACGCACCTCCAGGTGCAGACGGGCGGTGTCGACATCATAAAGCTTCATCCGCAGCTGCTTGATTTGAAGCATAATCCGGATGACATCCTCGCGTACGCCAGGAACATCGCTGAATTCATGCTGCACATCTGCAATACGGATCGAGGAGACCGCTGCGCCTTCCAAGGAAGACAGCAATACCCGGCGAAGAGCATTACCCAGCGTGATCCCATAACCGCGCTCCAGCGGGCTGATGACGAACTTGCCATAATTGCGCGCTTCGGCTTCGCGCTCAATCTTCGGCGTAACCATACTACTTAGACCAATCACGGTTCACCTCATCCTTTTTCGGTACCAAGTCCACTTGCTGTGCGGAGGGATTGTCTCCGTTCCGCACAGCCCTTGAAACTTTTACACCTGAACCGATTATCGCGAATAATATTCCACGATTGACTGTTCGCTCAGATTGCCATCAATCTCAGAGCGTTCCGGCAGGCGTAGGACTGAGCCCGAGAGGGCCTTTATATCCCGACTTAACCATGAAGGAACTGACTTATTCTCAGCGAAATCAGGCAGTTCTTTGAAGTATGTGCGCGTGCGCGAGCCTGTGCGGACAGCGACCGTATCACCTGCCTCGATGAGCATAGATGGTACATCGGTGCGCCGGCCATTGACTTGGAAATGCCCATGGGTAACCAGCAGGCGTGCCTGGGCGCGGCTATCCGCAAAACCAAGACGATATACCACATTGTCCATACGGCTTTCCAAAATTTGGAGCAGATTTAAACCGGTCAAACCGTGACGAGCGAGGGAAACCTCGTAGTAGCGGTGGAATTGACGTTCAAGAACGCCATAAACCCGGCGCGCTTTCTGTTTGGAGCGCAGTTGACGAGTGTAATCCGATTCACGTTTTCGACGGAACTGGCCGCCTTTGCCATGTTGGCCAGGAGCATAGCCGCGCCGCTCGAACGAGCATTTAGGGGTGAAGCAACGTTCACCTTTTAAGAAGAGCTTTTCGCCTTCTCGCCGGCATACTTTACATACCGGCCCGCGATATTTTGCCATAGATCCCTTACCTTATCCTTCCTGTTTCAATTTAGACGCGGCGCTTCTTGGGCGGGCGGGTTCCATTGTGTGGAACCGGGGTGATGTCTGACATGGAGGTAACCTTCAATCCCAAAGATTGAACGGCGCGAATCGCTGACTCGCGTCCAGGTCCCGGACCCTTGACAAACAACTCAACCTCTTGCAATCCCATCGCCATCGCAGCCTTAATGGCCTGTTCGGCCGCCAGGCGTGCTGCAAAGGGGGTACTTTTTCGAGAGCCTTTAAAACCAGCCGAGCCCGCGCTACCCCAGGCAACTGTATTTCCCTGGGTGTCCGTGACTGTCACAATCGTATTGTTGAAGGTCGCCAGGACATGCACCTGTCCGGATGACAGCGTGCGCTTCACTTTTTTTACTGCGCCTTTACGGCGTGTAGAACGTACACTTTGAGCCATAAAACCTCACTCGTTTCCTAAGTTGGCTGTTTCCCCGGATCCACCCGGATTGACAACCGCTTCGCTCAGGTCCTGGTTTTTTCGACTTGTCCGGACGGCCGCGGGGGAGGAAGGGCCCCCATTCCAGAACAAGGAAACTGCCAGGGTAAAGCCTTCTCCATTCCTTGCCTGACAGTTTTTGCCGCCAGGCAAAGATTGAGAAAGCTGTTGAACCATTATTTCTTGGTTGCGCCGCGCCGCCGACCACGACCGGCCACAGTTTTCTTCGGGCCTTTTCGGGTACGCGAATTCGTGCGGGTGCGCTGTCCGCGTGCTGGCAGATTGCGTCGGTGACGCAAGCCCCTGTAGCTGCCGATTTCAACCAGCCGCTTGATATTTAACTGCACCTCACGCCGCAGGTCGCCTTCAACCTTGAAATGGATGCCGATATATTCGCGCAACAGGGCTACCTCTGCATCTGTCAGATCCTTAACGCGAGTATCTGGATTGACTTTCGTCACGCCCAAAATTTCATGCGAGCGCGGTACACCAATTCCATAAATGTAAGTTAGACCAATTTC
Source organism: uncultured Chloroflexia bacterium (assembly GCA_963770655.1). Classification (GTDB taxonomy): domain Bacteria; phylum Chloroflexota; class Anaerolineae; order Anaerolineales; family UBA4823; genus CAZAGA01. The sequence continues at coordinate 33,223 of CAVYQO010000006.1, read as the reverse complement.
GATCCGCTTGTTACGCGGTAGATCAACGCCTTCAATACGTGCCATATTCGCTTATCCCTGTCGCTGTTTATGTTTCGGATTGTCACAAATGATAAACAATACGCCTTTGCGCTTTACAACTCTGCACTTGGCGCAGCGTTTCTTGATTGATGAGGACACTTTCATAATTGCGATCTCCTTAATACCTGAACCCTTGGTCCAGGTTTTTTACATACAACTCGTTCAAAAAGCAATTCAGGCATAGAACAGCCAAAGTTGCAATTATACCGGTTCTTTAGTTTTTGTCCAGGTTTTCCGTTCAATCCTACTCAAGAGTCAGGATCCACGGATCGCCTTCGGTCACCGCTACACTGTGCTCATAATGAGCCGTCAGCGAGCCATCTGCGGAGACCACCGTCCATTGATCAGGAGCAACCCTGGTTCGGGCTGTTCCCACCAGCACCATTGGCTCCAGAGCGATCGTCATCCCGGGCCGCAGCAGGCTGCCGCGCCCAGCGCTCCCATAGTTCGGCACTTGCGGCCCTTCGTGCATTTTTCGACCAACCCCATGCCCGGTGTACTCTCGAGTGACAAAGAGACCCTGGCTTTCAACGAACTGCTGAATTGCCGCGGAGATGTCTCCGGTTCGGTTGCCTGCCCGCATTTTCTCAATGCCAATGTACAAAGACTTCTCAGTCACTTCCAACAGCCTTTGTGCTGTTGGACTGATCTCACCTACCCCGGCAGTAAAAGCAGAATCACCGACAAAGCCTTCCAGTCGCGTACCACAATCCACGGAAATGATATCGCCTGCCTTCAACTTACGGGCGCCCGGGATACCATGCACCAACTCTTCGTTGACGCTGGCGCAGATGGTCGCCGGGTACGGATACGGGCCAGGATAACCTTTAAATACTGGGACGCCTCCATGGTTGTGGATGACCTCAAACGCTGCGGCATCCAGATCCGCCGTGGTCACACCAGGGCGGATCAGCGCACGCACAGCCGCCAGCGCCAGGGCATTCACTCGGCCGGCTTCCCTCATCAAGGAAAGTTCGGCTTGATTTTTAAGGATAATATTCTGTTCCCAGCTCATAAGCCTTGGCCTACTTAAGCATCTCCAGCAGGTCAGCGCCTACTTTTTCTATCGATTGCTTACCATCCACCTCGATCAATACGCCCGCTTTGCGGTAATATTCGATCAATGGCATGGTTTGCTTGAAGTAAACCTGGATCCGATTTTTGACAGTTGCTTCTTTGTCATCATCGCGTTGGTAAAGTTCACCGCCATCGATATCGCAAATGCCTTGTTTCTGCGGTGGATTGGTTTTATTGTTGTAAATGTGCGTCGGATCCACCCGGCAAGTCCATCGCCCAGTTAATCGATCGATCAACTCAGCCTCAGCGACATTGATATAAGGAACCCAATTGACCCGGCCGCCAAGTTCACCTAACATTGCATCCAAGGCCGCTGCCTGAGCCGGAGTGCGCGGGAAACCATCCAACAGCGCTCCTGCGCTGCAATCCGGTCTGGAGAGCCGCTCGCGGATCATCGCAATGGTTACATCATCGGGCACTAACTCGCCACGATCCATAAAACCTTTAGCCAGGGCGCCCAATTCAGTCTGTTTTTTTAAGTTTTCACGGAAGATATCTCCCGATGAGATGTGAGGTAAACCTTTCGTCTCCGAGATTATCTTCGCCTGAGTTCCTTTGCCCGCTCCGGGGGGTCCGAGCAATACAATGTATACGGCCATCGATCCCTCTTTAGCGTATCAAAGCCACATCGTCATAGCCGTGCAGCTTAAGCTCAGCCTCGATGTTAAAGAACAGATCTCGCACTACGCCAACCACGATGAGCAAGCCGGCTCCAGAAATCAACAAGGAACTGCTTGTGCCTTGCATGAAGGGGAAAATCAGGGATAGCAGCCACGGCAAGATGGCGATGATACCCAAGAATAACGCCCCTGGAAATGTAACCCGGCTCAAGACCTTGTTCATGTAGCGCTGCGTTGGAACACCAGGGCTCACCCCTGGGATACGAGCGCCAACGCGCTTGAGATTATCACCATAATTTTGCTGTTGAAACAGCACATTGGTGTAGAAAAAGGTGAAGAACACCACCATCAGAAAATACAAGACCCAATAGGCATTGCTATTTCCACCAAATAAATTCTGCATCGCCACGGCTGTATTTTTCACCCAGGACACTGAAGATTGGGTGAAGAAGCTTGCCAAAATAGCCGGGAAAGTAAGTAAGGACTGGGCGAAGATTAAGGGGATCATGCCTGCCATATTGACCATCAAAGGCAGCGTTCCTTTAACCGGCATCGACATCCGATTACCCATTCGCCGGCCCGGGTACATTACCGGTATGTTGCGCCGACCTTGCTGCACCACGACAATGGCAAAGATTGTCCCAACCAACACGACCGCTACCACTAACATCGTGGCCCATAAGTATTGCTGGTTAGCAAACATCCGCACCAGGTTGCTTGGGATACGGGCAACAATACCTGCAAAGATGATGATCGACAAACCCTGGTTGCGGACACCGAACTCGGAAATTAACTCGCCTAACCAGATCGCAAACATCGTCCCAGCCGTCATACTGATGATAATTGTCAATGTATTCAGCGAGCTGGCAGTGGTGGCGAACCCAAAATTCGAGATGATCGGCACACCTTGTGTAAACGAGTTGAAGATATTAATCTGGCCTACTGCCTGGAGGGCTGCCATGGGTACTGCCAGGATTAGTGTCCAACGTTCCATCCATTTCTGGCCTTCACGTGGATCATCCTTCATGCGCTGCTGCCAGGATGGGATGATAGGCACCAACAACTGCAAAATAATCTGAGCGGTGATATAGGGATAAACGCCCATGGCTAACACGGAGAAGTTTGAAACCGTGCCGCCAGAGAGCAAGTCGAGCAACCCTAAGAGCGTACCGCCTGCCCCTCCTCCCGCCAGGATCGATTCAATCGCAGCTTTATTTGCTCCGGGGACTGGCACATGCGCGGCAAACCGATAGATCAGCAGAATCATTAAGGTGATCAACAGTTTGCGACGGATGTCTTGTGCAGACCAGAGATAACGCCATGGTGACCGCTTCATAGTACGGACTCCTTATGAGTTTTCTGCATGCCAGGCACAATTACTCGACCGGCTCGACGCTGCCGCCGGCCGCTTCAATCTTGGCCCGCGCGCCTTTGCTGACGCGCTGCACACGGATCTTAAGCGGGACATTGACGTCACCGCGGCCCAAGATCACCACTGGGTTTCGCGTTTTGCGTAGTAAGCGTGCGGCTGCCAGGGTTTCAGGGGTAATTTCACTTTGAGCAGGAAATCCCTCGAGTTGGTCGAGATTCACTTCATTGAATTCAACCTGGTGGATCGGGGTGAAGCCTTCGCCGCGCATAAAGGGTAGGCGCCGGAAAAACGGCAGGTTACCGCCCTGATGGTACAGGCGTGAACCACCGCCCGCGCGAGCGCCTTGGCCCTTTGTACCGCGACCAGCAGTCTTACCCTGACCAGCAGAAATTCCGCGGCCAACACGTTTGTGCTCTTTTTTCGATCCTGCTTGTGGTTTCAGATCGTTTAGTTTCATGGTACTTCCTAGCCTTCTTCCACCTCAACCAGGTGGGCGACCTGATAGATCATTCCACGCAGGGAAGGTGTATCGACATGTTGAACCGTCTCGTGCAAGCGATGGAAACCCAAGGCTCGCACTGTTGCCTTGTGGCGCTTTGAATAACCAATCGCGCTTCGCACCAGAGTAATCCGGACAATTTTTTCATCAGTTTGCACGGCTTTAGACATTTTGCCTCCGGTCCCAGAAAGGCTGGATGTCCTTTACTGGCTTACCCCGTTGGGCTGCTTCTTCCTGCGGTGATTTCAACTGATCTAAGGCCGCAATTGTCGCCGTAACCACGTTGAGTACATTGTTACTGCCTAATGATTTCGTTAGGATGTCGGAAACGCCAGCCGCTTCCAGCACAGCTCGGACACCGCCGCCAGCGATGACGCCGGTACCTTGAGATGCGGGCTTGAGTAAGACCTTTGAACCCGACACTTTACCGATAACCGTGTGAGGGATGGTTGTGCCATACAGATTTACTTTATGCATATCCTTGCGGGCGCGTTCAGATGCCTTGCGCATCGCATCCGGCACAGCATTGGCCTTACCGATACCGATACCGACGCTGCCGCGATTATCTCCGACGACTACCGTCACCCGAAAAGAGAAACGGCGTCCACCCTGGACAACCTTGGCGACGCGAGCAATATCCACTACGCGTTCGTCCAGATCTGTAGTTGTGAATTCAGAATTTTCAAAGTCTGACATGTTTTTCTCCTCAGTAGCGGCAGGCCGTCCAGCATGAGCTGCCTGGCCAGCCTGCTACTAGAATTCCAGGCCGCCTTCGCGGGCCGCGTCGGCCAGGGCCTTTACGCGTCCAATGTAGCGGAAACCACCCCGGTCAAAAACGACTTTCGTGATCCCCTTTGCCTGGGCGCGTTCTGCAACCACCTTACCAACCAGGCGCGCCTGGTCGGTTTTCTTTAAGGTCATCATCTGGGCGCGTAGTTCATGGTCAACGCTAGATGCTGAAACGAGTGTGTTTGCTGTTTCGTCATCGATCACTTGGGCATAGATTTCCGCAACACTGCGGAAAACACTCAAGCGTGGTCGCTCAGGAGAGCCTTGCACCGTTTTGCGAACACGTTGGTGCCGCCGAATACGTGCAACGGAACGTGATTTCTTCGTAGCCATAGGTTATGCCTTACCCGCTTTACCGGCCTTGCGGCGGATTGTTTCGTCTAAATACTTAATTCCCTTGCCATGGTAGGGTTCCGGTGGTCGAACCATGCGGATATTCGCTGCCATCTGGCCGACCATCTCCTTGTCATAGCCCAAAACCTTAATCTGGCGGGTTTTCGCATCCAGCTCAAAACTGATCCCAGCTGGAGCTTCCATGACCACAGGATGTGAATATCCCATATACAGAACCAGGTTCTTTTGGGGATCCAATTCGGCGCGGTAACCGACGCCGTTTATTTCCAACACTTTTTCAAAGCCAGTGCTCACCCCGACGACCATATTAGAGACCAGGGTGCGCGTCAACCCGTGCAAAGAACGATTAGTTCGCTCATCATCGGGACGCTTGACTAGAATTTTTCCATCTTCGAGCTCAAGGATCATCGCCGGCACGAAAGTGCGCCGAAGCTCGCCTTTTGGACCTTTGACTCGCAGATGGTTTCCCATTATTTCAACTTCCACACCCTTGGGTATGGCGACTGGCATACGACCAATTCTAGACACAACTACCTCCTCACCATATTTTGCAGAGGACTTCGCCTCCCACTCCGAGCTGACGTGCACGCTGGCCCGTCATTACGCCCTTTGGAGTAGAAAGGATCGCTACGCCCATACCTGAAAGCACCCAGGGGATTTCCTGCTTGCCAGTATACACACGGCGGCCCGGCCGGCTGATGCGCTCCAAGCCCGTGATCACTGAACGACGTTCTCGCCGTTCGCCAATATATTTCAACCGAATGCGCAGCACTTTCGAACCTGCGATAGTCCCATCGACTACTTCATAGCCGATGATGTACCCTTCCTCCTTCAAGATCTTGGCAATCGCCACCTTGATATTGGAGCTCGGCAGGGCCACCTGGGGGTGACCCACCATAATCGCATTGCGCATGCGTGTCAGCATATCACTAATAGGATCTGTCATACTCATCTCTCGTACCTCCGCCCGGCTACCAGGAAGACTTGGTTACGCCCGGGACTTTACCCTGCAGCGCTAATTCGCGAAAACAGATCCGGCATAACCCGAAACGGCGCAAATAACCACGCGGGCGACCACAGACTTTGCATCGATTACGGACACGAGTGGGGTACTTGCGCCGCGTCTCTTTGATGATAATGCTTTTCTTAGCCATTGATTATCCTTCCTTCTTGAAGGGCATGCCGAGCAGCTGCAGGAGCTGCCTACCCTCATCATCTGTGCGTGCTGTCGTTACGATCGTGATTTCCAGGCCGCGCAGCTTGTCAATCTTGTCGTACTCGATTTCCGGGAAGACCAACTGTTCTCGCAGACCGAGGGTATAGTTGCCTCGTCCATCGAAAGCATCCGGGGTTATTCCTCGGAAATCACGCACACGCGGTAGGGCGATGTTCAAGAGCCGGTCCAGAAAAGACCACATTCGCTCCCCACGCAGCGTCACTTTCACGCCAATCGAGCGCCCTTCGCGCAGCTTGAAAGCTGCAATGCTTTGGCGGGCTTTGGTGACGACCGGTTTTTGACCGGTGATCAGGGTCATATCTCCCACGGCTGCATCCAAGGCTTTGGCATTGTCGAGGGCTTCACCCACCCCAATGTTTACCACCACTTTCGTGATGCGCGGAATATCCATAATGTTGCTCACATTGAGCGCCTTCATCAGGGCCGGCACCACTTCCTTTTGATAACGTTCTTTCAATATTGATCCCATACATTTGCTCCCAACCGGCCTGTTTAATCGAACAGCGCCTTGCATTCTTTACACATGCGTTGGACAGTTTCACCCTCGCGTTGAATACTCACTCGGGTGGGTTTCTTGCATGAAGGGCAAACCAACATCACATTGGAAATGTCCATTGGCGCTTCAAATTCAATAATTCCTGGCGATAAGGCGCGGCGACCCTGGGTCTGAACCTGGCGCTGGTGTTTCTTGTGAAGATTGACACCTTGCACCACCACGCGGTGCAGGTCGGGAATGACCTTAATGACTTCACCACGCTTGCCTCTATCCTGCTCGCGGCCGCTGATCACCTCGACGGTATCACCTCTGCGAATCTTTGTTTTCACTGCTTACGCTCCTATCCGTTCCATTACTGCGTCCTGAGGTTGCCAGACAGCCTCATCGCTCGACTTTAGAGCACCTCTGGAGCCAATGAAATGATCTTCATAAACCCTTTTTCGCGTAATTCACGCGCTACTGGGCCAAAAATACGCGTCCCTTTCGGGTTCTTGCCATCCGTATCCAGGATCACAGCCGCGTTATCGTCGAAGCGAATGGTCGAGCCATCATCTCTGCGCCACTCTTTAGCGGTGCGCACAATAACAGCCTTGACGATTTCACTCTTTTTTATGGCGCCTTGTGGGGCTGCCGATTTCACCGTAGCTACTACCACATCACCCACACGACCATATCGGCGTCTTGAACCGCCCATGACATGGATCACCAACAGCTCGCGGGCGCCTGTGTTGTCAGCCACTTTCAGGCGGGTTTCCTGCTGAATCATGACTAGGCCTCCACCTGGGGTTCACTTGCGCCAACACTCCGGCGCAATATTTCTTCCACCACCCAATTTTTATGGCGGGAGAGTGGACGGCTTTCAACGATGCGCACCTCATCCCCGATCTGCGCTCCGAGCTCATCATGAGCCATGACTCGCTTATGGCTGTAGACTACCTTCTTGTACAGCGGGTGACGGTAGGTACGTACAATTTCGACGATTACCGTCTTTTGCATTTTGTTGCTTTTAACCACACCGGTCAAACGGCGACGATTATTCATGTTTTACCTTCCTATCCAGCCTTCCGCTCATTTTCGGAGAGGATCGTCAACATCCGAGCAATCATCCGGCGGGTGTGGCGCAAGCGGGTGTAATCTGTCAGTTCACCCGACGATACTTGAAAACGCAGGTTCATTAACTCCTGGCGTGCATCATCCAACTCTGACCGGAGTTCGTCTTCCGACAGGCTGCGAAAATCTACCTTTTTCGCCATTATTCGCCTCCAACCTGGTCGTGACGACCGACAATTTTTGTGCGAATGGGCAGCTTGTACTGAGCCAAACGCAGAGATTCTTTAGCGACTTCATCCGGCAGACCACCACCGATTTCGAACATGATTCGGCCGGGCCGGACGACAGCCACCCAAAACTCAACATTTCCCTTTCCTTTACCCATCCGGGTTTCAGCCGGTTTACGAGTGACCGGTTTGTCAGGAAAGATTCGAATCCAGAACTTCCCACGGCGGCGCATTTCACGCACAATTGCCCGGCGAGCAGCTTCGATTTGGCGAGCAGTTACCCAACCCGGTTCTAAGGCCTTTAGACCAAAATCACCGAAGAGAACTTCACTACCGCGCAACGATTTACCCTTCATCCGGCCGCGCATTTGCTTGCGCCACTTGATACGCTTTGGCATTAACATTATGACAACCTCACAATATCAGAGATCAGACACCCAGTCAATTAGGCACCCAGGAAACCACTTCCTGGTTGACTGATTGACTGATCACTATTCACTTACGTATACACCCTCGGTCGATTCGACCTTTTCTTCAAACTCGGGCATAAATTCGCCCTTGTAAATCCACACTTTTACGCCGATCCGCCCATAGGTGGTCAACGCCTGAGCCAAGGCATAGTCAATATCCGCACGCAGCGTCTGGCGTGGCACCCGGCCTTCACGCATGTTGACCGTCCGCGCCATTTCTGCGCCGCTTAGACGTCCGGAGACCTCAACGCGGATACCCTGTGCACCCTGGCGAATCGCCTGCTGAATCGCACGTTTCATTGCCCGTTGATAGCTGATGCGCCGTTCAAGTTGATCGGAGATATTGTGCGCCACCAAATAGGCATCCAAATCCGGAGATTTGATTTCCTTGATCTCCAAATCGATCTTCTTGCCGACTGCGGCTTCCAGGCTTTGTCGGATCTTTTTGACGTTCTCCCCTTTACGACCAATCAAGATGCCCGGCTTGGCAGTGTGCACAACGACCTTCACCTTGCCCGGGAAGCGCTCGATATCGATACGCGACACACCGGCTTTTGGCGATTCGTTGCGGACCAGTTCGCGCAGCGAAAAATCTTGATGCAGGTTGCTGACATATTCATCGCCCTCAGCATACCAACGACCTTCCCAGGTCTTGTTTATTTTTAGGCGAAAACCGATTGGATTGACTTTTCGACCCATAATTTCTCCTTGACTAAGCTTCCCGTTCGCGCAGGATGACCGTGATGTGCGAGGCTCGCCGCAGCCAGGGTTTGAAACGCCCACGCGCACCAAAACGTCGCCACTTGCGAGTCGGGGCTTCATCCACCATAATTCGGTAGACAAACATGTCATCCCGGCTGACGCCAAAATTCTCTTCACCATTCGCCATCGCCGAAACAAGCACCTTCGAAACAGGTAGGGCAGCTCGGTTGGGGGTAAACTTCAGCAAAGTGATCGCCTGCTGAACGTCTTTCCCACGAACCAGGTCTGCCACGAGCCGCGTCTTTTGGGCCGAAATCGGGATAAATTTTGCCTGAGCAAAGATATCGTGTGCCATAACCTACTTTCCTTTCGTCTTTTTCTCAGACACATGGCCACGAAACATGCGCGTTGGGGCAAACTCGCCCAGGCGATGTCCAACCATGTTTTCGGTTACGTAGATCGGCACATGCCGCCGTCCGTCGTGTACTGCAATCGTGTGCCCCACCATCTGGGGGAAGATCATGCTGGCGCGACTCCAGGTACGAATTACCTTCTTGTCGCCACGCTCATTCATGGCTTCAATCTTCTTAAGTAATTTCGGGGCAATGTAGGGCCCCTTCTTTAGAGATCGTCCCATCGTTCTTTCTCCTGATTAGATCTTAGTTATTAGATATTAGACCTTAGTGTTTTGGCTGGTTTTTCTTCCCAGAATTTCTAATTTCTAATCTCTAATCTCTAATTCTCTATCTACGCTTCTTACCGCGGCGGCGGATAATATATTGATCCGTCTTTTTATTGCGGCGTGTTTTGTAACCAAGGGTGGGTTTGCCCCACGGGCTCTTAGGCCCGGGCATACCAATTGGCTGGCGACCTTCGCCGCCGCCATGCGGATGGTCGCGGGGAGACATTGCTGTACCACGCACCGTCGGGCGGATACCCATATGGCGCTTGCGCCCGGCTTTGCCCAATTTAATGTTACTGTGCTCCAGGTTGCCGACCTGCCCGATCGTAGCATAGCAGGCCTGGCGGATCAGACGGACCTCACCCGAAGGCATCCGCACCTGGGCATAATCGCCCTCTTTCGCCAGGAGCTGCGCTGCCCCGCCTGCGGCCCGCACCAATTGACCGCCCTTGCCCTCTTTGATCTCAACATTATGGATCAACGTACCCACGGGGATATTGGCGATGGGCAGGGAGTTGCCAGGGCGAACCTCAGCCTGCGGCCCAGAAATCACGGTGTCATTGACCCGCAGATCGATCGGCGCAATGATGTAACGCTTTTCCCCATCCACATAGAAGAGCAAGGCCAGACGAGCTGTGCGATTCGGATCATATTCAATCGCGGCAACCCGCGCCGGGATATTGAATTTGTTGCGCTTGAAATCCACCATCCGGATCTGGCGTTTGTGGCCGCCGCCGCGATGGCGTACAGTCACTCGCCCATAAGAATTACGCCCGCCGCTCTTTCGCAAAGTCACCAGCAACGATCGTTCGGGGGTGTCCTTGGTAATTTCTTCAAACGAGTAGCCTGTCATTCCCCGTTGTCCGGGGGTAATCGGTTTGTATTTCTTGACAGCCATTACTTCACTCCTTCAAACACGGGTATGGTCTTGCTGCCCGAAGCCAGGGTGACAATGGCTTTTTTGTAGCCGCTGCGGCGGATCATCACCCGCCGGCTTCGTGCACGCCGCGTTCGTCTGGCAGGCACATTGATCACATTGACCCGCTCTACCATCACACCATCAAACAGCGTTTCAATGGCATCCTTGACCTGGTTTTTGGTCGCATCGGGGGCCACCTCGAACACATACTGGTTCAATTTACTATTTTGATAGTTCGATTTTTCTGTAATCAGCGGGCGGCGAAGCACATCGTAAATTGTTGTCATCGCTACCTCCAACTACTTTGCAAACTGCGAAACCAGGACATCCAGCGCCGGCAGCGGGATCATCAACTTGTCATAGTTTAGCAGGTCACGGATATTTACATAGGAAGCCAGCAGTGTCTTTGCATCCGGCAAATTATTTGTCGAGCGGGCGACCAATTCGGCCTCGCCGCTCTTTTCCGAAAGCAAAATCAATACACTGGCATCACCAACCAGGCGATCCAACGCTTTGGCCATCAAACGCGTCTTTGGCTCGGGCAGAGACACAACATCCACAACCACCAGACCATTTTCGGCCATCTTTGCCGAGAGCGCTGAACGTATCGCTGCCCGGCGCATCTTGAGCGGCATGCTCACGCTGTAATCGCGCGGCTTGGGAGTGTGCACTTTTCCACCGCCAACCCAATGGGCGGCGCGGGTGGAACCTTGCCGGGCGCGGCCTGTACCTTTCTGCCGCCATGGTTTACGACCGCCGCCTGAAACCTCGCTGCGGCCCTTCGTTTTATGCGTACCCAGGCGTGCATTCGCCATCTGGCGGGTATAGGCCTGGTGCATCAAATCAACATTTATTGGGGCTGCAAAGATCTCCGCCGGTAATTCCACCGTGCTGACCTTTTGGCCTTCCATGTTAAGAACGTCTACTTCCATAATCGCTTCGCTCCAATCCTCGGTGGCACGCCTACTGTTTCCTGGCCGCTTTGATCAGGACAACACCGCCTCTAGCACCCGGCACTGCACCGCGTATCCCCAACAAGTTACGCTCCGCATCTACCAGAACAACCTTCAAGTTTTGGACGGTAACCCGATCATCGCCCATATGCCCTGGGCCGCGTGCCCCCTTATATACTCGACCTGGGGTTGTGCCAGAGCCGCGCGAACCTGGCGCCCGGTGCCGGTCTGACTGACCGTGTGTTTTCGGACCGCCGTGGAAATGGTAGCGCTTGACGCCGCCCTGGAAGCCTTTGCCTTTGCTGGTGCCGATGACATCGACATGGTCGCCCACCTCGAACACCTCAACCGTCACCTTATCTCCCTCTTTCAGCTCCGTGTTCTTCTGGCGGAACTCGCGCAAAAAGCGCAACGGAGGAAGGCTGAGATTGTCGCGCTTAAGGTGCCCAAGTTGACCACCCGAAAGACGCTTTGGCTTGACTTCATCAAAACCCAACTGCACCGCGGAATATCCATCTTGTTCCGGTCGCCGCACCTGGGTTACATAGCAAGGCCCAGCCTCGATCAAAGTCACAGGGATAGCTTCCCCGGCCGGATCGAAAATCTGGGTCATGCCGACCTTTTTGCCGATTAGCCCTTTCAACATCTTTCAATATCTCCTGTTTAGTTTACCGTGTTTTGACCGTTATCCGGCCAATCACGGCGGTATGCGGGACTGTTAGCCTGGGCTTGGCTGCATCATCCCTGACCGCAGCGCAGTCAACTGCCTGACGAGGAGCTTCATCTTTTTGGGTCCACGTCCAGCGCAGCTCTTACACTGCCTCTATTCTTTATTCATCCCAAAGGCCGCGCTGCGGCCTTTGGGATGAATAAAATAATATTATATTTTTATTTCGATATCAACACCCGCCGGAAGATTTAAACGCATCAACATATCGATGGTTTTTGAGTCCGGATCGAGAACGTCGATCAGGCGGTTATGAGTTCGAATTTCAAAGTGCTCGTGCGAATCTTTATCAATAAATGTCGAGCGTCGTATTGTAAACCGTTCTATGCGAGTTGGCAAGGGTACTGGGCCAACTACTCTTGCCCCAGTTCTTTCCGCTGTTTCAACAATGCGCCGTGCAGATTGATCCAGGACACGATGATCGTATGCTTTAAGACGGATGCGTATTTTCTGTTTGGCCATCATAACTCCACTACTAAAGAATCTTGGTGATGACGCCAGCGCCGACCGTCAAGCCGCCTTCGCGGATGGCGAATTTGGAGCCTTGCTCCAAAGCCACTTCGACAATCAACTCGACTTCCAGGTTGACATTGTCGCCCGGCATGACCATCTCGACGCCTTCTGGCAGCTTGATATTGCCGGTCACATCCATGGTGCGGATGTAGAACTGCGGCCGGTAGCCGCTGAAGAATGCTTTGTGACGCCCGCCTTCGTCTTTCTTCAACACATACACTTCGCTCATGAACCTGCGGTGCGGGGTGATGCTTTTCGGTTTCGCCACCACCATGCCGCGCTCCACGTCGGTGCGCTCGATGCCGCGCAGCAGCAAGCCAGCGTTATCGCCAGCCATGCCCTGATCCAGCGACTTGTGGAACATTTCCACCCCGGTCACCACCGACGGCATGCTCTTCTCGCGCAGACCGACGATCTCGACCGGATCGCCCACTTTCACCAAGCCGCGATCGATACGCCCGGTTACCACAGTGCCGCGTCCCTTGATCGAGAACACATCTTCCACCGGCATCATGAACGGTTTGTCCACTTCGCGCACCGGCTCTGGAATGTACTCGTCTACCACGCGCATCAACTCTTTGATGCTTTCGTATTCCGGCGCATTCGGGTCGGTGCTCTTGCTCTCCAACGCCGCCAGGGCGCTGCCGCGCACGATCGGGGTCTCGTCCCCAGGAAAACCGTACTCAGTCAACAGCTCACGCAGTTCCAGCTCGACCAACTCCAACAACTCCGGATCGTCCATCATGTCGACTTTGTTCAAGTACACCACGATCGCCGGCACTTCCACCTGGCGTGCCAACAGCACGTGCTCCCGGGTCTGCGGCATCGGCCCATCCGGCGCTGCCACTACCAGGATCGCTCCGTCTACCTGCGCTGCTCCCGTGATCATGTTCTTGATGTAATCCCGGTGCCCTGGCATGTCCACGTGCGCATAGTGCCGCTTCGCCGTCTGGTATTCCACGTGCGCAATGTTGATCGTGATCCCGCGCGCTTTCTCTTCCGGCGCATTGTCGATCGAGTCGAATGCCCGGAACTCCCCAAACCCTTGCAGGGCGCTGAATTTCGTGATCGCCGCAGTCAATGTCGTTTTTCCATGGTCGATGTGTCCCATCGTCCCTACATTCATGTGCGGCTTGCTTCGGTCAAATTTCTGCTTTGCCATAAGTGCGTCTCCTCTTCAACGACTGAATTCAAAAAGGTTCCGATAATTTTTTTATTTAGCCAGCGATAATCGCTTTGGCGACATTTTCTGCAACCTGGGCGTAGTGGTCAAACTCCATCGAGAAGACCCCACGGCCCTGGGTGGCCGAGCGTAAAACTGTTGCATATCCAAACATTTCCGCCAGCGGAACCATCGACCGCACTGCTTGGGCGTTGCCCGGGCGGACTTCCATTCCCTGGATCAGACCGCGCCGGCTGGTCAACTGGCCAATAATATCACCCAGGTATTCTTCCGGGGCGACAACTTCCACTTTCATGATCGGTTCCAGCAGAACTGGACCGGCCTTTTGCATACCTTCTTTAAGCGCCATCGAGGCAGCCATTTTGAAGGCCATTTCATTCGAATCGACTTCATGAAAAGAACCGTCATATAACCGGATTTTCATATCCGTGGCAGGATACCCGGCCAAGACACCCGAACTCGGCGGCTTCACGCACACCTTTTTCAACTGCCGGGATATATTCCCTGGGGATAGACCCACCGACAATATCATTTTCAAAAGCAACCCCGCTGCCGGGCTCGCCAGGTTCGATATCCAGGACGACATGGCCGTATTGGCCGCGCCCCCCGGTCTGCTTGACATAGCGATATTCCGCTTTTGGAACGCTGCGGGTGATCGATTCGCGGTATGCCACCTGCGGCCGTCCCACGCGAGCCTGGACGCGAAATTCGCGCAGCATGCGATCCACCAGGACCTCAAGATGCAGTTCACCCATCCCGGCAATAATGGTCTGGCCAGTCTCTTCGTCGCCGCGCACCTGAAAAGTTGGATCTTCTTCAGATAATTTGCGCAGGGCCTCTCCCATTTTATCCTGGTCGGCAGTCGTTTTCGGCTCAATAGCGACGTAAATAACTGGCTGCGGAAAGGTGATGCTCTCGAGCAAAATGGGCTCAGCGGCATCAGACAGGGTATCGCCTGTGAAGGACTCTTTCATCCCTAATACCGCGCCGATATCCCCCGCTAAGACTTCTTCGATATCTTCGCGCCGGTCAGCGTACATACGCAGCAGGCGGCCAACCCGTTCTCGCCGCTCTTTGGTAGAGTTATACACCATGGAGCCTTGAATGAGTTTGCCGGAATAAACCCGCACGTACGCCAGGCGCCCGACATAAGGATCCGTGACGATCTTGAACACCAGGGCGCTTAAAGGCTCATCATCTTCCGGCGGGCGGATAAGCTCGCTGTTGTCTCTTGGATCGATGCCCAGGACGGGCGGGATATCCTCGGGTGAAGGCAGGTAATCGATCACTGCATCCAATACCGGTTGGACGCCTTTGTTGCGCAGCGAGCTGCCGCAGAAAACCGGGTTCGCCACGCCGCCCAACACTGCTCGGCGCAAAGCCGCTTTTAGCTCCGGGATCGAGATTTCATCGCCTTCCAGGTATTTCAAGGTCAGATCGTCATCCGTTTCAGCGATCTGCTCAACCATTCGAGCGCGCCCCTCGGCAACTTGAGCGAGCAAGTCAACAGGAATTTCAATTTGCCGTGGCTCTCGGCCCAAGGCATCATCCCACAGGGTCGCGGTCTCAGTCATCAGGTCAACGACGCCTTGGAAAGATGACTCAAAACCAATCGGAAGCTGCATTGCAATTGGATTAGCGCCTAAGCGTTGGCGGATCGATTCCAGGGTGCGCTCATAAGAAGCGCCGACCCGGTCCATCTTGTTGGCAAAGCAAATTCGGGGAACCCGGTAGCGATCTGCCTGCCGCCATACGGTTTCGCTTTGGGGCTCAACACCCTGCACCGCATCAAAAACCACCACTCCGCCATCCAAAACCCGCAGGGAACGCTGCACTTCAGCCGTGAAATCGATGTGACCTGGGGTATCAATAATATTAATTTGATATCCCTTCCACTCCGCCGACACAGCCGCCGACACAATCGTGATGCCGCGCTCGCGTTCCTGTTCCATCCAATCGGTAACTGTCGTCCCATCGTCGACGGAGCCAATCCGGTGCGTTTTCCCAGTATAAAAGAGAATACGCTCCGTGGTAGTGGTCTTCCCGGCGTCGATATGGGCGATAATCCCAATATTACGATAATGGTCCAGATCGTGTTGGCGTGGCATTAAATTCCAGCTTTTTGTGGTTCGTGCTCAACAGACGGGTGTGTGTTGCTCGCCCGCTGCAAAGGACAAATCCCTACATTCGATAATGGGAGAAAGCCCGGTTGGCCTCGGCCATCTTGTGGGTTTCTTCTTTCTTGCGGATCGCTGAGCCTTGATTATTGGCGGCGTCCATCAGCTCCGCGGCCAGCTTCTCAGAGAAGCTTTTGCCAGAACGAGAGCGAGCAGCTCCCAAAATCCAGCGCGTTGCCAGGGCAAAACGCCGGTATGAGGGCACTTCCATCGGCACCTGGTAGGTGGCGCCGCCAACCCGGCGGGGCTTGACTTCCATCACCGGCGCAACATTTTTGAACGCCAGCTCAAAAGTTTCCAAACCACTGCGCTTGGTGCGCTCCTCGATCAGATTGAGGGCATCATAGACCAGCGTTACCGCCGTGCTCTTCTTACCACTCCTCATCACGCGGTTAATGAAGGATTGCATCTGCACGCTGCTGTAGCGTACATCGGGCATAATATCGCGTTTTTCTGCACTGCTGCGTCGAGACATTCGATCTCTCCTACTTTCTACCTGGCACTTTTGCCGGTGCTGCGCCTGGTTTAGGACGCTTGGCGCCGTACTTTGAACGGCCTTGCTTGCGATTGTTGACGCCGCCCGTATCCAATGTGCCGCGCACGATATGATAACGTACACCTGGCAGATCTTTTACACGCCCACCACGCACCAGCACAACAGAGTGCTCCTGCAGCGTATGGCCTTCTCCTGGGATATACGCGGTTACTTCGATCCCATTCGACAGGCGTACACGAGCAATCTTGCGCAGGGCGGAGTTTGGCTTTTTCGGCGTCATCGTACGCACAACGGTGCAAACACCCCGCTTTTGCGGCGCGCCCTTATCTTGACGCACCCGACGCTGTTTCATCGAATTCAGCGTATATAATAACGCCGGGGCCTTGCTTTTGACCTTCTTTGACTTGCGGCCTTTTCTAATCAGTTGATTGATGGTTGGCACATCCGCCTCCAAAATAAAAACTTCTTCTTGCTTTTTTCCATTAAGTGAGGCCATCCAATTTACGAGATGGCCTCACGATTATGTTGTCCGCTTAATTGATTGGACGGGAGCATAGCCGTCCTCAGGCCAGCGTGGGGCAACGAATTGCGATTTTACCATGCGCTGATATCCGAGTCAAGCATTTCCTTGGTTCGATTAGAATTCCTCGCCAAGTCCCATCAAACCCGTCGGGAGTTTGGGTGGGCGCGCCCTTTCCTCATCTTTACCGAACTTAATCATTTCGCCAGTATCCGTTACAGCTTCGACGGACAGCCCAAGGCTCTGCAGTTCCTTCACCAGGACCCGGAAAGATGCCGGGATGCTGGGCTCTTCGATGGGCTCACCCTTAACGATTGCCTCATACGTTTTTACCCGACCCTGGACATCGTCCGATTTCACGGTCAGCATTTCCTGCAAAGTA
The DNA here is from genome assembly GCA_963770655.1 of uncultured Chloroflexia bacterium. Lineage (GTDB taxonomy): Bacteria > Chloroflexota > Anaerolineae > Anaerolineales > UBA4823 > CAZAGA01. The sequence goes on along the minus strand of CAVYQO010000006.1, from coordinate 15,718 downwards.
TAAGCTGCCCCGTATGCTTCCAACGCCCACACTTCCATTTCGCCAAAGCGCTGGCCGCCAAATTGAGCCTTACCCCCCAGCGGCTGCTGAGAAACCAGGCTGTACGGACCGGTCGAGCGAGCGTGTACTTTGTCTTCCACCAGGTGGTGCAGCTTGAGCATCGTCATCACACCCACAGTCACCGGTTGGTCATAGGCTTCACCCGATTTGCCATCCCACAAGACCTGTTTACCCAGGGTGGGCACCGGCTGACCGGTTTCAAGAGACACCTCTACAGCCTTCACCGCCAGGTCTTCATGAGCAATGCTGTCGCTTGAATAACCTAATTCTTCCATCCAATGCCGCAGGCAGACGTCGATCGCCTGGCGATCTCTTTCCTGTCGCTGTGGGATGGATAAGTGTTCATCTTCGAAGGACAGCAGGCTATCAGGATCAAATCCGTTATCGTGCAGCCATTCGTGCAGCGTAGAGCGGCGCGCATAAATCAGATCGCTGATCAGTTCATTGACGTCATAACCTCGCCCGCCAAGCCAGGCTTCCAGATACAGCCGGCGAACTTCATCGTCGTCTTCAATCGTTTCTGGAGCATAGTTTTGCTGGTGCAGCCACAGCCAGGCAGCATCGACAGTATCCTGCCAGGCATTATCAATCAACCACGCTCGCGCCAGCTCGGCTTCGATTTCATTCTCCGTCGCGCCATCAAATACCGGGGAGATCGCCCGGAACCCCAGGCGGCTGGCTGCCCAGCCCAGGTGGGTCTCGAGCACCTGGCCGATATTCATCCGGCCCGGAACGCCCAAAGGATTCAGGATCACATCCACCGGGGTGCCGTCTTGTAAGAACGGCATATCCTCCACCGGAACGACCTTAGAAACGACGCCCTTGTTGCCATGCCGTCCGGCCATCTTATCGCCCGCAGTAATTTTGCGCCGCTGAGCAACAGATACCCGCACCATCATGTCGACGCCCGCGGATAAGTCCGCGTTGTCTTCACGGGTGAAGACTTTGACATCCACAACCTTACCGCGCTCGCCATGGGGCATGCGCAAAGAAGTATCCTTAACATCACGGGATTTCTCACCAAAGATCGCACGCAGCAGCCGCTCTTCTGGCGATAGCTCTCGTTCGCCTTTGGGCGAAATCTTTCCGACCAGGATGTCGTTCGGGCCGACCTCGGCGCCGATGCGGATAATTCCATGATCATCCAGGTCTTTTATCGCTTCCTCGCCGACGTTGGGAATATCCCGAGTGATTTCCTCAGGACCCAGGCGAGTATCGCGCGACTCAACTTCGTATTTTTCGATATGGACAGAGGTGAAATAATCATCCTGTACCAGGCGCTCGGAGATCAGGATTGCGTCTTCGAAGTTTCCACCTTCCCAGGAAATAAAAGCCACGGTGACATTCTGGCCCAAGGCCAGCTCGCCGCTCTCTGTGGAGGACGAATCAGCAATGACATCGCCTTTATGGACGCGTTGGCCTTTTACCACCGCCGGACGCTGGTCGATGCAGGTGCTCTGGTTAGAACGCTGATATTTACGCAGCAAGTAAATATGCTGTTTTCCGTCGCTGTCTCGCAAAACCACTTTGTTGCCGGTGACCGAGACAACTTCCCCGTCCTCTTCGGCAATGACGACCTGTCCCGAATCGACAGCGGCAAAATATTCCATCCCAGTCGAAACTCGGGGGACATCCGGGCGCAGCAGCGGCACGGCCTGGGCCTGCATATTCGAGCCCATCAAAGCCCGGTTGGCATCATCATGCTCCAGGAATGGGATTAACGCAGCGCTAATACCGACAATTTGATGCGGCGCCACGTCCATATAATCGATATTCGTCGGCGGCGAGAACAAGAAACTCGAGTGATAACGCGAGGACACTCGCCGGCGCACAAACTCATGCTGTTCGCTGATCGGGGTGTTGGATTGGGCAATCACGAAGCGGTCTTCTTCGTCCGCGGATAGGTAGTCGACTTCGGCCGAGACAAATGGAATAACCAGCACCTCAGGCGGATTCAGCTTGCGGATTTTCTCGGCCATTGCCTCGGTGATCCGCTCGCCCTCGCTGCCGATGACTTCGCCAGTTTCAGGGTCGCTGATTGGCTCACGCAAGGTGCGATCCACCAACCGGGTGTCGCCAGCTTTGAGCGTCTTGCGCACCCGCCGGTAAGGCGTCTCGATAAAGCCGTATTCATTGACTTTGGCAAAGGAGGCCAGGCGCCCGATCAGACCGATATTCGGGCCTTCTGGGGTCTCCACAGGGCAAATACGCCCGTAATGGGAGTGGTGAACATCGCGCACATCGAAACCGGCTCGCTCGCGGCGCAGACCACCCGGTCCAAGCGCGGAGAGTGTGCGCTTGTGGCGCAGCTCAGCCAGTGGATTGGTCTGATCCATAAATTGAGAGAGCTGGCTGGAGCCAAAAAATTCGCGCAAGGCCGCAACCACCGGACGGATATTGATTAAAGTAATTGGAGAGAGCTGCTCCTGGTCACGGATTGACATCCGTTCCTTGATGACCCGTTCCATCCGGCGCAGGCCAATGCGCAGTTTATTTTGGATCAGCTCGCCTACGGTTTTGGCCCGGCGGTTTCCCAGGTGATCGATGTCATCGGCTGATTCAACGCCGTTATTAATTTTGATCATACGCTGCACCAGGCGAATCACATCCCATTTTGTCACCCGGCGATGGGCGATTGGGACGATGCCGTGCAGATCAAGTTTTTGGTTTAGCTTGTAACGCCCAACGCGTTCCAGGTCGTAATGGCGCTGGTCGAAGAGCTGTTCTTCAAGAAATTCGCGGGCATTGTCCAGGGTGGCTGGATCGCCAGGGCGCATCCGTTTGAAGAACTCGAGCAGAGCCGCTTCTGCAAGCGTCTGGCCATGCGAAAGGTCCCATTCTGGTTCCTGGAACAGAGTCGAAGGGATGTACATGCGATCGGGGTTGTTATCCACCGAGCTGAACAGCTCCAGCAGTTCCTCATTCGTACCCAGGCTGATTGGGCTGTCCGGCAGACCATCCTTGACTGCAGCCAAAGCTCGCAGGAAGATCGTGATCGGCACGGTGCGCTTACGATTGAAGCGCAGCGTCATATAATCGCTTTTACGAGTTTCAAACTCCATCCAGGCGCCGCGATCGGGGATCAGCTTGGCCATCGCCAAGGGGCGTCCCGTAGATCGATCATAGGGCGCTTCGAAATATACCCCTGGGGAACGGATGAGCTGCGAAACCACCACCCGCTCTGTACCGTTGATAATAAAGGTGCCCTTCTCCGTCATTTCGGGGAAGTCGCCCAAGAAAATGTCTTGCTTGATTGGCTCAGGCACATCAGAGCCAGCGAGCAGGACTGAAACATATAACGGGCGGGCAAAGGTCAGATCGCGCTCGACGCATTCCTCGATGGTGTGCTTGGGGTCGCCAAACCAGTAGGTCAGCCCCCATTCCTTAATATCTGGATTAGTGCTGGGGAAAAACAGCTTCATCCCCTTATTGTAAGATTCGATAGGGGAAAGCTCATTGAAGAGGTCGGCCAGGCCTTCAGCCTTCAGCCGCTCAAATGATTCGATCTGAACTTCGATCAAATCTGGCAAGTCTAGTTTGACTTCAATCCGCGCGTACGTTTTACTCGGCAAACTTTTTGCCATACGTCATCTCCTGAACTCTGACTTTTTATGCAACTGGTTTCACGATCTGGCGCCTGGACAGCGCTTCTGACAAACCAGTCGCCACGGATCGGCAGACAAGCGAAAAGCGCAAAACGTTTCCGGACGCGCCTCCAGCACGTTTTACGCAATGTACTTTCGTGAGCCTTGGTATCTTTGGAAAGTCTATTCTATCCAATACCTTCGATTAGACGAAACTGAATTATACCAGGACTGGGCGCAAGGTCAAGACAATTTTTGACCCCAATTTTATTAAGATTTGCTGAAATAATTTGTCAAGATCCGGTTAAAATATCTTTATGGAAGAAAATCAACTACAAAATCCGCAGTATAAAACTGGCTTCGTGGCCGTTATGGGCCGCCCAAATGTCGGTAAATCAACCCTGATTAACGCCCTGCTGGGTCAGAAAATCGCCTCGGTCTCGCCGCGACCTCAAACCACTCGCAGGCGCCAGCTTGGCATTCTGACTTTGCCCGACGCCCAGATTGTTTTTGTCGACACGCCAGGTGTGCACAAGGCCTTGCACAAACTGGGGGAGAATATGAACAAGGGAGCCGCCGAAACCATGCAGGAAAGCGACTTAACCCTGTTCGTTGTCGATGTCAGCCAACCACCCCAACCGGAAGATTTGCTCCTCATCCAATTAATCCACGCCCAGAAACATCCTGCGCCGCTGATCCTGGCCTTGAATAAATCCGATCTGTGCAGCCCCGACAGCCTGGCCGCTAACAGCGCTGCTTTCAGCGCCCTGGCCCCTGCCGCCGCCCCGCTGAGCCTTTCAGCAGCTCAAAATGAAAACCTGGACAAGCTGCTGTCTTTGATCATCGACCGTCTCGGGCAGGGCTTGCCCTTTTATCCCGCCGAGCAAGTCACAGATCTGATCGAGCGCGAGCTTGCCGCCGATTTGATTCGCGAAGCAGCCCTGTACATCCTGCGCGACGAGATCCCCCATGGTATCGCCATCCGCATTGACCAATATCAAGAACGCGGCGAGCAGGGCGCTTACATTGAGGCCACGCTTTTTGTCGAGCGCGAAGCGCACAAGCCGATTGTCATCGGTCAAGGCGGGCGCATGCTCAAAAGGATTGGCACCCTGGCGCGGCAGAAGATTGAGCAGATGAGCGAGCGAAAAATCTATCTCCAACTGCGGGTCAAGGTACGCAAGAACTGGCGCGATGACGAAAAAGTGCTGCGCTGGTTTGGTTTCTGATCGGCGACGACAGGCGCGGTGATGTCAACGTATAGTCTGATCCTGGTCGCGCTGGCCCTGGCCATTGCAGATTGGATCGCCCTGGCAAAAGGCTGGCGCAGGGCAATCTTCATCCTGAAGCCAGCAGTGATGCTGGCCATCCTGGCCTGGTTGGCGTTGATCGGCGGTTTTTCAGGCTGGCTGGCCTGGTTTAGCCTGGGTATCCTGTTCTCCTTGCTTGGAGACATTCTATTGCTCCTGCGCGTGGAGCTGTTCTTGGCCGGTTTAGTTGCTTTTTTGCTGGCCCACCTGTCCTATACCATCGGCTTCAATCCCGCTTCGCTGCCGCAATTCAACCTGACCAGCCTGGTCCTGGCTGGGTTTGTCGCGCTGCCTGCCGTTGAAGTTTTCAACCAAATAACGACCGGGGCGCGCGCCTCGGGCCAGTCAAAGCTGGTCCTGCCCATGTTAGCCTATATATTCGTGATCAGTCTGATGGCCTGGTCGGCCTTGCTCACCTTGACGCGCAGCGATTGGCAAACTGCGCCGGCTTTGCTGGTGAGCGCTGGGGCAATTCTATTTTTGCTCTCCGATGCCCTGCTGGGCCTGCAGAAATTTGTCGCCCCGCTTAAGCACGGGAATGTAAAGTGCATGGCTGCCTACCATCTAGGACAAATTCTGATTGTGTTGGGCGCCGCGATACACTACCTTGCGTGAACTCTTCTAAATGATCACAAAAACATACCCATGATGAGCTGCCATCATGGGTATGTACTTTTAACGATTCTCGTCTTGGGAAACTGGCTGGGCGGGCGCAAGCTCCGCTGAAGCTGGGGCCAAATCCGTTGGATAGGGGCGCGAGCCAAAACGGGTCAGCAGCACCGCCCCCAGGCCGACAATTCCCACCACGAACGGCAGCAGCCACCCCACGCAAGGCACGATCTTCCCGACCGAGTTCACCACCAGGGTAACCAGGAAAGTGCCCAGGGCTGCCGAGAGCGGTAAAGCCCAATCCGCTTTTGCAGCTTTCGCCAGTCGCCCGCCAATTTCGCAGCCGATGGCGATCATCCCATAAGTCCAGGCCACGATCAATGCAACCAGCGCCACGAAGGCGACCGGAAGCCCGATGATCGTGATTGAAATCACCACCAGGATCAACGGGGCAACAACTGCGGTGAGCAGCCCCAGACCGCCTGAAATCAGCGTCTGGGCCGTCGCCGTCTGGCCCACCCGGCGCACTGGACCAGGAGCCAGCAGGCGGCGACCACGGCTAAGGCAGCCCATAAAGTGGATTGGAGCAGCAGCCAAAGGAAGTCCCACACCGGGTTGAAGCTGAAATCCAGTTTCGGAACCGGCAAGCGCAGGCCGCCTGGGACCGTTAAGGGCAAAGATGGGCCGGCGTCGCTGGTAATTTCTCCGCCGATATTCGCCTGGCTGGCGCCCTGCAGGTCGCCGCCGAGCACATTCACATCCCCGTCCACCTGGGTGGTGCTGCTCATCTGCACCAGCCCGCCAAGTGCGAACAGACTGCCAGTAATTGCACCGTTTGCCTGCAGGTTGCCGCCCAGCATGGCCACATCGCCATCCACGGTGGAACCTGACTGCAAGGCGACATTCCCACCCATGATGAATAAATTGCCGTCCAGGGTATTTCCGCTCTCCAGGGTATACACCCCACCCAACACCAGTTTATCGCCTGGGGGGGTGCCTTGCAGCCCGTGGGCGCTGGCGGTGATCGCTGGCAGGATCAAGATCAGCGCCAGCCCGGTAATCAAAATAATTCTCACAATTGTTTTCATGTGCTGCCCTCCACTTTATTTGCGAACCAAAATATTTCCAGATTGAGTCAAGAAGCGGTAGGAAACCACCCACACCAGGCACAGCGCCCCCGCCAGGCCAGCCGCCAACAGCCAGGTCAGCAGTGACACCGGTAGTTCTACAGACTGGAGCAGGCTGCCCAGAAATTGCTGCGTAGTGCTTGCGATCGATAGCCAACGCGCCGCCTGGTACAGCCCGGCCCAAAGGAGCAAGCCAGGCGATTGAATTAACGGCCAGGCCAGGAAAATCAGCAATGCCAGCAAGAAGAACGCCAGGCCGAGGCTTGTTCCCAGCAGAATAAAACCCTGCCGGCGTTGATTGTGCGCTTGCCGCGCCTCCAGGCGGCGCTGCCAACGCGCCGTGAAGCCTGCGGGGGGCGCCGCCACCGGCGCCTCGCCCAGCGCCTGCTGAACCTCGTCCCAGGCCAGCGCCGCCATGCGGCACTGCTCACATCCGTCCAGGTGGGTTTGCAGCGCTTTGACCTGATCACTGGTCAGGGTTTCATCAGGATTATCCGGGTCAGCAAAGGCCCAATCAAGGTAAGGCTGGTGGTTCATACCGCGTTCCTTTCTACAGCCACAGCCGGCGCAGCCGCCTGGACGGGTTGGCTTTGATCCAGCCAATGTTGGGCCATTGCCCGCCGGGCACGATGCAGTCTACTTTTCACGGCGCTCTCGGTCAGTTTGAGCGCCAGGCTGATTTCTTCATACGAAAAATCGTACCAGTAATACATCACGACCACAGCCCGGTCGGTGGCCTCCAAGATCTCCAATAAAGCCCGAATTCTGGCGCGCTCTTCCTTGCTGCTCAAACGGGTCTCCATATCCGGGGCGTGATCCGGTAGGTCGGGGACAGGCAGGTCTTCAATCGAAGTCACCGGCATGCGCCGCCGCCGGACCTGGTCGATGCAGTAGTGCGCCGCGATCGATAACAACCAGGTCGAAAAAGGGCGCTCGCGATCATAGCTGCGCAGCGACCGGTACGCTCTCAGAAAGGTTTCCTGAGCAGCATCCTCAGCATCTTCCGCATTACCGAGCATGCGGTAGCACAGGTTATAGACAGGCCGCTGGTAATGTTCTACCAGGTTGGTAAAAGCCTGGGGCTCGCCTTGCTGCGCTGCACGGATCCAGGCTGATTCTTGCTCGTGCACACCATACTCCTGAAGTCTGCCAAAATTTGTTCTAATCAATATACGCAGGGTTGTGAAACTGGTTGCAGGGAAACCTGCTCTGCGCCGAACGCGTTTGCCCAGGTTCAAACATGCAGCGGTCGAAAGCCTTCACCCAGCGCCTCGTGCGCCTGGCCGATGACCATGAAAGCCTGGGGGTCCTCAGCCCGAACCAGGGTTTTAAGCTGCACCACTTCCGCGCGAGAAATCACCACGTATAACACCTCCCGTTCCTCCCCGGTGTAGGCGCCTCTGCCGGTTAAGATCGTCACCCCGCGCTCCATTTCAGCCAGGATGCGCTGCGCAATGGCCTCCGGCTGGTTGGTCACAATCATTGCCGTGCGCGCCACGTTCGAGCCTTCGGTGATCGCCTCGGCGGCAATTCCGCTGGCATACAATACAATCAGGGCATACAGGGCATTTTCCCAGCCGAAAGTGATCCCGGCCAGCACGATAATCAGGGCGTCGGTCATCAGGTAGCTCTGCGAGAGCGAGACGCCGCGCCAGTGGTTCAAGATCCTGGCCAGGATATCCGTACCGCCGCTGGTTCCCCGCCCACGATAGACCAGCCCGTAGCCAATCCCGCTCAGCACCGCCCCGTACAGGCAGTTGAGCACAATGTCAGGGGTCAGCCCATTCGCCGGTAAATAAGGAACCAGGAAATCGGTGAAGAAGGCCACGACCGTCACCGCAAACGCGGTGCGCAGCCCAAAGCGCGGCCCGCCCAGGAACCGCCAGCCCAGGATAAACAGCGGCAGGTTGCCCAGGAAAATCATGACCCCGATCGGCCAGCCGGTGTAATAGTTGATGATTTGCGCCAGGCCGCTGATCCCGCCGCTGACCAGTTGGGCCGGCACCAGGAACAAGCGGATCGCCAGCGCCTGCAGCAATGCCCCCGCAAAGATCAGCAGATAATCGCCAAACCCGGCCCATGAAAAGTGGTACCCCTGGGATAAAAAGGCTTTCCAGGCTGTGCTCATGGCTCTTCCACCAGGCTGACCCCCGCCAGGGTCTCCAGCACGCCCAGCACGGCCGAGTTATCCAGCTCGCCCAGGCCCATCTCGAGCATGGCGTTGAACAGTTGGGCGTCGACCGCCGCCGAAGGCAGCGGGATGCCGTATTCCCGCGCCGTCTCCAGGATAATCGCCAGGTCTTTGGCCTGCATATAGGCCTTGAAACCTGGGGCGCGGACCCCCGAAAATAAGCGCGGCGGCTTGACATCCAGCGTCCAGCACTGCGCCGCCCCGGCTTTGATCGCCTCGACCACCTTGCGTGGGTCAGCCCCGGCTTTTTGAGCGAAGACCAGCAGCTCGCCCAGCGCCACCATCTGCGCCGCCACCATAATCTGGTTGGCAGCCTTGGCGATCTGTCCCGCGCCCGCATCGCCAACGTGGGTGATCGTCTTGCCCATCGCCTGCAGGACGGGGCGCGCCCGCTCCAGGGCCTCAGCCGGGCCGCCGACCATCACCGTCAGCGTCGCATTGCGCGCCCCGATATCGCCGCCGCTGACCGGCGCGTCCAGGCTCAAGCACGCCTTTCTCGCCCAGCGCCGCCGCAATCTGCCGGGCCGCCGCCGGCTTGATGGTCGAATTATCGATGAAAATCAACCCAGGGCGGGCCGCCTCGATAATCCCACCCGCCCCCAGCGCCACCTGGAGCACATCCGGCGTATCCGGCAGGTTGGTGAAGATGATATCCACCTGGCTGGCGACCTCGACCGGCGAGGACGCCGCCCTGGCGCCCTCAGCGACCAGCTCGCCGACTGCGCCCCGGCTGCGGTTGTGCACCACCAGCGGGAACCCTGCTTTGAGAATATTGCGGGCGATGGATTTACCCATCAAGCCCAGGCCGATATAGCCGACGGTGAGGGATGAAGACATGGGAGGCTCCTTGTGTGAGGGGAAGGGATATTTGATAGAGATTATAATGCCCCGGCTTATCAACTAAATAAAGCATTTGGTACTTTCTGTGCGCCAGGCGCACAGAAAGTACCAAATCAAAAAAACTCCCCACCCGGACGGTCGCCAGAGGGCTACTGGAACGGGTGGGGCAGCTCGATATTTGCCTGGCGAGACAGGCTCGTTCAAGCGGGTCGCAGGCCAGCCAGTTTTGCCTCGGCCGCCGGCGATCCGCTTTGCTGGAGATCGGCGCGCACTTCTGGCAATCTGCAAAACTGTGACGGACCACTACCCGAAAACCGTTGTTGTTCCAATTGTTGTTCGGGTTGTTGTTGTTGCGGATCGAAGGGCGGGCGTTGTCTTGATTGTTGTTCCACGAACCGCCCCGCAAACCCAGGTCCTGAAGCCTGTACCCTTATGGAATTTGTTTTATCCAGGCGCCGAGCAATCGCCCGATCTCGTTTGTCAGGCGGCTGACATGCTCATATTGGCGCACAGTGAATAAGCCCATTTCTTGCGCCAGCCGGATCCAGGTGCGCAGCTGCTCGAGCTGGATGTCCGCGTGGTGCAAACGGTTGCTCCGCTCAGAGCCTTTCGACTTTCCCGCAGCAACGATCGAATCCTGGAAATCCAATGCCAGGCGTTGAATATGTTCTGCCAGGGTAAAACGGTGCACGCGGGGAAATTTCTGCACTTGAGGGATCAGCCATAATAAAAGATCATAGGTGCGGGTAAATAACGGAGATTCGTTCATAAGCGCACTGCTCCAAGGATAGACCGCCGCAGCCCCCAGGTATCTGCATAGCGCACATGGTTGACCCACCCCTGGATGCTGGCCTGGAGAGCTGGCCAGTTTTCTGGATGCCCCGGCAGCTCTCCGAGCAAGGTATTTCAATTTCCGCCGATAATGTACCACCTTACGGCGTTTTAGCAGACGGTGATCTGGAAAGATTCTGAACCCCAGGAAAGGGATGCCCATACCGGTTGGATAAACCTGAGCCTGGTTTTCATGCAGCGTCAGGCGCAGCCCAGCCAGGAAATCAATAATTTCTTGCCGCCAGATATGCAAAGCCGCTTTTTCAGAGGCAAAAAGCAGGAAGTCATCCACATAACGCAGGTAAGCGACACCGCCCAGCTTGCGCTTGATAAACTGATCCAACGGATTCAAGTAGACATTCGCCCAAAACTGGCTGGTCAGGTTGCCAATCGGCAGGCCGCGCCGGCGCAGAGCCGCCAGCAGATCATCGCCGCGAAACCAGTTCATCTGGTATGTTTCCGGAACAAGACCCTGGCCAGATGCCAGGATTTGATCGCACAGCCAAAGCACATCTGCATCAGCAATTAAACGTGCAATTTCTGCGCGTAAGATCTCCACGTCGATAGAAGGAAAAAACTGGCGGATATCACACTGCAGCACGTAAGGGTAGCGCCGGGAAAATTCCTGAGCGCAATCGATTGCGCGGTGGGTGCCCTTACCAACCCGGTTGGCATAGCTGTCATGGATGAAGCGCCGCTCCCAGATCGGCTCGATCACCTGGCACAGGGCATGGTGGACCACCCGGTCTCGAAACGGCGCAGCGGAAATTAAGCGGCGCTTCGGTTCATGGATGTAGAAGCTGTAATACTCCCCAGGTTGGTAGGTTTTCGCGATTAATTCATCTTGCAGCCCCAGGAGTTCTTGCTCCTGCCTGCGTTCGAAGGCCGCCGCTGCTGCTTTGCCGCGTTTTCCGCGCCGGGCGGCCCGGTATGCGCGGTACAGGTTTTCAAAATCAGTCACCTGGGGATAGAGATGGCGGTAGGTTTTCACCACCCTATCGATGCAATCTTTATACCAAAAATCGCCCCCCTTACGGGGGGCAGGGACAGAACGCAGAAAACAGGGAACAGAAAACAAAAACTTAACTGGGACGGACCACTACCCGAAAACCGTTGCTGTCCCAATTGCCGTACGGGCTGATGTAGTAGCGGAACGAAGGGCGGGCGAAGTCTCGATTGCGGCTCCACGAACCGCCCCGCAAACCCAGCCAGCCTGATTTTCCTGATTCACAATAATTAAGCTGCCACTCCCAGACGTTGCCGGCCAGGTCCCACAGGCCGTAAGGCTGGCTAACCCCCAGCGGATACATCCCCACCGGCGTAGTCCGCCCGATCTGGCTCTCATCGATATTGGCGCGGCGCAGAGATTTCATTCTTCAGCTTGCGTCACCGATCCAGGCGCATCCCAGGGATAGCACTCGTCCCATTCTCGCTCTTTCCCGGCTTTCACCCACTCCTGCTTTCCGGCGGCGGTCTCCCATTCGATTTCGGTGGGCAGGCACGCCTGGATCGGCTGCGCCAGGCATTGGCCGTGCCTTCTTCCAGGTCGCCCCAGTTCCGCGCCAGCCAGCGGCAGTACGCCATGGCTTCGTACCAGGTCACCCCCACCACCGGGACGGTTTTGCGAGCGATCCCGAAGCGCGGATCGTGCCAATAGCGCGGGTAGGCGATCTTGCCATCCGGCGAGCGCTCGCTGTCGTTCAGCGCTTCCTGCAGCCAGATCCAGGGCTTGTCGCCCCAATCCTCGCCAGGGATGGGCTGGCTGTCCTTGCCGTACTTCGGAAAGCCCGTCCACAAGCTCTCATCGGTAAAGTTTTCTGCTTTCAAGAAACGCTCGTACTGAATATTCGTGACCGGGTATTTGCCGATCCAGAATTCTTTCAGCGGCGGTTTGAGCTCTGTCTGGGCCGGGATATGCACGAACTGGTAGAGATCATTAGGCTGCCAGCCCAATTCATCCAGGGAATCCGCGGCGTTTGCTCGGGCGGCCGCTGGCAGCTCTGAATTGTGAGCAACTTGGAGTAAAGAGCGCTTGAGACCCAGGTGCGCAGGGCCATTTGGATCGGCTTCCAGTTCCTGGGTTCGGGCAAGGGCCTCACGCAGTTTCACTGGATCGCCGGTCTGTAAATCGCTCAACAAATCAGCCGGGAATTGCACTTCCACCGGGCGAGCCTCTTGCTCCGCTGCTCCGGCCAGCCCCAGGTAGGCCCGCAGCGTTGCCCGATCCAGGCCGGAGAAGCGCGCCCGCAGCCGGCCCTCGCCAGCTTCTTCTGGAAATGCCAGGAGATCAAATAGCTGCGCATATTCCTGGCGTTTGTTCAGAAATGGGGCCAGGACGCCCCCTTCAACCGGCGCGCCCGCCTGAGCCGTAGCACGATCTTGTTCGCGCTTGCTGGTTGACTCAGGCGATCGCTCTGCAGGACTTTCCAGCGGTCGCTTGAGGATCATTTCCTGGTCGGTCATCGGGCGCCGGGCGCATTCCTCTTCCAAAGTTTGGATCAGGGTTGGAAACTGCCGCCAAACCTGGTACAGTTCTGGCCATTGGCTCTGGATGAGCACTGTCTTCGCCAGCAGCGGCCAGGCAATCGTTTCAGCCGGAAGCATTTTTTGACGCTCTTGCTCTGAGGCGATCGCTTTCAGCAGCGTATAGATATTCAGAGCGCGTTTCACCTGGCGGGGAATTCGGCAGCAAGCCGCGGGCAAATACCTTACGTGTGATATCATCCAGACCGGCAAAGGATGAATTTTGAGCTTCCAGGTTCTGGATGAAATCGATCCGGCTGCTCGCATCCAAGGGCGGTAGATTAAACGGGATTTGGATCATCTTTTGCAGATAGGCATCCCCGTTTATCGGAAGCTCTGCATTCTCGCCTGCCGCCGGTCGTAAGACAACCCCATAATGGCTTTCGATACCGCGGCGGACAATCTCCCGATCCATCCCCAATACAAAGACAGTTTGGGGAACATTTAAGAAAAGTTTGATCGCCTCCAGAATCTCAATCGCCTTTTCCGGGAGACAGCGATCCAGGTCATCCACGAAAACCACCAGGCGTCCGTCTTCTCCCAGGATCAGGCGCAGGGCGGTTTCAAATCCAGCTTCGAACTGCTCCATCGATTCCAACTGGGCCATGTAATACGTTTTCGCCTCGCGGGCAAGGATTTGTCCCAGGTCAGGCTTAATCCCAAGGCCTTCCGCAACGCCGCCAACCTGCGCCAGATGGAGGGCCAGCCAGATCGGCAGCTTAATTGCCTCCAGCGATGCCTTCCCTAAGTTGAGACTCCAATGTTCATCTCCCTGCCAGGTCACTTCTTCGTAAAGGCTGAGACCCAGGCGCTCTAAATAGTCAACCCCCTCTTTCTGGTCTTTATCCTTGATCTGGTCAAGTGAAATCCTTTTTCCATCGCGGACCGGGTAAAGACCGTCAATCACGCGCAGGATAAAAGCCCGCCAGAGCGACTCCTGTTGGCCATATTTCCAGGCGGTAAACCAGGTCGAACGAAATGAGGGGAGCCCCTGATCATGGATCCGCCCTTCAAGCATCCGCAGTAAACTGGTCTTGCCGCTGCCCCATGAACCAAAGACCCCCAATGTCAAAGGCGTCTCGGCGTTTTGCAAGATGTCCATCAATGCAGGCAAGAACACCTGAAAGTTTAACGCATCCTGTTTCGTCCAATAATCGCTCAGGTAAAGACTTTTCGGTTTAGCCATTCGCTTACCCCTTTTCAATTCTCTCCATCACCGGCCCCTGCGCTGTACCCTTCACCCGCCAGCCCAGCGCTTCGATCTGCGCCCGCAGCCGGTCCCAGGCTGCCCAATCTTTAGTCCGTAAAACTGTCGCTTCTCAGCCCTCGTCTGGTGGGACGATTCTATCGAGCAATCTTACCAAATCCGGGAGATCCTGACATACTACCCCCTCGGTAAAATCTAACGCCTTCTGCCCCATATCCAGCATATGGCCCACATAAACCCAATCATCTTTGAGCATATTGAATCACTGCTTCGCTTTGAACTTTGCTCTGGATTCGCCGGTTCAGAAATTTAGGCGTCACCAGATCTACTTTTCGCCCGCCAAAAAGTTCGGATAATTCATCCTGCATGCGGATTAATGCCAAACCAGGGGTATGTCCTGGTTCGAATTCCACCAGGACGTCGATATCACTGTCCGGCCCAAAAGAATCGCTTAAAACGGAGCCGTATAAGGCAAGTTTACGAATATGGTTACGTTTGCAAAAATCTTCGATGCGCCTGGAGGGGCTTGGATTTTTGGGGTCTTCATAGATCACCTCCGGATCCCGGCATATCTTCGATAATAGCCCCTACGTCATGTCCTTCCTGGCGTAAAATTCGCATGCTCTTAATCGGGAAGTTTTCATTCGCCAGAAATAACATCAGGATCAAGCCGGAAATGTACAGATCGCCTCATCCCGCACACTTTCCGAGGCAAAAGCAAACACAGCCCGAATCGCCTCCGGGCTGAGGGCGGATAATTCTCTAGTACCTGGAATTCTGTCCACCCGACTGCAAATAACCCCAATATAAAATCCACCGCCAGGCGGGTGCCTTTGACAACCGGCTTACCCGCTAAGACTTCATGATCAGAATGAATGTATTCCTGCCAGTTCATGCTCGAATCCTCTTTCAAATCAAAAAGCCTGTAATGATTATACCCCGCTATTCCCCATCACCACATCCATCAGCCATAAATCCACGACTGACGTCGTTACTACAGATGCACACGAACCGACTAATCCGTTCAATCCGCTGGCAGCAATCCGTTAACCGCTTTGTCACGAATGACCCGTATTTTAACGAATAGATGCGAATTTTTTTACATCTTCGTGTCATTCGTCCTGATTCGTGAAATTCGCGGCTGAAATAAATAGCTGTCAGCTCTCAGCCGTCAGCAAATCCGTCATTCAAACCTTCCAACCTTCAACCTTTAAACCTTCAAACTTTTAACCATGATCACATCCCCTCAATCCGTTGGTATCCTCTCCATCACCGGTCCCTCCGCCGTATCCTTCACCTTCCAGCCCAGCGCCTCGATCTGTGCGCGCAGCCGGTCCGATTCCGCCCAGTCCTTGCCCGCCCGAGCCTGCTGGCGCGCCGCTGCCAGGCGCTGCACTTCGCCAGGAATTTCAACCGCGGCGGGCGTTCCGCTTCCC